>NZ_JNZO01000003.1 GCF_000717595.1 Streptomyces flavochromogenes | reverse complement strand
CGCCTCACCCACCCCCTCCGTGTGGGCTGCGCGCGCCCTCGCCACCCACCGTGTGGGCTGCGCCCGCCCCCCACCCACCGTGTGGCAGACGTCCCGCAGGGCGGGACGGGTGGGCACACGGGACGGCGCGCCTGCGGCGCCTCCGCCCCTTGTGCCTGGACCCGCACCCGGCTGTGCCGCACCCGGGGTACGGGTTCAGGCGGGGAAGCCCAGGCCCGGCAACGGGCGCCGTTCCGTTGTGCCCACCCTCCCCCGGACTCCGTCCGGGGGGACCCCCACGCCCCAGCGGAGCAGCTGCCCACAACGAGGGTGACGGGGTGGGCGTCGAGCCAGCGGAACGGACGCCCACAACGAGGTGGCGGGGAGGAGGCCCGGGCGGGTGGGAACCGCCCCGGCGGACCGTATGGCCACCGTGGCGCGGGGGGCGCAGTGGGACGGGGTTCAGGACTCGCGGGTGTTCAGGGCTCGGTGGAGGTCGTCGAGCTGGTCCACCAGCTTGCGGTGGAGCGCCGGGATCATCTCGTCCGTCAGGTGGTGCTCGCCGAGGGCCAGGGACTCCTGGTCGATCGCGTACGACGGGAAGGCGTAGCGGCCCGCCGCCTCGGCCATCGCCGCGCCCCGGCGGGCGCCCAGGGCGATGGCCGCCGGGTAGAAGCGGGGGACGTACTCGCGTACGAGCTCCGCCTGCTCCGGCTGCCAGAACCCCTGGGCCGTGGCCGTGAAGAGGTAGTTGGAGAGGTCGTCCGTGTCGAACAGGGCCGACCAGGCCGCCGCCTTCGCCTCCGCCGTCGGGAGTGCGGCCCGGCAGCGGGCCGCGCCCTCCTGGCCGGTGGCGCTCGGGTCCCGTTCCAGTTCGGCCGCGATGGTCGGCTCGTCGGTGGCGCCGAGGACGGCGAGGCGGGCCAGGATGCGCCAGCGCAGCTCGGGGTCGAGCTCGGGGCCGCCGTGGACGGTGCCCTCGTCGAGCCAGGAGGTGATCTGGTCGGGAGTGGTGGCGCTGTCGATGAGGGCGCGGACGGCGGTGAGGCGCAGTCCGGGCGCCTCGCCGTCCTCGGTGCGGCGCAGCAGGGCGCGGGCGATCTGCCGGATGGTGGAGAGGGCGGCGGGGCGCGCCTCCTCGGTGACGTACCGGTCGGCGATCTGGTGGCGGGCGAAGCCGAGGACGCCCTGGACGAGGGCGAGTTCGGTCTCCTCGGTGAGGTGCGCGAGGGCGACGTCCAGGTAGTCGGCGGGGAGGAGTTCGCCGTCGCGGACCATGTCGCGCATCGCGTTCCAGATCACGGCGCGGGTCAGTGCGTCGGGGATGCGGGAGATGCCGCGCAGGGCGGACTCCTGGGACACCTCGTCGAGGCGGAGCTTGGCGTAGGTGAGGTCCTGGTCGTTGACGACGGCGAGGGCGGGGCGGGGGCCGGTGAGCTCGGCGGGTTCGGTCTGGGGGACGTCGAGTTCGCGGCGTTCGCGGAGGACGAGCTCGCCGGAGGGGTCGCGGTCGTAGAGGCCGACGGCGACCCGGTGCGGGCGGCTGCCCTCGCGGTCGATCGTGAGGTTCCAGCGGAGGCCCTCTCCGGTGAGGGCCGGGGTGAGGGTGTCGACGCCGGTCGTGCGGAGCCACTGTTCGGCCCAGGCGTGGACGTCGCGGTCGGTGGCGGCCGCGAGGTTGTCGATGAAGTCGGCGAGGGTCGCGTTGCCGAACTTGTGGCGCTTGAAGTGGATGTTGATGCCGGCGAGGAAGTCCTTCTCGCCGAGCCAGGTGACGAGCTGGCGGAGGGCGGAGGCGCCCTTGGCGTACGAGATGCCGTCGAAGTTGAGGAGGGCGGAGGCGGTGTCGGGGACGGCCTCCGGGTCGGGGGCGACGGGGTGGGTGGAGGGCCGCTGGTCGGCCTCGTATCCCCAGGCCTTCCGGGTGACGCCGAAGTCGACCCAGGTGTCGGGGAAGAGGTCGGAGCAGGCTTCGTTGACGGTCTGGTAGCCCATGTACTCGGCGAAGGACTCGTTCAGCCAGATGTCGTCCCACCAGCGCAGGGTGACGAGGTCGCCGAACCACATGTGGGCCATCTCGTGGGCGATGACCATGGCGCGGGTCTGCCGCTCGGTGACGGTGACGGCGGAGCGGAAGACGAACTCGTCGCGGAAGGTGACGAGGCCGGGGTTCTCCATGGCGCCCGCGTTGAACTCGGGGACGAAGGCCTGGTCGTACGAGTCGAAGGGGTACGGCTCGTCGAACTTCTCGTGGAAGCGGTCGTAGCAGGCCTTGGTGACGGCGAGGATCTCGTCGGCGTCGGCGTCGAGGTGGGCGGCGAGGGAGCGGCGGCAGTGGATGCCGAAGGGCAGCCCGGCGTGCTCGGTGCGGACCGAGTGCCAGGGGCCGGCGGCGACGCACACGAAGTAGGTGGAGAGCGGCGGGGTGGCGGCGGAGCGCCACCGGCCGTCGGGCTGCTGCTCGGTGATGCCGTTGGCGAGGACGGTCCAGCCGTCGGGGGCCGTGACGGCCGTCTCGAAGACGGCCTTGAGGTCGGGCTGGTCGAAGGCCGCGAAGACGCGCTGGACGTCCTCCATGAAGAGCTGGGTGTAGACGTAGGACTCGCCGTCGCTGGGGTCGGCGAACCGGTGCATGCCTTCGCCGGTGCGGGAGTACCGCATGGTCGTACTGATCCGCAGGACGTGCTCGCCCTCGCTCAGGCGCAGCGGGAGGCGGTTGCCGTCCAGGGTGGTGACGTCGAGGGGCTCGTCGTCCAGGAGGGCGGAGTGCAGGGTTTCGGGCTTCAGCTCGACGAAGGTGTCCCCGGCGGTGCGGGCGGTGAACCTGATGAGGCTGGTCGACTCGAAGGTCTGGTCGCCGGTGGTGAGGTCGAGGTCCACGCTGTAGTGCTGGACGTCGAGGAGCTGGGCACGGGTCTGCGCTTCGTCGCGCGTCAGTACGGACATGGCCCTATGCTGCCCGATGCCTTCGGCGTCGGGCAGGGGTGGTGGGGTCCTGACCTCCTGCGGGTACGTCCTCCCGGGGCGTTTCCCGCCGTTCTCAGGCGAGTCCTGAGCCGTTCAGGTGGGCGAAGGCCGCGGTGATCCGGGGGCGGTCGTAGCCGGCCGGGCCGGCCGCTCCGCTGGACAGCAGGGTGTGGAGCAGGATCCGGGCCTTGGCGGGGTCGAGGGGGCCGGCCGGGATGAGTCCGTGGTGCAGCAGGTCGTACTCGGATCCGGGGCTGCGGTAGGTGTCGGAGAGGGTCGCGCCGCTTCCCGTACGGGAGGCGAGGACGACCGGGATGCGGCGGGCGATCTCGGCGAGCGGCTCGACGAGCGCGGCGGGGGCGTGACCGGCTCCGAAGGCGGCGACGACGAGGCCCTGGAAGCGGTGGTCGACGGCGTCGAGGAGTTCGCCGCGGTCGCCGAGGGAGAGGGTCACCAGGGCCACCCGTACCTCGGGGTCGAGCTTCAACGGGCAGAACGCGGCCTGCACGGCCGGGCGGAGCAGGATGCGGGGTTCGCCCTCGACGACCGTGCCGAGCGGCCCGGCGCCGGGTGAGGCGAAGGTGGCGACGGAGGTGGTGTGGGTCTTGCGGGCGAGGCGGGCCGCGTGGATCTCGTCGGCGAGGACGACGAGGACGCCGAGGTTCCGGCAGGCCGGGTGGGCGGCGACCGCGAGCGCGGCGGCCAGGTTGGCGGGGCCGTCGGCGCCCGGCAGGTCGGGGCGGCGCATGGCGCCGGTGACGACGATCGGCTGCTCGGTGGTGCAGAGCAGGTCGAGGAGGAAGGCGGTCTCCTCCAGGGTGTCGGTGCCCTGGACGACGACCACGCCGGAGCCGGCGGCGACGGTGGCGCGGACTTCGGCGGCGAGCGCGGCGAGGTCGGCGTGGGTGAGGGTGGAGCTGGGGACGCGGCGGAAGTCGTTCAGAACGATGTCGTGGTCGCCGCCGAGCTCGGCGAGGACCTCCTGGCCGGTCATCCGGGCCGCGTCACCGCCTCGGGCGGAGATGGTCCCTCCGAGGGTGAAGACCGTGACGCGGGCCATCAGCGTGCTCCGTCCGCAATCGTCTCGTGGTGGCGGATGACCTCCGCGATGATGAAGTTCAGCAGTTTCTCCGCGAAGGCCGGGTCCAGTTTCGCGCTCCCTGCGAGTTCCCGCAGCCGGGCGATCTGGCGGGCCTCGCGGGCCGGGTCGGCGGGCGGCAGCTGGTGCTCGGCCTTGAGGACGCCGACCTGCTGGGTGCACTTGAAGCGCTCGGCGAGCATGTGCACGACCGCCGCGTCGATGTTGTCGATGCTTTCGCGCAGCCGGGTCAGCTCTGCCCGTACGGCCTCGTCGGGCTGGGACGGGGCCGTGGCCGGGGTCGGGGTGGGCCGATGGGGGCGCGGGGACTCACTCATGATCTGCGAGCTTAGACGGATCTCGGGAGGATCGTGGGCGGGTGTTCGGGATCCGGAACGGTGGTGCTCCAGCCGCCGTGCACCGATCGTCCCTGCTGCTCGCGGAAGCGGATCGGGGCGGTGCCGACCCGGCGGGTGAAGAGCCGGGAGAAGTAGGCGGGGTCGTCGTAGCCGACGCGGCGGGCGACGGCGGCGACGGGCAGTTCGGTGGCGGCGAGGAGTTCCTTGGCGCGGCCGAGTCGCACGGTGAGCAGGTAGTCCTTGGGGCTGCACCCGGCGGCCCGGCGGACGGCCGTCCGCAGCTCGGCGGCGGTCATGCCGTGCCGGGCGGCGTGTTCGGCGACGGAGAGCGGCTGGAAGGCGTCGCGGGAGAGGGCGGCGAGGACGGGGTCGCCGTCGGCGTTGGTGTCGGCGCGGGCCCGGCGGAGTGCGACGAGGAGTTCGTGGACGGCGGCGCCGGTCTCGACCTCCAGGAGGGGGTTGCCGGCGCGGGCCGCGCGGGCGATGCGGCCGATGGCGTCGCGGGCGGGCGCGGCGTCGGCGAGGGGGACGACGGGCCGGTCGGGTTCGATGTAGCCGAGTTCGGTGTAGGTGGCGGTGGCGGGCCCGGAGAAGTCGACGAAGGCCTCGTCCCAGCCGGTGCTCGGGTCGGCGCCGTAGTGGTGGGGGGTGCCGGGCGTGAGCCAGAGGAGGGCGGGTGCGGTGACGGTGGTGCGGCGCCCGTCGGGGCCCCGGTACCAGCCGCTGCCGGCGGAGACGACGACGGCCACGTGGTGGTCGAGGGTGCGGGGCCCGACGGTGGGAAGGGTGCCGTGCTGGAGTCCGACGCCGAGGCAGACGAGGCCGAGGCGGTGGTGGACGGGGCTGGGCGTGAAGTAGCGCATCCAGGTGTGGTACATGCGGTGGTGCCCCTCCCCAGGCCCGTCCGGCGGATCGGGACCGGGCGGGCTAACGTCCAAACTGCGACGATCTTTGTCCATGGACCGGCTCACCGCCAGAGGGCGAGGGTGAGGCCATGAGCACGTTCGCTGTGGGTGACGAGGACTTTCTGCTCGACGGTCGGCCGGTGCGCCTCCTGTCGGGGGCGCTGCACTACTTCCGGGTGCACGAGGAGCAGTGGGAGCACCGGCTCGGGATGCTGCGTGCGATGGGCCTCAACTGCGTCGAGACGTACGTCCCCTGGAATCTGCACGAGCCGGAACCGGGGCGGTACGCGGACGCGGACGCCCTCGGCCGGTTCCTGGACGCGGTGGCGCGGGCCGGGATGTGGGCGATCGTGCGCCCGGGGCCGTACATCTGCGCCGAGTGGGAGAACGGCGGTCTGCCGCACTGGCTGACCGGCCCGCTGGGGCGGCGGGTGCGGACCCTGGACCCGGGATTCCTGGCGCCGGTGGAGGACTGGTTCCGGCGGCTGCTTCCGCAGGTGGTGGAGCGGCAGATCGACCGGGGCGGGCCGGTGGTCCTGGTGCAGGTGGAGAACGAGTACGGCAGTTACGGCAGTGACCGGGGCTATCTGGAATGGGTGGCGGAGCTGTTGCGCGGCTGCGGGGTGAGCGTTCCGCTGTTCACCTCGGACGGTCCCGAGGACCACATGCTGACGGGCGGTTCGGTGCCGGGGGTCCTCGCGACGGCGAACTTCGGCTCGGGCGCGCGGGAGGGCTTCGCGACGCTGCGGCGCCACCAGCCGTCGGGGCCGCTGATGTGCATGGAGTTCTGGTGCGGCTGGTTCGACCACTGGGGCACGGAGCACGCGGTGCGGGACGCGGGGGACGCGGCGGAGGCGCTGCGGGAGATCCTGGAGTGCGGGGCCTCGGTCAACGTCTACATGGCGCACGGGGGCACGAACTTCGGCGGCCGGGCCGGCGCGAACCGGGCCGGTGACCTGCACGACGGGCCGCTGCGGGCGACGGTGACCTCGTACGACTACGACGCGCCGGTGGACGAGGCGGGGCGGCCGACGGAGAAGTTCTGGCGTTTCCGCGAGGTGCTCGCGGCGTACGCGGAGGGGCCGCTGCCGGAGGTCCCGGCGCCGCCTGCGCGGCTCGCGGTTCCGGTGTCCGGCGCCTTCGACGGGTGGGCTCCGCTGGAGACGGTCCTGGAGGTGCTCGGCGACGGGGAGGCGGTGACTCCGGTGCCGCCGACCTTCGAGCAGCTCGGTGTCGAGCGTGGCCTGGTCCGGTACCGGGTGGCGGTGCCGGGTCCGCGGCAGCCGTATCCGCTGGGCGTGACGGGGCTGCGGGACCGGGCGGTGGTGTATGTCGACGGGGCCTCGGCGGGGGTGCTCGACACGACGGACGGGGAGGACGTGTCCCTGGCGGAGCCGGTGGCGGGTCCGGCGGTCGTCGACCTGTGGGTGGAATCGCTGGGACGGGTCAACTACGGGCCGCGGCTCGCTGAGCCGAAGGGGATCACCGGGGGCGTACGGCACGAGCGGCAGTATCTGCACGGGTTCCGGTCCCGGGCGCTGCGCCTCGACGCCTTCGAGGCGGCGGCCGTGGACAAGGTTCGCTTCGAGGCGGCGGACCGGAGCGGTCCGGGTCTCTACCGGGGGGCGCTGGGGGTGACCGGGGCGGGGGACGCGTGGCTGCGGCTGCCGGGCGGGACCCGGGGCTTCGTGTGGGTGAACGGCTTCTGTCTCGGCCGCTACTGGTCGGCCGGGCCTCAGGACGCCCTGTTCGTGCCGGGCCCGGTGCTGCGGGAGGGCGTGAACGAGGTGTGGGCGCTGGAGCTGGAGGGGGCCGGGGTGCCGGGGGTCGAGCTCGGGGTCCTCTGAGCTCTCCCCCGGGCATGCTTCACCGGGACGAGGGGGTCGAGCACGCGACGGTGCCCCGGAGCCGAGGCCGCTCCGGGGCACCTGTTCGTGCGTTCCGCTACAGCGTGGCCGCGGCGGACTTGATCGCGGAGGCGAAGGTCGAGACCTCCGTGTAGACGCCCGGGTAGCCGGCGCGGGCGCAGCCCTCGCCCCAGCTCACGATGCCGACCTGGACCCACGCTCCGGCGTTGTCCTTGCGGAACATGGGGCCACCGGAGTCGCCCTGGCAGGTGTCGACGCCGCCCTGGGTGTAGCCGGCGCAGATCTCCTCGGCGGGGACGAGGTCGCTGCCGTACGAGTTCTGGCAGGAGGCGTCCGAGACGAACGGCACGTTCGCCTTGAGCATGTAGCGCTGCTGCCCGCCGCCCTCACGGGCGGCGCCCCAGCCGGCCACGGTGAAGGTGCCGCTGTTGTACGCCGTGGTCTCGGCGATCTTCAGGTTGGGCAGCGAGGTGATCGGGCTGGCGAGCTTGATCAGCGCCCAGTCCTTGCCCTTGCCGTTGTAGCCGGGGGCCTGGAGGACCTTGGTGGACCTGACCTTGATCGCGCTGCTGCTCTGCAGGTCCACGACTCCGGCGGTGGCGGTGATGCTGGTGTTGTTGCCGGAGCCGCTCACGCAGTGGGCCGCGGTGAGGACGACCTGCGGGGTGATCAGCGAACCGCCGCAGCCCATGGAGAGCCGGACCATCCAGGGGAACTCGCCCTGGGCGGCGCGGGTGCCGCCGACGACGGGGGCGGGGGCGGCGGAGGCGGTGGTGGGCTGGAGGCTGACGGCCGCCAGGACGACGGCGCCGGCCGCGGCCAGCTTCTGGAGCGCACGGACCATTCGGTTCTGATTCACGTGTCTGCCTTCTCTCATGGGGGGTTGCCTCGACAGGCGATGACATGCGCCCGTCAAGTCATGTCCGGATTATGGACAACTCTCAACTGCCCCCACAAGGAAGCCTTTTCAGCCACACCGCACGGGACCGTAAAATGTGCTGGAGGGGGTCCCGTATGCCGAACCGTCAGGAGGGCGACCGCGTCGCCCACGGCTTTCCGCACCGCGCCACCGTCGGGGCCTCGCTCACCGCGCTCTACCGGCGCCTCTCCCCGGACGGCGTACACCGCTACCCGACGAGCGTGCCGCCCGCCGACGTGGCCCTCGGCGACGACGAGGACCTCCATCTCGGCACCCAGCGGGTGGCCCGCGCCCTGGTCCGGCACCTGCGACTGCCCGAGGCGCGCCTGGTGGTGAGCTTCCGCCCGATGGAGCACGCGGCCGCCGTCGAGCTCGCCGCGGGACCCGAGTACTTCGTGGAGCTCAACGACCGCTTCCGGACCCGCCGCCGGGACATCGGCGCGGCCCTCGCCCACGAGATCACCCATGTCCTGCTGCACCGGCTCGGCCTCGGCTTCCCCGGTACCGCGGAGAACGAGATCCTCACCGACGTGGTCACCGCCTACCTGGGCGCGGGGTGGCTGCTGCTCGACGCGTACCGACAGGACGGTGTGGAGAGCCAGAAGCTCGGCTATCTGACCCCGGAGGAGTTCGGCTACGTCCTCGCCAAGCGGGCCGAGCTGTTCGGCGAGGACCCGTCACCGTGGTTCACCAGCGCGGTGGCGTACGAGGCCTGGGTACGGGGCCGGGCCGAGGCCGACCGGGAACGGGCGGCGCCGCCGCTCGCCGGGGCGGGCTGGGCCGAGCGCCGCCGGTACGGCTGGGAGCGGCGCCGGGGGCGGGCCGGCGAGGGCGCCCCGTACGCCTTCCAGGGCGGAGCGCCCGCGACCGGTGTCTCGTTCCTCTGCCCGGTCTGCCGCCAGCGCCTGCGGATCCCGGCGGGCCGGGCGCTGAAGGCCCGGTGCGGGGTGTGCCGGACGGTGCTGGAGTGCGCGGGTTAGGGGGTGTCGTGCGGGGCGGGCGGGAAGGGGACGACAGGCCCTGGGGGTGTCTGGCCGATCGGGCCGGATCAGCCGCGAGCCCGGCCTGAGCGACAAGGCGCCCCTAGCTCTCCGGAGGGGCCTGGACCAGGCTCTTGTGGAAGTGGACGTCCTCGGCGCCGCCGGGGATGCCGAGCACCCGGCCGGTCTCGACGTAGCCGTGCCGCCGGTAGAAGTCCGGGGCCTGGAAGGTGAACGACGAGACGGTGGCGCGGTCGCAGCCGCGCCGCCGCGCCTCGTCCTCGGCGGCGCGCAGGAGCCGGCTCCCCCAGCCGTCCTGCCGGCGGTCCTCGCGGACCCACAGCATGTCGATGCCGAAGAGGCCGCTCCAGGTCCAGCCGGTGAGACCGCCGATCAGCTCGCCGTTCTCGTCGACCGCCTTCACGGACAGCTCGCCCTGGTCGTC
Organism: Streptomyces flavochromogenes; assembly: GCF_000717595.1. Lineage (GTDB taxonomy): Bacteria > Actinomycetota > Actinomycetes > Streptomycetales > Streptomycetaceae > Streptomyces > Streptomyces flavochromogenes. The sequence continues at coordinate 300,763 of NZ_JNZO01000003.1, read as the reverse complement.
GGGGGTGGTGTTCGTGGCCGCGAAGTTGAAGGCGTCGAGCCCCTGCTCCAAAGCCTTGGCGAGTGCGGTGTCCCCGTGGCCGACGCTGAGCGTCGAGCCGTCCCGGCCGTGATCGTGATCGCGCGTCATGCGGCCCGATTCTGGCACAGGCGTACGAACGGGCCACGGCACCGGAAACGGGGCGGAGCGCCGGACGGGGAGGGGGACGGGAAGCGGGGCGGCGCGCGGGGGTGGGAATCGATTTGCGCCAGGGCCGGACGGCGGGTCAGGGTCGGCGCATGAGCACGCTGTTCGACGCCATCCGTGACGGGGACGAGGACGGGGCCGTACAGGCCCTGCGGGACGGGGCCGACCCCGAGGGCCGGGAGGACGAGGAGACCGCGCTGTACCGGGCGGCCGTCGGCAACGAGGCCGGAATCGTACGGGTGTTGCTGGCCGCCGGGGCGGATCCCGGCCGGGGCAGCGGCGCGGAGGGCGACGATCTGCCGCTGTGCGGGGCGGCCGTCGGCGGGCACACGGAGGTGGTACGGGCCCTGCTCGCGGCGGGCGCCGCACCCGACCAGGAGGAGGCGTACGGCTTCACGGCCCTCGCCTGGGCCCTGCGGCTCGGGCACACCGACACGGCGCGGCTGCTGCTCGAGTACGGGGCCGACCCCGACCGGCGCGGACCCGACGGGATCCTGCCGCTGGTGGCCGCCGCCCGGCGCGGCTCCACCGGCTGCGTACGGGCACTGCTGGACCACGGGGCGAACTCCCGGGAGGCCGCGCTGCGGGAGGCCCGGCGCTGGATCGGCGTCGACATGGCGGCCGAGCTGCGGCGCGGACTCGTCGCGGGCAACGAGGGCGGCCAGACCTACGAGGCGGTGGTCCGCCGGGTCCGCGAGGACGGCGGGGTGACCGTGGTCGTCGAGCTGCTGCGGGAGGACGGCGCGCCCGGCCGCGGCGACGACCGCCAGACCGGGCACGCGGCGATCGCCACGCTCGTCGAGGCGGCGCTCGGGCTGCACACCTCGCACGAGGAGCTGGCGGCGAGGGCGTTGCGCTGCGGCGATCCGGAACTCGACGACTGGACGACGGCGGTGGCCGAACTCGCCGGCCGGGCCGACGAGGAGACGTTCGTGGCGGCGGCCGCGTGGTGCGCGTACCGCGACCCGCTGCGCCGGGCGCTGGGCGCGCGGGTGCTCGGCGCGCTGCCGGGCTTCGCGCCGAGCGCGGTCCCGGTGCTGCGCCGGCTCGCGGCGGAGGTGACGGTGGCGGCGCCGCCGCCACGGGAGCCGGGACCGGCGGCGCTCCGACGGGTCCCGTCCGCGCGGGAGCCGGGGCCGGCCCGGGAGCCGGTCCTGTCGGTGGTGTCGGCGCTCGGGGAGTGCGGGGATCCGGCCGCCGTACCCGAACTCCTCGCCGCGGCCGGGCATCCCGACGCGGCCGTCCGGCGGGCGGTCGCGGGGGCGCTCGCCGGGATCGTGCCGGCCGGGCACCCGGAGGCGCTCGGGGTGCTGCTGGCGCTGAGCCGGGACGGGGACGCGCGGGTACGGGACTGGGCGACGCTCGCGCTCGCCGAGCTGCCCGACGACACCCCTCTGGTGCGGGAGGGGCTCGCCGAGCGGCTCGGCGACACCGATCCGGAGACGGCGGCGGAGGCCGCGCGCGGGCTCGCGATCCGTCAGGACCCGCGCGCCGTCGACGCGCTGGCCTCCGCCCTGGCGGACGGCGACCCGGAGGGCGCGGCGCGGGAGACGGCGCTCGCCGCCCTGGAGTACGTGCACGATCCCCGGGTCAGGACCCGTCTGGAGTGGACGTCCCCGCGCCGCGCCTGACCCGTTCGGGCGGGCTCAGCAGCCGTGGTCGATCAGGTCGAAGGATGCGTAGTGGTCGGACGTGTAGTAGTCCTCCTGCGCCGAGTCGCCGGTCACGATCCGGCGGGCGCCGCGGGTGGAGGACCCGGGGGTCTTGACCGTGTACTCGTGGTAGTAGCCGAGCGTGTGGTCCGGCAGGAGCCGCTCCCGGTTCTGGAAGACGGAGCCGTCCTGGCTGTACGGGAAGGGGCCGCCCGCGTCGATCAGACGCAGGGTCGTGTACGCCTCACCGGGGAGGTCGGAGTAGCAGATGTCCCCGACGGCCGCGGTGGCCGCGAGCGAGGTCACGACGGTGGCGGGCGCGGGGGCCGGGGCGGCGGCGGTGGCCGGGGCGCCGAGGAGGAGGGAGGAGACGAGGGCGGCGGCCACGCCGCCGGCGAGGGTGAATCGAGGGGGGATTCGCATGGCTGAGATTTTGACGCGCGTAGATCCGGCCGGGAAGGCCGACTCCCTTCAATTCGCCGGACGTTAACTCCTTGCCCGCGAACGTGCGGATCCCGTGTACGAGGGAGTGACCGGGAGCCCGCGGGGAACGGCGGCCGCCTGCCGGGGCCCGTGTCGCCGGTGGCGCGGGGACGCCCGGCGGCCGCCGAAGCCCCTCGGACTCCGACGGCCGCCCCGTGGGCACGGGCGGGCCTCAGCCGCGGCCGCCCACCGGGAGCCGCAGGCTGAGCAGGCCGCCGCGCCGTACGCGGCGAGGACCCACCGCATCGCCGCGCCGGGCGAGAGGTCGGCGAACCAGGCCGTGCCGATGGCCGCCGCGCCGAGCGCGCCGCCGAACTGCCGGGCCGTGGAGAAGACTCCGGACGCGCCGCCCGCGAGTTCGTCCGGGGCGGCCGCACGCCAGCGCGCGGCGACCGAGCGCCTCACGGAGCGGGGGTAGGGCGACTCAGGCGCCGTACGCCGGACACGCCGCGACTCAGACCCCGTACACCGGGTGCGGCGGCTCCGCCTCCGCCAGGAGGCGCCGGGCCGCCTCCCCCGCCTCCGCCGGGGTCCGGCGCGCGCCCTTGTCGGCCGTCGGGCCCGGCCGCCAGCCCTCCATGACGGTCAGACGGCCGCCCTCGGCCTCGAAGACCCTGCCGGTCACGCCGTCCGACGCGGCCGAGCCCAGCCACACCACGAGCGGCGACACGTCCTCGGGCAGCGCGTCGAGACCGTCGAAGACCTGCTCGGTCATCCGGGTCCTGGCCGCCGGGGCGACGGCGTTGACCTGGACCCCGTAGCGGGCGAGCTCGGCCGCCGCGACGAGCGTGAGGCCGACGATCGCGGCCTTGGCCGCCGCGTAGTTGCCCTGCCCGACGCTGCCGAGGAGCCCGGCGCCCGAGGTGGTGTGGACGACCCGCGCCACCGGCCTGCGCCCCGCCTTCGCCTCGGCCCGCCAGTACGCCCCCGCGTGCCGCAGCGGCAGGAAGTGGCCCTTGCCGTGGACCCGCATGACCGCGTCCCAGTCCTCCTCGTCGAGGTTCACCAGCATCCGGTCGCGCAGGAAGCCCGCGTTGCTGACGAGGGTGTCGAGCCGGCCGTACGTGTCGAGGGCGGTCGCGACCAGTGAGGCGGCGCCCTCGGTGGTCGCGATGTCGCCGCCGTGGGCGACGGCCTCACCGCCGGCCGCCCGGATCTCCTCGACGACCGAGGCCGCCGGGCTGTCCGGACCGGGGCGGCCGTCCAGACCGACCCCCAGGTCGTTGACGACGACCCTGGCCCCCTCGGCGGCGAAGGCGAGCGCGTGCGCCCGGCCGAGCCCACGGCCTGCTCCCGTCACGATCACCACTCGCTCGTCACACAGACCCATCTCGACTCTCCTTTGTGGCGGTTGCGGCGTCGACGGTCGCGGCGTCCAGGAAGGCGGGGCGCTCGCCGCCGCCGTGCACGAGCAGCGAGGCCCCCGACACATAGGCCGCCCGGTCGGAGGCGAGGAAGACGGCGGCCTGCCCGATCTCGTCCGGCGCGGCGAGCCGGCCCAGGGGTACGGTCCGGCCGACGGCGGCGATCCCGGCCTCGTCGCCGTAGTGGAGGTGGGACAGTTCGGTCTCCACCATGCCGAGGACCAGGGTGTTGACCCGTACCTCGGGGGCCCATTCGACGGCCATCGAGCGGGCGAGGTTCTCCAGGCCCGCCTTGGCCGCGCCGTAGGCGGCCGTGCCCGGGGAGGGCCGGGTGCCGCTGACGCTGCCGATCATGACGACGGCGCCGCGCGAGGCCCGGAGGAGCGGGTGGGCGGCGAGGCTGACGGTGAGCGGGGCGGTGAGGTTCAGCTCGACCACGCGTGCGTGGCGCTCCGCACCGGTCTCCCCCAGGAGGCGGTACGGGGTGCCGCCCGCGTTGTTGACGAGGGCGTCGAGCCGTCCGTACCGCTCGGCGAAGTCGGCGAGGAACTCGCGTACGGCGTCGGGTTCCCGCAGGTCGACGGGGTGGAACTCGGCGGTGCGGCCCGCCGCTTCGACCGGCGTGTCCGGGGGTCTGCGGGCGCAGACGGCGACCCGGGCGCCGGCCCGCAGAAAGGCCCGGGCGATGCCCGCGCCGACGCCACGGGTTCCGCCGGTGACGAGCACGACCCTCCCGTCCAGCTCCATCGGCTGCTACCTTCCTCCTCGAGAGGGTACCTAACAAACGTTTGGTGGAAAGGTAGCTGATCCACTCATGGGTGTCTGCACCTCGCGCCCCACTCCGGGCGTGGCCCTGGTCACCGTCGACTTCCCACCCGTCAACGCCCTGCCCGTGAAGGGCTGGTACGCGCTCGCCGACGCCGTCCGCACGGCGGGCCGCGACCCCGAGGTCCGCTGCGTCGTGCTCACCGCCGAGGGCCGCGGCTTCAACGCGGGCGTCGACATCAAGGAGTTGCAGCGCGACCCCGGCCACACCTCCCTGATCGGCGCCAACAGCGGCTGCGCCGAGGCCTTCGCCGCCGTCTACGAGTGCGAGGTGCCGGTCGTCGCCGCGGTCGCCGGACACTGCCTGGGCGGCGGCGTCGGCCTCGTCGGCAACGCCGACGCGATCGTCGCCGCCGATGACGCCGTCTTCGGACTGCCCGAGCTGGACCGGGGCGCGCTCGGCGCCGCCACCCATCTGGCGCGGCTCGTGCCCCAGCACCTGATGCGGGCGCTCTACTACACCTCGCGGACCGCGACCGCCGCCGAACTGCACGCCCACGGCTCGGTGTGGAGGGTGGTGCCGCGCGCCGGACTGCTCGACGCGGCGCTCGGGCTGGCCGGGGAGATCGCCGCGAAGGACGGCAGCCTCCTGCGGCTCGCCAAGGCCGCGCTCAACGGCATCGACCCCGTGGACGTCCGGCGCAGCTACCGATTCGAGCAGGGCTTCACCTTCGAGGCCAACCTCAGCGGGGTCGCCGACCGGGTCCGCGACACCTTCGGGAAGGAGAGCTCCCCGTGAACCGGAGGGCAGAGCAGAGGACAGAGCCGACGGACAAGGTCATGACCCCCGAGGACGTCGTCGGCCGGCTCCGCTCCGGCATGACGATCGGGATCGGCGGCTGGGGCGCGCGGCGCAAGCCGATGGCCCTGGTCAGAGCGCTGCTCCGGTCCGAGATCAGCGATCTCACCGTGATCTCGTACGGGGGCCCGGACGTCGGGCTGCTCGCGGCCGCCGGCAGGATCCGGCGGCTCGTCGCCCCCTTCGTGACCCTGGACTCCATCCCCCTCGAACCGCACTACCGCGCCGCCCGCGAGCGCGGTGCCTTCGAGCTCACCGAACTCGACGAGGCGATGTTCATGTGGGGGCTGCACGCCGCCGCCAACCGGCTGCCCTTCCTGCCGGTGCGGGCCGGCCTCGGCTCCGACGTGATGCGGGTCAACCCGGGCCTGCGGACCGTCACCTCCCCGTACGAGGACGGCGAGGAGTTCGTCGCCGTGCCCGCGCTGCGCATGGATGCCGCCCTGGTCCACCTCAACCGCGCCGACCGGCTCGGGAACGGCCGGTACCTCGGCCCCGATCCGTACTTCGACGACCTGTTCTGCGAGGCCGCCGACACGGCGTACGTCTCCTGCGAGCAGGTGGTGGAGTCCTTCGGGCCGGACACCGTGCCCCAGACGCTCCTCGTCAGCCGCCACAGCGTCACCGGCGTCGTCGAGACCCCGAACGGGGCCCACTTCACCTCCTGCGTCCCCGACCACGACCGCGACGAGCCGTTCCAGAAGCTCTACGCGACCACCCCCTGGCCCGAGTTCGCCGAACGCTTCCTCTCGGGCAAGAGCGAGGACGACTACCAGGCGGCCGTCCAGGCCTGGCACAAGGAGCAGCGGAAGTGACGACGGACGCGACGACAGCGGTGACCAGCCGGGCCGAGTACTGCGTGATCGCCTGCGCCGAGGCCTGGCGCGACAACGGCGAGGTGCTCGCCAGCCCCATGGGCCTGATCCCCTCCTTCGGCGCCCGCCTCGCCAAACGCACCTTCTCCCCCGACCTCCTCCTCACCGACGGCGAGGCCCTGCTCGTCGGACTCGACGGGCGGCCCGAGGGCTGGCTGCCGTACCGCAGGCACCTCACCATGGTCACCGGCGGCAGACGGCACGTGATGATGGGCGCCAGCCAGATCGACCGGTACGGCAACCAGAACATCTCCTGCATCGGCGACTGGGAGCGGCCCACCCGGCAGCTCCTCGGCGTCCGCGGCGCGCCCGTCAACACCCTGAACAATCCGGTGAGTTACTGGATCCCCAAGCACTCGACCCGGGTCTTCGTCGAGCGGGTCGACATGATCTGCGGTGTCGGTTACGACCACGCCGTCGGTCCGTACCACCGTCTCCCCCGGGTGGTGACGGACCTCGCCGTCCTCGACTTCGCGACCCCCGACCACACAATGCGGCTCGTGTCCGTGCACCCGGGCGTCACCGTCGACGAGGTCCGGGCTGCGACCGGCTTCGACCTGGTGACCGGCGAGGACGTGCCGTGCACCCGCGAGCCCACCGCCGAGGAACTCCGGCTGATCCGCGAGGTCATCGACCCGCGCGGGCTGCGGAACCGCGAGGTCGGGTCCTGATGGAGACGGCTCTGACCAAGCTGGTCGGCGTCCGCCACCCCGTCGTGCAGACGGGGATGGGCTGGGTCGCCGGGCCCCGGCTCGTCTCCGCCACCGCGAAGGCGGGTGCGCTCGGTGTCCTCGCCTCCGCCACGATGACCGCGGAGGAGCTGCGTGCCGCCGTCCGCGAGGTGAAGTCCCGCACCGACCGGCCCTTCGGGGTGAACCTGCGCGCCGACGCCGGGGACGCCCGCGAACGGGTCCGGATCATCGTCGACGAGGGCGTACGGGTCGCCTCCTTCGCCCTCGCGCCGTCCCGGGACCTGATCGCCGAGCTCAAGGACGCCGGAGTCGTCGTCATCCCCTCCGTCGGCGCCCGGCGGCACGCCGAGAAGGTCGCCGGCTGGGGCGCGGACGCGGTACTGGTCCAGGGCGGCGAGGGCGGCGGCCACACCGGCGACGTCGCGACGACCGTCCTGCTTCCACAGGTGGTGGACGCCGTCGACATCCCGGTGATCGCCGCGGGCGGCTTCCGTGACGGGCGCGGCCTGGTCGCCGCCCTCGCCCACGGGGCGGCGGGCATCGCCATGGGCACCCGCTTCCTGCTGACCTCCGACTCGACCGTGCCGGAGGCGGTGAAGGCCCGCTATCTGGAAGCCACGGTCAAGGACGTCACCGTGACCACGGCCGTCGACGGGCTGCCGCACCGGATGCTCCGCACCGACCTCGTCGCGTCCCTTGAGCACGCCGGGCGGGTACGGTCCCTGACCCGCGCGCTGCGCCGGGCGGCCGGCTTCCGCCGGATCTCCGGGCTCTCCTGGCCCGCGATGATCCGCGACGGCCTGGCCCTGCGCCACGGCAAGGACCTGTCGTGGAGCCAGGTCCTGCTCGCCGCGAACACCCCGATGCTGCTGCGGGCGTCCATGGTCGAGGGCCGCACCGACCTCGGCATCATGGCCGCCGGTCAGGTCGCGGGAGTCATCGACGACCTGCCCAGCTGCGAGGAACTGGTCACCCGGATCATGACGGAGGCCGCGCAGGTCCTGCGGACGCTGCCGCACCCCGACGAGTGACCCCGCCGGCTGACCCGGAGGAGCTCCGGAGGAGCGACCCACACGCCGCGCCTCCGGGTGACCCGCAGGTGTGACCCACACCCACACGCCGCACCGTCCACCCTCAACCCTCTTGAGCCGCAAAGGAGTCCGGCCGTGCACCTGTCTCGACGCGCGCTGCTCACCGCCACCGGCGCCACCGCCCTGCTCGGCGCCCTGCCCACGGAGGCGATCGCCCGCCCCCGGTCCCCGCAGGCGCCCCCGATCCGGCAGATCCCGCTCCAGGGCGCCGTCAACGTCCGCGACCTCGGCGGCTACCCCACGTACGACGGGAGCCGGGTCCGGTACGGCCTCGCCTACCGGGGCGACCACCTCGCCAAGCTGACCGACGCGGACGTCACCACACTCGCCGGGCTCGGCCTCGGCACCGTGGTCGACCTGCGGATCCCCCAGGAGGTCGGCTACGACGGCGCCGACCGGCTCCCGGCCGGCGCCGTCCCGGTCCCCCGGCCCGTCACCGACAACGGCCTGTTCGGGCAGCTGCTCACCGCGATCGGCTCGCGCGACCCGGTGCGGCAGGAGGAGATGCTCGGCGGCGGGCGGGCCGCCGCGTTCATGCGCGAGGTGTACCGGACGTTCGTCACCGATCCCGCGAACCGGGCCGCCTTCGCGGCGACCCTGCGGGACCTGGCCGACCCCCGCCGGGGGCCGCTGCTCCTGCACTGCACCTCGGGCAAGGACCGCACCGGCTGGACCGGCTGGCTGCTGCTCACGCTCCTCGGCGTGCCCGACTCCCTCGCCCGCGCGGACTACCTGGCCTCCAACACCTTCCGTGCCGCGTACGACGCGCGGCTGCGCGAGGGATTGAAACAGGCCGGGCTCATGCAGAACCCGGCCCTGATCATTCCGCTCCAGGAGGTGCGGGCGGAGTACCTCGACACCGCCCTGGAGCAGCTGCGCTCCTCGTACGGGAGCGTGTTCCGTTACGTGTCGGACGGCCTCGGCCTGGAGTTCCGCGAGCTGCTGGCGCTGCGCGCACGGCTGGTGCCCGGGGCCTGACGCCCGGCGCGAACCGCACCGGCACCGGCCCCCGCGGCGGCACCCCGTCCGCCGCCCGTGCCGGAGCCGGCGCCCCGGCCGCCGGCGGACGCGCGGCCCGAGCCACCGGCGGAGCCGGCGGTGCGGCCCGCGGAGCCCGACGTACGGCCCGAGGAGCCCGTGGCGCGGCCCGAGGCCGTGCCCGTGGCTCCGGAACGGCCCGCGCCCGTGCCCGTACCGCCCGTGCCGCCGGCCGCGGCGGGACGGCGGCGTCGGCCGGAGGAGGAACGGCCACCGGCGGCACCGGAGCCGGCCGGCTTGCGCGGCTGGGTCGGCTGTGGGGTCTCGACGACGACCGGGACGCCCGAGGGCTCCCGCGCGCCGGTCAGCTCGGCGAGCTGCTCGTCGCTGGACTTGATCTGCGCCGTGCGGGGGTTGATGCCCGCGTGCGACATCAGACGGCCCATGTCGCGCTTCTGCTCGGGCAGCACCAGGGTGAAGACGCTGCCGGACTCACCGGCGCGGGCGGTGCGGCCGCCGCGGTGCAGGTAGTCCTTGTGGTCCATCGGCGGGTCGACGTTGACGACCATGTCGAGGTCGTCGACGTGGATGCCTCGGGCGGCCACGTTCGTGGCGACGAGCGTGGTGACCTGGCCGCTCTTGAACTGGTCCAGGGTCCGGTTGCGCTGCGGCTGCGAGCGGCCGCCGTGCAGGCCGGAGGCCCGTACACCGTTGGCGAGAAGCCGCTTGACCAGCCGGTCCACGGACCGCTTGGTGTCCAGGAAGAGGATCGTGCGGCCGTCGCGGGCCGCGATCTTCAGCGTGACGGCCTTCTTGTCGGTCTCGTCCATCACGTACAGGACGTGGTGCTCCATCGTCGTGACCGCGCCGGCCGACGGGTCGACGGAGTGGACGACCGGGTCGTCGAGGAACATCTTGACCAGCCGGTCGACGTTCCGGTCGAGGGTGGCCGAGAACAGCAGGCGCTGCCCGCCCGGCTCGACCTGCTTCAGGAGCTTGGTGACCTGCGGCAGGAAGCCCATGTCGGCCATCTGGTCGGCCTCGTCGAGGACGGTGACGGCGACCTGGTCGAGACGGCAGTCGCCGCGGTCGATGAGGTCGTGGAGCCGGCCGGGCGTGGCGATGAGGATCTCGGCGCCGCGCCGCAGCGCGGACGACTGCCGGCTGATCGACATGCCGCCGACGACCGTGGTGATGCGCAGCCGCAGCGCGGAGGCGTACGGGGTGAGCGCGTCGGTCACCTGCTGGGCGAGCTCGCGGGTGGGCACCAGGACGAGCGCGAGCGGCGCGCCCGGCTCGGCGCGGCGGCCGGCCGAGCGGGCCAGGATCGCGAGTCCGAACGCCAGGGTCTTGCCCGAGCCGGTACGTCCCCGGCCGAGCACGTCACGGCCCGCCAGCGAGTTCGGGAGGGTCGCGGCCTGGATCGGGAACGGCTCCGTGACGCCCTGCTCGCCCAGGGTCCGCAGCAGGCCCTCGGGCATGTCGAGGTCGGCGAAGGCGGCCACCGCGGGGAGGGCGGGCGTCACCGTCTCCGGCGGGGTGAACTCGCTCGGCGGCGGGGGCGCGGAGGGGCGGCGCCCTCCGCGGGAGGCCTTCGGCTGTGACGTGGACTTCGCCTGGGCGGTGCGGGGGCTGCGCTTGTGGGAGCGTTCGGAGCGGGTCATGCGTGCCTTTCTGGCCGGTGCTCGCGGCACAGCCAGGGCCCGCACCTGCACGGTGCGGGCCCCGGCTGCTCTACCCGGAACACGCGATACGGGCCCCGGCTGTTTTCCCGGAACGCGCGGTACGAGCCCCGGATGTCTCTACCGGAACAATAGTGCGCCCCGGAACCTTCCCGCCCCTCCCGACCGATGCACGGACGGATCAGACCTGACCAGGAGGGTGTGACGTGGGCGACCTCACAGCCGCCCGGTGATCGTCACGGCCTTTCGATGATCGTGACGTGCGCCGACCGCCGCCCTCGCACACGGCCCCTGTCCTGAGCCGGCCACCCTCGTGGCCGGCTCACAGCCTTTCGATGATCGTGACGTTCGCCTGGCCGCCGCCCTCGCACATGGTCTGGAGGCCGTAGCGGCCTCCGGTGCGTTCCAGTTCGTGGAGGAGTGTCGTCATCAGTTTCGCGCCGGTCGCGCCGAGCGGGTGGCCCAGGGCGATCGCGCCGCCGTTGACGTTGACCCGGGCCGGGTCGGCGCCGGTCTCCTTCAGCCAGGCGAGGACGACCGGCGCGAAGGCCTCGTTGATCTCGACGAGGTCGATGTCGTCGATGGTCAGGCCGGTCTTCTTGAGCGCGTGGGCGGTCGCGGGTATCGGCGCGGACAGCATCCGGATGGGGTCCTCGCCGCGCGCCGAGAGGTGGTGGATCCGGGCCCGGGGGGTGAGCCCGTGCTCCCGCACGGCCCGCTCGCTCGCCAGGAGCAGGGCCGCCGCCCCGTCGGAGACCTGGGAGGAGCACGCGGCGGTGATGGTGCCGCCCTCGACGACCGGCCGGAGCCCGGCCATCTTCTCCGCGCTGGTGTCGCGGCGCGGCCCCTCGTCGACGGTGACGTCGCCGTACGCCACGGTCTCCCGCGCGAAGCGGCCGTCGTCGATCGCGCGGAGCGCCCGCTCGTGCGAGCGGAGGGCGAATTCCTCCTGGTCGTGGCGGGTGATCCGCCATTTCTCGGCGATCAGCTCGGCGCCGTGGAACTGGTTGACGGGCGCGTCGCCGTACCGGGCGCGCCAGCCCTCGCTGCTGTGGAAGGGGCCGCCGGTGAGGCCGAGGGGTTCGGCGGCCTGCCGGGAGGCGAAGGCGATGGGGATCATCGACATGTTCTGTACGCCGCCGGCGACGACGAGGTCCTGGGTGCCGGACATCACCGCCTGGGCGGCGAAGTGCACGGCCTGCTGGGACGAGCCGCACTGGCGGTCGACGGTCACCCCGGGGACCTCCTCGGGGAGGCCCGCGGCCAGCCAGGCCGTACGGGCGATGTCGCCGGCCTGCGGCCCGACGGTGTCGAGGCAGCCGAGGACGACGTCGTCGACGGCGGCCGGGTCGATCCCCGCTCGGATGACGAGGGCCTTCAGGGCGTGGGCGCCGAGGTCCGCGGGGTGGACGGCGGAGAGTCCGCCCCCTCGGCGCCCCACGGGCGTGCGGACCGCTTCGACGATGTAGGCCTCGGGCATGGCGACTCCTCCGGTGGGTCGGGTGGGACGCACGGGCCGGTGCCGGGACCGTGCGTCGTTACGTGCGTACGGCGATTCCGTCCAGGACCATGGAAAGGTACTGGCGGGCGATCTCCTCGGGGCTGTGCAGGCCGCCCGGCCGGTACCAGGACGCGGCGACCCAGACGGTGTCGCGGACGAACCGGTAGGTCAGGCGGACGTCCAGGTCGGCGCGGAAGACTCCGGCGGCGACCCCGCGTTCCAGGGTGCCGAGCCAGGCCTTCTCGAACCGGCGCTGCGAGTCGGTGAGGTAGTGGAAGCGGGGCTGGTCGGTGAGGTGCCGGGACTCCTTCTGGTAGATGGCGACGGCGGCGCGGTGCCGGTCGATCTCGCGGAAGGACTCGGTGACGAGGGCCTCGATGGTCTCGCGGGGCCCGAGTCCGGCGTCGAGGACGGCGTCGTACCCCTCCCACAGCTCGTCGAGGAAGGTGGAGAGGATCTCGTCGAGCATCGACTCCTTGGAGTCGAAGTGGTAGTAGAGGCTGCCGGCGAGCATGCCGGCGGCGTCCGCGATCTTGCGGACGGTGGTGGCGTTGTACCCCTGGGCGGCGAACACCTCGGCCGCCGTGTCGAGGAGTTCGCGGCGCCGCTCGGGCCCGCCGCTCACCGGGGTCTTCTTCTTGCTTGAGCTCTGGGGAGTGTTCGGCACACGTCCATTCTGGGGCACCCCCTACGGGTGCTGGCTGCTGACGGAGACCGTCTCGCCGGTCATGTAGGAGGAGTAGTCGCCGGCGAGGAAGACGATGACGTTGGCGATCTCCCAGGGCTCGGCGTAGCGGCCGAAGGCCTCGCGTGCGGTCAGCTCGTCGAGGAGTTCGGTGGTGGTGACCTTGGCCAGGTGGGGGTGCATGGCGAGGGACGGCGAGACGGCGTTGACGCGCACGCCGTACGCGGCGGCCTCGACGGCCGCGCAGCGGGTGAGGGCCATGACGCCGGCCTTGGCGGCGGCGTAGTGGGCCTGGCCGGCCTGGGCGCGCCAGCCGATGACGGAGGCGTTGTTGACGACGACGCCGCCGGTGCGCGTGCCGCCGCCGTCGCCCGTGCCGTCGCCGGTGGCCGCTTCGCGGAAGTGGCGGAGGGCGGCGCGGGTGCAGCGGAAGGTGCCGCCGAGGGTGACGTCGAGGACCCGGTTCCACTGCTCGTCGGTCATGTCGGCGAGCTCCGCGGTGCCGCCGAGGCCGGCGTTGTTGACGGTGATGTCCAGGCGCCCGTGGAGCCGTACGGCGGTGTCGTACAGCGCCTGGACCTGGGTCTCGTCGGTGACGTCGCAGGGCTGGGAGGCGACCGCGTCCGCGCCGAACTCGGCGGCGAGCGCGGTCTCGGTCTCCTTGAGGCGGCGGGTGTGGGCGTCGCTGACGAGGACGCGGGCGCCCTCCTCGAGGAAGCGTCGGGCGGTGGCGCCGCCGATGCCGGCTCCGGCGGCGGCGGTGATCACGGCGGTGCGCCCGGCGAGGAGTCCGTGGCCCTTCACGTAGGGCGGCGCGGGGGTACGGCTCACGGGCGCGGCTCCTTCGGGAGGCCGAGCACCCGCTCGGCGATGATGTTCCGCTGGATCTCGCTGGATCCGGCGTAGACGGTGTCGGCGCGGGAGAAGAGGAACAGCCGCTGCCAGTCGTCGAGTTCGTACGGGGCTCCGGCGGCCAGCGTGGCGGCGGGGCCGCAGACCTCCAGGGCGAGTTCGCCGAGGTCGCGGTGCCAGTGGGACCAGTACAGCTTGGCGGCGGAGGGGTCGGTGCCGTGCAGGGCGGCCGCGCGCATGGCTTCGAGGCCGGTCCAGGCGCGGGTGAGGCGGTCGCGGACGGCGGGGTCGGCGGCGGCGCCGTTGCGGCGGGCGAGGGTGACGAGGGCGTCGAGTTCGCGGCGGAAGCCGACCTGCTGGCCGAGGGTGGAGACGCCTCGTTCGTAGCCGAGGGTGGCCATGGCGATCCGCCAGCCGTCGCCGGGTGCGCCGACGACGTTCGCGGCGTCGGTGACGGCCCCGTCGAAGAACACCTCGTTGAACTCGCTGGTGCCGGTGAGCTGGACGATGGGCCGGATCTCGACGCCGGGCCGGTCGAGGGGGACGAGGAGGTACGAGAGCCCGGCGTGGCGCCGTGAGCCCGGCTCCGTGCGGGCCAGGACGAAGCACCACTGGGATTCGTGGGCGAGGGAGGTCCAGATCTTCTGCCCGTTCACCACCCACCGGCCGTCCTCCAGGGCGGCGCGGGTGCGGACGGCGGCGAGGTCGGAGCCGGCGCCGGGTTCGCTGTAGCCCTGGCACCAGAGTTCCTCGACGGCGCGGATCGGGGGCAGGAAGCGGGCCTTCTGCTCCTCGGTGCCGTGGTCGATGAGGGTGGGGCCGAGGAGCTGTTCGCCGATGTGGTTGACGCGGGCGGGAGCGTCGGCGAGGGCGTACTCCTCGTGGAAGGCGATCTGCTCCTCGATGCTCGCGCCGCGCCCGCCGTACTCCTCGGGCCAGCCGACGCAGGTCCAGCCGTGGGCGGCCAGGTGCCGTTCCCAGGCGAGGCGTTCGGCGAAGGCCTCGTGCTCGCGGCCGGGCCCGCCACGTCCCTTGAGGGCGGCGAAGGAGCCGCTGAGGTGGGTCTTCAGCCAGCCCCGTATCTCCGCCCGGAACTCCTCGACGCTGCTCATGGCCGTACGTTAACCTACCAAACACTTGTTAGGGAACGGGTGAGGGCGGGGTGACCGATGGATCTCTCGTACACGCGGGCCGAGGAGGCCTTCCGGGCGGAGGCCCGGGAGTGGCTGCGGGACCATGTCCCCGCCGAGCCGCTGCCCTCCCTGGAGACGGCCGAGGGCTTCGCCGCCCACCGCGCCTGGGAGGCCGAACTGGCCGCCGCCCGCTGGTCGGTGGTCTCGTGGCCCGAGGAGTACGGAGGCCGGGGCGTCGACCTCGCCCGGTGGCTGGTCTTCGAGGAGGAGTACTGGGCGGCCGGGGCACCCGGCCGGGTCTCGCAGAACGGCGTCCAGCTCCTCGCGCCCACCCTCCTCGACCACGGCACGGCGGAACAACGCGCGCGCGTACTGCCGTCGATGGCGACCGGCGCGACGATCTGGGCGCAGGCCTGGTCGGAGCCCGAGGCCGGCTCCGACCTGGCGTCCCTCACCTCCCGCGCGGTCCGCACGGACGGCGGCTGGCTGCTCTCCGGGCAGAAGACCTGGTCCTCCCGGGCCGCCTTCGCCGACCGGGCCTTCGGCATCTTCCGCAGCGACCCCGACGCGGACCGGCCGCACCGCGGCCTGACCTACCTCATGTTCGACCTGCGGGCACCGGGGGTGACGGTCCGGCCCATCGGCCGGCTCGACGGCAAGCCCGCCTTCGCCGAGCTGTTCCTCGACGACGTGTTCGTGCCGGACAAGGACGTGATCGGGGAGCCGGGCCAGGGCTGGCGCATCGCGATGTCCACGACGGGCAACGAGCGCGGACTGATGCTCCGCTCCCCCGGCCGCTTCCTCGCCGCCGCCGACCGGCTCGTACGGCTCTGGCGGACGGAGGGCGACCCGGCGGACTCGGCACTGCGGGACCGGGTGGCGGACGCGGTGATCGGGGCCCGGGCGTACCAGCTGTTCACGGCGGGCGCCGCGGCCCGGCTGACGACGGGGGCGCCGTCGGGGGCCGAGTCCAGCCTCAACAAGGTCTTCTGGTCGGAGTACGACCTGGCCCTCCACGAGACGGCGCTGGACCTCCTGGGCCCGGACGGCGAACTCGCGGACGGCGCGTGGGCGGAGGGGTACGTCTTCTCCCTCGCGGGCCCCCTCTACGCGGGCACCAACGAGATCCAGCGCGACATCATCGCCGAGCGGCTGCTCGGCCTGCCGAAGGGGCGCCGCTGATGACTTTTCTGCCGACCGGCGAACAGCGCGCGTTCGCCCGCTCCCTGGACGCGATGCTCACCGCCGCGGACACCCCGGCGGCCGTACGGGCCTGGGCGGGCGACGACCCCGGCCCGGGGCGGGCCCTGTGGGGGCGTCTCGCGGAAGCGGGGGTGTGCGCGCTCGCGGTCCCGGAGGAGTACGAGGGAACGGGCCTGCTCCCGGTCGAACTCGCGCACGCCTTCGTCGAACTGGGCCGTCACGCGGTGCCGGGCCCCGTGGTGGAGACCGTGGCGACGACGGTACTCCTCGGGGAACTGGCGCGCCTGGGCGACCCGGACCCGGCGAAACGCCTTCTGCCCGCCCTGGCGACGGGCGAACGGACGGCGACCCTGGCGATCGCCGGGGCGGAGGGCGTACGGCACTCCGTCCCGTACGCCCTGGACGCCGACCGGGCGGACACGGTGCTCGTCGTGCGCGGGGAGGAACTGTGGCGGGCGCCCGGTCATGGACAGGTCCGGGGCTCCGCCGACCCCGCACGGCGGCTCGCCCGCCCGGCACCCGGCGGGGAGCTGCTCGCCAAGGGCCCCGCGGTGGCCGTCGCGGCCGGGCAGGCCCGGCGCTGGGCGATGCTGGCGACGGCCGCGCAGTCACTGGGCGTGGGCCTGGCGCTGCTCGACCGGACGGTCGCGTACGCCCGGCAGCGCTCGCAGTTCGGCACCCCGATCGGCGCGTTCCAGGCGGTCAAGCACCGCCTGGCGGACACCCTGCTGGCCCTGGAGTTCGCGCGGCCCCTGCTGTTCGGGGCGGCGGTGACGATGACGCCCGGGGACCTGGCCGCGGCCAAGGTGACCACGGGCGAGGCCGGTTACACGGCGGCGCGCACCGCCCTCCAGATCCACGGCGCGATCGGCTACACGGAGGAACCGGCCCTGTCTCTGTGGCTCCGCAAGGCCCGCCCCCTGAGAGACGCCTGGGGCGACCCTGCCGCCTGCCGGGCGGCGGTCCTCGGCGCGTACTCCTGACCGGATCGTGACGCCCGGCCGAACGGGCTCACGACACCCGGCGGGGCGGGCTGTCGTCGTTGCCGCGCCGGAAGGTGCGGGCCGGGCGCCCGGCGGACCAGGTGCGGACGACCAGCTCGTCGCCGTCCACCCAGGTCCGTACGACCTCGGTCGGGTCCACCCGGAAGAGGTGGAACGGCTGGGGCTCGCCCGCGTCGGCGACGTACCGGGCGACCGTCTCCGGGTCGGTGATCTCGACCGCCCGCCCGGAGACACGGACGTCCCCGCCGCCCATGCCGGTGCCGGCGCCCAGGTTGGCGAGGAGGGTGAGCCGGGGGTCGCGGCGCAGGTCGCGGGCCTTGCGGGAGCCGGGCATCATGCCGAGCCAGAGCTCTCCGAAGCGGAAGCCCACCTCGATGCCGCTGAGCCGCGGAGAGCCGTCCTCGCGCACGGTCGCGAGGGCGTGGTGGGTGTACTGCCCGAAGCGCTCGCGCACGGTCTCGGCGAATGCGGGTTCGGCGGCCTCGAAGGCCGACCAGGTGGTTCCGGTTCCGGTGTCTCCCATGGATCCAGGAAACACCGGATACCCGACACCTACCGTCCGGATTGCTCCGTACGTCTCTCCGGATCACTCCGTACGTCTCAGGATCAGGATCAGGAGGTGGCGGCGCGCTCCGCGGCGCTGCGCTCGACGCAGAACTCGTTGCCCTCCGGGTCGCCCAGGGTCGCCCAGCCCGTGCCGTCCGGGTTCCGGCGGTCGTCGAGGAGGGTCGCGCCGAGGCCGAGCAGCCGCTCGATCTCCTCGTCGCGGGTGCGGTCCTGCGGCTGGAGGTCGAGGTGGATGCGGTTCTTGACCGCCTTCGCCTCGGGGACCTGGATGAAGAGGAGGCCGGCCCCGGGGGTCTCGACGAGCGCCTCCTCGTCCCCCGGCTGGTCGTCGTCGGAGACCTTGGAGTCCAGGACCTTCGCCCAGAAGGCGGCGAGGGCGTAGGCGTCGGAGCAGTCGATGGTGACGTGTCGTACCAGAGAAGTCATGGGCGCCATGATCGCCCACGGCCAGGACCGGGGGCCATCGGATTCCCCCTCGCCCGGTCGGCGGTGGCCGGTTCCCTGCCCCCGGTCGCCGCCATGAGCGCGGCGGGGGAGGAACGGGCGCCCCGGAGGTCGGGGAGCCGGTTCATGACCGGACGATGCCCTGCCTTCGCGCCGCCGCGAGCCAGACCGGGAACTCCGAGACGAGCCTGTCGTACAGCTCCGCGTCCGGAACCCTGCTCGGGTCCTGACCCGCGTGGAAGAACCCGGAGTTGTCGACGGGCCTCTTCGCCGGCACGTCCAGCTCGTCGAGCCGGCGCAGGAACTCGAACTGCCGGCTGCTCGGGTCGCCGAAGCCGATGAACTGCCAGAAGATCGGCAGCCGGGCCGCCTTGCACACGTACCGCTCGGCCGCGAGCTTGTTGATCGGCCCGCCGTCGGTCTGGAAGACGACGAGCGCGGGCGCGGTGGAGCCGCTGTCGAGGTAGTGGTCGATGACGGCGTCCATGGCCAGGTGATAGCTGGTCTTGCCCATGTGCCCGAGCCCGGCGACGATCCGGTCGATCCGGCCGGCGTGGTCGTCGAGCCGGATCTCGGTCTCGGCGTCGATGTCGGTGGAGAAGAAGACGACGGGTACCCGCCCGTCGTCGTCGAGCTGCGCGGAGAGCCCCAGCACCCGGTCGGCCAGGGCCTGGACGGCGCCGCGGGAGTAGTACGGCTTCATCGACCCCGAGTAGTCGACGACGAGGTAGACGGCGACGCGCTGCCCGTCGATCCCGTGCCGTCGCAGCGACTCGCCCGCCTGCTTGTAGAGACTGACCAGCGCGGGCGCGGTCTCCTCGACCTTGCGCAGACTCAGTGCCATGGGTTCTCTCCCTCGGGAAGCTCCGGCCGCTCCAGCCGCTCGATGTCCGCGAGCATGGCGTCGGCCAGATCGCGCTCGGCGGTGTAGTACCGCTCGGCCCAGGTCAGGGTGAGCAGGGGGTATGCCCAGGCCTCGTCCGCCGACGCGTCCGCCGCGTCGGCCTCGGCGCGCAGCCGCATGGTCTCGGCGTACTCCCGGTGCGCGGCGAGGATCTCCCGCGTCCGCTCGGGTTCGAGGAGATGGCCGAGCCAGAGCCGGAGCATCGGCCCGTGTTTGAGGACCGGCGGGTCGAGCGGCGCGCTGCGGGCCCAGAGCCGGACGGCGGCGAGGCCCTCGTCGGTGATCCGGTAGACGCGCTTGTCGCGCGCGCCGGCCTCCGGCGCGACCAGACGCGAGCCGGTGTATCCGGCCTTCTCCAGGCGTTTGAGCTCGCTGTAGATCTGGCTGAACGACGGGCTCCAGTAGAAGAGCCCCAGCGACCGGTCCGACCACTTCTTGAGGTCGTAGCCGGACAACTCCCGCCCGAAGGAGAGCAGTCCGAGCACGGCCCAGCTCGTCGCCGGAAGCGCCGGCACGGTCTCTTCGTCCGCCACGGTCGGCAGTCTACGACCCTTCCCTCCCTCACCTATGCCTGCTAGAAGTATTTCGATTAGGCATATCTGACACACCGTCAACGGGAGGAGCTCCCCCGTGAAGTTCTCCATGATCTTCGAAGCACAGCTCGTAGACCCGACGCCCGCCCGCGAACACCGCGTCATCCACGACTGCGTCGAACAGGCCGTCCTCGCCGAGGAGATGGGCTTCGACCGGATCTGGGCGGTCGAACACCACTCCCTCACGCAGTACGCCCACATGAGCGCGTCCGAGATCTTCCTGACCTGGGTCGCCGCCCGCACCCGCACCCTCCGCGTCGGCCACGGCGTGGTCACCATGCCCTTCGGCTACCAGCACCCCGTCCGGGTCGCCGAACGCGCCGCCATGCTCGACGTGCTCTCCGGCGGCCGGGTCGACATCGGCGCCGGACGCGGTGCGACCCGCCAGGAGATGCGGATGTTCGGGGTGCGCCCCGAGGACACCGGACCGCAGACCGAGGAGGCCCTGCGGATCCTCGCCGCCGCGTGGCGCGCGCCGGAGTTCGCGTGGCACGGCTCGCTCGACATCGGCCCCGGCGCGATCCTGCCCCGCCCGGTCCAGCACCCGCACCCGCCGCTCTTCATGGCCTGCTCGCAGCACGCCTCCCTCCGGCGGGCGGCCGAACTCGGCATCGGGGCCCTGGTGATGGGGTTCGCGGGCGCCGACGACGTCCGCGCGATGCGCGCGGTGTACGACGACGCCCTCGCCGCGCGGGACGGGTCGCGGTTCGTCTCCACCGAGGTCAACGACCACTTCTCCGCCCTCTGCCCGACCATCGTCCTGGACGACGCCGACCGCGCACTCAGGCTCGGCACCCGGGGCCAGCGCTTCTTCGCCGAATCGATCGCCCACTGGTACGGCGGCGCGCCCGCGCCCACCGGTTACGCGGAGGACGAGGACCACGCCGGCGCCCTCGCCCGAGAGCGGGACGAGCTGATCGCCCGGCTGCACGAGGCGAACGTCCCCGCCCGGCCGGTCGACACCGGCACCTACAACACCGACCACGCGTACGGGGACGCCGCCACGGCGATCGCGTACGTCGAACGGCTCCGGGAGATCGGCGTCGACGAGGTGATGTGCCTGATCCAGATGGGCACCGTGCCGCAGGAGGCCTGCCTGGAGACCATCCGCCAGTGGGGCACGAAGGTCATCCCGCACTTCCGGGCCCTGGACGCCGCCGCGTGAGCGCCCTGGACGGCAAGGTCGTGATCGTGACGGGCGCGGCGCGCGGCCAGGGCGCCGCGGAGGCCCGGCTCCTGGTGGCGGCCGGGGCGCGTGCGGTCCTCACCGACGTACGGGAGGAGGAGGGCCGGTCGGTGGCGGCGGAGCTCGGCGGGGCGGCGGTCTTCGTCCGCCACGACGTGACGTCGGCGGCCGACTGGCGGACGGTGACGGACACGGCGGTCGCCACGTACGGCGGGATCGACGGGCTCGTCAACAACGCAGCCCTCTGGCGGACGGCCCCGGTGGAATCGGAGACGTACGAGAGCTTCGAACTCCTCCTCAGGGTCAACCTGTTGGGGCCGTTTCTCGGCATCCAGGCGGTGCTGCCCGCGCTCCGCGAGGCGGGCGGCGGCTCGGTCGTGAACGTGTCGTCCACGGCGGGCCGCGTCGGCGTCCCCGGCCACGCGGCGTACGGGGCCGGCAAGTTCGGCCTGCGCGGCCTCAGCCGCGCGGCGGCACGCGACCTCGCCCCGTACGGCGTCCGGGTCAACTCGGTCCACCCGGGCGCCGTCGACACCCCCATGACGACGGCGGTCGCGCACAGGGACTGGTCGCACGTCCCACTCGGCCGGATGGGCCGCCCGGAAGAGGTCGGGGAGCTGGTCGCGTTCCTGCTCTCGGAGGCGTCGTCGTACGTGACGGGCGCCGAGTTCACGGTCGACGGAGGCCTCACCTCATGACGACGACCGGCGCCCGGCCCGCCGACCCCCTCACGCCGGCCGCCCGCGCGCTCTGCGACGCGATGTCCGCGGGCTTCCCGCGCCCGGAGGCGGGCCCGGAAGCGCTGAGGGCGGCGGCACGCGCACACCTCGGCGGGACACCACCGGCGGCGTCCGCCTCGGCGAACGGCGTTCCCGTACGGCTCTACGAGGGGCAGGAGGACCTCGTCGTCGTCTTCGCGCACGGCGGCGGCTGGGTCCTGTGCGACCTGGACACCCACGACCGCACGTGCCGCGCGCTCGCCGGCCGTACCGGCGCCACCGTCGTCTCGGTCGACTACCGGCGGGCCCCGGAGCACCGCTTCCCGGCGGCCGAGGACGACGTGTGCACGGCCCTGGAGTGGGCGGCCGGCCGATACCCGGGGCGGCCGCTGGTCCTGGCCGGCGACAGCAGCGGCGGGAACCTGGCAGCGGCGGCCGCCCTCCGAGCCCGCGACGGAGGCGGCCCGCCCCTGGCGGGCCAACTCCTCGTCCACCCGGCCCTGGACCACCGGCTCGAGGGACGGTCGGCCCGTGACTTCGCTCAGGGCTACTTCCACACGACGGCGCACATGCGCTGGTACTGGCAGCAGTACGTGGCGCCCGGGGGCGACCCGTCGGCGGCCTCCCCCGGCCTGACCCCCGACGTCGCGGGCCTCCCACCCACCCTCCTCGTCCTCGCCGACTGCGACCCCCTGCGCGACGAGGGCCTCGCCTACGCCCGCCGCCTCTCCGCCGCGGGCGTCCGGGCCGAGGTCCACCTGCACACGGGCGTGTTCCACGGCTTCCTCGGCGGAGCGGGCGTGCTGCCGGAGGCGGACGCGGCGCTGGACGGGGCGGCGGCGTGGCTGAGGGCCGTCCCCGGATGACGGCCCTCTCCCCGGTGACGTTCTGGAATCATGTCCGTCCAGGGGTGCTGCGCCAGGGAGTTGAGGGTACGGGTGAGCTCGACGACGTACGCGCCCGAAGAGACGTACGCCGGGAGGCGGCGGGCACTGCGCGCGCACCTCCTCACCGCCGACGCCCGGCCCCCGCGCCGACGTACCGACGAATCTCGCTCGTCGTTCCCACCCCGGAGGACCCCAGGCATGAGCTCCACCGTCCCCTACCAGCGCAGGACCTTCCCCCTCACCCAGCCCCTCTCCACCTTCCTCTGGCAGGTGCGGGGCGACGGCGACGGCGTGGAGGCCACCGGGGAGTGCCCCCGGTGCCGGTGCGTGACCACGAAGGTCATCACGGCGGTGCAGTACGTGACCAAGGGCCCCTCGAAGCCCCTGAGGGAACTCGTGGCCTCCGGTGAGCCGAGGCCCGCCAGGTGTCAGTGCGCGACCTTGCACACGAACCGGCCCGACGAGGTCCCGGACGGCTGCGGGGCCTCGTTCTGGATCGCGCTTCCGCCCCAGGGGCTGTCCCTGTGAGCGAATTCGGCGACGACGAACTGTGGAAGGCCGACCTGCGAGGCCAGGCGATGGCGAGCCCGCCCGAGCGGCTGCGGGCGGCGCTCCAGCAGGCCGAGGGGTACCGGAACTTCCTCACCACGCTCACCGGGCTGCTCACCGTGGTCTTCGTGCTCAAGGGGCAGGAGAACCTGAGCAGGATGACCACCGGCCCGAGGTGGTGGGTGATCGGGCTGCTCGCCGGTGCGTTCCTGCTCCTCCTCGCGGCCTCCTGGATGATGGTCTCGGCCGTGCACGAGCGGCCGGGCGAGAAGGTCCTCACCGACGCGGAGTACCTGCTGACGTACGAGAGGGAACGGGCCAGGTCCGTCGTACGCACGACCGGCGTCGCCCGCTGGATGGGCCTGGTCGGCGTCCTCGCGGTCTCCGCCGCCTCCCTGGTCACCTGGATCTTCCCGGGCCCGATCACCTGACCGGCAGTGCGTCCGCACGCGCGACAGCGCCCACCCAGTCGTCCGGTCGGGGACATTCGGGGGGCGCCGCGCTCAGTTCCGTACGTCGTTGTACGGGACGTTCTCGGGGTGATCCGGTCGGATCAGACCATCAGCGAACGGTCCGTCGGGCGGATCGGGGCCGGCAGGGAGCTGGCGCCGGTCAGGTAGCGGTCCACGCCACGGGCGGCCGAGCGGCCCTCGGCGATGGCCCAGACGATGAGCGACTGACCGCGGCCGGCGTCTCCGGCGACGTACACGCCATCGACATTGGTGGCGAAGTCCGCGTCTCGGGCGATGTTACCCCGCTCGTCGAGGTCCAGACCAAACTGGGCGACCAGGCCGTTCTCCACGTCCGTGCCGGTGAAGCCCATCGCGAGCGTGACCAGCTGAGCGGGGATCCTGCGCTCCGTGCCCGGCTTCTGGGTCAGCTTGCCCTCGACGAACTCGACCTCGACGAGGTGGAGGAACTGGACGTTGCCGTCCTCGTCCCCCTCGAAGTGGGTGGTGGAGACGGAGTAGACCCGCTCGCCGCCCTCCTCGTGCGCGGAGGTGACCTTGTAGAGCATGGGGAAGGTCGGCCAGGGCTGACCCGGGTTCCGCTCCTCGCCCGGTCGGGGCATGATCTCCAGCTGAGTGACCGAGGCCGCGCCCTGGCGGTGGGCCGTACCGACGCAGTCGGCGCCGGTGTCGCCGCCGCCGATGACGACGACGTGCTTGCCCTCGGCGGTGATCGGCGGGGCGACGAAGTCACCCTCCACGACCTTGTTCGCCAGCGGCAGGTACTCCATCGCCTGGTGGATGCCGGACAGCTCGCGGCCCGGAACGGGCAGGTCACGGGCGGTGGTGGCGCCCGCGGCGATGACCACGGCGTCGAACCGCTTGCGCAGGTCCGTCGCCGTCATGTCGCGGCCGATCTCGATGCCGGTGCGGAACTTGGTGCCCTCCGCGCGCATCTGCTCGATGCGGCGGTTGATGTGCCGCTTCTCCATCTTGAACTCGGGGATGCCGTAGCGCAGCAGGCCGCCGATGCGGTCGGCGCGCTCGTACACGACCACGGTGTGGCCGGCCCGGGTCAGCTGCTGGGCGGCGGCGAGACCCGCCGGGCCCGAGCCGATGACGGCGGCGGTCTTGCCGGACAGGCGCTCGGGCACCTGCGGCTTGACGTCGTTCGCGTCCCAGGCCTTGTCGATGATGGAGACTTCGACGTTCTTGATGGTGACGGCCGGCTGGTTGATGCCGAGCACACACGCGGACTCGCACGGCGCCGGGCACAGGCGGCCGGTGAACTCCGGGAAGTTGTTGGTGGCGTGCAGGCGCTCCTGCGCCGCCGACCAGTCCTCACGGTAGGCGTAGTCGTTCCACTCGGGGATCAGGTTCCCGAGGGGGCAGCCGTTGTGGCAGAACGGGATGCCGCAGTCCATGCAGCGGCCGGCCTGCTTGCTGATGATCGGCAGCAGGGAGCCGGGGACGTAGACCTCGTTCCAGTCCCTGACGCGCTCGCCCACGGGGCGGGTCTCGGCGACCTCGCGACCGGTGGTCAGGAAGCCCTTGGGGTCAGCCATGGGTCGCCGCCTCCATCATCTTCTCGGTGGTCTCGGCCTCGGAGAGACCGGCGAGCTCAGCGGCGTCCTTGGCGGCGAGCACTGCCTTGTACGTGGTGGGGATGATCTTGCTGAACCGGTCCGCGTTCACGGCCCAGTCGGCAAGGAGCTTCTCGGCGACCGTGGAGCCGGTCTCCTCGTGGTGGCGGCGCACGACATCGTGCAGCCACGCCTTGTCGGTGTCCGACAGGTTCTCGATCGCACCCAGGTTGCCGGAGTTGACGTTGTCCCGGTCGAGGTCGACGACGTAGGCGACACCGCCCGACATGCCGGCCGCGAAGTTGCGTCCGGTCTCGCCGAGGACGACCGCCGTACCACCGGTCATGTACTCGCAGCCGTGGTCGCCCACGCCTTCCGAGACGACCAGGGCGCCGGAGTTGCGGACGCAGAAGCGCTCGCCGGTGCGGCCCCGGAGGAACAGCTCGCCGCCGGTCGCCCCGTACCCGATGGTGTTGCCCGCGATCGTCGAGTACTCGGCGAGGTGGTCGGCGCCCCGGTCGGGGCGGACGATCACACGGCCGCCGGAGAGGCCCTTGCCGACGTAGTCGTTGGCGTCGCCCTCCAGCCGGAGGGTGACACCGCTCGGCAGGAAGGCGCCGAACGACTGGCCCGCGGAACCGGTGAAGGTGATGTCGATGGTGTCGGCCGGGAGGCCGGCGCCGCCGAACTTCTTCGTCACCTGGTGGCCGAGCATGGTGCCGACCGTGCGGTTGATGTTGCGGATGGCGACCTGGGCGCGGACCGGCTGGGCCTCCTCGGCGGAGGCGGCGTTCAGGGCCTCGGCGGCGAGCTGGATCAGCTCGTTGTCGAGGGCCTTCTCCAGACCGTGGTCCTGCTCGATCAGGGCGTGGCGGACCGCGCCCTCGGGCAGCTCCGGCACGTAGAAGAGCGGCTCCAGGTCGAGACCCTGCGCCTTCCAGTGGGTGACGGCGCGGCTGGTGTCGAGCATCTCGGCGTGGCCGACGGCCTCTTCGAGGGTGCGGAAGCCCAGCTCGGCGAGGATCTCGCGGACCTCTTCGGCGATGAACTCGAAGAAGTTGACGACGAACTCGGCCTTGCCGGAGAAGCGGTCGCGCAGGACCGGGTTCTGGGTGGCGATGCCGACCGGGCAGGTGTCCAGGTGGCAGACGCGCATCATGACGCAGCCGGAGACGACGAGCGGCGCCGTCGCGAAACCGAACTCCTCGGCGCCGAGCAGCGCGGCGATGACGACGTCGCGGCCGGTCTTGAGCTGGCCGTCGGTCTGGACGACGATCCGGTCGCGCAGGCCGTTGAGCAGCAGAGTCTGCTGGGTCTCGGCGAGGCCGAGCTCCCAGGGGCCGCCCGCGTGCTTGAGCGAGGTGAGCGGCGAGGCGCCGGTTCCGCCGTCGTGGCCGGAGATGAGGACGACGTCCGCGTGGGCCTTGGAGACACCGGCGGCGACCGTGCCGACGCCGACCTCGGAGACCAGCTTCACGTGGATGCGGGCGACCGGGTTGGCGTTCTTGAGGTCGTGGATCAGCTGAGCCAGGTCCTCGATGGAGTAGATGTCGTGGTGCGGCGGCGGCGAGATGAGGCCGACGCCGGGCGTCGAGTGACGCGTCTTGGCGACCCACGGGTAGACCTTGTGGCCGGGCAGCTGGCCGCCCTCGCCGGGCTTGGCGCCCTGGGCCATCTTGATCTGGATGTCGTCGGCGTTGACCAGGTACTCGCTGGTGACGCCGAAGCGGCCGGAGGCGACCTGCTTGATCGCGGAGCGGCGGGCCGGGTCGTAGAGGCGGTCCGGGTCCTCGCCGCCCTCACCGGTGTTGGACTTGGCGCCCAGCTGGTTCATGGCGATGGCGAGGGTCTCGTGGGCCTCGCGGGAGATGGAGCCGTACGACATGGCGCCGGTGGAGAAGCGCTTGACGATCTCGGCGACCGGCTCGACCTCGTCGAGCGAGATCGCGGGGCGGTCGGAGGTGAGGCCGAAGAGGCCGCGGAGCGTCATCAGGCGCTCGGACTGCTCGTTCACCCGGTCCGTGTACTGCTTGAAGATGTCGTACCGCTTGTTGCGCGTGGCGTGCTGCAGGCGGAAGACGGTCTCCGGGTCGAACAGGTGCGGCTCGCCCTCGCGGCGCCACTGGTACTCGCCGCCGATGTCCAGGAGGCGGTGCGCCGAGGGGACGCCGGAGACGGGGTACGCCTTGGCGTGGCGGGCGGCGACCTCCTTGGCGACGACGTCGAGACCGGCGCCGCCGATCTTGGTGGCCGTGCCGTTGAAGTACGTGGCGACGAAGGTCTCGTCGAGGCCGACGGCCTCGAAGACCTGGGCGCCGCGGTAGGAGGCGACGGTGGAGATGCCCATCTTGGACATGACCTTGAGGACGCCCTTGCCGAGGGCGTAGATCAGGTTCCGGATGGCCTGCTCGGGCTCCAGGCCTTCGATGAAGGTGCCGGCGCGGACCAGGTCCTCGACGGACTCCATGGCGAGGTACGGGTTGACCGCCGCGGCGCCGTAGCCGATGAGCAGGGCGACGTGGTGGACCTCGCGGACGTCACCGGCCTCGACGAGCAGACCCACCTTGGTGCGCTGCTTGGTGCGGATGAGGTGGTGGTGGACGGCCGCGGTGAGCAGCAGCGAGGGGATCGGCGCGTGCTCGGCGTCGGAGTGCCGGTCGGAGAGCACGATGAGGCGGGCGCCGCCCTCGATGGCGGTGTCGGCCTCGGCGCAGATGGCGTCGAGTCGGGCGGCGAGGGCGTCGCCGCCGCCGGAGACCCGGTACAGGCCGGAGAGCGTCGCGGCCTTCATGCCGGGCATGTCGCCGTCGGCGTTGATGTGGATGAGCTTGGCGAGCTCGTCGTTGTCGATCACCGGGAAGGGCAGCGTGACGCTGCGACACGTCGAGGAGGTGGGCTCGAGGAGGTTGCTGCCGGGGCCGAGCGAGGAGCGCAGCGAGGTCACGAGCTCTTCGCGGATGGCGTCGAGCGGCGGGTTGGTGACCTGCGCGAACAGCTGGGTGAAGTAGTCGAAGAGCAGCCGCGGGCGGGCGGACAGGGCCGCGATCGGCGAGTCCGTGCCCATGGAGCCGAGGGGCTCGCCGGCGGTGCGGGCCATCGGCGCGAGGATGACGCGGAGCTCTTCCTCGGTGTAGCCGAAGGTCTGCTGGCGGCGGGTGACCGAGGCGTGGGTGTGCACGATGTGCTCGCGCTCGGGGAGGTCGGAGAGCTCGATCTCGCCGGTCTCCAGCCACTCCGCGTAGGGGTGCTCGGCGGCGAGGGCGGCCTTGATCTCGTCGTCCTCGACGATGCGGTGCTCGGCGGTGTCGACGAGGAACATCCTGCCGGGCTGGAGGCGGCCCTTGCGGACGACCTTGGCGGGGTCGATGTCGAGGACGCCGACCTCGGAGGAGAGGACGACGAGGCCCTCGTCGGTGACCCAGTAGCGGCCGGGGCGCAGTCCGTTGCGGTCGAGGACCGCGCCGACCTGGACGCCGTCGGTGAAGGTGACGCAGGCCGGGCCGTCCCAGGGCTCCATCATCGTGGAGTGGTACTGGTAGAAGGCGCGGCGGGCCGGGTCCATCGTCTCGTGGTTCTCCCACGCCTCCGGGACCATCATCAGGACCGCGTGGGGCAGGGAGCGGCCGCCGAGGTGGAGCAGCTCCAGGACCTCGTCGAAGGAGGCCGAGTCGGAGGCGTCCGGGGTGCAGATCGGGAAGATCCGGTCCAGCGAGCCCTCGCCGAAGACGTCGGATTCGAGCTGGGCCTCGCGGGCGGTCATCCAGTTCCGGTTGCCCTTGACGGTGTTGATCTCACCGTTGTGGGCGACGAAGCGGTACGGGTGGGCCAGCGGCCAGCTCGGGAAGGTGTTGGTGGAGAACCGGGAGTGGACCAGGGCCACGGCGGTGGCGCAGCGGCGGTCCGACAGGTCCGGGAAGAAGGGCTCCAGCTGGCCGGTGGTCAGCATGCCCTTGTAGACGATGGTGCGGGCGGAGAGCGACGGGAAGTACGTCGCGGCCTCGCGCTCGGCGCGCTTGCGCAGGACGAAGGCCTTGCGGTCGAGCGCGATGCCGGTGGCGTCGCCGGCCGAGTCCGCGACGAAGAGCTGGCGGAAGACCGGCATGGTGGAGCGGGCGGAGGCGCCGAGCAGCTCGGGGGCGACGGGGACCTCACGCCAGCCGAGGACGTCGAGGCCCTCTTCGGCGGCGATCGCCTCGATCTTCGCGGCGGTCTCGTCGGTGCCGTCCTCGGGGAGGAAGGCGATGCCGACGGCGTACGCGCCGGTCTCGGGGAGCTCGAATCCGGCGACCTCACGGAGGAAGGCGTCCGGGACCTGGAGCAGGATGCCGGCGCCGTCACCGGAGTCGGGCTCGGAGCCGGTGGCGCCGCGGTGCTCGAGGTTGCGCAGTACGGTCAGCGCCTGCTCGACCAGCGCGTGGCTGGCTACACCGGTGAGGGTGGCCACGAACCCGACACCGCAGGCGTCGTGTTCGTTACGGGGGTCGTACATCCCCTGCGGAGCAGGGCGACCGTCCATGGGCGACCAGGCGTCGGAACGCATCGGCTCTCCCGTCGTCGTCGTGGCTGGGGGCACCTCCCAGACCACGTCTGGGGGAGCTCTGCTGCCGAGGGACGACGTTGGCCCTCCGCGAAATTTCGTGCAGGTTACATGATGGCTGGCTTCTCGCTAAGTGGATAGCGCATTCCAACATGCGGACACCACCGATACGGAGCGGTGGTGTGGGTTCACCTGGGGTTTGCGAGGTCAGAGGTCTGCCTCGCGGGGACGGATCGAGATGATCCGGAGGATCTCCGGGTCGTCGGCGACCCGTCACTGTGTGGGCTTCGTTGCCCAGCGACGCTCATGCCTCATTCCCGTTGGTCACGGGTTCGAAACCGCCGAGTAACCGGCTACATATGTGGCGTCGTGCATAGTGTCTCATCGCTGCGGCGGATCGGACCAGGGATATACGTCACAGCCGTTCCGCGCCTTATGCCCCGAAAAGGGGGAACGAAAAGACCGAGAAGCCCTTTTGGTGAGCCTCTCGGTCTTCTGTGCGCGTACGGAATCCGCACCGCCCCCCGGGCTACAGCGCGGCCCCGAGGAGCATGCCGAGCCCATAGGTGACCGCGGCGGCCGCGCCACCGAGGACGAGCTGACGCAGTCCGCTGAAGAGCCAGCCGCGCGCGGTCACCCGGGCCACGAGCGCGCCGCAGGCGAAGAGCCCGACGAGCGCGAGCAGCACGGCCGGCCAGAGCGCGGTCGCCCCGAGCAGGAACGGCAGCACGGGGAGGAGCGCGCCGAGCGCGAACGAGCCGAAGGACGAGACCGCGGCGACCATCGGCGACGGCAGGTCGTCCGGGTCGATGCCGAGCTCCTCGCGGGCATGGATCTCCAGGGCCTGCTCGGGGTCCTTCGACAGCTGCATCGCGACCTCGCGGGCGAGCGCGGGTTCGACGCCCCGGGAGACGTAGAGCGCGGCGAGCTCCTCCATCTCGTCGATGGGGTGCTTGCGCAACTGGCGGCGCTCGACGTCCAGTTCCGCCTGGACGAGTTCGCGCTGCGAGGCGACGGAGGTGTACTCGCCGGCCGCCATGGAGAAGGCACCGGCCGCGAGTCCGGCGAGACCGGTGATGACGACGGTCTGCGTGGAGACCGCACCTCCGGCGACACCGGTCATCAGAGCGAGGTTGGAGACGAGCCCGTCCATCGCGCCGAACACCGCCGGCCGCAGCCAACCGCCGTTCACGTCACGGTGCGTGTGGTTGTCGCGGTGGGCCTCGTGCAGTGGTGCCTGAGCTTCGATGATGGACATGGCTCTCCCCTCGTTCCGGCGGGCCGGGTTGCTCCCGCCGCCCCAACACCCTCGAAAATACAAGCGATGTAAGGGGCGCGCCAGCAAGGCAGGCCGTACTTACTAAGGCGTGCCTTGCTGGGTGAACCGGGTTCTGGCGAGGTGTCAGGCGGGTGACAGAGACGTTTCTTCGGCGAGTTCGCGGCCCGTCGTGGCACAGATCCAGGCATCGGGGCGCCGTCGATGCGCCCCCACCGAGGAAGGGGCCACCGACATGGCGACCACCACGGCATGCGATACGCGCGAACGGGCGAGAGGGGCGCTCCTCGGCCTCGCCGTCGGCGACGCGCTCGGCGCGCCCGCCGAGAACATGCGCCCCTCCGAGATCCGCCGCCGCTGGGGCCGGATCGAGGGCTTCGTGACGGACAGCCCGGCGGGCACGGACGACACCGAGTACGCCATCTTCTCGGCGCTGCTCCTCGCCCGGCACGGCTCGGCCCTCACCGTCCACCACGTCGAACGGGCCTGGCACCACTGGATCGCCGACCTCGACGAAGGCCCGTTCCGCGGCGCCGGGTTCTCGGAGCGCGGCACCCTGGAGAACCTCCGCCGGGGCCTCGCCGCGCCGATCTCCGCACAGCACCGGCACGCCTGGAGCGACGGTCTCGCCATGCGGGCGGCGCCGTTCGGGGTGTTCGCGGCGGGCCGCCCGGCGGAGGCGGCCCGACTGGTCGCGATCGACGGCAGCGTCAGCCACGACGGCGAGGGCATCTACGGCGGCCAGGCGGTCGCGGCGGGCGTCGCGGCCGCGATGACGGGCGCGGGGGTGACGTCGGTGATCGCGGCGGCCCTCTCGGCCGTCCCGATGGACTCCTGGACGGCCCGGTCCCTGCGCCGCGCGGTGGTCGCGGCCCAGCGCGTCCAGCCGGACCCTCTGACCCGAGAGCGCCAGGTCCGCTCGGCGGTCGTCATCGGCGGCTACCCGTGGACGGACCTGGCCCCGGAGGCGGTGGGCCTGGCCTTCGGCGCCTTCGCGGCGGCGCGCGGCGACTTCCGCACGGCGGTCCTCACGGCCGTCAACATGGGCCGCGACGCCGACACCACCGCGGCGGTGGCGGGCGCCCTGGCCGGCGCGGCCGGCGGAGTGCGGTCGATCCCCGAGGAGTGGGCCTCGGCCATCACCCCGGTCACGGGCAGCTGCCTCCCCTCGATGCGCGGCTACCACATCCTGGACGTGGCGGACCTCCTGACCCCGGAGGGGGAATCCTGATGAGCGGAGACACGACGACGACCACCACTCCTGCCGCCGCTGCGGGCAGCACCCCCACCACTGTGGGCGGTCTTCCCGCAGAGCGGGACGGGTGGACACAGCGCCCGTCGACGGATTCCGGTCCCCTGCCCGGTGCCCACGAGGACCTGGCGGTGCCACCGGTGCCGCACACCGGCGCGCTGGACCTCACCCCGCGGTCCCCCGTCCCTCCCCACGGCACGGGTTCCTGGGGCGGCACCCACGAGGTCCCGCCCCCCGGCGCCCCCCGCAGGGCCGGCCGCGACGCGGTCGAAGGTCTCCTCCTCGGCCTCGCCGCAGGCGACGCCGCGGGATGGCCCGCCGCCCGGCACCGCGCCGCCCGCATGCCCGAGTGGACCCGCCGTCTCACCCGTGAGCTCGACACCTTCGCCGAGCAGAACGCCACGACCACCCTCCCCGTCCCCATCGCCCTCAACCAGCCCCCCGAGCCCCTCCGCCTCGGCCCCTCCGACGACGCCGAATGGGCGGTCTTCACCGCCGAGGCGATCCTCGCCGCCTCGGGCCCGGTCTTCACCGGTCTCCCCGAGGAGCGCCGTCTCCGCGCCGCCGTCGACCTCGCCTGGAACGCCCTCGCCGGACAGGTCGCCGCCGCGGCGGAACGCGCCCCCGAGGTCGAGTCCGCCGTGCTCCCGCTCCGTGCCCGGATCTCCGTCCGCGCGGGCCTCGGCAATCTCGCCACCGGCCTGCGGCCGCCCGCGACCGGCCACGACAACCCGCACTTCTTCGACGACGCGGCCTGCGTCCGAGCCGTCGTGCTGGCCGCCGTCCACCCCGGCGACCCCCGTGCCGCGGCCGAACTCGCCGAGTTCGACGCCCGGTACACCCAGGACGGCGACGGAGTCCACGGCGCCCGCTCGATGGCGGCGGCCGTCGCCGCGGCCCTCGGCGGGGCGACGGTCGACGAGGCCGTCGAGGCGGCGCTCGCCGAACTCCCGCCCGTCACCGAGATCGGCCGCAACGCCCGGTACGCGGTGAAGCTGGCCCAGACCGCCGCTTCGGCCTTCGAGCTGGTCCCGCTCCTGGAGCACCAGATCGTGGACCACGTCTACAGCTACGGCATCGCCGCCGCCGAGACCGTCCCGGTGGCCCTCGCCCTCGCCACCGCCGCCCGGGGCGAGATGACGGCCGCGGTCCCGGCCGCGGTCTGCCTCTCCCGGGTCGCCGACTCCGCGCCCGCGCTGGCCGGAGCGCTCACCGGTGCACTGGGCGGGGGGCGTTCGGTGCCGGCGACCTGGCGCGAGGCGTGCCGGACCCTCGCGGGCTGCGCGCTGCCCCGCCTCGCGGGAACGGATCTGGTGGAACTCGCCGGGCTGCTCGCAGCCACGGAACCACCCGCCCTGGGTGGACAATCCCGACATGACACCCACAACACCCCCGGCAGTGACGCCCGCACTGGATGACCGGATCACCGGCAGTCTCCTCGGGGCCGCCGTCGGCGACGCGCTCGGCGGCCCCGTCGAGGGCTACACCCCCCAGCAGATCCTGGAGCGCCACGGCGGACGCGTCACCGGGATCGTCGGCCCGTGGAACGGCGCCGAGTGGCGCACCGCCCGCCCCATCGCCCCGTACCACAAGGGCGACGGGCACGTCACCGACGACACCTTGATGACCCATGCGCTGATCCGGGTGTACGAGAAGGTCCGCGGCCACCTCGACGCGTACGCGGTCGCGGACCACCTCGTCCCGGACCTCATGGGCAACCCCGTCTGGATCCCGGAGCTGGAGGCGGAGGCTCTCCCGCTCCAGCGGATCTTCCTGGCGGAGAAGTGGCTGGTGACCCGCATCCACTACGGCCACGTGGACCCGCGCGAGGCCGGCAGCGGCAACATCGTCAACTGCGGCGCCGCGATGTACATGGCGCCGGTCGGGCTCGTCAACGCGGCCCACCCGGAGGCCGCGTACGCCGAGGCCCTCGACCTCGCGGGTGCCCACCAGTCCTCGTACGGCCGCGAGGCGGCGGGGGTGTTCGCGGCTGCGGTGGCCGCGGCCTGCGCACCCGGCGCCACACCGGCGTCCGTGGTCGACGCGGCCCTGTCGCTGGCGAAGGACGGAACGCTGGCGGCGATCGAGGCGGTGGCGGAAGAGGCGTCCCGGCACCGGGACTTCGAGTCGGCGCTGACGCCGCTCCGCAAGGCGGTGGCCCCGTTCGACTCGGTGGGCCCCGCATATCGCTCCCCCTCCCTCGGCGCCCGTCGTCCGTCCCGCCTCCACGCGATCGAGGAACTCCCGATCGCCCTCGGCATGCTGCTCGTCGGAGAGGGCGACTACCGGCGTACGGTTCTGGGCTCCGTGAACTACGGCCGCGACTGCGACTCGATCGCCACGATGGCGGGCGCGATCGTGGGCGCGCTGCACGGGGAGCAGGCGGTGCCGGCGGAGTGGGCGAAGCAGGTGGCGGAGGCGAGCCGGCTGGACCTGCACGCCCCGGCGAGGGCCCTGACGGAGGTGACCCACGAGATCTTCGCCCAGGACGGGAAGCGCCGCAGGGCCCACGAGCAGGCGTTCGCGACCCTGACGGGCGCGGCCATCCGATGAACCTCCGCCTGACCTGGGTCCAGCCGGAGGACCTTCTGGGCCACGAACTCCGCCAGGCGGCCGAGGACGGCCGCGACGCCCGCGCCGTCGCGGCCCGCTGGGCGGCGGCCGGTGGCCCACCCGCCCCGGAGACGGCCGGCGCCTCCGCGGTACCCCACCTGGACCTCCGCCCCCTGGCGGAGGAACTCCTGGACACCCTGGCGTCCCTCCCGACGCCCCTGTCGGACGACGAACCGACCCCCTTCCCCCGGATCAGAAGCCTGACGGCCCCCCGCACCACCGCTGCGGGCGCCCGTCCCGCAGGGCGGTGGGAGCACGACGTCCTGCGCGACCGCCTCCACGCCGCCTGGCTCGGCCGCGCCGCCGGCTGTCTCCTGGGCAAGCCCGTCGAGAAGCTCCCCCTGACCGCCGTCCGCGCCCTCGCCCGCGCCACCGGCAACTGGCCGCTCTCCACCTGGTTCACAGCCCGCGGCGTCCCGCCCGACCTGCTCGCCGCCCACCCGTGGAACCGCCGCTCCGCCCCCACCTCCCTCGCCGAGAACATCGACGGCATGCCCGAGGACGACGACCTCAACTACCCCCTGCTCAACCTGCTGCTCCTCCGGCGCCACGGCCGCCGCTTCACCACCGACGACGTCGCCCGCCTCTGGCTCGACGAGCTTCCCGCAGGCCGCACGTTCACGGCCGAGCGCGTGGCCTACCGCAATCTCCTCGACGGAATCGAACCCCCGCTGACCGCCGTCCACCGCAATCCGTTCCGCGAGTGGATCGGCGCCCAGATCCGCGCCGACGTCCACGGCTGGACCCACCCGGGCGACCCGGCCGCCGCCGCCGAGCAGGCGTACCGGGACGCGACCCTCACCCACACGGCGAACGGCGTCTACGGCGCCATGTTCGTCGCCGCCACCCTCGCCACCGCCGCGACCGGCACCGCCGACGTCCACCGGTCGCTCGCCGAAGGCCTGGCCGTGATCCCACCGCGGTCCCGCCTCGCCCGGGCGGTCCGCCGAGGGATCGGACTCGCCCGCGACATCCCCGACTTCGACACCGTCGTCGACCGCCTGCATTCCGAACTCGGCGGGTACCACTGGGTGCATGCCGTCCCCAACGCCGCCCTGCTCGCCGCCGCCCTCACCCATGCCGACGGCGACTTCTCCCGCTCCATCTGCGCGGCGGTCTCGGGCGGCTGGGACACCGACTCCAACGGCGCCACAGCCGGTTCGGTCGCCGGGCTGCTCACCGGGCACCCCGACCGGCTTCCGGAGCGCTGGACCGCCCCCCTCAAGAACCGTCTCGCGACCTCCGTCCCGTCCTTCGACGGCATCGGCTTCGACACCCTGGCCGAACTGACCCACCTGGAGGCAGTACGCCCATGACCAGCATCGTCGTACTCGGCAGCACCAACATGGACCTCGTCGCCTACGTCCCGAGGGCCCCGGCCCTCGGCGAAACCGTCACCGGCCGGGCCTTCCGTACGATCCCCGGCGGCAAGGGCGCCAACCAGGCCGTCGCCGCCGCGCGCGCCGGCGGCGAGGTGGCGATGATCGGCGCGGTCGGCGCCGACGACTTCGGCGCCCGGCTCCGGGCCGGCCTCGAACACTGCTCGGTGGACACCGATCTCCTGCGCACCGCCGAGGGCCCCTCCGGCACCGCGCACATCGTCGTCGACGACGAGGGCGGCAACGCGATCGTCGTCGTCCCCGGCGCGAACGGCACCGTCACCTCCCTCGACCACGGCGACGAGGCCCTCATCGGCACCGCCGACACCCTGCTCCTCCAGCTCGAACTCCCCCTCTCCGTCGTCGTGGAGGGCGCCGCGACCGCCCGTCGCCTCGGCGTCCGCACCGTCCTCACGCCCGCCCCCGCCCAGCGGCTCCCTCCCGAACTGCTCGCCACCATCGACCTGTTGGTGCCCAACGAGCACGAGGCCGCCGCGCTCACCGGCCTGACGGACCCCCGCGAGGCCGCCCTCGCCCTGCTCCGGGACGTCCCCGAGGTCGTCGTCACCCTGGGGGCGGCCGGCAGCCTGTACGCGGTCCGGGGCGCCGATCCGGTGGCGGTGCCCGCGCCCCGCGTCCGGGCCGTCGACACCACCGCCGCCGGTGACACCTTCGTGGGCGCGCTGGCGGTCGCCCTCGGCGAGGGCCGCCCCGCCCCCGAGGCACTCGCCTGGGCGGGGGCCGCCGCCGCGCTCTCCGTCCAGCGCGAGGGCGCGTCGACGTCGATGCCCTACCGCACCGAGATCGAGGCCGTCTTCGGCTCCCTCGGCGAGACCGAGGACCGGGACGAGAAGGAGACCGATTCCGCATGACCCCCACGCCTCACGCCCGCACGCCGCACACTCCCACCACGTCCGCCGCCGCCCCCACTCCCCGAGCGCCCCTCCACGGCCTGCGCGTCCTGGATCTCGCGACCCTCTTCGCCGGCCCGCTCGCCGCGACGATGCTCGGCGACTTCGGCGCCGACGTCGTCAAGGTCGAGCACCCCCGCAAGCCCGACCCGTCCCGCGGCCACGGCCCCGCCAAGAACGGCATCGGTCTCTGGTGGAAGGTCCTCGGCCGCAACAAGCGGGCGATCACCCTCGATCTGTCGTCCCCCGGCGGCCGTGACACCCTTCTCGCGCTCGCCGCCGACGCCGACGTGATCGTGGAGAACTTCCGCCCCGGCACCCTGGAACGCTGGGGTCTCGGCTGGGAGGAGCTCTCCACCGTCAACCCGCGTCTGGTCCTCGCCCGGGTCACCGGCTTCGGCCAGTTCGGCCCGTACGCCCACCGCCCCGGTTTCGGCACTCTCGCCGAGGCGATGAGCGGCTTCGCCGCCATCACCGGCGAGCCCGAGGGCCCGCCCACCCTGCCCCCGTTCGGCCTGGCCGACTCGATCGCCGCCCTGGCCACGGCGTACGCGGTGATGACCGCGCTCACCGCGAGGACCACGACCGGGCGCGGCCAGGTCGTCGACATGGCGATCATCGAACCGATGCTCTCGGTCATCGGACCCCACCCCCTCTGGTACGACCAGCTCGGCTATGTCCAGCCCCGCACGGGCAACCGCTCGCGCAACAACGCCCCCCGCAACACGTACCGCACCTCGGACGGCTCCTGGGTCGCCGTCTCCACCTCCGCCCAGTCCATCGCCGAACGCGTCATGGTTTTGGTCGGGCGCCCCGATCTGATCGACGAGCCGTGGTTCGCCGACGGCACGGGCCGGGCCGCGCACGCGGACGTCCTCGACGAGGCGGTCGGCTCGTGGATCGCCCGCCACACCCGGGACGAGGCGATGGCGGCGTTCGAGAAGGCCGAGGCGGCGATCGCCCCGGTCTACGACATCCGGGACGTCGTCGCCGACCCTCAGTACCAGGCGCTCGGCACCGTCACCGAGGTGCAGGACCCCGAACTCGGACCGATCAAGATGCAGAACGTCCTCTTCCGCCTCTCCGAGACGCCCGGAGCCATCCGCTGGCCCGGCCGCCCCCACGGCGCCGACACCACCGCCGTCCTCTCCGAACTCGGCCTCACCCCCGCCGAGATCGGCAGCCTCCGCGAGCAGGGAGCGGTATGAGCGACACGAGCGAGACCCCGACCCGCGCGAACGGCACGACGCGCCGCTCGCCCTCCGCGCCCGCTCTCACCTGGCTGTACGCCCCGGGC
The DNA here is from genome assembly GCF_000717595.1 of Streptomyces flavochromogenes. Lineage (GTDB taxonomy): Bacteria > Actinomycetota > Actinomycetes > Streptomycetales > Streptomycetaceae > Streptomyces > Streptomyces flavochromogenes. The sequence goes on along the minus strand of NZ_JNZO01000003.1, from coordinate 262,612 downwards.
GACCGCCCCGAGGTGGTCCGCAAGGCCCTGGTCTCCGGCGCCGACGTCGTCATCGTCGATCTGGAGGACGCGGTCGCCCCGCACCGCAAGGCGTACGCCCTCGACGCCACGGCCGATCTGCTCGCGGACCCGCAGCCCGTCCCGGTCCACGTCCGCGTCCACACCCCGCGCGACATTCCCACCCTGGCCCTCCTCCCCGGCCTCCACGGTCTTCGTGTTCCCAAGGTGACACACGCCACTGACATCCACCGGCTCGTCGAACTCGCCCCGGGCCTCCCGCTCTACCCGCTCCTGGAGAACGCCCTCGCCGTGGAGCACGCGTACGCCATCGCCACCGCTCACCCCGCCGTCCGCGGGATCGCGCTCGGCGAGGCCGATCTCCGCGCGGACCTGGGGGTACGGGAGGACTGCGGCCTGGACTGGTCGCGCGGCCGGGTGGTGATCGCGGCCCGCGCGGCCACCCTCCCGCCGCCGGCCCAGTCCGTCCATCCCGACATCGGCGACCTGGACGCGCTGGCCGCGGGCTGTGCCCGGGGCCGGGCCATGGGCTTCTTCGGCCGGGCGGCCATCCACCCCCGCCAGCTCCCGGTCATCGAGCGCGCCTATCTCCCCACCCCGGAGGAGGTCGACGCGGCGCGGGAGATCGTCGCGGCCGCCGTCCCCGAGCGGGGCGCCCTCGCCCTCCCGGACGGGCGCTTCGTGGACGCGGCGGTGGTGGCGGTGGCCCACCGCACCCTCGCCCTCGCGGCCCGGACGGTCTGACTCAGGCACCCGGGCGACGAGCCCGGCTCCCGTACCCGGGCATGCGAAAGGGCCGCCGGGACCTCGTGGTCCCGACGGCCCTTCGACCGGCTGGAGGGGGTCAGCTCTTGGCGGCGGACCCGGCGCCGTTGTCGGCCCCGTGGTCCACGTCCCCGTCGGAGCCGTCGGAGCTCTCGGCGTCCCTCCCGGTGCCCGGGAGGGTGTCCGTGACGGCGTCCTCGGCAGCCTCCTCGGGCTCCGCGCCCTCACTGTCGGACGTCTTCCCGGCCGCCTTGTCGGCGGCGTCCTTCGCGGCCTTCGGCTCGACGATCGCCTCGCGGCCCGGGCGGATCCGCGCCGAGATCACCATGTAGACCACGGCGAGCACGAAGACACCGATCGCGGTCCACACGTTCAGGCGCAGGCCGAGGATGTGGTGGGCCTCGTCGACACGCATGTACTCGATCCAGGCCCGGCCCACGCAGTACGCGGCGACGTACAGCGCGAAGGCGCGCCCGTGGCCGAGCCTGAAGCGGCGGTCGGCCCAGATGACGAGGACGGCGACGCCGATGCACCAGAGCGACTCGTACAGGAAGGTCGGGTGGTAGAGCCCGGCCTCGCGGTTCGCGCTCTCGGTGATCTTCAGGGCCCAGGGCAGATCGGTCGGCTTGCCGTACAGCTCCTGGTTGAACCAGTTGCCCCAGCGGCCGATGGCCTGGGCGAACGCGATTCCGGGAGCGATGGCGTCGGCGTACGCCGGGAGCGGGATGCCCCGTCGGCGGCAGCCGATCCAGGCACCCACCGCGCCGAGCGCGATGGCGCCCCAGATACCGAGGCCGCCCTCCCAGATCTTGAAGGCGTCGACCCAGTTCTCACCCTCGCTGAAGTACAGCTGGTAGTCGGTGATCACGTGGTAGAGGCGTCCGCCGACGAGACCGAAGGGCACCGCCCAGACGGCGATGTCGGCCACGGTGCCGGCGGTGCCGCCCCGGGCGATCCACCGCTTGTTGCCGTACCAGACGGCGACGAAGACACCGATGATGATGCAGAAGGCATAGCCGCGCAGCGGGATCGGTCCGAGGTTGATCACGCCGGTCGACGGGCTGGGAATGTAGGCAAGGTCCATGGCAGGACCGACGCTACCCTGCCGGGCGGGCGGGACGGCAGCCCACCCGGCAACGTATGGGTAACTAACCGGGGCCGGAAGCGGGGCTCAGCCCGCCGAGGGAGAGCCCGGGGAGGCCGCCGGAGCGGTCGTCGGAGCAGTCGTGCCGGGCTTCTTGCCCTTGTTGGCCTCGGCGACCCACTTCTTCAGGTTCTCCGGGGAGATCTGCTCGTTCCCCTTCTGCGGGAAGATCGATTCTCCGTTGAGCAGGACGGACGGCGTGCCGCGGAAGCCGCCGTTCTGGAAGGCCTCGTTCGACTTGGCCACCCAGGTGTCGTGCGTCCCGTCGTTCACACAGCTGCGGAAGGCGGGCGTGTCGAGCCCCGGCACCTTCGCCGCCAGCTCGATCAGCTTGTCGTTGTTCCCGAAGGCGTCGTCCGTCTCCGGCGGCTGGTTGATGTAGAGCGTGTCGTGGTACGCGGTGAACTTCCCCGCGTCCTGGGCGCACGCGGCGGCGTTCGCCGCGCGCAGGGAGCCGCTGCCGCCCATGTTCCCGTCGATGAGGGTGGCGAGGTGGTACTCGGTCCTGAGCGCGCCCGCGGCCTCCAGCTCGTGGATGGTGTCCCGGAACGCGTTCTCGAACTGGGCGCACGCCGGGCAGCGGAAGTCCTCCCAGATCGCCAGCGTCGACGGGGCGTCCGACTTCCCGGTGGGAATGGCGGGCTTGCCGTCCTCCTCGGTCGCTCCCGTCGGCGCGACGACCGGGCCCGCCTTGTCGGATCCACTGTCCTTGTCGCCGCCCGCGGCGATCACACCGACGACCGCGGCCAGTCCGAGGACGCCGACCACCGCCGCCGACACGATCAGGATCCGCCGCTGCTTCTCGCGGGCCTTCTCGCGCTCGCGCTGCTGCTGGAGACGCTCCCGCGCACTCCGATTACCGTCACCACTGTTCTTCTGGCTCACGCCTCGGAAACGAACCGGGGAGGCACGTGCGTGCCTCCCCGGTCGCAGATCCACCCGGATGGGTTACGAAACGCGCCGGACACCCTCGGCGAGTTCGGCCGCCAGTTCCCTTACGGCGGCGAGTCCCGCGGTCTCGTCGCCGTCGGCGTCGAGGATCCGCTTCACGAACGCGGAGCCGACGATGACGCCGTCGGCGAAGACGGCGACCTCCTTGGCCTGGGTGGCGTTGGAGACGCCGAGGCCGACGCAGACGGGCAGCTCCGAGGTGGCGCGGGTACGGCGGACCAGGTCGGCCGCCTGCTCGCCGACCGACTCGCGGGTGCCGGTGACACCCATGAGGGAGGCCGCGTAGACGAAACCGGAGCCGGCCGCCGTGATGGTGGCGAGGCGCTCGTCCTTGCTGCTGGGCGCGACGACGAACACGGTCGCGAGACCGTGCTTGTCGGCGTTCGCGCGCCAGACGGCGGACTCCTGGACCGGCAGGTCGGGCAGGATGCAGCCAGCGCCGCCGGCCGCGGCGAGCTCCTCGGTGAAGCGCTCGACGCCGTACCGGTCGATCGGGTTCCAGTACGTCATGACGAGGACCGGCTTGCCGGTGGCCGCGTGGGCCTCCTTGACCGTCCGCATGACGTCGGCGATCTTGACGCCGCCGCGCAGGGCGATGTCGTCGGCCGTCTGGATGACCGGCCCGTCGAGGACCGGGTCACTGTGCGGAAGGCCGACCTCGACCACGTCCGCGCCGCCGTCGAAGACCGCCTTGATCGCCGCGATGCCGCCGTCGACGGTCGGGAAGCCGGCCGGGAGGTACGCGATGAGCGCGGCCCGGTTCTCCGCCTTCGCCTTGGCAAGGGTGTCGCTGAGCAGCTGGATGTTGCCGGTCACTTGGCGTCTCCCTCGATCTCCGCGGTGTCGTCGGCCCCGGCGTCGGCGGCGACCTCGGTGTCGGCCTCGTAGAGGCCGAAGTAGCGTGCGGCCGTGTCCATGTCCTTGTCGCCGCGCCCGGAGAGGTTCACCAGGAGCAGGGCGTCCTTGCCGAGCTCCTTGCCGACCTCCAGGGCCCCGGCAAGGGCGTGCGCCGACTCGATCGCCGGGATGATTCCCTCGGTACGGGAGAGCAGCCGAAGCGCCTGCATGGCGGCGTCGTCGGTGACGGCGCGGTACTCGCCGCGCCCGCTGTCCTTCAGGTACGCGTGCTCCGGGCCGATGCCCGGGTAGTCGAGGCCCGCCGAGATCGAGTACGGCTCGGTGATCTGGCCTTCCTCGTCCTGGAGGACGTACGACCGCGAACCGTGCAGGATGCCGGGCTCGCCGGCGGTGAGGGTGGCCGCGTGCTCGCCGGTCTCGACACCGTGGCCGGCGGGCTCGCAGCCGATCAGCCGGACGTCCGCGTCGGGGACGAAGGCGTGGAAGAGGCCGATGGCGTTGGAGCCGCCGCCGACGCAGGCGATCGCCGCGTCGGGGAGGCGGCCGGCGCGCTCCAGGATCTGGCGTCGGGCCTCGACGCCGATGACGCGGTGGAAGTCGCGGACCATGGCGGGGAAGGGGTGCGGGCCCGCGACGGTGCCGAACAGGTAGTGCGTCCGGTCCACGTTGGCGACCCAGTCGCGGAACGCCTCGTTGATGGCGTCCTTGAGGGTACGGCTGCCGGACTTCACGGCCACGACCTCGGCGCCGAGCATCCGCATCCGGGCCACGTTGAGGGCCTGGCGCTGGGTGTCGACCTCGCCCATGTAGATGGTGCAGTCGAGGCCGAACAGGGCGCAGGCGGTGGCGGTGGCCACGCCGTGCTGACCGGCGCCGGTCTCGGCGATGACCCGGGTCTTGCCCATGCGCTTGGTGAGCAGGGCCTGACCGAGCACGTTGTTGATCTTGTGCGAGCCGGTGTGGTTCAAATCCTCGCGCTTGAGGAAGATCCGGGCGCCGCCGGCGTGCTCGGCGAACCGGGGCACCTCGGTGAGGGCGCTCGGGCGGCCCGTGTAGTCGACCATCAGGTCGTTGAGCTCGCGGGAGAACTCCGGGTCGGCCTTGGCCTTGTCGTACTCGACGGCGACCTCGTCGACGGCGGCGACGAGGGCCTCGGGGATGAACTTGCCGCCGTAGGCACCGAAGTAGCCCTCGGGGGTGGGGACCTGACCCTCCAGGTCGGGAATGAAGAACTCGCTGGACATGCGGATGCTCCTCGCGGGGCGGGGTGCCCCGTGTCTTTACGTGCGGTCGATGGTCACGGTATGCGCACGACGACTCACATCCCTGACGCCTTTGCGGGGGCATGCCGGACCATCCCGTTGCGGGCACTCGTTCCGCTGGGCGGAACGGGTGGGCACAGCGGAACGGCGCCCGTTGCCGGGCCCAGGCTCCTCGCGCCCCGCCCCGCACCCTTGTGCACCGGGCTTGGGGTGCGGGTCAGGCACAAGAGGCGGAGGCGGGCGAGGGTGGCAGCGGTGCGGCGAGGGCGGGCGGCTGCGTCAGTTCGTGGAGGTGCGCGCGAGGCGCGGGCGCCATCGCATGCCGTTGACCTGGCCCGGCTCGGAGCCGATGACGTACCGCACCCGGCGACCGTGGACACGGCGGGCGGGCGCGCGGCAGCCACGCGGACGGCAGCCCCGGGCCAGGGGGGCGTGCTTGGAGACGGGGGCGGCGGCCGTACGGAGCCGGCCGCGTCGGCCAGAGGCGTCCGCGGACACGACCGGGCCGCCCGGGGCGGAGCCCAGGGCGGTCGGCGTGGCGCGGACGGGGGTCATGACGCGGTCAGCTCCGGCCGTGCCGGAGTGCCGGGTGGGCGCCTGCGGCGACCAGGTCGGCGACGGCGGCCTTCGGGTCGCGCCCGGTGACGAGCGACTCGCCGACCAGGACCGCGTCGGCGCCGGCGTTGGCGTAGGCGATGAGGTCGTGCGGGCCGCGGACGCCGGACTCGGCGATCTTGACGATGTGCGCGGGGATCTCGGGGGCGACGCGCTCGAAGGTGGAGCGGTCGACCTTGAGGGTCTTCAGGTTGCGCGCGTTGACGCCGATGATCCGGGCGCCCGCGTCGACGGCGCGCTCGACCTCGTCCTCGTCGTGGACCTCGACGAGCGGGGTGAGCCCGATGGACTCGGCGCGCTCGATGAGGGAGACGAGGGCCTCCTGCTCCAGGGCGGCGACGATGAGGAGCGCGAGATCCGCTCCGTACGCGCGCGCTTCCCAGAGCTGGTACGCGGTGACGATGAAGTCCTTGCGCAGGACCGGGATGTCGACCTTGGCCCGGACGGCCTCCAGGTCCGCGAGCGAGCCGCCGAAGCGGCGCTGCTCGGTGAGGACGGAGATGACGGCCGCGCCGCCGGCCTCGTAGTCCGCGGCGAGTCCGGCCGGGTCGGCGATCGCGGCGAGCGCGCCCTTGGACGGGCTGGAGCGCTTGACCTCGCAGATCACCTTGACGCCGTCGCCACGCAGTGCGGCGACGCCGTCCTTGGCCTGCGGCGCCTTGGCGGCGCGCTCCTTGAGCTCGTCGAGGGTGACCCGCGCCTGCCGCTCTGCGAGGTCGGCGCGTACGCCTTCGATGATCTCGTCGAGCACACTCACGCGAGGGGCCCCCTTCCGGGACGGTGATGGTGATGATGAACCAGGTTCAGCCACATCGATCCTATCCGCAGGACGGCCCCGGACTCGCATCGGCCGGAGTCGCGTCCCATCTGCTGGGACTCCCGTGAGGGTTCCCGCGGCGCCGTGCGGGGCCCTCAGGGGGCCAGAGCGGAGCCGAAGGGAAGGTTCCGGACCAGCGTGAAGAGGGCGAGAACGGCCCCGATCCCCCACCACAGGACCGGCGAGACCGCGAGGCGCATGGGCACCCCGCGGAAGGCACGAATCAGCCAGAGAACCATGAGGACGCCGAAGAGTCCGTAGCCGATGACGGCGAGGGCGTTGGCACCGAGGGCGGCCGGGAGGTCGCCGTGGACGAAGGCGTGGGCGCTGCGGAGCCCGCCGCAGCCGGGGCAGTAGATGCCGGTGAAGCGGAGCAGGGGGCAGACGGGGTAGTGCCCGGGTTCGTTGGGGTCGACGGTCCCGACGTACGCGAAGGCGGCCGCCACCCCGGCGAGCGTGGCGACGGGCGCGAGGAGTCGCCGCGCGAGCGACCGGGCCGGTGGAGGTGCCGTCATGGGCCCGCCGGGCCCCCAGGCGCCCTGCGGCGTCACGGGCCCCCCACCCGGCCACGCGGGCGCGTGCGGGGACGCGACGGCCTCGCCTGTCGGCCACGCGTGCGCGTGCGGAGGCCCGACGGCGGCCTCCCCCGCCGCCGCGGGGTCCTCCCCCGGTGCCGTGGGAGCCTCCCCGGGTGCCGCGGGGGCCTCCCCCGCCGCAGCGGGAGCCTCCTCGCGGGCCGGTTCGGCCGGTGGCACAGGTTCACCCGGTCGGGTGCTGGATGCGTCGGTCACGGCTCCGGCCGTCGGCTGCGGGTCCACCCGGTGATTCTCGCCCCCGACGCGCGAGAGCGCAGCCCGGCACGGCCGGGCTGCGCTCTCGGATGGGGCGTGGCGCGTCAGGAACGGGCCTGGAGCGTCGCGGCCTCGCGGGCGGCGACGACGGCCGCCGAGTCCTTCGGCATGCCGAGACCCGCGGCCTTCATCGCGCCGCCGACGATGCCGCCGAGGACGATGACACCGATGCCGGCCCAGAAACCGGGGATGTTGGCGGCCACCATGAAGACTCCGGCGATGCAGAAGCCGATGAAGGAGATGATGACACCGGTCCAGGCGGCCGGGGTGTGTCCGTGGGCGCTGCCCGCCATGAGTTGCTCCTCGTTGCAGTTGCTCGATGGTGAGGTCTCGCGTGCGCGGACTCTCGGCGCTCATTGTCCCGCACGCGGGCGCGCGAGGGTGAATCGGGGGTACCGGGACGATCACGCGTCGCGGTCGGCGGCGCCGTCGGGCACCGCCGGTCGGCCCGTCACGCCCCGTGCGTGGGGTCCTCGCCGCGGTCCAGGGCCTTCCACAGGTCCTCGGGCCGGTCCGGGTCGGTCGTGGGGGCCTTGCGGGCGGCCCGGGGGGTGCCGGAGCGCTCGTAGCGGCCGCCCATCGCGGGCCAGCTCTTGCCGAACCGCAGCGCGAAGAGGCCGGCGAGCAGGATGAGGACGGCACCCGCGGCGGTCACGTACGGCCAGACGGTGTGGCTCAGGCCGGCCACGGCGGCGGCGGTGTCGCCGCTGATGCGGGCGGCCTCGGCGTTCAGTGCGGCACTGTCGGAGGCGCCGAGGACAGCGGCGAGCGCGGCGCCCGCGCCGCTGAGCGCGAGGAGCGCGGAGACGAGGGTTCGGCCGGTGCGGCGGACGGCGAAGACGGCGAAGAGCGCGGCGAGGCCGACGATCGCGAGGGCGGTCGGCACACCGGTGACGGTGCCGCCGTCGGCCTCGACGGGGACGCTGCCACCGCCGACGGACGCGGTGCCCTCCGCCCAGATCTGGCCCGCGGAGAGCAGGACGACGGTGGCGCCGAGGGCACCGAGGAGGAGGGCCGCGGCCAGGCTGCGGCGGCCGCCGCCGGAGACGGCCGCGCGGGCGGCTCGGGGCTGGGGTACGGGTACGGCACTCACGTACCCCACTATCCCCTACGTGGTCAGGCGCCGTTCATTCGGTTGGCGGTGTGGACGGCCCGGAGGACGGCCGCGGCCTTGTTCCGGCACTCGTCGTCCTCGGCGACGGGATCGGAGTCGGCGACGACACCCGCTCCGGCCTGCACATACGCGGTTCCGTCGCGGAGCAGTGCGGTACGGATGGCGATGGCCGTGTCCGCGTCGCCGGCGAAATCGAGATAACCGACACATCCGCCGTACAGGCCGCGCCGGGAGGGTTCGAGCTCCTCGATGATCTGCATCGCGCGCGGCTTGGGCGCTCCGGAGAGCGTGCCGGCCGGGAAGCAGGCGGTGAGGACGTCGAAGGCGGTCCTGCCCTCGGCGACCTCGCCGGTCACGGTGGAGACGATGTGCATGACGTGCGAGTAGCGCTCGACGGACATGAAGTCGACGACCTCGACGGACCCGGGCGCGCAGACGCGGCCGAGGTCGTTGCGGCCGAGGTCGACGAGCATGAGGTGCTCGGCGCGCTCCTTGGGGTCGGCGAGCAGTTCCTCGGCGAGGTCGTGGTCCTCCTGCGGGGTGGCGCCGCGGTGCCGGGTGCCGGCGATGGGGTGGAGCAGCGCGTGGCCGTCCTCGACCTTGACGAGGGCCTCGGGGCTGGATCCGACGACGTCGAAGCCGTTCTCGAAGCGGAAGAGGTACATGTACGGGGACGGGTTGGTGGCCCGCAGGACCCGGTAGACGTCGAGCGCGGAGGCGGTGCAGGGGGTCTCGAAGCGCTGCGAGGGCACGACCTGGAAGGCCTCTCCGGCCCGGATGCGCTCCTTGATGTCCTCGACGGCGTCCTGGTAGGCCTCTCCGCCCCAGAGCGCGGAGAACGCGGGGAGCTCGGAGGCCGGCAGGGCGGTGGGGGCGGTGGCGACCGGGCGGGCCAGGTCGGCCTCCATGGCGTCGAGGCGGGCGACGGCGTGCGCGTACGCCTCCTCGACGCCGGTCTCCAGGTCGTTGTGGTTGATCGCGTTGGCGATCAGCAGGACCGAGCCGTCCCAGTGGTCGAGGACCGCGAGGTCGCTGGTGAGGAGCATGGTCAGCTCGGGGAGCCGGAGGTCGTCCCGGGTGGAGTCGCCGATCTTCTCCAGGCGGCGGACGATGTCGTAGCCGAGGTAACCGACCATGCCACCGGTGAACGGCGGCATCCCGGAGGCGAGGTCGCGGGGGGTGTGGAGGGTCTCGACGGTGGCGCGCAGGGCCTGGAGCGGGTCGCCGTCGGTGGGGACGCCGACGGGCGGGGTGCCCAGCCAGTGGGCCTCGCCGTCCTTCACCGTCAGGGTGGCGTCGCTGCGGACGCCGATGAAGGAGTACCGGGACCAGCTCCGGCCGTTCTCCGCGGATTCGAGGAGGAAGGTGCCGGGCCGTTCGGCGGCGAGCTTGCGGTAGAGCCCGACCGGGGTGTCGCCGTCCGCGAGCAGCCGGCGGCTGACGGGGATGACACGGCGGTCGGCCGCCAGCTTGCGGAAGGTGTCGAGATCCATGGCGCCAGACCCTACTCGGATACGGGGTCCGCGTCGGACCCGGATACGGGGAGCACATCGGCGTCGAAGCAGGTCCGGGCGCCGGTGTGGCAGGCTGCGTCGACCTGGTCGACCTTGACGAGGACGGTGTCGGCGTCGCAGTCGAGGGCGACGGACCTGACGTGCTGGACGTGACCGGAGGTGTCGCCCTTGACCCAGTACTCCTGGCGGCTGCGGGACCAGTAGGTGCAGCGGCCGGTGGTGAGGGTGCGGTGGAGGGCCTCGTCGTCCATCCAGCCGAGCATCAGCACCTCGCCGGTGTCGTACTGCTGGGCGATGGCGGGGACGAGCCCGTCGGGGCCGCGCTTGAGGCGCGCGGCGATGGCGGGGTCGAGGTCGCTGGGGGTCCGGGGCGTGCTGCTCATGGCGCCATTGTGCCGCGACTCGGGGTGGTGTCCGGCGGGGCGTCCACTGGGCGGACCGGTGGCGCCGGCCGTACGCTGGAGGTCATGTCGACCCATGCCAAACGTGAACGGCTTCTGCTCGCCGACCTGTTGGAGGCGGCGGGCCCCGAAGCGCCGACGCTCTGCGAGGGCTGGCGGACCCGGGACCTCGCCGCCCATGTGGTGGTGCGGGAGCGGCGTCCGGACGCGGCGGCCGGTTCGCTCGTACCGGTACTGAAGGACCGGCAGGAGCGGGTGCAGGCGGAGTTCGCCGACAAGCCGTACGAGGAGCTGATCCAGCTCATCCGATCGGGGCCGCCGCGGTTCTCGCCGTTCACCATCAAGCAGGTGGACGAGGGGGCGAACGTCGTCGAGTTCTACGTCCACGCCGAGGACGTGCGCCGTGCCCAGCCCGACTGGTCGGCGCGGGAGCTCGACCCGGTCTTCGCCGACGCCCTCTGGTCCCGCCTGGAGCGCACCGCCCGCCTGCTGGGCCGGAAGGTCCCGGTGGGCCTGGTGCTGCGCCGCCCGAACGGGCAGACGGCGGTGGCACACCGGGGCACCCCGGTGGTGACGGTCTCGGGGGAGCCGGGCGAGCTGACGATGTACCTGTTCGGCCGCCAGGCCTCGGCCAAGGTGGAGGTGGACGGGGAGCCTGAGGCGATCGAGCGGCTGCGGGAGGCGAAGCAGCTGGGGATCTGAGGGTCAGCGGGGCAGCTCGGCCCGCCGGACGCCGGTGACCACCAGGCTGCAGAGACCGGCCAGGGCGCAGATCGCCGCACTCGCGATGTACACCGGTTCGACGCCCCACAGCTCGATCGCCGCGCCCGTGAGCGGGAAGCTGAGCGGCGCGAGGCCGAGGCTCATGAGGCTGGAGACCGCGGTGACGCGGCCGAGGTAGGCGGGGTCGCACTCGGTCTGGAGGAGGGCGTTGCACAGCGCCCCGGAGAGTCCGGCGAGCACGCCGACGACCAGGGCGACGGCGACCGCGACGGCCAGGTGGGACGCGAAGGCGAGGGCGCCGATGGCGACGGCGCCCAGCGTCATGGTCCAGCCGCTGACGGCTCCCGCGCGCGGGACGCGCCCCCATACGGTCAGGAGCAGCGAGGCGGCGCCCGCGCCCGTACCGAAGCCGGCGAGGATCCAGCCGATGCCCGACGCACCCCAGCCGCGCTGGTCGGCCAGGACGGCGAGGCCGACGTTGAAGGGGCCGACGAAGCCGAGGTCGCTGAGGAGCACGACGATCATCAGCGGGCCCAGGACCCGGTGCCCTCGCAGGTAGCGCAGTCCGTCGGCGAGGTCGCGCAGCGCGGTGCCGTCGTGGGCCTTGTCCGCGGCGGGCAGCGGCCGGAGGCGGAGCGCGCACAGCATGGGTATCGAGAGGGCGAAGAGCAGTCCGGCGACCCCGAAGGCCGTGGCCGGGCCGCCGAGGGCGACGGCGAGGCCGCCGAGCGGACCGCCGAGGACGGCACCGAGGCGGTAGGAGAGGCCGCGCATGCCCTGGACGCGGGCGAGCTGATCGCGTTCGGTGATGCGGGGCGGCAGGGCTCCGACGGCGGGCAGGAAGAGGGCGTCGACGACGCCGAAGACGAGAGCGACGCCGGCGAGAGCCCACAGGCCGGGCGCGGTGAGGAACAGGACCGCGGCGAGGCTCAGGACGACCAGGCAGCGGACGGCGTCGGAGGCGATGACGACCCGGCGCGGGCCGAGGCGGTCGGCGATCACTCCCCCGACGAGCATGAGCAGGGCGCGGGGCACGGCCGAGACGGCCATGACGAGACCGGCCTGGGCGGGGGTGCCGCTGCTGACGGCGGTCCAGGAGAGGGCGAGGTAGTAGACGCTGTTGCCGAGCGTGGAGGCGGTGTAGGCGCCGAGCCAGCGCAGGACCTGGGGGTTCCGGTGGGCGGGCCGCGTCGTGGCGGCGGTCATGGTGGCGGTCATGACCGGTAGGGGAAGCCGTTGAGGTGGATGGCGACGTTCTCGCGGCCCTCGTTGTCGCCGGCGGCCTCGGCGGCGCGTGCCTGCTGGTCGTACTTGCGCAGGACGGCGTCGAGTTCGGCGCCGAGGGCGGACAGCTCGTCGGCGGTGAGGCGGGGCAGCCACTCGGAACTGAGGGAGGCGGAGCGCCACTCCCCGGACCAGGTGTGCCGCTCGTCGAGGAAGCGGGCGTACATCTGTGTGCGCTGCTCGTCGACCGTTCGGCCGAAGGCGGCGCTCGCGGCGGCGAGCTCGGGGGCGTCGCGGAGGTCCTCGTCGTGGATGCTGAAGCCGTACGAGCTCGGCTGCCACCACCTCTCCCGGCCGTCCGTCGACTGGGTCTCGGCCTCCTCGATGAGGCCGTGCTCGGCGAGTTTGCGCAGGTGGTAGCTGACCAGCGAGACCGCCTCGTCGACCTGGTCGGCGAGCTGGGACGCGGTGGCGGTGCGGGCCACGAAGAGGGCGCGGTAGAGGCGCATCCGCAGTGGGTGCGAGATGGCCTTCAAGGTGCCGAGATCGGTGATCCGGCGGTTCTCCGGGGAGGTCATGTCCACGACCCTAGATGCGAAAGAAAACTTGCACAACAGAAATTGCGCAACTTATCCTGCGTGTCTGGCGAAGAAGAAGGGCCCCCGAAGGGGCCCTTCACCAAGCGGAACGAACACTCAGCGGACCGGGTGGCCGGCCGCCCGCAGCTCGTCCTTGACCTGCGAGATCCGCAGATCACCGAAGTGGAATACGGAGGCCGCGAGCACCGCGTCCGCGCCCGCCGCCACCGCCGGCGGGAAGTCGGCGAGCTTGCCCGCTCCCCCGCTCGCGATCACCGGCACGGTCACCTGCTTGCGTACGGCCGCGATCATCTCCGTGTCGTAGCCGTCCTTGGTGCCGTCCGCGTCCATCGAGTTGAGCAGGATCTCGCCCGCGCCCAGCTCGGCGGCCCGGTGCGCCCACTCGACGGCGTCGATGCCGGTGCCCTTGCGGCCGCCGTGCGTCGTCACCTCGAAGGAGCCCGAGGCCGTCCGACGGGCGTCGACCGACAGGACGAGCACCTGGCGGCCGAAACGCTCCGCGATCTCCTGGATCAGCTCGGGGCGCGCGATGGCGGCGGTGTTGACGCCCACCTTGTCGGCGCCGGCCCGCAGCAGCTTGTCGACGTCCTCGGCGGCGCGGACGCCGCCGCCGACCGTGAGCGGGATGAAGACCTGCTCGGCGGTGCGGCGCACCACGTCGTAGGTGGTCTCCCGGTTGCCCGAGGAGGCGGTGATGTCGAGGAAGGTCAGCTCGTCGGCGCCCTCGGCGTCGTACAGCTTGGCCATCTCGACGGGGTCGCCCGCGTCCCGCAGGTTCTGGAAGTTGACGCCCTTGACGACCCGGCCGTTGTCCACGTCCAGGCAGGGGATCACGCGTACGGCGAGGCTCATGCCGCACCACCCCGCTGGGCCTCCGGACGGAACGCCTCGACCTCGACCTCGACGACCAGACTGGGGTCGACGAAGCCGGAGACGATGATCATCGAAGCCGCCGGCCGGACGGCGTCGAACAGCTCCTTGTGGGCGCGGCCGACCTCGTCCACGTCCCGGGCGTGGGTGATGTACATCCGGGTGCGGACGACGTCCTCCGGGCCCAGACCGAGCTGCTTCAGGGCCTCGAAGGCCACGTTGAAGGAGTTCACGGTCTGGTCGTACGGGCCTCCGCCGGCGATCTGGCCGCCGATCACCGACGTACACCCGGCGACGAGGACCAGACCGTTCGGCAGCTCCACCGCGCGGGAGTAGCCGAACTGCTCCTCCCAGGGGGCGCCGGTGACGACCTTCTTCACGCCGTCGGTCATACGGAAGCCACCGCCTCCAGCGCCTCTTCGAGGGTGAACGCCTTGGCGTACAGCGCCTTGCCGACGATCGCACCCTCGACGCCGAGCGGCACCAGGCCGGACAGCGCCCGCAGGTCGTCCAGGGACGACACGCCGCCGGAGGCGACGACGGGCCTGTCGGTGGCCGCGCAGACGTTCTTCAGGAGCTCCAGGTTGGGGCCCTGGAGGGTGCCGTCCTTGGCGATGTCGGTGACGACGTAGCGGGAGCAGCCCTCGGAGTCGAGGCGGGCGAGCGTCTCGTAGAGGTCGCCGCCGTCGCGGGTCCAGCCGCGGCCGCGCAGCGTCGTGCCGCGGACGTCGAGGCCGACGGCGATCTTGTCGCCGTGCTCGGCGATGACCTTGGCGACCCACTCGGGGGTCTCCAGGGCGGCGGTGCCGAGGTTGACGCGGGTGCAGCCGGTGGCGAGGGCGGCGGCGAGCGAGGCGTCGTCGCGGATGCCGCCGGAGAGCTCGACCTTGATGTCCATGGCCTGGGCGACCTCGGCGATCAGCTGCCGGTTGTCACCGGTGCCGAAGGCGGCGTCGAGGTCGACGAGGTGCAGCCACTCGGCACCGGAGTTCTGCCAGGCGAGGGCCGCTTCGAGCGGGGAGCCGTAGGAGGTCTCGGTGCCGGACTCGCCGTGCACGAGGCGGACGGCCTGGCCGTCGCGGACGTCGACGGCGGGGAGGAGTTCAAGCTTCTGAGCCATGATCAGAGGGTCTCGATCCAATTGGTGAGGAGCTGGGCTCCGGCGTCGCCGGACTTCTCGGGGTGGAACTGGGTGGCCCACAGGGCGCCGTTCTCGACGGCCGCGACGAAGGGCTCGCCGTGGGTGGCCCAGGTGACCTTGGGGGCGCGGATGTTCTTGTTGCCGACCTCGAGGGTCCACTCGCGCACCGCGTAGGAGTGCACGAAGTAGAACCGGGCGTCGGCGTCGAGGTCCGCGAACATCTCGGTGTCCTGCGGCGCGTCGACCGTGTTCCAGCCCATGTGGGGGACGACGGGGGCGTTCAACGGCTCGACCGTACCGGGCCACTCGTCGAGGCCCTCGCTCTCCACGCCGTGCTCGAAGCCGTGCGCGAAGAGGATCTGCATGCCGACGCAGATGCCCATGACCGGGCGGCCGCCGGAGAGCCGGCGGCCGATGATCCAGTCGCCGCGCGCGTCCTTCAGCCCCTGCATGCAGGCGGAGAAGGCGCCGACGCCGGGGACGAGGAGTCCGTCGGCGTTCATGGCGGTGTCGTAGTCGCGGGTGATCTCGACGTCGGCGCCGACCCGGGCGAGGGCGCGCTCGGCCGAGCGCACGTTGCCGAATCCGTAGTCGAAGACGACGACCTTCCTGGGGGTGCTCGCGGTCATGCCCACACGTCCAGCCGCAGCACGCCTGCGCCGAGACACATCGCGGCGCCGAAGGCGACGAGCGCGATGAGGCCCTTGGGCATCTGCTGCTTGACGAAGGAGTAGATGCCGCCGAGCAGGAACAGCCCGACGACGATGAGGATGGTGGAGAGGCCGTTCACGGTCAGAGCGCGCCCTTCGTGGAGGGGAGGATTCCGGCGGCGCGCGGGTCGCGCTCGGAGGCGTAGCGGAGGGCGCGGGCGAATGCCTTGAACTGGCACTCCACGATGTGGTGGGCGTTGCGCCCGTACGGCACGTGGATGTGCAGCGCGATCTGGGCCTGGGCGACGAAGGACTCGAAGATGTGCCGGGTCATCGTCGTGTCGTAGGAGCCGATCATCGGCGCCATGTTCTCGGGCTCGGTGTGCACGAGGTACGGGCGGCCGGAGAGGTCGACGGTCACCTGGGCGAGCGACTCGTCCAGCGGGACGGTGCAGTTGCCGAAACGGTAGATGCCGACCTTGTCGCCGAGGGCCTGCTTGAAGGCGGCGCCGAGGGCGAGGGCGGTGTCCTCGATGGTGTGGTGCGAGTCGATGTGCAGGTCGCCGTCGGTCTTGACGGTGAGGTCGAACAGACCGTGCCGGCCGAGCTGGTCGAGCATGTGGTCGTAGAACCCGACCCCGGTCGACACGTCGACCTTTCCGGTGCCGTCGAGGTCGATCTCGACGACGACGGAGGTCTCCTTGGTGGTGCGCTCTACGCGGCCTACGCGGCTCATCGCTCCTGCTCCTTCATCAATTCACGAACCGCGTCGAGGAACGCGTCGTTCTCTTCGGGGGTGCCGGCGGTGACCCGCAGCCATCCCGGTACGCCGTTGTCCCGGACCAGGACGCCCCGGTCGAGGATCCGCTGCCAGGCCGCGTGCGTGTCGGGGAACTTCCCGAACTGCACGAAGTTGGCGTCCGAATCGGTGACCTCGCAGCCGATCCCGCGCAGCTCGGTGACGAGCCGGTCGCGCTCGGCCTTGAGCTGCTCGACGTACCCGAGGAGGGTGTCGGTGTGCTCCAGGGCGGCGAGCGCGGTCGCCTGGGTGACGGCGGAGAGGTGGTACGGCAGCCGGACCAGCTGAACGGCGTCGACCACGGCCGGGTGGGCGGCGAGGTAGCCGAGCCGCAGTCCGGCGGCGCCGAAGGCCTTGGACATGGTCCGGGAGACCACCAGGTTCGGGCGGCCCTCGATGAGGGGCAGCAGCGAGTCCCGGTGGCTGAACTCCACGTACGCCTCGTCCACGACGACCAGGGAGGGCTTGGCCGCCTGGGCCGCCTCGTACAGGGCGAGCACGGTGTCGGCTGCGACGGCGGTGCCGGTGGGGTTGTTGGGCGAGGTGATGAACACGACGTCGGGCCGGTTCTCGGCGATCGCCGCGACGGCCGCCGCCACGTCGATGGTGAAGTCCTCGCTGCGCGGGCCGGAGATCCAGCCGGTGCCGGTGCCGCGGGCGATCAGGGCGTGCATCGAGTACGAGGGCTCGAAGCCGATCGCGGTACGGCCCGGGCCGCCGAAGGTCTGCAGCAGCTGCTGGAGGACCTCATTGGACCCGTTGGCCGCCCAGACGTTCTCGACGGCGACCGGGTGCCCGCCGGTCCGGGTGAGGTAGCGGGCGAGCTCGGTGCGGAGCTCGATCGCGTCCCGGTCGGGGTAGCGGTTGAGGGTACGGGCGGCCTCGGCGACGCGCTCGGCGATGCGCGCGACGAGCGGCTCGGGCAGAGGGTACGGGTTCTCGTTGGTGTTCAGCTGGACGGGGACGTCGAGCTGGGGCGCGCCGTAGGGGGACTTGCCCTTCAGCTCGTCCCGGACGGGGAGCTCGTCCCAGGGGGATCGATCGCTGATTCCGCTCACTTGGTCTCCGGCACCTTCCATCCGAACCTTGCCTTGATCGCCGCGCCGTGGGCGGGGAGGTCCTCCGCCTCGGCCAGGGTCACCACGTGGTGGGCGACGTCGGCGAGCGCGTCGCGCGTGTAGTCCACGATGTGCACCCCGCGCAGGAAGGACTGCACGGAGAGGCCCGAGGAGTGGCAGGCGCAGCCGCCTGTGGGCAGGACGTGGTTGGAGCCCGCGCAGTAGTCGCCGAGGGAGACGGGCGCCCAGGGGCCGACGAAGATCGCGCCGGCGTTGCGGACGCGGTCGGCGACGGCCGCGGCGTCGCGGGTCTGGATCTCCAGGTGCTCGGCGCCGTACGCGTCGACGACCTTGAGGCCGTCGGCCAGGTCGCGGACGAGGACGATCGCGGACTGGCGTCCCGACAGGGCCGGGACGATCCGGTCGTCGATGTGCTTGGAGGCGGCGACCTGGGTCTTCAGCTCGGCCTCGGTGGCGGCGGCCAGCTCGTCCGAGTCGGTGACGAGGACGGAGGCGGCCATCGGGTCGTGCTCGGCCTGGCTGATGAGGTCGGCGGCGACGTGCACGGGGTCGGCGGTGGAGTCCGCGAGGATCGCGATCTCCGTCGGGCCGGCCTCGGCGTCGATGCCGATCCGGCCCTTGAGGAGGCGCTTGGCGGCGGCCACGTAGATGTTGCCGGGGCCGGTGACGAGGTTGACCGGGGCGCAGCCGGGCTCGTCGGCCGTCCCCTGCGTGCCGTACGCGAACATGGCGATGGCCTGGGCGCCGCCGGCGGCGTACACCTCGTCGACGCCGAGCAGGGCGCAGGCGGCGAGGATCGTCGGGTGCGGAAGCCCGCCGAACTCCTTCTGCGGGGGCGAGGCGACGGCCAGGCCCTCGACGCCGGCCTCCTGGGCCGGGACGACGTTCATCACGACGGAGGACGGGTAGACGGCGCGGCCGCCCGGCACGTACAGGCCGACGCGCTCGACCGGGATCCACTTCTCGGTGACCGTGCCGCCGGGGACGACCTGGGTGGTGTGGGTGGCGCGGCGCTGCTCGCGGTGGACGAGGCGGGCACGCCGGACGGACTCCTCGAGGGCGGCACGGACGGCCGGGTCGAGCTCGTCGAGGGCGCGGTCGATCTCCTCGGCGGGGACGCGCAGGCTCGGGACGCGGACGCCGTCGAATTTCTCCCCGTAGTCGATCACCGCGGCCGCGCCATGATGCCTGACGTCCTCGCAGATCGGCCGCACCGTCTCCAGGGCGGCTTCCACGTCGAACTCGGCACGGGGCAGCAGGTCGCGCAGGGCGGAACCCTCGGGGAGGGCCTCGCCGCGCAGATCGATTCGAGAGATCACGGGTCAATTCTCGCAGACGGCCCACAGCGCCGGACGCCCGTATCAATGGCTGATACGGGCCACACTGGCGTCTTGTCGCCACTCCTGACCGTTAGCGTTCAGCCCGTCACTCAGCGGGAAGAACGGCTGTACGAATCCACGGAACACCGGAAAACGATCGAAACCGGAATCGCGGAATCGTGCGAGCGGATCGTGGAAAGCGAGGGGGCGGCATTGACCGAGCCGCACGAGGACGGGATGCCGGACGGTCTCACAGGCCCGGAGCGGGCCGTGTGGCGGGCGTTCGTCGTCGGCAGGACATGCGATCTGACGGAGGGGATCGCGGAGCGGGACGACCCCTTCGGGGGACGGGACTGGGGGGAGGAGCGGAGCGTCCGCGCCGATGTGGTGGCGCTGCTGCTGCTCGCCGGGCCGCCGGCCCGGTCCGGGCGGGTGGCCGCGCTGAAGCTGCGCGGTGTGCGGATCACCGGCGTGCTGAACCTGGCGGGCGGGACGATTGGACCGTACGTCGAGCTGCACGGCTGCCGGTTCGACGGCGAGGTGGTGCTGCCGGAGGCCCGGTTCGGCACGCTCCGGATGGTCGAGTGCGCGCTGCCGCGCCTGGAGGCGGCCCGGCTGCACACCGAGGGCGACCTGCATCTGCCGCGCTGCCGGGTGCGGTGGGGCATCCGGCTCACCGACGCGCAGATCGGCACGGACCTGCTCGTCAACCAGATCCAGGTGTGGCCGGACCGGCGCGGCCGGGCCATCACCGCGGACGGGATGGTGGTCGCCCAGGACCTCCAGGCCGAGCTGATCGAGACGCACGGGGAGCTGAGTCTGCGCGGGGCGAAGATCGGCGTGTCGCTCAGCCTGCGGGGCAGCGTGCTGCGCGGCGCGCAGGGCCGCCGCGCGCTGAACGCACCGCAGCTCACCGTGGAGCGCTCGCTCTATCTGAACGCGGCCTGGGTGTACGAGGAGTCGGACACCCAGGGGAGCACGGGCAACTCGACGGCCACCCCGCCGTACGGGGTGACGCCCGCCCAGGGCGCCCACCGCAAGCCGGTCGAGTTCCACGGCGGGGTGCGGCTCGACGACGGCCGCTTCGGTGACGCGGTGGACCTGCACCACGCCCGGTTCCTGCTGAGCGGGGCGCGCCGCGAGGAGGTCTCGCTGCGCCGGATCGTCACCCCGGAGCTCCGGTTCAACGGCGAGCGGCCGGAGGAGGGCCGCGTCGTGCTCAACGGCGCGAAGGTCGTCACCCTGATCGACCTGTCGACCAGCTGGCCGGGTCCCGGCGGGCTCGCGATGGGCGGCTTCGCCTACGAGAACCTCGTGCCGTACGGGCACTTCCCGCTGGCCCGGCGCCTGGAGTGGGTGGCGGCGGCGACCCCGGAGTACGCCCCCGAGCCGTACGAACGCCTGGCGACCGTCCTGCGCAGCAGCGGGGAGGACGCCGACGCCCGCGAGGTTCTGCTGGCCAAGCAGCGGCGCAGACGCGAGACCCTGCCGGTGGCGGGGAAGCTCTGGGGCTACCTCCAGGACTGGACCGTGGCCTACGGCTACCGGCCGGGCCGGGCGGCCCTGTGGATGGCGGTCCTGTGGGGGGCGGGCACGGTGGCCTTCTCCCACTACCGCCCGATACCGCTGAAGGCGGAGGAGGCCCCCGCGTGGAACGGTCCGCTGTACGCGCTCGACCTGCTGCTCCCGGTGATCAATCTCGGCCAGGACGGCTACTGGCGTCTGGAGGGGATATGGCAGTGGGCGGCGGCGGTACTGATCCTGCTGGGCTGGATCCTGGCGACGACGGTGGCGGCGGGAGCGACCCGGCTGCTGAGCAGGGGATGAGGCGCCGGCCGGGCTGGGGGTGAGGCGGCTGCCGGGCAGGGGGTGAGCCCGCACGGCGGCCTGTCCGCCGCGCGGGACATGCGGAGACGGCGTGACCTCCGTGCGCCCGGGAGGGGGAGCGGCGGAGGATTGGTGTAACGCGGCGGGCGACGGCGAAGGTTTGGTGAGCGGGCCGTGAGACCGGCTGCCGCGGAGGCGGGGGCCGGGAGAGAATACGTCGCACCATGTCCTTGCTTCGTGCCCTGATCGGCACCGTTCGTTCGGTCCGGCACACCCCGCGGCTCACCGCCGGGTTCGTGCCGGACGACGACGTGCTGCTCGACGCCCCGGACGAGCGGCTCGCCCCCGCCCTGGTCGCCGCCGCCCTGGCCGACCCGGAGCCCGCGGCGAAGCTGCTCGCCACCACCCGGGACGCCGGGGAGTGGGAGGACCGGGACCGTTACGTCACCCGGCTCGCCACCTTCGCGTACAGCAGGGACGACTGGCTCACCCACTGGCTCTCCGCCGCGCCCCGCGATCCCGACGCCCTGCTCGTCACCGCGCAGCTCGCCGTCCGCCGGGCCTGGGAGTCACCCGCGCGGGCCGAGCGGCTGCGCGAACTCACGCCGCTGATCCGCACGATGGCCGAGGAGACGCCGCACGACCCGGTGCCGTGGCGACTCGCCCTGGACCACGCGCGCGGGGCGCACGCCGGGCCAGCCGTCTTCGAATCGCTCTGGGAGCAGGCGGTGCGCCGCTCCCCGCACCACTACGGCTGCCACGTCGCGGCGCTCAAGTACCTGTCGGCGCAGTGGTACGGCTCGCACCGGGCCGCCTTCGACTTCGCCGAACAGGCGGCCGACGACGCCGCACCGGACTCGCTCGTGCGGGCGCTGCCGGTCCGCGCCGCCCACGACCGGCTCCAGGTGGTGCCGGACCGGGACCCGTCCGTGCCGGAGGCGCGGATCGACCGGGCCGCGGACCGGGCCCTGGCCCTGTCCGAGGTCTTCCCGACGGGCGACCCGTGGCCCGCCGAGGTCCGCAACCTGCTGGCGTACGTGCTGGTGGAGCGGGCGCGGTGGGAGGAGGCGCGGGCGGAGTTCGGCCGGATCGGGGTCCACGCGACCTCGTTCCCGTGGGGAGCCGCGCGGGGCGCCGTACGGGAGGACCCCCTGCGCCGGTTCCTCGCCGCGCGGGACAGGGTCAGGACCGAGCTGGCCCGCCGTACCCCTCTCTGGGACACCGGAGGGGGACGGGCCGGACGGGGCGGGCCCGGCGGCCATTAGGCTGACCGCTGTGACCACCGCTCGCCTGCCTCTCTTCCCGCTCAACGCGGTGCTGTTCCCGGGCCTCGTGCTGCCGCTGAACGTCTTCGAGGAGCGTTATCGCGCCATGATGCGCGAGCTGCTCACGATCGACGACGCGGAGCCGCGCCGCTTCGCCGTCGTCGCCATCCGTGACGGCCGCGAGGTCGCCCCGACGGCCCCCGGCATGCCGGACCAGACGGCCCTGCCGGAGAAGGGCCCGGCCGCGGGCTTCGGCTCCGACCCCATCCAGTCCTTCCACCGGGTCGGCTGTGTCGCCGACGCGGTGCAGATCCGGGAGCGCGCCGACGGCAGCTTCGAGGTGACGGCCACCGGCACGACCCGGGTGAAGCTGCTGTCCGTCGACGCGAGCGGGCCGTTTCTGGTCGCCGAGGTCGAGGAGATCCCGGAGGAGCAGGGCGAGGAGGCCGGCAGCCTCTCCGAGGGGGTGCTGCGGGCCTTCCGCAGCTACCAGAAGCGGCTGGCCGGGGCGCGCGAGCGTTCGCTGACCACGAGCGAGCTGCCGGACGACCCGTCGGTGGTGTCGTACCTGGTCGCGGCGGCGGCGGTGCTGGACACGCCGTCGAAGCAGCGGCTGCTCCAGGCTCCGGACACGGCGACCCGGCTGCGCGAGGAGCTGTCGCTGCTGCGCGCGGAGACGGCGGTCCTCCGGCATCTGCCGTCGCTGCCGGTGGTCGACCTGACGCAGGCCCCGACGTACCCCAACTGAGGAAGAGCGCGCGCGTGGCGAAGAAGCAGAAGAAGAACAGTGGCGGCACCCCGGCGACGGTGGCGCTGACGGCGGCCGGCACCCCGTTCACCCTGCACGCGTACGAGCACGACCCGGCGTCCCCCTCGTACGGCGAGGAGGCGGCCGAGGCCCTCGGTGTCTCCCCCGACCGGGTCTTCAAGACCCTGGTGGCGGACGTCGACGGCGAGCTGACGGTCGCGGTGGTCCCGGTCGCCGGCCAGCTCGATCTGAAGGCCCTGGCCTCGGCTGTCGGCGGCAAGCGCGCGGCGATGGCGGACCCGGCGGCGGCCGAGCGCACCACGGGCTATGTGCGGGGCGGCATCTCCCCGCTGGGCCAGCGCAAGCGGCTCCGCACGGTCCTCGACGCCTCGGCCTCGGACCACGCGTCCATCTGCATCTCGGCGGGCCGGCGCGGCCTGGAGGTGGAGCTCTCCCCCGCGGATCTGGCCGCCCTCACGTCGGCGGTCGTGGCCCCGATCGGCCGCGCCTGACGGTCGGCCGCGCCGTGGCGATCGGCCGCGCCTGACGGTCGGCCGCGTCCGTCGGGCGGCGCGGCCGACCGTGGGAAGCGGGGCCGGTCAGCTCCGGCCCGGCCCCTGGTTGTACGCCTTGGGCTGGTCCCACGGTTCGGGCTCCGGGTCGCGCGGGCCGAAGAGGGCGGTGAGCGCGAGGTGCACGATCATCGCGGCGAGCGGCCACGCCAGCATCGCGGCGGCCCCCAGGCTCAGTTCCAGCGGCGCCTCGAAGGCGACGTTGGGGCCGACCGCCTTCGCGTGGGCGACGACGTCGCTCGTCGGGCCGAAGTACGTTCCGAGGCCCCAGGCGAGCAGCGAGCCCAGGCCTCCGCCGAGCGCGAGGCCGAGCACCAGCGGGACGCCGCCCTTGCGGCGCGCGAGGAAGACGACGAGCGCGGCGACCGCGCCGAAGGCCAGCGCGAGCAGGACGAACGTTCCGTCCGAGCCGATCGCCGCCTCTCCCTCCGAGTTGCGGAGGTAGACGCCCTTGCCGTCCGAGATCAGCAGGACCCGCGGGGCCAGGTTCAGCCACAGCACTCCGAGCACCGCACCGGCGATCGCCGAGACGAGGGTCACCAGGACACCCTGAAGAACCTCGGCCGCCGTGATCGGGTCCCCGTCCGGGCCGAGCATCGGCGGGGGCGGCGGGGGCCAGTCGGGGTCGTGCGGCGGAGGCTGGTGAGGCGGAGTCAGGGGTGCGGTCACCCCGCCATCGTGCCAGGTGTGCCCGTGGCCCGCCTCAGCGGACGGCGGCCCGCCGGTACGCCCAGGTGGCGACGGCCAGGGAGACCACGCCGACCACCGCGCACACGGCGAGGTCGAGGGCGACGGCCGCCCAGTCGGGACTGCGGTCGAAGGTGCGGGCCAGTGCCTCCACTCCGTACGTCGACGGCAGCAGGTCCCGGGCCCAGCCGATGGGCTCCGGCAGCCGCTCCGCCGGGAGCACGCCGAGGAGCAGCGCCGCGGACATGCCGAGCTGGCCGAGGAGGGTGGCCAGCTCCTGCCGGGGCGCGAGGAGCCCGAGGGCCGCGCCGAGACCGGCGAGCGCGGCGCCGGCGAGCGGGACGACGGCGGCGAGGATCCAGAGGTGGCCGAGCGGCAGTCCGAAGAGCAGGGAGCCGGCGACGGCGGTGACGGCGGTCCCGGGCACAGTGAAGGAGGCGTAGGCACCCGCGGCCCCGAGGACGACGGCGGCGGGCGGCACGGGCAGGGTGGCGTAGTGGTCGAGACCGCCGGTGGCCCGCAGCTGGCCGAAGTACTGGGCGAGCAGGTTGAGCGCGACGAAGGCGACGACGAGGACGGTGGATCCGGCCACGACGGCGCGGGCCTCGGAGCCCCCGTCGACGACCCCGCGCATCAGGACCATGATCCCGATGGACTGGAAGGTCGCCACGAAGAGCAGCGGGATGCGGGCGACCCGGGCGCGGGAGAGCTGCGCGCGGTAGACGGCGGCCAGGGCCGGCAGCAGCCGGGCGCGCGGGGCGAGGGGTGCGGCGGCCTCGTCGTCGGCGGTGGCGCCGGTGCGGACGGAAGGCGCGCCGGTCGGCAGGGCCTCTGCGGGCACGGTGCTCACTGCGTACAGCTCCTGGGGGTGACGTGCGGTACGGGCAGTACGTGCGGGACACGGCTTCGGTGGTGTGCACGGCGTGCGTGCGGTGCGGGGAGGGTCATGCCTTCACCAGTCCCTCGGTCGCGCCGCCCAGCGCCAGGTACACGTCCTCCAGGCTGGGCGTGGCCAGGGTGAAGTCGTCGAGCGCGGCGAACGCGGCCCCGCCGGTGACGGTGGCGACGGCGGTGCGGGCCTCGTCGGGGGCGAGCCGGAGGATCCAGCGGCGGCCCGTCTCCTGGGCGAGTGCGCCCAGTGCGGCGACCTCCGGCAGGTGGAGCGGGGCGGACTCGCGCCAGACCAGCTCGACCCGGACCTCGCCCGCGACCCGTTCCTTGAGTCCGGCGGGCGTGTCGCAGGCGATGACCCGGCCGTGTTCGAGGACGGCGACCCGGTCGAGGACGGTCTCGGCCTCGATGACGTTGTGGGTGACGAGCAGCACGGTGGCTCCGTGTTCGGCGCGCCGCCGGTCGACGGCCGCCCAGACGGCGCGGCGGGCGACGGGGTCCATGCCCGTGGTGGGCTCGTCGAGGACGAGGACGGGGCGTTCGCCGACGAGCGCGGCGGCGAAGCAGGCGAGCCTGCGCTGGCCGCCGGAGAGCTTCTTGAGGGGGCGGGAGGCGAGCGCGCCGAGGCCGAGCTCGTCCAGGACGGTGTCGCGCTCGGCACGCGCGTCGCGGGCGGTGAGGCCGCGCAGCCGCCCGGTGGTCTCGGCGGCGAGGGCGACGGTCAGCTCGTCGAGGGCGGTGGACTCCTGGCCGAGGTACGCGAGGAGGCGGGACGCCCGCTCGGGGTGGCGCACCAGGTCGTGGCCGAGGAGCCGGACGCTGCCGGAGTCGGGGCGCATGAGCCCGGTGAGCTGGCGGACGAGGGTCGACTTGCCCGCGCCGTTGGGGCCGAGCAGCCCGAAGATCTCGCCGCCGCGCACGTCGAGGCTGATCCCGTCGGTGGCCCGCACCTCGGGTGTCGCCGGCGCTCCGCGCCCGCCGCGCGTGGCGGGGTACGTCTTGACCAGATCCCGCACCACGCACACCGTACTCACGGGGGAAGAGCCTACGGGGTCGCCGGGCCCGTTCCGGGCGCGGGGGCGTGTTCGGCGGCGGCCCGGACGTCGATCTCGCGCCAGAATCCCGCCCGGATCGCATACCGGTCGTGCTCGTCGATCTGGTCGTCCTTGTGGGCGAGCAGGCCGAATCGGGCGGCGTACCGGAGGAGTTCGCCGTCGATGCGGTGCGGGATGCGGGGGTACAGGGTGGACAGCTTCTGGACGTGGCTCTGCTCGGGGAGACGTTCCATCCACCGCCGGGCGAACACCTGTCCGACCTCGAACGGATCTCCGCCGACCGTGGTGATGTCCTCCTCGCGGTCCGCCCAGCGCTGCTCGGCGCTGGTGAGGGCGGCGAGGGTGGGCAGGGAGGCGGTCTCGGCCGGTTCGCCGAGGGGGGCGGCCGGGCGCTCGACCCAGCCCCGGTCGGAGGACCAGCGCAGTGCGCTGGCGCCCTGGGGCACGGGTGCGCCCCCCGGGGAGGCTGCGGTGCCGGGGGCGCGCAGTCCCGCCAGGTCCTTGGGGGTGGGGACGCCCTTGCCGGAGGCCGGGGCGGGGACGCCGGCCCCGTGGCCTCGGTCGTGGTCGTCCTCGCGGAGGTGGCCGTTGGCGCCCGCGTGCCCGTTGCCGTGGTGGACGTGGCCGTTGCCGCCGTCGCCGTTGGCGACGTCCCCGGGGGCCCGGGCGGCGGCGTCCGCCTCGGCGGCCCGTTCGGCGGAGGCGGCGAGGGCCCCCTCGGGCAGCGGTGCGGAGAGGATGGCGGCGATCTCGGGGCGCGGGGCGGGCGGGGGCGAGCAGATCCCGGTGAGGTCCTTGGCGCGGACGGCCCGGGTGATCCAGGCCCGGTCGAGGACCCGCCGTTCGTCGGCCTCGGCGACCAGGTCCTCGGACTGGTTGTAGTCGCCGTCGGCGGCCTGGACGGCCCAGAGGTGGACGGCGACGCCGTGCTCCTTGGCGGACATCAGTCCGGGCAGCAGGTCGCCGTCGCCGGTGACGAGCACGATGTCGGAGCAGGCCCGGTTCCTGGCGAGCTCGGTCAGCTCGGTGTGCATCGCCGCGTCGACGCCCTTCTGGGCCCAGCGTCCGTCGCTCCGTGTCAGCGCGCCCAGCCGGACGGTGACCCGGGGCATCACGCGCAGTCTCCGGTGCTCGGGCTGGGGCACCCGGTCGGGTGCTCCGTCGAACCAGTAGATCCGCAGGAGGGGCAGCGCGGTCTCGGCCTCGGCGCGCTGGCGCAGCTGCTGGATGAGCCCGGCGTGATCGACGGTGATCCTGGAGCGGGCCGGTTCCCCGGCCAGAAGACTGGCGGCAGCTCCCAGCAGGTAGCCGGCATCCACCAGGACGACGCAGCGGTCCACGTGTTCCACCCTCTTTCGGGAACCTCGGGATCGGAAGTTGCTTCGGATTTCCTTCGAGTCTGCCCGAAGGGCGGGGGCTCGACCGTCGGAACTGGATCATCGGCGTGGCGGATGTCACGTTCCCGGAGGCCTCACGCTCCGTAATGATCCAACATGCGGCGGTTCGTACCGTATGTGAGTCTGACAGCGGCCCTGGCCCCTAGGTCCCTTTGAGGAGGCATCCCCATGGCCAAGAACCGCAATCAGAACCGCAGTCAGAAGCAGCAGTCCCCCGCCGAGCGCGGTGCCCAGCAGGCGCAGCAGTCGGCGATGGAGTCCGAGGCGTCGCAGCGCGCGTCTCAGGTGCTGCCGAGTGATGTCGCCCGCAAGGGCCGCCAGAAGCGCTTCGGCCACAACTGACGGCCTTCGCGTACGGCAAAGGGGCGCGCCCGTGACGACGGGCGCGCCCCTTGCGCGTGTTCGGGAGGTCCGCCCGGCCGGCCGGGCGGGACTTGATCAGCCGGCCAGGCAGGACGGGCCGAGCAGCACCTTCAGGTCGCCGAAGAGCGCCGGATCGGCCTGCACCCGGTGCCGGTCGAGGCGCAGCACGGTCGTGGTCCGGGGGCCCTGGAGCTTGATCCGTACCTCGGTGTTGCCCTTGTGGTGGCCCAGGATCTCGCCGAGGCGGGTGACCATCGGCGGGGTCACCTTGACGGTGGGGATCGTGAGGATCACCGGCGCGTTGGTCCCGGCGTTCGACAGGTCGGGGACCATCAGTTCCATGGCGACGAGCCGGGGCACGTCCTCGCGCTTGTCGAGCCGGCCCTTGACGAAGACGACCGTGTCCTCGACGAGCTGGGTGGAGACCAGCTGGTAGGTGGCCGGGAAGAACATGCACTCGATGGAGCCGGCCAGGTCCTCGACGGTGGCGATGGCCCAGGCGTTGCCCTGCTTGGTCATCTTCCGCTGGAGGCCGGAGATGATGCCGCCGATGGTGACGACCGCGCCGTCGGAGTGCTCGCCGCCGGTGAGCTGGGAGATCGCCGCGTCCGTCTTGTCGGACAGGACGTGCTCGATGCCGAAGAGCGGGTGGTCGGAGACGTACAGGCCGAGCATCTCGCGCTCCTGGGCGAGCAGGTAGGACTTCTCCCACTCGACGTCGGAGAACTCGACGTCGAGGCCGAAGCCGGGCTCGTCGGTGGCCTCGTCGCCCATGCCGCCGAACAGGTCGAACTGTCCCTCGGCCTCCTTGCGCTTGACCGCCACCACGTTGTCGATCATCGGTTCGTGGTGGGCGACCAGGCCCTTGCGGGTGTGGCCCATCTCGTCGAACGCGCCGGCCTTGATCAGCGACTCGACGGTCCGCTTGTTGCAGACGACGGCCTCGACCTTGTCGAGGAAGTCCGGGAAGGAGGAGTACTTCCCCTTGGCCTTGCGCGACTTGATGATCGACTCGACGACGTTGGTGCCGACGTTCCGGACGGCGGAGAGGCCGAAGAGGATCACGTCGTCGCCCTGGGCGGCGAAGTTCGACTCGGACTCGTTCACGTTCGGCGGGAGCACCTTGATGCCCATGCGGCGGCACTCGTTGAGGTAGATCGCGGACTTGTCCTTGTCGTCCTTGACCGAGGTGAGCAGTCCCGCCATGTACTCGGCCGGGAAGTTGGCCTTGAGGTAGGCGGTCCAGTAGGAGACCAGGCCGTACGCGGCCGAGTGGGCCTTGTTGAAGGCGTAGCCGGCGAAGGGGACCAGGACGTCCCAGAGGGCCTTGATGGCCTCGTCGCTGAAGCCCTTGCTCTTGGCTCCGGCCTCGAAGATGACGAAGTTCTTCGCCAGCTCGTCCGGCTTCTTCTTGCCCATCACGCGGCGGAGGATGTCGGCCTCGCCGAGCGAGTACCCGGCGATGATCTGGGCGGCCTTCTGCACCTGCTCCTGGTACACGATGAGGCCGTAGGTGACCGCGAGCACCTCTTCGAGCGGCTTCTCCAGCTCGGGGTGGATCGGGGTGATCTCCTGCTGCGCGTTCTTGCGCAGGGCGTAGTTCGTGTGCGAGTTCATGCCCATCGGGCCCGGCCGGTACAGGGCGGACACGGCGGAGATGTCTTCGAAGTTGTCGGGCTTCATCAGCCGCAGCAGCGAACGCATGGGGCCGCCGTCGAACTGGAAGACACCGAGGGTGTCACCGCGCTGGAGCAGCTCGAAGGTCTTCGGGTCGTCGAGCGGCAGGGCCAGGAGGTCGAGGTCGATCCCCTTGTTGGCCTTCACCATCTTGACGGCGTCGTCCATGATCGTGAGGTTGCGCAGGCCCAGGAAGTCCATCTTGAGCAGGCCGAGCGACTCGCACTGCGGGTAGTCCCACTGCGTGATGGTGACGCCGTCGGTGTGCCGCACCCAGATCGGCGCGTGGTCGACGATCGGCTCGCTGGACATGATCACGCCGGCCGCGTGCACGCCCATCTGGCGGACCAGGCCCTCGACGCCCCGGGCGGTGTCGATGACCTTCTTGACGTCCGGCTCGTTCTCGTACATCGCGCGGATCTCGCCGGCCTCGCTGTAGCGCGGGTGCGAGGGGTCGGTGATGCCGTTGAGGTCGATGCCCTTGCCGAGGACGTCGGCGGGCATGGCCTTGGTGAGCCGGTCGCCCATGGCGTACGGGTAGCCGAGGACGCGCGCGGAGTCCTTGATGGCGTTCTTCGCCTTGATCTTGCCGTACGTGCCGATCATGGCGACCTTGTCGGAGCCGTACTTCTCCGTCACGTACCGGATCACCTCGACGCGCCGACGCTCGTCGAAGTCGATGTCGACATCGGGCATCGAGATGCGCTCGGGGTTGAGGAAGCGCTCGAAGATGAGGCCGTGCGGAATCGGGTCGAGGTCGGTGATGCCCATGGCGTACGCGACGATCGAGCCGGCCGCGGAGCCTCGGCCGGGGCCCACGGCGATGCCCTGCTTCTTCGCCCACATGATGAAGTCGGCGACGACGAGGAAGTAGCCGGGGAAGCCCATCGAGATGATCGTGTCCATCTCGTACTCGACCTGCTTCATGCGGTCGTCGGGGATCCCCCCGGGGAAGCGCCGGTGCATGCCCCGCATGGTCTCCTCGCGGAACCAGGTGACCTCGGTGAACCCCTCCGGGATGTCGAACTTCGGCATGAGGTTCTTCTCGACGAACATGCCGTCGGTGGTGACCTGCTCGGCGACCAGGAGGGTGTTGCGGCAGCCCTCCTGCCAGGCGTCGGAGGAGTCGACGGCGTACATCTCGTCCGTGGACTTCAGGTAGTAGCCGGTGCCGTCGAACCGGAAGCGGTCCGGGTCGGAGAGGTTCTTGCCGGTCTGGATGCACAGCAGGGCGTCGTGGGCGCCGGCCTCGTGCGCGTACGTGTAGTGCGAGTCGTTGGTGACCAGCGGCGGGATGCCGAGCTTCTTGCCGATCTCCAGGAGCCCGTCGCGGACCCGGCGCTCGATCTCGATGCCGTGGTCCATGAGCTCCAGGAAGTACCGCTCCTTGCCGAAGATGTCCTGGTACTCGGAGGCCGACTTCAGGGCCTCGTCGAACTGGCCGAGCCGGAGCCGGGTCTGCAGCTCGCCGGAGGGGCAACCGGTGGAGGCGATGAGCCCCTCCGACCACTGGGAGATGGTCTCCTTGTCCATCCGGGGCCACTTCTGGAGCCAGCCCTCGGCGTACGCGTCGGAGGAGAGCCGGAAGAGGTTGTGCAGTCCCGTGGCGTTGGCCGCCCAGATCGTCTTGTGGGTGTAACCACCGGAACCGGAGACGTCGTCCCGCTTCTGGTGCGGCTGTCCCCACTGGATCTTCCGCTTGTTCCGCCGGGACTCGGGGGCGACGTACGCCTCGATGCCGATGATCGGCGTCACCCCGGCCTTCTTCGCCGTGTGGAAGAAGTCGTACGCCCCGTGCAGATTGCCGTGGTCGGACATCGCGATATGGGTCATGCCCATCTCGTTGCACGCGTTGAACATGTCCTTCAGCCGCGCGGCACCGTCCAGCAGCGAGTACTGGGTGTGGACGTGGAGGTGCGTGAAGGGCGGCTTGGTCACGGGGGAGGCCTCCGGGAAACGCTGAGCGACAGGCTGCGGACAGTCTGGGGGGACAGCCTGGAAGTCTACGTCGGCCGACTGACAGGCGACGGGCACTCGGCGCTAGGGTCGCGCGTTGGGAAGCGTGGAACACCTGTCCCAATTGTCATGAACAGTCTTGCCACACATGCCGGTACCAGGAGGCACCTCGATGTCGGTCCCCCAGCCCACCGCCGCGGAGCGCGGTGAGCACATTCTCGCCGTCTTCGACACCGCCTTCGGCGAGCTCCTCGCCGCCGACCCCGCGGCCTTCCGCGTCAAGTTCCGGAAGATGGCAGGCTCGGCGTTCGCGTTCTACCGCGGCACGGCCTGCCTGTTCTACGCCGACCTGGAGCAGGAGGGCGCCGGACGGGCGGGCGGGAGCGCCCACAGCGGCCCGTACCTGGACGAGCGCACCGGCCGGGTCTGGATCCACGGCGATCTCCACGCCGAGAACTTCGGCACGTACATGGACGCCAACGGGCGGCTGATCTTCAACGTCAACGACTTCGACGAGGCGTACGTCGGCCCCTTCACCTGGGACCTCAAGCGGCTCGCGGCCTCGCTCGCCCTCCTCGGCTACGCGAAGGCGCTGAGCGACGAGCAGATCAGCCATCTGGTCCGGATCTACGCCGCGTCCTACCGGGAGCGGATCCACGCCCTCGCGACCGGCGCGAAGGACGACGACCTGCCCCCGTTCACGCTGGACACGGCCGAGGGCGCCCTGCTCGACGCGCTGCGCGACGCCCGCTCCATGACCCGCTTCGGGCTCCTCGACTCGATGACGGAGATCCGGGACTACGAGCGCCGCTTCTCCGCGGGCGGCGGCGCGACCGAGCTGGACGCGGCCGCGCGGTACAAGGTCCTGGCGGCCTTCGACGGCTACCTGGAGACCCTGCCGGAGTCCAGCCTGTCCCGCCCCGACTCGTACCGGGTCAAGGACGTGGTCGGGCGGCGCGGGATCGGCATCGGCTCGGCCGGCCTCCCCTCGTACAACATCCTCCTGGAGGGCAACAGCGACGCCCTGGAGAACGACGTCGTGATCTACCTCAAGCAGGCGCAGACCCCGGCCGTCTCCCGCCATGTGACGGACGCGGCGGTACGGGAGTACTTCCAGCACGAGGGCCACCGCACCGTGATCTCGCAGCGGGCGCTCCAGGCGCACGCCGACCCGTGGCTCGGCTGGACGGAGCTGGACGGCGCCGGGCAGCTGGTCGCGGAGGTCTCGCCGTACGCGGTGGACCTCGACTGGTCGGACATCGACGACCCCCAGGACATCGCGGCCACGGTCGCCGACCTGGGCCGGGCGACGGCGACCATGCACGCGGCGGCGGACGACTCCAGCGGGCACTCGCTGGTGCCTTTCTCGACGGAGCGGGCCATCGACGCGGCGATCGCCGCCGACGAGGAGGGCTTCGCGGAGCTGCTGGTGGACTTCGCCCACCGGTACGGGGCACGCGCGCGCGGCGACCACCAGATCTTCGTGGACCTCTTCCGCAACGGCCGGATCCCGGGGCTGTAGCGGACTCCGGGGGGCGCCGGGCATTCCCGGGGATGACGGGGCCGCCGGGGCCGCCGGGGCCGTCCACAGACTGCCTTTAAGGGCGTTTTACGGACCGGCATGGCACACTCCACGACGATGGACATGGCAGGGACGCAGCTGAGGACGCTGCGGGCGGCGTTCTTCACGGCTCTGGTCGTGGCGCTGTCCGTGGCGTCCCACGTGCTGCTCTCACGCGTGCCGCTGCCGCTCGGGACGGTCGTCCCGGTCGCGGTCGGCGTCTTCGCCGTGGCGTACGCCCTGGCGGGCCGCGAGCGGGGCCTCGGCCCGATCGCCGGGCTCCTCGTCCCGCTGGAACTGGCGGCCGACACGCTCTTCACCAGCGGCCAGGCGGTCTGTTACGGCGCCGCCGGCGGCCCGGTCGCCGGATCGCTGCGCGCGGTCGGCGTGGAGGTGTTCTGCGGTGGCGCCGTCGGCGCCCCGCTGCCCGGCGTGGCAGCCCCCGAGAGCGGCACGGCCGCCGCGCTCCTCGACTCCCCCGACCCGGCGCTGCCCTGGCTGCTGCTGCTGGCCCATGTGGGCGTCGGGCTCTTCGCCGCGGTCTGGCTGCGCGGCGGGGAGCGGGCGCTCGCCCGGCTGCTCGGTGCGGTGGCGGCCGTCGCGTTCCGGCCGCTGCTCCTGGTGGCGGCCCTCTTCCGTACCGGTGGTCCGGCGCCGCGGCGCGCCGGGCGGTCCGCGGGACGGCCCCGGCCCTCCCGTACGCGGCTCCTCACCCACTCCGTGGGACGGCGGGGACCGCCGTGCCCGCGCCTCGCTCTCGTCTGAGCGACGCGCCCCAGGCACGCGGTACCCCCTGCTTTCCTCACCGTCACGGAGATCACGATCATGAGTGCACGCAACAACCAGGCCAACAAGGCTGCCGCCCGCGAGCGTCTGCGCGTCGAGCGCGAGCGCCAGGCGAAGAAGGACCGGGCCCGCCGGCAGCTCGTCGTCGGCGTCTCGGCCGTGGCCGTCCTCGCCGCCGCCGGCGGCATCGGCTACGCGGTGGTCCAGTCGAACCAGCCCTCCGCGTGGGAGTCGGCGGCGAAGGCGACCACCGTGACCGCCCCGAAGAACACCTCGGGCACGAACGGCACGACCGTCGTCGTCGGCAAGGCGTCCGCGAAGAAGACCCTGGAGCTGTACGAGGACTCGCGCTGCCCGGTCTGCGCGACCTTCGAGCAGTCCGTGGGCTCCACGGTCGAGAAGGACGTCGAGGCCGGCAAGTACAAGATCAAGTACGTCGGTGCCACCTTCATCGACGACGCCGCCACGGGCGAGGGCTCGAAGAACGCCCTCTCGGCCCTCGGCGCGGCCCTCGACGTGAGCCCCGAGGCCTTCCTGACGTACAAGTCGGCGCTCTACTCGGCGAAGTTCCACCCGGAGGAGAACGACGACAAGTTCGCCAAGGACTCCTACCTCCTGGAGGTGGCGGACTCGGTGCCGGCCCTCAAGGGCAACGCCGCGTTCAAGAAGAACGTCGAGGACGGCACGTTCGACGCCTGGGCGATGAAGATGTCGAAGGCCTTCGACGACAGCGGGGTGACGGGCACCCCGACGCTGAAGATGGACGGCAAGCCCGTGACCGTGGCGGGCTCCGACAACCCGCCGATGACCGAGCCGGAGTTCAACACGGCGATCGACGCGGCCCTCAAGGGCTGACCCGCATCGGACGGAACGGCGTCCTTCGCTCCCTGATCCGCGCCCGCCCGGCGGGTCAGGGGGCGAAGGAGAGCATGCGGGGCTGGTGCTGGGCGTCGTCGCCGCTCAGACCGGCGGGCGTGATCACCAGCCGGTCACCCACGGAGGCGTTCCTCCCGGCGACCCCCATCCCGAACTCGACCCTCGCGGTGGAGGCGGGGAGCCGCAGCACGTCCTTGATGGTGTCCACGCCGCCGGGACCGACCCGGAAGACCCGCCCGGGGGACCGGAGCGTGCCCGGCTGGTAGACCGTCCCGGTCCTGCCCGGTCCGACCCGCAAGGGGTAGTAGCCGTACGAGGTCTCCTCGGCCTTCACGCCCCAGACCGGCTTTCCGGTGCCGAGGTCGTAGGCGCCGACGCGGTCGGTGCCGCCGAGCATCACGAGCCCCCCGCCGACGACGGCCTCCCGGCACGCCTGGGCGTTGGCACTGGTGTCGATGGAGTCGCCGCAGTGCTTGAACCCCTTCGGCCGGGGATCGATGGTCCTGCGGACCTTGCCGTCGGGACCGAGGGCGACGACGCGCCAGTCCTCGGCGTGGGTCTCCCGGTGCGCGGTGGTGAT
Source organism: Streptomyces flavochromogenes (assembly GCF_000717595.1). Taxonomy (GTDB): domain Bacteria; phylum Actinomycetota; class Actinomycetes; order Streptomycetales; family Streptomycetaceae; genus Streptomyces; species Streptomyces flavochromogenes. The sequence goes on along the minus strand of NZ_JNZO01000003.1, from coordinate 227,657 downwards.
CACGGCCGGTGAGACGGACAGCACCTGGCCGATCCTCCGGCCCGGCTCCGTCCGGTGGCGCCAGCGCACCCTGCCCGTGGCCGGATCGATCTCCCGGACCTGGTCGTACGCCTTCTCGAGCGCGGTGATCGCGCAGTCGGCGAGCACCAGGAGCCGGCTGCCGCCCGCCACCCTGCCGGGGTAGCACTTCCCCGGGTTCTCCATGGGGATGTCGTACAGCTTCTTCCCGTCGGCGACCCGGTAGGCAGCGGCCTTCATGCTCTGGACGATCGCGACGGTGCCGCCGCTGATCGCGCTGTCCACGATGATCGTGCCGTCCCCCGCGCCGGTCTCGGTCAGCTGCTTGTGCCAGCCGGCCCTTCCGGTGCGCAGGTCGATCATCCGGAGCTGGTTGCACCGGGTCCCGGTCCAGGCCTCGACGTTCTTGAGGACGATGACGACCTTGCCGTCGGGGGTCGCGTTGACCGGGGTCTCGCAGACGGGGGTCGGGAGGTCGACGGTCCACAACTGGGCGCCGTCACTGAGCCGGTGGGCGACGACCTTCTTGTAGACGGCCTGGACGGCGGTGCCGCCGACGATCCAGAGGTCCTCGGTCGGGATGTTCCGGTGGGGCAGGTCGGTGCGGTCGTCGACGATCCAGGCACCGGCCTCGCCGGCCCGGCGCTGCCGCGCGATCTCCGCGGTGGTGGGGATGCGGGAGGGTGACGGGGTGGGGCTCACCGCCTGCCCGGGCGGCACCGTGGTCCTGGGCGGTGCCGTTGTCTTCGGGGCTCCGCCCTTCGATCCGGCGCGGGCCGTTTCGGAGCGCTCGCCGAGAAGGTAGGCGCCCGTACCGAAGACCAGCAGCAGCGCGAGGACCGCGGCGAGCAGCGGCCGACGGCGACGGGGCGGGCGAGGGGGTGGCGGGCCGTACCCCTCGGGCGCGTACGGGTTGTCCGGTACGGGCCAGGACGGCGGACGGTGCCTGTACCAGGGCTCGTTCGACTGCGACATCCGGTTCCCCCCGTGTCGTGGCGAGCGGCCTCCCTCCGGACCTGCCTCACGGAAAGCCGTTCTGATGTCGCATCAGGCTAGCGACCCCCGGGGAGGCGTCACCGCCCCGGGGCCGGATGCGACCCGGCCGCGGGGCCGGATGCGGCCTGGGGGCGACGATCCGGCGAACTTTCCCGCAAGCCCCTCCCCACCCACCGTACCCGCCAGTAATCTGACTGCCCGTGACCAGTCGTTTCATATCCTCCGCCCCCACGCGGCGCACGGTCGTCAAGGCCGCCGCCGCCACCGCCGTCACCGCGCCCGCCCTCCTCGGCGCGGCCACCACGGCCCACGCGGCCCCCGGGGCACCCGCGTTCCTCCACGGCGTCGCCTCTGGCGACCCGCTGCCCGACGGCGTCCTGCTCTGGACGCGCGTCACCCCCACCCCCGAAGCCGTGCCCGGCTCCGGCCTCGGCCCCGACGTCCAGGTCGGCTGGGAACTCGCCGAGGACCGCGCTTTCGCGCGGATCGTGTCCTCCGGTACGAGCACGGCGAGCGCCGGCTCCGACCACACGGTGAAGGCGGACGTCCGGGGCCTGCGCCCGGCCACCTCCTACTGGTTCCGCTTCACCGCGGGCTCCACCGTCTCCCCCGCAGCCCGCACCCGCACCACGCCGGCCGTCGACGCCGCCGCGCCCGGCGTCCGGTTCGGTGTGGTCTCCTGCGCGAACTGGGAGGCCGGCCACTTCTCCGCGTACCGCCATCTCGCCGCCCGCGCCGACCTGGACGCGATCCTCCACCTCGGCGACTACGTGTACGAGTACGGCAGCGGCACGTACCCGGAGGCGAAGTACACCGTCCGGCAGCACGAACCGCGCCACGAGATCGTCTCGCTGGCCGACTACCGCACCCGGCACGGCCACTACAAGACGGACACCGACCTCCAGGCGCTGCACGCGGCCCACCCGGTCATCGCCATCTGGGACGACCACGAGTTCGCCAACGACGCCTGGGAGGGCGGGGCCGAGAACCACACCCCCGGCGCCGAGGGCGACTGGGCGGCCCGGGTCGCCGCGGCCAAACAGGCCTACTTCGAGTGGATGCCCGTCCGCACCTCCACCGAGGGCACGGTCTTCCGGCGGCTGCGCTTCGGCAAGCTGGCCGATCTGCACCTCCTCGACCTGCGCTCGTTCCGCTCCGCTCCGGCGAAGACCGGCAGCGGATCGGTCGACGACCCGGCACGCAGCATCACCGGCCGCGCGCAGCTGGACTGGCTGAAGTCGGGGCTCGCGGGCTCGGACGCGACCTGGCAACTGGTCGGCACCTCGGTGATGATCTCGCCGATCGCCTTCGGCGCCCTGCCCGCCCACCTCCTGGAGCCGCTCGCCGAGCTGATGGGCCTGCCGAAGGAGGGGCTCGCGGTCAACGTCGACCAGTGGGACGGCTACACGGACGACCGCAGGGAGCTGCTCGGGCACCTCACCTCGCGGGCGATCCGCAACACGGTGTTCCTGACCGGCGACATCCACATGGCCTGGGCCAACGACGTACCGGTGAAGGCGGCGACGTACCCGTTCTCGGCGTCCGCCGCGACCGAGTTCGTGGTCACCTCGGTGACCTCGGACAACCTGGACGACCTGCTGCACGTGGCCCCGGGGACGCTCTCGGTGGTGGCCTCGGGTGCCGTCAAGGCCGCCAACCGGCACGTGAAGTGGGTGGACATGGACCACCACGGCTACGGCGTGCTCGACGTGACCGCCGAGCGCTCGCAGATGGACTACTACACGGTCTCCGACAAGGCGGACCCGGACGCGACGACGGCCTGGGCGCGCTCGTACCGGACGCTGAACGGAACGCAGCGTGTCGAGCGGGTGTACCAGCCGGTGCGCTGATGTGCCCCTGACGGCTCATTAGCGATGCTTTTCAGCCATGATCTCTCCTGTTAACAGGAGATCACATCGCTACGGCGGGTGGCTGGTTTCGGAGATCGAATCCGGACACACCACCCGCCTCCGTCACCCCAGCTGTTACGTCGAGGTCTCAAACTCCGGAAACAGCACAAGAATTTCTTCCCGATGACCCGAATTGCCCCCTGAATGATTGGGCTTGATCACTCCTCAACGGTGGCTGACATGGACGCGTAATCTCCCCGGCGTGGCGGAGGAAGTTCCTCCCCCACCCCCCACGAGGAGTCACCATGCGTGCTCTTGTCCGCATATCCCCGCGTATGTCACGTCGGATGCTCGGTACGGCAGTCATGGCCGGAACCCTGGCCCTTGCCCCGCTCTCCGCTCCGGTCGCGAGCGGAACCACCACCACCCTGGCCGGCGCCTCCGCCGAGGAATGCGCCGACGACGCCGGCGCCCTCTCCGGCGCCCGCAAGGCGCGCGGCGCCGCCGGTCACGCCGCCGAGCCGAACGAGGTCACGGCCGCCAAGGCCGCGGCCATGGACGCCGATTTCAAGAAGAAGCTGTCCGCCGCCCGTTCCGAGGGCCGCCTCAGCGCCTCCGCCGACAGAGCCGCCGCGGTGGTGAACATCCCCGTCTACTTCCACGTCATCCACTCCGGTACGACGGGCAAGCTCTCCGCGACCGCCATCACCAACCAGATGAACGTCCTGAACGCGGCGTACGCGGGCCAGGGCACCGGCAACGTGAACTCCAACTTCCAGTTCACCCTGGCCGCTACCGACTACACGGACAACGCGTCCTGGTACAACCTGTCCTCCGGCTCCACCGCCGAGAAGCAGATGAAGCAGACCCTCCGCAAGGGCGGCGCGGGCGCGCTGAACTTCTACACCGCCAACCTGGGCGGCGGCCTCCTCGGCTGGGCGACCTTCCCGTCCTCGTACGCCTCGAACCCGTCCATGGACGGCGTCGTCGTCCTCGACGCCTCGCTCCCGGGCGGCTCCGCGGCCAACTACAACCAGGGCGACACCGCCACCCACGAGGTCGGCCACTGGATGGGCCTGTACCACACGTTCCAGGGCGGCTGCAGCGGCAGCGGCGACGGCGTGGCCGACACCCCGGCCGAGAAGAGCCCGGCCTACGAGTGCCCGACCGGCCGTGACTCCTGCACCAACAAGACCGGTGTGGACCCGATCCACAACTTCATGGACTACACCTACGACGCCTGCATGTACCAGTTCACCTCGGGCCAGGTGACCCGGATGAACGACTACTGGACGGCGTACCGCGCCTGATCCGGCCGAACACGGGTGTGGCCCCCGGGGGAACTCCCCCGGGGGCCACACCCGTTCACCGCGGTCCTACAAGCTGTCCAGGAAGGCCAGCGCCACCGACCACGTCCGGTCGGCCGACTCCTCGTCCCAGTCGGGCAGCTCGGGGTCCGTGTACACGTGCCCCGCGCCCGGGTAGCGGTAGATCTCCACGTCCGCACCGGCCTTGCGCATCTGCAGGTACCAGGAGGACAGCCAGTCGTGCGTCTCGAACGGGTCGGGATCGGCCACGTGCAGCTGCACGGGCAGCTCGTCCACCACGGCCGACTCCGCGAGGTCCGAGGTGCCGTGGAAGAGCAGCAGCCCGCGCGCCTTCTCGTCGCCGAGCGCCAGGGTCTGCGCGATCGAGGCCCCGAGGGAGAGGCCCATGTAGACCAGGCCGCGCTCGGAGTACGGGGCGGCGGCGAGGACAGCCCGCTTCAGCAACTCGTCCTTGCCGATCTCGTCCCGGAGCTCCACGCCCTCCTCCACGGTCCCGACCGTCCGGCCCCCGTAGAGGTCCGGGGTCCAGACCTGATGCCCGGCGGCGCGGAGCCGCTCGGCAGCGGCCTCGACGGAAGGGGTCAGCCCGTAGGCCGAGTGGAAGAGCATGATGTCCATGCGTCCCATCCTGCCACCCACCCCACGGGACTCCGGCCGCGCCGCCCGCCCTCCCCACCGGTCGCCGCACGCCCCTCAGCGCATGCTGCGCACGTCCAGGTGCCGCAGCACCCGGTCCACCACCTCGGGGTCGGCGCCCGGCTCGCTGCGGGCCGAGAGCACCTCGTGCCGGGCGGCCGACATCAGCTCCCGCTGGATCCGCTGCACCGCCTTGAAGCGCTTCGTCCGCTCGACGAACGCTGCCCGCCGCTCCTCGTCGACCATGTCCGGACTGATCCGCGCCCCGATGTCGTACGCCCCGCGCAGCAGCCGCTCCTGCACCTCCTCGGGCAGCTCCTCGACCTCCTCGATCTCCTTGAGCCTGCGCCTGGCCGCCTTCGCGGCCCGGATGGCGAGATCCCGCTCCAGGACCCGCTCGGCGTCCGCGTCGGCCCGTACCCCGAGCCGCTTCACCAGCCAGGGCAGGGTGAGCCCCTGGACGACGAGCGTGGCGATGATCACGCAGAAGGCGATGAAGATGATCTCGTCGCGGCCGGGGAAGGGCTCGCCGTCGTCGGTGCGGAGCGGGATGGCGAGCGCGAGCGCCACCGAGGCCACGCCACGCATCCCCGCCCACCACATGACGATCGTCTCCCGCCAGCTGGTCGGGATCTCCTCGTCGACGTCCCGGCGGGTGTGCAGCCGTTTCGCCAGCCAGGTCGCCGGCAGCAGCCACAGCAGCCGGACGCCGACGACCACCCCGACGACGACGGCGCCCCAGCCGAGCATCTGCCAGCCTCGTCCCTCGGCCACCCCGAAGACATGCACGAGTTCGAGGCCGATGAGACCGAAGGCGATGCCGGTGACGAGGGTGTCGACGATCTGCCAGAACGTCTGCCCGGCGAGCCGGCCCATCACGTCGTCGGCGTCGGCCGCGTGCTCGGCGAGGAAGAGCGCGGTGACCAGCACGGCGAGGACGCCGGAGCCGTGCAGCTCCTCGGCGAGGACGTAGCTCACGAACGGCACGAGGAGGGTGAGGCCGGTCTGGAGGGTGGCGTCGCCGAGCAGCCCGATGAGCTTGTTGGCGGACCAGCCGAGCGCGAGGCCGACTGCCACGGCGACCACCGCGGACAGGACGAACTCGCCGAGCGCGTCCGGCCAGGAGAAGGAGCCGCTGACCGCGGCGGCGATGGCCACGTGGTACAGCACGATCGCGGTGACGTCGTTGAAGAGCCCCTCGCCCTCCAGGATCGACACCAGCCGCCGCGGCAGCCCGAGCGAGCCGGCGACGGCGGTCGCCGCGACCGGGTCGGGCGGGGCGACGAGGGCACCGAGCGCGATCGCGGCGGCCAGCGGAATGCCGGGCACGAGGACGTGGGCCACGGCGCCGACGGCGGCCGTGGTGACGAACACGAGGGCGACCGCGAGCAGGAAGATCGGCCGTCTGTTGGCCGCGAACTGACGCCAGGAGGTCCGCTGCACGGAGGCGTAGAGCAGCGGCGGCAGCACCAGCGGAAGGATGAACTCCGGCGGCACCTCGACGTTCGGTACGAAGGGCAGGACGGCCAGCCCGATCCCGACCAGGGTCATCAGGACGGGCGCGGGCAGTCCGAGCCGCTCACCGAGGGGGACCGTCAGCAGCGCGCCGAGCAGCAGCAAGAACAACAGGGCCAATTGATCCACGGGCACACCCTGTCACGTATGTCCGTTTTAACGGCGACCGCCCCCTGCGCACGCCCGCTCGCGGCGGGTGTGACAGGGGGCGGTCGAGCACGCGCGGTGCCCCGCGGGCCTTACAGAACCCTTCGCATGGCCCGGTGCGGCATGTCCGCGTCCGGGAACTCGGGGCCGTACGCCTCGTACCCCAGCCGCTCGTAGAAACCGAGCGCGTGGGTCTGCGCGTGCAGGTCGACCGCGGTCAGACCGCGGTCGCGCGCCACGTCCTCGATGCCCCGCACGAGCGCCGCGCCGACGCCGAGGCCGCGCGCGGCCCGGGAGACCGCGAGCCGGCCGAGCGAGCCCACCGACGAGTCGGCGCCGGTCTTGCCGACCGCGTCCGCCCCGAGAAGGAGCCGTCCGGTGCCCAGCGGAAGCCCGTCCTCGCGCACGGCGAGCACGTGCAGCGCGGTGGCGTCGTACGTGTCGTACTCCAGCTCCTGCGGAACGCCCTGCTCCACCACGAAGACCTCACGGCGGACCGCGAAGCAGGCCTCACGGTCCTCGTCGACGAGCGCCTCACGGACGCTGTACGCGCTGCTCACTGGCTCTCCGACGCGATCCGGTCCAGGGCCTTCTGGAGGTCCTCGGGGTACGTGCTGGCGAACTCGACCCACGAGCCGTCGCCCGGGTGCTCGAAGCCCAGCCGGACGGCGTGCAGCCACTGCCGGGTCAGACCGAGGCGCTTGGCGATCGTCGGGTCGGCACCGTACGTGAGGTCGCCGACGCAGGGGTGGCGGTGCGCGGACATGTGCACCCGGATCTGGTGGGTGCGGCCCGTCTCCAGCTTGATGTCGAGCAGAGACGCCGAGCGGTACGCCTCGATGAGGTCGTAGTGCGTGACGGACGCCTTGCCGTCGGCGGTGACCGCCCACTTGTAGTCGTGGTTCGGGTGCCGGCCGATGGGGGCGTCGATGGTGCCGCTCATCGGGTCGGGGTGGCCCTGCACCAGCGCGTGGTAGCGCTTGTCGACCGTGCGCTCCTTGAACTGGCGCTTGAGCGAGGTGTACGCGTACTCCGACTTGGCGACCACCATCAGACCGGAGGTGCCGACGTCGAGCCGGTGCACGATGCCCTGGCGCTCGGCGGCGCCGGAGGTGGAGATGCGGTACCCGGCGGCGGCGAGGCCACCGATGACGGTGGTGCCGGTCCAGCCGGGGCTGGGGTGTGCGGCCACACCGATCGGCTTCATGATCACGACGATGTCGTCGTCGTCGTGGACGATCTCCATGCCCTCGACGGGCTCGGCGACGATCTGCACGGGCGCGGCCGCGCCCGGCATCTCGACCTCGAGCCACGCGCCGCCGCTCACCCGCTCGGACTTGCCGACGACGGAGCCGTCGACCTGGACCTTCCCTGCGGCGGCCAGCTCGGCCGCCTTCGTACGGGAGAACCCGAACATACGGGCGATGGCGGCGTCGACGCGCTCGCCCTCCAGGCCATCGGGAACGGGCAGCGTGCGGATCTCGGGACTCGTACTCACTCGTCGAGTATGCCTTGCCCCGGGGTACTCGGGTCTCGCGGCCGGATCGGCTCAGTCCTTGTGGACGGTGCCGTCGGGGTCCAGACCCCGGAACGACAGGATCACGATGAGGATGCCGCCGCAGACGATCGCCGAGTCGGCGAGGTTGAAGACGGCGAAGTGCGCGGGGGCGATGAAGTCGACGACCGCGCCCTCGAAGACGCCCGGGGAGCGGAAGATCCGGTCCGTGAGGTTGCCCAGCGCGCCGCCGAGCAGCAGACCGAGCGCGATCGCCCAGGGCAGGCTGTAGAGCTTCCGGGCCAGCCGGATGATCACGACGATCACGGCGGCGGCGATGCAGGTGAAGATGATCGTGAAGGCCTCGCCCATGCCGAACGCCGCACCCGGGTTCCGGATGGCGTCGAAGCGGAGCCAGTCGCCGATCACCCGGATCGGCTCACGGCCCTCCAGCTTGGCGACCACGAGCATCTTGCTGCCCAGGTCGAGCAGGTAGGCGAGAACGGCGACGACGAACAGGGCGAGGATCCTGCGCCTGCCCTTCGGCCGCTCCTCGGGAGCGGCCGACCCGTCCTCGGGCGTGGCCGTACCGTCGGCGGCCACCGTCTCGTCGGAGGCGGCCGGCTCCTCGGCCCCTGCTGAATCCGGCGTACCGATGATGCGCTCCGCCTCTGCCACGTGAGTGAGTCCCTCGACCTCGATGCCTGACCGTGCACCGAGGGTACGGCACAGGCGTACGAGACCGGCAGCCGAGATCACCGGCCGCGCCGCCCTCCACCATGAGGTTCCGCGCCGCCCTCCGCCGTCAGCCGCGCCGCTCCTGCCGCTGCTTGTCCTCGACGCAGAGCGTGGCCCGCGGGAAGGCCTGCATCCGCGCCTTGCCGATCGGCTTCCCGCACACCTCGCAGAGGCCGTAGGTGCCCGCGTCGAGCCGTTCCAGGGCGTGCTCGGTCTGTTCCAGCATCTCCCGTGCGTTGGCGGCCAGGGCGAGCTCGTGCTCGCGGGTGATGTTCTTGGTGCCGGTGTCGGCCTGGTCGTCCCCCGCGCCGTCGCCCGAGTCCCGCATGAGGCCGGTGAGCTCCTCCTGGGAGTGCGCGAGCTCGCTGCGGAGCCGCAGCACCTCGGACTGGAGCTCGTTACGGGCCTCGGTGACCTCGGCCGGGGTCCACGGGTCCTCCCCGGGACGCACCGCGAGCTCGCCGGTCCGGGCGGGAGGCACGGCGGCCCCGTCCCCGGCGGTCGTGACGCCACCCGCGGTCTTCTTCACTGCCACCGTCCTGGCTCCTGTCTGCTTCTTCGCGGCGGGCGCCTTCGCGGCCGCCTTCTTCGCCACGGCCTTCTTGGCGGGCGTCCTCCTGGCGGCGGCCTCCGGGGCGACCGGCTCCTCGGCGACCGCCTCCTCCCCCACGCTCTTCTTCACGGCGGTCTTCTTCACGGCGGCCTTCTTCGCGGTGGTCTTCTTCGTGGTGGTCCTCTTCGCGACCGTCGGCGGCTCCGCGACCGTCGTCTTCTTCCCGGCCACGTCCTTGGCGCCCTCCGCCGAACCGGTGGAACCGGCGGCCGAGGGCTTCTTCGCGGCGGTCTTCTTCGCCACCATGTCGCGGCCCCTTCACATTTTGTGATCTTGCTCGCGAATCGTGCTGGGACGATAAATCGGCCCAAGGCCCGCGGCAACGGGGCACGCCGCCGTTCCCACCCGCCCCCGCACCCCTCGGGGCAGGCCTGCCTCCGTTGTGCCCAGCTCCCCGCCGGGTAATCCGTCCCGCCCCTCCCCCACATGGCCGCACAGCAAGTCCGAACCGCCCGTATGGCCATTCGGGTCACGGGAAAACCGGTCCGCCACCCCACCCCGGGGCCCGTACACTGGTCCTGGCGACAGGCTTGGATGGGGACGAGTAGCGTCGTACGCAGCCATGAGCGACCCGGGGACGGTGAGAGCCCGGGGGCGAGCCCGATGTGAAGCATCACCCCGGAGCCGTCGGAAGAAAGCCGCGGGAAACCGCGGTGACTAGACCCGGCGTCGCGACCCCAATGAGGGGGCTCTGGGCGTGCGTGCCCCGGGCCAAGGAGGGTGGTACCGCGGGAGCAGCGCTCTCGTCCCTCCGACGGAACACGACAGTCCGCCGGAGGAACTCGATGACACCGCCGCAGTACCGCCAGGTGCCCGCCCAGGTCGACCTGCCCGCGATGGAGCACGCCGTGCTCGATTTCTGGCACGAGAACAAGGTCTTCGCCAAGACCCTCGAACAGTCCGGGGGACGCCCCGAGTGGGTGTTCTACGAGGGCCCGCCGACCGCCAACGGCATGCCGGGCGCGCACCACATCGAGGCCCGCGTCTTCAAGGACGTCTTCCCCCGCTTCCGGACCATGCGCGGCTACCACGTGGCCCGCAAGGCCGGCTGGGACTGCCACGGCCTCCCGGTGGAGCTCGCCGTCGAGAAGGAGCTCGGCTTCTCCGGCAAGAAGGACATCGAGGACTACGGCATCGCCGCGTTCAACGACAAGTGCCGCGAGTCCGTGACCCGGCACACCGACGCGTTCGCCGAGCTCACGACCCGCATGGGCTACTGGGTCGACCTGGACGACGCGTACCGGACGATGGACCCCTCGTACATCGAGTCGGTCTGGTGGTCGCTGAAGCAGATCTTCGACAAGGACCTGCTCGTCCAGGACCACCGGGTCGCCCCCTGGTGCCCGCGCTGCGGCACCGGCCTCTCCGACCACGAGCTGGCCCAGGGCTACGAGACGGTCGTCGACCCCTCGGTCTACGTCCGCTTCCCGCTGACCTCCGGCCCGCTGGCCGGCAAGGCGGCGCTCCTGGTCTGGACGACGACCCCGTGGACCCTGGTGTCCAACACGGCGGTCGCCGCCCACCCCGAGGTCACCTACGTCGTCGCCACCGACGGCGACGAGCGGGTCGTCGTCGCCCAGCCGCTGGTCGAGAAGGCGCTCGGCGAGGGCTGGGTCACCACCGGCGAGTCCTTCACGGGCGCCGAGATGGAGCGCTGGACCTACCAGCGCCCCTTCGAGCTCGTCGAGTTCCCGGCCGAGGCCCACTACGTCGTGAACGCCGAGTACGTGACGACCGAGGACGGTACGGGTCTCGTCCACCAGTCCCCCGCCTTCGGTGAGGACGACCTCAAGGTCTGCAAGGCGTACGGCCTGCCGGTCGTGAACCCGGTCCGCCCCGACGGCACCTTCGAGGAGGACGTGCCGCTGGTCGGCGGCGTCTTCTTCAAGAAGGCCGACGAGGCGCTCACCGCCGACCTGGACGCGCGCGGACTGCTCTTCAAGCACATCGCGTACGAGCACAGCTACCCGCACTGCTGGCGCTGCCACACGGCGCTGCTGTACTACGCGCAGCCGTCCTGGTACATCCGCACGACCGCGGTCAAGGACCGGATGCTCGCCGAGAACGAGCGGACGAACTGGTTCCCGGACTCGGTCAAGCACGGCCGCTTCGGCGACTGGCTGACCAACAACGTCGACTGGGCGCTCTCCCGGAACCGCTACTGGGGCACCCCGCTGCCGATCTGGCGCTGCGAGGACGACCACCTGACCTGTGTGGGCTCGCGCGCCGAGCTGACCGAGCTGACGGGCACCGACCAGTCGCAGCTCGACCCGCACCGCCCGTACATCGACGCCGTGACCTTCGGCTGCCCGACGGAGGGCTGCTCCCTGGAGGCCGTCCGCGTCCCGGAGGTCATCGACGCCTGGTACGACTCGGGCTCGATGCCGTTCGCGCAGTACGGCTACCCGTACGAGAACAAGGAACTCTTCGAGTCCCGCTACCCGGCGCAGTTCATCTCCGAGGCCATCGACCAGACGCGAGGCTGGTTCTACACGCTGATGGCCGTCGGCACGCTGGTCTTCGACAAGTCGTCCTACGAGAACGTGGTCTGCCTGGGCCACATCCTCGCCGAGGACGGCCGCAAGATGTCCAAGCACCTGGGGAACATCCTCCAGCCGATCCCGCTGATGGACCAGCACGGCGCCGACGCGGTCCGCTGGTTCATGGCGGCCGGCGGCTCGCCGTGGGCGGCGCGCCGGGTGGGCCACGGCACGATCCAGGAGGTCGTCCGCAAGACCCTCCTGACGTACTGGAACACGGTGGCCTTCCAGGCGCTGTACGCCCGCACGTCCGGCTGGGCCCCGTCGGCCGCGGACCCGGCTCCGGCCGACCGCACGGTCCTCGACAAGTGGCTGCTCTCCGAGCTGAACACGCTGGTCGCCGAGACGACCGAGGCGATGGAGTCGTACGACACCCAGCGCACCGGCAAGCTGATCTCGGCCTTCGTCGACGATCTCTCCAACTGGTACGTGCGCCGCTCGCGCCGCCGTTTCTGGCAGGGCGACAAGGCGGCCCTCCGCACCCTCCACGACGTGGTGGAGACGGTCACGCGCCTGATGGCCCCGCTGACCCCGTTCATCACCGAGCGGGTCTGGCAGGACCTGGTGGTGCCCGTGTCGCCGGACGCCCCCGAGTCGGTCCACCTGGCGACCTGGCCGGAGGCGGACACGACGGCGATCGACAAGACGCTCTCGGAGCAGATGCTCCTCGTCCGGCGTCTGGTGGAGCTGGGCCGGGCGACGCGCGCGGAGTCGGGCGTGAAGACCCGCCAGCCGCTCTCCCGGGCCCTGGTGGCGGCGACGGGCTTCGCGGCCCTCTCCGCCGACCTCCAGGCCCAGATCACGGAGGAGCTGAACGTCAGCTCCCTCGCCTCCCTCTCGGACGTGGGCGGCTCGCTGGTGGACACCACCGCCAAGGCGAACTTCCGCGCCCTGGGCAAGCGCTTCGGCAAGGGTGTCCAGGACGTGGCGAAGGCGGTGGCTGCGGCGGACGCGGCGGCGCTGTCCCTGGCCCTCCGGTCGGGCGAGGCCACCCTGGCGGTGAACGGCGAGGACATCACCGTCACCCCCGAGGAGGTCATCATCACGGAGACGCCCCGCGAAGGCTGGTCGGTGGCCTCGGACGCGGGCGCGACGGTCGCCCTGGACCTGGAGATCACTCCGGAGCTCCGCAAGGCGGGCCTGGCACGTGACGCGATCCGCCTGATCCAGGAGGCCCGCAAGAACAGCGGCCTGGACGTGGCCGACCGGATCGCCCTGCGCTGGCTGACGGACTCCCCGGAGACGGCGGAGGCCCTGACGGCCCACGCGGCCCTGATCGCGGACGAGGTCCTGGCCACGGACCACGCCCAGGGCGAGGCGGACGCCACGTACGGCGACCCGTTCACGGACGAGTCCCTGAACCTCACGTTCCGCCTCCGCAAGGCCTGAGCGGTACGGGGAAGGGCCCGGCACCTCCCGGTGCCGGGCCCTTCCCCGTCCCCACGCCCCGCTCGCGCCCCCGTCGCCCCGCCGTGCGGCGGGTGGGCATCGCGCAGCGGGGCGAATGCCCCTCCGAGGCCAGGCCCCGGGTACGGCAAAGGGCCGGGCCCCGGTTTCCCGGGGCCCGGCCCTTCAGCCTGCCGACGGCTACGCGCTCATCGCGCGACCGCGCGCCGTCAGTTGTCGTCCTCGTCGATCAGGAAGCCACGCATCGGCGCCGGCGCCTGCTGCATCGGCTGCGGAGCCTGCGGACGGACCGGAGCCATCGGCTGGGTCATCGCCGGGGACATCTGCTGCTGGCCGCCGTAGGACGGGGCGCCGCCCATGGACGGTCCACCACCCATTCCGCCGTTGCCGCCGTAGGACGGCGCACCGGCGCCGGCCGAGGCCATCGACGGGGCCGGCGGCAGCGAGGCCGTGGCCGGGGTGCGCGGCGGGGCGAGCGAGTCGTCGGCCTGGGTCTCCAGCTGACGCAGCTGCGACTCCAGGTACGACTTCAGACGCGTACGGTACTCGCGCTCGAAGCCGCGCAGGTCCTCGACCTTGCGCTCCAGCGTGGCGCGGGCGGACTCCAGGGAGCCCATCGCGACGCGGTGCTTCTCCTGCGCGTCCCGCTCAAGAGCGTCCGCCTTGGCGCGGGCGTCCCGCTCCAGGCCCTCGGCGCGCGAGCGCGCCTCGCCGACGATCTTGTTGGCCTCGGAGCGGGCCTCGGCGATCGCCTGGTCGGCGGTCTGCTGGGCCAGCGAGAGGACACGCGCGGCACTGTCGCCACCGGGGCCCTGCTGGGGCTGCTGCATCTGCGGCGGCATCTGCTGCTGCATCTGCTGCTGCGGGTGCCCCATGGGGCCGCCCTGCATCGGGCCGGGGCCCATCGGGCCGCCCTGCATCGGACCACCCTGCATGGGGCCGCCCTGCATGGGGCCACCCTGCATCGGGCCGGCGGGAAGCTGCGGGGCACCGGACGGAAGCTGCGGCGGGCCCATCTGCGGCGGCTGCTGCTGGACCGGCGGTCCGGATATGGCGGCGGGCACGGGCGCGCCGGGACCGACGGGACGATCCTGCTGCTCCGGGGGCTTGCGCATCCCCTGCTGCTGCTGGTTCTGCGCGGCGGCACGGGTCGCGGCGGCCAGCTTGGCGCGCAGGTCCTCGTTCTCGCGGAGCAGGCGGGTCAGCTCGGCCTCGACCTCGTCGAGGAAGGCATCGACCTCGTCCTCGTCATAGCCTTCTCGGAGGCGGACGGTCGTGAACTGCTTGTTCCGCACGTCCTCGGGGGTCAGCGGCATCTCTTCTTCACCTCTACGTAGTCGTCGGCAGTCGGCAAGACCGTATCGTCCACATTCACCTCGCGAAGCTGCTCACGATGGAGATCAGGATGTAGACGATGATCATCAGAACGAAGAAGGACAGGTCGAGTGCCACGCCCCCGAGACGCAGCGGCGGGATGAGTCGCCGCAGAAGCTTGAGCGGTGGATCGGTGACAGTGTAGGTGGCCTCAAGGACGACCACCATCGCCTTACCGGGTTGCCATGAACGGGCGAACTGGAAGACGTAGTCCATGACAAGTCGGACGATGAGGAGGACGAGGAAGCACATCAGCACGATGTAGACCACCTGTAGTGCGACGCCCATCCCGCGTTTCCCTCTCCCCTGACCTACGTGCTCTCACTTGTTCCGGCCGCTTCGCGACCGGTCCGTCCGGTTCTCGTGTTCTCAGCTCTGGTTGAAGAATCCGCCCTCTGCGATCCGGGCCTTGTCCTCCGCCGTGACATCGACGTTAGCAGGCGACAACAGGAACACCTTCTGCGTCACGCGCTCAATGCTGCCATGGAGCCCGAAGACGAGTCCGGCGGCAAAGTCGACAAGTCGCTTCGCATCCGTGTCGTCCATCTCCGTGAGGTTCATGATCACCGGAGTGCCCTCACGGAAGTGTTCCCCGATGGTACGGGCCTCGTTGTAGGTCCGGGGGTGCAGCGTGGTGATGCGGTAGGGCTCCCGCTCGGACACGACCTTGGGCATGATCACGGGTGCGTTCTTCTCCATGCTGGGACGTTCGGGTGTGATGGATGCCACGGGGGCAATTCGGGCCGGACGTCCACTTTCGGCGAGTACCGGAACAGAATGGGACATCGGCTCGCGGGGGGCCGGAGGCTGCACCACTCGTACCGGTTCCTCACGCTCCACCTGTCGCGGGGGGGCGATGTGGCGCCGGTCGCGCTCGGGCTCCGGCTCCAGCTCGGGTTCGAAGTCGTCGTCGGGGTCGAAGCCCCGGCCGTCGTACCCATCGTCCTCCACGAGGCCGAGGTAGACCGCCATCTTGCGCATCGCGCCGGCCATTCTCTGAGTCCTCCGCTCTGTGGTGGATCGCCATACCGGCCGATGTCGCAGCGTCACCAAGTGCCCGCGATCCACGGGTCGTCCCGCCGTTCTGCGGAATGACCATATTTTCTGCTGTGGTCCGACTTGCTTCGCGACGTTACCCGAGCTTCGGGCGGACTCCGAGTACCGCCGTACCGACGCGTACGTGTGTCGCCCCGGCAGCGACGGCCTCTTCGAGGTCCGCGCTCATCCCTGCTGACACCATGTTCGCAGCCGGACGGGTCGCGCGCAGGGCAGTCGACAAATCCATCAGCCTGTCGAAGGCGGCGCGTTGCCGTCCCGCGTACGGGCCGGAGAGCGGGGCCACGGTCATGAGTCCGTCGAGCCGCAGCCCCGGGGCGGCGTCCACCGCGGCCGCCAACTCCTCGATCCCGTCGGGTGCGATCCCGCCGCGGTCGCCCCGCTCGCCCGACTCGGCGTCGAGCGCGACCTGGAGGAGACAGCCGAGCTCTCGGCCCTCCTTCTCCGCGGCCGCGGAGAGCGAGGAAATGAGCTTCAAGCGGTCGACAGACTGCACCACATCGGCATAACCCACCACGGATCTGACCTTGTTGGTCTGCAACTGACCCACGAAGTGCCAGGTCAGATCAAGGTCGGCACAGGCGGCCGCCTTCGGGGCGGCGTCCTGGTCCCGGTTCTCGGCGACGTGCCGCACGCCGAGTCCGTGGAGGATCCTCACGTCGCTCGCGGGGTAGGTCTTGGTGACCACGACGAGCGTCACCTCTTCCCGCGGGCGCCCGGCGGCGGCACAGGCGGCGGCGATGCGCGCCTCCACCCGGGCCAGATTCTCGGCGAGTTCCGACGAGCGGTCCGTCATGTCTCTTCTCAGTCCAACCAGACATATCCCGCGAGTCGCCCCGTGGTGCGATCGCGGCGGTACGAGTAGTGGTCACCGGATTCCCGGGTGCAGACCGTACTGGCCTGCCGATCCGTGACGCCCAGCCGTTCGAGCTGGGCGAGGACTCCGGCGGTGACGTCGACGGCCGGGGTGCCCCAGCTCGTCTCGGCCCAGGCGGCGGGCTCGGTCCCGGCGACCTCGGTCCGCATGGCCTCCGGCACCTCGTAGCAACGCCCGCAGACGGCGGGGCCGGTGCGGGCGACGATACGGGCGGGGTCGGCGCCGAGATCGATCATGGCCGCGACCGCGGCGGGAACGACGCCCGCCACCATCCCGGGCCGCCCGGCGTGGGCGGCGGCCGCGACCCCGGCGACCGGATCGGCGAGGAGGACGGGGACGCAGTCCGCGGTGAGGACGGCGAGGGCGAGTCCGGGCCGGGAGGTGACGAGGGCGTCCACCGACGGGATCCCGTCGGTGCCCCACGGCCCCTCGACCTCGGCGACGTCCGCGCCGTGGACCTGGTTCATCCAGACCACCGACGCGGGGTCGAGCCCGAGGGCGCCGGCCGCGAGCGCCCGGTTGGTCCGGACCGCCTCGGGGGTGTCCCCCACCGCGCCGCCGAGGTTGAGCTCCTCGTACGGAACGGCGCTCACCCCGCCCCACCTGTCGGTGAAGGCGAAGTGCGCGCCGTTCGCGTCGAAGCGCTGTCCTATCACTTCAGGAAGTCCGGGACGTCCAGCTCTTCGGCCTGGCTGTCCGCGTACGGACGGGCCGGCGGGACGACCGGAGGGGCGGCCGACAGCGGGGTCTCGTTGACCGCCGGCGCGGGCTCGGCCGGAACCGGGGCCGGCTCCTCGCGCGGGGCGACCGTGCCCAGGCCGCCCAGCGGGCGGGAGGTCTCGACGTGGCGGGGGGCCGGGGCCGGCTCCTCGCGCTTGGCGGAGACCGAGCCGATGATGTTGTCCCGGCGGGCCGGCGGCTGGCCGCCGTCGAAGCCGGCCGCGATGACGGTGACCCGGACCTCGTCGCCCAGGGCGTCGTCGATGACGGCACCGAAGATGATGTTGGCCTCGGGGTGGGCGGCCTCGCTGACCAGCTGCGCGGCCTCGTTGATCTCGAAGAGACCGAGGTCGCTGCCGCCGGAGATGGAGAGCAGCACGCCACGGGCGCCGTCGATGGAGGCCTCCAGGAGCGGCGAGGAGATCGCCATCTCCGCCGCCGCCACGGCGCGGTCGTCGCCGCGGGCGGAGCCGATGCCCATCAGGGCCGAACCGGCCTCGGACATGACCGACTTGACGTCGGCGAAGTCGAGGTTGATCAGACCCGGGGTGGTGATGAGGTCGGTGATGCCCTGCACACCGCTCAGCAGCACCTGGTCGGCCGACTTGAAGGCGTCGAGCACGGAGACCTGACGGTCCGAGATCGACAGGAGCCGGTCGTTGGGGATGACGATGAGGGTGTCGACCTCTTCGCGGAGTTCGGCGATGCCGTCCTCCGCCTGGTTGGCGCGACGGCGGCCCTCGAAGGTGAACGGCCGGGTGACCACACCGATCGTGAGGGCGCCGAGCGAGCGCGCGATGTTGGCGACGACGGGTGCGCCGCCGGTGCCGGTGCCGCCGCCCTCTCCGGCGGTGACGAAGACCATGTCGGCCCCCTTGAGGACCTCCTCGATCTCCTCACGGTGGTCCTCTGCCGCCTTGCGACCGACGGCCGGGTTCGCCCCGGCGCCGAGGCCACGGGTGAGTTCACGGCCGACGTCGAGCTTGACGTCGGCGTCGCTCATCAACAGCGCTTGCGCGTCGGTGTTGATGGCGATGAACTCGACGCCCTTGAGACCGACCTCGATCATTCGGTTGATGGCATTGACACCACCGCCGCCGACACCGATGACCTTGATGACTGCGAGGTAGTTCTGCGGTGCTGCCACGTCGAAGGCCTCTCGCCTCGAGTTACGTGTCGTCGCTGCGCGGTTGTTCGCGCGGCTCCGACGGATGCCGATTGGGACGGTCCGAAACGCCGACCCAAACCCTAACGTTGAAGTTTAGGGTTACCAGTGTCTCTGTTCGCTGGACTCTTCCGAACAGGACACTAAGTCGACAAGTGGCGCACGTTCAACGAACACGCCGAACCTCCCGTTTTTCTTTTCACCCTATGTGATCACCCGTAGCGCTGGCCAACCAGGGGGCTGGCCAGGGGTGATTCCCGTCAACTCCCGGACGAGGCGGGCGCCGTGGGGGCACTTACATCGAAGTGTCCCGCTTTGGGAGTTGCTTTCAGGAGCGCGGTGAGAACGCGGGCCTTGACGGGACCGTGTTCTCCGCTGCCCCAGAAGACGGTGCGCCCCCTGGTCAGCTCCAGAGTGACGGAGTCGTACGAGGTGACGCGTACGACACGAGTGTTCCGGGCGATTTCGGCCGGGAGTTCACCCCGGACGCGCACCGCCTCCCGGAGCAGCCGGTCGGCGCCGAAGCGGCGCAGGCTCGGCGAGGAGGCGATGTCGAGGACGAGTCGGGGGACGCCCCGGGGAGCGGTGTCGACGGTGGCGAACCGCATTCCGGTTGCGTCCACTTCGATGAACTTTCCGCCCTTTTCCATCAGAAGAACAGGCTTCCGTTCCGTCACTTTCAGCCTGATTCCGTGCGGCCAGGACCGCTCGACGTCCACCGACTCGATCCGCGGGAATCCCTCCCGCAGCCGTGCCTCGATGGCCTCGGTGTCGACGGTGACGAGCGGGGCGCCCACCGGGACGGCGGCGACGGACTCGACCTCGCGCGGGGTCAGGACCGAGGTGCCGGAAGTCTTCACACGTTCTACACGGAACCAGTTCGAGCCGTAGAGCGCCCAGATCCCGCCGGCCACGAGCAGGAGACCGGCGAGGGCGATGAGGAGCGCCCGGGTGCCGGGCACCCGGAACTTGCGATTCCGGGTGCCCGTGCGGGACGGACCGTCCGACGAGCCCTTCGACGACCTCTTCGACTCGCTCGCGCCGCTCTTCTCCGCGGTCGTCGGTCCGGCTGCCACGTGGCGTCTCCTGCCCTCAGCCGCCGCGCTACGCCTGCCGGCGCGCGGCGATCGCCTCGTACACCATGCCGACGAGGAGATCGTCGGCATCCCGGCGGCCGAACTCGGCGGCGGCGCGGGACATCTCGTACAACCGGTGCGGATCGGCCAGTACGGGCAGGACGTTGCCCTGCACCCACTGCGGCGACAGCTCCGCGTCGTCGACGAGGAGTCCACCGCCGGCCTTGACCACCGGCTGGGCGTTGAGCCGCTGTTCGCCGTTGCCGATCGGCAGCGGTACGTACGCGGCGGGAAGCCCGACGGCGGAGAGCTCGGCGACGGTCATGGCGCCCGCGCGGCAGAGCATCATGTCGGCCGCGGCGTACGCGAGATCCATCCGGTCCACGTACGGTACCGGCACGTAGGGCGGCATTCCGGGCATGTTGTCGACGCGCGGCATTTCGTTCTTCGGGCCGACCGCGTGCAGGATCTGGATGCCGGAGCGCTGGAGCACCGGGGCGATCTGCTGGATCACCTCGTTGAGCCGCCGGGCGCCCTGCGAGCCGCCGGAGACGAGGAGCGTCGGCAGGTTGGGGTCGAGCCCGAACGCGGCGCGCGCCTCGGGGCGCACACGCGCCCGGTCCAGGGTCGCGATGGTGTGCCGCAGCGGAATGCCGATGTAACGGGCGTTGCGGAGCTTGCTGTCCGGGGTCGCGACGGCGACCCCGGCCGCGTACCGCGAACCGATCTTGTTGGCCAGGCCGGGCCTGGCGTTCGCCTCGTGGACCACGATCGGCACCCCGAGGCGCTTGGCCGCCAGATAGCCGGGCAGCGCCACATAGCCGCCGAAGCCCACCACGCAGTCCGCCTTGGTGCGCTCCAGGATCTGCTCGGCCGCCTTGATGGTGCCGCGCAGCCGCCCGGGAACGGTGATCAGCTCGGGGGTGGGCTTGCGGGGCAGCGGTACGGCGGGGATGAGGGCCAACTCGTAGCCCCGCTCGGGCACGAGCCGGGTCTCCAGACCCTTCTCCGTGCCGAGCGCCGTGATCCCCACGCTGGGGTCCTGCCTGCGCAGGGCGTCCGCGAGGGCCAGCGCGGGCTCGATGTGGCCGGCGGTCCCCCCGCCGGCGAGTACGACATGCACCGAAATTCACCGCTCTCCGGACGGGCGCTTCTTGACGCGCCGTCGCATCGACTTCCATCTCACCCCGGCCCGCTTGCCCCAGCCGGGGCGGCGCATGGCCAGGGCCGCTTTCGCGGCGGGTTCCTGTCGCGCGAAGGCGATGAGGAGCCCGACGGCGAACATGGTCGGCAGCAGGGCCGACCCACCGTAGGAGAACAACGGGAGCGGGACACCGGCGATCGGCAGCAGACCGAGCACCGCACCGATGTTGATCACGGCCTGAGCCGTGATCCAGGTGGTCACACCTCCCGCGGCGAACCTCACGAAGGGGTCCTCCGTGCCTCCGGCCACGCGGATACCCGCATAGCCTAGAGCCGCGAACAGGGCGAGTACCGACAGCGTCCCCGCGAGACCCAGTTCCTCACCGGTGACCGCGAAGATGAAGTCGGTGTGCGCCTCGGGCAGTTGGCCCCATTTCTCGATGCTCGCACCGAGTCCGGAACCGAACCATCCGCCCGACGCCAGAGCATAGATTCCGTGCGCGGCCTGCAGACAGGGGGCTCCCTCGCCGCCGGGGTCGGAGGCTCCGATGCACTGGAACCGGTCCATCCGGTGCGGGCTCGTCTTGATGAGCAGCGCCCCGAGGGCGGCGGCCACCGCGAGCACCCCGACGAAGAGCCGGGTGGGCGCTCCGGCGGTCCACAGCAGGCCGAAGAGGATCGCGGTGAGGATGATCGCGGTGCCCATGTCGCCGCCGAGCATGATCAGCCCGAGCAGCATGAAGGCACCCGGGACCAGCGGCACCAGCATGTGCTTCCACTGCGTGAGCAGCCGCATGTCGTTCTTGCGGGCGAGCAGGTCCGCGCCCCAGAGGATCAGCGCCAGTTTGCCGAACTCGCTGGGCTGGAGCATGAACGGGCCGCCCAGCGAGATCCAGTTCTGGTTGCCGCCGACGGAGTGCCCTATCCCCGGGATCTGCACGAGCACCATCAGGAAGACCGCGCCGACCAGGATGGGGTAGGCGAGGGCCCGGTGGAGCTTCACGGGCATGCGTGAGGCGATCAGGAGCAGTCCGGTGCCCAGGAGCGCGGCGAAGAACTGCTTCCGGAAGAAGTAGGAGGGCACCAGCTCGTAGCGGAGTGCCGTGATCATCGAGGCGGAGTAGACCATCACGAGGCCGAGCGCGGTGATGAGCATGCCCGCGCCGATGATCACGTAATACGCCGTGAGCGGCCGGTCCCAGGCCTTCCGCGCCCGCTCGTGGAGCCGTCGCAGGCCCCCGCCGCGGGGTCGCCGCGGGGTCGCGGGGGCCCGCCCTCCGCCGCGTACGGCGGAGGGCCCGCGTGTCCCTGCGATCTTGCTCGGCATGGTCGCTGCCCCCTCCGGTCGTGCCCGGTCCTGCCGGACCCTCCCACGGGTCGGGTCAGGCGTCCCCGGTGGCGGCGAGGGCGCGGACCGCGTCCGCGAAGGCCTCGCCGCGCTTGTTGTAGTTGGTGAACATGTCCATCGAGGCACAGGCCGGGGCGAGGAGCACCGTGTCCCCCGCGTGGGCGAGCCGGGTCGCCTCCCGGACCGCCTCGGACATCGCCCCAGTGTCGGTCCGGTCGAGGTCCACCACCGGTACTTCCGGGGCGTGTCGCGCCAGGGCTTCGCGGATCAGGGCCCGGTCGGCGCCGATCAGGACGGCCCCGCGCAAGCGCTTCGCCGACTTCTGGACGAGCTCGTCGAAGGTCGCTCCCTTGGCGAGGCCGCCGGCGATCCAGACGATCGGGTCGTAGGCGGCCAACGAGGCTTCCGCGGCGTGGGTGTTGGTGGCCTTGGAGTCGTCGACGTACGCGACTCCCTGGACCTCCTCGACCAGTTCGATGCGGTGCGGGTCGGGCCGGAAGGCCTTCAGGCCGTCGCGTACGGCCTTGGCGTCGACGCCGTAGGCGCGGGCCAGAGCGGCCGCGGCCAGGGCGTTGGCGATGTTGTGCGGGGCCGGCGGCTGGACGTCGGAGACCTCGGCGAGCTCCTGGGCGTTCTTCTGCCGGTTCTCGACGAAGGCCCGGTCGACGAGGATGCCCTCGACGACACCGAGTTCGGACGGGCCGGGGGTGCCGAGGGTGAAGCCGATGGCACGGCAGCCCTCCTCGACGTCGGCTTCGCGGACCAGGTCCTCGGTGGCCTTGTCGGCGACGTTGTAGACGCAGGCGACCTGGTTGCCCTCGTAGATCCGGCCCTTGTCGGCGGCGTACGCCTCCATGGAGCCGTGCCAGTCGAGGTGGTCGGGCGCCAGGTTGAGCACGGCGCCCGAGTGGACGCGGACGGACGGCGCCCAGTGCAGCTGGTAGCTGGAGAGCTCGACGGCGAGCACGTCGTACGGCTCGTCGCCGAGGACGGCGTCGAGGAGCGAGACCCCGATGTTGCCGACGGCGGCGGTCCGCAGTCCGGCCGCCTCCAGGATCGAGGCGAGCATCCGCACGGTCGTGGTCTTGCCGTTGGTGCCGGTGACCGCGAGCCAGGGGGCCGCTCCGGGCCCCCTGAGCCGCCAGGCCAGTTCGACGTCGCCCCAGATCTCCACGCCCGCCTCGGCGGCGGCCGTGAAGAGCGGCTTGTCGGGCCGCCAGCCGGGGGTGGTGACGATCAGCTCGGTGCCGGCCGGCAGGGTGGCCCCGTCGCCGAGGCGGACGGTGATGCCCTCCGCCTCGAGTTCCGCGGCCTGGGCCCGGGAGCGCTCGTCGTCGCCGTCGTTGACGACGGTGACGAGCGCGCCGAGACCGTGCAGGACCCGGGCGGCCGGGATGCCGGACACCCCGAGTCCCGCGACGGTGACCTTCTTGCCGTTCCAGTCGAGCTGTTCTGTCACTTCTCTGCTGCCCATCCCGCGTAGAAGAGGCCCAGGCCCACGATCACGCACATGCCCTGGATGATCCAGAACCGGACGACGACCAGGACCTCGGACCACCCCTTGAGTTCGAAGTGGT
The DNA here is from genome assembly GCF_000717595.1 of Streptomyces flavochromogenes. GTDB lineage: Bacteria > Actinomycetota > Actinomycetes > Streptomycetales > Streptomycetaceae > Streptomyces > Streptomyces flavochromogenes. The sequence continues at coordinate 204,038 of NZ_JNZO01000003.1, read as the reverse complement.
GCTGGAGGGGGGCCATCCGGAAGACGCGCTTGCCGGTCATCTTGAACGAGCCGACCTGGATGACCACGGACATCGTGATCAGGACGAACAGGCCGCCGAGCAGGGCCAGCAGGAGCTCCGTACGGGAGCAGATGGCGAGACCGGCGAGGGCGCCGCCGAGCGCCAGCGAGCCGGTGTCACCCATGAAGATCTTGGCCGGCGAGGTGTTCCACCACAGGAAGCCGAAGCAGGAGCCCATCAGGGCGGAGGCGACGACCGCGAGGTCGAGCGGGTCGCGCACCTCGAAGCAGGCGTTGGGGTTGGTCAGGGTCATGGCGTTCGCACAGGACTCCTGGAACTGCCAGAGCCCGATGAAGGTGTACGCGCCGAAGACCATCACCGAGGCGCCGGTGGCCAGGCCGTCCAGGCCGTCCGTCAGGTTCACGCCGTTGGACATGGCGAGAATCATGAAGAGCGCCCAGACCACGAACAGGACCGGGCCGATGGACCAGCCGAAGTCCGTGATGAAGGAGAGCTTCTCGGAGGCGGGCGTGAGCCCGCGCAGGTCGGCGAACTGCAGCGACAGCACGGCGAAGGCGATGCCGACGATCAGCTGGCCGGCCATCTTCGCCTTGGCCCGCAGGCCCAGCGAACGCTGCTTGACGATCTTGATGTAGTCGTCGAGGAAGCCGACGAGGCCCATGCCGGCCATCAGGAACAGCACCAGGACGCCCGAGTAGGTCGGGTCCTCACCGGTGATGACCTTCGCCAGGGCGTACGCGATGAGCGTGGCCAGGATGAAGGAGATGCCGCCCATGGTGGGCGTGCCCTTCTTCCCGGCGTGGCCGCGCGGGCCGTCGTCGCGGATGAACTGCCCGTACCCCTTGCGGGCGAGGAGCTTGATCAGCAGCGGGGTGCCGATCAGGGTCAGGAAGAGCCCGATGGCCCCCGCGAAGAGGATCTGCCTCATCGGACGGCGACCTCGCCCTCGGTGTCGAGGAGCGCCAGGGCGACCTGTTCGAGGCCGACCGACCTGGAAGCCTTCACAAGGACGACGTCCCCCGGGCGCAGCTCACTGCGCAACAGGTCGACAGCCGCCTGCGCGTCGGACACGTGCACCGACTCCTCACCCCACGAACCCTCGTTATATGCGCCCAGTTGCAGCCAGGACGCTTCCCTGTCCCCTACCGCCACGAGCTTGCTGACGTTGAGCCGGACGGCGAGCCGTCCGACCGCGTCGTGCTCGACGAGCGATGCGTCACCGAGCTCGGCCATCTTGCCGAGCACCGCCCACGTACGAGCCCCTCGGGCCTGTGCGGCCCTGCCCATGGCCGCGAGCGCGCGCAGGGCGGCTCGCATGGACTCGGGGTTCGCGTTGTAGGCGTCGTTGACGATCGTCACGCCGTCCGGACGCTCGGTGACCTCCATGCGCCAGCGCGACAGGGTGCCCGCCTCGGAGAGCGCGGTGGCGATCTCTTCGACAGGCATGCCCAGCTCGTGCGCGACGGCGGCCGCTGCGAGCGCGTTCGACACGTGGTGCTCACCGTACAGGCGCAAGGTCACGTCACTGCACCCGGTGGGTGTGTGAAGCCTGAAAGAAGGCTGTCCGGACTCTGTGAGGCGGACGTTCTCGGCCCGTACGGCCGCTTCGTCCGCTTCGCCGAAGAAGGTCACGCGGGCCTTGGTGCGGCTCGCCATCGCGCGGACCAGCGGATCGTCGGCGTTGAGGACCGCGACACCGCCCTCCTCGGCCGACGGAAGCGCTTCGACGAGCTCGCCCTTGGCCTGGGCGATCTGCTCCCGGCCGCCGAACTCGCCGATGTGGGCGGTGCCCACGTTGAGGACGAGGCCGATACGGGGCGGGGTGAGGCCGGTGAGGTAGCGGATGTGCCCGATGCCGCGGGCGCCCATCTCCAGGACCAGGTGCCGGGTCTCGTCGCTCGCGCGGAGCGCCGTGAGCGGCAGACCGATCTCGTTGTTGAGCGAACCGGGCGTCCAGACGGTGGGCGCGTGCCGGTCGAGGACCTGGGCGATCAGGTCCTTGGTGGACGTCTTGCCGGCGGAGCCGGTGAGGGCGACGACATCGGTGCCGAGCCGTTCGACGACGGCTCGGGCGAGGGCCCCGAGCGCCGCCTGGACGTCGTCGACGACGAGGGCGGGGACGCCGACGGGGCGGGCCGCGAGGACGGCCGTCGCACCCGCCGCGACGGCGCGTTCCGCGTAGTCGTGGCCGTCGACCTGCTCACCGGCGAAGGCCGCGAACAGGCTACCGGCCCGCACCTCGCGGGAGTCGATGACGACGGGCCCGGTGATCCGGGCGGCCGGATCCGGTATGTCGTGCGCCTGCCCGCCGACGATTTCGGCGATCTCGGCGAGGGAGAGGGCGATCACTGCTTCATCCCTGACTGTTCTGGTGGCTGGCTGTTCCGCCCGGCGCGGAAGCCCGGGTGTGCGAGCGGTCGGCGATGGCCTCGCGCAGGACCTGACGGTCGTCGAAGGGGCGTACGACCCCGGCGATCTCCTGGCCCTGCTCGTGGCCCTTGCCCGCGACGAGGACGGTGTCGCCCGGCTGCGCGCGGGCGACGGCGGCCGCGACGGCCGCGGCACGGTCGGCGAGGACGAGCACCTCGCCGCGTTCCTCCGCGGGCACCTCGGCGGCGCCCGCGAGCATGGCGGCGAGGATCTTGAGCGGGTCCTCGGAGCGGGGGTTGTCGGAGGTCAGGACGGCGGTGTCGGCGAGCCGGGCCGCGGCGGCGCCCATCGGGCCGCGCTTGGTGGTGTCCCGGTCTCCGCCGCAGCCGATGACCACGTGCAGCTTGCCCTCGGTGACCTCGCGCAGGGAGCGCAGGACCGATTCGACGGCGTCCGTCTTGTGCGCGTAGTCGACGACGGCGAGGTACGGCTGGCCCGCGTCGACCCGCTCCAGGCGGCCCGGTACGCCGGGGACGGCGGCGACGCCCTCGGCGGCGCTCTTCGGGTCGATGCCGGCGGCGGCGAGGGTGACGATCGCGGCGAGGGTGTTGGCGACGTTGAACGGGCCGGGCAGCGGGGCCTTGGCGGAAATCCGCTCCCCCGCGGGACCGACGGCGGTGAACGTCGAGTCGTGGGACCCGAGGACGAGGTCCTCGGCGCGCCAGTCGGCGTCGGCGCGGCCCTCGGCGGAGAAGGTGACGACCGGGACGGTCGCCTCGCCGGCCAGCCTGCGGCCGTAGGCGTCGTCGAGGTTGACCACACCGAGGCGGCTGCGCCGGGGCGTGAAGAGCCCGGCCTTCGCCCGGTAGTAGTCGTCCATGTCGGAGTGGAACTCCATGTGCTCGGGACTGAGGTTGTTGAAGACGGCGACGTCGAAGACGCAGCCGTCGACCCGGCCGAGCACCAGGGCGTGGCTGGAGACCTCCATGGCGACGGCGTCGACGCCCCGCTCGCGCATGACCGCGAAGAGCGCCTGGAGGTCGGTGGCCTCCGGGGTGGTGCGCTCCGACTTGATGCGCTCGTCGCCGATCCGCATCTCGACGGTGCCGACGAGCCCGGTGTGGTGTCCGGAGCCGCGCAGGCCGCCCTCGACGAGGTAGGCGGTGGTGGTCTTGCCGGAGGTGCCGGTGATGCCGATCTGGAGGAGGTCGGCGCCCGGTCGCCCGTAGATCTCGGCGGCGAGTTCGCCCATCCGGCCGCGCGGGTTCTCGACGACCAGGACCGGCAGGCCGGTGGCGGCGGCGCGTTCGGCGCCGGTCGGGTCGGTGAGGATCGCGGCGGCGCCGAGTCCGGCGGCCTGGGCGACGTAGTCGGCGCCGTGGGCGCGGGCGCCGGGCAGGGCCGCGTACACGTCGCCGGGTCGCACGGCCCGGGAGTCGTGGGTGATGCCCGAGATCTCGGCGGTTGCGGGGGCGTCGACCCCCAGCTGCGCGGCCAGGTCGCCCAGGGGTGTCGGGCGGGCCTGCTCCGGCCGGGGCGGGGCGGTTCGGTACTGATCAGCGTGTGGCACGGCGGTGAGCGTACCGGGCGCACCCTGTGGGGGGCCAAAAGAGCCCGGGGCCTCGCCGGAGTTCGATTTCCGGTTCCCGGAATGGGGGGTGATCGTTGTCACTGGTGCTCCCGGAGGGTCACGGGGTGGGGTCGAAGATGACCGGCAGTCGGGCGGGCTCGCTGCCCGTGGGGGCGACGTGGAGGGTCTTGAGGGCGAACTCCATGACCTTCTTGTAGATGGGGCCGCAGATCTGGCCGCCGAAGTAGCTGCCCTTGGTGGGGTTCTGGATGGCGCAGTAGACGGTGATCTGCGGGTCGTCGGCGGGGGCGAATCCGGCGAAGGAGGCGGTGTAGCCCTTGTAGCGGCCGAGCTCGGGGTCGACGCGGTTGGCGGTGCCCGTCTTGCCGGCGACGCGGTAGCCGGGGATGGCGGCCTTGTTGCCGGTGCCCTCCCGGTCGTCGACGACGGACTCCAGCATCTGGGCGAGGGTCTTGGCGGTCTTCTCGCTGACGACCCGGGACTCCTCGGGCTTGGGGGCCGGGGTGAAGCGCCCGTCGGGTCCCTTGGTGCCGCGGACCAGGGTCGGCTCGACGCGTACGCCCCCGTTGGCGATGGTCGAGTACACGGAGGCGGCCTGCATCGCGCTGACGGAGAGGCCCTGGCCGAAGGGGATCGTGTACTGCTGCGAGGTCGACCAGTCCTGCGGCTTGGCGAGGATGCCGGGGGTCTCGCCGGGGTAGTCCAGGCCGGTGGGGCTGCCCATGCCGAACTTGCGCAGGTAGGAGTGGAGGACCTTGTTCGACTCGGCCTGGGTGGCGCCCAGCTGGCCGGTGGCGAGGATGGTGCCGATGTTGCTGGACTTGGCGAGGACGCCGTTGAGCGTCAGGTACCAGGTCGGGTGGTCGATGTCGTCCTTGAAGAGCCGGTCGCCGCGGTGGAGCCGGTTGGGGACGGTGACATGGGTGTCGGGGGCCGCCTTGCCCTCCTCCAGGACGGCGGCCATGGACATGACCTTGCTGGTGGAGCCGGGCTCGTAGGCGTCCTGGAGGGCCGCGTTGCCCATGGAGGCGGCGTTGGCGGCGGAGAGGTCGTTGGGGTCGAAGCCGGGGGCGTTGGCCATGGCGAGGACCTCTCCGGTCCTCGTGTTCTGCACGATGACGTAGCCCCGGTCGGCCTTGGACTTCGTCACCTGTTCGGTGATGGCCTGCTGGGCGGCCCACTGGATGTCACGGTCGATGGTCAGCTCGATGTCGGAGCCGGGGACGGCGGGGGTGCCCTGAGAGCCCGCGGTGGGCACCTGGCGGCCCCCGGACTGGGTGAAGCGGATCTTGCCGTCCTTGCCGGCGAGCTCCGGGTCGAGCATCGACTCCACGCCGCCGGCACCCTTGCCCTCGGCGTTGACGTAGCCCAGTATCCCGGCGGCGAGCTCGCCGTTCGGGTAGACGCGCTTGGTGCTGGGCTCGCTGAGGATGCCGCCGAGGAGGTTGACGCCGGTGCCGCCGGCGGAGTGCTGGGCCTTCTGTCCGTAGACGCGCCGCAGGTCCTTGATCTGGTTCCAGACCTGCGGGGTCTGCTTGCGGGCGAGCAGCGTGTAACGGGACTTGGGGGTACGGAGCTTCTTCGCGAGCTCCGCCGGCTCCTTGCCGAGGAGGGGGGCGAGGAGGGCGGCGGCCTGCTCGGGCGCGTCCGGGACCTTGGCCACCTCGGGCGTGAAGAGCTGCGGGTCGGCGGTGATGTCGTACGCGTCGACGCTGGCGGCGAGCGCGATGCCGTTGCGGTCGGTGATCTCGCCCCGTTCGGCGGAGAGCGTGTACTCCTGGAAGCGGTACCTGTCGGCCTTGGCCGCGTACGCGCTGGCGTCGACGGCCTGGACCTGGAGCAGCCGCACCACGAAGGCCGTCATGACCAGGGTCAGACCGAGGGAGACCAGCCGCAGCCGGGGCCGGGGGCTGCCGAGCCGGATGGTGCGCGGCCGGCGGGCCGGCGGCCGGGGCGCGGTCCGCTTCGCGGCCGGGCGCGGGGCGGGGCGGGACGTGCGGGCCCCGGCGGAGGCGGGCCGGGGGCGCGCGGGCCGGGCGGGTCCGGGGACGCGGCGGCGCGGGGGCTCCTTGAGGGGCACTTGCGGGTCACCTGCCGGAGTTCGTCGGGGTGGGTGGCGGTGCGGGTGCGCGTGCGGGCGCCGTCCGTGCGGGACCGGTGGCGTCGGCGCCGGTGGTCGTCCCCGGCTTCGGGGAACCGGTGGCGGCGGGCGGCGTGGGCTTCCCGCTCGGCGTCGGCCTCCGGCTCGGCGTGGGGGTGGGCTTCGGGGCGGCAGCCTCCGAGGGCTCGCCGAGCACCTTGCCGTCCGGGCCCAGGAAGGCCGGGCTGCCACCGGGGACCATGCCGAGCTCGCGGGCCCGCCGCTCCAGGGCGTCGGGGGCCGCGTAGTCGTCGACGTCCCGCTGGAGCGCCTGCTCCTCGTCGGTGAGCTCGGTGGTCCTGTCCTTGAGCTCGTTGAGCTTGAAGGAGCCCTGGTTGAGGGCCGAGTTCAGCAGGAGCAGACTGATCAGGCCGCCGCCGAGCAGCACGACGACCAGCAGGACGAAGGGGGTGCGGGCGGCCGAGCTGGGCCCCGACGGCATGAGCCGTCCGAGCCGCGCGGCCCGCCCTTTGAGCGGCCCCTTCGCCGTGCTCACAGGACGTCTTCCCGGATCCGCTCGGCGCCCCGGAGCCGGGCCGGGGCGGCGCGCCGGTTCTCGGCGACCTCCTCCTCGGTGGGCAGCTCGGCGCCACGGGTGAGGAGCTTCAGACGCGGCTGGTACTTCTCGGGGACGACGGGCAGGCCGGGCGGGGCGGTGGTGGCCGCGCCGGCGGCGAAGACCTGCTTGACGATCCGGTCCTCCAGGGACTGGTACGAGAGGACGACGACCCGTCCGCCGACGCCGATGGCCTTCACGGCCGCCGGGATGGCCTTCTCGACGCTGTCGAGCTCGCGGTTGACCTCGATGCGCAGGGCCTGGAAGGTGCGCTTGGCCGGGTTGCCGCCGGTGCGCTTGGCGGCCTGCGGCAGGGAGTCGCGGATGAGCTCGACGAGCCGGGCGCTGTTGCTGAACGGCTCCTTGTCGCGCTCGCGGACGATCGCCGAGACGATCCGCTTGGCCTGCTTCTCCTCGCCGTACGCGCGGAGGATGCGGACCAGCTCGCCGGGTGCGTAGGTGTTGAGGACCTCGGCCGCGCTGATGCCGGTCGTCTGGTCCATGCGCATGTCGAGCGGGGCGTCCTGCGCGTAGGCGAAGCCGCGGTCGGCCTCGTCCAGCTGCATGGAGGAGACGCCCAGGTCGAAGAGGACACCGTCGACGGTGGGGAGGCCGAGCCGGTCGAGGACCTCGGGCAGCTCGTCGTACACGGCGTGGACGAGGGTGGCGCGGTCCCCGTACGGGGCGAGCCGCTCGCCGGAGAGCCGCAGGGCCTCCTTGTCCCGGTCGAGGGCGACGAGCCGCACCTCGGGGAACTGCTGCAGGAGTGCCTCGCTGTGGCCGCCGAGGCCCAGGGTGCAGTCGACGACGACCGCTCCGGGGCGCCGCAGGGCGGGGGCCAACATGTCCAGGCACCGCTGGAGCATGACCGGGACGTGTCGGTCGTTGCTCAATGCGCCCTCTCAGATCCGGCGCGGAGGTACGGGCGAGCGGGTAAGAAGGCCGAGCCGTAGGTACCGCCGCACACACGGGGGGAGAAACCGCGGAAGTCGCTCGTTGTCTCCGTGAACTTCGCGTCACTTTAGTCCACGGGACCCGCCGGTCAATCAACCGGCTGGCGCGTCGCACGGCGCCGGAGAGCCGGCGGGACATTCCGGACGGCTCACCCGTTCGGGGCGGGGCCGTCCAGGCCTGTGGGTTACCTCACAACAAGGCTCATTGAGGTTCTTTGTCCCCTCTCACAGCAGGCCCGTAAGGCCTGTGACCACTAACGTCGGAAGCATGTCGACCTCCGCGCACCCCACTGCCGACGCCATACGCACCGGCGGCACGGTCACCGACCGTCTCGTCGACGCGAACGCGCGCTACGCCGCCGACTTCTCCGACCCGGGCATGGACGCGCGTCCCGTGCTGCGCGTCGCCGTCGTCGCCTGTATGGACGCCCGTCTCGACCTGCACGCCGCCCTCGGCCTCGAACTCGGCGACTGCCACACCATCCGCAACGCGGGCGGCGTGGTCACGGACGACGTGATCCGGTCCCTCACCATCAGCCAGCGCGCCCTCGGCACCCGCAGCGTGATGCTGGTGCACCACACCGGCTGCGGCCTGGAGTCGCTGACCGAGGACTTCCGGCACGAGCTGGAGGACGAGGTCGGCCAGCGCCCGGCCTGGGCGGTCGAGGCATTCCGTGACGTCGACCAGGACGTCCGGCAGTCGATGCAGCGGGTGCGGACCTCCCCCTTCCTGCTGCACTCCGACGACGTCCGGGGCTTCGTCTTCGACGTGACCACCGGCCTCCTGCGGGAGATCGATCCCTCGACCGACGCCGAGACCGACCCGGCTTAAACACCCAAAGCCCGGCATTTCCCTTGCACTTGTCCCTCCGCAAGTGACACAACCCGGCCATGCGAACAAGAATGCTGGGGTGCGACACCCTCCGACGTTTCCACGGGGGCAGGTGTCCGTGTTCCGGAAGGCCGAGGAGGGCCGGGTGACCACCTATGACGATCGAGCGAGCCTCACTGATCTGACCACCACTGTGGAGCGGGTGCGCAGATCGGTGGAGAGTGTGATCGAGGGCAAGCCCGAGGTCGTACGGCTTTCGCTGACCGTGCTGCTCGCCGAGGGACACCTCCTCATCGAGGATGTCCCCGGCGTCGGCAAGACCATGCTGGCCAAGACTCTGGCGCGGTCCATCGACTGCTCGGTGCGCCGTATCCAGTTCACCCCCGACCTGCTGCCCTCGGACGTCACGGGCGTGTCGATCTTCGACCAGCAGCGCCGGGACTTCGAGTTCAAGCCGGGCGCGATCTTCGCGCAGATCGTGATCGGCGACGAGATCAACCGCGCCTCGCCGAAGACCCAGTCCGCGCTCCTGGAGTCCATGGAGGAGCGCCAGGTCACCGTCGACGGCCAGACCTACGAGCTGCCCAGCCCGTTCATGGTGGTCGCCACGCAGAACCCGGTCGAGATGGAGGGCACCTACCCGCTGCCCGAGGCCCAGCGCGACCGCTTCATGGCCCGGGTCTCCATCGGCTACCCGAGCGCCGAGGCCGAGCTCCAGATGCTCGACGTGCACGGCTCGGTCTCCCCGCTGGACGACCTCCAGCCGGTCGCCCACGCGCACGACATCCTCAAGCTGATCGAGGCGGTCCGCGCGGTCCACGTCGCCGACGCCGTACGCCGCTACGCGGTCGACATCGTCTCCGCCACCCGCACCCACACCGACCTGCGGCTCGGCGCCTCCCCGCGGGCCACCCTGCACCTGCTGCGGGCCGCCAAGGCGTCCGCCGCGCTCAGCGGCCGCGAGTACGTGCTGCCCGACGACCTCCAGGCACTCGCCGCGCCCGTCCTCGCCCACCGGCTGCTGCCGACGGCGCAGGCCCAGCTGAACCGCCGCACCGCCGAGCAGGTCGTCCAGGACATCCTGCAGCGCACCCCCGTCCCGGCCGCGGCCCCGCCCGCCGGACCGCTCTACGGCCAGCAGCCCGGCGCCCGGCGGCTGTGATGACCACCGCTGCCGTGCCGGACGGACAGCGGGGCGACGAGGACGACCGGGGCGGTCTGCGGGCCGCCCTCGGCGGTCTCACCACCCGTGGCCGTTCCTTCCTCGCCGCGGGAGTGGCCGCCGCCGCCTGCGCGTACGTCCTCGGCCAGGCCGATCTGCTGCGCGTCGGCCTGCTGCTCGCCACGCTGCCGCTGATCTGCGTCCTCGTGCTGCACCGCACCCGCTACCGGGTCGCGGCCTCCCGCCGGCTCACCCCGCAGCGGGTGGAGGCGGGCTCCGAGGCCCGGGTCCAGCTGCGGATGGAGAACGTCTCCAAGCTCCCCACCGGGCTGCTGATGCTCCAGGACCACGTGCCGTACATGCTGGGGCCCCGCCCCCGCTTCGTCCTCGACCGGGTCGAGGCGGGCGGCCGGCGCGAGGTGTCCTACCGGGTCCGCTCCGACCTGCGCGGCCGCTTCCCGCTGGGCCCGCTCCAGCTGCGGCTCAACGACCCCTTCGGGATGTGCGAGCTGACCCGCTCCTTCAGCGCGTACGACACCCTCACCGTCGTCCCGCGGACCGAGGCGCTGCCGCCGGTGAAGCTCGCCGGCGAGGCCTCGGGGTACGGCGACGGACAGCAGCGCTCGCTCGCCCTCGCCGGCGACGACGACATCATTCCGCGCGCCTACCGCCACGGCGACGACCTGCGCCGGGTGCACTGGCGCTCCACCGCCCGCTACGGCGAACTGATGGTCCGCCGCGAGGAACAGCCGCAGCGGGCCCGCTGCACCGTCCTCCTCGACACCCGCCGGATCGCCTACCAGGGCTCCGGCCCCGACTCGGCGTTCGAGTGGGCGGTCTCCGGCGCCGCGTCCGCCCTGATCCACATGCTGGAGCGCGGCTACGCGGTCCGGCTCGTCACCGACACCGGCAGCTCCGTGCCCGGCGAGGGCACCGAGGGCTTCGCCGGCTCGTCCCAGGACTCGGCCGAGTCGGCCGGTCTGATGATGGACACCCTCGCGGTCGTCGACCACTCCGAGGGCGGCGGTCTCTCCCGCGCCTCCGACGTGCTGCGCGGCGGCGACGAGGGACTGCTCGTCGCCTTCGTCGGCGATCTCGACGAGGAGCAGGCCGCCCTGACCGCCCGGATGCGGAACCGCACCGGCGCGGCCGTCGCCTTCGTCCTGGACTCCGGGACCTGGCTGACCGGCGGCGCGGTCGCCGGGGCCGTCGAGGACCGGGTACGGCAGCTGCGCGAGGCGGGCTGGACGGCGCTGGCCGTACCGCCCGCGGCCAAGCTCGCCGACCTGTGGCAGCAGGCGGCCGGAGTCCGTGCGGAGTCCGCCGCCGACACCTACGGAGGATGGTCATGAGCGGGCGCGCACGGCTGACCCTGGCCGCCTGGGGCGCCACCCTGATGGCGTCCGGAGCGCTGCTTCCCCTGGTGAAGCCGGCGACCTGGATCTTCACGGCCGCCTTCGTCCTCGCCCTGGTGAGCGGGGCGGGAACGCTGGCCCGGCGGGCACCGCTGGCCCGGCCCCTGACCCTGATCGCCCAGCTCGCCGTCGCGCTCCTCGCGCTGACCGCGATCTTCGCCCGCGAGCAGGCGATCCTCGGGTTCCTTCCCGGCCCGCAGGCCTTCACGTACGCCGCCGACCTGTTCGCGGCGGGCGCCGAGGACGTCAGCCGGTACGCGATCCCCGCGCCGGACACCGAGGGCATCCGGCTCATGCTGGTCGGCGGCGTGGTCGCGATCGGCCTCATGGTGGACACCCTCGCCGTCACCTTCCGCAAGGCGGCCCCGGCCGGTCTTCCGCTGCTGGCCCTGTACTCGGTGGCGGCCGGTCTCTCCGGCGGCGGCGCCGGCTGGCTCTGGTTCCTCCTCGCCGCCTCCGGCTATCTGCTGCTCCTGCTCGCCGAGGGCCGCGACCGGCTCTCGCAGTGGGGCCGGGTCTTCGGCGGCGCCCAGCGCTCCGCCCGGCCCGGCTCGTCCGTCGCGGGCGGCGGCGGCCCCGCCTTCGCCCCGGCCCGCACCGGCCGCCGCATCGGTGCCGTGGCCATGGGCGTCGCCATGGTCGTCCCGTTCGCCCTGCCCGGCTTCACCGGCGGCCTCATCGGCAACGGCGACGGCGAGGGCACCGGCGGCGAGGGTCGCGGCGGCACCATCTCGGCCGTGAACCCGCTGGTCTCCCTCCAGGACAACCTCCGCCAGCCGGAGGACCGGGAGGTGCTGCGCTACCGGACCAACGCGCGCGACACCTCCGGCCTGTACCTGCGGCTCGTCGCCCTCGACCAGTTCGACGGCACCTCGTGGAAGTCCTCCGTCCGCCCCATCGAGGCCGTGCCCAAGCAGCTGCCCTGGCCGGACGGACTCTCCCAGAGCGTCCGCATCACCGAGGTGACCAGCAACTTCGTCGCCTCCGAGGGGTACGAGCAGAAGTGGCTGCCGATGCCGTACCCGGCCGGCCGCGTCGACATCGACGGCCGCTGGCGGTACGAGCCGGCCGGCCGGATGCTCGTCGGCGACGACAAGCAGACCACCAAGGGTGCCCGCTACACGGTCTCCAGCCTGGCCGTGCAGCCGACGTCCGAACAGCTGGGCGCGGCCGGGGACGCCCCGGAGAAGCTCCGCCGCGAGTACACCAAGGTCCCGTCCTCGTTGCCGGCCGATGTGAAGGCGACCGCGCTCCAGGTCACCAAGGGCGCGCGCAACGACTACGAGCAGGCGGTGAAGCTCCAGGAGTGGTTCGCCCGGGACGGCGGCTTCCGCTACGACGTGGACGTCGAGTCCGGCACGGGTGTGCAGGCGATCTCCCGCTTCCTGAAGGACAAGGAGGGCTTCTGCGTCCACTTCTCCTTCTCGATGGCGGCGATGGCCCGCACCCTGGGCATCCCGGCCCGCGTGGCCGTGGGCTTCATGCCGGGCACGACGCAGACCGACGGCTCGGTCTCGGTCGGCATCAGGGACGCGCACGCCTGGCCCGAGCTGTACTTCGAGGGTGTGGGCTGGACACGGTTCGAGCCGACCCCCTCGCGGGGCTCCACCCCGTCGTACACCCTGGACAACGCGCCCTCGGGTACGGCCACCGGTCCCGCCCGGCCGGAGCAGAGCGCCTCGGCTCAGCCGTCCGCCGCGCCCAGTGCCTCGGAGAGCTGCACGCCGCAGGAGCGCCGGCTCGGCGACTGCGGCCCGGAGGAGGCCGTGGCGGGCGCGGACTCGTCCGGCGGGGGCCCTGACCCCCTGACGGTGGTCCTGATCGTCGTGGGAGCCCTCGCGGTCCTCGCGGTCCCCCTCCTCCCCCTGCTGTGGCGTACACGGGTACGGGCACGACGGCTGGGTCCGGCCGGCCCCACCGGGGCACGCGGCCCGGAGGAGACGGCGGCGCGGACGCTCGCGGTCTGGCAGGAGATCATCGACACGGCCTGGGACTACGGGGTCGAGCCCGACGAGTCGCAGACCCCTAGGCGTACGGCGGCCCGGATCGTCCGCCTGGGCGAGCTGGGCGGCGAGACGGCCGACACGGTGCACCGGGTGGCCCGGGCGGTGGAGGAGGCGCTGTACGCGCCGAACCCTCGGCCGGCTCCCGGCCTGGCGGAGGAGGCGGCCCGGATCCGGGCGGGCTTCCAGGCGTCGGCCGACCGCCGAATGCGCCTCCGCGCGCTCCTTGCCCCGCGCTCGGCCGCCCGACTGCGCTGGTCGACGGCGGCGCGGTGGTCGGAGACGTCGACGAGGTGGTCGGTGCGGCGGGACGCGGCTCTGGCCCGCTTCCGCCGCACCCCGCGCGAAACAGCCTGACGCCGGACGGGAGGCCCGGACCCGAACCCCCGGGCCTCCACCGTCGCAGGTCGAGTCCCCCATGCCCACGTGTGCGCTGCGCCCGCCGTGTGGGCAATCGTCCCGCTTGGGGGTTCCCCCCTGGACGAAGTCCTTGGGGGTTCCCCCCTGGACGAAGTCCTTGGGGGAGGGACGGGTGGGCACACCGGACGGCGCCCTTGGCGGCGCCTCCGCCCCTTGTGCCTGGACCCGCACCCACAGTGCGGCGCACACCCGGGGTGCGGGTCAGCGCGCGGGAGCCTGGGCCCGGCAAGGGGCGCCGTTCGTCGTGCCCACCCTCCCCCGGACTCCGTCCGGGGGGACCCCCACGCCCCAGCGGAACAGCTGCCCACAACGGGGGCCAACGGTCCCGTCGGCCCGGGCGCCCGACAGGGCAGGCGCCGGCCGCGACCCACGCCACGACGAAGCCCCGTGCGGTCGGCGCGGTCGCGCCGGCGTCACGGGGCTCGGTCGGATGCGTTGCGCGGGGCCTCCGCTCAGGGGGCCGTCAGTGGCCGCCACCCTGCTGCTCGTCGCGGCGGCGCTGCCACCGCTCTTCCATCCGGTTCATCATGGAGCGTCGCTGCCGGGTCTGACGGCCACCGGCCGTCGTCCCACCCCTGGTGGCCTGCTGCTGCTCGCCCGGCTTCGGCGCCTTGCGCCATCCGGTGACCGCCAGGACCGCGCAGCCCAGCATGACGAGGAATCCCACCACGCTGATCCAGATCTGCTGTGCGACCATTCCGGCCATGAGGAGCGCGATACCCACCAGGAAGCCGGCGACTGCCTGGTAGACCCGTCGCCGGGTGTACGTACGCAGTCCGCTTCCCTCGAGCGCTGTCGCGAACTTGGGATCTTCGGCGTACAGCGCTCGCTCCATCTGCTCGAGCATTCGCTGCTCGTGCTCCGAGAGCGGCACGGAGTCCTCCTAGTCGTCGGTCGCGGGGGCGACCGGTTTGCGGCCCTTTCAGGATAGGCAGGGAATCGCCCCCGTGAAACCCGCCCTCAATGCCGAATAGCCAATCCGGGCCGCCATGCGGATCGGTTGCTGAGGCGTTGATTCCCCAGGCCCTCCTCCGTCATGCCGGATGCTGTCCCCCGATCATACGGGGCAGAGCCCGTTATCGGGCGGGCTGTGGCGTACTCCATGGAGTGCCGCGGCCCGGACCGCCGAACGGGTGGCCGTCCAGCTCAGGCCCGCTTCTCGCCCAGGACGTGCAGCTGGGTGGCGATGGCGTGGAAGGAGGGCAGCTCGGCGGCGGCCGCCTCCAGCTTGAGCAGGGCCTCGGCCGCGCCGGGTTCGGTGTCGACGAGGACGCCCGGAACGAGGTCGGCGAAGACCCGGACACCGTGGACCGCGCCGACGTCCAGACCGGCCCCGTCGGCCAGTTCGGTGAGCTGCTCGGCGGTGAAGCGCCGGGGTACGGGGTCGCCCGCGCCCCAGCGGCCCGCCGGGTCGGAGAGCGCGTGCCGGGCCTCGGTGAAGTGCCCGGCGAGGGCACGGGCCAGGACCGCGCCGCCGAGTCCGGCGGCGAGCAGGCTGAGGCTGCCGGCGGGCCGGAGCGCGGCGACCGCGTTCCGTACGCCTTCGGCGGGGTCGTCGACGTACTCCAGGACGCCGTGGCAGAGCACCGCGTCGTAGCTCTCGCGCCCGACCACGTCGAAGAGGCCGCTGATGTCGCCCTGGACGCCGGTGACGAGATCGGCGACCCCGGCCTCGGCGGCCCGGCGTTCGAGCGCGAAGAGCGCGTTGGGGCTGGGGTCGACGACGGTGACCCGGTGGCCGAGGCGGGCGACCGGCACCGCGAAGTTCCCGGAGCCGCCGCCGGTGTCGAGGACGTCGAGGCTGTCCTTCCCGGTGGCCTCGACCCGGCGGTCGAGGGCGTCCTTGAGGACGTCCCAGACGACGGCGGTACGCAGGGAGGCGCGCGACGGGCGCGAGGTCGCCTCTCGACCGAAGACAGGGGAAGGGTCCGGCACGGCTGTTGACTCCTCGGTGACGGGTACGGACGCCCCCACCCTATGGCCTGGGGGGTGCCTTGCCGATCACGCCGCGAGCCCGGCCCGATCGCCGGCGCACCCCCGGGCCCGCGCCGAGGTCAGCCGCCCGCCTCGTCCGCGCCCGGCTGCCGGGGCAGCACCGGCTGGAGGGCGAGCAGCCGCTCGACCAGGCGCAGGAAGTACGCGGCGTCCCTGAGCAGGTCGTCGGCCTCGCGCCGGGTCGCCGCGCCGGCGATCCCGGCCTCGGCGCGGGCCCTGCGCTCGGCCCCGGAGGCGAAGAGGGCGCACCACTCGGTCAGCTCGGGCGCCAGCCCGGCCAGGAGTTCCCAGGCGCTCCGTATCCGCTGTCTGCGGCGGGGCCCGGTCTCGGGCCTGGCCCGGGCGGCCAGCACGGCGGCGGCGGCCCGCAGGGCGGCGAGGTGGGCCGCGGCGTACCGCTCGTGGGGGCGGTCGAGCGCGGCGGCCTCGGCGAGTCCGGCACGCGCCTTGGCGAGGAGGTCGAGGGCGGCCGGCGGGGCGGCGGCGCGCGGGACGGGGTGGATGTCGGAGGCGGGTCCCGCCTGCGCGGGGGTGGGGCGTCGGCGGGGCGCGGCTGCTGCGGAAGGGCTTGCCATGACGAGTCCTCCTGTCGTCGCGTGACGGCTTCGTGGCCGTATGTGTCCATCGTGCCCGCCCCCACTGACAATCCCCGTGACCTGGGGTTTTGCCTGAGAAGCCGACTCGGGGGTAACTTTTGCACTGACCAGTCAGTTCAAAAAGGGGAATCGGGGGGTGGACCCGTGGGAGCGGAAGCCGAGGAGCGGCCGCACGGCGCCGCCGTCGTCGCGGACGGATTCGGACTGAAGGGGCCGCGCGGCTGGGCCTTCAGAAAGGTCTCGTTCCGGGCCGGGCCTGGCACGCTGGTGGCGATCGAGGGGCCCTCGGGCTCGGGCCGCACCTGCCTGCTGCTCGCCCTCACCGGCCGGATGAAGGCCAAGGAGGGCACCGCCGAGATCGGCGGTCTGCCGCTGCCCAGGAAGATGGCCGCGGTGCGCCGGATCAGCGCCCTGGGGCACGTCCCCGGTGTCAGCGAGCTCGACCCCGCCTTCACGGTGGCCGAGCACCTGGGCGAGCGGGCCCTGCTCCAGAGCCGCTTCGACGGCTCCGTCCGGACGTTCCTGCGCCGCCCGTCCGAGCGGCGCGCGTCGGCCCGGGCCCGGATCGACGAGGCCGTGGCGGCCGCGGGGCTCGACCTGGCCTCCCTGCCGAAGGGCGAGCGGACCTCCGTACGGGATCTGGAGCGGCTCGAGGCACTGCGGCTCTCGATCGCCCTGGCCCTGATCGGCACGCCCCGGCTGCTCGCCGTGGACGACACGGACCTGAAGCTCTCGGACGCCGACCGCGCCGAGGCCTGGGCGCTGCTGCGCTCGGTGGCCGACTCGGGGACCACCGTCCTGGCGGTCTGCAGCGAGGCCCCCGAGGGCGCCCTGCGGATCACCACCCTCGACGCCCCCACCGACGAGGCGGCGGCCGGCACCGCGCGCGGCACCGAGACCCGCACCGACGACGCGGAGGCCGAGGCCCACGCCGACGCCAAGGCCGAGGCCGAGGCCGAGGCCGAGGCCGACACCGCCGCAGGCACCGCCGCCGAGACGGACGCCGACGCCGACGCCGACACCAAGGCGAACGAGGCCCAGGTGCCCGGCAAGGCCGAGGAGGCCGACGAGGCCGACGAGGCCGACGGCGATCTCACCGAAGACACGACCGAGGAGGGGGCGGCCGATGCGCTCGCCGAAACTGGCCGCGCTTGAGCTGAAGCGCTTCGGCAGGGGAAAGCTGCCGCGCGCCGCGCTCGTCGCGATCCTGCTGCTGCCCCTGCTGTACGGCGCCCTGTACCTGTACTCGTTCTGGGATCCGTACAGCAGGCTCGACAAGATCCCCGTCGCCCTCGTGAACGAGGACCGGGGCGCCACCACCGACGGCAAGAAGATCAACGCCGGTGACGACATCACCAAGGGGCTGCTCGACAGCAAGACCTTCGCCTGGCACCAGGTGAGCGACGCCGAGGCGCGCGAGGGCGTCGAGGACGGCACGTACTACCTGTCCCTGACCATGCCCGGCGACTTCAGCTCGCGCATCGCCTCCAGCTCGGGCGACGCCCCCGAGACCGGCGCCCTGCGGGTGCGGACGAACGACGCCAACAACTACATCGTCGGCCAGATCTCGCGGACGGTGTTCTCCGAGGTCCGCACCGCGGCGTCCACCAAGTCCTCCCGCACCTTCCTCGACAAGATCTTCATCTCCTTCTCCGACATCCACGACGCCACCGCGAAGGCGGCGAAGGGCGCGGGCGACCTCAAGCAGGGCGTGGACAAGGCGAAGAAGGGCTCGAAGGACCTGGCGAACGGCCTCAAGGACGCCAAGGCCGGCAGCGGCGACCTGGCCGCCGGCCTGAAGAAGCTCGACAAGGGCGCCAAGGACCTGGAGAGCGGATCCCGCAAGGTCGCGACCGGAACGCAGTCGCTCGCCGACAAGGTGAACGGCAACGCCGACAAGGTCCGCCCCTATCTGGCGAACAACGGCAGGTCGATCCGCGACACCGCCCGGCTCGTCTCGGACTCCGCCACCGCCGCCCGCAACAACCTCGACGACCTGGTGAGGCGGGCCCCGCTGGTCCGCAGCGCGGCCCATGTGGCCGACGACGAGCTGGCCAGGATCCACCAGGAGGAGTGCGTCGCGAAGCCGGGGGCCGCCACCCAGTTCCCCACCATCTGCGCCAACCTCAAGAAGGCCTCGGTCTCGGCCGACGAGGTCGCCACGATCGCGGACGACGTGCACGAACTGACCAAGAACAGCACGAGCGACCTCAAGACCCTCGACGCGCGGCTCGAGAAGCTCACGAAGCAGGCCGACGAGCTGGCCCGCCGCGCCCCGCACCTCGACGAGGACGTCGAGGACGCCATCCGGAAGATCAACGAGCTCAACGCGGGCGCGAAGAAGGTGGCCGCCGGCGCGGAGAAGCTGCACACCGGCATCAGCGGCGCCAAGACCGGCTCCGTGAGCCTCGACACCGGCGTCGGCAAGCTCAAGAAGGGCGCGGGCGACCTCGACGGCGGTCTGTTCAAGCTGGCCGACGGCTCGGGCACCCTCGCCTCCGGCCTGAAGGACGGGGTCGACCGGATCCCCGACTACGACGAGCAGGACCGCGACCGGCGTACGGAGGTCATGGCCGATCCCGTGCAGCTGGCCTCCCAGTCGCTGCACAAGGCGCCCAACTACGGCACCGGTTTCGCCCCGTACTTCATCCCGCTCTCCCTCTGGGTCGGCGCCATGGTCGCCTACATGATCATCCAGCCGCTGAACCGGCGCGCGCTGGCCGCCGGCGGCTCCGCCTGGCGGATCGCCCTCGCGGGCTGGCTCCCGGTGGCGGCGATCGGCGTCCTCCAGGTCGCGGCCCTCATGTCGGTCCTGCACTGGGGCCTCGGCCTCCAGATGGACCGCGCCGCCGGAACCGTCGGCTTCCTCGCCCTGGTCACCTGCTGCTTCTCCGCGATCATCCAGTGGCTCAACGCCCGCTTCGGCGCGGCCGGCCGGATCCTGGTCCTCGCGGTCCTGATGCTCCAGCTGACCTCCGCGGGCGGCACGTACCCCGTCCAGACCAGTCCGGGGTTCTTCAACGCCGTCCACCCGTTCCTGCCGATGAGCTACGTGGTCGAGGCCCTGCGCCGGCTGATCTCGGGCGGCGGGATCGGGCCCGTCTGGCAGGCCTGCGCGGTGCTCGCCGCGTTCACCCTGGGCGCCCTGGCACTGACCGCCGTGTCCGCCCGCAGGAAGCAGGTCTGGACGCTCGACCGGCTCCACCCCGAACTGACCCTGTGAGACGGGGCCGGTGACACCCGCGACACCTGTGAGAATCGACCCCATGGACAGCAGCAGCACCCGACGCCAGGCCACGCGCGCGAAGCTCTACGAGGCGGCCGTCACCCTCATCGCGGAGCAGGGCTTCTCCGCGACGACGGTGGACGAGATCGCCGAGCGGGCCGGCGTGGCCAAGGGCACGGTCTACTACAACTTCAAGAGCAAGACCGAGCTCTTCGAGGAGCTGCTGCGCCACGGGGTGTCGCTGCTCACGGCCTCGCTGCGGACGGCGGCCGAGGAGACCGCCGGGCGCGGCGGGAGCCGGGTCGACGCGCTGGACGCGATGATCCGGGCGGGTCTCGTCTTCATCGACCGCTACCCGGCCTTCACCCAGCTGTACGTGGCCGAGCTCTGGCGCACCAACCGGGCCTGGAACTCCACGCTCCTGGTGGTCCGCCAGGAGGCGGTCGCGGTGGTCGAGGGAGTACTGCGGGAGGCGGTCGCGGGCGGTGAGCTGAGCGACGAGATCGACGTCCAGCTGACGGCGGCGGCGCTGGTCGGGATGGTGCTCGTGGCGGCGCTCGACTGGCAGGCGTTCCAGAGCGAGCGTTCGCTCGACGACGTGCACGCGGCGCTCTCTCGGCTGCTGCACGGCCGCGTGGGCGGCCGTTAGGCCCTGTCCCGGGGAGCGGCGAAGGCCGGTCCGTCGAGGCTCGATCCCCCCGAGCCTCGCCGAACCGGCCTTCGCCGTACATCCCCCGTGACACCCCCGTGCCCCGTTGCGGCAGGCACGCGGCCCGGTTCCGCCGCCCCGTGTCGGCGGTTCCCGGAGCCACGCCCCTTCCGTGGACTCCACTCTTCCGTCTCGGCGGCCTGGACTCATCCGCGCACCTACTCATCTCGCCCCCTAGGTACGGATACTCAGACTGGTTACGATCGCGGGCGTGTCCGTACTCCCCCTGGTGTTCACCAGCGGCTGGGCGAGCGGGATCAACGCGTACGCGGTGGTCCTGCTGTTCGGCGTCTTCGGCGCGACCGGGCTCACCGACGAGGTGCCCGAGTCCTTGCAGCGCACCGATGTCCTCGTCGCGGCCGGCGTGCTCTTCCTGTGCGAGGCGGTGGCGGACAAGATCCCGTACGTCGACTCGATATGGGATTCCGTCCACACGGTGATCCGGCCGATCGCGGGGGCCGTGGTCGGCGCCCTGCTCGCCGGGCAGAACGGTTCGCTGCCTGAGCTGGCGGCGGGCGCGGTCGGCGGTTCGACGGCCCTGCTGAGCCACTTCGTCAAGGCCGGGACGAGGATGGCGGTCAACACCACGCCCGAGCCGTTCTCCAACGTCGCGCTGAGCCTGGCGGAGGACCTCGGGGTGGCGGCCATCGTCACCTTCGCGCTCTTCCATCCGGTGGCGGCGGCGAGCATCGCGGGCGTGCTGCTCATCGGCGGCCTGGTGATACTGATCTTCCTCGCCCGACGGATCCGCCGCTTCCTGCGCCGCAGGTCGCAGCGGCGCGAGGAGAGACGGCTCGCCGACGTGGAGGCCCGCGCCCGCGCCCGGCCGTCGTCCGGCGACGGTTCGGAACACTTCTGAGCCCGTTCGGGACCGTCCGAGGTGCCGGATAAAGTCGGCGGCATGGCACGGATTGTGGTGATCGGCGCGGGACTCGGCGCCATGGCGGCGGCGGCCCGGCTGGCCGTGGCGGGCCACCGGGTGACGGTGTACGAGCGGGGCACGACGTACGGCGGGGCCGTGGGCCGCTTCGCGCGCGACGGGTTCGCGTTCGACACCGGCCCGGGGCTGCTGCACCTGCCCGCCGTGTACCGGGACCTGTTCGTGAAGACCGGCAGGGAACCGCTGGAGGAGTGCGTCACGCTGACGCAGGTCGACCCGGCGAGCCGTCATGTCTTCGCCGACGACACCCGCGTGGACCTGCCGAACGCCTCCCGGGCCGGCACGGTCGCCGCCCTGGACACCGCACTCGGCGCCGGCGCGGGCGAGCGCTGGGGCGACTTCCTGGTCCGGGCCCGCGAGGCCTGGGACCGCACCCGCCGCCCGCTCCTGGAGGAGCCGCAGCCGTCGGACCGGGCGCCGCTGGCCCGTGAGCCGTACCCGGCCCTGAAGGCGGGCCTGTTGCGTCGCCCGACGACGACGCTCGCGCAGGTCGGGGCGCGGGAGCTGCGCGACCCCCGGCTCGCCGCCCTGCTCGACGCGTACGCGTGGTCGTACGGCTTCGACCCGGCGACGGCCCCGGCGTCGGCCGCCGTCCTGCCGTACATGGAGCAGACCTTCGGCAGCTGGTACGTGGGCGGGGGCCTGCGGGCGCTCGCCGACGCGGTGTACGAGCGCTGCCGGAAGCGGCGGGTCGAGTTCGTCTTCGACACGCCTGTGGAGGACGTCCTGGAGAAGGACGGCCGGGCGGTCGGGGTGCGCCTGGCGGGCGGCGCGACCGTCGAGGCCGACCATGTCGTCTCGGGTGCCCCGGTGCCCGCGCTCTACCGCGATCACGTCGTCGAGTGGGGCGACGGCGACGACTGGCCGCACCACCAGGTCACCGGAACCAGCCGGGTGACGGTCTGTCTGGCGCTGCGCGGCCCCCGGGAGGCGGAGGCGGTCCACCGCACCGTCGTCCACGCGGCGGGCGGGCGGCCGACAGTGACGGTGCTGCGCCCGGACGACCCGGCGCTGCGCCCGGACGCGGACCACGAGTCGGTGACGGTCACGGCGACCGTCCGTACGTCTCCGGAGCGGGACGCGGCCGCGTGGGAGGACTTCGCCGAGCGGATGGTCGAGGCGGCCGGACACGCGGCCCCGGGGCTGCCGGAGCGGCTGTTGTGGCGGCACGTCCGCACCCCGGAGGACGTACGGCGGGAGACGGGCGTCGCCGAGGTGCCGGGGCCCGCGCTCGGCGGGGCCGGTGGACGGCTGCTCCCGGCCGGCAACCGCTCGCCGCTGCCGGGCCTCTGGTTCGCGGGCGGCTGGTCCCACCCGGGCGGCGGGCTCGCCCACGCGGGCATGTCGGGCGCGCTGGTGGCGGGGTTCATCGTGGAGGGCGCGGAGTTCCGCGGCTCCCGGTAGACGGACGTGGGGCCCGGCGGACGCGCCGGGCCCCACGGTCGGTCAGTACCGGTACTGCTGCTGGTCGTCCGGGTGCGGCTCGTAGCCGTACTGGCCCGGTCCCTGCTGCTGCGGCTGGGGCGGCTGGTCGGTGTCTCGCTGCTGCGGGACCCAGACCCCGCCGGGCGGGGTGTCGTAGCTGTAGGAGGCGGCGTACGGGTCGCCGTAGTAGGAGCCGTACTGCTGGCCGTCCGTGCCGGGGCCGATGTACGGGTCGGAGTAGGCGGCGTACTGCTGCTGCCCGGCGCCCTGGCCGTAGTCGTAGGCGGGCTGCTGCTCGTACGAGGGCGCGTAGGGGTCGTATCCGGTCTGGTAGCCCGTCTCGTAGCCGGTGCCGGGGGTCTGGGAGGCACCGTGGGCCGGGTCCTGGCCCATGCTGTACACCCCGTACTGGCCGGTGTCCTCGGGCATCGGCAGGGGCTCGTAGACCGCGGTGCTCTCGGCGGCGGACGGATCCCCGGCCCCCTCCGGTCCGGCGTACGGGGTGTCCTCGGCCTCGTAGGAGAGCTCGGTGACCTCAAGGGTGGGCCCGGCCTGCGCCGGAGGGGCGGACCTGCGGCGACGGCTCGCGCCGGGGCTGCCGCCGAGCGCCCAGCCGGTGGAGAAGCCGCGGCGGAAGGAGAGCGTCACATAGGTCTGGCCGACGGCGAAGGCGACGGCCCCGGCGATGATGACCGCCACCAGGGACGTCAGGACGCCGAGGACCACGCCGAGGAAGCCGCAGAAGGCGAGCACCCGCCAGCGCAGTCGCGCCTTGTACTGGAGGAGCACCTCCCCCAGCAGCCACAGCGCGACCACGCCGAATGCGATGTAGAGGACCGTCCACCCCATGCCCCGCCGCCCCTCTCCACGGTCACCGCCGCGGGTCGGGGCGGGTACGACCGGTCACGACTGCTGGTGCAGTCCGAGATTCTCGTAGATCTCGATCGCGGTGGAGCTGTTCAGCGTGATGAAGTGCAGTCCGGGGACACCCTCGGAGAGCAGCCGCGCGCAGAACTCCGTCGCGAACTCGATACCGATGGAGCGTACAGCGGCGGGATCGTCCTTGACGGCGAGGATGCGCTCTTTCACATCCGCGGGGAAGTGAGCGTTGCTCAGCTGGGGCAGTCGGCCGAGGGTCTTCACGTTCACAACGGGCATGACTTCGGGGATGATCGGGGTCTCGCAGCCCGTCTTGGCGACACTGTCCCGCAGCCGCAGATAGTTCTCGGGGTCGAAGAACATCTGGGTGATCGCGTAGTCGGCACCGGCGCGGCACTTGTCCACGAAGTGCCGGATGTCCGTGTCCCAGTCGAGGGAGCGGGGGTGCATCTCCGGGAAGGCGGCGACGCCGACGCAGAAGTCGCCCGATTCCTTGATCAGCCGGACGAGGTCGGCGGCGTACGTGACGCCCTCGGGGTGTTCGACCCACTCCCCCAGCGGGTCGCCCGGCGGGTCGCCGCGGACGGCGAGCATGTTGCGGATGCCGGCGTCGGCGTACTGACCCAGGATGTTGCGCAGCTCGGCGACCGAGTGGTCGACGGCCGTGAGGTGGGCGACGGGGGTCAGCGTGCTGTCGGAGGCGATCTTCTGGGTGGCCTTCACGGTGCCGCCGCGGGTGGAGCCGCCGGCGCCGTAGGTCACGGAGACGAAGCTGGGGCCGACCGCCTCGACGCGGCGCATCGCGTTCCAGAGGACCTGCTCGCCCTTCTCGGTCCGGGGCGCGAAGAACTCGAAGGAGTACGACGTGCCGCCGGAGGCGAGGATCTCGCGGACCGTGCGGGCGCGGTCCGAACGGACGGAAGCGGTACCAAGGGCCATACGGGCAGGTTAGACGGGCTGCGCGGAGGTGCGTGAACGCCGTCCGAGTGGTGGACACAGTTTTGGACAGTCGGCGGGGCGGATCGCTGGACGAATCTCCGACGGTCCAGGGCCGCCCCACGGGTCCCGAGCCGCCGGGCGGAGGGCCTACTCCCCCGCGCGCTCCCGGACCCGCTTGGCGAGGGCGGCCGTCGCGGCGGCCGGGTCGTCGGCCTCGGTGATCGCCCGGACGACGACGATCCGGCGCGCACCCGCGTCCAGGACTTCGTCCAGATTCGTCTCGTCGATGCCGCCGATGGCGAACCAGGGGCGGTCCTGGGCCAGCCCCGCCGTGTACCGCACGAGGCCGAGGCCCGGCGCGTACCGGCCGGGCTTGGTGGGGGTGGGCCAGCAGGGTCCGGTGCAGAAGTAGTCGACGCCGGGCTCGACGGCGGCCGCGGCCGCCTCGGTCTCGGCGTGGCAGGACCGGCCGATCAGTACGTCGTCGGGGCCGCCGAGGATCGCCCGGGCGGCGGGCACGGGCAGGTCGCCCTGGCCCAGGTGCAGCACGTCGGAGCCGATGGCGTGGGCGACGTCGGCCCGGTCGTTCACGGCGAGGAGCTTCCCGTGCCGGCGGGCGGCCTCGGCGAAGACGGCGAGGTGCTCCAGCTCCTCACCGGCCTCCATGCCCTTGTCGCGGAGCTGCACGATGTCCACGCCGGAGGAGAGCACGGCGTCGAGGAAGGCGGGCAGGTCGCCCTGGCGCTTCCGGGCGTCGGTGCACAGGTAGAGCCGGGCGTCGGCGAGCAGCTCACGAGGCGTGGGCATGGGTGGTTCCCCCCGTCGGTGTCACGGGGTCGCTCCCCGTGGGTGTCGCGGGGCGGTACCCCGGCGGTGCGGCGCGGGGTTCCCCGCGTCGGTGGCGCGGGGCCGCGGCGGCCCGGCCGTGGGGCCGGTCGCCGCGGCGCCCGCTCATGGTGTCCTGCGGTGGCGCGTCAGATGGCGAGCGCCTGGGCGCGGCGCTTCACCTCCGTGCCACGGTTCTCGTTGAGCGCCTGCGCGGGCGTGCCCGGCAGGCTCTCGTCCGGAGTGAAGAGCCACTCCAGCATCTCCTCGTCGGTGAAGCCGTCGTCCCGCAGCACGGTCAGGAGCCCGACGAGACCCTTGACGATCTTGTCGCCCTGGATGAAGGCGGCGGGGACCTGCAGGGCGTTGTTCTCTCCACGGCGCACGGCGATGAGCTGACCGTCCTTGATCAGCTGCCGCACGCGCGTCACCTCGACATCGAGCATCTCCGCGATGTCGGGCACATAGAGCCAGGCGGGGACGAGCGCATCGATCTTTACGTCAATCTCGGTCACAGGACAAGCCTGCCATCCCGGACTGACACTCGGTAGTCGGGCCCTATGCGACTGCCGCCCTCAGGGGGACGGAGGGGTCCGCCGCACGCGTGGGGTCGACGGGGGCGGCCGTCTCGATGAGCTTGCGGCCCTGGGCCAGGTCGCGGGGGCGGCCGACCGCGAGGAGGGCCACCGGGACCCCGGCGCGCAGCCACAGCACGGACCAGGTCTTCTCCGCCGGATCGCCGCGCCAGAGCAGCTCGTCCGCGTCCGCGTGGTGCCCGGCGTACTGGACGAAGCGGCCGAACTGCTCGGACCAGAAGTAGGGGACGGGGTCGTACGGCCCGGAGTCCTCCCCCGTACCGGTCCCGGTGATCGTCGCGGCGACCGTGCGGGGGCCCTGGAGCGCGTTGTCCCAGTGGTGGACGAGGAGGCGTCGCCCGTAGCGGGCGGAGGGGAAGGAGGCGCAGTCCCCGACGGCGTACACGTCGGGCAGGGTGGTGCGCAGCCGCTCGTCGGCGGTGACGGCGCCGCTCGGGTCGAGGGCGATCCCGGAGCCGGTGAGCCATCCGGTGGCGGGGAGGGCGCCGATGCCGACGACGACGGCGTCGGCGGGCAGTTCGCGGCCGTCGGCGAGGACGACCCTGCCCGGCTCGACGATGTCCACGCGCGCGTGGGTGAGGAGCTCGGCGCCGTTCTCGCCGTACCACTCGGCCATGGGGGTGGTGACCTCGGCGGGCAGGGCTCCGGCGAGGGGGCGGTCGGCGGCCTCGACGACGGTGACGGCGCAGCCGGCCTCGCGGGCGGCGGTGGCGAACTCCGCGCCGATCCATCCGGCGCCGACGACCACGACGTTGTGCCGGCGCTCCAGGACGGGTCCGAGGCGGACGGCGTCGTCGAGGGTCCGCAGCAGATGGACCCCGGGGACGCCTTCGGTGCCGGGCAGGGTGATCGGCTGGGCGCCGGTGGCGACGACCAGGGTGTCGTACGCGACGGGCCCGGCCTCGGTGTCGATCTCGTGGTCGTCGGCGCGCAGCCCGGTGACGTCGAGGCCGAGGCGGAGCTCCACGCCGAGCTCCTCGAAGTCGACGTCGAAGGCGGAGCCCTCGGCCTTGCCGAGGAGGACGGCCTTGGAGAGCGGGGGCCGGTCGTAGGGCTGGTGGGGCTCGGCCCCGATGAGGGTCACGGAGCCGGTGAAACCCCGTTCGCGCAGGGCGACGGCGGTCTGGACGCCCGCCATCCCGGCGCCGACGATCACGACGTGCTGCTGTGCCTGCTTCTGCTCGCTCACCCGACCACCTTACGCATCTGACGGACCGTCAGGAAGGGTGGGGTCTGCGGCCCACCGGAGACGGAAGCTAGTGTGTCGGGCGTAAAGCACTCGCGGGAGCCCGGACGCACCGGGCTGAGAGGGAGGCTGGGACGGCCTCCGACCGTACGAACCTGATCCGGGTCATGCCGGCGAAGGGAGGGGCTGGACGCCCATGCGTTCTTCCGAAGTCCATGTGTCCGAAGTCCATGCGCCCGAGGACCGCGCGTCCGGGGCGGACGTGCCGGACGCCGACGCATCCGCCGCGAACGTGCCGGACGACGCCGTGCCCGACGCGGGTCCGACCGACGTCCGCCGGGCCGGTGCCCACGACACCGGCACCGACGTCCTCGTCGTCGGAGGCGGCATCATCGGCCTGGTCACGGCCTGGCGAGCCGCGCGACGCGGCCTGCGCACCGCCGTGATCGACCCGGGCCCGGGCGGCGGCGCCGCACACGTCGCGGCCGGGATGCTCGCCGCCGTCACCGAACTCCACTACGGCGAGGAGACCCTCCTCGGGCTCAACCTCGCCTCCGCCGCGCGCTATCCCGCGTTCGTCACCGAGCTGGAGGAGGCCACCGGCCACGACGTCGGCTACCGCGCCTGCGGCACCCTCGCCGTCGCCCTCGACGCCGACGACCGGGCCCACCTGCGCGAACTGCACGCCCTGCAGACCCGCTGCGGGCTCACCTCGGAGTGGCTCAGCGGCCGCGAGTGCCGCCGCCTCGAACCGATGCTGGCCCCGGGGGTACGCGGCGGGCTCCGCGTGGACGGCGACCACCAGGTCGATCCGCGCCGGCTCGCCGCCGCGCTCCTCGTCGCCTGCGAACGGGCCGGGGTGGTCTTCCACCACGACCGCGCACGGAGCCTGACGGTGGTACGGGACCGGGCGCGCGGTGTCGTGCTCGCCGGGGGCGGGGAACTGACGGCCGACCAGGTCGTCCTCGCCGCGGGCAGCCTGAGCGGCCGTCTCTCGGGCGTGCCGGACGAGGTGCTTCCGCCGGTGCGCCCGGTGAAGGGCCAGGTGCTGCGGCTGCGCGTACCGGCCCCGTACGCCCCCTTCCTCTCCCGGACGGTCCGGGCAGTCGTCCGCGGCAGCCACGTCTACCTGGTGCCCCGCGAGAACGGCGAGCTCGTCATCGGCGCCACCAGCGAGGAGCTCGGCTGGGACACCACGGTGACCGCGGGCGGGGTGTACGAGCTGCTGCGCGACGCCCACGAACTCGTCCCCGGTCTCACCGAGCTGCCGCTGACCGAGACCCTGGCGGGCCTGCGCCCCGCGTCGCCCGACAACGCGCCGCTGCTCGGCCCCACCGCCCTGCCCGGACTGCATCTGGCCACCGGCCACTACCGCAACGGGGTCCTGCTCACCCCCGTCACCGGCGACGTCATGGCAGAGGTGCTCACCACGGGGGTCCTCCCCGACGAGGCCCGCCCCTTCACCCCCCGCCGTTTCTCCCCCGCGCCCGCCCCCGTACGTCAGGAGCAGCCCGCATGAACGTGTCCGTCAACGGAGAGGCCCGCGTGCTCTCCGGCCCCGTCTCCCTCGACGCCCTCGTGGCGACCCTGACCAAGGCCCGCTCCGGGGTCGCCGCCGCCCTCAACGAGACGGTCGTACCGCGCGGCGAATGGGAGACGACGTTGCTCGGCGAAGGCGACCGGGTGGAAGTCCTCACCGCGGTCCAGGGAGGCTGAGCGCGATGTCCGACGACGTGTTCACCCTCGGCGGTACGGAGTTCTCCTCGCGGCTCATCATGGGCACCGGCGGGGCTCCCAGCCTCGACGTCCTGGAGCGCTCGCTGGTCGCCAGCGGCACAGAGCTGACGACGGTCGCGATGCGGCGCCTGGACCCGACCGTCCAGGGCTCGGTCCTCTCCGTCCTGGAGCGGCTCGGCATCCGGGTCCTGCCGAACACGGCGGGCTGCTTCACGGCGGGCGAGGCCGTGCTGACCGCCCGCCTGGCCCGCGAGGCGCTCGGCACCGACTGGATCAAGCTGGAGGTCGTCGCCGACGAGCGCACGCTGCTGCCGGACGGCGAGGAGCTCCTCGTCGCGGCCGAGACGCTGGTCGACGACGGCTTCACCGTCCTCCCCTACACCAACGACGACCCGGTCCTCGCGCGGAAGCTGGAAGACGTGGGGTGCGCGGCGATCATGCCGCTCGGCTCCCCGATCGGCTCGGGCCTCGGGATCCGCAACCCGCACAACTTCCAGCTGATCACGGAACGGGCGGGGGTGCCGGTGATCCTCGACGCGGGCGCCGGCACGGCGTCGGACGCGGCGCTCGCGATGGAGCTGGGGTGCGCGGCGGTGATGCTGGCGTCGGCGGTGACCCGCGCGCAGGAGCCGGTCCTGATGGCTTCGGCGATGCGGCACGCGGTGGAGGCGGGGCGGCTGGCGTACCGGGCGGGGCGGATTCCCCGCCGGCACTTCGCGGAGGCGTCGTCCCCCAGGGAAGGCCGCCCGGCCCTGGACCCGGAGCGCCCGGCCTTCTGACGGCCCGGGCCGGGTCTCCACCCCACCCCCTCCGGGGGCGCGGCCTCCGACGAGGGTGGCGGGGTGGTGCGGGGCTCGTCACAGGTGGGTCGCAGTCGGGGGCGTACGGCCGAGCCCCCACCCACCCCCTCGTAGACTCGACGCCGTGGACACGACCCTTCAGGACCCCCTCGTCGGGCGGCTGCTCGACGGCCGCTACCGCGTCGACGCGCGCATCGCCGTCGGCGGGATGGCCACGGTCTACCGGGCCGTGGACACCCGCCTCGACCGCGTCCTCGCGCTCAAGGTGATGCACCCCGCCCTCGCCACCGACGCCGCGTTCGTCGAGCGCTTCATCCGCGAGGCGAAGTCCGTCGCCCGCCTCTCGCACCCCAACGTCGTCGGCGTGTTCGACCAGGGCGCCGAGGGCGCGTACGTCTATCTGGCGATGGAGTACGTCGCCGGCTGCACCCTCCGGGACGTCCTGCGCGAGCGCGGGGCCCTCGCGCCCCGGGCCGCCCTGGACATCCTGGAGCCGGTGCTCGCCGCACTGGGCGCCGCGCACCGGGCCGGGTTCGTGCACCGGGACATGAAGCCGGAGAACGTCCTGATAGGGGACGACGGCCGGGTCAAGGTCGCGGACTTCGGGCTCGTACGGGCCGTGGGCTCGGCGACCGCCACCACCGGCTCGGTCCTCGGGACCGTCTCGTACCTGGCGCCGGAGCAGATCGAGCACGGCACCGCCGACACCCGCGCCGATGTGTACGCCTGCGGGGTCGTCCTCTACGAGATGCTGACCGGCGGCAAGCCGCACTCCGGCGACACTCCCGCCCAGGTGCTCTACCAGCACCTCAACACGGACGTGCCCGCCCCTTCGGTGACCGTCCCCGGCCTCGCCGTGGAGCTGGACGAGCTGGTCGCGGCGGCCACCGCCCGTAACCCCGAGGTCCGCCCGTACGACGCCGTCGCCCTGCTCGCCCTGCTGCGGGACGCCCGCGCCGCGCTCCGCGAGGAGCAGCTGGACGCCGTGCCCCCGCAGGCCCGGTCGGAGGCCCGGGACACCGCGGACGACCGGACCAGCGTGATCGCCCGGGCCGTGCCGGCCGAGGCCGAGCCCGACGCGCACCAGGTGCTGCACACGAACCGTCTGCCGGCCCTCGAACCGCCCCCGCCCGGCCGCCGTCGCCGGCCCCCGCGCGGCCCTCTGCTCCTCGTCCTGGGCGTACTGCTCGCCCTCGGCCTGGGCACTGGTGTCTGGTACATCAATTCCGGCCAGTTCACCCGGGTCCCCGCCGTGCTCGGCCAGACGGAGACCGAGGCGAGCAAGCGGATCACCGACGCCGGGCTCGAGGTCGGCACGACGAAGCGCGCGTTCAGCGACGTGTACGAGCGCGGCACCGTCATGGCCGTCGACCCGGCCCCCGGTGAGCGCCTCCGGGGCAACGGCACGGTCACCCTGACCCTCTCCCGCGGTCCCGAGATCGTGAAGGTGCCCAACCTCAAGAACAAGCCGCTCGCCGAGGCCAAGCGGATCCTCGCGAAGGAGGGCCTGGCCCCCGGGGTGATCACCCGGCAGTTCAGCGAGACCGTCGCCCAGGGGTCCGTGATCGGCTCCGACCCCGAGCCCGGCACCGAGCGGGCCCCCGACTCTGCCGTCGCCCTGGTGGTCAGCAAGGGCTCCCCGATCGACGTCCCCGATGTCACCGGCAGGACCGTCGCCGACGCCACGGCCCTGCTCCAGGACGAGGGGCTCAAGGTGGTCCTGGCCCCGGAGCGGATCAACTCCCCCGAGGCCGCCGGATCCGTCGCCGCCCAGTCGCTCGCCGAGGGCAGCCGGGCCGCCGAGGGCGACACCGTCACCCTCACCGTCTCCAAGGGCCCCCGGCTCGTAGCGGTACCGGACGTCGTCGGCGAGACGGTCGACGACGCGCGTACGGCCCTGGAGGACGAGGGCTTCGAGGTGGAGGTCAAGAAGTCCTTCCCCTATCTGGGCAGCGAGGTCACGGGCCAGTCCGTGAAGGGCGGCTCCACCGCGCCCGAGGGCTCCACCGTCACGATCACGATCAAGGGACTGTAGAAACTGATGCGCAACCCCGTCGGCGGCCATGTCCCGGTGGCCGGTGGCCTCGCCAAGGTCGGCCTCGGCTACGCCCGTGAGCTCGGCGCCGAGACCGTGCAGGTCTTCGTCGCGAACCCGCGCGGCTGGGCCACCCCGCCAGGGAACCCCGCCGAGGACGAACGGTTCCGCACCGAGTGCGCCGCCGAGTCGGTCTCGGCCTGGGTCCACGCCCCGTATCTGATCAACTTCGGCTCCCACACCGAGGCCACCGCGGAGAAGTCGGTGGAGTCGATGCGGCACTCGCTGCGCCGGGGCCGGGAGATCGGCGCGAAGGGCGTGGTGGTCCACACCGGCTCGGCGACCGGCGGCCGCCCGCGCGCGGTGGCGCTCGCGCAGGTCCGGGAGCGGCTGCTGCCGCTGCTCGACGAGCTGACGCACGACGACGATCCGGACCTGCTCCTGGAGTCGACGGCCGGCCAGGGCTTCTCGCTCTGCTCGCGCGCGGAGGACTTCGGGCCGTACTTCGACGCCCTCGATCGGCACCCGAAGCTGGGGATCTGCCTCGACACCTGTCACATCTTCGCCGCCGGCCACGATCTGACCGGTCCGCACGGCGCGGCGCAGACGCTCGACGAGCTGGTGGCGACCGTGGGCGGGGGACGGCTGAAGCTGATCCACGCCAATGACTCCCAGGACGTCGTCGGCGCCCGCAAGGACCGGCACGCGAACATCGGCGTGGGCCACATCGGCGAGGACGCGTTCCGCAACCTCCTCCGTCACCCGGCGACCGAGGGCGTGCCCCTGATCATCGAGACGCCCGGCGGCACCGCGGGGCACGTCGCGGACGTGGAGCTGCTCAAGAAGCTGAGGGACTGACGCGGCTCCCCGTTGAGGAATACCCCAGGGGGGTATACGGTTCTTGTGACGGCAGGAACCGCTACCCGACCCTGGGGGCACCCATGCAGCACGACGCGCACGCCCATCACGACCACGGCAACCACTCCGGACACGAGGGGCACGAGGAGCACCAGGAGCAGCGCGGCGGGCACCACGAGGGCCACGGCGCTCACCATGCCCCCGGCAAGGCCTCCTGGTCCATGGCGGCCAAGGCGACGCTGCACTGCCTCACCGGCTGCGCCATCGGCGAGGTCCTCGGCATGATCATCGGCACCGCGCTCGGCTGGGGCAACGTGGAGACGATGATCCTCGCGATCATCCTTGCCTTCTTCTTCGGCTACGCGCTGACCCTGCGCGGAATCCTGGCCGCCGGCGTCGATTTCAAGACAGCCTTCAGGGTCGCGCTCGCCGCCGACACCCTGTCCATCGCGGTCATGGAGATCATCGACAACGGGGTCATCGCCCTCTGGCCCGGCGCCATGGACGCCCACCTGTCCGACCCGGCCTTCTGGATCGTGCTCGCCATCGCGCTCGCCGCCGCCTTCGTGATCACCGTTCCGGTCAACAAGTGGATGATCGGACGCGGCAAGGGGCACGCGGTGGTCCACCAGTACCACCACTGACCCGCGGCACCCGGCGGAGAACGGTCCGGAGCGCTACAGCTCCGGGCCGTCTCCCGGTTCCTCCTGGTACGAGTACCGCTGCTCCGTCCAGGGGTCGCCGAGGTTGTGGTACCCGCGCTCCTCCCAGAAGCCCCGCCGGTCGGCCGCCATGTACTCCACTCCGCGGACCCACTTGGGGCCTTTCCAGGCGTACAGGTGCGGGACGACCAGGCGCAGCGGGAAACCGTGCTCGGCGGTGAGCAGCTCGCCGTCCATATGGGTGGCGAAGATCGAACGGTCGTCGGCGAAGTCGGCGAGCCGCATGTTGGCGCTGTAGCCGTACTCGGCCCAGACCATCACATGGGTGACCTGCGGGGCCGGCGGGGCGAGCTCGAGGACCGTACGGGCGGGAACACCGCCCCATTCGGCCCCGAGCATGCTGAATTTCGTGACGCAGTGCAGATCGGCCACGACCGAGGAGAACGGAAGGGCCGAGAACTCCTCGTGGTTCCAGCACCGCTTGTCGCCGTCGGCCGTCGCACCGAAGACGCGGAACTCCCAGCGGTCCGGCTTGAACTTGGGGACGGGCCCGTAATGGGTGACCGGCCAGCCGCGCTGGAGCCGCTGCCCCGGCGGAAGGTCCGGCGAACGATCCGGCTGCCCCGCTTCCCGGTGTACTCCGCTCTCCGTCCGACCCATGCCATCCATGGTGACAGACGGCGAGGGGTGGTCATGACCAGGAGACCTCCGGCCAGGCCCGATTCGGGCAACTCCCACTAAGCCTGCACTTACTGGACGCCCCCCATTCGGGGTGCGAGGATGCGGCCATCCTGCCCAGTGACGGCGTAGACACGCAACGTGGAAGGAGCCTCTGCGATGCAGGGCGACCCCGAGGTCCTCGAGTTCCTCAACGAGCAGCTGACCGGCGAGCTGACGGCCATCAACCAGTACTGGCTGCACTACCGCATCCAGGACAACAAGGGGTGGACGAAGCTCGCCAAATACACGCGCGAAGAGTCCATCGATGAGATGAAGCACGCGGACAAGCTGACCGAGCGCATCCTGATGCTCGACGGCCTGCCCAATTACCAGCGCCTCTTCCACGTACGGGTCGGCCAGACCCTCACCGAGATGTTCCAGGCGGACCGCCAGGTCGAGGTCGAGGCCATCGACCGCCTCAAGCGCGGGATCGAGGTCATGCGGGCCAAGGGGGACATCACGTCCGCCAACCTCTTCGAGGAGATCCTGGCCGACGAGGAGCACCACATCGACTACCTGGACACACAGCTGGAGCTGATCGAGTCCCTGGGTGAGGCCCTCTACATCTCGACGCTCATCGAGCAGCCGAGCTGAGGTTCCCCCCTAAGCGGCTTCCCCGAGTTCGGTGACGGTCTCCGCCGTCAGCGCGGGCATGCCCTGGTCCAGCAGGTCGCGTCGCGGGCAGTTGCCCCGGCCGAGGATGGCCTGAATACGACGGACACAGGAACCGCAGTCCGTGCCGGCCTTGCAGGCCGAGGCGATCTGGCGGGGCGTGCAGGCGCCCGCGTCGGCATGCGCTTTGACCTGCTTCTCCGTCACTCCGAAGCATGAGCAGACGTACATCGCGGTTCACCTCCCGCCGTGATCGATAAGGCTAACCTAACCTTACCCGGCACCGAGGAACCGTAAAAGCCCTGGATACGACGATGGGGCGCGGATCACATGGATCCGCGCCCCATCGTCGTAGGTTTCTCCCTACTGATCGCGGTACATCTCCGCCACCAGGAAGGCCAGGTCCAGGGACTGGCTGCGGTTGAGACGCGGGTCGCAGGCCGTCTCGTAGCGCTGGTGCAGGTCGTCGACGAAGATCTCGTCGCCGCCGCCCACGCACTCGGTGACATCGTCACCGGTGAGCTCGACGTGGATGCCGCCCGGGTGGGTGCCCAGCGCCTTGTGGACCTCGAAGAAGCCCTTGACCTCGTCGAGCACGTCGTCGAAACGGCGCGTCTTGTGGCCGGAGGCCGCCTCGAAGGTGTTGCCGTGCATCGGGTCGGTGACCCAGGCGACGACCGCACCGGAGGCGGTGACCTTCTCGACCAGCTCGGGGAGCTTGTCGCGGACCTTGTCGGCGCCCATGCGGACGATGAAGGTCAGCCGGCCCGCCTCGCGGTTCGGGTCGAGACGGTCGATGTAGGTCAGCGCGTCGTCCACCGAGGTGGTCGGGCCCAGCTTGATGCCGATCGGGTTCGCGATCTGCGAGGCGAACTCGATGTGGGCGTGGTCGAGCTGGCGGGTGCGCTCACCGATCCAGACCATGTGGCCGGAGGTGTCGTACAGCTTGCCGGTGCGCGAGTCCGTACGGGTCAGAGCACCCTCGTAGTCGAGCAGCAGCGCCTCGTGGGAGGCGTAGAACTCGACGGCCTTGAACTCGGCCGGGTCGGTGCCACAGGCCTTCATGAAGTTCAGCGCGTTGTCGATCTCCCGTGCCAGCTGCTCGTAGCGCTGGCCCGAGGGGGACGACTTCACGAAGTCCTGGTTCCAGGCGTGCACCTGGCGCAGGTCGGCGTATCCACCGGTGGTGAAGGCGCGCACCAGGTTGAGCGTGGAGGCGGAGGCGTTGTACATCCGCTTCAGGCGCTCGGGGTCCGGGATGCGGGCCTTCTCGTTGAAGTCGAAGCCGTTGACCGAGTCGCCCCGGTAGGTCGGCAGAGTCACGCCGTCCCGGGTCTCGGTCCCCTTGGAGCGGGGCTTCGAGTACTGGCCGGCGATGCGGCCGACCTTCACCACGGGCACGGAGGCCGCATAGGTGAGGACGGCGCTCATCTGGAGCAGCGTCTTGAGCTTGGCCCTGATGTGGTCTGCGGACACGGCGTCGAACGCCTCGGCGCAGTCGCCGCCCTGGAGCAGGAACGCCTCGCCACGGGCGACGGCTCCCATCCGGGCGCGCAGCTGGTCGCACTCGCCGGCGAAGACGAGCGGAGGATACGACTCGAGGTCCGCGATCACATCGCGCAGAGCCTCGGCATCGGGGTACTCGGGCTGCTGCGCCGCGGGCAGGTCTCGCCAGGTCGCCTTGGCGACGGCGTGGGAATCAGCGTTCACGGTCACACGCACCACATTACGGGGTTCTTCGTCCTGTCCTGTCCCCCTGACCAGTGACTGAGACGCGCGCCCGATATGTCCCCCGCCGATATGCACACCATCGAGTGGTGTTACCCTCTGGCCCGTTTCACTTTGAACAGCCGAATCACAGGGGTGGGCGTGACCCAGAGGCACCGCAGGGACCGTAAGAAGAAACGACTCTTGTACGGCGCGGCAGCCGCCGTCGTGGCCACCGCCACGATCGGCAGTATCGCGATCGCCTCTCCCGGCCTCCTCGGCGCGGCGGGCGACGACAAGGCTGCTGGGGACCCTTCCCTGCAGTCGCAGTTCGCAAACGCGGCGCGCGAGTTCGACGTGCCGCAGAACGTGCTGATGGCGGTGTCGTACAACCAGACCCGCTGGGAGTCGCACGACGGCGAGCCGAGCACGACCGGCGCGTACAACGTCATGGGTCTGACGAAGGTCGAGCCGGAGGACGTGGCGCAGAAGGTCACCGACGAGCAGATCGACCACTTCAACGGCTCCGGCCGGCCGGAGATCGAGAAGACCTTCGACCGCGCGAAGGTCCGGCAGATCCTGGAGAAGGCGCTCGTCGACACCGACGACCCCCGGCTCCACACCCTGGACAAGGCCGCCGAGCTGATCGACAGCTCCACCGAGGCCGTCCAGAACGACACCTCCGCCTCCATCCGGGCCGGCGCCGCGCTGCTCGCCGACTACCAGAAGCAGGCCGGCGCCGAGCTGTCCGACGACGCGGGCGACTGGTACCCGGCCGTGGCGCGCTACAGCCAGTCCACCGAGAGGAAGGGCGCCGACCTCTTCGCGAAGCGCGTCTTCGAGTCGATCAAGGAGGGCGAGCGGGCGGTCACCCTCGACGGCGAGCAGGTCGCGCTGCCGGCCGACCCGTCGGTCGAGCCGGTCAAGCCGTCGAACGTGCCGCTGGCGGCGAGCTTCGCGGCCACGACGGCGGCCGCGCTCCCCGAGTGCCCCACGGCCCTGAACTGCAGCGTCAAGCTGAGCGTCCCCAACTCCGCGGGGAAGAAGAACTACACCGCGGCCGACCGCCCCAACCAGGGCGTCGGCATCCGCCAGATCGTCATCCACGACACCGAGGGCGGTTTCCAGGGGTCGCTCGACTCCCTCACCAACCCGAACGTGCCGGGCAGCGCCCACTACCTGATCAAGGCCTCGGACGGTCAGGTCACCCAGATCCTGGAGAACAGGAATCTGGCGTGGCACGCGGGCAACTGGACCCACAACATGCACGCCATCGGCGTGGAGCACGAGGGCTACGCCATCAAGGAGGGCAGCTGGTACACCGAGCCCCAGTACCGCTCCTCCGCGGCCCTGGTGAAGTACCTCGCGACGACCTACGGCGTGCCGCTCGACCGCGAGCACATCATCGGTCACGACGAGGTCGCGCTCCAGACGGACACCGGCCTCGCCAACCTCCACTGGGACGCCGGCCCGTACTGGGACTGGAACTACTACATGTCCCTCCTGGGCGCCCCGCAGGGCGACAAGGGCGCGGGCGGCCTGCTCAAGGCCGGCCAGGTGGTCCGTGTGGTGCCTCCGTTCACCACGGCCAACCAGCCGAAGCTGACCGTCGGCGGCACGGCCGTCCCGGCACGGCCGTCCAACTTCGGCTACCTGTACACGACGCCGTCGGCGAGCGGGACGACGCTGAAGGACCCGTACTTCACCTCGGGAGCGAACGAGGGCTCGAACTACGGCAACAAGGTCCGCGCCGGCGGCACGTACGTCGTGGCGGAGGCCCAGACCGACTGGACGGCGATCTGGTTCGCGGGCCAGAAGGCCTGGTTCTACAACCCCGGCGGCCAGTACACCGCGCCGGTGAGCGGCACCACGGTGAAGGTGAAGTCCGGCCTGGCCTCGGTCAAGGTCTACGGCCGCTCCTTCCCGGAGACCGCCGCCTACACCGCGGCCGGGCTCTCCGCCCCGGGTGACGAGAACGCCTCCCTGACGAAGTTCTCCCTCCCCGTGGGCCAGGCCTATGTGAAGGCCGGCCCGGCGGTTCAGGGTGACGACTGGTTCGGCACCGCCCAGAAGAACGTCGTCGGCACCACGATGTTCGTGCCGATCCGCTACCACCACAAGATCGTCTGGGTGAAGCAGAGCGACATCGCGGAGGCGCCCGGCGCCACCCCCGTCGCCACGAACAACCGCTACAACCTGCTCGCCCGTGACGCCTCCGGTGTCCTCTGGCAGTACCAGGGCAAGGGCGGCGGCGCGTTCCTCACCCGGTACCGGGCGGGCAGCGGCTGGAACGCGTACAACACCGTCAGCCCGATGACGGCCCTCCGCGCCGACGGCACCGGTGACGCCGTCGCCCGTGACGCCTCGGGTGTGCTCTGGTACTACCAGGGCAGCGCCAACCCGTCGTCGCCGTTCAAGGACCGCCTGCGGGTCGGCACCGGCTGGCAGGCCTACGACCGGATCATGGGTGTCCGGGACGTGACCAACGACGGCAAGCCCGACCTGATCGCCCGCGAGAAGTCGGGTGTCATGTGGCTGTACAAGGGCACCGGCGTCCCGTCCGCCCCGTTCGCCACGCGGTCCCGCGTCGGTGCCGGCTGGCAGGCCTACAACGCCATCGTCAGCACCGGCGACCTGTCCGGCGACGGCAAGGCCGACCTCGTCGCCCGCGACGCCTCCGGTGTCCTCTGGTCGTACCAGGGCACCGGCAGCGTCACGCAGCCGTTCGCCACGCGCGCCAGGGTCGGCGCCGGCTGGCAGGCCTACAACACCATCGTGGGTCCGAGCGATCTGGACGGTGACGGCAAGGTCGACCTGATCGGCCGCGACGGAACCGGGACCCTCTGGTCGTACAAGGGAACCGGCAGCCTCACGACGCCGTTCGCCACGCGCGCCAAGGTCGGCTCGGGCTGGCAGATATACAACCTGATCTTCTGATCGGGTAGAGGGTCGTCCCACGGCTCCTGGGGTCCGGCTCGCACCGTTCACGGTGCGGACCGGACCCCGTTCCCGTGTCCGACTGCGTTACAGTGCTCGCATGTACGCCTCGCAGATCCAGAACTGGTGGTGGACCGCTCATCCGGCGGCCCACTGATTGCGCGTACACCGACAGACACGCGAAGGCCGCCCGAGGGGCGGCCTTTCTCGTACCCGGGGCCGTTCCTCTCCGTACTCCCCTCGGAAGGAACGACACACCTCATGGACCTCTCCCGTCTCCTCGCCCCCTCCTGCCCGGCCTTCGCCCTGCTGCGCCGCCGTACCCCCGGCCGTGACCACGACACCGTCGAGGTCCTGATCGGCCGGATCCACGAGGCCGAGCGCCTCGCGGAGCTGCCCGTGGGCCCGCGGCCGACGCTCGCCCTGGTGCCCTTCCGGCAGATCCGGGAGCGCGGCTTCGACGTCCGAGACGACGGCACCCCGCTCTCCGTGCTCGTCGCCGAGGAGTCCTACGAGCTGCCGCTCGCCGAGGCCCTCCGGCAGCTCCCGGTGCACGACGTACGCGTCGAGAACGGCGGTTTCGACGTCTCCGACGAGGAGTACGCCGGGATCGTGCGGCGCGTCGTCGACGAGGAGATCGGCTCCGGTGAGGGCGCGAACTTCGTCATCCGGCGGACGTACACCGGCGAGATCCCGGGCTTCGGGCGGGCCGACGCGCTCGCCCTGTTCCGGCGGCTGCTCGCCGGTGAGCGGGGCGCGTACTGGACCTTCGTCGTGCACACCGGCGACCGGACCCTGGTCGGGGCGAGCCCCGAGGTGCACGTGCGGATGTCGGGAGGCACGGTCGTCATGAACCCGATCAGCGGCACCTACCGCTACCCGGCCGGGGCCGCCCCGACCGCCGAGGGCCTGCTCGGCTTCCTCGCCGACCGCAAGGAGACCGAAGAGCTGTCGATGGTGGTCGACGAGGAGCTCAAGATGATGTGCACGGTCGGCGACATGGGCGGGGTGGTGATCGGTCCGCGGCTGAAGGAGATGGCCCATCTCGCCCACACCGAGTACGAGTTGCGGGGCCGTTCCAGCCTGGACGTGCGGGAGGTGCTGCGGGAGACGATGTTCGCGGCGACCGTGACCGGTTCGCCCGTGCAGAACGCCTGCCGTGTGATCGAGCGTCACGAGGTGGGCGGCCGCGGCTACTACGCCGGCGCCCTCGCCCTCCTCGGCACGGACGACAGCGGCGCCCAGACCCTGGACTCCCCCATTCTGATCCGTACGGCCGACATCGCGGCGGACGGACGGCTCGAAGTGCCGGTCGGGGCCACGCTCGTACGGCACTCTGACCCGGCGGGCGAGGTCGCCGAGACCCACGCCAAGGCGGCCGGGGTGCTCACCGCGCTCGGGGTACGGGAGGGCAGGCCGGCCGGCGGCTCGGCACCGGCCTCCGCGCCGCTCGCCGACGATCCCCGGGTACGGGCCGCCCTGGACGCGCGCCGGGCCGATCTCGCGCCGTTCTGGCTCCGGATGCAGGTCCGCTCGGCCGAGCTGTCGGGCCACGCCCTGGTGATCGACGCCGAGGACACCTTCACGGCGATGCTCGCGCACGTCCTGCGCTCCTCGGGCCTCGACGTGTCGGTGTTCCGCTACGACGAGCCGGGGCTGCGCGAGCTCGCGCTCGCCCACGAGGGCCCGGTGGTCCTCGGCCCCGGTCCCGGGAACCCCTCCGACGCAGCCGATCCCAAGATGCGCTTCCTGCGCGCGCTGACGGCCGACCTGCTCCGGGAGCACCGGAACGGCCCCGCCCGTCGCCCGGGCACGGCCCCTCATCGAGACCCTGCGGCCCGCCCCTGCCTGCTGGGCGTCTGCCTCGGGCACGAGCTGATCGCCGCCGAGCTGGGCCTGGAGATCGTCCGCAAGCGGACCCCGTTCCAGGGGGCCCAGATGCGGATCGACCTCTTCGGGCAGGAGCGGAGGGTGGGCTTCTACAACAGCTTCACCGCGCGCTGCGACGACCGGACGGCGACGGAGCTGGCCCTGCACCGGATCGAGGTGAGCCGGGACGCGGAGACCGGCGAGGTGCACGCGCTGCGCGGGCCGGGCTTCGCGGGGGTGCAGTTCCACCCCGAGTCGGTGCTGACGACGGACGGCGCGGCCCTGACGGCCTCGCTCCTCGCCGGCGTGCTGGTCTAGGAGACCCTCGGGACGAGGACGTTCTCGCTGCGCCGCCCGGCGGTGTAGTCGAGGACGTTCCGGACCGTGGTGTCGATGATCTGACCGACGGCGTCCTCGGTGTAGTACGCCTGGTGCGAGGTGACCACGACGTTCGGGAAGGTCACCAGACGGGCCAGGGTGTCGTCCTCGACGACCTCGAGCGACTTGTCGAGGAAGAAGAGCCCGGCCTCCGCCTCGTACACGTCGAGGCCCACGCCCGCGAAGCGGCCGGCCCGGAGTTCGGCGACGAGTGCCTCGGTGTCGATGAGTCCGCCGCGGCTGGAGTTCACCAGGATGGCGTCGTCCTTCATCGAGCGGAGGGCGGCGGCGTCGATGAGGTGCCGGGTGGACGGGAGCAGCGGCACGTGGAGGCTGACGAGGTCGGCCTCGGCGAGGAGCCGCTCCTTCTCGACGTACTTCATGCCGAGGTCCACGCAGGCGGGGTTCTCGGCGACGTCCCAGCCGAGGAGGTTCATGCCGAAGCCGTGCGCGATCCGGGTGAAGGCCTCGCCGATCTTGCCGGTGCCGAGGACGCCGACGGTACGGCCCCTCAGGTCACGGCCCATCAGCCCGTCGAGCCGGAAGTCGAAGTCGCGGGTCCGGTTGGAGGCGCGGACGATCCGGCGGTTGACGGCCAGGGCGAGGGTCCAGGCGAACTCGGCGACGGAGTACGGCGAGTAGTACGAGACGCGGGCGACCGTGAGGCCGAGACGCTCGGCGACCTCCAGGTCGATGTTGTTGAAGCCCGTGGAGCGCTGGGCGATCATCTGCGTCCCGCCGGCGGCGAGGGTCTGCAGGACGCGGTGGTCCAGGCTGGCGTTGACGCTGGTGGAGACGATCTCGTAGCCGGCGGCGATGGGCGCGGTGTCCTCGGTGAGGAAGACGCTCAGACAGCGGACGTCGTGGTGCCCCGCGAAGGCCTTCTCCATGAGGGGCTTCTCGTCCGCCTGCACGCCGAATGCCAGGATTTCCACGAGATTCCCCTTTGGATGACGAATGGGCCGTATATCCGCGACACGTGCGAATATACGGCCCCTCAGGTCGCCGTGCCCGGACGCGGGCGGACCCTGCCGGCCGCGTCAGGCGTCGTCGAGGCCGCGCTCGATGGCGTACCGGACGAGCTCCACCCGGTTGTGCAGCTGGAGCTTGCCCAGGGTGTTCTGGACGTGGTTCTGCACCGTGCGGTGCGAGATCACCAGACGCTCGGCGATCTGCTTGTAGCTGAGGCCCTTGGCGACGAGCCGCAGGACCTCCGTCTCGCGCTCGGTCAGCTGCGGGGCCTTCGGCTCGTCGGCGCCGGCCGCCGGGGCGGGCTCGGTCGCGAGCCTGCGGTACTCGCCGAGGACCAGTCCGGCGAGGCCGGGGGTGAAGACGGGGTCGCCGACCGCCGTCCGACGTACGGCGTCGATCAGCTCCTCCGTGCTCGCCGACTTGAGGAGGTAGCCGGTGGCGCCGGACTTGACCGCCTCCAGGACGTCCGCGTGCTCGCCGCTCGCCGAGAGGACCAGGACCCGCAGCCCCGGCCGGCCGCCGACGAGCTCCTTGCACACCTGGACGCCCGGCTTCACCGGCAGGTTCAGGTCCAGGACGAGGACGTCGGGCAGGACCGCGAGGGCGCGGCGCACCGCCTGCTCGCCGTCGCCCGCCGTGGCGACCACGTCCAGGCCCGCCTCGGCGAGATCGCGGGCGACCGCGTCCCGCCACATCGGGTGGTCGTCCACGACCATCACTCTGATCTGCTGCTGCTCGCTCATCTTCCCTGTCCTGCCTTCCCCCGCGGAACCTTCAACTCGACTTCCGTGCCCTGCCCGGGGACCGAGATCAGCTCGGCCGAGCCCCCCAGGTCCCGCAGTCTCCCCCGGATGGAGAGGGCGACGCCCATCCGGCCCTCGCCCCACGCCTCCGCGAGGCGGCCCTCCGGGATCCCGGGGCCGTCGTCCCGGACGGTGACGATCACCTCGTCGGGCCAGTCCTCGACCAGGATCCACGCGTTCGCGTCCTCCCCGGCGTGCACCCGCACATTGTCCAGTGCGGCGCCGACGGCGGCGGCC
Source organism: Streptomyces flavochromogenes (assembly GCF_000717595.1). Taxonomy (GTDB): domain Bacteria; phylum Actinomycetota; class Actinomycetes; order Streptomycetales; family Streptomycetaceae; genus Streptomyces; species Streptomyces flavochromogenes. The sequence goes on along the minus strand of NZ_JNZO01000003.1, from coordinate 160,932 downwards.
ACCTCACGGGCGGCGGGCGGCGCGAGGAGCACGGGCGCGCCCGGCTCGGAGAGCGTGACCTTCGCCCCGGCGCGCGGGGCGAGCAGGAGGCGCAGGTCGACGGGGGTGTCGTCGTCCGGCTCTTCGTCCTCGTCGACGACCCGGACCACGGCTCCCTCGGACTCGTCCTCGGACACCAGGCTGGGTCGGGTGAGACCGCCGGCGACGAGCGTACGGAGCGCCACCTCCTGCTCCCCCGCCATCCTGGCGATCTCGGCGGCCTCGCCGCCCATCGCCGTGCCGCGCCGCTGCACCATCGCGAGGACCTGGAGGACGCTGTCGTGGATGTCGCGGGCGAGCCGCTCCCGCTCGCGGGTCGCGGCCTCGATCTCCAGGGCGCGGGCGAGGGTGCGCTCCGAGGCGCGGGCGACCTCGACGACGTATCCGATGGCGATGGAGGCCACCCAGACGAGGAGGACGTTGTGGAGGGTGTCCCGGCTGGGGTGGCCGCGTTCGATGATGTTGGCGACGGCGACGAGGGAGGAGGCGACGCCGGCCCAGCGCCAGCCGCCCTTGATCGCGTACGCGAGGACGGATCCGGCGGTCCATATCGACGGCAGCGTGGGGCCCTCGATGGTCTGGGCGTGGGCGTCGGCGAGCGGGGTGAGGAGGATGCCGACGAGGGCGAGGGTGATGTCGGCGCCGAGGAAGCGCTTGGTGCAGCTGGCCGCGTTCGCCACCTTGGGGAGGGTCGCGAGGGTCCAGACGCACATCACCGCCAGGAAGGCGACGGCGACCCAGGGCCGCTCGTACCGGTCACGGCCGAACGCGAACAGCAGGACCGCGTAGACCATGGTCAGGACGCGGTAGCCGGTCAGTGCCCGCCACAACGGCTGCTCGACCGACATGCGCACGACACGCTCGCGCTTGGCCATCTCCCCCACCCCCGGCCGTCCCCCACGGGACGGCTGACCGCCGGACGCCTACGCGCCGGACTCTTCCCGAGCGGCGATCTCGGCCTTCACGGCCTCCTTGGCCGCCTTCTCCGCATCCGCGATCTGCCGCTTGGCGGCGGTCGCGTAGATGTCGACGTACTCCTGGCCGGACAGCTTCATGATCTCGTACATGACCTCGTCGGTCACCGAGCGGAGGATGAAGCGGTCCCCCTCCATGCCCTGGTAGCGGGTGAAGTCCAGCGGCTTGCCGATCCGGATCCCCGGGCGCATCAGCTTGGGGACGACCTTGCCGGGCGGCTGGATCTTCTCGGTGTCGATCATGGCGACCGGGATCACCGGCGCGCCGGTGGCCAGGGCCACGCGCGCGAGGCCGCCGGGCTTGCCGCGGTAGAGGCGGCCGTCGGGCGAGCGGGTGCCCTCGGGGTAGATCCCGAAGAGGCCGCCCTTCTCGATGACCTCGATGCCGGCCTTGATCGCCGCCTCGCCCGCGCCGCGGGCACCCGAACGGTCCACCGGAAGCTGGCCGACCCCCTTGAAGAAGGCGGCCGTGAGCTTGCCCTTCACACCCGGCGAGGTGAAGTACTCCGCCTTGGCGATGAAGGTGACCTTGCGGTCGAGCACCGCGGGCAGGAAGAAGGAGTCGGAGAACGACAGGTGGTTGCTCGCCAGGATCGCGGGCCCCTCGGCGGGAATGTTCTCCAGACCCTCCACCCAGGGCCGGAAGGCAAGCTTCAGGGACCCTCCGAGGGAGAACTTCATTGCGCCGTAGATCAACTCGCCATGCCTTCCGTGTGCCGTGGCGACGACTTTATCCCGTACCGGCGTACGGCCCCGGCTACGGCCCTGGTCGGTGTCGGTCCGGTCGCGTACCGTGAAGGTCCTTCCCCATTTTCCGTCGCTTCGGCGCACCCAAGGCGCACCCGAAGGCGAACGCGAAGTCGAGCGAACAGGAGACCCCGGTGCCGGTCCTTCCCGGAGCCGAGCCGTACCGCCATGAAGGCGGAGAGGTCGGCGTCCTTCTCTGTCACGGATTCACCGGTTCCCCGCAGTCGCTGCGCCCGTGGGCCGAGTATCTGGCCGCGCGCGGTCTGACGGTGTCGCTGCCGCTGCTGCCCGGGCACGGCACCCGCTGGCAGGACATGCAGCTCACCACCTGGCAGGACTGGTACGCCGAGGTCGACCGGGCGCTGAGCGAGCTCCTGGAGCGGTGCGCGACCGTCTTCGTCTTCGGCCTCTCCATGGGCGGGGCGCTGACCCTGCGGCTCGCCGCGCGGCACGGGGACGCCGTGAAGGGCATCGTCCTGGTCAACCCGGGCAACAAGGTGCACGGCCTCGCGGCGTACGCGCTGCCGGTCGCCCGCCATCTGGTCCCCTCGACCAAGGGCATCGCGAGCGACATCGCCAAGGAGGGCGTCACCGAGGTCGGCTACGACCGGGTACCGCTGCACGCGGCGCACTCCCTGCGCCGTTTCTTCCAGACCGTGGACGCGGAGCTTCCGCAGGTCACGCAGCCGGTGGTACTGCTCCACAGCCCGCAGGACCATGTCGTGCCGCCCGTCGACTCGGCCCGGATCCTCTCCCGCATCTCCTCGACGGACGTGAAGGAGATCCTGCTGGAACAGAGCTACCACGTGGCGACGTTGGACCATGACGCGGAGCGGATCTTCGACGAGAGCCTGGCCTTCGTCGAGCGTCTCGCGCCGGGTCTGGTCGACGAACAGGGGAGCAGGAGCGGTGGCTGAGGAGCAGGACGGCGGCGGGCGGGATCCGCAGCCCATCGACGAGGAGGCGGCCTGGGCCGCGATCGTCGCGGGGTACGGCGAGGAGCCGGCGGACCCGCCGGGTGCGAAGCCGTACCGGACCGTCGAGAACCTGTCGCTCCCGGAGCCGGAGACCGAGGGCGACGAGGACGAGGACGCCGGGGAGGTCCGGCCGGTGAGGCCGGCGCCGGCCGCCGGGAAGGGCACGCCCTGGAAGCCGAGGCCGACGACCGGCGGGACACCGCCGGAAGCCGACGAGGAGCCCGGGCCCGACGAGGAGCCCGAGGCGGGACCCGAGCGGCCCGCACTCGGCAGCTCCGTCGTCTTCGCGCCCGGCGTTCGCCCCGCCGGCCCCCGCGACTACTCGCCCGCGGAACCGGAGGACGCGCCCGGCGGTTCCGACGAGGGCCACTTCGTACCGCCGGAGCCGCCGCCGCTGCCCGAGGCGGACGTGACGACCAAGTTCGCCTGGCTGGCCGTGGTCGGCGGCCCGGTGCTGATGCTGGTCGCCGTGCTGCTCAGCTGGGACATGACCTGGTGGCTGACCACGCTCTGCATCGGCGGCTTCCTCGGCGGCTTCGCGACCCTGGTGGGCCGCATGAAGCACGACGACGATGACGACGGCTTCGACGACCCGGGCCGCGGCGCCGTCGTCTGACCGTCCTGAGCCCGGACTCCGTCCGTCGGCCGGTGGACTTCTTCCCGGCCGGCGGCGGTGCCGACCTCAGGGCGCCGCGGGCACCCGCACCGCCGCCAGCACCGGAAGGTGATCGGTGGCGGCCCGCAGATCCGCCGGGTCGAGGTCCGTCGGCACCCCGCAGCCGAGGAACTCGACCCCCTGGGTGGCGAGGATCGCGTCGATCCGCTGGTGCGGATCGGCGGGGGTCGAGGTGTTCGCGCCTCCCCAGGGGCTGACCTCCCAGCCGTCCTGGAGTTCCTTCGCCAGCCGCCGGAAGGCGGGCCCGTCGGGCCGTTCGTTGAGGTCGCCGGCGACCAGGGTGTACGGGGTCCCCAGGGCGGCGACCCGGTCGAGGACCATCCCGGCCTGAGCGTAGCGCTCCTCCTTCCGCAGGCTCAGATGGCAGCTGATGAGGCCGACCCGGGCCCCGGCGAAGCGGACGACGGCGGTCGCGAGACCGCGCCGGTGCAGGCCCGGGGTCAGCGGCAGCAGCACGTCCTCGGTGCGTTCCACGGTGGCCCGCAGGGAGCAGAGCAGCATCGGTCCGGCCGCGGTCGCGCCGCCGCTCAGCATGACGAGCTCGCTCTTGGCGGCGAGCCGGGCCGCGTGTTTGCGCCAGCGGAAGAAGCGCGGCGCCTCCTGGATGAAGACGAGGTCCGGGTCGCAGGCCCGGATGACCCGGGCGAGGGCGTCCTCGTCGTCGCGCATCGAGCGGACGTTGTAGCTGAGAACCCGGAGGACGGCCGAACCGTCCTCCTCGGTGCGGGAGTTGGGCAGCTCACTGATCGCCATGACACGTAACGTACGACAACCGCCCGCCGCGTCCACGGGGACGCGACGGGCGGTTGTCGTACGAGAGACCGCTCAGCCCTGGCGGGCGAGGTCCGCCGCGCCGACCAGACCGGCCTTGTTGCCGAGCTGGGCCGCGAGGACCTGGGCGTGCGGGCGCCACTGGCCGCCGATCAGCCAGCGCCGGAAGGACTTCCGGATCGGGTCGAGGACGAGGTCGCCCTCGTCCGAGACGCCGCCGCCGACGATGAACGCCGAGGGGTCGAACAGCGAGGCCAGGTCCGCGAGGCCGGCGCCGGCCCAGCGGGCCAGTTCACGGAAGGAGTCGACGGCGACCGGGTCGCCGGCGCGGGCGGCCTGGCTGACGTGTCGGCCCTCGATGCCCTCGGGGGTGCCGTCACCGAGCCCGAGAAGGACCTGGGCCCGCTCGGGGGTGGCGTTGGCACGCTGCTTGGCGTAGCGGACGAGCGCGCGCCCGGAGGCGTACTGCTCCCAGCAGCCCTGGCTGCCGCAGCCGCACAGCAGACCGTCCGGGACGACCCGGATGTGGCCGAACTCGGCCGCCACACCGAAGCGGCCGCGGCGCAGCTTGTTGCCGATGATGATGCCGCCGCCGAGGCCGGTGCCGAGGGTGATGCAGATGACGTCCTCGTGGCCCTGGCCGGCGCCGAACCTGTACTCGCCCCAGGCTGCCGCGTTGGCGTCGTTCTCGACGACGACGGGCAGGCCGACGCGCTGCTCGACCTTGTCCTTGAGCGGCTCGTGCCGCCAGTCGATGTTCGGCGCGAAGAGGACGGTGGCGCGCTTGTCGTCGACGTAGCCCGCGGCACCGATGCCGACGGCCTCGATCGTGTGGCCCTTGCCGGCCTCGGACACGGCCGCGCAGATCGCGTCGACGATGCCTTCGGGGGTCGGCGGGGTGGGCACCTTGTGCGTGTCGAGGATGTTGCCCTCCTCGTCGACCACGCCGGCCGCGATCTTCGTGCCGCCGATGTCGACGCCGATGGTGAGTCCCATGTGTCCCTCAGTTTTCGGTCGAGCCCCGCTAGGGCCCACCGTACCCGAGGGGGACGGGCGTACCGATCAGTCGAGGTCGATGTGCTGGCCGGTTCCGGGCCCCTCGTCGTCCTTGCGGTCGTCCGCACCGGCGTCCCCGTCGGTGCCCTTGTCCGCCTTGTCGCCCTGCCCGTCCGCGTCCCGGCGCGGGTCGCGCGGGTCGCCGGGGGTCACCTTCTCGTCGCGCGTCCACCGGGTCTCGTGGGACTCGACGGCGGAGCGGTAGGCGGCGAGCAGTTCGTTCCCGGCGGCGGCGAGGTGGTCGAAGACCTGCGGGTTGCGCTCGATGACGGGCTCGACGACCGCCTTCGCCTGGTTGACGAGCTGCTGCACGGTCTGCGCGGCCTGGCCTGCGAGCAGCGGGTTCCCGAGGCCCCCGGAGACCTTGTCGGCGACGGCCTCGAAGAGCTTGCGGAACTCGTCGGCGGCGGACCCGGTCTCCGCCCCGCGCCGTGCGCGGCGGCGGGCCTTCTCCGCCTCCAGGTCCTCGGCGCACGCCTTGGCCCAGGCGTCCGAATCGCTCATGGCGCACTCCTCACTGGCTGGTACTTCGACGGTACACGCCCCCTCAGGGGGTGCGGGGCCAGAGTCCGGGGTCGGGGGTGAAGCGCACCCGGAGGTCCCCCTCGACGAGTCCCGCGCCGGTGACGGTACAGCGGCGCAGGGCGGCCGGCAGGGGCACGTTGCGGCGGAAGGCACCGACGGTCAGGAGCAGTTCGTCACCCCTGCGGACGAGGGACAGATCCTCCTTGACGGCTCCGGGGAGGCCGATGTGCCACACCAGGACGCCGTCCTCCTCCCGGCGGTCCTCGACGGACCACGCCGGTACGGGGTCGGGGACGGCGGCCGGGCGCCGGGCGGGCGCGAGCGGCACGAGGTCCTCGGGTCCGCGGGGGTCCCGGCCGAGGTGCGGGAGCTCGTCGACGACGTCGGAGACGGTTCGGAGCTCCGCGAGGTGCCGGTGCTGCTGGGTGGTGAGTCCGGCGAGCCAGGGGTCCTCGGAGCCGGCGGGCAGCAGCCGGTTGGCGACGACGGAGTCGAGGGGGAGGCGCTGGAGGGCGAGGCCGAGCCGGGCGGTGCGCAGGGCGCGGACGGCGGCGGGGCCGGGTTCGAGGACCAGTCGGACGCTGGTGGTGGGGGCGTCGACGACGGCCTGGACGGCGGCCAGCTCCTCCTCCCAGTGCCCGGTGGTCTCGTACAGCCACTGCGCGGGCATCGGGACGCCGGCGAGCTGGGCGAGCATCGGGCGCAGGGCGCGGGCGGCCTGCCGTTCCCGCGGCAGGAGGCGGCGCAGATAGCGGCGGAGCTGCTCGGGCAGGGCGAGGAGGGCGAGGGCCTCGGCGAGCGGCGGCAGATCGACGACGGCGAGCTCGTGGTCACCCTCGGCGGCGTCGCGCAGGGCGCGCAGCAGGGCGAACTGGCGGCTGCCGGGGAGTTCGGTGAGCTCGGCGTCCTCGAAGGGCGCGGCGCCCAGCAGGTCGAGGGCGGTGGAGGAGCGGGCCTGGAGGGCGAGGAACTCGCGGCGGAAGTCACCGGCCGGCTCGGGGCGCAGGACACGGAGGCCCTCGCCGCCGTCGCCGCCCAGGAGCGGATCGGCGTCCTCGGAGACGAGCAGGACCCTGCGGCCCGCCCGCGCCTCGGCGAGGGCGGTCGCGGTGGCGACGGTGGTGCGACCGGCGCCGCCGGACCCGGTGACAAGGATGATCCGCATGCGGAGGACGTTACCCGCGCCCTCCCGACGCTCGTACGGGAGGACGTGACCGGCCCCCTCCGGGGCTCACACGCCGGATTCGACGCGCTTCTTCAGGCCCGCGAGCGCCCGGTCGATGATGACCTTCTCCGCCTTGCGCTTGATCATGCCGAGCATCGGGATCTTCACGTCGACCGTCAGCTGGTACGTGACCTCCGTCCGGTCACCGCCGCCCACCGCCGCCAGCCGGTAGGAACCGTCGAGCGACCGCAGCATCTGGGACTTGACCAGCGTCCAGCTGACCTCGTTGCCGCCGGTCCACGTGTACGCGAGGGTGTGGTCGTCCTTGATCGCGCCGGCGTCGAGCAGCAGCCGCACCTTCTCGGCACGGCCGGCCTCGTCGGTCTCCAGGACCTCGGCCTCCTTCACCTCGCCCGTCCACTCGGGGTAGCGGGCGAAGTCGGCGATCACGCCCATGACGTCGGCCGGTGCCGCCTCGATGGTGATGCTCGAGCTGGTGTGTTCGGCCATCGTGGTGGCTCCTCCACTGTGCGGTCCGGCGGAAGTCAAAGGGGCACAGACGTGCCGACGGAAGGCTATCGCGCTGCGAAGCGGGGCCCGTCACCACTCCAGGGCGAAGGGCCTGCCCGTCGAGGCGAAGTGGCCGACGTTCACGCACTCGGTCGACGCGATCCGCATCCGCCGGGCCAGCGGCTGGTGGACGTGGCCGAAGAGCGCGTAGCGGGGCCGGGTGCGCCGGATGGCGTCGAGAAGGGCCCGGCTGCCGCGCTCGAAGCGGCGGGCGACGGTGTCGTACGTCAGGTCCGGCACGTCGGGCGGGATGTGGGAGCAGAGGACGTCGACGTCGCCGAGGGCCTCGACCTTCGCCGCGTACTCCTCGTCCGAGATCTCGTACGGCGTGCGCATCGGGGTGCGCAGACCGCCGCCGACGAAGCCGAAGACGAGGCCGCCGACCTCGACCCGCTCACCGTCGAGGACGGTCGTCCCGGGCCGGGCGAACTCGGGCCAGAAGCGGGGGATGTCGACGTTGCCGTAGGTGGCGTACGTGGGGGTGGGGAAGGCGGCGAAGAGTTCGGCGTACTGGCGGCGGACCGCGCCCTCGATCGCGGTCTCGCGGTCGACGTCGAGCTCGGCCCAGAGGCGACGCCCCAGGTCACGGGCCTCGTCGAAGCGTCGGGCGGTGCGCAGCTCGACCAGCCGGTCGGCGTTCTCGACGCCGAACAGCTCGGGGAAGATCCCGCGGCTGTGGTCGGCGTAGTCGAGGAAGAGGACCAGGTCCCCCAGGCATATCAGGGCGTCGGCCCCGTCCCCCGCCCTGGCGAGGTCTCCGGCGTTGCCGTGCACGTCACTGACCACATGGACTCGCATGGGCCCACCTTAGGGGGTGTCACCTGCGGTTACTTCCGAGTCTGGAAAGCTGTGGATTACTGTGCGGAGAGCACCGCCACACATGTGTGACGCACGGAACATCTGGCCGGAACCCCCTATCCGGAACCGTGTACTGATGGGTAACGTCCGGGCAGTCCAGTCGTGCTCTCCCCCACGGAGCACCCGCCAGTTCTTGGACTTCACCGGTGCATCACACAGAGCCGTGGCGCCGGCGCCCGATGAGGAGCAGCAGTCTTGCGCGAGTTCAGCCTTCCGGCCCTGTACGAGGTCCCCGCGGACGGCAACCTGACGGATCTCATCCGCCGCAACGCCTCCCAGCACCCAGACGTCGCCGTCATGGGCCGCAAGGTCGACGGCGTGTGGACGGATGTGACCGCGACGCAGTTCCTCGCGGAGGTCCGCGGGGCCGCCAAGGGCCTGATCGCGGCCGGTGTCGAGCCGGGCGACCGGGTCGCGCTGCTCTCCCGCACCCGGTACGAGTGGGTGCTCCTCGACTTCGCGATCTGGAGCGCGGGCGGCGTGACCGTTCCCGTGTACGAGACCAGCTCGCCGGAGCAGATCCAGTGGATCCTCGGCGACTCGGGCGCGACGCTGGTGCTCGTCGAGAGCGGTGCGCACCAGGAGTCGGTGGAGTCCGTACGGGCGGACCTGCCGGAGCTGAAGGGCGTCTGGCAGATCGAGGACGACGCGGTCGCGCGGCTCACCGCCTCCGGCGCGGACGTCTCCGACGAGCTGCTCGACGAGCGCATGTCGGCGGCGAACGCGGACGACCCGGCGACGATCGTCTACACCTCGGGCACGACGGGCCGCCCCAAGGGCTGCGTCCTGACCCACCGGGCCTTCTTCGCCGAGTGCGGCAACGTGGTGGAGCGGCTGAAGCCGCTCTTCCGTACCGGCGAGTGTTCGGTGCTGCTGTTCCTGCCGGCCGCGCACGTCTTCGGGCGGCTCGTCGAGATCGCGTCCGTGATGGCGCCGATCCGTCTCGGCTGCGTCCCCGACATCAAGAACCTCACGGACGAGCTGGCCTCGTTCCGGCCGACCCTGATCCTGGGCGTGCCCCGGGTCTTCGAGAAGGTCTACAACTCGGCGCGGGCCAAGGCCCAGGCCGACGGCAAGGGCAAGATCTTCGACAAGGCCGCGCACACGGCCATCGCGTACAGCAGGGCGCTGAGCACCCCGCAGGGCCCGTCCTTCGGCCTCAAGCTGAAGCACAAGATCTTCGACAAGCTGGTCTTCAGCAAGCTGCGGGCGGTGCTCGGCGGCCGGGGCGAGTACGCGATCTCGGGCGGTGCGCCGCTGGGTGAGCGGCTGGGTCACTTCTTCCGGGGCATCGGCTTCACGGTCCTGGAGGGCTACGGCCTGACGGAGTCGTGCGCGGCGACGGCGTTCAACCCCTGGGACCGGCAGAAGATCGGCACGGTCGGTCAGCCGCTGCCGGGTTCGGTGGTGCGGATCGCCGACGACGGGGAGGTGCTGCTGCACGGCGAGCACATCTTCTCGCGGTACTGGAACAACGAGGCGGCGACGGCCGAGGCGCTGGCGGACGGCTGGTTCCACACGGGCGACATCGGCACCCTCGACGAGGACGGCTACCTCGCGATCACCGGCCGGAAGAAGGAGATCCTGGTGACGGCGGGCGGCAAGAACGTCGCTCCGGCGGTCATCGAGGACCGGATCCGGGCGCACGCGCTGGTCGCGGAGTGCATGGTGGTCGGCGACGGCCGCCCGTTCGTGGGCGCGCTGGTCACGATCGACGAGGAGTTCCTGGGCCGCTGGGCCTCGGAGCACGGCAAGCCGGCGGGCTCGACGGCGGCCACCCTCCGGGACGACTCGGACCTGGTGGCGGAGGTCCAGCGCGCGATCGACGACGGCAACGCGGCGGTCTCCAAGGCGGAGTCGGTCCGCAAGTTCCGCATCCTCCCGGCGCCGTTCACGGAGGAGGCGGGCCACATCACCCCGTCCCTGAAGCTGAAGCGGAACGTGGTGGCGAAGGACTTCGCGGACGAGATCGAGGCGATCTACCGGGCCTGATCCGGTCCGGCATACGTACGGCCGGAGGCCCGGGGCGGTGTCGCCCCGGGCCTCCGGCCGTTTCCGTGTCCGTCACACCCCGGACGTTCGCTACAGAAGCTCCTTGAGACGCTCCGCGAGGAGGTCCCAGCGCCATTTCTCCTCGACCCAGGCGCGGCCCCGCTCGCCCATGCGGGCGCGGAGCTCGGGGTCGAGGAGGAGGGTGCCGACGCGGTCGGCGGTGTCCTCGGCGGACTCGCCGCGCACGACCCAGCCGGTCTCGCCGTCGAGGACCGCGTCGGGGGCGCCGCCCGAGTCGCCCGCGACGACGGGAAGGCCGGTCGCGCTGGCCTCCAGGTAGACGATGCCGAGGCCCTCGACGTCGAGGCCGCCGCGCCGGGTGCGGCAGGGCATGGCGAAGACATCGCCGGCGCCGTAGTGGGCGGGCAGCTCGGACCAGGGGACGGCGCCGGTGAAGCGTACGGATCCGGCCACCCCGGTCTCGGCGGCGAGGCGGTGCAGATCCTGCTCGTACGGGCCGCCGCCGACGATCAGGAGGACCGCGTCCGGCACCCGGCGCAGGATCTGCGGCATGGCCCTGATCAGGGTGTCCTGGCCCTTGCGCGGGACGAGCCGGGAGACGCAGACGACCACGGGACGGTCGCTGAGCCCGAGGCGGGCACGGACCTCGGCGCCGCCCGAGTCGGGGTGGAAGGTCTTCTCGTCGACGCCCGGCGGCAGCTGCCTCATGCGGCCCGCCGCGGCGGGCGTGAGGGCGGCCGCGATCCGGGAGCGGGTGTACTCGCCGAGGTAGGTGATGGTGTCCGTGCCCTCGCCGATCCGCCGGAGCAGCTGCCGGGAGCCGGGCAGCTGGGCCCAGCCGGCCTCGTGTCCGTGCGTGGTGGCGACGAGTCGCCGTGCGCCGGCCCTGCGGAGCGCGGGGGCCATGAGGCCGAGGGGCGCCGCCGCGCCGAACCACACGGACTCGCAGCCGTGCTCGCGCAGGAGCGCGGTGGCCCGGGCCGTGACCCGAGGTGTGGGCAACAGCACTGTGGTGCGATCCCGGACGACCGTGAAAGGCTGTTCGGCGTCGAACGCGGCCGTCGCCTCGATCCCTTCGCGGCTGCGCTTCCAGGTGGAGGCGTACACCACGATCTGGTCGGGATCCAGGCGGAGGGCCATGTTGTGCAGGAAGGCCTGGATTCCGCCCGGACGCGGCGGGAAGTCGTTGGTTACGATCAGGGTCTTGTGCATCGTGGCCGACAGTACCGCGCGCGCACCCACCGCCCAGCACCACCATCCCCCCGCGACAGCGGGCCGACAGGACAAGGAACAGGACAGGTATGACGGGGGCAGTGGGCATCGGATCACGCGCGCGTCTCCGCCTCCCGCTCGGCCTCTGGGGCCTGACCCGGATCATCCTCCTGTTGTGTGCGTTCAAGGTCGTGGTGGTCCCCGGCCCGGACTCGATGGCCGAGGTCGAGCAGATCTACCAGGGCTGGTTCGACGTCCTGCGGACCGGTGAGTACCCCCGGTCCGACGTGACGTGGCAGTACCCGCCGGCAGCCGCCCTCGCGATCCTCTCTCCCGCGCTGCTGCCCTTCCTCGGCTACACGGCGGCCTTCTTCGTCCTGGCGCTCCTCTGCGACGCCTTCGTCATGGGCCTCCTCCTGCACACCGGCCGCCGGGCCGGCCGGTCGATGCGGGGCGCGTGGCTCTGGCTTGCCGCGGTGCCCCTGCTCGGCCCGACCGCGTACGCCCGCTACGACGTCATGGTGACGGCCGTCGCCGTGGCCGCTCTGCTGACCGTCGGCCGCGACCCGCGCGTTCTCGGTGTTCTCGCCGGTTTCGGCGCGGTCCTCAAGGTGTGGCCGGCGCTGCTGCTCGTGGGCACCCCGAAGGGCGGGCCGACCTGGCGTTCCTGGCCGGTGGCGGCCGGCGCGGCGGGTGCGGTGCTGCTGCTCTGCGCGGCCTGGATGCCGGGGTCGCTGACCTTCCTGTCGTACCAGAGCGAGCGGGGTACGGAGGTCGAGTCGCTGGGGGCGATGGTGTTCCACGTGGCCCGGCACTTCGGCTGGGAGGGCGAGGCCCGGATGAACTACGGCTCGATGGAGTTCCTCGGCCCCTACGTCTCGTGGGTCTCGTCCGGTGCGATGGCGCTGACGATCGCCGCGTTCGGCTGGCTGGCGCTGTGGCGGTTCAAGGCACGCCGGTTCTCCTCGTCGACGACGGCGGACGCGGCCTTCGTCGCCGTACTGCTCTTCACCCTGACGAGCCGGGTGATATCACCGCAGTACATGATCTGGCTGTTCGGCCTCGCCGCGGTCTGTCTCGCCTACCGCTCGACCAGCATGCGGCGCCCCGCCCATCTGGTGCTGTGGGCGACGGCCGTGACGCAGTTCGAGTACCCCGTGTGGTTCTCCCATGTGACGCAGAGCGATCCCCTGGGGATCGCCGTGCTGTTCCTGCGCAACGGTCTCCTGGTGGTGGCCGCCTTCTACGCCTGCCGCGCCCTGTGGCGGCACACGGTGACCGAGGCCGGCGTCGTGCGCATCCCGGGGCAGACGCGTCGGCCCGAGCGGGAAAAGGTCCTGGCCGGTTCGGCCTGAGCGGTAGTGGCCCGAACACCGATACGCACTGGTGCTACCCTGGGGCACCTTTGCCTTCCCGTTAGGTTCTTCTGCTGACATGAACAACTCGATTCTCTCGGTCGACACGCTTCAGCGGCACGGGAAGAGCGGCGAGGGCACCGTCGCGGAGAATGCACCCGAAACCTCGGCCGGCATATCGGGGAAATCCCTCCTCCTGGTTTCCGGCACTTTCTTCCTCATCTATCTCCTCCTGTCGGCACGGCGCCACGCGGCGAACCTCACCACGGGGTACGACCTGGGCATCTTCACCCAGATCGTGAGGTCCTACTCCGAGTTCTCCGCCCCCTACTCCGACCTCAAGGGGCCCACATACAACACGCTCGGGGACCATTTCCATCCGATCCTCGCGCTGCTCGCCCCCCTATACAAGGCATTCCCGTCCAGTTACACGCTGCTCGTCTGTCAGGCAGCCCTCGTGGCGTTTTCCATAGTTCCCCTGATGAAATGGGCACACAAAGCCGGAGGACAGAACTTCGCCTATTGGGTCGGAGTTTCCTACGGCGCATCCTGGGGAATTGCCGCACTCATCTTCTTCGACTTCCACGAAGTCTCCTTCGCGGTGCCGCTCCTGTCCCTCTCGCTCTGTGCCGCCGGTCGGAAGAACTGGCGCGCGGCCGCCCTCTGGTCCCTGCCGCTGGTGCTGGTCAAGGAGGATCTGGGGCTCACGGTCGCCGCGATCGGCGCCTACGTGGCGTGGAAGGGACCGCGGGTGACGGGGCTCGCCGTCGCCGCCTTCGGAGCCGGCGCGACGGCGCTGGAGATGCTGGTGATCCTTCCGCACTTCAATCCCCTCGGGCAGTTCGCCTATCTGCCGCCCGAGACCGCCGAAGAGGTCGGCATGCTGGCGCAGGCCGCCGGAGCCCTCTGGCCCCCGGTCAAGTGGCTGACGCTCCTCATGATCGTCGCCCCGACGGGCTTCCTGGCCCTCCGGTCGCCGATCCTGCTGGTCGCCCTGCCGACGCTGGCCTGGCGCTTCACGGGATCGAACCCCTTCTACTGGGGGATGGACTTCCACTACAGCGCGGTCCTCATGCCCATCGCCTTCGCAGCCGCCGTTCACACGGTGGCGAACGGCGTGACCGCGCGGAGGCTCCTGCCCGCCTGCGTCGTCGGCGCGGTGGCCACGAGCGTCACGCTCGTCACCCATCCCCTGCACGAGGTCGTACTGCCACGGACGTGGAGCGACTCCGCCTACGTCAGGACGTCGGACGAGCTGCTCGGGAAGATCCCCGACGGCGCGACCGTGGCAGCGTCGAATCGCCTGGCCGCCCAGCTCGCCGACCGGGCCTCCGTGAGCGAGGTGTGCCTGTTCCCCCGCTCCTTCCCCCCGAAGGAGCGGCCCGAGTGGCTGATATACGACGTCGCCGACACGTCCGACCCGGAGTGTCCGACGGGCAAGGCCCTGGAATCGGCCGACCCGGGCGTCCCCGGCTACCGGGTCGTCGAGACACGGGACGGCATCACCCTGCTCAGGCTGGCCGGCGACGGGAAGGGCTCGCGGTAGCCCGCCCCTGAGGTGCGGCGTGAACGCCGCCGCCCCTCCACCGACCAGGGCGTCGAGAAGCCGCCAAAGGAGCGGATTTCGGCCAACCAGCACACCACGCCACCCCTTCGGGGCCGCCAGATTCAAGATCATCGACGGCCCCGCACCCCTCCCCATCGGCATGGTTCGTCAAGTCGGTGGACGCGGACACGGACCCGACTCCGCCGGAAGCACCGAGAGATCAAGCCCCTTCCGCCACCCGATACCACAGGGGACGGCGACGCAGGAATGGCGTGAATGCGCCCACTCGGGACGAGAGTCGAGCAGACGCTCGAAAGACGGACATACGATCTTGTGCTGTCGCCCCCGAGGGACGACAGCACACAGGGGAGAGAACATGTCTTTCATTCGTCACGCGGTGACCGTCGGACTTTCCACCGCTGCCGTGGTCGGCGCCATGGCGGCTTTCGGCTCCACCGCTCAGGCCGCCCCGACCACGGTCTGCTCCACGACTCCTGACGGCGGCAGCGTCTGCCTGAACGTGGACCCGAAGGGTTACCGCATCCAGTACTACAAGAAGTCCGGCAACCCGGCGAAGGTCGACTTCAACCTGTACTGCGACAACGGCCGGTGGTTCGGCGACGAGACTCCGTTCGTCATCGCCTCGGGCCAGACCAGGTCGTACGTCTTCTCCGTCGGCAGCCAGGGCCGTTGCTACGGAAAGCTGCTGAACGGGAACAACGGCGCCCTGATCAAGGCCACGCCCAAGCTCTCCCGCTAGCCGCGCCCGCGGGCCGCCGCTCCGTTCCCGCGGGACCGGCCCCGGATCATCCGAATCGGCCGTCGGCCTCTGCCGGCGGCCGATTCGCGTGCGAGGCGTCCCCGTGGCCGCGCCGCTCCCGAGCGCTGCCGAGGGTACGGCGGTACAGGAGACCGAGGGCCGCGCACTGGGCCGCTGTCGCGAGGCCCATGGCCAGGCAGATCCCGGGCAGTCCGAGCCCCGAGAGGCCGTGGGCGAGCGGCAGCTGGACGAGGACGCCCGCGATCGTGATCCGGGCGAGGTACGGGCTCCCGCCGGTGCCCTCGAAGACTCCCGCGAGCGCGATGAACCCGCCCATGAGCAGCAGATGGGGGCCGAGGCAGCGCAAGAAGAGCGTGCCCGCCTCCGCCACCTCCGGTTCGGCGCCGAAGATCCGCATGACGGGTCCCGCGCCGAGGAACAGCAGCACGGCTGCCCCGGCGCCGAGGACGCCCCCGAGCAGCAGGGCCTGGCGTCCGACGGCGCGGCGCTCGTCGAGGCGGGGCTCGGGCCGTCGCCCGCGCCCGAGCTCCTCGGCGGGCCCTCGCCCCGCCGCCTGCGCGCTCCCGAGGAGATGCGCACTGTGGATGGCGGCGGCCTGCCGGACGGCGTAGAACGCCATGGTCGCGACGTACATGGCCTTGGTGGCGATGCCGTAGGCGGCGATCTCGGTGACGCCGAGCCGGGCCACGACGGAGACGAGCGCCAGCGCACCCGCCATCCGGACAGCGAAGTCGACACCCATGGGCAGACCGGTGGCGACGGTACGGCGCAGGGCGGCGGCGGTCCGCTCGGCCGGACCGACCGCGCGGGCGGCCCTGACCAGCGGGTTGCGGCGGAGGACGAGCAGCCCTGCGGCGAGCGCGACGGCCCGGCCGGTCACGGTGGCGAGGGCGGCGCCCCGCACCCCGTACGCCTGGATGAGCAGGGGATCGAGGACCAGGATCAGTCCGTTGGCGAGGAAGGCGAGCCGCATGGGGGTGCGGGTGTCGCCCGCGCCCTTGAGGATCCCGTCGAGGACGTTGACGGCGAAGAAGACGGCGGTGCCGGGGAGCGAGACGGCGAAGTAGGCGGTGGCCAGGGCGTGGGCGGGGTGGTCCTGGCCGCCGAGCAGCAGGGCGGCGAGCGGTTCGCGCAGCAGGTACCCGCCGACGGCCACGGGTGGCACGAGCAGAACACCGAGGGCGGCCCCGCCGCGGACGGCGGCGCGGACGGCGGCCGGGTCGTCGGCGCCGCGGGCGCGGGCGACGAGCACGGTGGTGCCGGAACCCGCCACGAGGACGACGCCGAGCAGCAGGTTCTCGACGTTGGTGGCGACCGCGACGGCGGCGACGGCGTCTCCGCCGAGCCGGGCGACCCAGATGACGTTGATGACGCCGGCGGCGACGCCGGCGAGGAGTTCGAGATAGACCGGGCGGGCGAGCCGGACGAGCGTACGGCGGTGCGCGGACATGAACGAGAGCCCCCTCTTTTCGATGTACCTCGATTCGAGGCACATCGAAAAGAGGTAGCATGGCGACCGGTCCGACGACAAGCACGAACAACGCGCACGAAGGAGGCCGCCCGGTGCTGGAGCTGTCGATCCTGGGCTTCCTGTACGAGAAGCCCCTGCACGGCTACGAGCTGAAGGAACGCATCCACGGCCTCAGCGGTCATGTGCGCCCCGTCAGCGACGGCGCCCTCTACCCGGCGATCACCCGCCTGGTGAAGAACGGCCTGGTGGACAGCCGTACGGAACCCGGCGCGAGCGCCGCCCCGCGCCGGACCCTCTCGCTCACCGCCGACGGACGCCGGGAGCTGCTCGCCCGGCTGCGCGCCCCCAAGGACGCCGAGATCACCGACGGCCAGCGCTTCTTCACGCTGCTCTCCTTCCTCGGCCACCTGCCCGACCCGGCGGATCAGGCGGCCGTGCTGCGGCGCCGCCAGGAGTTCCTGAACACCCCCGCCAGCTTCTTCTACGAGGACGGGACCCCGGTCGTCGCCGAGCGGGAGCCCGACCTCTTCCGCCGGGGCATGCTGTGGATCGCCCGCGCGACGGGCACGGCCGAGAAGGCGTGGCTGACGGAGGCACTGGCCGAACTCGAGGGCCGGGAGCCGCCCGTCCCTGAACCGCCGGAGACTCCCTGACCACCCGAACCCGCCGGCCGGCCGGCCCTACCCCAGCCGCTTCCCCAGGTACTCCCGCCAGTCGGCGGTGAACTCCTCCGGAGTGGTGTCGAGGACCACCTGGAGGGCCTTCTCCACGGCGCCTTCCCGGCCCGGATGCGCGCCCACCGCACGATAGAAGTCGGTCAGCTTCGTCTCGCCCCAGCGGTCCGCGATCAGCTCGCAGGCCAGCCAGCCGCCCTCGTACGCCCGGGCCAGCGCCTCGGCGTCCCCGCCGAAGGCGAAGTCGGGATCGTCCGGGAGCCGGGCGGGCGGCTCACCCGCGCGGACCGCGCGGCGCAGTTCGGGGGCGGCCTGGGCGGCGGTGCGGTCGGCGTCCCGGTAGCCGACCCAGTCGGCGAAGCCCTCGGAGAGCCAGACCGGGGTCGACGGGGTGGTGGCGGCACGGGTGGCGACATGGACGGTCTCGTGGGTGAGGACGAGCTGCCGGCCGAACTCGCCGAGGACCCCGTACGCCTCCGGGTTCACGATCACCCGGTCCGCGGGGGCGTCCGCGCCGCCCCGGGTCTCCCCCGTGGTGACGGCGGCGATGCCCCGGTAGGAGTCCCCCGGCGCCCCGAGCAGCTCCCCCATCCCCGCCAGCGACCCGGGGACGAGGACCACCACGTCACGGGCCCACTCGACGGGCCAGGCCGCGGACACGGCGGGAACGGCCCGGTCCGCCGCCGCGGCGATCTCACGGAGCCGCTCGGGCCTCTGGCCGACGCCGAGGACGAGCGAGCGGGCACCCCGGACGGTCGCCACGTCGCCCTGCTCCCAGAGATGCCGGGGCGCGCCCTGTGCCGGACGGTCGCCGGTCACGTACCAGCGTCCGTCCCTCTCGGTCAGGTCGAGGACCCGGGCGCCGGTGACGGGCCGCTTGTCGTGGCCGTCGAGCCGGTAGCCGAGGTCGGCGCGGACGGTGACGCGGTCGGTGGCCGTGCGGTCGACCCCGGTGAGCCGGTAGGTCCAGCCGCCGACGGGAACCGTCGCGAGGCGCCGGAAGACGGTGAGGGCGGTCGGGGCGTACGAGGGGTCGACGGCGGCGAGGTAGCCGGGCTGGTCACGGTCGAGGAGTGCCCTGGCGTGCCGGTCGAGGAGCCCCTGTATCTCCCGGGCGGCCGTGTCGGCGGGCTGGTCGGCGCGCGCGCCGCAGCCGACGAGCCCCACGAGCACGAGCAGCAGGGCCGTCAGGCAGGCCGTCGTCGGCCTCCGCGCGCCACACCCCTGACCTGCCACGCCTCCGATCGTACGGTCGGATCGACGGGAACCGCCTCCGGCCCGGTCCCGAACCCTGGCCGGCCCCGGCCGGAAGCGGACTCAGACGCGGCCCGGCCCCGGCCGGGACTCTCCTCGGACCCTGGCCGGAATCCGCCTCAGACCCGGGTCACCGTCACGTGCGACATCATGTTCACGGGGTCGTAGCGGACCCGCGCGCCCGGGTAGGGGGCGTGGATGACCTGGCCGTTCCCGGCGTAGATCCCCACATGGCTGGCGTCGCCGCGGTACGTGACGAGGTCACCGGGCTGTGCCTGTGAGAGCGGCACCCGCCGGCCCGCGTACCGCTGCGCGGAGGAGGTCCGCGGCAGGCTGATCCCGGCCTTCCCGTACGACCAGACCATCAGGCCCGAGCAGTCGAACGCGGAGGGGCCGGTCGCCCCCCACACGTACGGCTTGCCGACCGCGCTGCGGGCGGCGATCACCGCGGCGGCGGCCCGTGAGGAGCCCGGCGCGGCCTCGGGCACCGGCGGCAGCTCCTCCGCGCGGCCGCCGGAGCGCGAGGCCCGGTCGAAGTCGGCGCGCTCCTCGGCGGTGAGGCCGGCGAGGACCCGGCGGGCCTCGGCGAGCTTGCCCTCGACGACGCGCTTGTGGCGGGCGACCTCGGCCCGGCTGCGCTCCAGCTCGACCAGCGCCGTCCGGGCCTCGGACCGCTTCTGGCTCAGCCGGCGCTGCTCCCGCCGGAGCTCACCGAGCGCGGCTCCCTGACGGGCGGTGATCCGGTCGAGCGCGGAGGCCCGGTCGAGGTAGGTGTCCGGGTCGGAGGAGAGCAGCAGGGCGAGGGCGGGGTCGATGCCGCCGGACCGGTACTGGGCTCCGGCGACCGAACCGAGCGCGCCCCGCATGTGGTTGATGCGCTCCTGGCCCCGGGCGAGGCCGTCCTGGGCCTGGGAGACCGTCCGGCGCAGCGCGTCCGCCTTCTCGTCCGCCCGGTTGTAGCCCTCGGTGGCCTTCTCGGCCTCCTCGAAGAGGCGGTCCACCCGGGCACGGGTGGCCGCGGATCCGGCCCCGGGGTCGGCGCTCGCGGGGACGGCCCCGAGGGTCGCCGCGGCGGTGGCCGCGGCGGCGGTGAGGACGGTGACCCTGGCGGATCGGCGGTGGGACGCCACGAATCGCACTCCGTTCGGCTCGACGCAGACTGGCGCGGCAGACAGTAGCCGCTGATCACTCCGCGTCCAACGAAGGCGCCGGGCACACAAAGTGACGCCCCGCCGGAGATCACAAGGTCACCGGCGGGGCGTCAGGTCAGCTCGCGTCGCGGGGAACCACCCGATTGGGCGGTTCGGCGCGGGTCGCGTCGCGGCGGGTCAGCCGCCGATGCGGACTCCGAACTGGAACGTGCCCATGTAGTTCATGGACTCGTAGCGGACGTAGGCGCCCGGCTTGGGGGCGTGGAGGATCGTGTTGTTGCCCGCGTACAGACCCACGTGCGACAGGCTGTTGAAGAAGACCAGGTCGCCGGGCCTGAGCTGGCTGCGGCCGATCTTCACGCCGTCGTTCTGCTGGGTGTAGGTGGTGCGCGTGAGGTCGACGCCGGCCTTGCCGTAGGCCCACTGGGTCAGACCCGAGCAGTCGAACGAGCCGGGACCCTCCGCTCCGGGGTCGTACGGCATGCCGATCCGGGTGGCGGCGGCGCTGAGCGCGGCGGCGCCGAAGCCGGAGGCGGCGGCCTCGTTGCCGAGGTCGATGCGCTCGCCGGCGTCACGGCTGGCACGCTGCTCCTTCGCGCGCTCCTCCTGCTCCACCTTGGCCCTCTCGGCCGCGGTGAGGGTGTTGAGGAGCTTCTTCGCATCGGCCAGCTTGCTCTGGTAGCTCTTCTTCTTGGCGCCGAGGGCCTTGCGGACGTCCTCGAGGTCGGCGAGCTTCGTCGTGGCCTCGGCGCGCTGCTGCGCGAGGCTGCGCTGCTTGGACTGGATCGAGGTGAGGACGTCGGCCTGCTGGGCACTCAGCTGGTCGATCGCGGACGCCTTGTCGAGGTACGTGTCCGGGTCGGCCGAGAGGAAGAGCTGGAGCGCCGGGTCGATGCCGCCGGAGCGGTACTGGGCGCTGGCCACCGAACCGATCTGGTCGCGCAGGGTGTTGAGCTCCTGCTGACCGCGGGCCACCTTGTCCTGGAGGTTGCCGACCTCCTGCTGCAGCTTCCCGCGGCGTTCCTCGGCCTGGTTGTACTGCTCGATGGCCTCTTCGGCCTCGTGGTGCAGCTTGTCGACCTTCGACTTGACCTCGTCGATCTTGGGCTTGGCGGGGGCCGCCTGGGCGCCCGTCTGGGCGGTGAGCGCTACGGCGGCGGCCGCGGTCGCGGTGAGTACGGTCACGCG
The DNA here is from genome assembly GCF_000717595.1 of Streptomyces flavochromogenes. Lineage (GTDB taxonomy): Bacteria > Actinomycetota > Actinomycetes > Streptomycetales > Streptomycetaceae > Streptomyces > Streptomyces flavochromogenes. The sequence goes on along the minus strand of NZ_JNZO01000003.1, from coordinate 139,929 downwards.
CATGCGGCTCGGCTGCTTGGGTCGACGGTGGGACGCCACGAAGGCGAGCTCCTTCTTCCTCAGAGCCGCCCAACCGGTATCGGGCAGGCGGTTCCTCCGCCGCCACCCCGGATGGGTGATCAACCGCGCGAAGGTTCGAGCCCCGACCCTAGTGACCAAGTTGTGATCAGTTCAAATCCCACTGGCAAAAATATCGCCCACGGACCACTTAATTTACACGCACCACACGGGCAGTGATGGGCACTTGACCGTCCGCCCTCCATAATTCGGGCATACGACACAAGAGTTGCGATGTGGTGCGATGCTTCAGGAGAGCCGCGAAAGCCGCTTCAGCAGCAAGGCGGACGCCACCGGGCGTGCCCCGGCCTTCGCCACCCCGTCGGCCACCTCGCGGTCGGTGGAGACCACCACGACCGGCCGGCCCGGCGGCTCGGCGCGGACCAGCTGACGGATCAACTCGTCGGCGGTCACACCGGGCTTGGAGAACAGCACCCGCACCCCGCGCGGCGGTGCGAGGAGCACCGGGGCCGCCAGCTCCGCCCCGTCGAAGACGCAGGTGACCTCGGCGCCCGAGCGGGCCGCGAGGGCCGACAGGCTGCCGAGCAGCCGCAGCCGCTGCTTCTCCAACGGCATCGTGGGATAGCCGGTCTTGGTGACGTTGTAGCCGTCGACGACCAGATGGGCCTGCGGCAGCGCGAGGAGCTGGTCGAGCAGCGCCGGGTCGGTCTCGGAGAGCGCCCGCGCCGCGATGTCCTTCGGGGACATCCGCCCCGGCTCCACCGCGTCCACGGTGTCCGCCGGGTGCACCGACACGGGGGGCAGCGCGAGTTCACGACGCAGCCCCTGGGCGGCGTCGAGCACGGTGTCCAGCAGCAGCCGCAGCCGCATGTCCTCCACCGAACGCCCCTCACGGGCGGTCCTGCGGCTCGCCTCCAGAGCGGCCTCGACCTCGCCGAGCCGGGCCTTGAGCCGCCGGCTCTCGCTCTCGGCGGACGACACCTGGGCGGCCGCCTCCGCCCTCGCGGCGTCGATCTCGCCCTGGACGCGGCGCAGCGCGGCCTCGCCGCGCTTCACGTCGCTCTGGGCGCTGCGCAGCTTGCGGTGAAGCGATTCCGCTTCCTTCCGGGCCGCCTCCAGATCGTGGCGCAACTGCTCGGTCTCACCGCGCGAGCGGTCCCGGGCGGCGGCGAGTTCCTCGCGCAGCCGCTCCAGTTCACGTCGGCCCGCCTCGTCGGCCCGCTCCGCGTCGACGCGCTGAGCCTCCTCGCCTGCGGCGGCCACCAGCTTGACCCAGCCCGGCGGGCGCAGCACATAGGCCGCGGCCGCCACGTCGACGGGGTCGGCCGCGGCGGGCGGGGTGCCGGTCTCGACGGCTCCGGCCAGCTCGGGCTGGCCCTGCTTGAAGCGCTCGCCGATCCGCTGCCGGAACAGCAGGTCGCTCTCCAGGGCCGCCGCCATGGCGTTCCCGGCGAACTTGGCGCGCCGGCTCGCGGTGAACCGGGCGTACTGCCTCAGGGGTGCGGGCAGCTCCGCGACGGTCAGCCCGCCGAAGGCGTCGGCGACCAGCGCGACGACCCGCCGCCGTACGCCTTCCGGCAGTGGGTGGTCGAGCGTCTCGGCAGCGTCACCTGCCGCGCCGGCCGGCTCTCCACCGTGCGCGGGCTGCTCCACGATCCGTCACCCCTATGTCATCCGCGCCGTCCCTCAGGAGGCGGCGCCCGGCCTGTCCACCAGTTCGATCTGATCCACCGCGTTGCACCAGCGGCAGCGGACCGACTCGATGGTCTCACTGACCACCTGCCGCTCCTCGACCGTCGGGTCTCCCGCGAGGTCCAGATGGACGTACTCCACGACCTTGGAGGAGCGCGTCACGTCGAAGCGGGTCAGGTTGCCGCAGAGCGTGCAGCGCCACCGGGTGTCGGCGGTCGGCAGGGGAACCGTCGTCATCGTGCCGTCCTTCTTCCTGTTGCGTGGTACCAGGTGCGGAGCCGCGGTGCGCCGTCGAACTGCGGTCGTACTGCCCGTTACCCTACGGCCTCGTCGGTACGCGGGGGCACGGCGAGGCACTCTGTCCAGTTCGGCCCCGGTACGCCATGATCTGTCCATGATCGACTGGCGAGGTGCGGTCCGTGCTGTCCTGGGGTCCTGGCGGGGCACCCGCGGCGGCCCCGCGGTGACGTACGGACTGATCGCCGCCTGCTGTCTGCTCTTCGTGATCGGCCCGGTCTCCGGGCTCAACCCGGCGTACGGCACGGGGGACGAGCTCCTCGCGGCGCAGGGCGTGTACTTCCGGCGCTGGGGTGTGGTCCCCGCGGAGCTGATGAGCGGGGAGCCGCGCGCCCTGCTCACCCCGCTCACCGCGCTCTTCGTCCACGGCAGCTGGCTCCACCTGCTGGGAAACATGCTGTTCCTGTACGTCTTCGGGGCGATGGCCGAGGAGCGCATGGGCCCCGGCGGGTTCGCCCTCTTCTACCTGGGCACGGGGTACCTCGCGCTGCTCGGGTACGCGGTGGCGCACGCGAACAGCGAGCAGACCCTGGTCGGGGCCTCCGGGGCGATCTCCGGGGTGCTCGGGGCCTTTCTCTTCCTCTTCCCGCGCTCCCGGGTCACCAGTCTCTTCCCGTTCCTCTTCTTCCTGCCGCTGCGCTTCCCGGCCTGGATCGTGCTGATCTTCTGGTTCGTGCTCCAGTGGCTGGCCGCGCGGGCGGCGGGCGCGGGCCCCGGCGTCGCCTATCTGGCCCACGTGGTGGGCTTCTCCGTCGGCTTCCTGTACGCCTGGGGGCGCTACCGGGGTGGGGATAGAGTGAAAGCCCAAGCCGCGGCGACCGAGGGAGAAAGCCAGCCGTGATCACCGCGATCGTGCTCATCAAGACCAGCGTGGACCGCATCCCCGAGATCGCCGAGTCGATCGCCGGGCTCGACAGCGTCAGCGAGGTCTTCTCGGTGACCGGCACCTACGACCTCATCGCCATGGTCCGCGTGCCCCGTCACGACGACCTGGCGGACGTCATCCCCGGCAGCATCAGCAAGATCCCGGGCGTCGAGGCCACGGACACGCATGTCGCCTTCCGTACGTACTCCCAGCACGATCTGGAGGCGGCCTTCGCCATCGGTCTGGAGTCCTGAGACCTCGTCTTCGGCACGGGTGAAGGGGGCCTCCCGCTCGGGAGGCCCCCTTCACCCGTACGAGTGAGTGCTCAGCCGCGGTCCGGGACGCAGCGGCCGTCCTCGGTACGGTACTTCCACTGCGCGCCGTCGCGGACGAGCTCCTTCACGGCGCCGACGAACCGCTCCACGTGCTCGTCCGGCGTACCGGCGCCGAAGCTCACCCGGATGGCGTTGAGCGACCTCTCCCCCGGGGCCGCCTCGGGAGCACCGCATGCGCCCGGGTCCTGCGGGTCGCTGCCGAGCAGCGTGCGGACCAGCGGGTGGGCGCAGAAGAGACCGTCGCGGACGCCGATGCCGTACTCGGCGGAGAGCGCGGCGGCGAAGTGGGAGCTGTTCCAGCCCTCCACGACGAACGAGATGACGCCGACGCGCGGCGCGTCGTCGCCGAACAGCGAGAGCACCTTGACCTCGGGGACGTCGGCGAGTCCTTCCCTGACCTTGGCGATCAGGTGCCGCTCACGCGCGACGAGGGTGTCGAAGCCGGCCTCGGTGAGCGCCTTGCAGGCGGAGGCGATGGAGTAGACCCCGATGACGTTCGGGGAACCGGCCTCGTGCCGGGCCGCGGTGGTGTGCCACTCCACGTCCACACCACCGTCGGCCCGACGGGCCACCTTGCGGGAGGCGCCGCCGCCCGCGAGGTAGGGCTCGGAGTCCTGCAGCCAGTCGGCGCGGCCCGCGAGGACGCCGGAGCCGAAGGGCGCGTACAGCTTGTGCCCGGAGAAGGCGATCCAGTCCACGTCGAGTTCCTGGACGGAGACCGGGTGGTGGGGCGCGAGCTGGGCGGCGTCGAGCACGATCCGGGCGCCGTGCGCGTGCGCGGCGGCGGCGAGCTCCTTCACCGGCCACAGCTCACCGGTGACGTTGGAGGCACCGGTGACGCAGACCAGGGCGGGACCGTGAGGATCGCGGTCGGCGAGAGCCCGCTCCAGGGTGGCGACGGCCTGCTCCGGGGTGCGCGGCGCGTTGAGGTAGGTGACGCGGGCGTCCCGCCAGGGCAGCAGCGAGGCGTGGTGCTCGGTCTCGAAGACGAAGACCTGGCAGTCGGCCGGGAGCGTGGCGGCGAGCAGGTTGAGCGAATCGGTGGTGGAGCGGGTGAAGACGACCTGGTCGCCGGGTCGGCAGTCGAGGAACTCGGCGACGGTGGCGCGGCTGTTCTCGAAGAGGTCGGTGGAGAGCTGGGAGAGGTACCCGGCCCCGCGGTGGACGCTGCCGTAGTAGGGGGCGTACGCGGCGACGTCGTCCCACACCCGCTGGAGGGCCGGCGCGCTGGCAGCGTAGTCGAGCGCCGCGTAGGTCACCTCGCCGCCGGTCACGAGCGGGACGGTGACGTCGCGGCCGAGCACGGGCAGCGGCGCGGCGCAGCAGGGGTCGGCGGTGTCGACGGAAGCGGTCTCGACGAGCGTGGCGGCGGTCTCGACGGTGGCGACGGCGAAGTCAGGGCGTGCGGACATGGCGGTATCTCCCGGCGGGCGGTGCGGAATGGCTTCGGTGATCCCGTACGCGGCCGGAGACGGCGGGGTACGGGTGAGGCCTCGGAAGACACGGGTGCGCGGGGGCACGGGGAGACTCAGGGGTACACGGGGTACGCGGAAGTGACCCTGATCCGATGATCCGAGGGTGAAGAAGGGGCGTACTCGCCCTATCGCATTCGCTTGCTCACGGAAAAAGCTCCTCGAGAGACCAGGACCCCTGGTGTTCGAGGGGTCCGCGCTTGCCGTAGACCTCGCTGCCTACGGCCTGGTCATCACCCGGGGCACCCCGCCACGGACGGAGGGTTGCCGGACAGCAAGCCGGGGCCAAAACGCTGTCACTCGTGACCTGTAGAGCATCCTGCCACATGATCGCCGAAGCGCAAGACCCCGGTCCGCATACTGGACCGGGGCCGTGGGCGTACGACGCGCGAGGGTCAGGCGTTGCTGGCGGCGACCCAGCGCTCCAGGGCCCGGCGGGCCTCGCCGGAGTCGATCGACTCCGCGGCCTTCTCGATGCCGGCGCGGATCTGCTCCGCCAGGCTGCCCCCGCCCGGGGCGAGCGCGGTCAGCGCCGCCGCCGAGTTGAGCAGCACCGCGTCCCGGACCGGACCGGTCTCCCCCGCGAGCAGGCGGCGGGCCACGTCGGCGTTGTACGAGGCGTCCGCGCCGCGCAGCGCCTCCACGGGGACGAGGCCGATGCCGACGTCCCGGGGGTCGAAGGCCTCCTCCCGCACCGAACCGTCGCGGACCACCCAGACCCGCGAGGTGGCGGTGGTGGTCAGCTCGTCGAGGCCGTCGTCGCCGCGGAAGACGAGCGCGGAGGAGCCGCGCTCGGCGAGCACCCCGGCGACGATGGGCGCCACCCGGGCGTCGGCGACACCGGTCGCCTGGGACCTGACGCGGGCCGGATTGGTGAGCGGACCGAGGAAGTTGAAGACGGTCCGGATGCCGAGCTCCTTGCGGGCCATCGCCACATGGCGCAGCGCCGGGTGGAACTTCACGGCGAAGCAGAAGGTGATCCCGGCCTCCTCCGCGACCTCGACGACCCGCTTCGGGGTCAGGTCCAGATTGACGCCGAGCTTCTCCAGGACGTCGGAGGCCCCGGAGGCGGAGGACGCGGCCCGGTTGCCGTGCTTGACGACCTTGGCGCCGGTGCCGGCGACGACGATCGCCGACATGGTGGAGATGTTGACGGTCTTGGCGCCGTCGCCGCCCGTGCCGACGATGTCGACGGTGTCGCCGGGCACCTCGATCGTGTTGGCGTGCTCGTACATGGTGCGGACGAGGCCGGTGATCTCCTCCACGGTCTCGCCCTTGGCGCGCAGGGCCACGACGAAGCCGGCGATCTGGGCGTCGGTGGCCTCGCCGCGCAGGATCCGGTCCATCGCCCAGGCGGTGTCCTCCGCACTCTGGTCACGGCCGGACAGCAGACCGTCCAGGACGACGGGCCAGGAGCGGCCCGCCGACGTAGGTCCTCCAGCGGGGGTCGCAGCGCTCATGGCAGCTCCTGGTCAGTCCGTAACGGCTAGGGCTCCACCCTATCGACCCCCGGGGACGGCAAAGAGCCCCGTCCATCGAATGGACGGGGCTCTCACCGTGGCGACTTGTCGAAAGTCAGGAGTTCAGGTGATCAGTGGTGGCCGTGGCCGCTCTGGATCTCCTTGTACTCCTCGACCGTGGGCTTGGCGATCTGGCTGTCACCGCCGTAGTAGCCCTTGTTGAGCTTGACCCGGAGCTTCTCCATGCGCCCGATCTTCCGCTCCACGCCGTTCTCGTCGACGGCCGGCGGAAGCGCCGCCGCGTCGTACTGCTCGTGCGCGGTGAGACGGTGCAGCTCGCCCTGGCTGAGCGGCTCGTGGATCTCGACGAACTCACCGTGCGGCAGGCGCTTGATGATGCCGGACTCGCGACCGTGCAGCACCTTGTCCTTGTCGCGGCGCTGGAGGCCGAGGCAGATCCGCTTGGTGACGATGAACGCGATGACCGGGCCGACGAAGAAGAAGATCCGCACGAACCAGGTGATCGAGTTGAGCGACAGGTGGAAGTGCGTCGCCCAGAGGTCGTTTCCACCACCGATGAGCATGATCATGTACGCGGTGATCCAGGCGACACCGAAGCCGGTGCGCGTCGGAGCGTTGCGCGGGCGCTGCGCGATGTGGTGCTCGCGCTTGTCGCCGGTGATCCACGACTCGATGAACGGGTAGACCGCGATCGCCGCGAGGACCGCCGGGAAGATCGCCAGCGGGATCATCACGCCCAGGACGAGCGTGTGGCCCCAGAGGTTGATCTCCCAGCCCGGCATGACACGGATGAGACCCTCGGCGAAGCCCATGTACCAGTCGGGCTGGGCGCCGGTGGACACCTGGTCCGGCCGGTACGGGCCGAGGGCCCAGATCGGGTTGATCGAGGCGATCGCGGCGATGACCGCGATGACACCGAAGACCAGGAAGAAGAAGCCTCCGGCCTTGGCCATGTAGACCGGCAGCAGCGGCATGCCCACGACGTTCTTGTTCGTGCGGCCGGGGCCCTCGAACTGCGTGTGCTTGTGGAAGAACACCAGGATGAGGTGGGCCACCACGAGGCCGAGCATGATGCCGGGCAGCAGCAGGACGTGGGCCGAGTAGAACCGGGCCACGAAGTCGCCGCCGGGGAACTCCCCGCCGAACAGGAACATCGACAGGTACGTGCCGATGACCGGCACGGACAGGATCGCGCCCTGCATGAAGCGGACACCGGTGCCGGAGAGCAGGTCGTCCGGGAGCGAGTAGCCGGTGAAACCGGTGAACATGCCCAGGAAGAACAGCAGGAAGCCGAACAGCCAGTTGATCTCACGGGGCTTGCGGAACGCACCCGTGAAGAACACGCGCATCATGTGCACGAACATGCCGGCGAGGAAGATCAGCGCCGCCCAGTGGTGGATCTGCCGGATCAGCAGACCACCGCGCACCTCGAACGAGATGTGCATGGTCGAGTTGAACGCCTCGGACATCAGCTGTCCCTGGAGCGGGACGTACGGTCCGACGTACTCCACCTCGTTCATCGACGGGTGGAAGAACATCGTCAGATAGACGCCCGTCAGGATGATGATGAGGAAGCTGTAGAGGCAGATCTCGCCCAGCATGAAGGACCAGTGGTCCGGGAAGATCTTCCGCATGTTGGCCTTGGCCAGCGTGTAGATCCCCAGGCGACCGTCGGCCCAGTCGGCGACCCGCTCACCGGCGGGCGCTTTCTTCGTATCGGTCACGGTGCTCATCCGCGCTCCCAGAAGGACGGACCGACGGGCTCGTCGAAGTCGCCGAGCGCCTCCAGGAAGCCCTTGTCGTTCACGCCGATCCGCAGCTGCGGGAGGGCGTGACCGGCCGGGCCGAAGATGACGCGGGCGCCGTCGGAGAGGTCGAAGGTGGACTGGTGGCACGGGCAGAGGACGTGGTGCGTCTGCTGCTCGTACAGGGAGATCGGGCAGCCCACGTGGGTGCAGATCTTCGAGAAGGCGACGATGCCCTCGTGCGACCACTCGAGCTCGCGCTTGTCCTTGATGTCCTCCGGCTGGATCCGGACGATCATCAGGGCGGCCTTGGCGATCTCGACCTGGAAGTCGTGGTCGTGCTCCGAGAGGCCCTCGGGCATCGCGAAGGTCAGCGAACCGACCGCGACGTCCTCGGGACGCAGCGGCTCGTGCGTGTTCATGTTGATGAGCTGAAGACCCTTGGCCCACATCGTGGTCCGGAGCTTCTTCTCGGGCAGCGGGCCCATGTCCCGCAGCAGCACGATGCCGGAGAGCGGAACGAGCGACAGCGCGCCGAACATCGTGTTGCGGATGAGCTTGCGACGCCCCATGCCCGACTCGGCGGCACCGGCCGCGAAGTCCGACATGACCTTCGCCTTGGTCTCCGGGTCGGCCGCGATCGGGTGACGCTCGTCCGCGATCTCGACGTCGGACATCAGGGTGCGGGCCCAGTGGACCGCGCCCGCGCCGATGAAGAAGAGCGCGAGACCCAGGGTCCAGCCCAGCGCGAAGTTGAGCGCGGACACCCGGCCGAAGGGCCAGATGTACACGATCTTGTCGACCGGGAAGATCACGTACGAGGCGATGAAGCCGATCGTGGCCAGCATCGACAGCGTGAACATGAACGCCACCGCGCGCTCGGACCGACGCGCGGCCCGCTCGTCGATGTCCTGGATGCGGGGCTTGTGGGGCGGGAGGCCCGGGTCGGCGAACGGGTCGTCGGCGACCTTCACCGCGCCGTGCGCGGTGTCCTGCCCTGCCGGCAGGTTCTCTTCTGGAATCTCTTGGCTACTCATGACTTCTTGGCCTTAGCGGTGTGGGCCGCGACCCAGACGGCAACAGCGATCAGCGCACCCAGACCGAAGACCCAGGCGAACAGGCCCTCGGAGACGGGGCCGAGGCCACCGAGCGAGAGACCGCCCGGGCTGTCGGCCTTCTCGCCGTTGACGGCCTGGACGTACGCGATGATGTCCTTCTTCTCCTTCTCCGGCATGGTCGTGTCCGGGAAGGAGGGCATGTTCTGCGGGCCGGTCTGCATGGCCTCGTAGAGGTGCTTCGGGCTCACGCCTTCGAGGTTCGGGGCGTACTTGCCGTAGGTCAGCGCGCCACCCTCACCGGTGAAGTTGTGGCACTGGGCACAGTTGGTGCGGAACAGCTCGCCACCCTTGGCGATGTCAGCACCGTCAGGGCTGTACTGGCTCTCGGTCGGCGTGATCGGGCCGGCACCGAGAGAAGCGACGTACGCCGCGAGCTGATCGATCTCAGCCTGCGAGTAGATGGTCTTCTTCTTCGGGACCTGGGCGCCCGGCTGCTGGGCCGGCATGCGGCCCGTGCCGACCTGGAAGTCGACGGCGGCCGAACCGACGCCGACGAGGGAGGGGCCGTCAGAGGTGCCCTGACCGCCGGTTCCGTGGCAGCTGGCGCAGCCGACGGAGTAGAGCTTCTTCCCCTCCTCGATGGCGAGGGACTGGGCGGTTTCATCGGCCTTCGCCGTGCCCGCGGGCGCGAACGCGGCGTACAGCCCCCCAGTGGCCGCCAGCGCGAGAAGTAGGACGACGACCGCCGCCAGCGGATGGCGTCGTCGTGCGGAGAGCTTTTTCACGGATTACCCCGGTGTCAGGATCTTCTGCGTCGATGCTTGCTGGATGTCTCGGTCCGCCGTGTCGGCGGCGCCGACTACTTGATCATGTAGATCGTGGCGAAGAGGCCGATCCAGACGACATCGACGAAGTGCCAGTAGTAGGACACGACGATGGCGGCGGTTGCCTGCTCGTGAGTGAACCTCTTGGCGGCGTACGTCCGGCCGAGGACCAGCAGGAAGGCGATGAGACCGCCCGTCACGTGCAGGCCGTGGAAGCCGGTGGTCAGGTAGAACACGGAGCCGTACGGGTCCGACGAGAGCGAGAGGCCCTCGTGCTTCACCAGCTCGGTGTACTCGAAGACCTGTCCGCCGATGAAGATCGAACCCATCACGAACGTGATGATGAACCACGACCGGAGCTTCTTCACGTCGCCCCGCTCTGCGGCGAAGACGCCGAGCTGGCAGGTGAGTGAGGAGAGCACCAGGATCGTGGTGTTCGTCGCCGAGAACGGGAAGTTCAAGGCGTCTGCCTTTTCCGTCCAGTACTCGGCGCCCATCACCGATCGAAGGGTGAAGTACATCGCGAAGAGGGCCGCGAAGAACATCAGCTCGGAGCTCAACCAGATGATGGTTCCGACGCTGGTGAGGTTCGGTCGATTGACCGACGGGTGCGCGTGCCCTGTTTCTACTGTCGTTACTGTCGCCACGACCGACATTATGTCGGTCGCTTATCCCGCCCTCACTCCGGGGGGTGCCGTTCGGAGTGTCAGAGGGGTGTGTCCAGCCCATACGGCCCAGCGCGAGGGCCCCCCGGCACCCTTCGAACAGGTGTTGAACGGGTGTTGACGGGGTGTGGACCGGAGTAGCATCCGCGCATCGGTCGACGACGACCCACCCGCCTTCCCAGCCGGAGGAACGATGCAGTCGAGTGCCACGGTCCTGGTCTACAGCGATGACGCGAACACCCGCGAGCAGGTGCGGCTGGCGGCCGGGCGCAGGCCCGCGTCGGACGTCCCCCCGGTGGAGTTCGTGGAGTGCGCGACGCTGCCGGCGGTGCTGAAGCGCCTGGACGAGGGCGGCATCGACGTCTGTGTCCTGGACGGCGAGGCGGTTCCCGCGGGCGGCATGGGCGTCTGCCGGCAGATCAAGGACGAGGTCTTCCACTGCCCGCCGGTGCTGCTGCTCATCGGCCGCCCGCAGGACGCCTGGCTGGCCACCTGGAGCCGCGCGGACGCCGCGGTCACCCTTCCGGTCGAACCGGTCGAGTTCGCGGCGTCCTTGGCCTCCCTGATCCGCTCGCGCCTGTCGATCGACGCGTGAGCTGATCAGATCGAGGGCCTGAGGCGGGCCTTCTCCGTGGTGGCCACCGGGTTTCCGGCGGCCTCCACCAGGGCGCTGCCCTCCCGCCACTTGGCCCAGGTCAGGTTCCAGTCGCCGAAGCCGTTGCCGAAGGTGTCCATCGTGTTGCCGAAGCTGTTGACGACGCGGACGATGTCGCCGGGGCGGACGGTCTCGTAGAACCAGGCCGCGTTCCCCGTCGACATGCCGACACAGCCGTGGCTGACGTTCGCCACGCCCTGCGAGCCGACCGACCAGGGCGCGGCGTGGACGTACTCACCGCTCCAGGTGACCCGGGTGGCGTAGTAGACCGGCAGGTCGTACGACTCCGAGCTGCCCTCCGCGATGCCGATGCTGGTGCCCCGCATCCGGACGTAGTACTCCTTGCCGAGCACCACTTTGATACCGTTTCGGGTGGAGAAGCCCGGCTTGCCGGTGGTCACCGGAATGGTATTGATCACTTCTCCGTTGCGCCGCACGGTCATGTAGTGCGACCCGGCGTCCGCGACGGCCTCGATCCGGTCCCCGATCGTGAGCTTCAGCGGCTTGGAAGCGCCGCCGTAGAGCTTGTCGCCGACCTTGAGGCCGTCCAGGTTGCCGGTGATCGTGACACTGGCGCCGGCCGGCCAGTACTCCTTCGGGCGGAAGTGCAGCTTCTTGTCGTCCACCCAGTACCAGGCGCCCTCGACTGACGGCGTGGAGCGGACCTTGAGGGCCCGTTCGACGACGGCACGGGCCTCGCGGTCCTTGACGGGGAGGCTCAGGTCGGCCGTGATGGGCTGTCCGACGCCGTATGTGCCCGCCTCCGGACCGAAGGTCGCGGTCAGCGCCCGTTTGGCCGGGGCCGTCTCGAAGGTGAACGTACGGGCGCCTGGAGCGCCGTCCTCGTCCTCGGTGGCGACGCGGACCGTGTAGCGGGTGCCGGCGGCCAGGGCGACCGTGGAGCGCCAGCGTCGCCCGTCCGCGGTGAGTTCGCCCGCGAGATGGCGGCCCGCCGTGTCTATGGCGGTGACGTCGGTGATCCTGCCGTCGTCGCCCTTGGCCGTGACCTCCAGGGGCTTCTCGGGGTCGGCCTTGGCGCCGTCCGCGGGGGCGCTGACCGCGAGCTGGTCCGCCGCGTCATACGCCCTCGCCGACAGGGGATGGCCGTCCGAGCCCGCGCACGCCGAGGCGGCTGCGGTGACGGTGACGGCCAGAAGAGTGCAGCTCAGAACAGTCCGAATGCGCGGCGTGTCGTTCATGACTTCACGCTAAGGACTGTCCTCGGCACCAGCGCGCCGAGTGCGCCAAAAGAGGGGCCCGGACACTTCGGTGACGAAGTGTCCGGGCCCCTCGGGTGCTCCGGTGCGGAGCGGGGTACCGCTACTGGTTCTGGTTCTCGCCGCGGTAGAACTCGAAGACCCAGCCGAACAGGCCGACGAGGATCAGCGGGGCGGAGAAGTACAGGATCCACCAGCCCATCGCGATGGCGAGGAAGGCGAGCGCGCCGCCGACGGCCAGCGACAGCGGCTGCCAGCTGTGCGGGGCGAAGAAGCCCACTTCACCGGCCTCGTCCGCGACGTCGGCCTCCTTGTCGTCCTGCGCCATCGCGTCGACACGCTTGGCCGTGAAGGCCAGGTAGTAGCCGATCATGATGGACAGGCCGAACGCCAGGAACAGCGCCGTCGTACCGACCGGCTCCTTCGACCACACGCCGTACAGGACGGCCATGGCGAGGATGAAGACGCTCAGCCAGATGAACATCTTGCCCTGGATCTTCACTTGCCGGCCTCCTTGCCGCCCGCGAGGGCCTCGGCCACGTGACCCTTGTTCTCGAGCTGGTCGAGAGCCGCGATCTCAGGGTGGTGCAGATCGAACGCCGGGGATTCCGAACGGATCCGCGGCAGGGTGAGGAAGTTGTGCCGCGGCGGCGGGCAGGACGTCGCCCATTCGAGCGAACGGCCGTAGCCCCACGGGTCGTCGACCTCGATCTTCTTGCCGTACTTGGCGGTCTTCCAGACGTTGTAGAGGAACGGCAGGATCGACAGACCGAGCAGGAAGGAGGAGATCGTCGAGATCGTGTTCAGAGCGGTGAAGCCGTCGGCGTCGAGGTAGTCCGCGTAACGACGCGGCATGCCCTCGGCACCGAGCCAGTGCTGCACGAGGAAGGTGCCGTGGAAGCCGATGAACAGCGTCCAGAACGTCATCTTGCCGAGCCGCTCGTCCAGCATCTTGCCCGTGAACTTCGGCCACCAGAAGTGGAAGCCGGCGAACATCGCGAAGACCACGGTGCCGAAGACGACGTAGTGGAAGTGCGCGACGACGAAGTACGAGTCGGAGACGTGGAAGTCCATCGGCGGCGAGGCCAGGATGACGCCGGTCAGACCACCGAAGGTGAAGGTGATCAGGAAGCCGATCGTCCAGAGCATCGGTGTCTCGAAGGACAGCGAGCCCTTCCACATCGTTCCGATCCAGTTGAAGAACTTCACGCCTGTCGGTACGGCGATGAGGAACGTCATGAAGGAGAAGAACGGGAGGAGCACGCCACCGGTGACGTACATGTGGTGCGCCCACACGGTCACGGAGAGACCGGCGATCGCGATGGTCGCGGCCACCAGACCGATGTAGCCGAACATCGGCTTGCGGCTGAAGACCGGGATGACCTCGGAGATGATGCCGAAGAACGGCAGCGCGATGATGTACACCTCTGGGTGGCCGAAGAACCAGAAGAGGTGTTGCCAGAGCAACGCTCCACCGTTGGCCGCGTCGAAGACGTGTGCACCGAACTTGCGGTCCGCCTCGAGGGCGAACAGCGCGGCCGCGAGGACCGGGAAGGCGAGCAGGACCAGGACACCGGTCAGCAGCACGTTCCAGGTGAAGATCGGCATGCGGAACATCGTCATGCCCGGAGCGCGCATGCAGATGATCGTGGTGATGAAGTTGACCGAGCCGAGGATCGTGCCGAAGCCGGAGAAGGCCAGACCCATGATCCACATGTCCGCGCCGATACCCGGCGAGCGGACGGCGTCCGACAGCGGGGAGTAGGCGAACCAGCCGAAGTCGGCCGCACCCTGCGGGGTGAGGAAGCCGGCCACCGCCATGATCGAGCCGAAGAGGTACAGCCAGTACGCGAACATGTTCAGCCGCGGGAACGCCACGTCGGGCGCGCCGATCTGCAGCGGCATGATCCAGTTGGCGAATCCGGCGAACAGCGGCGTCGCGAACATCAGCAGCATGATCGTGCCGTGCATCGTGAACGCCTGGTTGAACTGCTCGTTCGACATGATCTGCGTACCCGGACGGGCCAGCTCGGCGCGCATGAAGAGCGCCATGAGTCCGCCGATGCAGAAGAAGACGAACGACGTGACCAGGTAGAGCGTGCCGATCGTCTTGTGGTCGGTGGTGGTCAGCCACTTGATCACGACATTGCCGGGCTGCTTGCGCCGTACGGGCAGCTCGTTCTCGTACGAGTCCTCAGCTGCGGCGGCACCCTGGGTTTCGTTGTGGATGCTCACAGTTGGTTCTTCTCCGCATTCCTGGCCGGGTCCGTCTGCTCGATGCCAGACGGGATGTAGCCGGTCTGCCCCTTCTCGGCCAGCTCCTTCAGGTGCTGCTGGTAGCGCTCCGGGGAGACCACCTTGACGTTGAAGAGCATCCGGGAGTGGTCGACACCGCACAGCTCGGCGCACTTGCCGAGGAAGGTGCCTTCCTGCGTCGGGGTGACCTCGAAGGCGTTGGTGTGACCCGGGATGACGTCCTGCTTCATGAGGAAGGGGACCACCCAGAAGGAGTGGATCACGTCGCGGGAGGTCAGGACGAACCGGACCTTCTCACCCTTCGGCAGCCACAGGGTCGGGCCCGGGTTGCCGGTCTGCGGGTTGCGGTCACCGGGGATACCGGCGTCGTAGACGCCGCCGGCGTTCGCCGGGAAGTCGTCCTGGAACTTGTCCGGGATGGCGTCGAGGTTCGGGGCCGTCTGCGCGTCACCCTTCACACCCGGCACGTTCTCGATGTAGTTGAAGCCCCAGCTCCACTGGTAGCCGACCACGTTGATGGTGTGGGCCGGCTTGTCGGCGAGCGAAAGGAGCTTCGACTCGTCGCGCGCGGTGAAGTAGAAGAGGACGGACACGATGATGAGTGGCGTCACCGTGTACAGCGCCTCGATGGGCATGTTGTACCGCGTCTGCGGAGGTACCTCGACCTTGGTGCGGGTGCGCCTGTGGAACACCACGGACCACAGGATCAGCCCCCAGACCAGGACGCCCGTGGCGAGCGCAGCCGCCCACGAGCCCTGCCAGAGGGACAGGATCGTAGGAGCCTCTTCCGTGACCGGAGTGGGCATACCCAGGCGGGGGAAGTCTTCCCAGTTGTACGAGCAGCCGGTGGCTGTCGCCAGGATCAGGCCCGCAGTCAGCACCTGCGGCAGCTTCCGCCGCATCGGGCGCCGCGACGAGCGGTCGGAGCCGTTGGGACTCACGTAGCGCCTTCCCGAGAGTCTCGGCCCGCGTTGGTCGGCCACGGCCGTCCGTCTCGCTGGTCGGTCGCCGCCCCGGCCGCGGGCAGGGGTTTGGATGTTTATGCGGACCAAACCCTACTGGACGCTATTTGGGGTCGCGCGGGGAGGGTGCCCAACGCGCCGTCCGAGTCCCCGAAGGGGTGGACTCCGGGGTTCCGGAGGGGGGTCGGACGCGTCCGTTCGGCGGTCTGCCGGTGTACGGCGAGGCGGTTCTGACGAGGGCTCACGTGGGAGGGGCGGCGGGGTCGCCCACGGGGCGGCGGCAAGGGGTGCGGCCGGTACGCCGGGGCTCGCTGCGGACGGGCGGCGGATACGCCGGGGGCTTGCTGCGGGACAGGCGGCGAACGTGCCGGTGCTCACCGCGGGCGGGCGGCGAACGTGCCGGGGGCTCGCGTCGGGCTCGGCCGCCCGGGCCGGCCATGGGCTCCCCCGGACCGGCCGCGGACGGGTCACGGGCGGGCTGTCACCCGGCCCCTGACGGGCCGCGGCCTGGCCAGGGGCGTACGGCGGCCCGGCCACCGGCACGCCGAGGCGGGGGCCCCGGACCGCCCCCCCCCGGACGTGCCGCGGCCCGGTCGGGGGCGCGCGGCGTGGCCTCTCCCCGGGTGGGCGAAGGCCGTCCGCGCCCAGGCCCTACCGTGGGCGGATGCCGTACTTCGACGCCGCGTCCGCCGCCCCGTTGCACCCCGTCGCCCGCCAGGCGCTGCTCGCCTCCCTCGACGAGGGCTGGGCCGATCCGGCCCGGCTGTACCGGGAGGGGCGGCGCGCCAGGCTGCTGCTCGACGCCGCGCGGGAGGCCGCGGCGGACGCCGTGGGCTGTCGTCCCGACGAGCTCGTATTCACTCCTTCGGGGACGCGCGCGGTTCACGCGGGAATCTCGGGAGCTCTCGCGGGGCGTCGGCGTGTCGGAAACCGGCTCGTGGTCTCCGCGGTCGAACACTCCTCGGTACTGCACGCGGGCGAAAGCCACGCGGCGGCGGGCGGAGCGGTGACGGAGGTTCCGGTGGGGCGGACGGGGGCGGTGGACGCGGACGCCTTCACGGCCGCGCTCGGCTCCGGGGGCTCGGGCACGGCCGCCCTGGCGTGTCTCCAGTCGGCCAACCACGAGGTGGGCACCGAGCAGCCGGTGGCGGAGGTGGCCGAGGCCTGCCGGGCGGCGGGCGTGCCGCTGCTCGTGGACGCGGCCCAGTCGCTCGGCTGGGGGCCGGTGGAGGGCGGCTGGTCGCTGCTCGCGGCGAGCGCGCACAAGTGGGGCGGACCGGCGGGGGTGGGACTGCTCGCCGTGCGGAAGGGGGTGCGGTTCGCGCCTCAAGGCCCCTCGGACGAACGGGAGTCGGGACGGGCGCCCGGCTTCGAGAACCTGCCGGCGATCGTTGCGGCGGCGGCCTCGCTGCGGGCGGTACGGGCGGAGGCGGCGGCCGAGGGGGCCCGGCTGCGGGCCCTTGTGGACCGGATCCGGGCGCGGGTGCCGGAGCTCGTCCCGGACGTGGAGGTGGTGGGCGACCCGGTGCGGCGACTTCCCCACCTGGTGACCTTCTCCTGTCTGTACGTCGACGGGGAGACGTTGTTGCACGAGCTGGACCGGGAGGGATTCTCCGTTTCGTCCGGTTCGTCGTGCACGAGCTCGACGCTGACGCCCAGCCATGTGCTGCGCGCGATGGGGGTGCTGAGCGAGGGGAACGTCCGGGTGTCGCTGCCGGCCGGAACGGCGGAGGAGGACGTGGACCGCTTCCTCGACGTGCTGCCGGTGGTCGTGGCGGGGGTACGGGAGCGGCTCGGCGCGCCGGCGACGTCACCGGCGGCCACGCCGGGGCCGGACTCCCTGGTGGTGGACGCGCTCGGCCGGCGCTGCCCGATCCCGGTGATCGAACTGGCGAAGGTCATCGGGGACGTGCCGGTGGGCGGGACGGTGACGGTCCTGGCGGACGATGCGGCGGCACGGCTGGACATTCCGGCGTGGTGCGAGATGCGGGGGCAGGAGTACGTGGGCGAGTCGCCTGCGGCGGGGGGCGGGGTGGCGTATGTGGTGCGCCGGGTGAGCTGACACCGGCGGGCACGTACGGGCGACCGCCGGAGTGAGCCCCACGGCCCTGGCGGGCCGCGCCCCCACTGTCCGTGCCCTCGCCGCCCCGCCACCTGCCTGACCCGCACCCACGGTCGCGGTGCACACGGGGTGCGGGTTCAGGCGCGGAAGCCTGGGCCCGGCCCAGGGCGCCGTCCCGTTGTGCCCACCCTCCCCCGGCGCCCCGGCGGAACGAACGCCCACGACGGGGGAGGGCACCCGGGCGTCAGGCCAGGTGGGACTGGACTTCCGTGGCCGCCTCTTCGCCGTACGCCTTCTTGAAGCGGTCCATGAAGTTCGTGCGGCGCAGGGTGTACTCCTGCGTGCCCAGCGTCTCGATGACCAGCGTCGCCAGCATGCAGCCGACCTGCGCCGCCCGCTCGAGACCCACACCCCACGACAGGCCCGTCAGGAAGCCCGCGCGGAACGCGTCGCCGACGCCCGTCGGGTCGACCTTCGCCGTCTCCTCCGCGCACGCGACCTCGATCGGCGTGTCGCCGACGCGCTCGATGCGCACACCGCGCGAGCCGAGCGTGGTGACGCGGTGGCCGACGCGGGAGAGGATCTCGGCGTCGGTCCAGCCCGTCTTGGACTCGATCAGGCCCTTCTCGTACTCGTTGGAGAAGAGGTACGTGGCGCCGTCGAGGAGCGTGCGGATCTCGTCGCCGTCCATCCGCGCGATCTGCTGCGAGAAGTCCGCCGCGAAGGGGATGCCCCGCGTCTTGCACTCCTCCGTGTGGCGGAGCATCGCCTCGGGGTCGTCGGCGCCGATGAGGACGAGGTCGAGCCCGCCCACCCGGTCGGCGACGGCCTTGAGCTCGATCAGCCGGGCCTCGCTCATCGCGCCCGTGTAGAAGGAGCCGATCTGGTTGTGGTCCTTGTCCGTGGTGCAGACGAAGCGGGCCGTGTGCAGGACCTCGGAGATACGGACCGAGCCGGTGTCGACGCCGTGGCGGTCGAGCCAGCCGCGGTACTCGTCGAAGTCGTAGCCGGCGGCGCCCACCAGGATCGGGGTGCCACCCAGCTGGCCCATGCCGAAGCAGATGTTGGGGCCGACGCCGCCGCGCCGGACGTCGAGGTTGTCGACGAGGAAGGAGAGGGACACCGTGTGCAGCTGGTCGGCCACCAGCTGGTCGGCGAACCGGCCGGGGAAGGTCATGAGGTGGTCGGTGGCGATGGAGCCGGTGACTGCGATACGCACGGCGGGGTGCTCCTGCGGGAAGGCGGCAATGACGGACATTCACGCTACCGGCTGGTGGCCTCACTGCCGAACAGTGGAAACTACCCCAGAGTAGGTCTTTTCCCCGGGGGCGTGCGGTGCATACGGTGCGCCCATGACCATCTACCCCGCTTCACGTGAGCGACACGAGTCCGAGCTGAGCCTCGCCGACCTGCGGGGCGACGGCGCACGGATGGCTCCGCACTGGGTGACTCCGGTCGCCCCCGCGCCCGCTCCGGTCTCCCCCGCACTGATCCACGGCGTCGTCGTCCCGGCGGCCTCGGCACGGCTCATCGAGGCGACCGCCGAGTACGGCGGCTGACGGGGACGGAACCGTCCGCGCATCCGCTCCGTCCCATCGGCGTCCGGTCGAGACGAGGGAGCGTTGCGGTGAGCGGTAGGGAGAACGTACGGAGGCGGCGGAACATCATCGCCACCTCGGTGGCGGCGGGTGTGCTGCTCGCCGGGGGCGGTGGCGTCTACCTCGCCACCACGGCATCCGGTGACGGCACCGGCGCGGGCGCGGCCACCAGGGCCGCCGACGCGGCCGGTCCGCCGACCCCGCTGCGCCTGGAGGACGGCAGCGGCGGCGACACCGCCGGTGGCGACACACGGGGCGGTCCGGGCATCGCGCCCGGCGAGCCGGACCCCGGGGGCGGCCCGAACGGGACCGTCTACACAGCCAAGGGCCCACTCCCCCAAGGGCCCTCCTCGGCCGCGGTCCACCGGCCCGAGGGCCTGGTCACCTCGGCGGAGGTGACCAGGCTGGCCGAAGCACTGGGCATCTCCGGGAGTCCCTCGCTGGTGGGTGAGGTCTGGACGATCCGGCCCGAGAAGGACGGTTCGGGAGCCCGCCTCGACGTGGCGCGGAAGGCGCCGGGGAACTGGACGTACTCCTGGTACGACGGCGGTCCGGCCGGCGACGCCTGCCTCAAGGGCAGGGCCTGCCCGCCGCCGGGCGAGTCGAAGCCCGCGCCGGGCGGTACGCCGCTGAGCGAGGCGGCGGCGAAGGCGGCGGCCGCGCCGATCCTGAAGGCGCTCGGCCAGGACGACGCCAAGGTCACCGCGACCGGCGTGGTGAACGGCTCGGTGCGGGTGGTCAACGCCGATCCGGTGGTGGGCGGACTGCCGACGTACGGCTGGTCGACGGGACTGCACATCGCGCGGGACGGCCGGGCGGTCGCCGGGAGCGGGATGCTCAAGGAACCGGCGGAGGGCGCCACGTACCCGGTGATCGGGGCGGCGAAGGCGCTCGCCGGGCTGAACGAGGACGCGAAGGGCACCGGCCCGATCGGCGTGGGGCACTGCCCCACGGCCCCGCCCGGCGTGGACGGGAACGGGAAGGCCGAGGACACCCGGACCGGTGGAGAGCCGGCGCCGGGGCATGTCGAGCCCACTCCGCCCTGCCAGACGATCGTGGACATGGCCGCGCCCGACCAGGTGCCGGTGACCGCCGCGGTCTTCGGTCTGGCCGCGCGGGACGTGGACGGCGAGCGGCTGCTCGTACCCTCGTGGCTGTTCACCGCGGACCCGGCGGACGGCGCGCCGTACACGGTGGTGCGGACGGCGGTGACGCCCGAGTACCTGGCGCCGCCGGCCAAGCCCTCCCCGGAGCCGACGCCTCCTCCGGGGGACGGTGCGGCGGCCGCGCGGGTCGTCGAGTCCGTCCGGGTCCAGGGGGACGGCAGGGAGCTGGCCGTCACCTTCTGGGGCGGGGTGTGCAGCACGTACACCGTGAAGGCCGACGAGCAGCCGGACCGGGTGACGGTGCGGATCGTCGAGAAGACCGACCCCGACCGGGTCTGCATCATGATCGCCAAGGACTTCACGAAGACGGTGACGCTGAAGAGCCCGCTCGGCGACCGGCCGGTGGTCGACGCGGCGAGCGGGGAGGCCGTGCCGCGCCGCTGAGTCCGGCGGGCGGGTACGACCGAGGGCGGCGGCCCGGGATCTCTCCCGGGCCGCCGCCCTCAGGTGCGTACAGCCGGTGCGGCTTAGCTGAACGAGTCGCCGCAGGCGCAGGAACCCGTGGCGTTCGGGTTGTCGATGGTGAAGCCCTGCTTCTCGATGGTGTCGACGAAGTCGATCGAGGCACCGCCGAGGTACGGGGCGCTCATGCGGTCGGTGACGACCTTGACGCCGTCGAAGTCCTTCACGACATCGCCGTCGAGCGAACGCTCGTCGAAGAACAGCTGGTAACGCAGGCCGGAGCAGCCGCCGGGCTGAACGGCGACGCGCAGGGCCAGGTCCTCGCGGCCTTCCTGGTCGAGGAGGGCCTTGACCTTGGCCGCGGCGGCGTCGGACAGGAGGATGCCGTCGCTGACAGTGGTCTTCTCGTCCGATACGGACATCTGCTTCTCTCCCGGTGTGTACGGAGACTGCTTGCCGACGGTTGCAACCGACGGTGCCCCGGATTCATTCCGGGCCGTGTGGGGTCTTTCTCTCTTCATGCTCGCACACCCTGTCCAACTGCGGGGACGACGAAGTCCCGGCAGGGGCTACGGCGGGCGGCGGCGAAGTCCAGCGGCGGCGGCGGCGAATTCGTCACATCGACACTATGGACATCGTCAACGTGACGTGAAGGGGTTATGATAGATAGCGTCATTTAGACGAAAAGGTTCCCCGAAGAAAGGGTGCGTGACGTGACCACGGCCCAAGCCCGTCATGATCTCGACGTCCAGCCGTCGCCGCTCGCCCTGCTTCTGCTCGGTCGCGAGGCCGACCCGAAGAGCGAGCGCGGCGTGGAGTGTCCCGGCGATCTGCCGTCGCCCTCCGACCCGGACCTGGTGGAGCGCGCCCGCGCGGCCAAGGAGAAGCTCGGGGACAAGGTCTTCGTCCTCGGCCACCACTACCAGCGCGACGAGGTCATCCAGTTCGCCGACGTCACCGGCGACTCCTTCAAGCTCGCGCGGGACGCGGCGGCCAAGCCCGAGGCCGAGTACATCGTCTTCTGCGGTGTGCACTTCATGGCGGAGTCGGCCGACATCCTGACCGGCGACGAGCAGAAGGTCGTGCTGCCCGACCTCGCGGCCGGCTGCTCGATGGCCGACATGGCCACCGCCGAGCAGGTCGCCGAGTGCTGGGACGTGCTGACCGAGGCCGGCGTCGCCGAGCAGGTCGTGCCCGTCTCGTACATGAACTCCTCGGCCGACATCAAGGCCTTCACCGGCAAGCACGGGGGCACGATCTGCACCTCGTCCAACGCCGAGCGCGCCCTGAACTGGGCCTTCGAGCAGGGCGAGAAGGTGCTGTTCCTGCCGGACCAGCACCTGGGCCGCAACACGGCCGTCCGCGACATGGGCATGTCCCTCGACGACTGCGTTCTGTACAACCCGCACAAGCCGAACGGCGGGCTGACCGTCGAGGAGCTGCGCGCCGCCAAGATGATCCTGTGGCGGGGCCACTGCTCGGTGCACGGCCGCTTCTCGCTGGACTCGGTCAACGACGTCCGCGAGCGCGTCCCGGGCGTGAACGTGCTCGTCCACCCCGAGTGCCGGCACGAGGTCGTCGCCGCCGCGGACTACGTGGGCTCGACCGAGTACATCATCAACACCCTGGAGGCGGCCCCGGCCGGTTCCAAGTGGGCGATCGGCACGGAGCTGAACCTGGTCCGCCGCCTGGCGAACCGATTCGCCGACCAGGACAAGGAGATCGTCTTCCTCGACAAGACGGTCTGCTTCTGCTCGACGATGAACCGCATCGACCTGCCGCACCTCGTGTGGACCCTGGAGTCGCTGGCCGAGGGCAACCTCGTCAACCAGATCCAGGTCGACAAGGAGACGGAGAGCTTCGCGAAGCTCGCGCTGGAGCGGATGCTCGCTCTGCCGTAACGGTTCTCCGGTACGTACGCCGAAGGGGCGCCCCGCGTGATCGCGGGGCGCCCCTTCCCTGTGCCCTGTGGATCAGGCGCCCAGGACGTCCAGGACGTTGTCGACTCCGTCGACGACGTCCTGAGCGGCCTTCCCCGCCTTCTTCAGCCTCCTGCGCTCCTTGCGGAGCTCCACCATCGCGTAGAGCGTCGGGACGAGGAGCAGCGTCAGCAGCGTCGACGTGATCAGACCGCCGATCACCACCACGGCCAGCGGCTGGGCGATGAAGCCGCCCTCGCCGGTGATGCCGAGCGCCATCGGCAGCAGGGCGAAGATCGTCGCCAGGGCGGTCATCAGGATCGGGCGCAGCCGGTGCCGGCCACCCTCGATCACCGCTTCGACGACGCCCAGACCCTGCGCCCGGTACTGGTTGATCAGGTCGATCAGGACGATCGCGTTGGTGACGACGATGCCGATGAGCATCAGCATGCCGATCATCGCCGGGACGCCCATCGCGGTGTCGGTGACCACGAGGAGACCGATCGCACCGGTCGCCGCGAACGGGATCGAGACCAGCAGGATCAGCGGCTGGATCAGCGACCTGAAGGTCGCGACGAGCAGCATGAAGACGATCGCGACGGCCGCGAGCATCGCCAGGAACAGGTTGAGGAAGGCCTCGGACTGGTCCTCGGAGACACCGCCGATGCTGGCGGTGGCGCCCTCGGGCAGGTCGAGCGCGTCGATCTTCTGCTGCAGGGTGGCGCTCACGGCGCCGGTGTTGTCGCCGACCGGCTTGGCCGTGATCGTCGCGGCGCGGGCGCCGTCGATGCGGGTCATGGACACCGGGCCGGGAACCAGCTCGACGGTGGCGATGTCGCCCAGCGTCACCGGGCCGAGGGGCAGCGCCTTGAGACCGGCCAGGGTGGTGACCGGCTTCGCCGAGGTGATGAGGACGTCCCGCTCGCTGTCGTCGAGGATCGCCTTGGCGGTCGGGGTGCCCCGGACGGCCTGGCCGACGATCATGCCGAGCGAGGCGGAGTCGAAGCCGGCGTCCGCCGCGGCGGGCTTCGCCTTGACCGAGATGCGCGGGACGGACTGGGAGAGGTCGCTCTGGACGTCGGTGACGTCCTTGATGCCGGCGATCGCGGCCCGGACCTGCTCGGAGGCCTTCTCGAGGACCTCGGCGTCGGCGGCCTTGACGACCACGCTCAGGTCCTGGCTGCCGAAGCCGTCACCGGCGGCGAGCTTGGTGTCGCCGACGCCGTCGAGAGCGGCGAGGCCCTTCTCGATGGCGTCACGGGTCTTCTCGAAGGAGGCGGACTCCTCCAGGCTGACCTGGTAGGTGGCCTGGTTGGTGCCGGTGCCGCCGCCGAAGGCCGCCATGAAGCCGGACGAGCCGACGTTGACCTGGTAGTCCTTGACGCCGTCGGTGTCCGCGAGGAGCTTCTCGATCTTCTTCGCGGCCGCGTCGGAGGCGTCGAGGGCCGTGCCGGGCGCCAGCTCCTGCTGGATGCTGAGCACCTCCTGCTCGCCCTGGTCGAAGAAGTTCGTCTTCAGGAGCGGGGCCATGCCGAAGGTGACGACCAGGACGACGAACGCGATGGCGAGGCTGGTCAGCCGGCGCCGGGTCGCGAACTTCAGGACCGGCACGTACAGGCGCTGGAGACGGCTCTTCTCCTCCTTCTCCTCGGCCAGCCTGCGGGCCTCCGCCAGGTCCTCCGGGGTGCCCTTGGGGGCGCGCAGGAACCAGTACGAGAGGACCGGGACGACCGTCAGGGAGACGAGCAGCGAGGCCAGCAGGGCCGCCGTGACCGTCAGCGAGAACGAGCCGAACAGCTCGCCGATCATGCCGCCGGTCAGACCGATCGGCAGGAAGACGGCGACGGTGGTGAGCGTCGAGGAGGTGACGGCGCCCGCCACCTCGCGGACCGCGGTGAGGATCGCGGCCTGCCGCTCCTCGCCGTAGCCGAGGTGACGCTTGATGTTCTCCAGGACCACGATCGAGTCGTCGACGACCCGGCCGATGGCGATGGTGAGCGCGCCGAGCGTCAGCATGTTGAGCGAGAGGTCGCGGGTCCACAGCACGATGAGCGCGAGGACGACCGAGAGCGGGATGGAGACCGCGGTGACCAGGGTGGAGCGGATCGACGCGAGGAAGACCAGGATCACCAGGACGGCCATGACGAGGCCGAGGGCGCCCTCGGTGGTCAGGCCGGAGACGGCCTTGGCGACGGCCGGGCCCTGGTCGGAGACGACGGTCAGCTCGGCGCCCGCGCCGAGGTCGGCGCGCAGCTCGGGCAGCTTCTCCTCGACGGCGTCGGAGATCGCGACGGCGCTGCCGTCCTTGTCCATGGTGGCCATGACGGCGAGGCTGGGCTTGCCGTTGGTCCGGGTGAGGGAGACGCGCGGCGACTCCTCCTGGCGGACGGTGGCCACGTCACCGAGGCGGACCGCCTTGCCCTTGCCGGGGGTGGCCGCCGGGATGCGGAGGTCCTCGATCTGCTGCAGCGAGGTGTAGCCGCCGCCGACCTGGATGGTGCGGCTCCTGCCCGTCTCGGAGAAGGAGCCGGCCGGGAGGGTGCCGCCGCCGGAGCGGAGGGCCTCACCGAGCTTCATGGTCGTGAGACCGGCCGCGGCGAGCTTGCGGTCGTCCGGGGTGACGGAGACCTGGAGGTCCTGGACGCCGGTGACGGAGACCTGGCCGACGCCCTCGATGCCTTCGAGGGCGGGCACGACGGTGCGGTCCAGCAGATCGGCGAGCGCCTGCGGGTCCTGGTCCGAGGCGGCGGCGAGGACGACGGTCGGGATGTCGTCCGTGGAGCCGGCCACGACCTGCGGGTCGACCGTGTCGGGCAGTTCGGCGCGGGCCCGGTTGACGGCCTGCTGGACGTCGGCGACGAGCTGCTTCGTCGATTCGTCGCCGTAGTCGAAGGAGGCCATGACGAGCGCCATGCCCTCGGAGGCCGTGGAGGTGACCGACTTCAGGCCGTCGACGGCCTTGAGGTTGCTCTCCAGGGGCTCGACGACCTGCTTCTCGACCACATCGGGAGAGGCACCCTGGTAGGGGGCGAGGACCGAGACCATGGGCAGCTCGATCGAGGGGAACAGCTGCTGCTTCAGCTGCGGAATCGCGATCGCCCCGAACACCAGGGCGACGATGGAGATCAGCCCGATCAGGGCCCTTTGCGCGAGGCTGAATCTGGACAGCCAGGACATGGGGTCTCTCTTCTGTGGCGTACTCGTCGACGGGCGGGAGCAGCCAAGACCCCGGTCCGGATCCGCGGGATCCGCCGGAGGTGCCCCCCGTCTATACGATCTGCCATCGAGGACCGGAAGTCCTCGCCCCCCGGGTCCACATCCTTATCTCGCGCATACCGCGTCTGGAGTACGCCGGAGCCCCTTGTCACTCCACCCTTGGACGTACCAGTCCCGATTCGTAGGCGGTGACGACCAGCTGGGCCCGGTCGCGGGCGCCGAGTTTGGCCATGGCCCGGTTGACATGGGTCTTCACGGTGAGCGGGCTGACGTCGAGCCGCTCGGCGATCTCGTCGTTGGAGAGACCGCCGGCGACGAGGACGAGGACCTCGCGCTCCCGGGCGGTGAGCGCGGCGAGCCGCTCGGTACGACCCCGGCCCTCTTCGCCCATGACGTCCGCGCCGGGGCCCTGGGCCAGGAACGTGGCGATCAGGCCCTTGGTGGCGGCCGGGGAGAGCAGTGCCTCGCCGGCGTGGGCGATCCGGATCGCACCGAGCAGCTCCTCGGGTTCGGCGCCCTTGCCGAGGAAGCCGGAGGCCCCGGCACGCAGCGACTGCACGACGTACTCGTCGACCTCGAACGTGGTCAGCATGACGATCCGCACGTCGGAGAGCTCCGGATCCGCGGTGATCATGCGGGTGGCCGCGAGGCCGTCCGTGCCCGGCATCCGGATGTCCATCAGGACCACGTCGGCCCGCTCGGAGCGGGCCAGGGCCACGGCCTGGGCGCCGTCGGCGGCCTCGCCGACGACCTCCATGTCCGGCTCGGAGTTCACCAGGACCTTGAAGGCGCTGCGGAGCAGGGCCTGGTCGTCGGCCAGCAGTACCCGGATCGTCATGTGTCCTCCCCCGTACGGGACGTCACCGGCAGTATCGCCTGGACCCGGAAGCCGCCGCCGTACCGGGGGGCCGCGGTCAGGGTGCCGCCGAGCGCGCCGACCCGCTCACGCATGCCGAGCAGGCCGTGGCCGCCGTTGGGCACGGGGTCGGGGGCGGGGACGGACGTGCCGTCGTCGAGGACGGTGATCTCGACCGTACGGCCCACCCGGACGACGCTCACCTCCGCCTTGGCGTCCGGACCCGCGTGCTTGCGCACATTGGTCAGCGCCTCCTGCACGATCCGGTACGCGGCCAGGTCGACGGTCGCGGGGAGCGGCCGCTCCCCGTCGGTGCGGGCCAGGGCGACCGGCAGCCCGGCGTTGCGGAAGCTGTCGAGCAGCCCGTCGAGGACGGCGAGGCCGGGGGCCGGTTCGGTGGGGGCCTCGGGGTCGCCGGACTGCCGCAGCAGTCCGACGGTGGCGCGCAGCTCGTCGAGCGCGGACCGGCTCGCGTCCCGGACGTGCGCGAGGGCCTCCTTGGCCTGGTCGGGGCGCTTGTCCATGACGTGCGCGGCGACACCGGCCTGGACGTTCACCAGGGCGATGTGGTGGGCGACGACGTCGTGGAGGTCGCGGGCGATCCGCAGCCGCTCCTCCGCGACCCGGCGGCCCGCCTCCTCCTCGCGGGTGCGCTCGGCCCGCTCGGCGCGCTCCCGGATGGCGTCGACGAAGGCCCGGCGGCTGCGGACGGCGTCTCCCGCGGCCGCAGCCATGCCGGTCCAGGCGAAGAGGCCGAGGTTCTCCTGGGCGTACCAGGGGGTGGGGCCGAAGGCCATGGCCGCGGCCGTCAGCACCGCCATGGTGACGAGACCGACCCGCCAGGTGGTGGGCCGGTCGGTGCGGGCGGCGACCGTGTAGAGCGCGATGACGGCGCTCATGGAGACGGTCGCGGGCCGGGTGTCGTGGACCAGCTCCAGGAGGCTGACCGCCACCGTGAAGCAGAGCACGTGGAAGGGGCGGCGCCGGCGCAGCACCAGGGCGCCGGCCGCCAGCACCATGAGCAGCACGCTCGCCACGCTGGGCACGCGCTCGCCGAAGGTCGGCCCGGTCGGGCTGCCGTGCGGGTCGGTGAAGGACCCGGCGATCATCGAGACGAGCGCGCCGAACGCGAGTGTCGCGTCGAAGGCGAGGGGATGCGTGCGGAACCAGTCGCGGAGACGGGCGAAGAGCGTGCCGGTGGCGGGTCCGGTGGGGGTCACGGGCAACAACGGTACGGGGCGTGAGGGGGCGGCCGGTCCCGCTCCGGCGCGGCCCCGGCGGGAAACGCGCGGTCCCGCCACCCCTAGGGGTGGCGGGACCGTCGTTCAGGGTCGTCGGCCGGCAGGGTCGTCAGCCGGGGATGAGACCGTCGTCGGAGAGCATCTGCCGGACCTCGTCCAGGCCCGCGTCCGGAGCGGGGAGGATCAGCTCCGAGGGTTCCAGCGCGTCGTCCGGCAGGGGCGTGCCGAGCCGCCGGACCTCGTCCAGGAGGGCGTTCAGCGTGCGCCGAAAACCTTCCTGGTCCCCCGACTCCATCTCGTCGAGCAGCTCGTCGTCGAGCTTGTTCAGCTCGACGAGGTGGCTGTCGGCCAGCGCCAACTGGCCCTCCCCCATGATCCGTACGATCATGACGCGTCCTGTCTGTTCGCGGGCTGTCGCCTACGTGACGTCGGCGACATGTCGTCGCCGACGCGTGCCGTCGCCTACTTCTCGAAGCGCGGGTGGGACTGCGGCTGCTGCGGGGCGTCCTGCGGCGCGGCCGCGCCACCGCCCTCGATCGCCTGCTGCTGCGCCGACGGGCCGCCGGCCAGCTCCGCCTTCATCCGCTGGAGCTCCAGCTCGACGTCCGTACCGCCCGAGAGCCGGTCGAGCTCCGCCTGGATGTCGTCCTTCGCGAGCCCGGACTGGTCGTCCAGGGCGCCCGAGGCGAGCAGCTCGTCGATCGCGCCGGCGCGCGCCTGGAGCTGGGCGGTCTTGTCCTCGGCCCGCTGGATCGCGAGACCGACGTCGCTCATCTCCTCCGAGATGCCGGAGAAGGACTCGGCGATCCGGGGCTGCGCCTGGGCCGCCGTGTAGGTCGCCTTGATGGTCTCCTTCTTGGTGCGGAAGGCGTCCACCTTGGCCTGAAGACGCTGGGCGGCGAGGGTGAGCTTCTCCTCCTCGCCCTGCAGCGTCTGGTGCTGCACCTCCAGGTCGCTGACCTGCTGCTGGAGGGCGGCGCGGCGGGACAGCGCCTCGCGCGCCAGGTCCTCGCGGCCGAGTGCCAGCGCCTTGCGGCCCTGGTCCTCCAGCTTGGCCGACTGGCCCTGCAGCTGGTTCAGCTGCAGTTCGAGCCGCTTGCGGGAGGTGGCGACGTCGGCGACACCCCGTCGCACCTTCTGCAGCAGCTCCAGTTGCTTCTGGTAGGAGTAATCGAGCGTCTCGCGCGGATCCTCGGCCCGGTCAAGGGCCTTGTTCGCCTTCGCGCGGAAGATCATCCCCATACGCTTCATGACACCGCTCATGGGCTTCGCGCGCCCCCTTCTGACGGACTTCGGCTCCAGCTTTTCGACAGGATCCACAGTACGGGCCCTGTCTCCATTACCGCACTGTTCGGAGCCGGATGCGCTCCTCCCCAAGGACGACTACGCCCGGCCTCCCCTCCCGCGCAGGGAGTAGATGGATCTAGGGGAAACCGCGCCTGTCCTGCGTACGTACCGCCGTAGACGCACTCTGTTAGCGGATCGTTCCCGCCCGGCATGGGGTTCATGCCCGCCACCCCGTACCCTTGGGTTTTGTGTTCCGTAGCCGTTCGAAGGACGAGAAGGCCCCCACCGACAAGGTGACGGCGGACCTTTCCAAGCAGCCCCGCGACCCCGAGGCCCCCAAGGGCCGCCCGACCCCGAAGCGGAGTGAGGCGCAGACCCAGCGCCGTCGCGCCGCGACGGTGCCGACCGACCGCAAGGAGGCCGCCAAGCGCCAGCGCGAGGCACGCCGCTCGGACCTCGCCCGTCAGCGCGAGGCGCTGGCCAGTGGCGACGAGCGTTTCCTGCCGGCCCGCGACAAGGGTCCGGTCCGCCGCTTCGTGCGCGACTTCGTCGACTCGCGGTTCGCGATCGCCGAGTTCTTCCTGCCGATGGCCGTGGTGATCCTCGTGCTGTCGCTGTTCGGCAACGCCAACCGGTCGCTGCAGAACATCTCGCTGCTGCTCTGGCTCGGTGTGATCATCCTGATCGTCATCGACTCGGTCGGCATCTGGATCCGGCTCCGGAAGCAGCTCAACGAGCGCTTCCCGAACGAGCCGAAGCGCGGCGCCATCGCCTACGGTCTGATGCGTACGCTCCAGATGCGCCGACTGCGACTGCCGAAGCCGCAGGTCAAGCGCGGAGAGCGGCCCTGAGCGCCGAGAGTTCGGAGCCCGTCGAGCGCGCCTTCGGCGCCGCGACGTCGGAGTCGGGCGGTCCCGTGCTGCCCGTCGTCGTGCACTGGCCCGCCGGTTCCGGCGGGCTGCGCGACACCATCCGTCAGGAGATAGTCGCCCGCCAGCTCGACGAGCAGATATCCGGCCGCTACCCCGTGGGACAGCGACTCCGGATCCTCGACGCCGGCATGGGCCAGGGCACGCAGGCACTGCGCCTCGCCCGCGCGGGCCACACGGTGACCGGCCTCGAAGCCGATCCCGATCTACTGAAGGCCGCCCGCGAGTCGCTGGCGACCGAGCCCGCCGGGATCCGTGAGCGGGTCCGGCTGATCGAGGGCGACGGTCGCGAGACCGGGGTGCACTTCCTTCCCGGCAGCTTCGACGTGGTCCTCTGCCACGGCGTCCTCATGTACGCGGACGAGCCCGACGCGCTGCTCGCGGGCCTGGCCCGGATGCTCGCCCCCGGGGGACTCCTCTCGCTGGTCGTACGGAACGCGGGGGCCCTCTCCATGCGGCCGGGACTCGCCGGGGACTGGTCCGGCGCGCTCACCGGCTTCGACTCGGACGTCTACACCGACGACAACGGCGTGAAGGTGCGGGCCGACCGCCTGGAAGCGCTGACCTCGACGCTCGCCGGGATCGCGGCGCCGCTGCACGCCTGGTACGGGGTACGGGTCTTCACCGACAGCATCCCGGCCGAGGCGGGCCTTCCGGCCGCCGAGGAGCTGGAGCGGCTGCTCGCCGCCGAGGACCGGGCGGGGCGGACGGAGCCGTACCGGCGGGTGGCGGCGCTGCTGCATCTGTGCGGTGTGCGGGGCTGACGGGCTGACGCGGCGTCGCTGTCCACGTCCGCCTCTGGGGGCGCGCGTGTCGGCCTCTGCTTTCGCTTGCGCTCTCGCTTCCGCGCCGGGCGGCGCGCACCCCTGATCGGGTGCGCTCGCCGGGCCCGGGGCGGGGCCGAACCGGATACTCCGGACATGGACGCAGCCCGTGCCCGCACCCTCCGTCTCCTTCTGCCCCTGACCGCCGCCGCGCTCGTCGGCGGCTGCTCCAGCGGCGGAAGCACGCCCGCTCCGGAGCGCTCCACGCAGGCCGCGGCGCCGCTCGCCGCCAACGACCTCGAGGACGACTACAAGGCCGTCATCAAGAACGTCCTGCCCTCCGTCGTGCAGATCGACGCGACCGAAAGCCTCGGATCCGGGGTCGTCTACGGCGACAAGGGCCACATCGTCACCAACGCGCATGTGGTGGGACGGGAGAAGTCCTTCACGGTGACCGCCGCGACGGGTGGGCAGCCGGTCACCGCACAGCTCGTCTCCTCCTACCCCGAGCAGGACCTCGCGGTGATCAAGCTGGAGTCGCTGCCGCAGGGTCTCAAGCCGGCCAGGTTCGGCGATTCGACGTCCGTCGACATGGGGCAGATCGTGCTCGCGATGGGCTCGCCGCTGGGCCTGTCCGGCAGCGTGACCCAGGGCATCGTCTCGGCGACGGGCCGCACGGTCAGCGAGGGAGAGACGGGCGGCGGCACGGGCGCGACCATCGCGAACATGGTCCAGACGTCGGCCGCGATCAACCCCGGCAACAGCGGGGGCGCGCTGGTGAACCTGGACGGCGAGGTGATCGGCATCCCGACGCTCGCGGCGATCGACCCGGAGATGGGCGGCGGTTCGGCGGCCGGCATCGGGTTCGCGATCCCGGCGTCGACGGTGCGGACGATCGCGGACCAGATCGTCGAGGACGGCAAGGTCACCGACTCGGGCCGGGCGGCGCTGAACATCACCGGCCGCACGGTCCTGAACGACGCCTACGAGCCGGCGGGCGTGGCGGTGGTCGAGGCGCCGGCGGACGGGGCGGCGGGCCAGGCGGGGCTGAAGCCGGGGGATGTGATCACGCGGCTTGGCGACACGCACATCACGACGATCACGTCTCTGTCGGAGGCGTTGGCTTCGCTGCGGCCGGGGGACAGGGTGACGGTGAGCTACGTCCGGGGGACGACGACGGAGAAGGCGGAGGTCACGCTGGGCGAGATCTAGGCCCGCGACGACGCCGCCGCGGCCCGCGCACCCCTTTCCGCGCGGGCACGCGCCCGCCCCGTTCCCGTACGGGCGCAGACGCGCGCCACGGAGGGGGTGCGGGGGCCGGGCCCCCGCACCCCCTCGTGCCGGGGTTCTAGCCCTCCGCGTTCAGGGGCATCGGGCCGTAGATCTTCGTCCCGTCCTCCGAGAGGGTCACCTGGTCCGCGCCGCCGCCGAGGAGGTCGCGCCAGTTTTCGCCGATCCAGCTTTCCGCGTCGCCCTGGGTGGTGAACTCCTCAGGCGTCACCACCGGCTCGACCTCCGTGCCGTCGGACTTCTCGAACCGCCACGTCCATGCCATGTCCGCCTCCTGGCGCTCACCGGATGATCGGTTTCCTGCCCGCAGAGTAGCCGGGCGCGCACGGCTCGCGGTGGCGCGGGAGGATCTGAGGGTGGAACTGACTCTGCTCGGCACCGGCGCCCCGCTCGGACTGCCCCGTCCCGACTGCTCCTGCGCCGTGTGCGCGCTCTCCCGTGGGCCACGGGTGCGCGCCGCGACGGCGCTGCTCGTGGACGGGGCCCTGCTGCTCGATCTGACCCCGGGGGCCGCTCTCGCCGCCGCGCGGTCCGGGCATTCGCTGGTGGGCGTGCGGCAGGTGCTGCTGACCCATCCGCACGACGGGCCCGCGGTGGAGGTGCCCGCGGGGCTGCCCACCGCCGGGCGGGTGCCGGACGGACGGGAGTTGACGCTGATCTCCGGGCACCGGGTGCGGGCGGTGCCGATGGACTCCCCCGGTACGGGGTACGAGGTGACCTCGGCCGACGGCGAGACGCTGCTCTACCTGCCGCCGGGCGGGTCCCCGGCCGGACTTCCGGACGATCACCGGGTGCCGTACGACATGCTGGTCGCCGATGTGACGGGCCGGCCGGACGCGCTGGCCCGGCTGCGGTCCACCGGGGCCGTCGGGCCCGCGACCGATGTCGTCGCCGTCCACCTGGACCACGACGCGCCGACCGGCTCCGAGCTGGACCGGCGGCTCGCGGCGGCGGGCGCGCGGGCGGTGCCGGACGGGACGACGCTGTACGTGGGCGAGTACCACGAGGTGCCGGACGTGCCCCGGCGGACCCTGGTGACCGGCGGCGCCCGGTCGGGGAAGTCCGTGGAGGCCGAGCGGCGTCTGGAGACCTTCCCCGAGGTGCTGTACGTGGCGACCGGCGGGATCCGGGAGGGCGATCCGGAGTGGGCGGAGCGGGTGGGCCTGCACCGGGAGCGGCGTCCGGGGTCCTGGCGTACCGCCGAGACCTGTGACCTCGTACCGCTGCTCGAAGAGGACGGTCCCGCGCTCCTCGTCGACTGTCTGTCGTTGTGGCTGACCGATGCCATGGACCGGGTGGGTGCCTGGGACGACAGGACGTGGGCCGCCGGCGGACAGAGCGCGCTGCGCGAGCGGACCGCCGAGCTGGTGGCGGCGGTGCGGGCGACCCGTCGTACGGTCGTCGCCGTGACGAACGAGGTCGGCTCGGGCGTGGTGCCGGCGACGGCGGCGGGGCGCCGCTTCCGTGACGAGCTGGGCCGGCTGAACGCGGCCTTCGCGGACGAGTGCGAGGAGGTCCTCCTCGTGGTCGCCGGTCAGGCGCTCGTGCTGCGCGGGTAGGGTGCGAGCACCGATGGCCCTCGCTGATTCACAAGGCGGAAATCCGTGAACCTGGACGACTTCTCCGATCTGATCGAGCGCCCCGACGGGGGGATCCGGCGTGACGCCGAGGAGCGCCGTGAGCGGCTGGCCGTGCCGCCGGGGGCGCTCGGTCGGCTCGACGAGCTCGGTGAGTGGCTGTCGGCCGCGCAGGCCTCGGTCAAGGTGCGGGCGATCGAGCAGCCGAAGGTGGTGCTCTTCGCGGGCGACCACGGGGTGGCCTCGCTCGACGTGTCGGGGCGCCCGGCGGGCACCGCGCACGAGCTGGTGCGCGCGGTCCTGGACGGGGCGAGCCCGATCGCGGTGCTTGCCCGGTCGACGGATGTGCCGGTCCGGGTCGTGGACGCGGGTCTGGACTGCGACCCGGAGCTGCTGCCCGCCGAGGTGGTACGCCACCGGGTGCGGCGCGGCAGCGGCCGGATCGACGTCGAGAACGCGCTGACGGTCGAGGAGACCGAGGCGGCGGTCCGGCTCGGGATCGCGATCGCCGACGAGGAGGCGGACTCGGGCACGGATCTGGTGGTGCTCGGGGATCTGAGCGTCGGCGGGACGACGCCGGCCGCCACGCTGATCGCGGCGCTCTGCGGGACGGACGCCTCCGTGGTGACGGGCCGGGGCGGCGCCGGGATCGACGATCTGGCATGGATGCGCAAGTGCGCGGCGATCCGGGACTCGCTGCGGCGGGCCCGGCCGGTCCTGGGTGATCAGCTGGAGCTGCTGGCGGCGGTCGGCGGGGCGGATCTCGCGGCGATGACCGGCTTCCTGCTGCAGGCGTCGGTCCGGCGGATGCCGGTGATCCTGGACGGTGTGGTGGGCGCGGCGTGCGCGCTGGTGGCGCAGCGGGCGGCGTTCCGGGCTCCGGACTGGTGGCTCGCGGGTCAGGTGAGCGGGGAGCCGGCGCAGGCGAAGGCGCTGGACAGGATGGCGCTCAACCCTCTGCTCGACCACGGCGTCCATGTGGGTGAGGGAACCGGGGCATTGCTCGCACTCCCCCTCGTCAAGGCCGCGGCGGCCTTCGCCGCGGAGCTGCCCGAGCGTCCGGATCCGACCATTCCGGACGACGAGGGCGCTGCGGAGGCCTGAGGCCGGGGGGTCGGAACGATCGACTCCGAGGCGGTCACGCGCGACGCGCGCGTGGCCGTCTCCGGCGTCTCCGTACAGCAAGCACTGCCCCATATGATCGCTTTTCATGGGAGAAGTCCGCTTGCCTGCCGAAGCAGCACCCCGGGGCACGACCGCCCGTTCACGGCGCAGCGCCGCGTTCGCCGTCTGGTACCTGCGCGTCGTCACGTTCATCAATTTCCTGAGTGCCGTCTGGGTCTCCTTCGGGCAGGACCTGCGCCGCCACAACGAGGACAACTACTTCACCCCGTACATGCTCACGGCGGGCTTCGCCTCGGGGGTCTTCACCCTCTTCCTCGCGATCACCATGCGGCGGCGCAAGCGGGCCGCGTGGATCCTCAACATGGTGCTCGGCGGACTCTTCCTGCTGCTCTTCGCGCTGGTGATGTTCTTCCCGGAGATCCGGCAGCACGCCCAGAACTGGATCTCGCTGGTCCTCACCGCCGCGTTCGTGCTCGCGCTGCTGCTGGGCCGCAAGGAGTTCTACGCGAAGGGCGACCGCTCCAACCCGTGGCTCGCCGCGATCGTCGCGGTCGGCGGACTGCTCGTCACCTCGCTGCTCGCGGCCGTCCTGGTCACCGTCACCAACACCTCCACCACCCACTCCACCTTCCTGGAGCGCTGGCGGTACGGCGTGATGCGGCTGATCACCCTGGCCTCGGACGACTCGCGGTTCGCCGGGATCACCACCCCCGGCTGGGTCGACGTCACCATCAACGTCCTGTCCACGCTGCTGCTGTTCGCGGTGCTCTTCGCCGCCTTCCGCTCCCGCCGGGCCACCGACCCGCTGACCGAGGAGGACGAGGAGCGGCTGCGGGCCCTGCTCGACAAGCAGGGGGACCGCGACTCGCTCGGCTACTTCGCGCTGCGCCGCGAGAAGAGCGTCGTGTGGTCGCCGAGCGAGAAGGCCGCCGTCACCTACCGGGTGGTCGGCGGGGTCTCACTCGCCTCGGGCGACCCGATCGGCGACCCCGAGGCCTGGCCCGGCGCCATCGAACCGTGGCTGGCCGAGGCGCGCGAGCACGGCTGGATCCCGGCGGTGATGGGCGCGAGCGAGGAGGCCGGGGTCATCTACGCCCGGCACGGTCTGGACGCTTTGGAGCTGGGCGACGAGGCGATCGTGGAGACCGACGAGTTCACCCTGGACGGGCGGGCCATGCGGACGGTCCGGCAGGCCTTCAACCGGGTCAAGCGGGCCGGGTACGAGGTCCGGATCCGGCGCCACGAGGACATCCCGGCCGAGGAGATGGCCGAGTTGCTGCGGAAGGCCGACGACTGGCGGGACGGGGCCACCGAGCGCGGCTTCTCGATGGCGCTCGGCCGGCTCGGCGACCCGCGGGACGGGCGGTGCGTGATGCTGGAGTGCACCGATGGGGACGGTGAGCTGCGGGCGGTACTGTCCTTCGTCCCGTGGGGGCCGAAGGGACTTTCGCTGGATCTGATGCGCCGTGACCGCGATTCGGAGAACGGCCTGATGGAGTTCATGGTCATCGAACTCCTCCAGCGCGCGAAGGAGATCGGGATCACTCAGGTCTCGCTGAACTTCGCGATGTTCCGCTCCGTCTTCGAACGTGGCTCGAAGCTCGGGGCGGGACCCGTGCTGCGCATGTGGCGTTCACTGCTCAGCTTCTTCTCCCGCTGGTGGCAGATCGAGTCGTTGTACCGAGCCAACGCCAAGTACCGACCGATCTGGGAGCCCCGATTCATGCTCTTCGAGAAGAGTGCGGACCTGCTGCGCATCGGCCTCGCGGCCGGTCGCGCGGAGGGGTTCCTGGAAGCACCGGGGCTGCCGAAGTGGATGCACCGACGGCATCTGGAGAGCGGCCGTTGAGCCGCGCCCTCCGGGAGTTCGCCCGCCGCGAGTGGGGCCCGCTGTTCCTCACCGTACGGACGGCGCTGCTCACGAAGAAGTGGCGGGCGGTCCCGATGACGCTCGCCGCCGTCTGTCTCACCTCCCTCTTCCAGCTGGTGCAGAACCAGGACTGGGGCTATCAGCCGGTCCAGAACATCGGCTCCGTACGGGCCGAGGACCCGTTCTGGCTGGCGCTGCTCCGGACCCCGCTCTCGCTGTTCGTGCCGGCGCTCGACCTTCCCGTGTGGGGCGCCCTCGCGCAGGTCCTGCTGGTCTTCGGGATCGCCGAGATCTGCCTGGGGCGGTGGCGCACCCTCGCCGTCGCCTATCTGGCGACCCTCTGCGGGACGCTGTACGCGCGCGTGGGCATCGCGCTCGGCCCGGAGAACCCGCTCGGGCTGCCCGCCACCGACGCGCAGGTCGTCGACACCGGGCCGTCGGCGGCCGTGGTCGGCCTGGCCGTCTACGTCTGCTGGCGGTACGGGGCCCGGTGGACGGGCACGCTCGTGGTCGTGGCGATGGTCGTCGAGGTGATCATCAAGCCGAACCTGGCGGGCAGGGAACATCTGGCGGCCATCGCCGGCGTCCTCGTCCTGATGGGGATCCAGGCCTGGCGCGAGCGCGGTCAGGAGGGAGTGGAGCCCCGCCCGGGAACCCGTTCCTGGAAGCCTCCGATCAAGTCCTGAGCCCGGCGCCGGACCCTGGTCCAGCGCTTGTCGTGGCGGTACGTACGGATCCGGGAGCGGGCCCGGGCCCGGTGGCGGCGCCCGTAGAACCGGCGGGCCCACCAGGAGCCGGGGCGGGCGAGCCGGGCGGCGCCCACGATCGCCACGAACGGGATCAGGGTCCCGATCACCGCCATCCTGAACTTCCCCTTCACCAGGGTGATCAGGATGAGGAGGAAGTTCAGCGCGAGGGTCAGGATGAAGGTGAACCGGTCCTGGCGTTCGTCGGCGGTCATGTCGTCGACGCCCAGCGGCGAGAAGCCGCTCAGGGTGAGCCCGACCAGGGCGGCGGTGAGGACGACCACCTCGACGCTCTTGCGGCCCTCGTCGGACCAGTAGACGTCGTCGAGATGGAGGATCAGCGCGAACTCGTCCAGGACGAGCCCCGCGCCGACCCCGAAGACCACGGCGAAGACGGCGGCGCCGATCCCGTGCCGGTCGCTGCCCACCGCGCCGAAACCGCCGATGACGGTGAGGACCACGCCCGGTACGACGTGATGGATGTGGAGCCCGCCGGACGAGACGTTCCCGAAGGGCCCCTTGCCCGCCCGGATGAGACGGACGATGGTCCTCGTGACCAGGAACGTCACGATGAACGAGGTCAGCGCGAGAAGCATCGGGAGCTTGCCCGGCTCGACGATGTTGCGGGAGAACCAGTGACCCATGCCACCCCGTTCCGATTTGCGCGATATGCGCAATCTACCGTCTGGAGGCGGCGATTACCCTGCCCGGATGGACGGCCTGCGTTTCGCCTTCGGCACCCTCACCGTGTTTCCCGCCCGCATCACCCGCTGGGACCGGGACGCGGCGCGCGCCGGCATGCTCTGCGCCCCGCTGGCCGGTCTGGTCGTCGGACTCTTCGCCGCCGGGCTCGGCGGCGCGTTCCTCGCACTCGGCTCGGGCCCGCTGCTCGCCGCCGTCGCCTCCACCGCCGTACCCGCCGTCCTCACCCGCGGCCTCCACCTCGACGGCCTCGCCGACACCGCCGACGGCCTCGGCAGCGCCAAGCCGGCCGAGGACGCGCTGCGCATCATGAAGCAGTCGGACGTCGGCCCGTTCGGCGTCATCGTGCTGCTCCTCGTCCTGCTCGCCCAGGTCGCCGCACTCTTCGAGCTGTACGGGGAGAGCTGGGCGCACGGCGCGGTCGGCGCCGCCCTGGCCGCGACCGTCGCCCGCCTCGCCCTCACCCACGCCTCCCGCCAGGGCGTCCCCGCGGCACGCCCCGAGGGCCTCGGCGCGATCGTCGCCGCGACCGTCCCGGTCCGGTCCGCGACCCTCTCGACCGCGGTCGTCCTCGTCCTCTGTGCCGCCTCCGGCCTGCTGTTCTCCTCGTACGACGCGGTCCACAACGTCCTTGCGGCGGGTGCGGCCCTGGGCGCGGCGGCGGCACTCCTGCGCCGGTGCGTACGACGGTTCGGCGGCGTGACGGGAGACGTCTTCGGGGCGGTGGAGGAGACGGCGGCGACGACGGCACTCGTGGCACTCGCCCTGGGGTGACGGTGCGGCGCCCCCGCGCGCCCGGCAGGCTCAGCGGACGGGCTCCGGGAGGTGCGGGAGGGTGCCCCAGGGGTGCGCGCCCGTGCCGGGGACGGCGCAGTGCACCGGGGTGACCGGGCGGACGCCGTGCGGAGCCGCGTACACGAGGTGGCAGTAGTGGGCGGCGACCGGCAGGTCGAGCGTCCGGTACGTGTCCCAGGGGCCCTCGAAGGTGACGAGGAGGTCGGCGAACTCCTCGTAGCCCGGGTC
Organism: Streptomyces flavochromogenes; assembly: GCF_000717595.1. Taxonomy (GTDB): domain Bacteria; phylum Actinomycetota; class Actinomycetes; order Streptomycetales; family Streptomycetaceae; genus Streptomyces; species Streptomyces flavochromogenes. The sequence continues at coordinate 100,614 of NZ_JNZO01000003.1, read as the reverse complement.
CGGATGGGCGCCGTGGTTGAGCACCAGGGTCGCCGCCCCGGCGGACCGGGCCGCGACCGCGACCCGGCGGTAGTGGGCGAGGGCGTCGGGCGCGGTGGACACCTGGTCGAGGAAGGCGCCGTCGGTGCCGTACCAGTCGCGGTGGCGGAGCAGGTCGGTGACGACCTCGGCGTGCGGGCGGCGCCCGTAGGCGGTGTCCACGTAGCCGAGGATCCGCACCCCGGCCGCCCGGAGCCGGCCGGCCGCCTCCGCGAACGCCGCGTCGGGGGCCTCTCCCGCGCCGCTCGCCGGGTTGACGACGACGCCGTACAGGGACGGCGCCGCCTCGACGAGGGCCGACCAGGCCTCGGGCCGGTCGGCCGGATGCTCGTAGAACGGCACCAGGAGGAAACGATTCACGGGCCGCGAGCCCGGCCTGATCGGCACGACACCCCCTAGACGCGGTGAGCGGTCGGTCGTGCCAGCAGGACACAGGTGAGGACGGCGAGCACGGCCGCCGCTCCCCCGGCCGCGACCGGGCCGGCCGCGGGTTCCAGCGTCTGCGCCGCCGCAGCGAGCAGACAGACGGCGGCCGCGCTGAGCACCGCCCCGAAGGCCTGGAGCAACAGCCCCAGCCACAGCACGGTCCCGATCAGGAGCAGGGTGACGAGCCGCGGCAGCGTCGGCCAGGGCGCCCCGGGCCAGGCCAGGGTCACGGCGACGGTGAGCGTGACGAGGACGCCGAGGTAACCGCCGAGGCAGAGCACGAGGGTGCCGGTCACCGCGCGGCGGAACTCGCGCGCGGTGGCCAGGGTCCGCAGCCGGGTCAGGCTCTCGCCCCGGAAGCGGTGCAGCAGCCACTCGGCGGGCCCCATGGAGAGGGTGAGCGCGATGACGGCGCCCGCACCGCTCACCAGGGTGTCGCCGATGCCCGCGTGGAGCACGAGCAGACCACTGCCGAGGCCGAAGAGGCCGTACGGGAGCGAGGCCGCGCGCGGGGGTCCGCCGCGTCCCGCCGCGCCCCGCCGGGCGCCCGGCCGGAGGACGAGCCCGGCGAAGGCGACGCTCGCGGTGAGCGCGGCGAGGAGGAGGCCGGCGCGCAGGAGGTCGGGCAGGTCCCAGCGGAAGGCGGGGACGGCTCCGGCGAGCGGTGCCAGGGCGCAGAGCAGGGCCCGTTCGCGGCCGAGGACCAGGAGCACGGTCGCGGCGGCGAGGTAGACCGACTGCCCGGCGGCGAACAGGGCCGCCGGGGTCTCGCCGGGAGCGGCCGCCGCGAGGGCGACGACCGTACCGGCGAGGGCGCCCGCCGGGGCCCCGAGGAGCAGGGCGCGGGCGGCTGCGGGCCGGTCGCCGAGGCCCAGCCAGGTGTACGCGCGGTGGGCGAGGGCCTGGTTCCAGACCCAGCCGGTGACGGCGCCCGCGAGCAGCGGAACCGTTCCTCCCGGGAGCCCGAACCGGCCCTGCTCCCCGGCGAGCAGGGGCGCGGCGAGGACATAGGCGAGGCCGGGCAGGGCGAAGACGAGCCCGCGCAGGAGACAGCCCGCGAGCCCCCGGTGCCAGGAACCTCCGGGCGGTGCCTCCGGGGCGGGGTGGCGTCGCTCCACGCGCGCGTAGAGGTCCTCGGCGAGCGCGAAGGAGTCGGCGCGGCCGTAGGCGAGCCGGATGTGGTCGTCGGTCATGCCGTCGGACTCCAGGACGGCGGCGATCTCGTCGGGGTGCACGGCGACGGCGACGAGCTCCCCGAGCCGTTCGGCGAGTGCGTCGAGCGGATCGTCGGCGAGTTCGCCTCCGGCGGGGTGCGGCGGGGTGCCGGGGGCGGCCGGACCGGGCACGGCCGGGACGCCGGGGACGGCGGCCGGGACGACGGAGCCCGGCCCGGCGGCCGTGGCCCCCGTTCGGGGGCCCTCGTTCGGCGGCCGGCCCGGGGCGTTCTCCCGGCGGGGGCGCGGGATCGCCGGCAGCGGGGTTTCGGTGGTCGGTGGTTTCAGCCACAGGGAGCCGCTCATGCCGGGGTGCCTCCCGCTACCAGGGTCGGGGTGATCCGGCGCGGGGCCGGGAGTCGGGCCGGCCAGGGCTTGGGCCGGACCTGGGGGCGTGGCGCGGGGCGTACCCGGTCGCCCGCCAGTTCGCGGTAGATCTGGCGGAATCCGTCCACCGAGCGGTGCAGGGTGAACCGGTCGATGACCCTCTGCCGGGCTCGTCGGCCGAGTTCGGCGCGGCGCGCCCCGTCGCCGAGGAGGGCGGTGACGGCGGCGGCCATCACGGCCGGTTCGCGGGGCGGGACGACGATGCCGGTGTCGCCGACGGCCTCCCGTACCCCGCCGACGTCGGTGGAGACGGTGGCGCGGCCGCAGGACATGGCCTCGATGAGGGAGAACGGGAAGCCCTCGCTGATGGAGGAGAGCATCACCACGCTCCCGGCCGCGTAGGCGCTGGGCACGTCGGAGATCCGGCCCTCGAAGGTGATCCCGTCGGTGACGCCGAGTTCGGCGGCGAGCTTCTCCAGGCGGGTGAGGTAGTCCTCGTTCCCGGCGGGGACCGGGCCGAACAACCGGAGCCGCAGCGCAGGCAGTTCGGCACGGCAGATGGCGTACGCCCTGATCAGGGTTTCGAGGTCCTTGATGGGGTCGACGCGGCCGCACCAGCTCAGCGTGGGAGTCTCGGGTTCGGGCCCCGCTTCGGGGAAGAGGGCCGGGTCGACACCGTTGTAGACGGTGCGGATGCGGTCGGCGGGGGCGCCGCCGCGCTCCTCCCAGCGCCGGTTGTACTGGTTGCAGGGGGTGATGAGGTCGGCCTTGCGGTAGCCGAGGGTGTTGAGCTCGCGGTAGAAGCCGAGCATGAGGGCCTTGACGGGCCAGCGTTGCGCCTCGGTGCGGTAGCCGAGATAGCGCTCGCGGAGGTAGATGCCGTGTTCGGTGAGCAGGAAGGGCACCCCTTCGAAGTGCTGGGCGGCGAGCGCCGGAAGGGTGGCGAGGCCGCTGGAGACGGCGTGGGCGACGCCGTCGGTGGCTATCCGGGCGGCGAGCGGCCGCAGGGCGTGTTCGAGCAGGTCGGTGGCGGTGAGCGCGTCGTGGACGGTGGGCCGGGCCGCGAGCGTCGGCAGATGCGGCATGGTCCAGATCCACATCAGGGAGCGCAGGGCGGCCTCGGAGCGCAGGGCGTCGGTGAGCCGGCCCCGCCGGGCGAGTTCGGCGAGTTCGTACAGGCTGGTGCCGAAGTCGTAGCCCGCCTCCGGGTCGAGGAGGGCGAGGAGCAGGCGCTCGTACGTGTCGAGGAAGCGGCGGCGCTCACGCCCCCGCAGGGGCCGGCGCGCTCCGGTGAACAGACCGGGCGCGGTCGGCCCCTGCGGGAGTCCCCAGAGGGGGTAGGCGGTGTGCCGGGTGACGTTGGACGGCAGCTCCCAGGTGACGGGTTCGCGGCCGCTGCCGGTGAGGGCGAGGATCTCGAAGTCGACCTCGGGCATGCCGCGGACGAGCTGGTCGCACCAGGTGCTGACGCCGCCGTGGACATGCGGGTAGGTGCCTTCGGTGAGCATGGTGACATGACGGCCACTGCTCGGCATGTGCGGTTCCCCCCAGAACGTGCTGGTCAGGCGGTCGGGAGCGTGAGTGTGACGCTGGTCTGGAGCAGTTCGGGCGTGGTCCAGGCGGAGCGGGTCCCTGCGTACGGCGTGCCGAAGGCGGCGGTGCCGAGGACGAGGCGCTTGCGGGTGCCCTCGGGGGCGGTGACGGGCACGGTGAGGCCGGCGGGGGCCTTGACGGTGACCGCGGTGCCGATGCGGTAGGCGGTGACCTTTCCGGCGGCGAGGGCCTGGTCCCAGGCGGCGCGGCGGGTCAGTTCGGTGCCGACGTCCCGCTGGGCGGGGTTGACCAGGGGCGCGCTGGGGGCGAACAGGCCCCGGTAGTCGGCGAGTACCCGGTCGAGGACGGGGTAGAGCAGGCGCTCCTCGGCGAGGTTCGACTGGTGCACGTAGTGCGGCCGGGGGTCGTTGCCGAGGACGTGGGAGAGGGCGGTACGGGCCTCCTGCGGCACGATGTGGTCGGCGTAGCCGGTGGCCGTGGGGAGCGGGGCGGGCAGGCAGGTGGAGGCCGGGTTGGACTCGCAGATGCCGCTGCCGCCGTCGGCGCGGGAGGTGTAGATCCAGTTGTACTCGTCGGCCATCTCGGCGGCGGTGCCCACGTTGTAGTACACGTTCATGGGGTGGCGGGGCACCGTCTTCGCGGCGCCGGACGCGGTGCCGATCGAGCGCTGCTGCGGCTCGCGGGAGTTGTCGCTGCCGGTCCACTTGACGCCGTTGTCGGCGAGGGCGCCGGCCATGTTCGGGTTGTCGACGGGCTGCTGGGGCAGGGTCCTGAGGCCGGAGTGCTCGCCGGTGACGAGTTCGGAGCGGTCGACGGAGATGCCCTTGCGGACCGCCCAGTTGTGGTTGTCGCGGATCTGGGCGGACAGCTCGGCGCGGCTGACCCAGAGGGTCTTGCCCTGGGTGTCCTTGGCGCACTGCCAGGGGACGACGGCGTTGTCCTGGACGCAGCCGAGGAAGGGATGGGTGTACGTGTGGTTGATCCACCGGTACTGGGCGCGGTCGGCGACGAGCCGGTCGGTGAGCGGGTCGGAGCCGGCGTGCTCGGTCTTCCACTGCTCGCCCTGGCCTCCGTTGTAGACCATGTCGAGGGTGAAGCCGGAGGACTTCTGCCAGGCGGCGGCGTACTGGGCGTCGGCGACCGTCATCCGGATCGGATCGGCGCCCTCGCCGTCGTCGCCGACGCAGTCGAAGTCGCCGGGCGTGCAGTCGAGTCCGGTGTCCCAGCGGGCGTCGGGGGCGAAGACGTCGTCGACGTGCACGGAGAGGTAGTTGCGGCTCTGGCCGAGGTGGACGCCCTGGGTGAGCCACTCGACGATGCCGCGGGCGAGGGCCCGGAACTGCCGCTGGTACTGGTTGTAGGCGAAGGTGACGACCAGTTCGCGGCGTCCGTCGGCGGTGTACTCGCCGACGAGGCTGGCCCGGCCGCCACCGTCGGCGGGGACGTCCACGTAGCTCGTGTAGCCGGCCCGGGGGCGGCCCGCGTAGCCGTAACTCTCGGCGATCGACGGGTCGTTGTCCTCGAAGGTGAGCGCCCCGGCCAGGTACTGGAAGGGGCCCGCCTTCCCGGCGGCGGTGATCCCGGCGGTGGTCCCGTCGAGGACGCCGGACCAGCCGCCCTCGTTGGTGTAGTCGAGGCCGACGCCGGGGTGGGACCAGGTGTAGGCGTCGACCTGCGGGATCCCGAAGGTCCGTTCGTACGTCTGGAGGGCGGTGTGCTCGGCCGAGTCGGGGCCGAAGGCGCTCTCGTGGGGCAGGACGACGCCCTGGTACTTGGCGCGGGGGCGGCCGTCGAGCGTGTCGCTGAGGAAGGCCGTGTCGAGAACCGGCCGGTTCGGGTCGTTCAGGTCGATCCTGCGGTACGGGACGCCGGAGCCCTTCAGCTCGGCGGTGATCGCGCCGACCGCGCTGCCGCCGTCGTCCACGACCAGGACGGTGAGGTCGACCCGGGGCGCGGGGGCCGCGAGGGCCTGCGCGGACGGGACGACGGTGGCGAGCAGCGTGGCGGCGGCGAGGGCCGCGACGCGGGCGGTACGGGGCGCGGTGCGGGCGCCGCCACGGGTGCGGGGCGCGCTTCCGGGCGTACGGATTCGGCCGGAGTCCATCAGGTGGTGTCCCCCCTCGGCAGGTCCCCGCGCACCGGGGACCGGGGCGGCGGACCTGTGGAGATGTTGCAGATGGTGCGAAGACGAGTGGGTCGTCCTTGCGTGACTGAGGCGAGTGTGAACGAGCGCTCCGAGCCTGAACGGTAAACATGAAAGAGACACCACGGATGAGTGAATCAGCGCCGCCGTGAGCGAACCGGGTGAGCGAGCGTAGGCTCGTTCTCGGCGCTCTCCGGGCCGAAATACGATGCGGCGGGCACGGTCGGCCCATCCCTCGACCGCCACAGAACTCAATGGAAGCGAGATTTCACCACCGTGACTGCTCTCACTCTCAGCACTGCCGGCGCGGCGACGCTCCGCGCCGACGCCCTCGTCATCGGCGTCGTGAAGTCCGGGAAGACGCTCGTCGTCGCCCCGGGCGCCGAGGCCGTCGACAAGGCCTTCGACGGTCGGCTCGCCGCCGTCCTGGAGACGCTGGGCGCCTCGGGTGCCGAGGGTGAGGCGACCAAGCTGCCCGCCCCCGCCGGCCTCAAGGCCCCCGTCGTCCTGGCCGTCGGCCTGGGCTCCGCCCCCGAGGACGGCGCGTCCTACGGCGCCGAGACCCTCCGCCGGGCCGCCGGTGTCGCCGCCCGCACCCTGACCGGCTCGAAGAAGGCCGCGTTCGCGCTGCCGATCGACGACGCCGAGGACGCCGCCGCCATCGCGGAGGGCGCCCTGCTCGGTGCGTACGCCTTCACGACGTACCAGGAGAACGGCAAGGACGCGAAGAAGCCGCTGGGCGAGGTCGCCCTGCTCGGCGCCAAGCCGCGCGACAAGGCCCACAAGGCCGCCGCCGAGCGCGCCCAGGCCGTCGCCGAGGAGATCAACCGCGCCCGCGACCTGATCAACATGCCGCCGAACGACCTGACGCCGGCCGCGTTCGCCGCCGCCGCCCAGGCCGCCGGCAAGGAGCACGGCCTCAAGGTCCAGGTCCTCGACGAGAAGGCGCTCGCCAAGGGCGGCTTCGGCGGCATCCTCGGTGTCGGCGTCGGCTCGCAGAACCCGCCGCGTCTGGTCCGCATCGGCTACACCCACCCCAAGGCGGAGAAGACCCTCGCCCTGGTCGGCAAGGGCATCACCTACGACTCGGGCGGCATCTCCCTCAAGCCGGCCGGCCACAACGAGACGATGAAGTGCGACATGAGCGGCGCCGCCGCCGTGTTCTCCACCGTCGTCGCCGCGGCCCGCCTCGGCCTCGAGGTCAACGTCACGGGCTGGCTCGCCCTCGCCGAGAACATGCCGTCCGGCTCCGCCACCCGCCCGGGTGACGTGCTGCGCATGTACAGCGGCAAGACCGTCGAGGTCCTGAACACCGACGCCGAGGGCCGGCTCGTCCTCGCCGACGCGCTGACCCGGGCCTCCGAGGAGCACCCGGACGCGATCGTCGACGTGGCGACCCTGACCGGCGCGATGGTCCTGGCGCTCGGCAACCGCACCTTCGGCATCATGGCCAACGACGACGACTACCGCTCCGCGATCCACGAGATCGCGGAGGAGGTCGGCGAGGCGTCCTGGCCGATGCCGCTCCCCGCGGACCTGCGCAAGGGCATGGACTCCCCCACCGCCGACATCGCCAACATGGGCGAGCGGATGGGCGGCGGCCTGGTCGCCGGTCTCTTCCTCCAGGAGTTCGTGGGCGAGGGCATCACCTGGGCCCACCTGGACATCGCGGGCCCGGCCTTCCACGAGGGCGCCCCGTACGGCTACACCCCCAAGGGCGGTACCGGCTCCTCGGTCCGCACCCTGGTGAGGCTGGCCGAGCTCACGGCGGCCGGCGAGCTCTGAGCAGGCGGGTGACGGCGACGGCCCCGGGCTGCGTGCCCGGGGCCGTCGCTGTTCGCCCGCGACGAAATCCGTAGGTTCGTCCGCTCTGGTCGGCCCGCCGTACGGACGATCGGCCGTCTCAGAGCCCGGCCCCGCGTCCCGCCATCCGTCAACAAGTGCGAAGATGGGTTCTCGGCAGGACAGGGCCCCCACCACAGGGCCGAAAATAAGCGGCCGAACACCAGCCGCCGCCCGGTCACTGAGGACCGGCGACGAGCGCACATGCATGGAGGACGTGACGTGGCGAACGACGCCAGCACCGTTTTCGACCTAGTGATCCTCGGCGGCGGTAGCGGCGGTTACGCCGCGGCGCTGCGCGGAGCGCAGCTGGGCCTGGACGTCGCACTGATCGAGAAGAACAAGCTCGGCGGCACCTGCCTGCACAACGGCTGCATCCCGACGAAGGCCCTGCTCCACGCCGGCGAGGTCGCCGACCAGACCCGCGAGGCGGAGCAGTTCGGTGTCAAGGCCTCCTTCGAGGGCATCGACATCAAGGCCGTGCACAAGTACAAGGACGACGTGATCTCGGGCCTGTACAAGGGTCTGCAGGGTCTCGTCGCCTCCCGCAAGGTGACCTTCATCGAGGGCACCGGCCACCTGTCCTCCCCGACCTCCGTCGATGTCGACGGTCGTCGCGTCGAGGGCCGTCACATCCTCCTGGCCACCGGTTCCGTACCGAAGTCCCTCCCCGGCCTGGAGATCGACGGCAACCGGATCATCACCTCGGACCACGCGCTGACCCTGGACCGGGTCCCGGAGTCCGCGATCATCCTCGGCGGCGGTGTCATCGGCGTCGAGTTCGCCTCCGCGTGGAAGTCCTTCGGTACCGACGTCACGGTGATCGAGGGCATGAAGCACCTCGTCCCCGTCGAGGACGAGAACAGCTCGAAGCTTCTTGAGCGCGCGTTCCGCAAGCGCGGCATCAAGTTCAACCTCGGCACCTTCTTCCAGTCCGCCGAGTACACCGACAACGGCGTCAAGGTGACCCTGGCCGACGGCAAGACCTTCGAGGCCGAGGTGCTGCTGGTCGCCATCGGCCGCGGCCCGGTCTCCGCCGGTCTCGGTTACGAGGAGCAGGGCGTCGCGATGGAACGCGGCTACGTCCTGGTCGACGAGTACATGCGCACCAACGTGCCGACGATCTCGGCCGTGGGCGACCTCGTCCCGACGCTCCAGCTCGCGCACGTCGGCTTCGCCGAGGGCATCCTCGTCGCGGAGCGCCTGGCCGGTCTGAAGGCCGTCCCGATCGACTACGACGGCGTGCCCCGGGTGACGTACTGCCACCCCGAGGTCGCCTCCGTCGGCATCACCGAGGCCAAGGCCAAGGAGATCTACGGCGCGGACAAGGTCGTCGCCCTCAAGTACAACCTGGCGGGCAACGGCAAGAGCAAGATCCTCAAGACCGCGGGCGAGATCAAGCTCGTCCAGGTCAAGGACGGTGCCGTGGTCGGCGTCCACATGGTCGGTGACCGCATGGGCGAGCAGGTCGGCGAAGCGCAGCTGATCTACAACTGGGAGGCGCTGCCGGCCGAGGTCGCGCAGCTCATCCACGCCCACCCGACGCAGAACGAGGCGCTCGGCGAGGCCCACCTGGCCCTGGCCGGCAAGCCTCTGCACTCCCACGACTGACGCTCACGTCATGACAGGGCGCGACGACCACTTCCCGCAATTCGTTAGGAGCAACTGAAACCATGTCGGTTTCCGTAACCCTGCCGGCGCTCGGCGAGAGCGTCACCGAGGGCACCGTCACCCGCTGGCTCAAGGCCGAGGGTGAGCGTGTCGAGGCCGACGAGCCGCTGCTCGAGGTCTCGACCGACAAGGTCGACACCGAGATCCCCGCCCCCGCCTCGGGCATCCTGGCCTCCATCAAGGTCGCCGAGGACGAGACGGTCGAGGTCGGCGCCGAGCTGGCCATCATCGACGACGGCACGGACGCCCCGGCCGCCGCTCCGGCTCCGGCCGCCGAGCCCGTCGCGGCCCCGGCCGCCCCGGCGCCGGTCGCCGAGGCTCCGGCCGCTCCGGCCCCCGCGGCCGAGGCCCCCGCCGCCCCGGCCGGCGGTGCCTCCGGCACCGACGTCGTGCTGCCCGCGCTGGGCGAGTCCGTCACCGAGGGCACCGTGACCCGCTGGCTGAAGTCGGTCGGCGAGACCGTCGAGGCCGACGAGCCGCTGCTCGAGGTCTCCACGGACAAGGTCGACACCGAGATCCCGGCCCCGGTCTCGGGTGTCCTCCTGGAGATCGTCGTCGCCGAGGACGAGTCCGCCGAGGTCGGCGCCAAGCTCGCCGTCATCGGTGCCGCGGGTGCGGCTCCGGCCGCCGCCCCGGCTCCGGCCGCTCCGGCCCCCGCCGCCGCTGCTCCGGCGCCGGCCGCCCCGGCCCCCGCCGCCGCTCCGGCTCCCGCCGCCCCGGCGCCCGCCGCCCCGGCCCCCGCGCCGGTTGCTCCGGCCGCCCCGGTCGCGGCTCCGGCCCCGGTCGCCCAGGCCCCGTCGATCGCCCCGGCGGTCGTCACCCCGGTTCCGGCGACCCCCGCGGCCGCTCCGGCCGCGTCCTCGGAGGATGGCGCGTACGTGACCCCGCTGGTCCGCAAGCTCGCCACCGAGAACGGTGTCGACCTCGCGGCCGTCAAGGGCTCGGGCGTCGGTGGCCGCATCCGCAAGCAGGACGTCCTCGCGGCCGCCGAGGCCAAGAAGGCCGCCGCCGCGGCCCCCGCCGCGGCCGCTCCGGTCGCCGCCAAGGCTCCGGCCCTGGAGGTCTCCCCGCTGCGCGGTCAGACCGTCAAGATGACCCGCATGCGCAAGGTCATCGGCGACAACATGATGAAGGCGCTGCACGGCCAGGCCCAGCTGACCTCGGTCGTCGAGGTCGACATCACCAAGCTGATGAAGCTGCGCGGCCGCGCCAAGGACGCCTTCGCCGCTCGTGAGGGCGTCAAGCTCTCCCCGATGCCGTTCTTCGTGAAGGCGGCGGCCCAGGCGCTGAAGGCCCACCCGGTCATCAACGCCCGGATCAACGAGGACGAGGGCACGATCACCTACTTCGACACCGAGAACATCGGTATCGCGGTGGACTCCGAGAAGGGTCTGATGACCCCGGTCATCAAGGGTGCGGGCGACCTCAACATCGCCGGTATCTCGAAGAAGACCGCGGAGCTGGCCGGCGCCGTGCGCGCCAGCAAGATCACCCCGGACGACCTGGCCGGTGCGACCTTCACCATCTCCAACACCGGTTCGCGCGGCGCGCTCTTCGACACGATCATCGTGCCCCCGAACCAGGTCGCCATCCTGGGCATCGGCGCCACCGTGCGCCGTCCGGTCGTCATCAACCACCCGGACCTGGGTGAGACGATCGCGATCCGCGACATGACGTACGTCGCGCTGTCCTACGACCACCGTCTGGTGGACGGCGCCGACGCCGCCCGCTACCTGACCTCGGTCAAGGCGATCCTCGAGGCCGGCGAGTTCGAGGTCGACCTCGGTCTCTAGGCCGTACGCCGAAAGGCATACGCCGAGGCAACGTAACGAGCCTCACCTGCGGCGCCCCCGTCCGGAAGTGTTTCCGGACGGGGGCGCCGCCGTATTGTCTTTAGAGTCAACACTCCCCGAGGAGCCGCTTCATGACCGTCCCCGTCGTCCACTCGCTGCGCGAGCAGATCCGCGAGCACATCGTGGAGGGGATCGTCAGCGGTCGCTGGAAGCCGGGCGAGCGGATCGTGGAGCGCCGGATCGCGACCGAGCTCGAGGTCAGCCAGACGCCCGTGCGCGAGGCGCTGCGCGAGCTGGAGTCGCTGCGGCTGATCGAGTCGGCGCCGAACAAGGGCGTCCGGGTCCGCAATCTGACCGCGGCCGACCTGGAGGAGAGCTACCCCGTACGGGCCGGTCTCGAGCAGATCGCGGCCGAGCTGGCGGCCGGCCGGCTCGCGGCCGACTGCTCGGCCCTGGAGCCGCACGTGGCGGCCCTGTACGAGGCGGACGCGACCTCCGACGGCACGGCCCAGGTGCGGCACACGGTGGCCTTCCACCGGGAGTTGGTGAAGGCCGCGGGGAACGCCGTCCTGTTGCACACCTGGGAGACCCTCGGCATCGAGGTCTTCACGGCCCTGTCGATCCGCTGGCTGGGCACGGTCCAGAAGTCGTACGCGGAGGAGCACCAGGAGCTGGTGGAGGCCTTCCGGCGGGGCGATCCGAACATCGGTGCGCTCGTGAAGGCGCATGTGCTGGGCTGCGCGCCGCGCGCCTGACCCCCTTTCCGGTCACGGACAGTGAGCGGGCCCACCCTCCGGTGGGCCCGCTCATTCGTGCGCGCATTCCCTCAGAAAGCAGCCCGTCCCCGCTCCCACCTGCGAAAACAAGGCACCGGGTGCCCCATTTCGAGGCACCCTGTGCCGACTTTCTCGATCTGAAGAGGTTTTCCCCTTCAACCCTTTGATCGATCATCGATCGCCGGTTTACAGTCTTCGGCGGGCCGCTACCCGGCCCTTCGCCCTGTCCTGCCAGACAAGGCACCCCTTCTCCACCCCCATCTGTCCGGAAGGCGGCGATCATGACCGATCCCGTAGGCAAGATTCCGAGCGAGCTCGACCAGCTCCCGGACCGTGACACCGAGGAGACCGCCGAGTGGGCGGCCTCCCTGGACGCCGTCACCAAGGCCGCCGGCCCCCACCGGGCCGCCTACCTGATGCGCCGCACGCTCCAGCACGCCGAGGGCGCGGGCCTCGCCCTGCCCAAGCTGCTGGAGACGGACTACGTCAACACCATCCCGACCTCCGCCGAGCCGACGGGCGCCGACTTCGACGGCGACGAGGCCATGGAGCGCCGGATCACCGCCTGGAACCGCTGGAACGCGGCCGCGATGGTCACCCGCGGCTCGAAGTACGGCGTCGGCGGTCACATCGCCACGTTCGCGTCGGCCGCCTGGCTGTACGAGACCGGCTTCAACCACTTCTTCAAGGGCAAGGAAGCCGACGGTTCCGGCGACCAGCTCTACATCCAGGGTCACGCCGCGCCCGGCATCTACGCCCGCGCGTTCCTGGACGGGCGCCTCGACGAGGCCCACCTCGACAACTTCCGGCAGGAGTCCGGCGGCAACGGTCTGCCCTCCTACCCGCACCCGCGCCGCCTGCCCTGGCTGTGGGAGTTCCCGACCGTCTCCATGGGTCTGGGCCCGCTCTCCGCGATCTACCAGGCGCGCTTCAACCGTTACCTGACCAACCGCGCCATCAAGGACGTCTCCGCCTCGCACGTGTGGGCGTTCCTCGGTGACGGCGAGATGGACGAGCCCGAGTCGACCGCGGCCCTCGCCCTGGCCGCCCGCGAGGGTCTGGACAACCTGACCTTCGTCATCAACTGCAACCTGCAGCGCCTCGACGGCCCGGTCCGCGCGAACTTCAAGATCGTGCAGGAGCTGGAGGCACAGTTCCGCGGCGCCGGCTGGAACGTCGTGAAGTCGCTGTGGGGCAACGCCTGGGACGAGCTGTTCGCGCTCGACACCACCGGCGCCCTCGTCCGCCGCCTCCGCGAGGTGCCGGACGCGCAGGTCCAGACGTACCAGACCCGCGACGCCGCCTACATCCGCCAGGACTTCTTCGGCAAGGACCCGGCGCTCGTCGCGATGGCGCAGCTGCTGAGCGACGACAAGATCCTGGAGTGCTTCCACCTCTCGCGCGGTGGCCACGAGCCGCGCAAGGTGTACGCCGCGTACAAGGCCGCCGTGGAGTTCAAGGGCGCGCCGACGGTCATCCTCGCGCAGACCGTCAAGGGCTTCACCCTCGGTGAGGGCTTCGCGTCGAAGAACGCGAACCACCAGATGAAGAAGCTCTCGAACGACGAGTTCAAGAACATGCGTGACCTTCTTGAACTGCCCATCTCGGACGCGCAGTTCGCCGACGGCCAGGTGCCGTACGGTCACCCCGGCGCCGACTCCCCCGAGGTCCGCTACCTGCAGGAGCGCCGCGCGGCGCTCGGCGGTCCGGCCCCGGCCCGTCGTACCCACGCGATCGCCCCGCTGCCGGCCCCGGCGGAGAAGGCCTTCACCGCCTTCGACAAGGGCTCCGGCGCGCAGTCGATGGCGACCACGATGGCCTTCGTCCGTCTGGTCAAGGACCTCATCCGTGACAAGGAGACCGGCAAGCGCTGGGTCCCGATCGTCCCGGACGAGGCCCGTACCTTCGGTATGGAGTCGCTGTTCCCGTCGCTCGGCATCTACTCGCCGAAGGGCCAGACGTACGAGCCGGTCGACCGCGACCAGCTCATGTACTACAAGGAGGCCGTCAACGGCCAGATCCTCAACGAGGGGATCACCGAGGCCGGTTCGATGGCCGATTTCATCGCCGCTTCCACCGCGTACTCCACGCACGGCGAGGCGATGATCCCGTTCTACATCTTCTACTCGATGTTCGGCTGGCAGCGGACCGCCGACCAGATGTGGCAGCTCGGCGACCAGCTCGGCCGGGGCTTCCTCGTCGGCGCCACCGCGGGCCGTACGACCCTGACCGGTGAGGGCCTGCAGCACGCCGACGGCCACTCGCCGGTGATCGCGGCGACCAACCCGGCGGCGCTGACGTACGACCCGGCGTTCGCCTACGAGGTCGCGGCCATCGTCAAGGAGGGTCTGCGCCGGATGTACGGCGAGGCCGCCGAGGGCGAGGACCAGAACGTCTTCTACTACCTCACCGTCTACAACGAGCCGATGCCGCAGCCCGCCAAGCCGGCCGGCATCGACGAGGGCATCGTCAAGGGCCTCTACCGCTTCAACACGGCGGAGTCCGCGGGCCTCGACCTCCCGGCGAACGCCTCGCGCATCCAGCTCCTCTCCTCCGGTACGGCCATCCACTGGGCCCTGGAGGCGCAGAAGCTGCTCGCCGCCGAGTGGGGCGTAGGCGCCGACGTGTGGTCCGCGACCTCCTGGACGGAGCTGCGGCGCGACGCGCTCGAGGCCGACGCGGCGCTGCTGCGCGGCGAGGAGAAGGTGCCGTACATCCGCCGCGCCCTGGAGGGCGTCGAGTCCCCGGTCCTCGCGGTCTCCGACTACATGCGCCAGGTCCCCGACCAGATCGCGCAGTGGGTCGAGCAGGACTGGTCCTCGCTCGGTGCCGACGGCTTCGGCCTCTCGGACACCCGTGACGCGGCCCGCCGCCACTTCGGCGTCGACGCTCAGTCGATCGTCGTCGCGGCCCTCGCGCAGCTCGCCCGCCGCGGCGAGGTCCCGGCCTCGGCCGTGAAGGAGGCGCGCGAGCGCTACGGCCTGTAGGCCCTGCCCGGTCGTCGGTGCGGGCGCGCATGATGGGTTCATGCGCGCCGCCCGGCTGATCAAGATGGTCCTTCTCCTCCAGTCCCGTCCTTCGATGACGGCGGCCGAACTCGCCGCCGAGCTGGAGGTGTCGGAGCGCACCATCACCCGCGATGCCCTCGCCCTCTCGGAGGCGGGGGTTCCGGTGTATGCGGACCGGGGCAGGGCCGGTGGGTACCGGCTCGTCGGCGGCTACCGCACCCGGCTCACGGGCCTGGCGCGCGGCGAGGCCGAGGCGCTGTTCCTGTCCGGACTGCCCGGCGCGCTGCGGGACATGGGCCTGGAGGACGCGGCCTCGGCGGCCCGGCTGAAGGTGTCCGCGGCGCTGCTGCCGTCGCTGCGGGACGCCCCGGACTCGGTGGCGCAGCGATTTCTGCTCGACGCCCCGGGCTGGTACCAGGAGCCGGAGACCCCCGAGCTGCTGCCGCCGATCGCGGAGGCGGTCTGGGACGACCGGATGGTCTCGGCCCGCTACCGGCGCGGAGACCGTGAGGTGGAGCGCGAGCTCGCCCCGTACGGCCTCGTCCTGAAGGCGGGCGTCTGGTACCTGTGCGCGCGGTCCGGCACGGCGTTCCGCACCTACCGGGTGGACCGCTTCGCCTCCGTCGCCCTCGCCGTGGAGCGGTTCGACCGGGACGAGAGCTTCGACCTGTCCGCCTTCTGGGCCGAGCGCGCGGCCGAGTTCGCCCGGTCGATCCTGCGCGCCGAGATCGTCGTACGCCTCACGGAGGCGGGGGCCCGCAGACTGCCGTACGTGACGGATCGCGCGGCGGCCGAGGAGGCGCTGGCGGCGGCGGTCACCGAGGAGGGCGGGCTCCGGGTGGTCCTCCTCGTGGAGAGCGAGGAGGTCGCCTTCTCCCAGCTGCTCACGCTCGGCCCGGAGGCCGAGGTGCTCGCCCCGGCCGCCTTGCGGGAGCGCTTCGGAGCGGCCGCCCGCGCGATGGCCTCGCGGTACGCGTGAGGGTCACCGGTAGTCGTTCACGTCCGGGCTGCCCTTCTCGTCGGCGAGCATGAAGCCCCAGGCGTCCGGCCGTGAGCCGTCCGCGTCGGTGAAGCCGTACTCCCCCGCGAGCTGACCGCTCGACAGCGACCGGCCGTTCCAGCGGTGCCGGTCGGGGTCGGCGGCGAGCGCGGCGACCGCCCTCCCCACGTAGACCGGGGACTCGGCGATCGCGAAGCCGGGGATCTTCTCGACGGCGTCGCGCCAGTTCTCCTCGGTGACTCCGAACGCGGTGAGCATCTGCTCGGACCTGAGCCAGCCGGGGGTGACGGAGACCGCGGTGCCGCCGTACTCCGCGAGTTCCTCGCCGAGGCCGAAGGCCATCCGGATCGGGGCGTTCTTGGCGAGGTCGTAGAAGAGGTTCTCGCGGTAGCGCGTGCCGTTGTACGCGGACGTGCCGTCGGTGACCTCGACGACGAGGCCGCCCCGGTTCCGGATGAGCAGCGGGATCGCCGTGTGGGAGGTGATGGCGTGCGTCCGCACCCCGAGTTCCAGCATCCGCAGGCCGTCGGTGAGGTCGTTCTCCCAGGTCTTCTTGCCGAAGACCAGGAGGTGCTCGCCGCCCCACACGTCGTTCACGAGGACATCGAGCCGCCCGCGCTCCCGGTCGATCCGGTCGACCAGCGCCTTCACCTGCTCGACCTCCAGGTGGTCGGTGGGGACGGCGATGCCCTCGCCGCCGGCGGCCGTCACCAGTTCGGCGGTCTCCTCGATGGTCTCGGTGGCCCGGCCGACCTCGCTGAGCTTCGCGCGGGTGGTCCGCCCGGTGACGTACACCGTGGCCCCGGCCGCGCCGAGCTCGACGGCGATGCCACGTCCGGCGCCCCGGGTCGCCCCGGCGACCAGGCAGATCCGTCCGCGCAGGCTCTTCGTCCGGTTCGTCTCGTCACTCTGGTCCGTCTGGTCCGTCTGGTCCGTCTGGTTCGTCTCCGTCGTCATGCGCACCAGACTCGCAGGAAAGTACGACACCTTCTGTCCGGATTCATTTCGGGCTTTCCGGGTGCGTCGCACCCCCCGAACCAGGATGCTGGTCCCGTGATGGACGAGACGGAGTTCTGGGAGATCATCGACGCCAGCCGCGAGGACGCCGAGGGCGACCCCGAGGAACAGGCCGACCTGCTCGTGGAACGGCTGACCCGGCTGGACCCCGACTCCGTGCTCGACTACGCACGCCATTTCGAGGCTCGCTACAACCGCGCGTATCTCTGGGATCTCTGGGGCGCGGCGGCGGTGCTGTTCGACGGGGCCGGCGACGAGACCTTCGATTCGTTCCGCTGCTGGCTCATCGGTCAGGGCCGGGAGGTGTACGAGGGCGCGGTGCACGATCCCGACGCGCTCGCGGAACTGCTCGGCGACTTCGACGTGGAGATCGACGGGGACGGCGAGGAGATCGGTTTCGCGGCGGACGAGGCGTACGAGCAGCTGACCGGCGCCGAGACCCCGGACCTGGGCATTCCGATGCCGGGCGGGGAGCCGTTGGGAGCCCCGTTCGACCTGGAGGACGACAAGGTCCTCGCGACCCGCTTCCCCCGGCTGTGGGAGCGCTTCGGGACGGTGTAGCGCGGATCCCGGGAGAAGGCCCCCGGGATCCGGTGCCGATCGGCGGTCTGCGGGCCGCGGGCAGCCGCCGATCGGGGACGCCGTCGCCGCTCGGGCGACGTGCTCGGACGTCGTACTCGGAACTCGTCGCTCAGAAGTGTGTGCCGCCGTCGATGCGGACCTCGGTGCCGGTGATGAACTTCCCGTCCTCGGACGCGAGCATCGCGACGACTCCCGCGACGGTCTCGGGGCCGGCGAAGCCCTGGCCCAGGGCGGGGGCGAGCTTCCCGAAGAGGGACCAGTCGGCGTCCTCGGGGATGCCCGGGCCGACGCTCTGACGGCTGGCGCCGGTGCCGTCGGTCATGCCGGAGGAGATGGAGCCGGGCTGGACGGCGGTGAAGCGGATGCCCTGCTTGGCGTACTCGGCGGCGAGCGCGTGGGTCATGGACTGGATGCCGCCCTTGCTGGCCGCGTAGGCCGCCATGTAGGGGTGCGCGAACATCGCGGAGGTGGAGGAGAAGTTCACGACGGCGGAGCCGTCGCCCTCCAGGAGCGCGGGGATCGACTCACGGATCATCAGGAACGTGCCGGTGAGGTTGATCCGTATCACCTGCTCGAAGGAGTCGAGGCTCGTCTCGTGGGTGTGCGAGGAGCGCAGGATGCCGGCCGCGTTGACCAGGACGTCCAGGCCGCCGAGCGCCTCGACGGCGGCGGCCACACCGGCCCGTACGGAGGCCTCGTCGGCGACGTTCAGGACGACGGTGGTGAGGCGGTCGGCGGCGTCGCCTGCCTTGGCGACGGTGTCCTTGAGGCCGTCCTCGCTGATGTCGGCGGCGACGACCCGGCCGCCCTCGGCGAGCACGCGCAGGACGGTGGCCTGGCCGATGCCGGAGCCGCCGCCGGTGATCAGAGCGCGGCGTCCTTCGTAACGGGTCAGCTGGTTCATGGCGGCAACCTCTCGATGTCGAGCTTCCGGGAATCCTGCTTCCGGGACGTCGGAGGTTCCCGGGGGATGCCGCCACCGTACGCCCAAGTGGCACGTTTTGCCATAGCTGCACAATGTGCACCACCGGCAGGCGCGGGCGTACGCTTCGTACGGTGAGCACCAAGCCCGAGGGCGCCACGCCCCCCACCCGGACGCTGACGGAGCGCCGCAAGGCCGCGACCCAGCTGGACATCGCGCGCGCCGCCGCCGAGCTCTTCACCGAGCACGGCCCCGACGGCACCACGGCCGAGGACATCGCCCTGCGGGCCGGGGTCGCGCTGCGCACCTTCTACCGGTACTTCCGCTCCAAGCAGGACGCCGTGGCCCCGCTCCTCGCCGGCGGCGGCGACCGCTGGCGCGAACTCCTCGCCGCGACGGCCGCGCCGGCCGCGGGCCGCGGAGGGGCCGCAGGGGGCGCTTCGGAACCGGGCCCGGGGCTGCCCGAGGCCCTGGAACGCTCGATCGCCGCCTCCCTGACCCCCGCGGACGCGGCGGCCGAGGAAGGGCTGCGCTGGACGCGCGGCCTGCTGCGCGCGGCCGCCGAGGACCTGGCGCTGCGGGCCGTCTGGTACCGGGTCAACCAGGAGTCGGAGGAGAGACTGCGCGAGGTCGTCGCCGGCCTCGCCGGTCCGGGCGCGGACCCGCTGGAGGTACGGCTCGCGGCCGCGGCGGCCACGGACGCGATCCGGATCGCCCTGGAGAGCTGGGCCGAGACGGACGCGCCGGTACGGGGCGAGGGCGCCCCGGCCGAGCTCGCGGTCCGGTGCCTGCGCGAACTGATGGGCGGGATGCGGCTGCTGAACCCGGACGTCAGCGGAGGGTCAGCGACCGGCCCATGAGGACGTCGTCCACATACGCTCCGGCCAGGAACAGCTCCCCCGGCAGCACGCCCTCCACCGCGAAGCCCTCGGAGGCGTAGAGCGCGCGGGCCGGGGCGTTGTGCCCGAGCACCCGCAGCGTCATGCGTACGGCGCCGTCCGCCCGGGCCTTCTCCATGGCGGCCCGCAGCAGCGCCCGCGCCACGCCGTGCCCGCGCGCGGCCTCGGCGACCACGAGACCCTGGATCTGCCGCACATGGGCGGTGGCGGCGAGCGGGGTCGGCGGCACCACCCGGATGTAGCCGGCGATCACGTCTTCGCGCACGGCGAGGAGGTAGTCCCCGGGCAGATGGCGGTCGTCGAAGAACGGCTCGTACGGCGGCACCGGGGCGGGCAGCACCGCGTGCAGGGTCGACCAGGCGGCCCGGTCGAGCGCGGCGAGGGCGGCCTCGTCCGCACGTTCGGCGGTACGTATCAGCGTCTCCGGCACGATCATGACCGCCACTGTGCCACGCGCCCGTCCGGGAGGGCAGGATGGTGCCCATGCAGCGTTCCGCCCCTCGCAAGCGCGTCGCCGTCACCGGTGCCTCGGGCCTCATCGGCTCCGCCCTCGTCCACTCCCTGCGCGCCGACGGCCATGACGTCGTCCGGCTCGTCCGCCGGCCCGCCCGGACCGCCGACGAGGTCGAGTGGGACCCGAAACGGCTGTACGTGGACGCCGCCGGACTCGTCGGCGTGGACTCCGTCGTGCACCTGGCGGGCGCCGGGGTCGGCGAGCGCCGCTGGAACGACGCGTACAAGCAGGAGATCCGCGACAGCCGCGTACTCGGCACGACGGCGATCTCCCAGGCCCTCGCCTCCCTCGCGGAGCCGCCGGAGAGCCTGGTGTGCGGCACCGCGCTCGGCTGGTACGGGGACACCGGCAGCCGCGCGGTCGACGAGAGCGCCCCGGCGGGCACGGGATTCCTGCCCGAGGTCTGCGTGGAGTGGGAGGCCGCCGCGGCACCCGCCGAGGAGGCCGGCATCCGAGTCGCCTACGCCCGTACCGGCCTGGTGGTGGCGCGTGAGGGAGGGGCGTGGGGCCGGCTGTTCCCGCTCTTCCGGGCCGGACTCGGCGGACGGATGGGCGACGGCCGCCAGTACTGGTCGTTCATCTCCCTCCACGACGAGGTGGCCGCCCTGCGCCATCTCGTCGACACCCCGACGCTCTCGGGCCCGGTGAACCTGACCGCCCCCGACCCCGTCACCAACCGCGAGGTGACGGCGGCGATGGGCCGGGTACTGCGCCGGCCGACCGTCTTCACGGTGCCCGCGCCCGCGCTGAAGGTGGTGCTCGGGGACTTCGCACAGGATGTGCTGGGGAGTCAGCGGGTGCTGCCGGGGCGGCTGCTGGAGACCGGATTCGACTTCGCGTTCCCGACGATCGACGACTCGATCAGGGCGGCCGCGCGCTGAACCCCGCACCCCTTCCCCTCCTTCGCTCCCCCTCCGTGCTCCCCCGTGCCGCACGCACCCCGGTGCGCGCGGCTGGCACCCGTGGGAGCGCTGCCTAGGCTCGACGAGAACGGCGAACTCGGGCATTCCGGAGGCTCGTTGGGGGCATAGGCCTCCCACCGGCCGCGCCGACCTGGGGAGGGGCACGTGCTCAACAGCGCAGACAGCGCAAGGACCGCACAGCGTACGAACGTCGACGTCGACCACGGCATCACGCAGACCGTCGACGTCGTCATCGTGGGAGCCGGGGTCGCGGGACTCGCCGCGGCCCGCCGGCTGACCGACGCCGGGCTCTCCGTGAGCGTCCTGGAGGCGGAACCCCGCGTCGGGGGCCGAATGGCGACCGAGGCCGTCGACGGCTTCCTGCTCGACCGGGTGGGACCGCTGCTCACCCTGTCGTACGAGGAACTCCGGGCCGTCCCGGGGCTCGACGGCCTGGTGCTGCGGCCGTTCGCCCCGGGGGTGCTCGTGCACAGCGACGGCCGGTACGCGCGGTGGGGCGCCCCCCACCCGCGCCGGACGGCCGGCGTGCCCCGGAGCGCGGGGCACCGGAGCGTGGGGGGAGCGTTCAGCGTGGCGCGCGCCCTCGCGAGCGCCCCCCGTCATCCGGCCGCCTCGCTCGACCAGGCGCGGCTCGGCGCGTCCCTCGTCCGGCTCGCGGCGACCCCGACGCAGCGCATCCTGGCCCGCCCCGAGCGGACCGCGCGCGAGGCGCTGACCGCGCGGCTGCCCGCCAGGACCGTCCAGGGCGTGCTGCGGCCGCTGCTCGCGGCGCTCCTCGGCGACCCCGACCTCGGCATGTCGAGCCGCCGCGCGGACCTGGCCCTGCGCGCCTTCGCCCGGGGCCGGCTCGCGGTGCCCGAGGGCGGGGCGGCCGCGCTCCCGGAGCTGCTCGCGGCGACGCTGCCGCCGGGCACGGTCCGGACGGGGGTCCGGGTGACGGAGGCGTCGATCTCGCGGGTGACGACGGCGGAGCACGGGGTGTTCCGGTGCCGGTCGGTCGTCCTCGCGACGGGGGCGCGGACGGCCGCCGAGCTGCTGCCCGGCCTGCGCCGGCCGGCCTTCCACTCCGTGACCGTGCTGCACCACACGGCGCCTGTGGCGCCGACGGCGGACCCGACGCTGCTCCTGGAGGCGGACCCGGGCGGGCCGGTGTCCCACACGGCGGTGATGAGCGCGGTGGACCCGGGGCGGGCGCCGGAGGGCCGGACGCTGATCACCTCGACGGTGCTCGGAACGCCGCCGGACGACACGGAACGGCGGGTCCGCAAGCACCTCGCGACGCTGTACGGCACGTCGACGGACGAGTGGGAGCTGCTGGCCCTGCGGCACACGCCGGACGCGGTCCCCTCGATGCCCCCACCGCACGACGCGCACCGCTCGGTCCGCCTGCTCGCGGGCCTGTACGTCTGCGGCGACCACCGTGCGACGAGCACCGCCCAGGGCGCCCTGGCCTCGGGCCGCCGCGCGGCGTCGTCCCTGCTGAGGGACCTGGGGCTGCGACGGGGGGCGGAGGAAGGAGCGGAGGCGGCGTAGGGGTCGCGGGGGGGGGGAGTGCGGGGCGGGGGCGAGCGGGCGGCCGCCGCCCCGTCGCGGTGGGCGACTGCTCCGTTCGTGGTCAGCCGATGGCGGCTACCCGGTCCCGGTACGTGCGGGCCGCCGCCGCGTCCCGGTACGGCTCCAGCCGCCGTTCGAAGTCGCGTACGTACTCCGCCGCCCTCGCCGACCGCATCTCCGAGGCCTGCTGGGCGGCCTCCGCGCCGAGTGCGCACGCCTGGTCCAGTTCGCCCAGGGCCAGTCGCGACGTCGCCAGGACCACACGGCAGAAGAGGCGGCTGCGGGCGAAGCCGGGGGCTCGGAGCTGGAGGGCGCGTTCCGCGTGCTGGGCGGCCGACCGGTACTGCTGGAGGTCGCGGTGGCAGTGCCCCAGCTCGTCGGCGAGCTGGGCCTCGTCGAACATCCGGGCCCAGTACGGCACCTCGTCGCCCGGCCGCGCCGCTTCGAGGGCCCGCTCGGCCCGTACGAGCGAGGCGCTGCACACCCGTGCCTCGCCGAGGACCGCGTGTCCCCGCGCCTCCACCGCGTGCAGCATCGCCTGGACGACCGGCGGCGCGGCCGGCCCGACTCCCTGCTGGGCGACCCGGGCCAGCTGGACGGCCTCCCGCCCGTGGCCGAGGTAGACGGCCTGGCAGCTCATCGTGAGAAGCACGTACGAGCCGTAGGCCCGGTCCCCGGCGGCCTGGGCGAGGCGGAGCGCCTGGACGAAGTAGCGCTGGGCGAGGCCGTGCGCGGCGATGTCGTACGACGTCCAGCCGGCGAGCCGGGTGAGGTCGGCGGCCGCGGCGAAGAGGCGTCGGCCCACGGACTCGCCGTAGGTGCCGCGCAGCATCGGCTCGGCCTCGTGCTCCAGGTAGCGGACGAGGGCCTGCCGGGCGTGCCCGCCGCCGTAGGCGTGGTCGAGCGTGCGGAAGAGCTCGCCGACCGAGCGCAGGGCCGCGATGTCCCCGCTGGAGACCCGCTGGCCGGGCCCCCGGTCCGTACCGCGCTGCCGGGGCACGGAGAAGCGGGCCTGGGCCGGCACCCGGGGGTCGTGCGCGAGCCGGGTGTCGTGGGCCGGACGCGGGTCGTGCGCCAGGCGGCCCTCGGCCGTGACCGCGGCGGTGACCGCGGCCGCGGCGCCCGACGGGGTCCGGGATCCCTGCGGCGCGTCTCCCCGTGCCACCCGGTCGTCCCCGCGTGCCACCCGGTCGTCCGCACGGCCGATCAGCCAGTCGCGGCTGGGCACGACGAGACCCGCCGGCGTGAAGGCGATCTTGCGGAGTTCGGCGTGGCTGCCGGAGTCCTTCCGCCAGAGCCCGCTGACGATGTCGACCGCCTCTTCGGGGGTCGCCGCGAACTCCAGGCCGGCGTAGACGGGCGCGCAGGCGTCGAGGCCGAGGTCCTGGGCGGAGAGCCGGCGGCCGAGGCGACGGGTGAAGACCTCGGCGATCAGCGCGGGCGTGGTGCCGCGCGGCTGCTGGCCGCGGAGCCAGCGGGTGACCGAGGTCTTGTCGTACCGCAGGTCGAGACCGTGTTCCAGACCGAGCTGGTCCACCCGTCTCGCCAGGCCCGCATGGGAGAACCCCGCTTCGGCGATGAGCGCGGCGAGCTGGCGGTTCGGGATGCGCTGCGGTGGTCGTTCCGTCATCAGCTGTGCGGTCTCCTGCCTTCCGGGTCCGGGCGGCAGCCCCGTCGGACCCTCATGGAACGGCGTGAATTTAGCGGTCCTCACGGCCTGTACCGCCACCTTCGCCCCACATTCATCCGATCGTGTGAGGATTGACGGCATCGCTGACGTAGGTGTCCCCGGTCACCTGCCGGAGGGCCGTCCCCGGCACCGCCGTACAGTGGCATGGGCGCGAATGACGCATGGTGCCGCACCGGCCCGGGATGATCCCCGGATTCCGGACCCCGGCACCCAGGAGGAGGCATGGCCGTGAGTGAGCTGCGATTCGTCCGCCTTGGGTTCGGCGAGGAAGCCGTCGACTACCAGGTGGCCTGGGACAAGCAGCGCGAAGTGCACGCCGCGCGGTTCGCCGACGAGATCGACGACACCTGTCTGCTCCTCGAGCATCCGCCGGTCTACACGGCCGGCCGGCGTACGGCGGAGAACGAGCGCCCGCTGGACGGGACGCCCGTGGTGGACGTCGACCGCGGCGGCAAGATCACCTGGCACGGCCCCGGCCAGCTCGTCGGATACCCGATCATGAAACTGCCCCGCCCGGTGGACGTCGTCGCGCACGTCCGCCGTCTGGAGGAGGCCCTGATCCGCGCGGCCGCCGAGTTCGGCGTGGAGACGACGCGGGTCGAGGGGCGCAGCGGGGTCTGGGTCCTGGGCGATCCGGTCGAGCAGCGGCCGTCGCTCGGCGGGCTGTCGCTCGACTTCGACCCGCGGCTGACGGACGAGGAGTTCGACCCGCGCCTGAACGGCCCCGAGTACGCCCCGTCCAACGCCGGCCAGCGCCGCGAGGACCGCAAGCTCGCCGCGATCGGCATCCGGGTCGCCAAGGGCGTCACGATGCACGGCTTCTCGTTCAACGTGAACCCCGACAACGCCTGGTTCGACCGGATCATCCCGTGCGGCATCCGCGACGCGGGCGTCACCTCGCTCGCCAACGAGCTGGGCCGCGACCTGTCGATCGAGGAGGTGCTGCCGGTCGTGGAACGCCATCTGCGGGAGGTCCTGGAGCAGGCGGAGCTGAAGCCGCGCGAGATCGAGCGTCCGGTGGAACCGGCCTCGGCCTGAGGAGCGCCCGGAGGAATGCAGGGCCCTGGCCAGAGGTTGGCCAGACGTAGTAAGGCATGGGAAGCAACGGCGTACCCTGGTGTTCGCCGAAGAATCGAAGCTACAGGAGCCGATGTGTCCGCAGTCGCACCCGACGGACGCAAGATGCTGCGCCTGGAGGTCCGGAACGCCCAGACCCCCATCGAGCGCAAGCCCGAGTGGATCAAGACCCGGGCGAAGATGGGGCCCGAGTACACGAAGATGCAGAGCCTCGTGAAGAGCGAGGGCCTGCACACGGTCTGCCAGGAGGCGGGCTGTCCCAACATCTTCGAGTGCTGGGAGGACCGCGAGGCCACCTTCCTCATCGGCGGTGACCAGTGCACCCGGCGCTGCGACTTCTGCCAGATCGACACGGGCAAGCCCGAGGCGCTGGACCGGGACGAGCCGCGCCGCGTGGGCGAGTCCGTCGTCACGATGGACCTGAACTACGCCACCATCACCGGCGTCGCGCGCGACGACCTGGAGGACGGCGGCGCCTGGCTGTACGCGGAGACCGTGCGCCAGATCCACCAGCAGACCGCGGAGCGCGCCGAGGGCCGCACCAAGGTCGAGCTGCTCGCGCCCGACTTCAACGCGGTGCCGGAGCTCCTGGCGGAGGTCTTCGCCTCCCGCCCCGAGGTCTTCGCGCACAACGTGGAGACGGTGCCGCGGATCTTCAAGCGGATCCGTCCGGGATTCCGTTACGAGCGTTCGCTCGACGTCATCACGCAGGCCCGTGACTACGGTCTGGTCACGAAGTCGAACCTGATCCTCGGCATGGGCGAGACCCGTGAGGAGATCAGCGAGGCGCTGCAGCAGCTGCACGCCGCGGGCTGTGAGCTGATCACGATCACGCAGTACCTGCGTCCCTCCGTCCGGCACCACCCCGTGGAGCGCTGGGTGAAGCCGCAGGAGTTCGTGGAGCTCAAGGAGGAGGCCGACGAGATCGGCTTCTCCGGCGTCATGTCGGGCCCGCTGGTTCGTTCGTCGTACCGCGCGGGGCGTCTGTTCCAGCAGGCGATCGAGAAGCGCGGCGCGGTGGACAACGCCACACAGGCTGTGTGAATCGGAGCACAAGCGGTTACTGGTCGGTAATGGCCGGATCGGACGCGGCCCGTACGGCCCCGCAGCTCAGCGGGGATGTACGGGCCGCGTCCGCGTTTCCCGGGGCCGCCACATGGGCGCATCAACGTTTCATCAGTGTTTGACCACCGGGTCACGCCCTGGTAACACCAGTCTGTGAGCCTGGATTCACTCACCGCCACGACTCGCTCACATCCCCGCTCGCCCCCCGCCTCGTCTCATCCGCAATCGAGGGAGGACCCCGACATGCCGGCCGCATCGACGCACGTCCGCGTCACCGCGATCCCGTCCGTCACCGACGCCCTGAAGGCCGTGGAGGCACTGCTCCTCGGCGCCGGGCAGCGCACCGCCCGGCGCAACGCCTGGAACTCCGTCCTGGAGGACCGCCGCCGCGCCAAGGACCGGGTCGAGGCCCAGCACGTGATGGAGGTCGCGTCGGGCCGGACTTCCCGGGCCACGTAAACTTCAGGACATGGCGAGGAAGGCAAACACGGGCAGCGCTGACGCTGCGAACCAGGGGCGGCTCAAGCAGATCGCCCTCACGTACAAGATGACCCGAAAGGCTGACCCGAAGGTCGGACTTGTCGTCGCAGGCGTGGGCATCGTCGTACTCGGTGTCCTCCTCGCGATCGGCTTCCTGATCGGTCACCCGGTCTACCTGGGCATCCTGGGCTTCGTCCTGGCGCTCCTGGCGGCGGCCATCGTGTTCGGGCGGCGCGCCGAGCGCGCGGCCTTCGGGCAGATGGAGGGCCAGCCGGGCGCTGCCGCGGCGGTGCTCCAGAACGTCGGGCGCGGCTGGACGACGACCCCCGCGGTCGCGATGAACCGCAGCCAGGACGTCGTGCACCGGGCGGTCGGCCGGGCCGGCATCGTGCTCGTGGCGGAGGGCAACCCGAACCGGGTGAAGCCTCTGCTCGCGGCCGAGAAGAAGCGGATGAACCGCGTCGTGGTGGACGTGCCGGTGACCGACATCATCGTCGGCGACGGCGAGGGCCAGGTGCCGCTCAAGAAGGTCCGTACGACCATGCTCAAGCTGCCTCGGGTGCTCACCGGCCCGCAGGTGACGGCGGCCAACGACCGGCTGCGGGCGATGGGTGACCTGATGAGCAACATGCCGCTGCCGAAGGGTCCGATGCCGAAGGGCATGCGGATGCCGCGGGGCGGAAAGATGCGCTGACGCGCCCGACCGGAAGCGATCGCTTCCAGAACCTCATGAGGAAGGCCCCGGACCGTCACACGGTCCGGGGCCTTCCTCATGAGGTTCTGCGGATGTCCGGAGCGCTCGCGGGTTCCGCGGGGCGGCTCCGGGCCGTGCTCCGGGGCCCGCGGCTCCGGGCGTCAGATACGGACCTGTACGGCGCCGGAGAGGCGGTCGTGGAGGCCTCGGCCGTCGCGGTCCCAGATGAGGGCCGGGATCGCCAGGCAGACGAGCAGGGAGCGGAGCGCCACGCGCGGGAGGCCGAGGCGGCCGCCGTTCACGGAGACGACCCCGAGGCCGACGAGGCGCTTGCCGGGGGTCGAGCCGATGGTGCCGACGGTCAGCACGCTCAGGACGAGCAGGATGACCAGGGCCCAGTTTCCGGTGGCCTGGTTGTAGCCGTCGGTGATCAGGCCGTATGCGATCAGCGTGCAGAGGGCCCAGTCGACGGCGAGGGCGCCGAGACGCCGCCCGGGGCGGGCGATCGAACCGGGGCCCTCCTCGGGCAGCCCCAGCTGCTGACCGCGGTAGCCGAAGTCGACGCCTGCGTCCTCGGCCGCCGCGCGGGGGCCGGAGAGCCAAGATCCGAGTGCTTGCCTGTTGTCCACGCGACCACGGTACTGCGCCCGTTTTTGATCACTTCGGCCCGGGTACGCGAAGGGTGTCATCAGGCGCTGTGGCACCCACCTCGGTTAACTTCGACGAAACAATTGGGTCATGCTTGAGAAATCCCGTCTGCCTATGGTCGGGTCCAGCGTGTGCCACCGCACCGGCCGCACGAACCAGCTGCAAACCCCGCCCCTCCCCGGGCCGGGAGTAGGAGGAGTGGGATGTCCGAGACGCACGGGTTCCAGAACGCCGACGAGGTCAAGAAGTACATCAAGGACAACGACGTCAAGATGGTCGACGTCCGTTTCTGCGACCTTCCGGGCGTGATGCAGCACTTCACGATCCCGGCGACGGCGTTCGACCCGTCGGAGGAGCTCGCCTTCGACGGTTCGTCGATCCGCGGCTTCCAGGCGATCCACGAGTCCGACATGGCGCTCCGCGCCGACCTGTCGACGGCCCGCGTGGACCCCTTCCGCCGCGACAAGACCCTGAACATCAACTTCTTCATCCACGACCCGATCACGGGCGAGCAGTACAGCCGTGACCCGCGGAACATCGCGAAGAAGGCCGAGGCGTACCTCGCGTCCACCGGCATCGCCGACACCGCGTACTTCGGCCCCGAGGCCGAGTTCTACGTGTTCGACTCGGTGCGCTTCGAGACCTCGGCGAACCAGGGCTTCTACCACATCGACTCCGAGGCCGGCGCCTGGAACACCGGTGCGGAGGAGAACAACCGCGGCTACAAGGTCCGCTACAAGGGCGGCTACTTCCCGGCCCCGCCGGTCGACCACTTCGCCGACCTGCGCTCGGAGATCTCCCTGGAGCTGGAGAACGTCGGCCTGCAGGTCGAGCGCCAGCACCACGAGGTCGGCACCGCCGGCCAGGCCGAGATCAACTACAAGTTCAACACGCTGCTCGCCGCGGCCGACGACCTGATGCTCTTCAAGTACATCGTGAAGAACGTCGCCTGGCGCAACGGCAAGACCGCGACCTTCATGCCGAAGCCGATCTTCGGCGACAACGGCTCGGGCATGCACGTCCACCAGTCGCTGTGGGCGAACGGCGACCCGCTGTTCTACGACGAGACGGGCTACGCGGGCCTCTCGGACACCGCCCGCTACTACATCGGCGGCATCCTCAAGCACGCGCCGTCGCTGCTCGCCTTCACCAACCCGACGGTGAACTCGTACCACCGCCTGGTCCCGGGCTTCGAGGCCCCGGTCAACATGGTGTACTCGCAGCGCAACCGCTCCGCCGCCATGCGCATCCCGATCACGGGCTCGAACCCGAAGGCCAAGCGCGTCGAGTTCCGCGCGCCGGACCCGTCCTCGAACCCGTACCTCGCCTTCTCGGCGCTGCTCCTCGCGGGCCTCGACGGCATCAAGAACAAGATCGAGCCGGCGGAGCCGATCGACAAGGACCTCTACGAGCTCGCTCCCGAGGAGCACGCGAACGTCCAGCAGGTCCCGACCAACCTGGAGGCCGTGCTCAACGCCCTCGAGGCCGACAACGAGTACCTGCAGGCCGGCGGCGTCTTCACGTCCGACCTGATCGAGACCTGGATCGACTACAAGCGCACCCACGAGATCGCCCCGATCCAGCTGCGCCCGCACCCGCACGAGTTCGAGCTGTACTTCGACCTCTAGGCCGTACCGCGCGCGGTTCTCCCGAGGCCCGTCGTCCCCTTCGAGGGGGCGGCGGGCCTCGCCGTTTCCGGCCAAGATCACGAGATGGCGAACAACTGACGAACTCCCGTATGTACCTACGAGTAGGGTGTTCACGCTCCGCGACTGATCGATAGCGTGTCGTCGTCGCCGCCGCCACACCCGGAGCACTGGGCTCCGCTGGGACTAGCTGGCGCGATGAGGACTGCCGACGTGACTCAGGCGGCTTTCGCCCCTGCAGAGACGCTCCGACTCCAGCCGTACACCGATCACTGCCGCGTCATCGCCGACGAGGGCGCGCACGTGGTCATCGGCGTCTCTCCGGGAAACAGTTATTTCACCGCCCAGCGGCTGCGCGAGCTGACGCGCTGGGGCTTGGACCACTTCGACCAGGTCGATCTCGTCTACACCGATCTGCATGTCTCCGACATGTACGAGGCGCTGGGGTACGGGGTCGACGAGGCGCGACGCAAGGCCGTCAAGAACCTGCGGGGGGTGCGGGCGAAGGTGGGGGCGGCCGTGGCCGAGGCCGACCCCACGGGCGTACGGGTACGGGCCCGCGGGATGTCGGAGTTCCAGGCCCTGCCCGCGTACCAGGAGCTGCACCGCCAGGTCGTGGCGGCCGTCGACGGGGATCCGGTGGTACGGCAGACCTGCGACGCCCTCACCGGGATCTTCCTCGCCGGGAAGCTGACGCCGGGGCAGGAGGCGAGCGGGCTCCAGAAGGAGGTGTGCCGGGCGTACATCTGCGCCGAGGTGCCACTGTTCCTGGACACCCCCGCGATCCTCGGGGTGCCGTCCTCGCTCAACTGCTACCACCAGGCCCTGCCCCTCGCCGACCTGCTCTACGCCCGGGGCACCGGGCTGCGTGCCTCCCGCAACCAGGGGCACGGCATCCTCACGCCCGTCGAAGGAGAATCGCGATGACCGTGGTCATGACGAACCGACTGCCTGCGTTCCCCTTCGACTGGGACGGGACCCGGCTGCCCGCGGAGGTCGAGGCGCTCCGCGCCGAACCCGTACGGCGTGTGCGGACGATCGCCGGGGCCGAGGCCTGGCTGGTGTCCTCGTACGAGCTGTGCAGGAAGGTCCTGGAGGACCCGCGGTTCAGCCTGAAGGACACCTCGGCGCCGGGAGCGCCGCGGCAGTACGCGCTGACGATCCCGCCGCACGTGGTCAACAACATGGGCAACATCACCGGGGCCGGCCTGCGCAAGGCCGTCATGAAGGCGATCAACCCGAAGACGCCCGGCCTGGAGGAGTGGCTGCGGGCGCGGGCCGGGGCCCTGGTGGACGCGCTGATCACCGAGGGGGCGCCCGGGGAGCTGCGGGGCGCCTACGCGGATCCGTACTCGGCGGGGCTGCACTGCCGGATGCTGGGCATCCCGGAGGAGGACGGGCCGCGGCTGCTGCGCAGTCTGGACGTGGCCTTCATGAACGCCCCGCACGAGATCGAGGCGGCCCGGCTCCACTGGGACCGGGACATCGCCTACATGACCGAGCGCCTCGACGATCCGGCGACGGGCGGGCTGATGGCGGAGCTCGCGGCGCTGCGCGAGGATCCCGACTACGCGCATCTGACGGACGAGATGCTGGCGACGGTGGGCGTGACGCTGTTCGGGGCCGGGGTGATCTCCACCGCCGGATTCCTGACGATGGCGCTCGTGTCGGTGCTGACCCGGCCGGACGTGCGGGAGGCACTGACCACCGGCGCGCACGGGGTCGCCGGGGCGATGGACGAACTGCTGCGGGTGAATCTGTCGATCGGCGACGGGCTGCCGCGGCTGGCCCTTGAGGACGTGCGGCTCGGCGAGGTCGAGGTGCGGGCCGGTGAACTGGTCCTGGTGCTGGTGGAGGCCGCGAACCACGATCCGGAGCGCTTCCCGGACCCGCTGGTCTTCCGGCCGGACCGGGAGAACGCCGCCGAGCACCTCTCCTTCGGCGGCGGGCGGCACTACTGCCCGGCGACGGCGCTCGGCAAGCGGCACGCCGAGATCGCCCTGGAGACGCTCCTCGACCGGCTGCCGGGGCTGCGGCTCGCGGTGCCGGTCGAACAGCTGGTGTGGCGCACCAACTTCATGAAGCGGCTCCCCGAGCGGCTGCCGGTGGCCTGGTAGCGGGCGGGATCCGACGACGGCGCTGCCCGGCCGGGGCCGGGCAGCGCCCTCCGCCGTCAGCGGCCGTGGCGGATCATGGCCCGCACCATGCGGCAGGTGGTGTCCGAGGGCGGGTGGATGCCGATGTGGTGGGCCGTGCTGCGTATCGCCGCGTTCGTGGCCTTCGACGGGACGTAGACGCCGGCGTCGAGGAGGGCGATCGCGAGGCGCATGGCCTTCAGTCGGCGGTTGTGCGTCACGTACCACTCGCGGGGGCGGCCCGCGGGGAGCGGCTTCTTCTGGAGCGGCTTCCAGGGTTCGAGGGACGGTGTCCGGATCACGGCGAGAGCCATGGGCTACCTCCTGGCGAACGGCGGGGTGCGGGCCCTCCCCGGGACCCTCACCTTCACCCCCCATTTTAGTGGCCCCCACTGACAATCGCCCCTGGCCAGAGGGGGTTTGGGGGGTGGTGGAGCGGGCTCTGGGGGGTACCGTGGGGGCATGGAGATCTGGATCAATCCCGCCTGTTCCAAGTGCCGCAGCGCCCTCACCCTTCTCGACGCCGAGGGCGCCGACTACACCGTGCGCCGCTATCTGGAGGACGTGCCCTCCCCCGACGAGCTCCGGCAGGTGCTCGACCGGCTCGGCCTCGAGCCGTGGGACATCACGCGGACGCAGGAGGCCGTCGCCAAGGAGCTCGGGGTGAAGGAGTGGGCCCGCGACGCCGAGAGCAGGGAGCGGTGGATCGAGGCCCTCTCCGCGCATCCCAAGCTCATCCAGCGGCCGATCATCACCGCCGGGGACGGCACGGCCGTCGTCGGCCGGTCCGAGGAGGCCGTGCGGGACGCGCTCTCGCGCTAGAGGGCGACAAGGCGCCCCCTAGGGGGTGTCCGCCGGTCGCCGTCGGATCAGCCCCAGGCCGCCCCCCAGGGGGTCAGGAAGTCCGTGACGGCGGTCAGGGTCCGCGGCGGCAGCGTGGCCGGAAGGGTGTGGTGGGTCGCCTCCGGGACGAGCTCCGTTCGCAGGCCCGTGGCCGTCGCCCGCCTCGCCGCCTCGCGCACGTCGTGCGTCCGGCTTCCCTCCGCCAGGAGGACCAGGGTCGGCGGGCGCAGCGCGGCGAGTTCGGTGGCGGTCGGGCGGGGACCCGTGACCGGGCGGAGGCGCGGGAGTTCCGCCGCCAGGGTGTCCAGGCGGCGTACCCGGGGGTCGTGTTCCGCGCCGCCCGTCTCCCACGCCAGGAACGCCGCCGTCCGCGCGGCCGTCGGACGCAGCAGGGTCGGCAGCGCCCGCAGCAGGTAGCCCGGGCGGAAGCCGGCGAAGCAGCCGGTCGGGTCGAGCAGGACGAGGCGGTCGGTCCGGTCCGGGGCCGCCAGCGCGTACCGGAGCGCGATCCACCCTCCGTACGAGTGGCCGCAGAAGGCCGCCGAGGTCAGTCCGAGGCCGTCGAGCACGGCGTCCAGCCATGCCGTCAGGTCGGCGGCCGTGCGGATCGGACGGCCGTCCGTCCGGCTGCGGCCCGGGCCGCCGACGAGGTCGACGGCGTGCACCCGGTGCGTCGTGCCGAGCGCCTCGGCCGTGCTCCGCCAGGCGCCGGCGGTCGACCCGCCGCCCGGCAGGAGGAGGACCGGAGGGGCCTCCTCGGCGCCATGGTGCAGGAGGTGCGTGGTGCCGTAGGGGGTGGGGAGTTCCGAGGCCGTCGTGGGGTGCGGCCAGGTCGCGAGGAGTGCGTCGTACGCGGAGGCGTACGCGGAGTCGAAGGCGGAGGCGGCGGTCGGGGACTTGGGCATCTCCTGGTCCTCTCGTTCGGCGATACTCTCGCTCAGCGAGATGATAGGAGGACACGGTGGCCGAGTCACCCGAGATGCGCATCTTTCACCTGCTCCGCGAGGTCACCGTCGAATACGGCCTCCGGCAGGGCGAGTTCGCCGCCCGCAACGGCATGCACCCCACCGACGTACGCGCCCTGATCTGCCTCCTCGACGCCGAACGCGCCGGCACGGACGCCACCGCCGGGTGGCTCGGCGAGCGGCTCGGCCTCAACTCGGCCGGCACGACCGCCGTCGTCGACCGGCTCGAACGCCTCGGGCATGTGGCCCGCGTCCGCGACACCCGCGACCGGCGGCGTGTGCTCCTCACCGTGGAGGACCGGGCGAAGGAACTGGGACGTGCCCACTTCGGTCCCCTCGTCGAAGGGGCCGTGACCCTGCTCGGCGGCTTCGAGGAGGGCGAGAAGGAGGCCGTGCGGCGGTTCCTGACCGGCGTACGGGATCTCATGAGCGACGGTGACGCGTCGTGACCACACCGGAGAACGACGGGCTCGGGGTCGATCTGCACCTGGAGCTGAGCGCCGCCGGCGGACGGCGGGCCGTGCTCATCGCCGCCCTGCGCGAGGCCGTACGCGGCGGACGGCTGGCCCCGGGAACCCGGCTGCCGCCCTACCGGTCCCTCGCCGCCGACCTCGGCATCGCCCGGAACACCGTCGCCGACGCGTACGCCGAGCTCGTCGCCGAAGGCTGGCTCACCTCCCGCCAGGGCTCCGGGACCCGCGTCGCCGACCGGGTCGCCGCCCCCGCCCCCCGGCCCGTACGGACGACCGCGCCGCCCCCGCTCCCGTACGACCTCGTCCAGGGCAAGCCCGACCCCGGCGCCTTCCCCCGCGCCGCCTGGCTGGCGTCGGCCCGGCGGGCCCTGACGGCCGCGCCGCACGAGGCCTTCGGGATCGGCGACCCGCACGGCCGGACCGAACTGCGCCTGGCGCTCGCCGAGTACCTCGCGCGCGTGCGGGGCGTCCGCACCACCCCGGACCGGATCGTGGTCTGCTCCGGCGCCGCGCACGCGCTGCGGCTCCTCGCGCGCGTGCTCGGCCCCGCCGACCCCTGGGCGGTCGAGGCGTACGGGCTGCCCTTCCACCGCGGGCTCCTCGCCGAGGCCGGAGTCACCACCCTGCCGGTGGCCGTCGACGAGGACGGCGCGCGGGTCGCCGAGATCCCGGACCACGCGCGCGCGGTGCTGCTCACCCCCGCCCACCAGTTCCCCACCGGCGGACCTCTGCACCCCGAGCGCCGGGCCGGCGTCCTGGAATGGGCGCGGGCCTCCGGCGGTCTCGTGATCGAGGACGACTACGACGGGGAGTTCCGCTACGACCGGCGACCCGTGGGCGCCGTCCAGGGCCTCGACCCCGAACGGACCGTCCTCATCGGCTCCGT
The DNA here is from genome assembly GCF_000717595.1 of Streptomyces flavochromogenes. Taxonomy (GTDB): domain Bacteria; phylum Actinomycetota; class Actinomycetes; order Streptomycetales; family Streptomycetaceae; genus Streptomyces; species Streptomyces flavochromogenes. Next base: position 65,808 of record NZ_JNZO01000003.1, on the reverse strand, counting down.
CAGCAAGAGCCTCTCCCCCACCCTGCGTATCGGCTGGATGTGCCTGCCGTCCGCCCTCGTGGACCCGGTGGTCGCGGCGAAGGGCCAACGCGAGCCGTACGCCTCCGCGACGGACCAGCTCACCCTCGCCGACCTCATCGCCTCCGGCGCCTACGACCGGCACGTCCGCCGGATGCGCCAGCGGCACCGCGGGCGGCGCGACCGGCTGACGGCGCTGCTCGCCGAACGGGTTCCGGCGGTACGGGTGACGGGCATCGCCGCCGGGCTGCACGCCGTCCTGGAACTGCCCGCCGGCACGGAACGGGCAGCCCTCGCCGCGACGGCCCGGCGCGGCGTCGCGGTGGAGGGCCTGGCCCCCTATCGCCATCCCCACGCCGAGGATCCGGACCGTCACGACGGCCCGCCCCGTCCGGACGGCCTGGTCGTCGGTTACGCCACGCCGCCGGAGCGGTTGTACCCGCCTGCGCTGGAGGCGCTGTGCGCGGGGCTGGCCGAGGCGCTGGGGACCTGAAGGGCACCCTCTGTCGCCAGGGCCTCCGCCGCCGTCAGGATCTCCGTGAGACGCAGGCCGAAGCGGGCGTCGCAGGCGTCGGGTTCGCCCGTGCGGGCCGAGCCGATCAGGGCGTCCACCGCGGCACCGAACGCCCCCACCGCCCCGTCCCAGCGGGGAAGTTCGGCCCGGCCCCCGGTGCCGTACAGGGTGAGGGCCGCCTCCGACGCCTCCGGCGGTGCGCTGAGGGTGAGGGTGGCGGTGCTGCTCGCGCCCGAGGCGTGGCGGAGCACCAGGTGGTGGGTGTCCGCCGGGCCGCGCACCGCGGTGATCTCCGTGACGTCTCCGAGGACCGGCAGGTAGACCGACAGGACGTGCGGGCCCACGTCCCACAGGCCGCCCTTCTCACGGCGCCACGGGGAGGCCGCGTACGCACTGCTCGAACCGGCCCCGTAGAGCGAGCCGAGCCAGTGCGCCTCGCCCAGGAACCAGCCGCCGACCGCCGTCTGTTCCTCGATCCAGCGGGCCGTCGGCTCCGCGAAGCGGAGCGTGCAGAACACCACCGAGGCCACTCCCGCGGCCTCCACCGCCTCGGCCACCTCCCGCGCCCCGGCGACCGTCGTCGCGACCGGCTTGTCGAGGAGGACATGGCAGCCGGCCCGCGCGGCCCGGACCGCCAGCGGCGCCTGGACGTCCGGCGGGAGCGCGAGCGCGACGGCGTCGCTGGCCGCGAAGAGCGCTTCCACGTCGTCGTACGCGCGCGTGCCCGAGGCGCCGGCGAGCGCGGCCGCCGCCTCGGGGCGTCTGCCCCACACCCCGCTGAACTCGATCCCCGGATGCCCCGCCAACGCGGGCGCGTGCGTGCGACCGGCCCAGGGGCCGGTGCCGAGGAGTCCGATACGGGGCTTCGCGCCCAGCTGCTTCGCCATGCCCCCAGTCTGCCCGGTGGCTCCGACAGGAGGCCTCCGCGGGTCCGCCCGTGGCCCTCCCCGAAATCCGCTCGCGTCCCTCCCCCCGCCCGGTGCTAGCGTTTCCCGGCCGGCCGCGGGACTCCGGTGCGACTTCCGGAACCTGCCTCTGAAGCAACGTCTTCGCTGTTCGTGCCCTCATTCCCCGGCCGGCACCCACGCGGCACGAGAAGGAGAGACCCTTGTCCGAGCTCGTCGCCGCCGAGGACGTGCTCCTCTTCGTCAATGCCGCCGTGACCGCCACCGGCCAGCGCGAGTTCCGTTCCTCCGCCGCCGAGCAGCGGTTCTCGCTCCGCTTCGTCCACGAGTACGTACGGGTCAACTACCGGCCCGTGTACGCCGCGGCCCTCGCGCTCGACATCAACCACCACAACGCCGCCCTCGTCGTCGAGCAGCTCCTGCGCACCGCCGACGAGGCGGGCGGCCCCGAGGAGAAGCGTGCCGAGGGGCGGCTGATCGGGGCGCGGCTCGCGCTGCTGCCGCCGCAGCGGGTCTACCGGCTGTTCCGTACGCTGCGCGCCGCCGGGGTCAACAACCGGCGTACGCGCGCGATCGTGCGCGCGTGGCTCGCGGCCCGCCCCGATCCCGCCCTGGACGCGGTGAAGTACCGGAGCGGTCTGAAGGCCACCCTCCGGCACGTCCACGGGCGGCTGCCCGACCCCGAGACCGGTGACTTCCTCTTCGCGCCGGGAAGCCGGGTCCGGTACGAGAACCCGACGCTCGACGCGTTCCGCCGCGCCCGCTACGAGCAGGGCGCGCTGTACGAACTGCCGTTCACCGTCGCCGAGGGTTTCGCCGCCAGGCACGGCGTGCCGCGCGCGGTGTTCCTGGAGCGGATCGCACCCCGGATGACCCGGCTCGAACAGCTCAGGACCGAGCGGGCCGCCGATCTGTCCGTGATGCCGCTGACCCGGCTCGCCCTGTACGTCCTCTCGCTGCCGTTCGGGGAACGCGTGGAGCGGCGGGCCGAGCTGACGGGCGCCCTGCGGGCCGCGGCCCGGCGCGCCGCGGGGCCGTACGCGGGGAGCTGGGGGCGGGTGACGGCCGTACTCGACGACAGCTTCTCCTCCTCGGGTTCGGCGGTGAAACGGCGGCGCCCGCTGGCCGTCGCGCTCGGCTGCCACCACCTCCTGGAGGCGCTCGCGGCGCCGGGGGCGTACACCCCGCTCTGGACATCGGGCGGCGACGACCCGCTGCTCGTCCGGCCGTACGGGCCGACTCCGCTGGGCCTGCGGATCCTGGACGGTCTGGAGACCGGACCGGACCGGCTCGTGATCGTCTCGGACGGCTGGGACAACGCACCGCCGGGGCTCGCGGGCGAGGTGCTGCGGGTGTGGCGGTCGCGGCTGGATCCGGAGCGCCGGACGAGCGTGGTGCACCTGAACCCCGTATACGACGCGCAGGGTTTCGACGTACGCAGGCTCGCCCCGAGCGTGCCGGCCGCCGGCATCCGGGACGCGGAGGACCTGGCGGCGCTGGTGGAGATCGCGCAGTTCGCCGAGGGGCGGACGGGGTTCGCGGAGCTGCGGGCCTATCTGGACCGGCGGGTGGAGCTGTTCCTGAAGGCGGCGGAGGAAGGGGGCCGGGCATGACCCTGATCGATCTGACCGGGCTCGACGTCCGCCCCGCCCAGGTATGGGGCGGGGTCCGGCTGGTGCCGCTGGTGCGGGCCGAGCCGGTTCCCGGGCTGCGGCTGCACCGGGAGATGTACGACGGCCTCGGCGCGGTGGACCTGCCCGACCGCGCCACCTACACCTCGTACATCCCGCACGGGTTCGTCGCCGACTGGACGGGGGCGGCGTCCGAGCCGGCCCCGGCGCCGGGGGCGCGCCGGGAGTCCGCCGCGTACGGGACCCGGCTCGGTGGCGGAGGCGGCACGCGCGGCAACGGTGGGCGCGACGAGGCGCCGGACTGCGTGCCCGTCCGCCGGATCCACCGGATGGCCAAGCGACGGCGCGACAAGGACGGGCGCGCCGAGTCACGGCTCCGTTTCCTGCCGCTGCACCTCGCCCTGGAGGGCTATCTCGCGCTGCACTTCGGCGGTCCTTCGATCGTCTGGGACGAGTGGTCCCGCGAGGCGGTCCGGCACGGCCTCTCGCCGCGTGCCGAGGCGGCGTACGCGGGGTGGAGCGTGCCCGGGCTCACGGAGGCGCTGCGGATCTTCGAGGTCCACCCGGGCCAGTGCGGGCTGCTCCTGTACGTGGCCGACGCGCTGGCCGCGGCCTTCGTGGTGCCGCACCCGGACGACTACCGCCTGCTGCACCCGACGCTCGTCGAGGACCTGTACGGGGAGCTGGTCCACCAGTACGCGTACTACGGCGGCCCGGTGCCCGAGTTCACGGCACGGATCCGGGACGGCGCCGGTGGCATCCGTACCCTCGCGGACCTGCGGGCGGCGGCGCGGGAGCAGGAGCGGGCCTGGGCCGTGGCGCACGACGGGATCATGGCGCGGGACCTCCTGGAGACCTCGTACGCCTTCGAGCGGGCCTACCGGGCCGGGCCGTTCGATCTGTACCGGTTCATGCCGCCGTTCGAGCGGGGCGGGCGGGAGCAGCACATCGGGGAGCTGATCACCGACCACAAGGGACGGACGGCCTATCTGAAGACGTTCCGGCTCTCGGAGAACCAGATCCGGAAGGGGTACCTGCTGCGGCGGCTGGCCGACTGCGACTGGCACCTGGGGCGGACCGCGGAGGCTCTGGGGACCTCGTACGCGGAGGTCGTACGGCGTGTCCGGAGCGCGGGTCTCGGCTCGCTCCTGGACACGCACGCCGTCGCACAGCGGCTTCGCGAAAATCAGGAAGGCTGAGTAACACGGGGTTCACATTCGGGCAACCGACGGGAAATCCCGTGTTGCCAAGCTGCGACCGGACACAGACACCGCAGCTTCTCGCAGCGCCGCGAGCCGCAGCGACACCCGCAGCAGCACGCCCAAAGGATGAGGCCCGTGACCTTCAAGGCTGAGTACATCTGGATCGACGGCACCGAGCCGACCGCGAAGCTTCGCTCGAAGACGAAGATCATCGTGGGCGGGGGCGCCACGCTCGGCGAGCTGCCGATCTGGGGCTTCGACGGTTCCAGCACGAACCAGGCCAAGGGCCACGCCTCGGACCGTGTCCTCAAGCCGGTCTTCGTCTGCCCGGACCCGATCCGCGGCGGCGACGACGTCCTGGTGCTGTGCGAGGTCCTCAACACGGACATGACGCCGCACGAGTCCAACACGCGTGCCGCGCTGGCCGAGGTCGCCGCGACGTACGCCGCTCAGGAGCCGATCTTCGGCATCGAGCAGGAGTACACCTTCTTCGAGGGCACCCGCCCGCTCGGCTTCCCGGTCAACGGCTTCCCGGCCGCCCAGGGTGGCTACTACTGCGGCGTCGGCGCGGACGAGATCTTCGGCCGCCCGATCGTCGAGGCGCACCTGGAGAACTGCCTCAAGGCCGGTCTCGGCATCTCCGGCATCAACGCCGAGGTCATGCCGGGCCAGTGGGAGTTCCAGGTCGGCCCCCTGGCGCCGCTCGAGGTCTCCGACCAGCTGTGGATCGCCCGCTGGCTGCTGTACCGCACGGCCGAGGACTTCAACGTCTCCGCGACGCTGGACCCGAAGCCGGTGAAGGGCGACTGGAACGGCGCGGGTGCGCACACCAACTTCTCGACGAAGGCGATGCGCGAGGGCTACGACGCGATCATCACCGCCGCCGAGTCCCTCGGCGAGGGCTCGAAGCCGCTCGACCACGTCAAGAACTACGGCGCCGGCATCGACGACCGCCTGACGGGTCTGCACGAGACCGCCCCGTGGGACCAGTACTCCTACGGCGTCTCGGACCGCGGCGCCTCGGTCCGCATCCCGTGGCAGGTCGAGCAGGACCAGAAGGGCTACATCGAGGACCGCCGCCCGAACGCGAACGTGGACCCGTACACGGTGACCCGCCTCCTGGTGGACACCTGCTGCGAGGCCCTCGCGAAGGCCGGCCAGGTCTGATCCGCACGTCTGCACGTCGAGAGGCGCCCACCCTTCCGGTGGGCGCCTCTCGGCGTTCGTGCCGGGCTCCTCCCGGCCGGATCCGCTGCTCTTCCCGGCGCACGAACCCGGCCCGTTCTCCCGGCATGTGGGAAGGACGACACGGGGTTTGGCCGGTGAAGGGGTCGTCCGCGCCATTCCCTTCTGGTTCAATAGGGATATGGCCATCACACAGAACGACACCGCGACGGGTCGTCACGACCTCGAGCCGTTCTGGCCTTCCCGGCAGCATCACGACTTCGACCGGGTGTGTTGCCGCGCGAGGAACGCGTCGGCCCTCTAAAGCCCCGATCGGTACGGTCCGATCCACGGCCTTCGGCCGACGCGCAACGACGTATGACGAACGACTCCTGTCCGTCCGTTCCTCCGCGCGAAAGAGCTGACTTCCCATGGCCCAGACCGCTCACAGCACCCCCACCGCCGTTCGTCCCGGCCGTCATCGCCTGCGTGCCGTCGATCCCAACGAGGTCGTGGACTTCGCCCAGGTCGCCGACTTCCTGCCGCCGGGCGCCACCCTGCTGCCCGCTCCCCCGCACACCCTGCCGACGCTGCCGGGCCGGCCGCCGATGGTCGGGTACCTCGTGCTCGTACCGGCCGATCAGCAGCCGCGGCTGCCCGTCGCCGCTCCCGCGCCCGTCGCCGCGGTGGAGGACCAGGGGCCCGTGGCCATCGACGGCGTCCGGCGGATCGCCGTCGTCGACGGGCAGGCGCTGGACCTGACATATCTCGAGTTCGAGTTGCTCGCCCATCTGGTGGCGCACCCCCACCGGGTCCACACCCGCGACCAGTTGGTCACCACCGTGTGGGGGTACGGCCACGTCGGTGACGGACGGACCGTCGACGTGCACGTGGCCCGGCTGCGGCGGAAGCTGGGCGCCGAGCACCGCCACACGATCCAGACCGTGCGGCGGGTCGGCTACAAGTACACGCCCTGACCGGGTGGTTCGGTCGTCCCGGTCAGTTCGCCCGTGCCCTGCCCCTCGCCCTGGACACCAGTCCCAGGGCGAGGTCCACGGTCAGGAACAGCAGCAGGCTGATGCCGAGCAGCGGGACGAACCACGCCACGACGGCCGTCACCGCGAGGAGCGGGAGCAGCATCGTCACCGGGACCTTCCGCCAGGCCCCGCGGGCCGCCGGGCGGCCCGGGCGGCGCAGCCACCACATGCGGTAGCCCCACAGGATCAGCAGGATCAGGGCGAGCGCCAGGACCGCCAGGGCCAGCTGGTTGAACAGCCCCAGGAACACCCCCATGTGCGCGTCGATGCCTATCCGGGTGAGCTTCGCGAGGAGCGGGTAGTCGGCGAAGCGGAGCTGGTCGATGACCGCGCCGTCCGCCGGGTTCACCGCCACCGAGTCCAGCTGGAGCGGGAACTGCGCGTCCGTCTCCTTGACCACGTACCCCTTGCCCTCGCTCGGCAGGATCACCGAGATCTTCGGGCTGTCGATGCCGGCCGCGCGGGCCGCCTCCAGGGCCTTGTCGAGGCCGATGTCCGGGCCCTGGGCGGTGGTGCCGCCGGTGTGGCCGCCGCCGTGGCCCTCGTGTTCCGAGGAGCCGCCGGCCGCGCCGCCGACGGTCGCCGTGAGGGTGGGTGTCGCGCCGCCGAGGCCGTCCTGGACGACGCCGATGTTCTCTCCCGCGTACCGCGACCAGGTCAGACCCGTCGCCGACAGCAGGACCAGTCCGGTCACCGCCCACAGGCCGACCGAGCCGTGCCAGGACAGCGTGCGGCGGCGCGAGGCAGGGCCGCCCTCGGGTACGAACAGGGCGCGGCGGTTCTTCCGGCGCCGCCCGAGCCACAGCAGGAGGCCGCCGAGTGCGATGACCCAGAGCCAGCTCGCCGCCAGCTCGCTGTAGTTGCGGCCGGTCTCGCCGAGGTGCAGATCGCGGTGCAGACCGTCGGTCCAGGTGCGCAGCGGGAGGGCGCCGGAGCTTCCGTAGCTGGGCAGCTGTCCGCGCACGTCCCCGGTGTACGGGTCCACGAAGACGGCGAGTGAGGTGTCCTCGGGGACGTCAGGGTCGGCCATCAGGACGCGCGTCGTCGCGCCGGGTTCGGCGCCGGGCCAGACGGCGGTGACGGTGCCGTTCGGGTTGACCTTGCGGGCGATGTTCACCTGCTGGGAGAGCGGCAGGGTCGTCTCGCCGACGGGGACCTCCAGCTCGTGCGCGTACACGACCTTCTCGGCCTGGAAGGAGAGCGCGTAGAGCAGACCGCTCGCGGCGGCCACGAGGAGGAACGGGGCGACGAGCACGCCCGCGTAGAAGTGGAGGCGGAGGACGAGGGGGCGGAGGGCGCTCCAGGTTCCCGCCGTCTGCGGGGTGGAGGAGGTGGTGGGGGCCTCCGTGGTGGCCTGTGAGGTCTTGGTGGCCTGGGTGGTCTCGGTGCGTTCCGACGGTGGCGCCTGGGGCGTGTCCGGGCGTGCGGGATCGTCGATGGTCATCGCTGTGACTGTCCTTGGAGTCGGTGCAGACAGGGGGAAGGGACCCCCGGGTCAGACGTGTGCTCCGAGGGTCGTGGCGCAAAGTACGGACAGCCGGGGCGGGCCGCGCCGGGACAGGGTGTGTGCGAGGACGACGGTGTGCGGGCGGTGGGCGCTCCGCCGGGCCCGCCGGACGGGGCGACGTGGCGTGTCGGGGACCTGCGCGCCCGCGAAGAGCAGCCGCAGGGGGGTGAAGGCGTACGCGAGGGCGGCTCGGGCGAGGGTGAAGAACGCGGCCTCGCCGTGCGCCAGCCAGAGGCCGCAGAGGAGTGCGGCGAGGAGGTGGGCGGCGAGCATGCCGGCGGTCATGTCCATGGACATCGCGGCGGCGGCGCCCATGTCGTGCGCGCCGGCCGTGCCGACGGCGCCGTGGGAGCCCGCCGACCCGTGCATCGCGTGCATGCCGGCCATGTCGTGCGAGGCCGTCGCCGCCGGGTGACCCGTGTCCCCGGCCCGGGCACCGGCCAGTGAGAAGAGCAGGTGCAGTGCGCCCTGGAGGACGAACAGCGTGCCCGCGATCGTCGGGGCGCCCCGGCGCCTGCCCGCGGCGGCCCACGCCGCGGCGGCCGTCACGGCGAAGGCGCCGAGCAGCGCGAGTGCCGGAAGTCGATGCGCAGACATGGACGAATGCCCCACGGCAGCCAACGTCACGCACACCACCGCGAACAGGGCGGCTCTCAACGCGCGCAGGGGCGACCGGGCATCCGTCATCGCCCGTCATGGTGCCACCCCGCACCTCGGCGTACGAGACCCCCCTCCCCAACCGATGACGTTCCTCCCGGACCGATGACCTTCCTCTCGGACCGATGACCTTCCTCCCTCGGCGGAATCCTCCGGCAGCGAAAGCCCTGGTCCCGTGCCGTGCCGCCCCGGCACGCTCTGATCATGAAACTGTTGATGCTCGGAGGTACGGAATTCGTCGGCCGCGCGGTCGTCGAGGCGGCGCTCGCCAGGGGCTGGGAGGTGACCGTCTTCCACCGCGGCCGGCATGCGGCACCGGCGGGGGTCACCTCGCTCATCGGCGACCGCACGACCGGCCCCGACGGTCTCGCCGCGCTCGCCACGGGCTCCTGGGACGCCGTCGTGGACACCTGGTCGGCCGCGCCGTCCGCGGTGCGGGACGTGGCACGGCTGCTCGCCGACCGGGTCGGGCGGTACGCGTATGTGTCGAGCCGTTCGGTGTACGCGTGGCCCGCGGCGGCCGGGCTGGACGAGGACGGCCCGCTGGTGGAGGGTTCGGCCGACGACGGGGACGTGCCGTACGCCGAGGCCAAGCGGGGTGGCGAGCTCGCCGCCACCGCCGCGTTCGGCGCGGACCGGACGCTGCTCGTCCGCGCGGGCCTCATCCTCGGCCCGTACGAGAACGTGGGCCGACTGCCCTGGTGGCTGGGCCGGATCGCGCGCGGCGGCCCGATCCTCGCCCCCGGGCCCGCCTCGCTCTCGGTCCAGTACGTCGACGTCCGGGACCTCGCCGAGTGGACGCTCGACGCGGTGGCCGCGGGGCTCTCGGGGCCGTACAACCTCGTCTCACCGCCCGGGCACGTGACCATGGGCGATCTGCTCGACGCGTGCGTGCGGGCCACCGGCTCCGACGCCGAACTCCGCTGGACCGAGCCGGAGGCGCTGGTCGAGGCCGGGGCGGCGCCGTGGTCGGAGCTGCCCGTGTGGCTGCCGCCGGGCGAGATGTACGACGCGATGCACTGCGCCGATGTCTCCCGCGCCCTCGCTGCGGGGCTGCGCTGCCGGTCGGCGGCGGAGACGGTCGCGGACACGTGGGCGTGGCTGGAATCGGTCGGGGGCACGGCGCCCCAGCGCCCGGACCGGCCGCAGGTCGGTCTCTCCCCCGAGCGCGAGGCGGAGGTGCTGGCGGCGCTCGCGAAGGGGTGAGGCGGGAGGGGGACGGGGTGGAGGGTCCGGGCCGGGGACCGGGGTGGAGGGTCCGGGCCGGGGACCGGGGTGGAGGGCCGGGGCGGCGGGTCCGGGCGGGAGCCGGGGCGGTGGGTCGGCACGGGGGCGGAACACCCGTCCGAAAAGTCTGGAACTGCCCGTATCGGGTTGATCCACTACGGTCGACACGAACGCGTACGTACCGGAGGAGTCGACGTCATGCCCGCCATCCCCGCCGCCTCCGTCGCCAACCTCCGTGACCTGGGCGGTCTGCCGCTCGCCGGCGGGCAGGCCGTCCGTCCGGGCCTCGTCCTGCGTTCCGCCCACCTCGACCGGCTCGACCCGGCCGAGCCGACCGTGGCCGCGCTGGGCATCCGTACGGTCGTCGACCTCCGTACGGCGACCGAGCGCGCCGACCGGCCCGACCGGCTTCCCGCCGGCGCCCGGCGCCTCGTCGCGGACGTGCTCGCCGACCGTCTGGCCACCAGCGGGCTGCCGCCCGCCGCCCGCCTCAAGGCGCTGCTCACCGACCCGGCGCTCGCCGAGGAGCTCCTCGGCGGGGGCCAGGTCCGGGCGGCCTTCGCCCGGACGTACCGGACCTTCGTCTCCGGCGAGTCCGCCCGCGCCGCATACGGCACCCTCCTCACCGAGCTGGGCGCTCCGGACGCCGGTCCGCTGCTCTTCCACTGTTCGGCGGGCAAGGACCGGACGGGGTGGGCGGCGACGGTCGTCCTGTCGCTGCTCGGCGCGGACGAGGAGACCGTGCGGGAGGAGTACCTGTCGGTCAACACGGCCGTTCGGCAGGCCTTCGCTCCGATGATCGAGGGGTTCACGGCCCAGGGCGGCGACCCCGATCTCGCGCTCGATCTGATCGGGGTCCTGCCGCGGTACCTGGACGCGGCGCTCGACGAAGTGGCGGTCCGGCACGGGTCGATGGAGCGGTACGTACGGGAGGGCCTCGGGGTCCCGGACGAGGTGACGGAGCGGATCCGTGAGCGGCTGACGGTCCGCGCGGGGTGAGCCGGCGGGGAGGCCGCCCTCCGCGCCGGACGGGGAGGGCGGCCCTCCCGCCGGACGGGGAGTCGGGCGCGGTGCCTCCTTCCGGACCGCCGGGGTGACCATCGGAAGAATCGCTCGTTCTGCTGAATGTGAGCACCAAGGATCTCGTTCCCTCGCCCGTGGGCCCCGTCGACGTCGAGCAGGCCGAGGCCGCGCTCGTCGAGCGCTATCCGCGTCTCGTCCGCATCGCCTACCTGGTGCTGCCGCCGTCGCTCGGCCGCAACCGCCGGGTGCTGACCGCGCACGCGCTCGTCCAGCGTTCGCTGCCGCGCCGCCGGGTCGCGGGTCCGGCGGTGCCGGAGCCGCGGCTCGCGGAGGACGCGGTCGATCCCGGTTACGCGTACGTACGGGGTGAGGTGCTGCGGCAGGCACTCGTCGCGGGGCTGCCGTTGCGGCGCCTCGCGCTGCCGCGCCGGGCGCAGTTCCCGCCGCTGCTGCCGCACGTGTGGGGGCTGCGGCTGTTCCCCCGGGTCGGGGGCGCGGACGAACTCGCCCTGGACCAGCGGCTGTCCCGGCTCTCCGGCCCGGGCCGTGCGGCGTACGTCCTGCGGGGCCTGGAACGCCAGGGCGACGCGGAGGTCCTGCGGGTGCTGGCGTCGGCGGGGGTGGAGGACCCGGTGTCCGCGCTGGCGGAGGCGGACGCGCTGGAGGACGGGCCGGAGGCCCCGAGTCACGGGCCGGACGGGCCCCGCCCCCCGGCGGGGGGCGGGGCCGACTCCGCGGGTCGGGCCGGATCGGCGGGCAGGGTCGGCGAGCAGGCGGGACCCGGCCGGGGCGGGACCGGCGGCCGCGAGGGCTTCGGGCCGGGCGCGGGACCTGCCGGCCCGGCCGGCACCCGTTCCGTCGGCGACGCCGGGCCCGCGGACCGGACCGGCGCCGCGGGTACGGGCCCGTACGGCCGCAGCGACCGAGTGGGCGAACAGCCCGGCCGGGGCGGGGCCGGAGGCGCGCGCGGCGACGGGCCGGGGCCCGACGGGCCCACGGACACGGGCGGAACGGCAGGACCGGGCCCCCGGGGCGGCGGTACGGACAGCGGGCCCGGGCCCGGCCGCGAGAGCGGCCACGGAGTCTCCGGCGCGCGCGGGGAAGCGGCCGGAGACGCGGCCGGACGGACCGCCGGACGCAGGGAAGCCGGCGCGGCGGACGGCTCGGCCGGACAGGCGGGAGCAGGCCTGGGCGACGGCCCCGCGGGGCGCGGCGGCGGCCCCGCGGTCGGCGCGGGCCTCCCGGGCCTCCCCCCGGTCCGGCACGGCTTCGATCCCGGCCGTCGTCGCAGTGGTGTCGCCCTGCTGGAGTCCGACGAGTTCGATCCCTGTGCGCTCCAGGCGCGGCCCACCGATCTGCTGCGGCGGCGGCAGCACGTGCGGGCCGGGATCGTCGCCGTCGCCGCGTTGCTCGTGTGCGGGGCGCTGCTCGGGCTGCCCGGCGACGGGTGGGGCAGAAACGGTGCTGCTGCACCCTCGTACGCCCGTAACCCCGCCGCCGAGGCCGCACTCGACCCCGGGGCCCTCAAGCGGGTCGGTCCGGCCGTCTGGCCCGGTTCCACCCGGCAGGACTTCTCCGTGTGGCCCGCGCGCGGTGCGCTCACCGGGGACCGCGCGCTGCTGCGGCGCGCGCTCGCCGTGTGGGCGCGGCCCGGCGCGTCCGTGCAGTCCTCCGCCACGCCCGGGACACCGGTCGGGCCGCCCATGGGGCCGCCCCAGCTGCTCTTCGCCGGGGTGGTCGACGGGGCCCGGGTGGTGCTCCTCCACGACGGGCTGCGGGCCGTGCGGTACGCGGAGCCCGTCGGGGGTGCGGCCGGTGCCGTGCTCGACTTCGCGCGGACCGACGGGGCCGACACCGCCGGCTCGGCCGCGCTCGTCCTGTCCCGTGCGGCCGGCAACGTCCGTTATCTGACGGCTCCTTGGGTGCAGGAGACCGCTGTACGGGATCTCCTCGCGCCCCGTGAGGACGCGCGGCCGCTGGGGCGGGACGCCGGCGGGGTGACCGAGCCGATGACCAGTCCCGCGCTCGCGGAGGGCTGCACCCGCTGGAACGCCCTTCAGGTGCGGGACGGTTCCGGGCTCCGGATGCTCGCCGATCTCGGGGAGCTCGCGCCCGCCCGGCTGCTCTGGGGGCCGCCCGCCGCACCCGCCGACGCCACGAACTCCGAGGCGCGCGAGACCTGGGCGCGGACCGCGTGCCAGCTGACGGCGGTACGGGCGCACGGCGTCCGGTCCGTGAACGCCTGGCGGTTCGCCCGGCAGCCGCTGCCCGAGGGTGCCGGGCGCGGCACCTGGCTGTGCACCCGCGCGGAGACCTGGCGCGGCACGGGCAGTCGGGTCCTCGCCCAGTTCCTGGTCCCGTCGGCCACCGCGCCGGCCGCCCTCGCGGCCCGTTCCGAGGGGTCGCCCGCCTGCGGGGTGCGCGATCCCCGGGTCCTGGCCGGGGTGCTCTGGCAGGCGCCCAGTGGCGGCTGGTACGTGCTGGCCGCCGGGAGTGCGGACTTCACCGCCCTGGAGACCTCCGGCGGGGTGAAGGGCCGGTCGGACGGTCCTCTGCTGGCCGTGAAGGCCGCGGCCGGAGCCCGCGCCGACCTCGCCGGCACCCTGCCCGACGGGACCCGGGTGAGCGCTCTGAGGTGAGGCGTGAGCCGGGTGGGGGAGGTGCGGGCGTCCGCTCCCCCACCGGTCAGAAAGACCGTGCACACCTCTGTCGCCACCGCCTACCCCTCAGTACATTGACGCCATGTCTAATACGCAGCCTGCACCGGTGGCGTCGGAGCACGTCGAGCTCAAGGCCCGAAAGGTCTCCTTCGACTGGGAGGAGACTCCGCTCCACTGGGTACCCGGCGATCCCTTCACCACGCACACCATCAACGTGCTGCACCTGCTGCTCCCGGCCGGCGAGCGCTGGTTCGTGCACGTCTACCGGCAGGCGCTGCCGTACATCACCGACGACCGGCTGCGCGCGGACGTCATCGGCTTCATCGGCCAGGAGGCCATCCACTCCCAGGCCCATGACGACGTCCTGCCCCACCTCCGGGAGCAGGGCCTCGACCCGACCCCGTACACCGCGCAGGTCGACTGGTTCTTCGAGAAGCTCCTCGGGGACCGGACCCTGCCGCCGGGGCGGCCGCGCCGCTGGTGGCTGATGGAGCGGGTCGCGATGATCGCCGCGATCGAGCACTACACCGCCTTCCTCGGCAACTGGGTCCTCAACGCCGACGAGCTCGACCGCGTCGGCGCCGACCCCACCATGCTCGACCTGCTGCGCTGGCACGGTGCGGAGGAGGTCGAGCACCGCTCGGTCGCCTTCGAGCTGTTCATGCACCTCGACGGCGGCTACCGGCGTCGCGCCCGCACCTGGGCGCTGGCGTTCTCCGCGCTGGTCTTCCTCTGGCAGCGGGGCGTCCGCTTCTTCATGGAGAACGACCCCACCCTCCTCGACGGCAAGGCCTCCCTGGGCCAGTTCGTGCGCAAGGGCCGGCAGGGCGTGCTGCCCTCCACCCCGGACATGCTGCGCTCGATACCCCGCTACCTGAGCCGCGCCTACCACCCCTCCCAGGAGGGTGACACCGCGCAGGCGGCGGCGTACCTGGCCTCCTCCCCCGGCGCCAACGGAGGCCGCTGATGCCCCGGTTCACCACCGTCGCCCTCGTCGCCGGGGCCGCGCTGCTCGTCCGCCGCGCGGTCCGCAGCCGGATGACGACCGCCCCGCTGTGGCCGATGCCCGCCCTCGACGAGCCGGTGTCCGGATACGGCCGGGGCAGCACGGTCCCCCGCAAGGCCCTCGTCACCTCGCGCGGCGCACCGGCCGACGGGGTCGTCGAACTGCGCCTGGAGGGACGCGCGTTGCCCGCCTGGCAGCCCGGCGCGCACATCGACCTCGTCCTGCCCTCCGGACTCGTCCGGCAGTACTCGCTCTGCGGCGACCCGGCCGACCCCACCGCGTACACCGTCGCGACCCGGCTGATCGAGACCGGGCAGGGCGGCCGGGGCGGCTCGCGCGAGGTCCACGAACAGCTCCACGAGGGCGTGGAGATCGAGATCCGGGGCCCGCGCAACCGCTTCCCGCTCGTCGACTCCCCCGCGTACGTCTTCGTCGCCGGCGGCATCGGCATCACGCCGGTCCTGCCGATGCTGCGCGCCGCCGAGGCGGCCGGGGCGGACTGGCGGCTCGTGTACTGCGGGCGCAGCCGCGCCACCATGCCGTACCTGGCGGAGATCGAGGCCCTCGGCCGCCCCGGGGGCCGGGTGACCGTCGTCGCCGAGGACGAGTCCGGCCGCCCCGACCTGGGCTTCCTCGCCGACGTACCGGCCTGGACCCCCGTCTACTGCTGCGGTCCCGACGGGCTCATGGACGCCGTGACGGAGGCGATGCCGGAGGGCGTGGCCCCGCGTATGGAGCGCTTCTCGGCCGCCGCGACGACCGGCGGCACGGCGTTCGAGGTCGAGCTGCGCCGCTCCGGACGCACGGTGCGGGTGGCGGCGGACCAGTCGGTCCTCGCGGCGGTCCACGAGGAGGTACCGGGCCTCATGTACTCCTGCCGGCAGGGCTTCTGCGGGACCTGCCGGCAGCGGGTCCTGGAGGGCGAGATCGACCACCGGGACGAGCTGCTCACCGACGCCGAGCGGGACGGCTCGATGCTGATCTGCGTCTCGCGCTGCGCGGGGAAGCGGCTCGTCCTCGACCTCTGAGAGCGGATGCCAGGGAGTGCCCTGTCGCTCGGGCCCTGCCTGATCGGCAAGGCACCCCTAGGGCAGGACCAGCCAGTCGAGGGCCAGCGCGGCGAGGAGGCCTCCCACCAGGAGCCAGGTGCCGAGCCGCGTACGGCCGTTGCGGGAGAGCTCGATCACGATCCCGCAGAGGATCATCGCGAGTCCGTACACCCCGACGACCAGGACGGACGTCCGGCTCGCGAGACGGATCACCAGGACGACGGCCATCGCGACGAGCAGCACGGAGGCGACGGCGACGCGGATGCGCCGCGCCTGCTTGGGCGTGAGGCCGTCCACGGCGGCTTCGTCGTCCCCGGCCGCCTCGTCCACCTCGTCCGCCTCGTCGGCGTCGTCGTGCTCGTCGTCCGCCTCGCCCGCAGCGACCTCGTCGTCCGCGTCGGCCTCGTCGAGCTCGTCCGTCGCGGCCCGGGCGACCTCGGCGGGTGCGTCCGCCTTCGGGCCCTCGGCCGAGGCCTCCTCGCGTACGGTGTCGGGCTCTTCGGCCTCGGGGGCCTCCGGGGCCTCGGTGGCCTGGGCGGCCGGGGTGTCCTGGTCGGAAGCGCTCATGGGGCAGGAGCGTATCGGACGCCGTTAGGCTGTTCGTATGACGACCGGGGTACGCCGCAGGATGGGCGTCGAGGAGCGCAAGCAGCAGTTGATCGGGGTGGCCCTCGAACTCTTCAGCCACCGCTCTCCCGACGAGGTGTCCATCGACGAGATCGCCGCGGCCGCGGGGATCTCGCGGCCGCTTGTCTACCACTACTTCCCCGGCAAGCAGAGCCTCTACGAGGCGGCCCTCAGGCGCGCGGCCGACGAGCTCGCGGCCCGGTTCGTGGAGCCCCCGCAGGGGCCGCTGGGGGCACGGCTGTTGCGGGTGATGGGCCGGTTCTTCGACTTCGTCGACGACCACGGGCCGGGGTTCGCGGCGCTGATGCGGGGCGGGCCCGCGGTGGGTTCCTCCACGACGAACGCGATGATCGACGAGGTGCGGCACGCCGCGTACGTGCAGATCCTCGCCCATCTCCAGGTCGAGAAGCCCTCGGCCAGGCTCGAATTGGTCGTGCGTTCCTGGGTGTCGCTCGCCGAGTCGACGGCGCTGATCTGGCTGGACGGCCGCCGGGTCCCGCGCGCCGAGCTGGAGTTGCAGCTCGTGCACGACTTCGGGGCGCTCGCCGCGGTGAGCGCCGCGTACGACGCGGACATGGCGGAGATGCTGGTCGGCATCCTGGCCGACGAGCCGGCCGACGGCCCCTTCGGGGAGCTGGTGGCCCGGCTCGTCGCGCTCGTTCCGGCCGTGTCGGCCGACGTGCCCTCCGTCCCCGATCAGCGCTTGCGGTAGGACGATTCGAGGTCCCGGATCTCGACGGACAGCCGGACGTCCTCCTTCGCCTCGACGAATCGCGGCAGCAGGTCGAGGACGGCCCGGGAGAGGCGTGCCTTGACCTCGTCCGTGCGGCCGGACAGCAGGGCGATCTCGACGTGCACGATCACGTCGTCGGCCGATCCGTCGCCGACGACCGCCTCCTGGACCTCGCGGAACCGGGTCTTGCAGGCGTCGAGCCTGGTGTCGACCGCCTCCACGACGAGCGGGTGCAGGGCGAGCGCGAAGCCGCGCCGGTCGAGGGGCACGGAGTGGTCGACGGTGATCTGCGGCATGAGGCACTCCCGGCCAGAGGGATACGGCTGTCGGATGTCTGGCCCCACCTTTACGGTGATCGCCATGACGGCACAAGTGACCTTCCGGCAGGCGGATGCCCGCGACGTGGACCTCCTGGTGGGAATGTACGACGGCGCGGCCCGGTGGATGCTGCGGAGCGGGATCGACCAGTGGAGGCCCGGCGGGAAGGGCGCCGGTCACTTCCGTGAGCGCGTCGCCGCCGGCGAGGTGTGGCTGGCGGCCCGCGGCGGCCTGGCCGTCGGCGCGTACGAACTGTGGTGGGAGGACGAACAGGCCTGGGGCCCGCAGCCGCCGGTCGCCGGGTACGTCCACCGGCTGATGACGGACCGGGCGTCCGCGCCCGCCGGGACCGGGCGGGCGCTGCTCGCGCACGCCGAGGGCCGTGTCGCGGCCGGCGGCCGGTCGGTCGCGCGGCTGGACTGTCTGTCGAACAACCCGCGACTCCGTACGTACTACGAGGCCGCGGGTTACCGTGCCGTCGGCGAGGAGCCGGGAAAGCTCGCCGCCGACGGCACGCGCTACGGGGTGACCCTGATGGAGCGGTCGCTCACCCCGGGGGCGGGCGTCACTTCGCCGTGAAGACCGCCACCGTCCGCGCCGGGACCGTGAAGGTGCCCGAACCCGGCTCGTAGGACGACGCCTTCACGACCGTGTCGGAGCCGTTCGCCTGCACCGGGTGCAGGGCGTACGGCGTCCCGGCCAGGCCGGAGACCTGCTGCGTCTGCTGCCGCGTGCTCGCGTTGAAGACCACCACCAGGTCGCCCAGGCGCATCGTGATCACGCCCGGGGTCTCCTCGCGGCCCGAGAGCGGGAAGGACAGCGCGTTCTGCACCTGGCCCGCGGTCGCGAGGGAGAAGGCCGGCTCGGTGGTACGGATCTTCTGGAGGTCGCGGTACGCGGCGGAGGCGCCGTCGATCTGCTCGCAGCCGACGCCGAGGGCCGGGTTCACCAGGAGCGGCTTTCCGTAGCCCCACTTGGCCTTGTTGTCGGGGGCCGGCGGGAGGCCGCGGCCGAAGCCGTTGCCGTCGCCGCAGTCCCAGTGGATCGCGTTGAACCAGTCGCCGCTGTCGTAGGAGTTGCGGTCGAGGGACTTGGAGCGCAGCAGGTCCGAGCCCGCCTGGGAGAGCGCGGGGCCCTGCGAGAGGGTCGCGGTGGCCATGGCGAGGACCTGCATGCGGGCCCGGTCCGCGGCCGGCGTGCCCGCCGGGAGCTTGAAGGCGAGCGCGTCGTACAGGGTCTCGTTGTCGTGGGCGTCGGCGTAGGCGAGGGCCTCGCCGGGGGCGGCGGCGTATCCGGCGGGTGCGCCGTTGTAGTCGACCTGGCTGCCCTTGACCGTACGGCCGGAGGTGTCGGTGAAGTGGTAGTCGGCGAGGTTGCCGGTCAGGCCGACCTTGATGAGGTCCTGGTAGTGGAGGAGCCGGGCCTTCTGCTGCTCCGGGGTGCCGTTGGCGGTGGACGTGTTGGGGTCGGTGAAGAGGCCCGAGGCGAAGCCCTGGACGCCGGGGTCCTCGTCGAAGGGGCCGCCGCCGCGGACGGCGTCGCGGGCCCGGTCGGAGAAGGTCGCGATGCCGGTGCCGGCCATGTTCTTCTGGGTGGCCTGGACGAAGCGGGCGTCGTCGGCGATCTCGCCGAAGTTCCAGCCCTCGCCGTAGAGGATGATCGCCTTGCCGTCGACGCCGTCCTTGGCGAGGGTCAGCTCGTCGAGGGCCTTGCGGACGGCGAGGATGTTGGCCTTGGGGTGGTGGCCCATGAGGTCGAAGCGGAAGCCGTCGACCTTGTAGTCCTTGGCCCAGGTGACGAGGGAGTCGACGACGAGCTTGCCCATCATCGCGTTCTCGGGTGCGGTGTTGGCGCAGCAGGTCGAGTTGGCGACGGTGCCGTCGGCCTGGAGGCGCTGGTAGTAGCCGGGGACGATCCGGTCGAGCACGGACTTGTCGGACTGTCCGGCGGCGACGGTGTGGTTGTAGACGACGTCCATGACGGTGCGCAGGCCGTTGCCGTTGAGGGCCTGGACCATCTGCCGGAACTCGACCGTGCGGCGGGTGCCTTCGGGGTCGGTGCTGTAGGAGCCCTCGGGGACGGTGTAGTGCAGCGGGTCGTAGCCCCAGTTGTAGGCGTCCTTGGCCGCGGCGGCGGCCACGCAGGCCTGCTGCTCCTCGGAGTCGGGCGCGTAGACCTTCAGGTCGCAGGCGGGGGTGGTCCGGTCGGACTTCTTCTCGGGGATGGTGCCGATGTCGAAGGCCGGGAGGAGGTGGACGTAGGAGGTGCCGGAGGCGGCGAGCTCGCGCAGGTGCCGGGAGCCCTTGCTCGTCTTGTCCGTGAAGGCGAGGTAGGTGCCCCGGTGGTCGGCCTTCGCCGTCGGGTCCGCGACGGAGAAGTCACGGATGTGGAGTTCCTGGATCTGGGCGTCGCGCAGGGGCACGGCGGCCGGCTTCCGGAGGTCGCGCCAGCCGGACGGGGCGAGCTTCGGGTCGGTGAGGTCGACGGCGAGGCTGCGGGCGGAGTCGGTGGTGAGGGCGGTGGAGTAGGGGTCGGTGACCTTGTTGGTGACGACCTTCTGGATGCTGGGGGCCCAGACCTTCACCACGTAGCGGTACGGCTTGCCCGTCCAGGACGTGGGGCCGGTGACGGACCAGACGCCGGAGGTGTCGTCGCGCCGCATGGGCACGGTCCGGCCGTCGAGTTCGAGGGCCACGGACTGCGCGGTGGGGGCCCACACGGAGAGGCCGACCTTGCCGCCGCGGAAGACGGGGCCGAGGGCTGCGCCGGTGGCCTTCTTCGCGTAGAGGTCGTCGAGGACTCCGGCGGTCTGGACGCCGGTGGCGGCGAGCAGGGCGCCGTTGGCGGCGCGCTGGGTGGCGATCAGCTGTCCGCGCAGGGAGTCGCGGACGCGCTCGGTGTCGCGCGGGTCGACGGTGAAGGCCGGGTACTCCGCGAGGTGCGGGTACTTCGCCTTCTGGGCGTCGGTGAGGGCGGTCTGGTTGAGCCGCAGCCACCGGCCCTCGGTGTTCAGGGCGCCGTCGGTGACGGTGATCCCGCCGTCCTCGGCGTACACGAGCTGCTGGCTGGTGGCCTCGGTGGCCTTGACCTTCCAGACGACGGTGTTCCGGTCGATCCACTGGGCCTCGGCCTTGCCGAGGTCGAGGTTCGGGGCGCCGCCGACGGTCGGGAGCAGGTACTTGGGCTGTCCGGAGAGCAGCCACACCTCGTGGCCGAGGCTCGCCAGGTCGAGGGACTGGTCGGTGGGCAGGTCCTTCTCGTCGCCCTTGTGGAGGATGTACGAGAGGGAACTCGCGCCCTCGGTGAGCGGGACCTCGTAGACGGCGCCGTAGGCGTCGACCCGGGTCGGCATGACGGGCTTGGACCAGTCGGTGGGCTGGGCGGCGCCGGTCCAGGTGTGGAGGCCCCAGCCCTCGTAGTTCCCGTCGGCGCGCTGGTAGTGGAGGACGGCCTTGGTCTTGTCCGGGGTCACCGGGGCCGGGTTGGTGTCGGACTGGCCGTCGGCGCCCTGCGTGATCCAGACCTCGCCGGTGCGTCCGAGGTCGACGCTGCGCTGCGGGCCGTCGGGGGTGCCGTTCTTCTCGACGGTGTACGCGACGGTGGACGCGCCTTCGGGGACCTTGACCCAGGCGAAGGCGCCGTGGGCGTCGCGGCCGGTGAAGGCGGCCTCCTGGCCGGCGCCCTTCAGGGTCCAGCCGTCGTAGTTCCCGTCCTCGCGCTGGTAGTGGACGACGGCGTAGGTGCGCTCGACGGCGACCGGCTTCGCGGGCGCGGGAGCCTGCCCGGCGGTGCTCGCGGCGGTGGCGCTCGCGGTGCGGCCGGTGCTGTCGACGACGACCGCCTTGTAGCGCAGGGCGGTGCCTGCGGGGGCGGTGATGTGCTGGGTGACCTTGTAGGGGGCGTGGTCGGCGGTGCCGAGGGTCTGCCAGCGGCCGTTGCCGGTCTGCGCGGCGAAGACGACGCGGTTGAGGCCGCCGCCGCTGACGTCGGCGGTGAGCTCGACGGTGCCGGTCGCTCCGGCGGCGGGGGCCCTGAGGCTGACGGAGGGCTTCACGGCGGGGGCCGGAAGGGGCTTGTCGGCCTTGAGGACCAGGGAGGAGAGGGCGGGCACGGTGACGGTGACCTTGCCGTTCGCGGCGGTCGCGGCGCCCTGGCTTCCGTACAGGGCACGGAAGTTCGCCGAGTCGACGGGGACGGTGACCGTCTTGTCGGTGGTGGCGCTGTTGGTGGCGACGAGGTATTCGGTGCGCGTCGTGGTGTCCGTACGGGAGAAGGCGTAGACGGAGCCTTCGGCGTACCGTTCCTGCTGGACGCCGTCGCGGAGGGCCGGGTTGTCGCGGGTCAGCTTCGACAGGGCGGCGACGGACTTGTACACCGGGTGCGTGGGGTCGTACGCGTCGGTGGCGTGGGTGCGGTCGGTGCCGAGCTGGTCGTCGTCGAGGTAGTCGGCGGTCTTGGAGGCGAAGAGGGTCTGGCGGGCGTCCTTGTCGCCGCCGGGGCCGGTGAAGCCCTGCTCGTCGCCGTAGTAGATCACCGGGTTGCCGCGGGACAGGAACATCAGCTCGTTGGCGAGGGTGGCCCGGCGGACGAGTTCGGTGTCGGAGGCGTTCGGGTTGTCCTGCTTGAGGAAGGTGCCGATGCGGCCCATGTCGTGGTTGCCGAGGAAGGTCACCTGCTCGTAGGCGTTGGCCTTGTCGGTGGTGTACCGGTAGTCCTCGGAGAAGACCTTGGCGAGCCGGTCGGCTCCGGCACCCTGCGAGGCGAAGGCGCGGGCGGCGTCCTGGAACGGGAAGTCGAGGGTGGCGTCGAGCCGGCCCCGGGTGACGTACGGGGAGGTGACGGTGGTGTCGGCGGAGTAGACCTCGCCGAACATGAAGAAGTCCTCGCGGCCCTGCTTCTTGGCGTAGGCGTCGAGGGCGGTGGCCCACTGGGTCCAGAAGTCGAGGTCGACGTGCTTGACGGTGTCGATGCGGAAGCCGTCGATCTTGAAGTCGCGGACCCACTTCTCGTAGATCCTCCGCATGCCGTCGACGACCTCGGGGCGCTCGGTCCACAGGTCGTCGAGGCCGACGAAGTCGCCGTACTCGGCGGACTCGCCGGCCCAGGTGGAGTCGCCCCGGTTGTGGTACATCGTGGGGTCGTTGAGCCAGGCCGGGACCTTGGCGTCCGCCTTCTCGGTGGACGGCACGGGGGTGTACGGGAAGGAGTCCCGGTCGACCTTGCCGAGGGCCTCGCGGTCGTCGAAGGGGCGGCCGTCCTCGTCGAGGTACGGGAAGGCGCCCTTGGGGCGGTAGCCGTACTTCTGCTCGGCGTAGTCGACGGTGTCGGCGGTGTGGTTGGTGATGACGTCGAAGAAGACCTTCATGCCCTTGCGGTGGGCGGCCGCGATCAGCTTCTCCAGGTCCTCGTTCGTCCCGAAGTGCGGGTCGACCTGGGTGAAGTCGGTGATCCAGTAACCGTGGTAGCCGGCGGAGGCGTCCTTGCCCTCCCCCTGCACGGGCCGGTTCTTGAAGATCGGCGCCATCCAGATGGCGGTGGTGCCGAGCCCCTTGATGTAGTCGAGCCGCTCCGTGAGGCCCTTGAGGTCGCCGCCCTGGTAGAAGCCCTTGTCGGTGGGGTCGAAGCCGGTCTGAGTCCGGCTGCCGGTGAGGCCGCCCCGGTCGTTGGAGGTGTCGCCGTTGGCGAAGCGGTCGGGCAGGACGAAGTAGAACTGCTCGCGGGTGAGGTCCTGGCGGGCGGGCTCGGCCGCGAGCGCCCGGTCGGACGGCGGGGCCGGAGGCCTGGGCGCGGCGGCCGCGGGGACGGCCGGCACGAGGGCGGCGCACAGGGCGGCGGCCAGTGCGACCGCCGTTCTCTTGCGTGTCACGGGGGTGCTCCCTGGAGGAGGGACGGGGGTACGGGTGGGAGGACCGCCCCGGTGCGGGGGCGGCCCTGGAGGAGAGGGAGGGTCAGCTGCGGAAGGTGTCGTTCAGGACGAGCTGGCCGGAGGCGGGGACGGTCGCGGTGCGGTTGGCACCGGACTCCCAGGTGACGTTTCCGGCGGCGTCCTTGCGGATGTACTTGTACTCGAAGGCCGTTCCGGCGGGCAGGCCGACGGTGAGCTTCCAGACGGGGTACGTGGCCGGGTCGAGCTTGAGGGCGGCGGCCGGGGACCAGGAGCCGAGTTCGGCGCGGTTGCCGGTGACGTAGATGTTCTGGCCGACCACGGTGGTGGCGGTGACGTTGAAGGCCGCGCCCGAGGTGGCGGGCGGGGTCGTCGGCGGGGTGGTCGGGGTGGTGCCGGAGCCGCAGTTCATCGCGTTCACGTGCAGGGCCAGCGCGGTGTTGGCGCCGAGGGTGGCCGTGAACTGGCCGGATCCGTTCACCGTCACGGGAGTGTTCGACTGGACGTCGCAGTAGGTGCCGGCGGGCAGCGAGGTCTGGAAGGTGCGGGTGAGCGCCGAGGTCTCGTGGTTGACGGCCACGTACGCCTTGGTGCCGCGGCCGAACGCGATCGCGTTGTTGCCGTTGTCCCACCAGCCGGTGACGGCCTGGCCGCGTGCGGTGTTGCGGAAGGCGACCATGGAGGAGATCTCGCGCCAGGCGTGCTGACACTTCCAGCCGTCGCTGTAACAGGCGTTGACCTGGCCGCCGTTGGGCGGTCCGGCGTCCTTGTCGGTCCACTCGTAGCCGGAGTGGACGTCCGGGGAGCCGTAGGGCCAGGCGAGCGCGAAGACGGAGGCGAGGGTGTAGTTCGCGCCGTCCTTGTAGGACAGGGTGTCGCCGCCGCGCTCGGTGTCGTGGTTGTCGACGAAGACGCCGGACTGGCCGGAGGGCATGTAGCCCCAGGCCTCGCCGAAGTTCTTGAGGTAGGCGAGCTTCTCGTTCTGCAGGATGCGCTTGAGATCGCGGGCGTAGCGGAACTCCTGGACGTCTCCGCTGCCGAGGTATTCGCTCGGGGAGACGGCCTCGCCGGCGCCGTGGATGGCCTCCAGCTTCCAGTACACGCCGGGGTTGGTGAGCCGCGACTTGATGTTCGCGAGGTCGGCGGCCGGCATGTGCTTGGCGGCGTCGATGCGGAAGCCGTCGACGCCGAGGGAGAGCAGGTCGTTGAGGTAACCGGCTATCTTGCCGCGGACGTGGTCCTCGCCGGTGTCGAGGTCGGGGAGCTGGACCAGTTCGCAGTTCTGGACGTTGCCCCGGTCCTGGTAGTCGGAGATCGTCGCACGGCAGTCGTCCATGTCGGAGCCGGAGTACAGGCCCGGGTAGTCGTACTTGGAGAACGGGGTCCCGCCCGTTCCCGTACCGGAGCCGTTCGCCATGTGGTTGATGACGGAGTCGGCGACGACCTTGACGCCGGCGGCGTGGCAGGTGTCGATCATGTTCTTGAAGGCGGTGCGGTCGCCGAGACGTCCGGCGATCTTGTAGCTGACGGGCTGGTACGAGGTCCACCACTGGCCGCCCTGGAGGTGTTCCTGGGGCGGGGAGACCTGGACGTATCCGTATCCGGCGGGGCCGAGGCGGGCGGTGCATTCCCGGGCTATCGAGGCGAAGTTCCACTCGAACATCACCGCGGTGACGTCCTTCTCACCGGGCGGGGCGGCCTGCGCCGGGGCGTTTCCCGTGACGGCCACAGCGGCGGCTCCCGCCACGAGGGCGAGTGCAGCGGCCACGGTTTTTCTGGCCATGATTCCTCCTGCCGACTTCACTGTCGCAAGAAGTTGCCGAAAACTTCAGCAACTGTTTTCAGCCGTGACCGTACGAGTGCCCCGACGCCCGGTCAACCCTCCGGACACCGCAACGCAAGTTGTTACGTAAGGACTTGCGACAGCGTGGCGCGGGCGGGCGGCTGCGCCGTGGAGCCGCGGACCACCAGCTCCGGCTGGAAGACGAACTCCGTGCGCTGCACGGGATTCCCCTCGATCTCCTCCAGGAGCGCGCCGACGGCCGCCGTCGCCATGGCCTGGACGGGCTGGCGCACGGTGGACAGCGGAGGGCTGGTGAAGGCGATGAGCGGCGAGTCGTCGAAGCCGACGACGGAGACGTCCCCCGGCACGTCGAGGCCCCGGGCGCGCACGGCGCGGATCACGCCCAGCGCCATCAGGTCGGAGCCGCAGACGATGCCGGTGCAGCCCTCGCGCAGCAGGATGTCGGCGGCCGCGTGCCCGCCCTCGACACCGAAGAGCGTGGGCCTGATGAACCGTTCCGCGTCGGCGCGTTCCACACCGAGGAGCTCGTACAGCTCGGCGGTGAAGCCCTCGGCCTTGCGGCGCGAGGGCACGTAGCGGGTGGGGCCGATGGCGAGGCCGATCCGCTCGTGCCCCAGCTCGACCAGGTGCCGCACGGCCATCCGGGCCGCGGCCCGGTCGTCCGGTGAGACGAAGTTGGCGTCGATGTGCTCGTTGTAGCCGTTGATGAGGACGTACGGCACGCCCCGGGCGGTCAGCCGGGCGTAGCGGGCCGGGTCGGCGGAGGCGTCCGCGTGCAGCCCGGAGAGGAAGACGATGCCGGCCACCCCGCGCTCCACGAGCTGCTCGACGAGTTCGTCCTCGGTGGCGCCGCCGGGCATCTGGGTGCAGAGCACCGGGGTGTAGCCGTGCCCGGCGAGGACCTGCTCGACGACCTGCGCGAACGCCGGGAAGATCGGGTTGGTCAGCTCGGGCACGACGAGCCCGACGAGCCCCGCGCTGCGGCGTTTCAGCCGTACGGGACGCTCGTAGCCGAGCACGTCGAGCGCCGCGAGCACCTTGTGCCGGGTCGCGCCGGCCACCCCCGCCTTGCCGTTGAGGACCCGGCTGACGGTGGCCTCGCTGACCCCGGACTGGGCCGCGATGTCCGCGAGCCGCGGGGCGCCGTTCCCGGCACCCCGCGGCAGGGGGATCGTCACACCGCCCACCAGGCGGTCGAGTCGGCGGGCAGGACCGCTGTCTCCTCGCCGTCGGCGGCGACGATCGAGATCTCCTCGTTCGAGAGAAGGAACCGGCCGGGCAGCGGGACGGAGATGGCCCGGCCGGTGGTGTTGGCGATGCAGGCGAAGCCGTCGCGGCGGAAGGAGAGCACACCCTCCGGTGCCTCCAGCCACTCGACGGCCTCGCCCGCACCGAGTCCGGGCTGCGCCCGCCGCACGGCGAGGGCGCTGCGGTACAGCTCCAGAGTGGAGCCGGGGTCGCCGGTCTGCGCCTCGACGCTCAGGCCGCCCCAGGTGGTGGGCTGCGGCAGCCAGGAGCCGCCGGCACCGAAGCCGTACGAGCCGCCCTCGACGGTCCACGGGATCGGGACCCGGCAGCCGTCGCGGAAGCCGTCCTGGCCGGACGCCCGCCAGAACGACGGGTCCTGGCGGACCTCGTCGGGCAGGTCGGTGACGTCGGGCAGGCCGAGCTCCTCGCCCTGGTAGACGTACGCCGAGCCGGGCAGCGCCAGCATCAGCAGGGTGGCGGCGCGGGCGCGGCGCAGGCCGAGTTCGCGGTCGCCGGGGTCGCGGAGCTGGGTGCCGAGGCCCGCCGGGTTGGCGAAGCGGGTGGCGTGCCGGGTGACGTCGTGGTTGGACAGCACCCAGGTGGTGGGCGCGCCGACCGGGCGCATCGCCTCCAGCGAGTCGTCGATGACGCGGCGCAGCTCGGCCGCGTCCCAGTGGGTGCCCAGGTACTGGAAGTTGAAGGCCTGGTGCATCTCGTCGGGGCGCACGTAGTTCGCGGTGCGGGCGACGGTCGGGGTCCAGGCCTCGGCGACGAGGACGCGCTCGCCGTCGTACTCGGAGAGGACCTGCCGCCAGGAGCGGTAGATCTCGTGGACGCCGTCCTGGTCGAAGAAGGGCATGACGTCGTTGCCGAGCAGCTTCAGCTGGTCGTGGGCGCCGAGGTCGGGCAGGCCCTCGGCCTTGACGAGGCCGTGGGCGACGTCGACGCGGAAGCCGTCGACGCCCATGTCGAGCCAGAAGCGCAGGATCGAGCGGAACTCGTCGCGGACGGCGGGGTGTTCCCAGTTGAAGTCGGGCTGCTCCGGGGCGAAGAGGTGGAGGTACCAGTCGCCGGGGGTGCCGTCCGGGTTCTCCGTGCGGGTCCAGGCGGGGCCGCCGAAGATGGACTCCCAGTCGTTGGGCGGCAGTTCGCCGTTCTCGCCCTTGCCGGGGCGGAAGTGGTAGCGCTCGCGCAGGACCGACCCGGGGCCCTCGCGCAGCGCGCGCTGGAACCACTCGTGCTGGTCGGAGGAGTGGTTGGGGACCAGGTCGACGATGATGCGCAGGCCCAGGGCGTGGGCGTCGCGGATCACGGCGTCGGCGTCGAGGAGCGAGCCGAACATGGGGTCGATGGCCCGGTAGTCGGCGACGTCGTAGCCGGCGTCGGCCTGCGGCGAGGCGTAGAACGGGGAGAGCCAGACGGCGTCGACGCCGAGTTCCTTGAGGTACGGCAGCCGGCTGCGGATTCCCTCCAGGTCGCCCATGCCGTCGCCGTTGCCGTCGGCGAAGCTGCGCGGGTAGACCTGGTAGATCACCGCGTCTCTCCACCAGCCCGTGTGCGTGCCGGTGGTCGGGGCGTCGGCCGGGGTGGCGAGATGCTGGGTCATGTCTTCCCTGGGAGGTAAGGAGGTGCGTACAGAGGTGCGTACAGAGGGCGGGCTCAGGGCCGTCAGCCCTTGACGGCACCGGCGGACATGCCGGTGACGAGGTGACGCTGGGCGAAGAGGAACACCAGGGCCGCGGGGATGGCGATGAGCACGGAGGCCGCGGCCATCGGGCCCCACTGGGCGCCGTACTGGTTGACGAACTTCTGGAGTCCGCCGGCGAGCGTGAGGTTCTCGTCGCCGACCATGAAGGCGGAGGCGTAGGCGACCTCGCCCCAGGCGGTGATGAAGGAGTAGAACGCGGTGACCGCGATGCCCGGCTTGGCGAGCGGCAGGATCAGCCGCCAGAAGGTGCCGAACGGGGTGAGGCCGTCGACGTAGCCGGACTCGTCGATCTCGCGCGGGATGGTGTCGAAGAAGCCCTTCATCATCCACGCGCAGAACGGGACGGCGATGGTCAGGTACGTGATGACCAGGCCGACCGGCTGGTTGAGCAGGCCCATCGACGCCATGATGTTGTAGATCGGCACGATCAGGACGGCGACCGGGAACATCTGGGTGATGAGCAGCGTCCACATCAGACCGCGCTTGCCGGGGAAGCGGAAGCGGCTGACGGCGTAGCCCGTGGTGGCGGAGATGAAGACGCCGATGACCGTGGTCAGACCGGCGACCAGCAGCGAGTTGCCGAACCAGGTGAGGAACGGGGTGTCCTTCAGCAGGTTCGTGTAGTTCTCGAGCGTCGTCTCCTTGAAGAAGTCCGTGGTGATCGCGTACTTGGCCGGCTTGAGCGAGGTCAGCAGGACCCACAGCACGGGGAAGACGGCGATCACGGACGCCACGATCAGGGTGACGTGCAGGGCGACCGAGGCGAGCGGCGAACGACGTCCGCGGATCGGCGTGTTCACGACGGCCTGGGGGGTGGGGGTCGTGGTCGTCACCAGACTTCTCCCTGCTTGCGGAGGACTCGCCGGTAGACCGCGGCGAAGAGCATCAGGAGGACCAGGATGAGCACGCCCCAGGTGGAGGACTGGGCGAAGTCGCGCGGACTGACCTCGAAGGAGAACTTGTACGCCTGGGTGACGAGGATCTGGGTGGCCTCGCCGGGCCCGCCCCGGGTGAGCAGGAAGATCACCGGGAACATGTTGAAGGTCCAGATGGTGGAGAGCAGGACCACCGTCGTCGACACCGAGCTCAGGCCGGGCATGGTGATGTGCCGGAAGCGCTGCCAGGCGTTGGCGCCGTCCATCTCGGCGGCCTCGTACAGCTCGCCGGGGATGGACTGGAGCCCGCCGAGGAGGGCGACCATCATGAACGGCACGCCGAGCCACACGTTGACGAGGATGACCGAGAACTTGGCCCAGGTGGGGTCGTTCAGCCACGGCACGGCGTCGATGCCGCCGCCCGCGAGGATCTTGTTGAGGAGACCGTTGTCCTGGTTGTAGAGGAAGCGCCAGGCGAAGACGGAGACGAAGCCGGGCACGGCCCAGGGCAGGATCAGCAGCAGCCGGTAGAAGGAGCGGCCGGCGATCTTGCGGTTGAGGACGTTGGCGAGGGTGAGGCCGAGCGCGAAGGTGACCGAGACACAGGCCACCGTCCACAGCAGGGTCCAGCCCAGGGTGGAGAGGAACTGGCCGCCGGTGAGCGCGTCGGCGTAGTTGTCCAGGCCGACGAACTCATAGGTGGCCGGGATCTCGTTGACGCCGATCGACCGTGCGACGTTCCGCTCGTTGGCGTCGGTCAGCGACAGGTAGATGCCGCGGACCAGCGGATAGCCGATGATCACCGCGATCACGATCGTCACCGGGGCGATCATCGCCCAGGCGTACCAGTGGGTGGCGAGGGAGCGCTTCCTGACGCTCCTGCGCTTGCCAGTTCCGCGGCTCCGGCCGCGGGCGACACTGTCGCCCGCGGCCTTCGCCACCGACTGGCTGGGGGTGTCCACAGCCATCAGCCGGCCTGCCTTCCTGTTACTTCCAGTCCTTCAGGAGCTTGCGGTAGGCGTCGCCCGTCGCCTTGGCTCCCGCGTCCGGGGTGGTCTGGCCGGTGAGGACCTTGGTGTACTCGGTGACGAGCGGCGCGAAGAGGCTGCCGGTCTCCGGGATCCAGGGGCGCTCGACGGCCTTGTCGACGACCGGCTTGAAGAAGCCGATCATCTCGTTGGTCGCGACGTCCGGCTTGATGTAGACGGACTCACGGGTCGGGAGCAGGCTGAGCTCCTTGGCGACCGTCGCCTGGGTCTCGACCGAGGTCATGTACTCGGCGAAGGCGTAGGACGCGTCGAGGTTCTTGGAGCCCGCGTAGACGGCGAGGTTGTGGCCGCCCTGCGGGGCGCCCTGGCCGGCCGAACCGGCGGGGACCGGGGCGATGCCCAGGTTCGCCTTGTCGGCGAACTCCTTGCCGGCGTAGGTGTCGGCGACGGCCCACGGGCCGTTGATCATCATCGCGACCTTGCCTTCCTTGAAGGCGGTCTGCATGTTGTTCCAGCCGTCGGTGGCGTCGGTCTTGGCGGCACCGGAGTCCACCAGGTCCTTGACGACCTTGAAGCCCTTCACACCGGCCGGGTTGTCGACGGTGATCTGCTTCTTGTCGGCGTCGACGAGGTCGCCGCCCTCGCCGTAGAGGAAGGAGAGGAACCAGTAGGCGTCGTCGCCGCGCAGGTAGAGGCCGGGGTTGCCGGTCTTCTGCTTGATCTTGGCGGAGACGGTCTTGAGCTCGTCGATGGTCTTGGGGACCTCGACGCCGGCCTCCTTGAAGATCTTCTTGTTGTAGAAGATGCCCATGGAGTCGATGACCTGCGGGACGGCGTAGGTCTTGCCGTTGTACTTGGTGGAGGCCGCGGCCTGCTCCAGGAAGTCGTCCTGGTTCTTGAGGGCGGCGGTGCCGTCCAGCGGGGCCAGGTAGCCGAGGTCCGCGAACTCGGGGGTCCAGGCGACCTCGGAGCGGATGACGTCGGGGGCGCCGGAGCCGGACTGCGCGGCGTTCTTGAACTTGTTCTGCGCCTCACCGAACGGCACGTTCACGTACTTGACGGTGACCTTCGGGTGCTTCTTCTTGAAGTCCTCGGCGACCTTCTTGAAGACCTTGTCCTCGGAGCCGACCGTGGAGGTGTCCCACCAGGTCACGGTGCCGGAAAGCTCGCCCGAGCTCTTCGAGCCGCCGTCCGAACCGCTGTCACTCCCGCACGCCGCCAGGGTCACGCCCAGGGCCGCGACCAGCGCGGTGGCCGCTATGCCACGCCGCATGTGAACTCCTTCAACTGATCCCGGGGGGACGAGGGGCTGGAACCTTCCTCATGCGACCGCTCCCTCGCGGCGCTCCGGGTTGCCAGGAACGTAACAGGGATGAAAACGAGCCGAAAGACCTTGCGAGAACTTTCTGCAAGGACCGGGGATCGTTACATCCGCGTGTCCCGAAGGTTGCCGTTGAATCGCTTGACAGCAGCTGACACACGCCCCTCGCGCGCCGCACGGCCCCGCGCGCACGCCCCGAACGCACCACGCACGCCCCGCAAAACCTGCAAGAGCTTGCGGAGTGGCTTGCATCACGCGCACCTCAGCCATGCGGTGGGCAATACGCCCCGTGACCGGTACAGTCCATCCTCATGACCGCGCGGCTCTCCGACATCGCAGCCCAGGCGGGGGTCAGTGAGGCCACAGTCAGCCGCGTGCTCAACGGCAAGCCCGGTGTGGCCGGGGCCACCCGTGAATCCGTCCTTGCCGCGCTCGACGTGCTCGGCTACGAGCGGCCCGTACGACTGCGCCAGCGCAGCGCGGGCCTCGTCGGCCTCATCACCCCCGAACTGGACAACCCGATCTTCCCCGCGCTCGCGCAGGTCATCGGGCAGGCCCTGACCCGGCAGGGATACACCCCGGTGCTCGCCACCCAGACCCCCGGCGGGTCCACCGAGGACGAGCTCACCGACATGCTGGTCGAGCGGGGCGTCGCCGGCATCATCTTCGTGTCCGGACTGCACGCCGACACCACCGCCGACATGACGCGCTACGACCAGCTGCGCGGCAAGGGTGTCCCGTACGTCCTCCTCAACGGTTTCTCCCCGAAGGTGCAGGCGCCCTTCGTCTCCCCCGACGACCGCGCCGCGATGCGGCTCGCGGTGACGCACCTGGCCGCGCTCGGGCACACCAGGATCGGGCTCGCCGTCGGACCGAAACGGTTCGTGCCGGTGCTCCGCAAGATAGAGGGCTTCCAGCAGGGCATGGAGGAGCGGCTCGGCCTCGGCTTCGAGGAGTCCGAGGCGCTGATCCAGCACTCCCTCTACACCCTCGAGGGCGGCCAGGCCGCGGCCGGGGCGCTGATCTCCCGCGGCTGCACGGCGGTGGTCTGCGCGAGCGACATGATGGCGCTCGGCGCGATCCGGGCCGCACGGCAGCAGGGTCTCGACGTCCCCAGGGACGTCTCCGTCGTCGGTTTCGACGACTCTCCCCTCATAGCGTTCACCGATCCGCCGCTGACCACCATCCGGCAGCCCGTGCAGGCGATGGGGCAGGCCGCGGTCCGGGCGCTGCTCGAGGAGGTCGGAGGCACTCCCGCCCCGCACTCCGAGTTCGTCTTCATGCCCGAACTGGTCGTCCGCGGGTCGACGGCCTCCGCGCCGCCCGCCGGACGCGTCTGACAACCGGGCGCCGAACCCGCGCCCGCTCCACCGCCCGACCCGCCCTGCCCGACCTGCCCCTGTAGCTGCTCGCGACCCTGACGGCACCCTCCGTGCGACCTCATTCCCGAGGTGGACCGGGTGCGCCCCGAACCCGTCGGAGGGATGATCGGTCGGGGGGAAGGGATCTGGCAGACTCTCTCCCTATGGGTGAAACGACCGTGAAGAGTTTGGACAACCGGACGACCCCGTCGTCACCCACCGTGGCCGACGGCAGGTTCGCGCGCCTCCGTGCGCGCGCGCCGCGGCGCCCCACGATCTGGTTCGAGATCGCGCTGATCGCGGTCAGTTACTGGACGTACTCGCTGATCCGCAATGCGGTGCCGGAGCAGAAGGCCCAGGCCTTCAAGAACGCCGACTGGATCTGGGAGACCGAGCAGTCCCTCGGTCTCGCCTTCGAGCACGCCGTGAACCACGCCGTGAACTCGGTGACATGGCTGATCGTGTCGATGAACTACTACTACGCGACGCTGCACTTCATCGTGACCATCGGTGTGCTCGTGTGGCTGTACCGATGGCACCCGGGCCGTTACGGGGCGTTCCGCACCGTGCTGTTCGCGACCACCGGTGTGGCACTGGTCGGTTACTACCTGTACCCGCTCGCACCCCCGCGGCTCATGACCAGCCAGAACTTCGTCGACACGGTGCTCGTCCACCACACCTGGGGCTCGATGGCCTCGGGCAACCTCAAGCACGTGTCGAACCAGTACGCGGCGATGCCGTCGATGCACATCGGCTGGTCCCTCTGGTGCGGCCTGACGATCTTCCTCCTGGCCAAGGCGCCCTGGGCGAGGATCCTGGGCCTGCTCTACCCGGTGGCGACCCTCGTCGTCATCGTCGCCACCGCCAACCACTTCTGGCTGGACGCGGTCGGCGGCATGATCTGCCTCGGCTTCGGCTTCGCCGTCTCCTACTTCTGGTACGGCTCCCGCCCGCACCGCCTCCCCAAGCTGGTCGAGCCGATGCCGGGCGCGGTGACGCGGAGCGGCCCGCCTCCGAAGGGGGAGACGGACCGCGAGGACGAGAAGGCCGGCGCCGTCTCGTCGACCGAGGTGGCCGCCGGGACGGATACGGCCGAGAAGGCCGGCACGGAGCGCTCGGTCAGCTCCGGAAGGTGATCCGGCCGCCGGCGACGGTGAGACGGATCGGGGCGTTCGCCGTCTCGTCCGCCGGAGCCTCCACCGGGTCCACCGCGAAGGCGGTGAGGTCGGCCCGGTGACCCGGGGCGATCCGGCCCGCGATCCGTTCCTCCCCCGCCGCGACCGCCGCGTGCGTGGTCATCCCCTCCAGGGCCATCGGACCGGTGAGCCCGTGCCGGGCCGAGGCCGCGCCGCGCGGGGCTCGCGCGGTGGCGAGGACCTGCCGGGCGTCGTAGTGGGCGATGGGCCAGTCCGAGCCGAGCGCGAGGTGCGCCCCGGCGTCCCGCAGGTCACGGCAGCGCCAGGCACGGGCCGCCCGCCCCTCACCGAGTCGCCTGGACCATTCGTCGGTGTGGTCGGCGCGGGTGTACGCGGTGTGCGGGGGTTGCATCGAGGCGACGACTCCGAGCGCGGCGAACCTCCCCAGCTGGTCGTCGGGGACCGTCTCGATGTGCTCGATGCGATGGCGGGGACCGCCCGTACCCAGGGTTTCCACGGTGTCGAGGACGTGCCGTACGGCGGCGTCGCCGATGGCGTGGGTGGCGGTGCCGACGCCCGCGCGGTGGAGACGGCGCACGGCGGCGGAGTACGCGGCCGGATCGGGCCAGAAGGCGTCGGTGCCCCGGCCGTGACAGTCGGCGTGTTCCAGCCAGGCGGTGCCGCCCTCGACGGTGCCGTCCATGAAGAACTTCACGCCGCCGATCGCCCACAGGCGCCCGCCCCGCCCCTGGAGCCGTACGAACTCCTCCAGCTCCTCCTCGCTGACGCCCGGCATGCACCAGGGCGCGAGACGGAGGCGCAGCGGCAGCTCGCCGTCCTCCTCCAGGGCGGTCAGGAGGCCGGGTACGTCGGGGCCGCCGAGGTCCATGACGTGGGCGGAGGTGAGTCCGGTGGCGGCCATGCCGGTGAGCAGGTCGACGAGCCGGTCGCGGCGCTCGGCGTACGGCTGGGCGGGCAGGACCGGGGTCATCAGGTCCATGGCGGCGTGCTCGACCAGATGCCCGGTGGGCCGTCCGCCGGCGTCGCAGACGATCTCGGAGAGCTGGGCGAAGGCGCGGGGCCCGTCGATGCCGGCGGCCTTGAGGGCGGCCGTACCGGCCAGGGCCGAGTGTCCGTCGTAGAGCCGGAGGTACGCGGGTGCGCCGCCGAGGACGTCCTCGATCAGGTCGCGGTGGACGGGGCGGCCGCCGAAGACGTTGTGGTCGAGGCCGAAGCCGATGATCCAGCCGTCGCGGCGGTCCGCGTCACGGAGGGCGGCCCGCAGTCCGTCGAGGTCGGCGACACCGGACAGGTCGGTGCCGGTGAACATCTCCAGGCCCCAGACGGGGTGGCTGTGGGCGTCGGTGAGACCGGGGGTGAGGGTGGCGCCGGCCAGGTCGACGACCTCGGTGCCGGGGCCGCGCCAGGCGCGGGCGTCGGCGGCGTCGCCGAGGGCGGTGATCAGTCCGTCGCGGACGGCGACAGTGGTGTGGCCGCTCGGCTCGGGGGTACGGACGCGGGCGTCGACGAGGAGGAGGTCGGGGGCTGCGGACACGGGGCTTCGGCTCCTTCGGCGTGCGGGTCGGTGGGCGGTTCTTCGGCGAAGCGGGCGTAGATCTCGGGGCGAGTGCGGCGCAGCCGGTACGCGAGGAGGAGCCCGAGGACGAGGACGGCGGGGACGACCGCGACGAGGACCGTGTTGACCGTCGGGGAGGCGCCGGTGAAGAGCGCGACCTTCGAGGCGACCAGCCAGATCGCCACGACGAGCAGGGCGGCCGCGGTGACGGGGGCGACGAGGGTGCGCAGGGCGCCCTCCTGGTGCGGGACGCGCCGGAAGTAGCGGACGACGGCGAGGGCGGCGAGCAGCATCAGCGCCATGAGCCCGAGCATCCCGGGGGTGTTCACCCAGAGCAGCAGCTGCGTGTACGGGTCGGCGCCGGCGGCCGCGAAGCCGAGGACGACACCCGCGCCGAGCACGGTCTGGGCGAGGCCCGCGACGTACGGGGAACGGTGGCGGGGGTGGATCCGGCCGAGTGCGGCGGGCAGGACGCCCTCCTCGGCGAGGGCGAGGGCGTAGCGGTTGATCGCGTTGTGGAAGGCGAGCAGCGAGGCGATGATGCTGGTCACGATGAACACGTGCATCAGGTCGGCGGCCCAGGGGCCGACGTAGGTGGTGATGGCGGCGAAGAAGAGTCCCCCGGTGTCGCCGGCGGCGGCTGCGACGACCTTGTCGTCGCCGAAGGCCTGGATCACGGTCCAGACGACGAAGGCGTAGAACAGGCCGAGGAAGCCGACCGCGATGTAGGTGGCGCGGGGGATGGTGCGGGCCGGGTCGCGGGCCTCACGGCGGTAGATCACGGTCGACTCGAAGCCGGTGAAGGCCGAGAAGGCGAAGGCCAGTACGGCCGCCGTGCCGGGGACGAGGACGTTGCCGGGGGCGAAGGAGGCGAGGGAGAGCCCGTTCGCGCCGCCCTTGAGGAGCACGCCGCCGGCGAGGAGGACGAGTATGCCGGTCTCGGCGACGAGCAGGACGCCGAGGACCTTGGCGCCGAAGTCGATGGAGCGGTAGCCGCCGTACCAGATGACCAGCAGGCCGGCGAGGGCGATCGGCAGCCAGGGCAGGTCGATGCCCCACAGGGCGCCGGCGGTGTCGGAACTCGCGGAGCCGAGGAGCCCGTAGACCCCGATCTCCATGCCGTTGTAGCCGACCATGGCGACGAGGGCGGCGGCGATGCCGAGCGGTGTGCCGAGCCCCTGGGCGATGTACGCGTAGAAGGCGCCGCCGCTGCGGACGTGGCGGCTCATGGTGGTGAAGCCGATGGCGAAGATCGCCAGGGTGATGCCCGCGAGGAGGTAGCCGGCCGGGGCTCCGATGCCGCCGAGGACGAGGGCGATGGGGGCGACGCCGGCCATCACGGTGAGCGGTGCGGCGGCGGAGACGACGAAGAAGGAGATGTCGGCGGTGCCGAGGGTGCCGGTGCGCAGGCCGGGCGGCTTGTCGGAGGTGCTGGAGGACATGCGGGAGAAGCCCTTCTCGTAAACCTAAAGGCTTTCGGTTGGCGCAATGTAGCCTCGTGTCCAACGATTCGGGAAGACCTGAACAGCGGGAGAACGTCCATGGGCCGGCCGCACAAGCCCCTGCTCGACCGGGTGCGCATCACCACCACGGCACTCGAACTCGTCGACGAGCAGGGCGACTTCAGCGTCCCCCAGATCGCCAGACGACTCGGCGTGCAGACGGCCTCGGTGTACCACCATGTGGACGGCCGGGACGGCATCGTGGAGCTGCTGCGGGAGCGGATCTGCGCCGCCATCGACGGCGGCACCCTCGACGGAAAGCCCTGGGACGCGGCCGTCGCCGCCTGGGCGCGCTCCTACCGGGCCGCCTTCGCCGCCCACCCGAAGGCGATCCCCCTGCTCACCACCTCTCCGGTGCGCGCCCCGCGGGTCCTGGAGCAGTACGAGAAGGCGGTCGCCCTCCTCATCGACGCGGGCTTCGCCCTCCCGGACGTGATGCCGGCGATCATCGCCCTGGAGAACCTGGTCCTCGGCTCCGCCCTCGACATGGCGGCCCCGGAGGCGATGTGGGAGCTGGCCGACGACACGGCGACCCCGCGCCTCGCGCGGGCGCTCGCCGCCTTCCCCGAGGGGGGCCGCACCGACACCGCCTTCGAACTGGCCCTGGCCGGCTATCTGACCCACGTCCGGGGCATGCCGGACGGGGTGTAGACGCGGCGAGGGCCGGTCCACGCGACCGGCCCGGGGGCCTACGCCCCGTAGAACAGCTCCTCGACGACGGCGCGGGCCCGACGGGTGATCCGCCGGTAGTCGTCGACCATCTCGCCGACATGACCGGACTCGTACCCCAGGTACCGTCCGACCGCAGCGAGTTCGCGCGGGTCCGAGGGGAAGGTGTCGCCGGGCCGGCCGCGGACCAGCATCACCGCGTTGCGGACGCGGGTGGCGAGGACCCACGCCTCGTCCAGGGTCTGCGCC
The DNA here is from genome assembly GCF_000717595.1 of Streptomyces flavochromogenes. GTDB lineage: Bacteria > Actinomycetota > Actinomycetes > Streptomycetales > Streptomycetaceae > Streptomyces > Streptomyces flavochromogenes. The sequence goes on along the minus strand of NZ_JNZO01000003.1, from coordinate 28,208 downwards.
TCCTCCGTCGGGATGAGGCCGGCCGCGTGGGCCGCCCTGAGCGCCTCGCGGGTACGGGTCGTCCGCAGCCCCGGCTCCACCCAGCCGTGCCGCATCTGAAGCAGCTGGACCGTCCACTCGACGTCGCTCAGACCGCCGCGCCCCAGCTTGGCGTGGAGGGTCGGGTCGGCGCCGCGCGGCAGCCGCTCGGACTCCATCCGGGCCTTGAGGCGGCGGATCTCGCGGACGGCGTCCTCGCCGAGACCCTCGGCCGGATAGCGCAGCGGGTCGACGAGTTCGACGAACCGGTCCCCCAGCTCGCGGTCGCCCGCGATGGGTTCGGCACGCAGCAGCGCCTGGCTCTCCCAGACGAGCGACCAGCGACGGTAGTAGGCCGCGTACGACTTCAGGGTGCGGACCAGGGGGCCGCTCTTGCCCTCCGGCCTGAGATCCGCGTCGATCAGCAACGGCGGGTCCGCGGTGGGGAGTTGCAGCAGCCGTCGCATCTCGGCGACCACCTTGTTCGCCGCCCTGGCCGCGTCCTGCTCGTCGACGCCCTCGCGCGGCTCGTGCACGAACAGGACGTCGGCGTCGGAGCCGTACCCCAGCTCGTGACCGCCGAAGCGACCCATGCCGATGACGGCGAACCGGGTGGGCAGTTCGTCGCCCCACTCCGCACGGACGGCGGCCCGCAGGGCGCCCGCGATCGTCGCCGCGTTGAGGTCGGTGACCGCCTCCCCCACCCGGTCGACCAGGGCACCCGGGTCGGGCTCGCGGGGGCTGTCCTCGGTGCCGTACGAGCCGATGAGATCGGCCGCGGCGGTCCGGAACAGCTCCCTGCGGCGCACCCCCCTGGCCGCCGCGACGGCCTGCTCGGCGTCGGACGCGCGGCCCACCGCCGCCAGGACCTCCTGCTCCAGGTGGTCCAGGCCGCGCGGCTTCAGCCCCTCCGGGTCGCCGAGCAGCGCGACCGCCTCGGGAGCGCGCAGCAGCAGGTCGGGAGCGAGGCGTCCGGCGGAGAGGACCCGGGCGAGGTTCTCGGCGGCGGCGCCCTCGTCACGGAGCAGCCGCAGGTACCAGGGGGTCTTGCCGAGGGCGTCGGAGACCTTGCGGAAGCCGAGCAGGCCGGCGTCCGGGTCGGCCGAGTCCGCGAACCAGCCGAGCAGCACCGGGAGCAGCGTCCGCTGGATCGCGGCCTTGCGGGTGACCCCGGAGGCGAGGGCCTCCAGATGACGCAGGGCGGCGGCGGGGTCCTCGTAACCCAGCGCTTCGAGCCGCTGCCCAGCGGCCTTCGGGCTGAGCCGGATCTCGCCGGGCGCGAGCTGGGCGACGGCGTCGAGGAGCGGCCGGTAGAAGAGCTTCTCGTGCAGGCGGCGGACGACGGCCGCGTGCCGCTTCCACTCCTTGTTCAGATCGGCGACCGGATCGGTGCGCAGTCCGAGCGAGCGGCCGAGGCGGCGCAGGTCGGCCTCGTCCTCCGGGACGAGATGGGTGCGGCGCAGCCGGTACAGCTGGATGCGGTGCTCCATGGCCCGCAGGAAGCGGTAGGCCTCGTCGAGCTGGGCGGCGTCGGCCCGGCCGACGTAGCCGCCGGCGGCGAGGGCGGCGAGCGCGTCGAGGGTGGTGCCGCTGTGCAGTCCGGCGTCGCTGCGGCCGTGCACGAGCTGGAGCAGCTGGACGGCGAACTCGACGTCGCGGAGGCCGCCGGGGCCGAGCTTGAGCTCGCGGTCGACCTGGGCGACGGGGATGTTGTCGACGACCCGGCGGCGCATCTTCTGCACGTCGGGGACGAAGTTCTCGCGCTCGGCGGCCTGCCAGACGAGCGGGGAGACGGCGCCGATGTAGTGGGCGCCGAGCTCCGGGTCGCCGGCCACCGCACGCGCCTTGAGCAGCGCCTGGAACTCCCAGGTCTTCGCCCAGCGCTGGTAGTACGCGAGGTGGGAGGAGAGCGTACGGACGAGGGGGCCGTTGCGGCCCTCGGGGCGCAGATTCGCGTCGACCGGCCAGATCGTGCCCTCGACGGTGGTCTCCGAGCAGATCCGCATCAGGTGCGAGGCGAGCCGGGTCGCCGCCTGCATGGCCTTGCCCTCGTCGGCGCCGTCGGCCGGCTCCCCCACGAAGATCACGTCCACGTCGGAGACGTAGTTCAGCTCGTGACCGCCGCACTTGCCCATCGCGATCACGGCGAGCCGGCACATGGCGGCGTCGGCGGGCGCGGCGGTACGGGCGATGGCGAGCGCGGCGCGCAGGGTCGCCGTCGCCAGGTCGGCGAGCTCGGCGGCGGTCTCGGCCACGTCGATGGTGCCGCACACGTCACGGGCCGCTATGGCCAGCAGACACCTGCGGTAGGCGACCCGCAGCGAGACCGCGTCGACCGCCTCGGCGAGCCCGTGCTCGAACTCGGCGACCCCCGGGTGCAGGTCGGCGGCCTCGTACGTGACGAGGGACTCCCAGTCGCGCGGGTGCCGGGCCAGGTGGTCGGCGAGCGCCTCGGAGGCGCCGAGCACCCCGAGGAGCCGGTCCCGGAACGGCTTGGCCGCGAGCAGGGTGGTCGTGAAGGTCTGCCGCTCGGTCTCGGGCTGCGCCTCGACGAGGCGGACGAGACCGCGCAGGGCGAGGTCGGGATCGGCGGTCGCGCCGAGGGCGTCGAGGAGGACCGAGTCGCCGCGGAGCGCGGACAGCTCGGGCACGTCCAGGAGCCGTTCCGCCCCCGACGGGTCGGTGAATCCGTGCCGCAGCAGACGTGAGAACGTGCTGCTCCTGCGTCCCGGCACCGTCATTCCGCCGCTCCCTCCGAGCAGGTCCGCCCCGGGCTCGACCCCAGGACTCACCCCCGGGTCGGAACCCGGGCGGATCGAGCCTATCCGGAGCGGGGGACGGGAGCCTTCAGGCCTTCGGTTCGCAGCGGATCACACGTGACGTCCCCCACATCGATGGCTTTTCGAGGTCGATGAACCGTATTCCTTGAAAGTCCGTCTTGCTGGTGGCGGACCACTCCCGCCTGCTCGTACCCGCCGAAGCGACCCTGAAGCGGACCCGACCGCATGCGCGGAACCACCCCGCCTGCCCGAGCCCGATCAGGCGACCCCTGAAGCGACCCCCGTCCACCAGCGCGGGACCGACCCGCCTGCCCGACCTGCCGAAAGCGCGCCGCCGACCATGCCCATACGCCTCCGCCGCCGTCTCCCCATGTCCCGCCGCAGGGCCGTCTCCACCGCGGTCACGACCGCCCTGGTGGGTGGCGCCTTCGCCGGACTCCTGTCGGTGACCGGTACACCGGAGACGGCCGCGGCGCAGACGGCGGCACCGGAAGGAAAGGCGCCCACGACCCCGGCCGCGCCGCCTCGGGCGTCGGCCCCCTCGCCGGTCCCCATGGCCACCGGCCCGGAGTCCCAGGACCCGGCCTCGGACCCCGGGACGCCCGGCCGGACCCCGCGGCCCCCGGCGTCCGGGGCGCACTCCGCCACCTCGGTCATGCAGATCGTGGCGCACCCGGACGACGACCTGTTCTTCATGAACCCGGACATATCCCAGACCATCCGCTCCGGCACCCCGCTGGCCGCGGTGTATCTGACGGCCGGTGAGTCCGACGGCGTCAACGCCCGCCCCCGCGACGCCGCCTCCGCCAAGGCCGACAAGGCCGGCTACGCCGAGGCCCGGCAGAACGGCATCCGTGCCGCGTACTCCGAGATGGCGACCGGCAGCCGGACCAGCCCCTGGGACCGGGTGGCGATCCCCACGGCCGGCGGCGGCCTGGCCGAGCTGGACACCCTGCGCGCCGACCCGAAGGTCAGGCTGGTGTGGCTGCAGATACGCGAGGCGGGGTCGACCAACCAGTACCGCCCGCACAGCCTGAACGGCCTCTGGCACGGACGGATCGGCACGCTGGAGTCGCAGCGCTCCTCCGGTACCCCGGTCGCCGCCGACTTCAGGTACACGAAGGACGAGGTCGTGGCGACGATCGCCGGGCTGCTCGACCGGTTCCGGCCGACCTTCGTCCGGATGCAGGACCCGAGCCCCGGCATCGACCCGAAGACCGGGAAGATCGGCGACCACCAGGACCACCTGTACGGGGCGCGGTTCGCCCAGGCCGCGCTCGCCCGGTACGCGGAGCTGCCCGGGCATCAGCGCATCGGCGTGCAGAACTACCTCGGCTACCCCACCAGCGTCCTGCCGCACACCCTCGACCCCGAGACGGCGGGCGACAAGCTGAAGACCCTGAAGACCTACGCCTGGCTGGACGGCGTCAACGACTGCGGGACGCCCGCCGGCTGCGGCGACCTGAAGGTCGCCGCGAGGCCCGCCGGACGCGGCTGGACCGCTACCGTGCGGTACGCCCGGGGCACCTCCACCTCCTGGGTGCAGCGGGACCGGGACGGCGTGCTGCACGCCTTCTCCGTCCTCGACGGACAGCTCGCGGCCTGGCGGAAGCCGGCCGACGGCGGCGCGTGGAGCGGCCCGACGCTGCTGCCCGGCGGCGGCATGGACACCGGGGTCACGTCGGTGTCGCTGCCCGACGGCCGGATCGCGGTCTACGGCACCCGGACGCTCCTCGACGGCGGCCCGGCCGGCTACCGCCGCGAGGTCGTGAGCACCGAGCAGACGGCGCCCGGCGGCGCCTTCGGCCCGTGGCGCTCGCTCGGGACCCCCGAGCGGAACGACGCGGCCGGCACCTCGGACATCAGCGCGCCCGCCGTGACCGTGGGCGCCGACGGCCGCGCGACCCTGGTCCTGCGCGACAGCCTGCGCCGTCTGAACGCCCGTGAGCAGGGCGCGGACGGCGGCTGGGGGCCGTGGCGGGTGCTCGGCGGCGCGGACGTGGTCGGCGACCCGGTCGCGGCGACGGACGCCAAGGGCCGGGCCTACGTCTTCGCGAGCACCCCGAAGACCGTCCTGTTCTGGGCGCAGCACGTGTCCGGCGGTCCGCTCACGGGTCCGGCGCTGACCGCGCTCCCGCCGACGACCCTGGCGCTGAGCGCGAGCCCCGCGCCGAACGGCGACGGCGTACGGCTCTGGTTCCGCAAGCCGGCCTCCGGCGATCTGCGCAGCGCCGACTTCTCGGGCGTCGGCCCGGTCTCCCGGGTCACGGAGCTGCCCGGCGGCGTGGCGGGCTTCGGCCCGGTGAGCGGCGGCGACGGGCTCCTCGCGGTCCGGTCCCGGACCGGCTTCCTCGCGACGGCGCCGCGCGGCAGGACGGGGGCGGCGGGACCGGCGTGGAAGCTGGAGAAGTTCCTGTTCGCGGGGGCGCCGGACGCGGGGACGGACGGGGTGGCGGCGATCGGCCTGGACGGCGGTCTGCACTGGACGCCGGCGCCGGCGGGGCCGGGCGTGCCGAACGGACGGGGAGTCGCGGCGGCCGAATGAGCCGCGGTGGACGACGACCGTGGCGGACGACGGCCGTGGCCGACGGCGACCGTGGCGGACGTGATCCGTGGCGGGCGACGAGCCGTGGCCGGCCGTGATCCGTGGCCGGCGACGAGCCGTGCCTGGCCGTGATCCCTGCCCGGCCGTGATCCCTGCCCGGCCGTGATCCGTGGCCGGCCGTGATCCCTGCCCGGCCGTGATCCGTGGCCAGCCTGATCCGTGGCCGGCCTGATCCGTGGCCGGCCTGATCCGTGGCGGGCCGATGAGTTTCGCCCGCCGGTCCGGTCGTTACCTGTGCACCACGCGCACGCGACGGAGCAGGCGACGAAGGGAACGGCGATGAACCCGCAGACCCCGCAGACGGTCCTCGATCCCCGGTACAGCGACGACAAGGCGGGCCCGGTCCCCTGGTCCGCGGCCGAGGCGCGGCTCGCGGCGGCCGAGGTCTTCTGGCTGACGACCGTTCGCCCCGACGGCCGGCCGCACGTGACCCCGCTGATCGCCGTCTGGTCGGAGGGAGCGCTCCACTTCTGCACCGGCCCGGACGAGCGCAAGGCCCGCAACCTGGAGGCCAACACCTCGGTGGTCCTGACGACGGGCACGCCCGCGCTCGACGAGGGCTTCGACCTCGTGGTCGAGGGCGAGGCGGCACGGGTGACGGACGAGGACCGGCTGGCGGCGCTCGCCGGGGCGTGGGTGGAGAAGTACGGCGAGGACTGGCGTTTCGAGGTGCGCGACGGGGCGTTCCGGGGGGACGGTGGTACGGCCCTGGTGTTCGCGGTCGCGCCTCGCACGGCCTTCGGCTTCGCCAAGGGCGACCCCTTCGGACAGACCCGCTGGCGTTTCTGAGGAGAGCCCCCGTGAACTGGACACTGGAAGTCGTCCCGGTCCCCGTCACCGACATGGACCGGGCGAAGGAGTTCTACGCCGAGAAGTGCGGCTTCGCCGTCGACCTGGACGACGAGATGGCGCCGGGCATCCGCATGGTCCAGCTGACGCCGCCGGGCTCGCGCTGTTCGCTCGCGCTGCTGAACGGGTTCCCGCCGATGCCGGGCACGAAGGAGATGGCCCCGGGCACCCTCCAGGGCCTCCAGTTCTGTGTGACGGACATCGAGGCGGCCCGGGCGGAGTTCGTGGGGCGCGGGGTGGAGGTCTCGGCGATCCGGCACGTGGGCGAGAAGGGCTGGGAGGCCGGCAAGGGCGGCACGTGGAACGCCTTCATGACCTTCGAGGACCCGGACGGCAACGGCTGGACGGTCCAGGAGGCGCCGTCGGAGCTCTCGGAACGCTGAAGGCGGCCACGTCCTCCGCCGTCCAGTGGCCCGCCGCGCCGGGCCGGGAGGCGAGATAGCCGGCCACCTCGGCGGGCCGCCACGCCCCGGCCTCGTGGAGCCCTGCCGCGAGGTGCCGCAGATAGGCGGCGGAGGGCGGGCGGAGCCCGTCCGCCGCCGGCATCGGCCAGGGCGCGGTGAGGGTGAGCACGGGGACGCCGTCGATGCGCCCCGGGCAGACGAGGGTCTCGTACCGTCCGGGGCCGAGTGCGCAGCGGCCGGTGGCGAGGACCTCGGCCAGATCGAGGTCGGCGACGGGCTCCCGGTACATCTCCTGTGCGGCGATGTCGGAGAACTGCCCGGCGGTCAGCAGATGCGCGACGCCCCATGCGGTGCCGTCCGCATCCGGGTCGTAGAAGGCCCGGCCCCCGGTCCACACGGCCGACTCGGTCGCGAAGTACACCTGCCCGTCCAGCTCGACGGCCACGGACCGGTCGGGGCCCCGCGGGTCCCGGCAGCCGGGATACTCGCGCGCACTTCCGTCCGGGCGGCCTCCGGCGAGATAGCAACCGAGGCGCTCGGCATGCATGTTGGAGCCGTAGGCGGCGTACCAGACGCGGGGGTGGGGTTCCGGCATGGAACCCGACGCTAGCGCGGACGGACCGTGCTACCTAGAACCCCAGATAGAAGTGCCGGAGCTGCTCGTCCTCCGCCACGCACGGCATCCCGGCGGCCTCCATCACCCGATGGGACGCCGGATTGCCCAGGTCGGCGTCGCCCTTCACGCCGGAGACACCGGCCCGCCGGGCGATCTCGATGAGCGCCCGGAGCGCCTCGGTCGCGTACCTGTTGCCGCGCGCGGCCGGCACGAGCCCGTATCCCACGGTGACGACCCCGATCTCGTCGGGCGGTCCGTGGAACCCGATCCCCCCGACGGTGACGCCGCTCTCCGCGAGCCGTATCGCGTACACCCGGAACACTCCCGGATCGCCGCGCTCGGCGACTCCCCGCAGAAACCCGTTGGCCGAGCGGACGTCCCCGTCGCCGGGGTACCCCTCGCCCCACGCGTCCCCGGGCGCGGCCTCCCGGGCGACGACGCGCTCGGCCTCGGCCACGGTCAACGGATGGAGCAGGAGCCGCTCGGTGGCGACGGATTCGATCTTCACCGGGGCAGTCTGAACGGACCCACCGCCCCGGGCAACGGATTTAACCGCGGGTGGGCGGACGGGCGCCGGGCGGGTGCCCGGCGCCCCCCAGGGGACTACCAGGCGACGGACCTGATGTCGAACGTCTGGTTGGCACCGGTGTGGCACGACCACAGCCGCGCCGGGGCGCCCGCCTGCGTGCTCCAGTCGGCTATCTCCAGGCACTTGTTCCAGACGTACGCGTTGTCCATGGAGAGGCCGTACTGGCCGCGGAAGACCTGGTTGAGGCCCCAGTGGCAGTCCCACTGGTTGGCGGTCGCGCCGTTGTTGCGCCCCCAGCCGCCGATCTCCAGGCACTTACCGCTGTTGGCGTTCACGTAGTAGTAGGCGCCGTAGTCGCTGTCCTGGGAGTAGCGGTGCCATCTCTGGTTGTCGCCACCGGTACAGGGCCACTGCCGAACGGCCGCGCCGTTCGCCTTGCTCCAGTCCGCCACCTCAAGACACTGGCCGGAGTGCTCCGCGCGGATCTCGACGGTGCCCAGGTAGGTGATGGACACGGCCTGGGCCGGAGCGGCCGAGACGCCGAAGACGAGACCGAGGGAGGCTGCAAGAACAAGCAGGCCCTGCCGGGCCCGGGTGAACGCGGTGAACTTCATGGTCCTCTGCAATCAATAAGGAATTATCCGGCGAGTGGCCGTAAAGCGACGTTCATGATCGCACAGCTTTTCGACCAACTGGACTTCCCCGCAGTCGACTTGGGTCAACACACGAGGCGCGACCCGCCGACTCGGCGGAACCGATTCCTCCACATGAAACGACTCAGGGCCGCGCCCGTCCCGCCCTCCGGCCCGGGTTCCCGAGGAGTGCTCAAGTCGCCGACGAGGGCGCCGCCTCTCGCTACCGTTTCCCACGGGGCAACAGAGGGGACCATGGAGAGCAGGCCGATCGACCCCGAACGCCTGGCTGCACGGTTCGCGAGGTTGGCGATCGGGGCAGCCCTGGACGAAGGCGACCCGGATGGGTGGCCGGACGGACGGCGCATCATCGGTCGCGCCGTGACGCGAAGCGTCGGCCCGAACGCGTGCACAGAAATCACGCGGTTCCTCGAAGCTGCTCGGAACCGTGAACTGGGCCGACAGGTCGGAGATCCTCAACGAGCGCTCGCTGACATGTTCCTGGACTTCCTGCATCAGGCGTGGGTCGCCGAGCAGAGCGACCTCGACGCCGCCACCTGACCCGCCTCCCTCACTGGCCCGTGCTGCCCCCGTCGGGGCGGCACGGGCCTTTCTCGAACACCGAAAGGAACTACAGCCACACATGACCGGCCACGTCCAGGACCGCTGGTACAAGACCGAGACCGACGCCGACGGCAAGGAGCGCCGGGTCAGGACCGACCGCTACGGCATCGGCATGCTTTACCGGGCCCGCTACATCGGCCCCGACGGCACCGAGAAGTCCAAGAGCTTCCCCGACAAGAAGAAGCGGCTCGCGGAGAAGTGGCCCTCCACCACCGAGGCCGACATGTCCCGAGGGCAGTACATCGACCCCACCGCCGGGCGGATCACGTTCCGGCAGTACGGCGAGAAGTGGCTCGCCTCCCAGACCACGGAGCCGACGACACGTACGACGGTGGGCGTCCATCTGCGCTGCATGCGTTCCCGTACCTCGGCACTCGGCCGATCGATTCGTTCCGGCCCGAACACATCCGGGGGTGGCTCGCGGAGCTGGAGAAGGCCCTGCCCGTCTCCTCGTACCGCCGGGTCATCTTCGCCAGCGTCTCCGCGGTGCTCGCCGCGGCCGTGGACGACGAGCTGCTCGCCAAGAACCCGTGCAAGTCCCGCTCGGTCCGGGCGCCGGCGCCAGCCGAGCCTCGGGTGAGGCCGTGGACGTCGGACCGAGTGTTCGCCGTTCGCTCCGTGGTCCCGAAGCGCTACCAGGCGATGGTCGATATCGGCGGCGGCTGCGGTCTCCGCCAGGGCGAGATCTTCGGCCTGGCCGAGGAACACGTCAGGTTCGACACCGGGTGGCTCCACGTCGCGAATCAGGTGAAGGTCGTCAACGGGCATCTCGTCTTCGGCCCGCCGAAACGCGGAAAGGAACGGGACGTCCCCCTCCTCCGCCAAATCGCCCGCGTTCTCCGCGAGCACTCCGAGGAATTCCCGCCGGTCGATGTTTCCCTGCCTTGGTTGAAGCCCGACGGCCCGCTCGTCACCAAGCGGCTGTTCTTCTCTCTGACGGGCGGCGGGGCCGTCCGACGGACCGACTTCAACACCCGCGTGTGGAAGCTCGCCCTCGTCCAGGCCGGCGTCATTCCGGAGCCTAAGGAGGGTGAGCGCCACCAGGCGGCTCGTGAGCACGGGATGCACGCGCTGCGGCACTTCTACGCGTCCGTGCTCCTCGACGCCGGCGAGAACATCAAGGCCCTCAGCTCGTACCTCGGTCACGCCGGCGATTTCACGACTTGCCGGTCCCCCCAGGTACGAAGGACGCGACGAGATCTTGCGAGCTGGTTGAGCGACGGGGCTTACACCCCCTGCGCATCAAGGGCGTCCCTGGCCTTCTCTGTGAACTTACGCAAGAGGCCACCAAGCTCAGTCAGCGCTGCGTGGACGCGCCCCGCTTCGAAGAGTGCCGGTTGGTCGAATCGGCCGGCGGCCGCGACGTAGAAGTCGATGTCCTCGATGGCACGCCCGATGCCTTCCATGACCTCTCGCGACAGAGCTGCCACGTCGGCGGGCCCCTCCACTGCCACAACCGAGGATGCGGCTCGCACAGCAGGAAATTTCTCGCTGACGCGTTCCAGGGCCAATGAAGCGTCGTCGCGGCTGTAGTCGCCCTCCATGAGTGCCATGAGACTGTCAGCAGCATCTCTGTAGGCCGCGACAGCAGCAATGAACGTGCTGTACGCCTCGCGCCGCCCCTGCCGACGCCAATGCTGGTGTTGAGTGCGCCCCTGGGTTCGCCCCGCCAGCCATGTGGATCCCAGAACCCCTCCCGCTCCGAGCGCACCACCGATGCCAGCGCCCCACAGAGCAGCGATCCCAGCGTCCATGGACAACATCGTGGGGACCGCGCTGCTGAAAGCTGTGGAGGTGGCGCGTACCCGTGCCAAGAACGACACATACGGGGGTAGCTTCCACGTGGGACGACCCACAGACGGCCCAAGGTTCGTCGAGACGACTCCGGGCCGGCGGCTGACAGCCGCCGGCCCGGGTTTCCTTTGGGGTTGGCAGTCGCTCTGACCTGCCCTTACAGCACCGGCAGGTTCTTCCGCAGCTCGAAGGCGGTGACCTCGCTCCGGTACTCCTCCCACTCCTGCTTCTTGTTGCGGAGGAAGAAGTCGAAGACGTGCTCGCCCAGGGTCTCCGCCACCAGTTCGCTCTTCTCCATCAGGGCGATCGCCTCTCCCAGGTTCTGCGGGAGCGGTTCGATGCCCATCGCCCGGCGTTCCGCGTCCGAGAGGGCCCAGACGTCGTCGTCGGCGCCGGCCGGGAGTTCGTAGCCCTCCTCGATGCCCTTGAGGCCTGCGGCGAGGAGGACCGCGTACGTCAGGTAGGGGTTCGCGCCCGAGTCGATGGATCGGACCTCGACGCGGGAGGAGCCCGTCTTGCCCGGCTTGTACATGGGGACGCGGATCAGGGCCGAGCGGTTGTTGTGGCCCCAGCAGATGTACGAGGGGGCCTCGCCGCCCGAGCCCGCCGTGCGGGACGAGCCGCCCCAGATGCGCTTGTAGGAGTTGACCCACTGGTTCGTCACGGCGGAGATCTCCCCCGCGTGCTTCAGCAGGCCCGCGATGAACGAGCGGCCGACCTTGGACAGTTGGTACTCGGCGCCCGACTCGTAGAACGCGTTCCGGTCGCCCTCGAAGAGCGACAGGTGGGTGTGCATGCCCGAGCCCGGGTAGTCCGAGAACGGCTTCGGCATGAACGTGGCCTGCACGCCCTGCTCCAGCGCCACCTGCTTCATCACCAGACGGAAGGTCATGATGTTGTCCGCCGTGGAGAGGGCGTCCGCGTAGCGGAGGTCGATCTCCTGCTGGCCCGGGGCTCCCTCGTGGTGGCTGAACTCCACCGAGATGCCCATCGATTCGAGCATCGTGATCGCCTGGCGGCGGAAGTCCATGCCCACGTTCTGCGGGGTGTGGTCGAAGTACCCCGAGTTGTCCGCCGGGGTGGGGCGCGTGCCGTCGAGCGGCTTGTCCTTGAGGAGGAAGAACTCGATCTCGGGGTGGGTGTAGAAGGTGAAGCCCAGGTCCGAGGTCTTGGCCAGCGCCCGCTTCAGGACGTACCGCGGGTCCGCGAAGGACGGCGAGCCGTCGGGCATCAGGATGTCGCAGAACATCCGCGCCGTCCCCGGCGCCTCGGCCCGCCACGGCAGGATCTGGAACGTCCCCGGGTCCGGCTTGGCGATCATGTCCGACTCGTACACGCGGGCGAAGCCCTCGATCGCGGAGCCGTCGAAACCGATGCCCTCGTCGAAGGCCTGCTCGAGCTCGGCGGGCGCCACGGCCACCGACTTGAGGAAGCCCAGCACGTCGGTGAACCACAGACGTACGAAGCGGATGTCGCGCTCCTCGAGCGTACGGAGCACAAATTCCTGCTGCTTGTCCATTTCCACACCCATCCTCGCTGGTCAGGCCGCCTGCTCCCACCGCCTCAGAGCACATCGGGGGGCACCTGAGCATCCCACCACATGGTTTCGCGCACGTTGCACACCCATAGTGCCTGCTCGGGTGTGACTCAGGTAACGCGGGAAGGGCGGCGTCCGGGTCTCCGTTCGTCCCTCGGCCGCCCACCCGTCGGTACCGAGTGGTACCCCGTTCGGCCCACAGAGCCCCCGCGCCCACTACGATCTGCGCCCATGGGGGCCACACGGCTCGTACGCCCGTCCCAGCACGCGCGTCCCATGGCACTGGTGAGTGCCGTGGCGACGCTCCTCGCCGCGCTCTTCTTCTGTCTGGGCGCCGGCCCCGGTCCCGAGAACCATCACGCGGGCACCGGACCGAAGGCCGCGAACGGGCCCGCGGCCACCGGCGGCACGACCGTCACCCAGGCGGCCACCGGCACCGTCGTCGAGTACATCTGCCCGTACGACCGCGGTGGCTGCTCCCTCTTCCCCTCGCTCTCCCCCGCGGTGCTCAGCGCGCCCCCGCTCGATCCGCCGCTGCACGCGGCCGACGGGCTCCCGCGCTTCGAGCCTCCGTCCGGTGACGGCGCCGCGCGCCGTTCCGGCGTCCGGCCGCGCGCGCCGGATCTGCACGTCCTTCAAGTTCTCCGGACGTAACGGCGCCGGGCGTCCCCGCCCCGCTACGTCCACCCCCGAACTCCACCCCCATCCCTGAAGAAGGACGACACCACCATGGCCGCCAAGAGCTCCGCCAACGCCGACCGCCGCGCCCGAATAGAGGAGATGCGCCGCGCCGAGCAGGCCCGTGAGCGCCGCAACCGCCTCGTCACGATCGGCATCTCGGGCGTCGTCGTCCTCGGCCTCGTCGGCTTCGGCACCTTCGTGCTGATGAAGAAGTCCGACGAGCAGGACAAGAAGGACGCGGCCGCGAAGGCCCCCATCACCGCCGAGAAGTCCTGGGACGCCGCGAAGCTCGGCCGGAACCACGTCGAGACGGCCGTGAAGTACGAGATGAAGCCGCCGGTCGGCGGTGACCACCACCCGGTCTGGATGAACTGCGACGGCGTCGTCTACAAGAAGGCCATCGCCGAGGTGAACGCCGTGCACTCCCTCGAGCACGGCGCCGTCTGGGTGACGTACAACAAGAAGGCCGCTGCCGACGACGTGAAGAAGCTGGAGGACAAGGTCGGCAAGACCAAGTACACGCTGATGAGCCCCGTGGACGACCAGGCCGACGCCATCATGCTGTCCGCCTGGGGCAAGCAGGTCACCGTGGACAACGCGAGCGACCCCCGCATCGACGCCTTCTTCACCAAGTACGTCCAGGGCCCGCAGACCCCCGAGCCGGGCGCCGCTTGCACCGGCGGGCTCGACCAGTGAGCCGGCTCGGCGAGGACGACGTCGACAGCGACGCCGTACCGACGCCCCCGGCCCGGCGGCCGAACCGGACGCAGTGGGCGGCGATCACTGCCGTGGCGCTGGCCCTGCTGTTCGCCGGGGGCGCCGTCACCGTCGCCTCGGCTGAGCGCGAGGAGGCGCCGCGTACGCCGTCCTCGCTCTCCGCGGACGCCGGCTTCGCCCGGGACATGGCCGTCCACCACCAGCAGGCCGTCGAGATGTCGTTCATCGTCCGGGACCGCACCCAGGACGAGGAGGTGCGCCGTCTGGCGTACGACATCGCCAACACCCAGGCCAACCAGCGGGGCATGATGCTCGGCTGGCTCGACCTGTGGGGGCTTCCCAAGATCGAGTCCGGCGTCGAGCCGATGACCTGGATGGGCATGGGCGGCTCCGGCGACACCGGGCCGCTCGACGGGGCGCTCATGCCGGGCATGGCGACCAACGCCCAGCTGGACGAGTTGCGCGAGGCGAGCGGCCGCGAGGCCGAGATCCTGTACCTGAAGCTCATGACCGAGCACCACAGGGGCGGGGTCCACATGGCCGAGGGCTGTGTCCAGAAGTGCTCGGTGGAGATCGAGCGCGGTCTCGCGCAGGGCATGGTCGACGCCCAGAAGTCCGAGATGCTGCTGATGGCGGACATGCTCAGGAAGCGTGGCGCCTGACGACCCGGGTCGGTGACCCGTCGGCCCCCGTGACCCGCCGCGGTCGCGGGGGCCGTGTCGTACGCCGACAAGTCGCGGCGGTCGGTCCGCGCGCCGACAATGGGTGGGGCTCGGGGACGTACGTGTGAGCACGTCGGACGAAAGGTACGCACCCCATGACCACGGCGAAGGACATCATGCACCCCGGGGCCCAGTGGATCCCGGCTCACGAGACGCTCGACCGCGCCGCGCAGATGATGCGCAACCTGAACGTCGGCGCGCTGCCCATCGCCGACGAGAACGAACGGCTCTGCGGCATCATCACGGACCGCGACATCGTGGTCGGCTGTGTGGCCATGGGCCACGACCCCTCGAAGATCACCTGTGGCGAGATGTCCAAGGGCACCCCCCGCTGGGTCGAGTCGGGCGCGGACGTGGGCGCGGTCCTGGAGGAGATGCAGGGCCACCAGATCCGTCGGCTGCCCGTCATCGAGGAGAAGCGGCTCGTCGGCATGATCAGCGAGGCCGATCTGGCCCAGCATCTGTCGGACGAGCAGCTCAAGGCGTTCTGCGAGAGCGTCTACGCACCTTCCTGACCGGATCGCAGGATCACGGTCGCGACCGCTTCCGGGCGGTCCTTCATGACCAGATGGCCCGACGGCTCGGCCGCGTCGTAGCGGGCGCCGAGCCGTCGGGCCAGCGCGCGTTGGCGTCGTTCCCAGCGGGCCGAACCGTCGGGGGCGGCGAGGACGGTGACGGGGAGGTCCGGCGGGAGCGGGTGCGTGGTGCGCAGGGCGAGGAGTCCGGCCGCGACGGCGCCGTAGTGGGCGTTCTCCCAGAGGGTGCCGCGCAGGACGCGTGAGGTGCGGTAGACGCGGTGGACGAGGGCGGCGGGGGCCGGGTCGTGGCGTACGGCCGCACGGCGCACCGCGGGGCCGAGGGCGGCCGGGACTCCGGCGGCGGACAGGGCGGCGCCCAGGACATCCGCGAACAACCCCGGGGAGGCGCTCACCCGGGGGTGCTCCTCCACCGACGAGTCCACGAGCACGAGCGCGGCGGTCCGGTCCGGGTGGAGCCGGGCGAAGGCCTCGGCGTGGAACCCGGCGATCGAGTGCCCGACGACGGTGGCGGGGCCGGGGAGCCCCAGCGCGTCGAGGAGAGCGGCGATCCGGTTCGCCTCGCCGGCGGCGGTGGGCGGGCCGGCGGCGGGCTGGGAGAGGCCGTGTCCGGGGCGGTCGAAGCGGACGACCGTACGGTACGGGGCGAGGAGCGGGAGGACCGGGTCCCAGTCGAACCAGCTCATTCCGAGTCCCGCGCTCAGCACGCAGACGGGTCCCGAGCCCTCGACGACGACGTGGTGGGCGACGCCGTCGACCCGTACGAAGGCCGGCCGTCCGGTCATCGCTCCTCCTTCGCGGTGGGGCGGGACGTCGCGAGGGAGTACGCCAGGACCGCGAGCCACACCGCCACCAGGAGCACCTGGAGCCGCTGACCGGCACCGAGCGCCCAGGTGCCCGTCCCCGCCTCGAAGGCGGCGACGGCGGCGAGGGTCCAGACGGTGGCGGCGAGCTCCAGGGCGACGACGACCGGGCCCGTTCGGGCGAGGGGCCGCCGGCGGCCGTACCGGCGGGCGGCCACGGTCAGCGCGACGAGGGCGACGAGGGCGCCGGTCATGGCGAGACCGGAGCTGAAGGCATGGGCCGTATGGGTGGCGGGCACGAGCCCGGCGGTCTCGCGCGCGGCGCACTCGGAGTCGGCGGTCGCGGCGCAGCTGAGCGGGAGGCGGGAGTCGGCGACGGTGGCGGCGCCGAAGAGGGCGAGCGCGCCCCAGCCGACGAGCGCCCAGGGGTCGCGGATCCGAGGGGTCCGGCCGGTCTCCGGCGTCCCCGCGTGACCGGGCCTCCTCGCCTCCGGGCGCCTCGTCCCCGCCCACCCCAGCACCGCTCCCGCCAGGACCAGCACACCCGAGACCAGGTCGGTCGCCCGGAAGAAGGTGCCGAACGGCTGGTCCGACGCCGCCAGTTCCGAGACGTACGTCCGGACCGGGTCGAGCCCCGTGCGGAGGGGGACCTCGAGGACCCATGCGGTGTACGCGAGCGCGCCGAGGGCCAGCAGGACGGCCGAGGCTCGCGTCACGTTTCCGGGCATAGTGGGTCTGACGCTACGGCGTGCCGGAGGGTTGCCGGTGGCCGGGGTGGACCGGGCCCGGTTCTGCCCGGTCGTCAGTGAGGGTCTCGGGAGCCATGGGAGCCATGATCGATCGGGTGCGGCGGGATCGCATGCCGGCCGGGAGGAACGGGTCACGCCCCGTTTCCCAGGACATCGCGTCGGTTTGACGATTACACTGGCCGGGTGCCTCAACTACGCCTCGCCCTGAATCAGATCGACTCGACCGTCGGAGACATCGCCGGGAACGCCGAGGCGATCGTGCACTGGACCCGGCACGCCGCCGGACAGGGCGCGCATCTCGTCGCGTTTCCCGAGATGGCGCTGACCGGATACCCCGTCGAGGACCTCGCACTGCGTTCCTCGTTCGTCGAGGCGTCTCGGGCGGCCCTGCGCGGTCTCGCCCGCCGGCTCGCGGACGAGGGCTTCGGGGAGGTGCCGGTCGTCGTCGGCTATCTGGACCGCTCCGAGCGAGCGGAGCCGAAGCTCGGCCGTCCGGCCGGTTCGCCGGAGAACGCCGCCGCCGTGCTGCACCGGGGCGAGGTGGTACTGCGCTTCGCCAAGCACCACCTGCCGAACTACGGCGTCTTCGACGAGTACCGCTACTTCGTCCAGGGCGACACCCTGCCGGTCGTCCGGGTCCACGGGGTCGACGTGGCCCTGGCGATCTGTGAGGACCTGTGGCAGGAGGGGGGCAGGGTCCCGGCGGCGCGTCACGCGGGGGCGGGGCTGCTGCTGTCGGTCAACGCCTCGCCGTACGAGCGGGACAAGGACGACACGCGCCTCGAACTGGTCCGCAGGCGGGCCCGGGAGGCCGGGTGCGTGACCGCGTACCTGGCGAGCACGGGCGGCCAGGACGAGCTGGTCTTCGACGGCGACTCGATCGTGGTGGGCGCGCACGGCGAAGTGATCGCGCGGGCGCCGCAGTTCGTCGAGGGCAGCGTGATCCTGGACCTGGAGCTGCCGGCGGCCGAGTCCGAGGCGCCGGAGGGCCTGGTGAACGACGGGCTGACGATCGACCGCGTGGTGCTCTCGGAGGAGCCGCTGCCGGCGTACGAGCCGGAGCTGACGGGCGGTTACGCGCACCGGCTGGACGACGACGAGGAGGTGTACTCGGCGCTGGTCATCGGGGTCCGGGCGTATGTCGCGAAGAACGGTTTCCGCTCGGTGCTCGTCGGCCTCTCCGGGGGCATCGACTCGGCGCTCGTCGCCGCCATCGCCTGCGACGCGCTCGGCTCGGACAACGTGTACGGGGTGTCGATGCCCTCGAAGTACTCCTCCGACCACTCGCGCGGCGACGCCGCCGAGCTGGCCCGCCGCACCGGGCTCCACTACCGCACCGTGTCGATCGAGCCGATGTTCGACGCGTACATGGGCTCGCTCGGCCTCACCGGCCTCGCCGAGGAGAACCTCCAGTCGCGGCTGCGGGGCACGACGCTGATGGCGCTCTCCAACCAGGAGGGCCACATCGTCCTCGCGCCGGGGAACAAGTCCGAGCTGGCGGTGGGCTATTCGACGCTGTACGGCGACTCCGTCGGTGCGTTCGGGCCCATCAAGGACGTCTACAAGTCGACCGTGTTCCGGCTGGCGCGCTGGCGCAACCGGGCGGCCGAGGAGCGCGGCCAGACCCCGCCGATCCCGGAGAGCTCGATCAGCAAGCCGCCGAGCGCGGAGCTGCGCCCGGGGCAGGTCGACACGGACTCGCTGCCGGACTACGACACCCTGGACGCGATCCTCGCCCTGTACGTGGACCAGGACCGGGGCCGGGACGAGATCGTGGCCGCCGGGTTCGACGAGGAACTGGTGACGCGGACGCTGCGGATGGTGGACACGGCGGAGTACAAGCGGCGCCAGTACCCGCCGGGCACCAAGATCTCGGCGAAGGGCTTCGGCAAGGACCGGCGCCTGCCGATCACGAACCACTGGCGGGAGACGACGAACTGACCCGGTTCCCGGCAGCGGGGGGACCTTCGGCGAGGGGGCTTTGCGCGACGACGCGTGAGGCCCCCTCCCCCGTGCCCCGGTCGCGGTCGAGGAGGCCCGCCACCGCCGCGATCGCCAGGCCCACCACCGTGAGGCCCGCGCCGACCAGGGCCGGTGACGTCCAGCCCCAGCCTGCGGCGACGGCGGCGCCGCCGGCCCAGGCGCCTCCGGCGTTGGCGAGGTTGAAGGCGGAGTGGTTGGAGGCGGAGGCGAGCGTCGGGGCGTCCTTGGCCTTGTTCATGACCAGCATCTGGAGCGGGGTGGTGGTCATGAAGCCGACTGCGCCGAGCACCACGACCGTCACCAGGGCCAGCCAGGGCACATGGATCGTGAAGCGGAAGGCGACCAGGGCGAGGACGAGGGCGGCGAGCGAGCCGTACAGCGTCGGGCGGAGCGCCCGGTCGGTCAGCGGGCCGGCGGCGAGCGCCCCGCCGGTCATGCCGAGGCCGAAGAGGGCGAGGACGACGGTGACGGTGGAGTCGCCGAAGCCCATCACCTCGGTGGTCATCGAGGCGAGGTAGGAGTAGACGGCGAAGACGCCCGCGAAGCCGAAGACGGCGGTGAGCAGCCCGAGCAGCACCTGCGGGCGGCCGAGCGCCCGTACCTCGCGGCCCAGGCTCTGCCGCTCGTCCACGGGGACGTGCGGTACGAGGCGGGCGAGCGCGGCCATGGCGAGCAGCCCGATGGCGGAGACGACGAGGAAGGTGGCGCGCCAGCCGAGGTGCTGCCCGAGGAGGGTCGCGGCGGGTACACCGAGGATGTTGGCGACGGTCAGGCCGAGGAACATCGTGGCCACCGCCCGCGCCTGGCGGCCCTCGCGCACGAGCCGGGCGGCGACGACCGCGCCGAGCCCGAAGAACGCGCCGTGCGGGAGCCCGGCGAGCACCCGGCCGGCGATCAGCCAGCCGAAGCCGGGGGCGAGCGCGGAGGCCAGGTTGCCGACCGTGAAGAGGGCCATGAGCAGGAGCAGCATCCGCTTGCGCGGGACGCGGGAGCCGAGGGCGGTGAGCAGCGGGGCGCCGACGACGACGCCGATCGCGTACGCCGAGACGAGGTACCCGGCGGTGGGGACGGAGGTGCCGAGGTCGTCGGCGACCTGCGGGAGCAGGCCCATCATCACGAATTCGGTGGTGCCGATGCCGAAGGCGGAGACGGCGAGCGCGAGCAGCGCCAGGGGCATGGGAAGGGCCTTTCCGGAAGATAGTTCTTCAACGGAACAAAGGCTCTCAGATGTTTTCTTCCCGGCGGCTTCCGGGGAGTGAAGAGGAGATTTCGACCGTGTGCTATGCGGCGCCGCCTCGTCAGAACTTCACGCGCGCCGCGACCGGGAGATGGTCGCTCCTGGTCTCCGGGAGGGCCCAGGACGACATCGGCTCGACGCCCTTGACCAGGATCTGGTCGATACGGGCCATCGGGAACGAGGCGGGCCAGCTGAAGCCGAAGCCGTCGCCCGCCGCGCCCTGGGTGGAGCGGAGCTGCGAGGTGATGCCGTTGAGCGCGCGGTCGTTCATGGTGCCGTTGAGGTCGCCGAGGAGGACGATCCGCTCGTGGCGGTCGTCGGAGATGGCCTCGCCGAGGGCGTTCGCGCTGGCGTCGCGCTGGTTGGCGGTGAAGCCGGCGTTCAGCTTGACCCGGACGGACGGCAGGTGGGCGACGTACACGGCGACCTCGCCCTTGGGCGTCACGACATCGGCGCGCATCGCGCGGGTCCAGCCCATCCGGATGTCGACGGGCTGCGGGTCGCGCAGGGGCAGCTTGCTCCAGAGTCCGACCGTGCCCTGGACGGAGTGGTACGGGTAGGCCTTCGCCAGGCCCTTCTCGTACGCCGGGACCATGTCGCCCTTCAGTTCCTCCAGGGCGAGGACGTCGGCGCCGGACGCGGCGAGCTGCTCGGCGGTGCCCGCGGGGTCCGGGTTGTCGGCGTTCACGTTGTGGGTCGCGACGGTCAGGTCGCCGCCGGCCGCGGACTTGTCGGCGACGAGCCCGCCGAAGAGGTTCAGCCACACCACGGCCGGCAGCACGAGGGCGATCAGCGCGGTCGCGGAGCGGCGCAGCAGGGCGAGGACGAGGAGGAGGGGGACGAAGAGGCCGAGCCAGGGCAGGAAGGTCTCGGTGAGGCTGCCGAGGTTGCCGATCCGGTTGGGGATGTCGGCGTGCAGGACCATCAGCAGGGTGAGGGCCACCGCGAAGAGCGCGAGCAGGATGCCGCGGCGCCAGATCCCGGGGTCGCGGCGCAGTCCGCCGAGGGCGGTCCGGAAGCGGGAGGAGGTCGGGGGCTCGTTCCCCGTGCCGCCCTGCTCGGTCTCCGTCATGTCCACCCGCGCCATCGCCCGTCCTCACTGCCTTGCTGCCGTGCTGTCTTGCCGTCTTGCTCCGTGACCCGACGTCGACACTAGGGGATGACGGGGTCGTCGTACGTCCGGTGGGACGACAGCTACGGCGTGGCGGGTTCCTGCAGGTGGCGCCCTCGGGCGGGCTGTGACAGAACGCGCACATTTGGCCGGATCGGGCCCTGACGTGCGGGCAGCGGTCAGTCCCGGGGCCGGAGGCCCTCCATCACGGTGTCGACGACGCGCTCGGCGAGTCCGGGTTCCAGGGAGGCGCCGGGGCGGATGACGGTGCGCAGGAGCAGCGGTCCCGTGAGGAGGTCGGTGACGAACTCGATGTCGAGGTCGTCGCGGATCTCCCCCTGTTCCATCCCGCGCCGCACGGTGTCCAGGCTGAGGCGGCGGCGCGGTTCGATGACGGTGTGGTGGTAGACCTCCCACAGCCGGGGATACAGCTGCATCTGCGCGAACACGTTGTGGAGCAGGCTGGAGGTCCGCTTGGCTACGCCGCGTTCGCGCAGCGACTCCAGGAGGACGACGAGGTCGCCCCGGACCGAGGTGCCGGAGAGCACCGGGTCCGGGGGTTCCACCGAGCGGAGCAGGTCGACGAAGAGCTCCTCCTTGCCGGTCCAGCGTCGGTAGATGGTGGCCTTGCCGACCCCGGCGGTGCGGGCGATCCGCTCGATGGACAGCTCGGCGAGGGGGACGCCCTCGTCAAGGAGCCCGACGACCGCGTCGAAGACGGCCTGCTCGACACCCTCGCTCCGGGGCCGGCCCCGCCGGGCGCCGGGCGTGGCCCCGGTGGCGGCGCCGGCCACGGCCCCGCCGTCGTGGGTTTCCGGGGTTCCGGGGGTCCCGCCGTCCTGCCGCGACACGTGCGCTCCACCTCTCGTTCGGGCCCTCGGACGCCGGCGGCGCCTTCGGCGCCGGGTGTCCTACCGTCGGGCCGATTCTCCCGCCTCGGACGCCTGACCCGGCACCGAGCCCCGCCGGGTGTCATCGCCCTGGCCGGTCGCGGGCGCCGCGGCACCCGGACCCGCCTCGCCCGGACCCGCCTCGCCCGGTCCCGCGGCACCCGGACCCGCCTCGGCCGGACCCGCCGCACCCGGTCCCGGGGCCCCCGGTCCCGGGGCGCCCGCGGTGCCCGTCGGCGTACGGCCCGGAAGGAAGACCGCGACCACCACCGCGCCGATCAGGCCGATCACCGCCGAGGCGAGCGCCGTGACGTGCATGGCGTCCAGGAAGGCGTCGTACGCCGGGGCCACCAGGTCCCGGCCGGCCGGGCCGAGCTTCTCCGCGACCGCGAGCGTCGCCTCGACGGACTCGCCCGCCGTGGCGCGCAGGGCCTCGGGGACCCCGCCAAGGTGCCCCTCGATCTCGCCGCGGTACGTGGAGGAGAGCAGCGAGCCGAGGACGGCGACGCCGAGCGCACCGCCGACCTGGCGGAAGGTGTTGTTGATCGCCGAGCCCGATCCCGCCTTCTCACGCGGCAGCGCCTGCATGATCGCGACCGTGACGGGCGGCATGATGTGCGCCATTCCCGCGCCCTGGACGAAGAAGACGACCTCCATGACCCAGACCGGGGTCGAGGCGTCGAAGAAGGCGAAGGCCGCGAGGCCGAGGGCGACGAGCAGCATGCCGGCGGTGCAGACGGCCTTGGCGCCGAAGCGTTCGACGACGAGCCGCGCGCGGGGCGCGAACACCATCTGCGCGACGGCCAGCGGCAGGATGAGCAGCCCGGACTGCAGGGCGCTGTAGCCGCGGACGCTCTGCAGGTAGAAGGCGGAGAAGAAGGTCACGCCCATGAGTGCGAAGAAGACGAGCGCGATCGCGGCGACGGCCGCCGAGAACGCGGGCCTCTTGAAGTACGTCATGTCGATCGCCGGGTGGTCGCTGCGCCGCTCGTGGAGGACGAAGAGGACCAGGACGGCGAGACCGCCGAGGACCGGGGCGAGGACGGTGACGTCGGTGAAGTCGGCCAGTTCGCCGCCGCGGATGATTCCGTAGACGAGGAGGACGAGTCCGACGACGGAGAGCAGCACGCCGGGGATGTCGATCCGGCCGGGCCTGGGGTCGCGGGAGTCGGGGACCAGCCACATCATCAGGGCGAGGGCGAGCAGCACGACCGGCACGTTGATGAGGAAGATCGATCCCCACCAGAAGTGTTCGAGCAGGATGCCGCCGGTGATGGGGCCGATCGCGATGGCGAGGCCGACGCTGCCGGCCCAGATGCCGATGGCCTTGGGCTGTTCGTCGCGCTCGAAGACGTTCATGAGGACGGCGAGCGTCGCGGGCATGACGAAGGCGGCGCCGAGGCCCATGACGGCCCGGAAGGCGATGAGCTCGCCCGGGGAGCCGGAGAGCGCGGCGAGGGCGGAGCCGATGCCGAAGACGGTGATGCCGAAGAGCAGCACCTTCTTGCGGCCGAGGCGGTCGCCGAGCAGGCCGGAGGTGAAGAGGAGGCCGGCGAAGACGAGCGTGTAGGAGTTGATCGCCCACTCCAGCTCGCTCTGGGTGGCGCCGATGCCGGTGGGCGCGGGCGCGGCGATCGTCTTGACGGCGACGTTCAGGATCGAGTTGTCGAGGACGACGATCAGCAGGCTGAGCATCAGGACGCCGAGGACGGCCCAGCGGCGCCGGTGGACGGCCTCGGGGATCCGGGGCCCTGGGGGCACGGCGGATGCTGCGGATGCGGAGGACGGCTGTGACATGCCCACCACCCTAGAGGCATTTCGATACGAGACCGTCTCGTATCGAAATTCCTGACCGAGCCTTTACGTTGCGGGCGCTGAACGACCGCCCGGCGCGCCGGTGTGAACAGCGCCACTCCGGCCCACTTCCCCGCCCGCCCCGCCAAGTGCCACCATGGATGTGGTCCGGGGACGCCGTCAGGGCGCCTCGAGATGACACAAGGAGCCGTGCACCATGACGCTTCAGGCTGCCCAGAAACCGCCCGCCGACAGCAGCAAGGCGCTGTACGGCGGCAAGGGCACGCGCCGCATCACCGTCCACGACATCGCCGCCGCCAAGACCCGCGGCGAGAAGTGGCCCATGCTCACCGCCTACGACGCGATGACCGCGTCCGTCTTCGACGAGGCCGGCATCCCGGTGATCCTCGTCGGGGACTCCATGGGCAACTGTCACCTCGGCTACGACACCACCGTGCCCGTCACGATGGACGAGATGACGCTGCTCTCCGCCGCCGTCGTCCGGGGCACGAAGCGCGCCCTCGTCGTCGGCGACCTCCCCTTCGGTTCGTACCAGGAAGGGCCGGTCCAGGCCCTGCGCAACGCCACCCGGCTGGTCAAGGACGCGGGCGTCGGTGCGATCAAGCTGGAGGGCGGCGAGCGCTCGCTGCCCCAGACCGAGCTGCTCGTCCAGGCCGGCATCCCCGTGATGTCCCACCTGGGCCTCACCCCGCAGTCCGTGAACACCATGGGCTACCGGGTGCAGGGCCGCTCCGACGAGGCCGCGCACAAGCTCCTCCGCGACGCGAAGGCGGCGCAGGACGCGGGCGCGTTCGCGGTCGTCCTGGAGCTCGTACCGGCCGAGCTGGCCGCCGAGGTCACCCGCTCGCTGCACATCCCGACCATCGGGATCGGCGCGGGCGCCGGCACCGACGCCCAGGTGCTCGTCTGGACCGACATGGCAGGTCTGACGGGCGGCAAGGTCCCGCGCTTCACCAAGCAGTACGCCAACCTCCGCGAGACGCTCGGCGACGCCGCGCGCGCCTTCGCCGAGGACGTCAGCGGCGGGGCGTTCCCCGCCGAGGAGCACACCTTCCACTAGTCGCGACAGGCCCTCAGAGCCACTGCGGCACCACCCGACAGCCCGCCGACATCCCCCATCGGCGGGCTGTCGGTCGTCTGTCGGAGGATTGTCGGTGGCGCCTGGTCTAGTGGGGGCCATGACGCGATCACACACCAACGCCGTCGAGGTCCGGGGCCTCGTGAAGCACTTCGGCGACACCAAGGCCCTCGACGGGGTCGACCTGGACGTACGGGAGGGCACCGTCCTCGGCGTGCTCGGCCCGAACGGCGCCGGGAAGACCACCCTCGTCCGCTGCCTCTCCACCCTCCTCGTCCCGGATGCCGGGACCGCCACCGTCGCCGGGTACGACGTGGTGAGGCACCCCCGCCAGCTGCGCCGCACCATCGGGCTCACCGGTCAGTACGCCTCGGTCGACGAGAAGCTGTCCGGCTGGGAGAACCTGTACATGATCGGGCGGCTGCTCGACCTCTCCCGCGCCGACGCCCGCCGCCGGGCCGACGAGATGCTGGAGCGCTTCTCCCTCACCGACGCCGCCAAGCGGCCCGCCATGAACTACTCGGGCGGCATGCGGCGGCGGCTCGACCTCGCCGCCTCGATGATCGGCCAGCCGGCCGTCCTCTACCTGGACGAGCCGACCACCGGTCTCGACCCCCGCACCCGCAACGAGGTGTGGGACGAGGTCCAGCGGATGGTCTCCGAGGGCGTCACCGTCCTCCTCACCACCCAGTACATGGAGGAGGCGGAGCAGCTCGCGAACGAGCTGACCGTCATCGACAAGGGCAAGGTCATCGCCCAGGGCGGCGTCGACGAGCTCAAGGCCAAGGTCGGCGGCCGGACCCTGAAGGTCCGCCCGGTGGACCCGGGCCGGCTGCCCGCGATGGCCGCCGCGCTCCGCGAGACCGGCCTCGACGGGGTCGCCGGGTCGACCGTCGTGGCCGACGAGGGCGCGCTGTACGTGCCGATCCTCACCGACCAGCAGCTGACCGCCGTCGTGTCCCTGCTCGGCGCCCGCGGCTTCGGCATCGCGCACATCGGCACCCACCTGCCCAGCCTGGACGAGGTGTTCCTGGCCATCACCGGCCAGAAGACCACCGTTTCCGACGAGATCAACGAGGAGGTCGCCGCATGAGCACGACCACGGTCACCAAGTCCCCCGTCGGAGCCCCGAGTCCGGCGGCCGCGCGCCTCGCGCCCGTCGCCGAGGGCCGGATCGGGCTCCGCGCCAACCTGCGGCACATCGGCGCCCTCGCCCGTCGCAACGCGCTCCAGATCAAGCAGGACCCGGAGTCGATGTTCGACGCCGTCCTGATGCCGATCATCTTCATCCTGCTCTTCGTGTACGTCTTCGGCGGCGCGATCTCCGGCAAGGGCAACAACGACGTCTACGTGAACTACGTGACGCCCGGCCTGATGGCGATGATGGGCATGAACATCGCGATGGCCGTGGGTGTCGGCATCAACGACGACTTCAAGAAGGGGGTCATGGACCGGTTCCGGACGATGCCGATCGCCCGGTCCTCCGTCCTGATCGCGAAGATCGTCGTCGAGGTCGGCCGGATGCTGATCGCCACCGCGATCCTGCTCGGCATGGGGTTCCTGCTCGGGCTGGAGATCCACACCTCGGTGCTGCACCTCTTCGCCGCCATCGGTCTCTCGATGGTCTTCGGGGCGTCCCTGATGTGGATCTTCATCCTGCTCGGTCTCACCCTGAAGACCGCCCAGGCCGTCCAGGGCATGGCGATGCTGGTCCTGATGCCGCTGCAGTTCGGCTCCTCGATCTTCGCCCCGACGGCCTCGATGCCGGGCTGGCTGGAGACCTTCACCGACTACAACCCGCTGTCCAACCTCGCCGACGCCGCCCGCAACCTGATCAACGGCGGCCCGGTCGCCCACTCGGTGTGGATGACCCTCGGCTGGGCCCTCGTGATCACGGTCGTCACGGCGCCCCTGGCGGTGACCAAGTTCCGCAAGAAGACCTGAGTCCACCACGGGGGTTCAGGACTCGGCGCGCTCACTGATCGCGTCGGCGGCGCGACCGAGCAGGGCGGCGGCCTCCTCCAGGGAGAGGCCGCCGCCTTCCGCGTGCGCCGCATCGAACGCGTCGTCGCCGAGCACGGACCGGGTCAGCTCCGTCGCCCGCCGCAGGTTGTCCACTTCGAGCGACAGCGACAGGTGACCCGCCGGCAACAGGGCCTCCGCCGCCCCGAGCAGCACCCCGCCCGTCCGCGCCACGGGCCCGCCGAGACCCGCGAGGGCCCAGGCCGCGACGGCCAGGTGCACCGAGGGCATCTGCGGTGCCACCATCAGCGAGAGATCGCTCAGGGAGCGCTCGTACGCCTCCTTGACCAGGGCGAACCCGGATGCGTACCGCTCCTCGACGACATCGAGCCAACCCAGGCTGCCGATGGCGAAGCCCTCGAAGAGCGAGAGCGTCTCGGAGCTGAACTCCTTCCGCAGCTCGTTCAGCTGCTCCCGGGCCTCGTCGAAGCGCCCGCTGCGGCCGAGTGCGAGGCCGAGGAACAGCCGGGCGCCGAGCAGCGGTTCGTGCCCCAGGCTGGTGCCCCCCTCGACGATCTCGCGGAGGATCGCCTCGCCCTCCTCCATCCGCCCGGTCTCGACCAGGACACTGGCGTACCGGGCCCGCAGCAGGGCCATCTGCGACTGGGCGCCGATGCGTTCCGCGTAGCCGATGGCCGCGACGTAGTCCGCGGCGGCGCCGTCGAACTCGAGCCGGCGCTCACGGGACTCCGCGCGGGAGGACAGCGCCTCGGCCGCTCCCCAGGCGTCGCCGAGCCGTTCGAAGATCTCCAGGCTCTCGTCGGCGTCCGCGCTCGCGCTGCGGGCCATGTCGGACCGGTTGGCGGACATGTTGGCGCGCATCTGGAGCGCGTTGCCGAGTTCCCAGGTGTAGCCGTGGCGACGGCAGGCGTCGACGGTCGCGTCGAGGAGCTCGCGCAGCCGGCCCGCCTCGCCGATGATGAGGACCGCGAAGACGGCGAAGGAGCCGGGCAGCCGGCAGGTCTGCGGCAGGCCCGGCGTGTAGACGCCGGTCATCTCGCGGAGCCGGTGCACGCCCTCCGGGCGGGTCCACCGCCCGGTGTCGTGGTCCATGTTGAGGAGTTCGACGAGTCGCACCCCGCGCCGGGCCTCCCAGCGCTGTTCCTCGGAGAGCGGCGGCGGCGTGGCCGTGCACGGCTCGTGCAGGGGGACGACGGGGGCGGCGGGCGGGGTGAACGGGTCGGGTCCGAGGGCTGCGGCCGCCCGCGCCCAGTGCAGGGCGTCGGTCCGCAGGTCGCGCATCTGCCAGTACCAGAGCAGGGAGTGGACGAGGACGAGGGCCTCGTCCTCGTCGTGGGCGTCGACGGCCCGGCGCAGGGCGGTCCGGATGTTGCCGTACTCGCGCCCGAAGCGGGCGATGGCGGCCACCTGCCCGGAGCCGCGGAGTTCGGGGTCGGTGGTGCGGGCGAGTTCCCGGTAGTACGTCAGATGGCGCCGCTCGGTCGCGGCCCGCTCCCCGGACTCCTCCAGACGCTC
>NZ_JNZO01000002.1 GCF_000717595.1 Streptomyces flavochromogenes | reverse complement strand
CACCCCCCGCGCCCTGATCCCTGCACCGCGACTCGAAACGACGGGTGACACCGTGTCCCTGCGCATGCCGCACATCCATGTGGAGTTCCCTCCGGAACTCAGTCCGTACGCCGACCGGGCGGAGGCCGGAGCCCGGGCCTTCGTGTCCCGCTTCGGCCTCGCCCCCGACGAGGCCGCCCGCCGCCACCACGAGCGCTCCCTTCTCGGCACCCTGATGGGCAGGGCGTACCCGCACTCCGGTGCCGGGGAGCTGCAGCTCGTGACCGACTGGATCAGCTGCATGCTGGTCCTGGACGACCAGTTCGACGAGACCTCCCTCGGAACGGAGCCGGAGCGCCTGCGCGAGGTCTGCGACGAGGTGCTCGGCTGGTTCACCGAGGACGGCTCCGTCGACGACGACCCCGCCCCGGCGGCGCACTCCCTCACCCAGGTGTTCCGCCCCGCCTACGCGGACCTGTGGCGCCGCACCGCCCCCCTGACCTCGCCGGCCTGGCGCCGGCGGCTCGCGGCGCACATCGGGGCCTTCTTCGACACCTGCGTGTGGGA
Source organism: Streptomyces flavochromogenes (assembly GCF_000717595.1). Classification (GTDB taxonomy): domain Bacteria; phylum Actinomycetota; class Actinomycetes; order Streptomycetales; family Streptomycetaceae; genus Streptomyces; species Streptomyces flavochromogenes. Next base: position 388,118 of record NZ_JNZO01000002.1, on the reverse strand, counting down.
GTCGGAGAACCGGCTCACGGGCCGCGTCCCCGGCCTGGACGAGTACATCGCCCACCGCGGCCGCGCGCTCATGCCGTACCTCGACCTCATCGAGGTCACCACGCACTTCGAGGTGCCGGAGGAGATCTACACGCTGCCGGCGTTCGCCGAGATGAACGCGGCGCTGTCGGACGCGGACCTGTGGACCAACGACCTGTTCAGCTGCGAGAAGGAGGCACTGCTCGGCGACCCGCACAACCTGGTCCTGGTCCACCGGCACGCGCACGGCACGGACCTGCAGACCGCCGCGGACGCCGTCGGGGAGATGGTCCAGGGCCGCTTCGACCGTTTCACCGAGCTCAGTTCCACCTTCGCGGAGCGCCTGACGCCCGCGCAGCGCGCGCTCCTCCCGGCGGACCGCCTGGAGCGCCACGTCGCGGGGCTGCGGAGCTGGCTCACCGGCCAGCTCCAGTGGCGCTTCGAGACGCTGCGGTTCGACCCCACCCGGCCCGAGGTCACCAGCGCCGCGGGCTCCACCCCGCTGTAGGCGCGCCCTCGACCGGCTTCCCCCACCGTGACCCACCGTGAACGGGGTACGTATGCGAGACCGATACGCGACACTCAGACATCTGGAGACCCTCGACCCGAAGGCGGACCACCAGGAGATCCATCGCATTTCCTCCGACCGCGAGTTCCCCTGGGACTACGGCCGGGGGCTCGAGGTGGCGATCTGGCGCACCTGTTGCGTGCCCGCCATCTCCGACGTCCTCGACGGCAGCGGCGAGTTCGCGCTGCGCGCGCAGAAACGTTACGACGACACTCGGATCCTGCTCGGCGAACTGGTGCGCGGGGGCTACGACTCCACGCGCGGGCGCCAGGCCATCCGGCAGATCAACCAGGCGCACCGCAGGTTCGACATCGCCAACGAGGACATGCTGTACGTCCTGTCGACCTTCGTCTTCGAGCCGGTTCGCTGGATCGACCGCTGGGCCTGGCGGCGGACCTCCGAGACGGAGCGGCTGGCCGCCTTCTACTTCTTCACCGGGGTCGGCAAACGGATGAACATCCGTGAACTCCCCACCGACTACGACGCGTTCGAGCAGTTCAACCGCGAGTACGAGCAGGCCCGCTTCCAGCGGGCCGCGAGCAACCACCGCGTCGGCACCAACATCCTGAACCTGTACGCGTCCTGGTACCGGCGCCCGGTCAGCGACGTGGTCGCGGCCACGCTGCCCTGCCGGCTGGACGCGCCGGCGCTGGACGCCCTCGACCTGCCCGCCCCGCCCCGGTGGGTGCGGGCCGTCCACCGCGCCGGGCTGCGCGGCCACGCGGGGGCCGAGCGCGTCGCGCCGCGGCTGATGGCGCGGCTGATGACCCGGCCGACCGCGCGGACGTACCCCGGCTACCCGCACGGTTACGACCTCGCCGACATCGGTCCCCAGGGGACCGTCCCGCCCGTGCGGCAGCAGCCGACGGCCCGTGTCGACAGCCTCAAGGACTGAGCACCATGACCGAAACCACAGCTCTCGCCGCGCCCTTGGCGGCCATCGGCGACACGCCCCTGCGGCCGGTCGTCGTCCCGGTCGGCGACCGGACCGTGCGGATCTGGCTGAAACTGGAGGCCGAGAACCCCTTCGGGTCGATCAAGGCCCGTACGGCGGAAGCCCTGCTGAACGCCCTGGAGTCGAGCGGGGCGCTGCGTCCGGGGATGCGGGTGGTCGAGTCGACCTCCGGCAACCTGGGCGTGGCGCTCGCCGGGCTCTGCGCGCAGCGCGGCTACCGCTGCACGCTGGTGGTCGAGCCGAGCACGCCGCCCGCCAGCGTCGCGCGGATGCGCGAGTACGGCGCCGACGTGGTGACCGTACGCGAGGTGCCGGGCGGCCGGACCCTCGGGGCCCGGCTCCAGACCGTGCGGGAGATCGTGGCGACCGGCTCCGACGCCGTGTGGACCAACCAGTACGAGAGCCCCGCCAACCCCGGGGTGCACGAGTGGCAGACCGCCGCGGAACTGATGAAGGCCGCACCGGACGGCCGGTTCGACGCGGTCGCCGTGGCCGTGTCGACGGGGGGCACACTGGCGGGGATCGCGCAGTTCTTCCGCGACCACGCCCCGGACACCCGGGTCGTCGCGGTCGACGCCGTGGGGTCCTCGGCGCTCGGCGGGGCCCCCGCCGACCGGCCGTTCAAGCTGATGGGCTTCGGCTCGGGACAGGTGTCGGGCTTCGTCGAGCCGCACCACGTGGACCATGTGGTGCGGCTGACGGACCAGGCCGCCGCCGCGGCCTGTGCGCTGGTCGCCCGGCGGACCGGGATCTCGCTCGGCGGCAGCGGCGGGGCCGCGGTGCTCGCCGCCGTCTCCCGGGCCGTCCTCGACCCGTCGCTGCGGGAGATCGCCTGCGTCTGCCCGGACAGCGGGGAGAAGTACCCGCAGCTCCGCGACGCCCCCGCCGACGGCGGTCCCGGCTGCACCCGGGAGATCCGCGCGGCCCTGGACCTGCTGGACGGGGTGCGTGCGGGGGAACCGCCCGCGCCCACCCCGCCGAACCGGCGGAAGCTGCCGAACCCCCGGAAGGGAACGCACCGATGACCTCCCACGACGACACGACGCTCACCTATCTGGACAGCGCCGACGTGGCCCGGCTCTGTGACGGGCTGCCCGTCGCCGACCTGGCGCACGACACGCTGCTCGCCTACCGGCGCAAGGAGGCGGGGCTCACCCCCGAGGCCGCGCTGCGCTGGACCACCCCGTCCGGGGCGTCGGCGCGCAGCCTCATCCTGCCCGGCTGGGCGGACGGCGCCTACGGCTGCAAGATCATCAACGCCTCGCTGGGGAACCGGCTCCTCGGCCGGCCGCGCGCCGCCGGGCTGGTCGTGCTCGACGACCCGGAGACCGCGCGGCCGGTCTGCATCATGGAGGGCGGCCGGATCAGCGCCCTGCGCACGGCCGGCGTCTCGATCGCCGCTCTGCGCGCCGTACGCGACCTTGCGGCCGTCCGGCGGGTGGCCTTCCTCGGCTGCGGCCGGCAGGCCGAGGTCCACCGGGAGCTGCTGGCGAGCGCCTGCCCCGGCGTCGAGGAACTGTTCGTGCACGACCAGGACGCGGACCGGGCCGAGGAGCTGGCCGCCCGCTGGCGCGCGGCGGACCCGGCGGTGGCCGTCACGGTGACCGCGGACGCCCGCGCCGCCGTCGAGCGGGCCCAGGTGACGGTCGCGGTGACGACGACCACCCAGCCCTACGTAGAGCTGGACTGGGTGCCGACGGGCGGGACCTTCGTCAACGTGTCCCTCGACGACGCGGCCGAGAGCCTGCTGCTCGGCTGCGACCACCTGTTCGTCGACGACTGGGAGCTGGTCGTCGACGACGACCACCGGCTGCTGGGCAGGCTGGCCCGGGCAGGCCGCGTCGCCGGCCCGGGGACCGACGCCCCCGCGGGCGGCCGGTCGGTGGACGCCTCCCTGCCGGAGCTGTTCGCCGGCGACTACGCGCGGACGGTCGCCGAGGACGACCGGGTGGTGATCAACCCGTTCGGCATGGGCGTCCAGGACATCGCGCTGGCCGCCGCCGTGTACGCGCGGGCCGTCGAGCAGGGCGTCGGCCTCTCCCTGGCCCACTGATCCGGGGGCTGTACGGCGTCTCCCGTCGTACGGCCCCCGCCGATTACAGTCCCCGCCGTACGGCCCCGCCGCTCGCGGTTCCCCCGCCGCGTCCGGCCCCTCATGACCGTGGCCCCGCCGGTTTCCCGGCGGGGCCACGGTCGTCCCCGGGGACGGGGTCAGTAGGACTTCGGCAGCCCCAGGGTGTAGTGCGAGACGAAGTTGAGGATCATCTCCCGGCTCACCGGGGCGATCCGCGCCACCCGGGAGAGCGTCAGAAGCGAGGCGAGCCCGTACTCGGTCGTCAGGCCGTTGCCGCCCAGGGTGTGGATCGCCTGGTCGACGGCGTGGGCGCAGGCCTCGGCGGCGGCGTACTTGGCCATGTTGGCGGCCTCGCCCGCGGCCATGTCGTCGCCCGCGTCGTAGAGTTCGGCGGCCTTGCGGGTCATCAGCCGGGCGAGTTCCAGCTCGACGTGGATCCGGGCGAGCGGGTGGGCGACGGCCTGGTGGGCACCGATCGGGGACGACCACACCTGCCGGGTGCGGGCGTAGTCCACGGCCTTGTCCAGGGCGTACCGGCCCAGGCCTGCGGCGAACGCGGCGATCATGATGCGCTCGGGGTTGAGCCCGGCGAACAGCTGCTGGAGCCCCGCGTCCTCCTCGCCGACCAGCGCGTCCGCCGGCAGCCGTACGTCGTCCAGGACGAGTTCGAACTGCCGCTCGGGCGCGCTGAGTTCCATCGGGATCTCGCGGTGGGCGAAGCCGGGGGTGTCGCGCGGGACGACGAAGAGGCAGGGCTTGAGGCGGCCGGTGCGTGCGTCCGCCGTCCGGCCCACGACCAGGGTGGCGTCGGCCTCGTCGACCCCGGAGACGAAGACCTTCCGGCCGGTGAGCAGCCAGTCCGCGCCGTCCCGGCGGGCGGTGGTGGTCAGCCGGTGGGAGTTGGATCCGGCGTCCGGCTCCGTGATGCCGAAGGCCATCCGGGAGGAGCCGTCGGCCAGCCCGGGAAGCAGCCGGCGCTTCTGTTCCGGGGTGCCGAAGCGGCTGATGACCGTGCCGCAGATGGCGGGCGACACCACCAGCATGAGCAACGGGTTACCGGCCGCGCCGAGTTCCTCCATGACGAGCGACAGTTCGGTGATGCCGCAGCCCCCGCCGCCGTACTCCTCCGGCAGGTTGACCCCGAGGTAGCCGAGCCGTCCCGCCTCCGCCCAGAGCTCCTTCGGGGAGCGCGGGTCGGGACCGGTGTCGCCCCGGCCGCGCGCGAACGCGGCGACGGCCTCCCGCAGCGCCCGGTGCTCGGCGCTCTCCGCGAACGCGCCGCGCCCGCTCATCGGTCCAGCTCCGCGAGGATCTCGGCGGTGTGCTCGCCGTGCCCGGGGGCGGCGCCGCGCAGCGAGTCGAGTCCGGCACCGAACAGGACGGGAAAGCGGACCTGCCGGCGCGGCTCCTCGGTCGGCGACCCCGGCAGGGTCCCCACCAGGTCGCGGGCCTCGACGTGCGCGTCGGACAGGAACGCGTCGGCGGTCTCGTACACCGGCGCCCAGGGCAGATCCAGTCCGCCGAGCGCGGCGCACCACCAGGCCAGGTCGCGGCGGGCGAAGACGCCGGTGAGCAGCTCCCGGACCCGCCCACGGGCCCGGGTGCGCGCCGCGCGGCGGTCGTAGGTGTCGTCGTCCAGCTCGGGGAACTCCCCGGCGAAGGCGGTGCGGAAGGTCAGCCAGAACTTGTCCTCGAAGGTCGCGAGCGCGATCCGGCCGCCGTCGGCGGCGGTGAAGACGTCGTTGTCGCCGGTGACCAGGGGGCTGTCGGCGGGGTCGGGCAGCGTGCGCAGAGGCAGCGCGAGCGGTCCGGCCCAGGCGGCGGCCGCCTCGTGCAGCGACACGTCGAGGTGCTGGCCGTGGCCGGTGACGCGGGCGGAGGCGACCGCGACCGCGGTGGACAGCGCGGCGTACATCGCTCCGGCGAGGTCGGCGATCCTCAGGCCCACCCGGTCGACGCGCTCGCCGGGGCGGTGCGGCACGGCGAAGAAGCCCGACAGGGCGAGGAAGTTGAGGTCGTGACCGGGCCGGGAGGCGTAGGGGCCGTGCTGTCCGAAGCCGGTGATCGAGCACAGCACCACCCGTGGGTTGGCCTCGCGCAGCCGCGCGTACCCGAGGCCCATCGCGTCGAGGACGCCGGGCCGGTGGCTCTCCACCACGGCGTCGCTGCGCTCCACCAGACGCAGCAGGGTGTCCCGCCCGGCCGGGTCGCGCAGGTCCAGGACGAGCGAGCGCTTGTTGCGGTTGAGCGCCGCGAACGTCTCCGGTTCGACCAGCCTGCCGTAGTCGCCGCCGTCCGGGCTCTCCACCTTGACCACGTCGGCGCCGAGGTCGGCCATCAGCACCGTGGCGAATCCACCGGGCAGCAGCCGCGAGAGATCGAGGACCCGTATGCCGTCCAGGGCCGGCCAGCCCGCCATCGCTTCCACCTGCGACTCCTTTCGCTCCCGCGGCCTCCGGTCGAGGGCGGGCACAAGCGGGCGCACGTTACCGGCGGCCGGACGTCCGGCCCTGGACGGGATCTGCACGGCTCCTGCCTCCCTCGTCCGGTTCCCTCCCGCGAGGGAACGGCTTCCAGCCGCCGGGGGATCCGGCGCCGGGGGCCCGCGCGGTGGGATGGGACCAGCGCCGGACGGACCGGCAGCCCACCGCCGAGGAGAGTCTCCATGCAGGTCAGCACCGCACCGGCCGCACCGCGCACCGACACCCCGCACGCCGACGTTCCGCACATCGACACCCTTCTCACCGAGTCGCTCCGCCCCGCGGACACCGGGGCGCCGCTCTCGGACCACACCGTCGGCTCCCTGTTGCGCGAGGTCGCCGCGGGCCGGCCGGACGCCCCGGCCCTGGAGTCGGTCCCGGACGACGGCGGCGCCCCGCGCCGCTGGACGTACGCCGAACTGCTCGCCGAGGCCGAGAGCGTGGCCGGTGGACTGCGGGAGCGCGTCGCGCTCGGCGCGCGGGTCGCCCTGTGGGCGCCGAACGTCCCGGAGTGGCCGATCGTCGCGTACGCGGCGGCGCTGGCCGGGGTGACGCTGGTGACGCTCAACCCGGCGCTGCGGGCCGGCGAGCTGACCCATGCCCTGCGCACCTCCGAGGCCGAGATGCTGATCCACGCCGACGCCGTCCGGGGTTACGACATGGCCGGGACGGTACGGGCGGTGACGCCGGACCTGCCGGGTCTGCGGCACGTCGTACCGCTGGCCGCGTGGGAGTCGCTGCGGGGTGCCGCGCCGCTGCCCTCGCAGGAGGAGATCGCCGCCGTCCCGGCGCAGATACAGTTCACCTCCGGCACCACCGGCGACCCGAAGGCGGTGCTGCTCTCGCACCGGTCCGTGGTCAACGTGGCCCGGCTGACCTTCGAGGGGCTCGGCGTCCACGAGGGCGCGACCGTGGTCTCCCCGCTGCCGATGTTCCACACCGCCGGCTGTGTCATCTCCTGCCTGGGGCCGCTGTGGAGCGGCGGCGTCTTCACCCTCCTGGAGCGCTTCGACCCCAAGGTCCTCTTCGAGGTGCTGCGCCGATCCCCCGACGCGGTGCTCACCAGCGTGCCGACGGTGCTGACCGCCCTGAACGACGTGGCCCGCTCCGCCGACGGCGCGCCGGCCCGGCTCTCCTCCGTCCTCACCGGCGCGGCGCCGGTCCGCCCGCAGCTCATCACCGAGACCGAGGAACTGTTCTCGACCACGGTGTTCAACCTGTACGGGCAGACCGAGCTGGCCTCCGTGGTCACCCTGACCCGGCCGGACGACACCGCCGAGGACAAGACCAGCACCGTCGGCCGCCCGCTGCCGCACGTCGCGTGCAAGATCGTGGACCCGGACACGGGCCGGGTGCAGCCGCTCGGCGTCCCCGGCGAGATCTGCGCCCGCGGCTACCAGCAGCTCCTCGCGTACTACGGCGACGCGGAGGCCACCGCACGGAAGGTGGACGCGGACGGCTGGCTGCACACCGGGGACCTCGGTTCGATGGACGCGACCGGCGCGGTCCGGATCGAGGGCCGGCTGAGCGACCTGATCATCCGGGGCGGCGAGAACATCGCGCCCGGCCCCGTCGAGTCCTTCCTCAGCACGCTGCCGGGCGTCCGCGACGCCCTGGTGGTGGGGGTGCCGGACGACCGGTGGGGCGAGATCGTCGCCGCGGTGCTGCTGCCCGCCGCCGACCGCCCGGAGGGCCCGGACGTCGACGAGTGCGTCGCCCGCTGCCGCGAGCAGCTGTCCCCCCACAAGATCCCGGCCCGCTGGTACCTCGCGGACGGGCTGCCGCTGACCGCCTCAGGGAAGATCCAGAAGTTCCGGGTCCGGGAGCTGATCGCCGAGGGCGCCCTCCCCCGCCTCGACGCACCGCGTGCCTGACGCGCGCCGCCCGATCCCGACCCTGACCTCCCGTCACCCCGTCGACGCACCCCGGAGCCCCGCCATGAAGATCTCCATGCAGCTGAAGTACGACACCGACATCGTCGCCGCGGCCGGCCAGGTCGCCGAACTGGAGCGGGCGGGCCTGGACCTGGTCTGGGTGCCGGAGGCGTACGGCTACGACGCGCCCAGCTTCATGGGCTTCCTCGCCGCCCGCACCGAGCGGATCGAGATCGGTTCCGGCATCCTCTCGGTGTTCAGCCGGACGCCGGCCCTGCTGGCGATGACCGCCGCCGGCGTCGACGCCCTGTCCGGCGGACGCTGCCACCTCGGCCTCGGTTCCTCGGGCCCGCAGGTCGTCGAAGGTCTGCACGGGGTGCCGTACGCCGCGCCGGTGGCCCGGACCCGGGAGACCATCGAGGTCATGCGCGCCTTCTGGCGGCGGGACGAGCCGGTGCGCCATCAGGGGTCCACGATCACGCTGCCGCTCCCCGAAGGGCAGGGCACCGGCCTCGGCAGGCCGATGCGGCTGCTGACGCCGCCGGTCCGCCCGTCCGTCCCGGTCTGGGTGGCCGCGCTGGGCCCGAGGAACGTCCGGATGGTCGCGGAGACCGCCGACGGCTGGCTGCCGCTGTTCTTCGTCCCCGAGTGGTGCGACCGGGTGTGGGGGACGGCGCTCAAGGAGGGCGCCGCGGCCCGCGGGCCCGAGCTGGGCCCGCTCCAGATCTCGGCGGGCGGTCTGCTCGCGATCGGCCCGGACGCCGAGCGGGCCCGGGAGCTGGCGCGCGGCCAGCTCGCCCTGTTCGTCGGGGGCATGGGCGCGCCCGGCCACAACTACTACTACGACCTGGTCAGCCGGTACGGCTATGCCCGTGAGGCGGAGACGATCCAGCGGCTGTTCCGGGCGGGCGACAAGGCCGGGGCCGCGGCCGCCGTGCCCGCGGCGCTGCTGGAGGCCACCACGATCTGCGGCACGGAGAGCTATGTGAGGGATCGTCTGGACGCCTACCGAGAGGCCGGGGTCACCCATCTCCAGGTCGTGCCGGTGCCGCAGGAGGGCGAGTCCGAGGCGACGGTGGTCTCCCGCCTGAAGGACCTCGTCGGCTGACGGACCTCGTGGACCGACGGACGCCGTCGGCCTCCGGCGGACCGGGGCCCTCTCATCCCACGCCGACGAACCCCGACTCGTACGCCAGGACCACCGCCTGCGTCCGGTCGCGCGCCCCCAGCTTCGCCAGGGTGCCGCTGACATGGGTCTTGACCGTCTGCACCCCCAGGAACAACCGCTCGGCGATCTCCGCGTTGGACATTCCCTGCGCCATCAGCCGCAGCACGTCGGCCTCCCGCTCCGTGAGCTGGGCCCGGGCCAGTGCGTCGCCCCGCTCGCGGGCCTGACGCCCCTGCACCAGCGAGCGGATCGCGGCGGGGAAGAGCACCGAGTCCCCGGTCGCCACCGTACGGACGGCCTGGACGATCTCGGCGGGCCGGGATCGCTTGAGCAGGAACCCCGACGCCCCTTCCCTGAGCGCCTCGTAGACGTAGTCGTCCCGCTCGAACGTGGTGATCACCAGGACTCTCGGCGGGTCGGCGACGGCGGCCATGAGATCGCGGGTCGCGGTGATGCCGTCGACGGTGGGCATCCGTACGTCCATGACGACGACGTCCGGGCGCAGCCTCCGGACGAGCGGCACCACCTCGCAGCCGTCGGAGGCCTCGCCGGCCACGGTGATGCCGGGGGCGTTGCCGAGGATGGCCGACATGCCGGCCCGGACGAGCTCCTCGTCGTCGACGAGGAGTACGGAGATGTCCATGATCACGATCCCAAGCGTAGGGGGAGACGGGCGCTGACGGTCCAGCGCCCCGATGCGGCTCCGGCGGTGGCCCGGCCGCCCAGGAGCGCGGCGCGCTCCCGCAGACTGCGCAGCCCCTTCCCGGTGCCGGGAGCCCGCGGGGCCTCCTCCACCAGCCGGTTCGCGACGGTGAGCCGGACCTGTTCGCCGGTGACGTCCAGGTCGACGTCCACCGGTGAACCGGGCGCGTGCTTCATGGCGTTGGTGAGCGCCTCCTGGAGGATGCGGTACGCCTCGCGGGAGACCACACCGGGCACGGCGTCGACGTCGGCGGCCGTGCGCGAGCGCACCGTGACGCCCGCCGCGCGGCTGGCCTCCAGGAGCTGCCCGACGTCCGCGAGGGTGGGCCGGACGGTGCGGGCGGCCAGCTCGTCCTCCTTCAGATAGCCGAGGGTGCGCTCCAGGTCGTCCATGGCGCGGCGGCCGGTGTCCTCGATGGCGGTCAGCGCCCGGATCGCGAAGTCCCTGTCGGTGTGGATGAGTTCGCGGGCCGCGCTCGCCTGGAGCACGGTGACCGTGAGGGCGTGGCCGATGGAGTCGTGGAGTTCGCCCGCGAGCCGGTTGCGGGCCAGCAGTTCGTCCGCCAGACGCTCCGCCTCCGCGAGCCGCTCGGCCGTCGAGGGGCCCAGCAGCCTTCGCGCGAGGGCGAGTTGCACGTGTCCGGCCCCCACGACCAGCGCGAACGCCGCGAGCAGCAGCGGCGGCACCAGGCCCAGGTACCAGATGTGCCGGTGGCCGCCGGGGACGGTGACGCCGAGGACCGTCCGGGTGCCCTCGACGGCGGGTGCGGACGCCAGCGTTCCTGTGACGGAGAGGAGTTGGGCGACGACGGTGGCGACGAGCAGTCCCCACCAACAGCGCAGCACCAGCCAGACGCTGGTGCGCCGGCGGTCGGAGAGACTCCGGGCCGGGGCGCGGCCGATGTCGTTCTCGTCGTCCGGCACGAGCAGCAGCCGCGCCTGGATGCCCTCCGCGCGCCGCGTCCCCGGCACCAGGCCGAGCAGCAGCAGGGGGACCACCGGCACGAGGGCGCAGGCCACGAGGGTACGGCCCAGGTTCTCGCTGATGCCGGGCCACACCAGCACGCAGGCCGGCCCCACGGTCCCGCCGAGCAGCAGATGGAGCCCGCGGGCGTACGTACGGCCCTGGCGCAGGGCGTCGTGGAGCATCGACGGCAGACGTCTCATGGTGGATCAGCTCCCTCCCCGGGGGGAGGTGACTCCCGCCGCCGGGGGATCCGTCCGGGGCCGCCGGACGGTTGGCTTGAGGACATGAACAGGGACAACGGAACGGCGCACGGTGCGGGCGACGCACCCGCCGTCGAAGTACGGGGTCTGGTGAAGGCCTACGGCGACCGGACGGTGGTGCACGGCCTCACCTTCCAGGTGCGGGCCGGTGCGGTCACCGGCTTCCTCGGCCCGAACGGGGCGGGGAAGTCGACCACCCTGCGGATGATCCTGGGCCTGGACCGGCCCACGGCGGGTGAGGTACTGGTCGCGGGGCGGCCGTACGGCCGGCTGGTCGAGCCGCTGCACCACGTCGGTGCGCTGCTGGACGCCGGCGCGGCGCATCCGGGACGGACCGCGCGCGACCATCTGCTCTGCATCGCCCACGCCGGGCGCATGCCGCGGGCGCGGGTCGACGAGGTGCTGGAGCAGGTCGGCCTGGAGTCCGCGGCCCGTCGGCGGGTCGGCGGGTTCTCGCTGGGCATGCGTCAGCGCCTGGGCATCGCCGCGGCTCTGCTCGGCGACCCCGAGGTGCTGATCCTCGACGAGCCGGTCAACGGCCTGGACCCGGAGGGCATCCGCTGGCTGCGGCACTTCCTCAAGGGTCTGGCGGCCCGGGGCCGGGCGGTGCTCATCTCCAGCCACCTGATGACGGAGACGGCGCTGCTGGCGGACCGGCTGGTCGTGATCGGCCGGGGCCGGCTGCTGGCGGACGTGTCCATGGCCGAGTTCGCCGCGGAGCACGGCCGCTCCCGGGTGCGGGTGCGGGCCGACGAGCCGGAGCGGCTGCGCGAGGCCCTGGTGCGCAAGGGGCTGCGGGTGGTGCCGGGCGACGGCGGCGCACTGGAGGTGTACGCGGCGGAGGCCGCCGACGTCGGCCGGATCGCGGCTCACGAGAGGGCCGCCGTCCTCGAACTGGTCCAGGTCGAGGACTCGTTGGAAGAGGCATTCATGCGCATGACCGCCGATTCGGTGGAGTACGGGGGGCGACCCCTCGGAGAGGTGGTCTGACGATGTCTGTCAACGCGGTGCTCCGCTCGGAGTGGACGAAGATCCGCTCGGTGCGTCCGGTCCTGTGGTCGCTGCCGCTGGCCGCGGCCCTGCTGGTCGGCATCGGTGCCGGTGTCACGGGGACGGTCGGCCCCGAGGAGGCGGACGGCCCCGGTTTCGACCCGGTGCAGCTCGGCTACTACGGCATCCTCTTCGCCCATGTCGTCGTGATCGTCTTCGCCGTCCTGGTGGTCGGCAACGAGTACCAGCACGGCGCGATCCGGGTCTCGCTGGCGGCGGTGCCCCGGCGCGGTCTGATGTACACGGCCAAGCTCGCCGTCGGAGCGGTGCTGGCCCTGGTGGCCGGCGTGGTCGCCTCTCTGGGCACGTTCTTCCTCTCGCAGCGTCTGCTCGGCGAGCACGGCATGGCGTTCGGCGACGCGGGGACGGTGCGGGCGATCGCGGTGGGCGCCCTGTACTTCCCGCTGCTCGCGGTCATGTGCATGGGGTTCACGGCGATGCTGCGCAGTCTGATGCTCTCCATGGGCGTCCTGGTTCCGGTGCTGTTCCTGGTCTCCCCCGTGCTGGCCGAGATCCCCGGTCTGAAGGAGCTGGCCTGGTACCTGCCGGACCGGGCCGGCCAGTACGGGCTGCGGCTCGACCCCGCCGTCGCCGCGCCCTACAGCCCCATGGCCGGGGTGCTGGTCATGGCGGTGTGGGCGGCCGCGGCGGCGGTCGGCGGCTGGCTGACGCTCCGCACCCGCGACGCGTGAGCGCCACGCCGCCATGAGGGTCGCGTGAGGGGACGGGGACGGTGGGCATCGACGACCGTCCCCTCACGCCGTTCACTGTTCCCGGGCGTGGAGGCGTACGAGGGGCGGAAACGCGTACCCCTCGCAGGCCCCCGCCGGGGGTTCGAGCAGCTGGTGGTCGACCAGCCGCTCCAGGAGGTCCTCCGCCTGGCGTCCGCCGCAGCGCAGCACGGCGGCCGCGTCGGCGGGGGTGAACGCCCGGTCCGCGGACCGGGCGAGGGCGCGCACGGCGTCGCGGAGCACGGGATCCAGGCCCTCGTACGCGGAGGTCAGCCGTTCCCGTACGGAGAGGTCGCCGGCGACCAGCTCCGAGAGCCGCCGCTCCTCGTCGGCCAGCCGGTCCGCCAGCCGGGCGAGGGTCCAGTGCGGGCGGGCGGCGAGCCGCATCCCCGCGATCCGCACGGCCAGCGGGATCCCGTCGCACAGCTCGGCGACGGTCTCGGCCGCCGTCCGTTCGGCGAGCACCCGCCGCTCGCCGGCGATCCGGGCGAGCAGGGAGACGGACTGGTCGGCGGTGAAGCGCTCGACGCGGAAGTGCTGGGCGCCCTCCAGGCCGGACAGCGGGTTCCGGCCGGCCAGGAGCGCGGCGCCGCCGGGGCCGGACGGCAGCAACGGGCGGACGGCACGCTCCCCTGGCGCGTCGTCGACGACCACGAGGACCCGGCGGCCGGCGACGGACTCCTGGTATAGCGCCGCGAGTTCGGGCAGCCCGGCGGGAAGCCCGGCCGTCGGCACGCCCAGCGCCCGGGCGAAGCCGCGCAGCGCGGTGCGGACCTCGTCGGGCGCGCCGGTGCGCAGCCGGGCGTGCAGGACGCCGTCGGGGAAGTGGCGGGCGACGGCCGCGGCGATCTGGACGGTCAGGGCGGACTTGCCGACACCGACGGGCCCGTGGAGCGCGGCGACCGGGGCCGCACCGAACGCGGCCAGCGGCCCCTGCCCGGTCAGGTACTGCCGGACCTGGAAGTGCTCGACGCGGCCCACGAAGTCCCCGACGCTCTGCGGAAGCTGGACGGAGCGCAGCGCGTCGGCCCGGCCGGCGGGGGGCGCCGCCATCGCCGTCGCGGTCCGGGCGTCGTCCCCCAGGACGGCCATCTGGGCCTCGCGGAGTTCGGTGCCGGGCTCGATGCCGCTCTCGACGCGGAGCCTGCGGTCGACCGCGGCGAACAGCTCCAGCGCCTCCGCCCGGCGGCCGGAACCGGCGAGCGCGGAGAGCAGCCGGGCGTGCAGGCCCTCGTGCAGCACCTCGTGCCGGGCGATCGGCCCGAGCTGGGCGAGCACCTCCTCGTACTGTCCGCGGGCGAGGGCGAGATCGGCGAGGCGCAGCGCGGAGGCGACGCGCAGGCGGGCGTGCTCGACGGCGGCGGTATGACCTGCCAGCCGTGGCGGGGCGCCTTCCAGGAGCTGTCCGCGCCAGAGGCGCAACGCCTCGGCGAGCAGAGCCTGTTCGTGTACCGGGTCGTCGCCTGCGCGGGCCCGCGCGGCCTCGTGCGTCAGCCGGCCGAACTCCAGGATGTCGAGCCGGCTGTCCCCCTCGATACGGAGCTCGTAACCGCCGCCGCGCCGCAGGACCGCGGTCCGGCCGGTGCCGGGGAGGGTGTGCGCCTCCAGCATCAGTCGGATGCGGGAGATGTAGGTGTGGATCAACTGGCCGAACGTGTCCGGAAGTTCGCCGTCCCACAGGACCTCGATGATCTCGTCGCGTTCGACCACCTGATGGGCCTGGAGCGCGAGCAGTCCGAGCAGCGTCCGCTGCTTGGGCGTTCCGGTGAGCAGTTCGGCGGCGCCGCGCGTGGCGGAGAGCCTGCCGAGGATCCTCAGGACCAGCGGGGCGTCCTCCGGGATGTCTCCTTCGGCGCCGGCCGTGGCACCGACCTGCGCGAGCAGCGCGGGTTCGTGCAGGGCTTCGGCGATTCTGCGCAGCGATCCGGATCTCGGGGCGCGGACCCGGCCCCGTTCGATCTCGCGGAGCGTCCGCAGACCTATCCCGGACTTCTCGGCGAGGTCCCGCTGACTGACCCCGTTGCGGGTCCGCGCGGCGCGGACCAAGGTGGCGACGTCTCGTTCAGCCAACGCCGTCGCCGGACTACCACCCGTCATGACTCCCCCATGGCATGGTCGTTCGTTTCGCCGTCCGTCCCGTCGTCTGCGACGGACCGCGCCAGGCGTGGTCAGCCGCGGCTGTCCCACTCCTCGTGGGGCTCGGCGACGATCGGGCCGTCGGCCACGACGGTGCTCGGCACGGACGCCGTGTGCTGCTGCTCGACGACGGCCAGGAGCGAGAGGCCGATCATCGCGGCGACCGCGACACAGACGGTGCGCAGGGCGTGGGAGGTGTGGGGGGTGGAGGTGATCGCTCGCATGTGCTCGGTCTTCCGTTCGCTCGTCGTTCGGGTTGCCGGGTCAGACTCTGCCCCCTGTCGATCTACGCTGGATAGATCCTGGATATCTGCTCTGACCTGCGGATATATCACTCCTGACGGAGGCGGGAGGCGGCTTCACAGCGCTTCGCCGAGGGCTGCGAGGAGGGCGGCCGCGTGGTCGGCGTCGGGCAGCCCGAGCCGGGTGAACAGCGTGTGGGCCTGCCGGGCCCTGGCCTCCGCGGCCCCGGTGTCGCCGAGGTCGGCGAGGGTACGTCCGAGCACCAGGAGGGCGAGCCCCTGGTCGCGTGCCGCGCCGCGCTGCTCGCACAGCACCAGCGCGCGGCTCGCCTCCTTGAGGGCCTCCTCCCGGCGGCCCGTGATCCGCAGGGTCTCGGCCAGCCGGTGGCGCGCCTGCGACTCCTGTCCGCGGATCTGCCAGGTCGCGCACAGGTCGAGGCACCGGGCATGGCTCTCGACCGCCTCGTCGTACCGACCGAGTTCGTGCAGGGCCATCGCCTGCACGTAGAGCGCGTAGGCGGCGCCGTGGTGATCCTCGACCTCCCGCAGCGCGACCAGCGCCTCGGCGCAGGCGACGAGCGCCTCCTCGGCGCGGCCACCGCACAGCCGGGCCTGCGCCGCGTTGAGCCGCGTCACCAGTTCTCCCGAGCGGTGCCCGAGCTGTTTCGCCAGCTCGATCGCCTGGTCGTAGTAGTGCACCGCGTCCTCGTAGTGGTGCTGGAACTGCGCTATCAGGCCACGGTCATTGAGCGTCTGACGGAGGATCACCCGGTCGCCGACCCGCTCGCAGGCCTCCGCCGCGAGCCGGGTGAACAGCTCGGCCTCGGCGAGCCGGGCGCTCTGCAGAGCGGCGTTCCCGCAGACGAAGCGGGCCCGCCCGGCGACGTGGTCGTCGCCGCGCTGCGCGGCCGTCTCGGCCAGCGCCTGCGCGGCGGCGGCGAGCTGCCCGTACGGGATGTCCTTCCCGAAGGGGGTGAGGGCGATGAGCAGGTCGGCGGCGACGCGCAGGATCCGCGGGGCCGCCCCGGCGGGGCTGCGGGCGGCCAGCATTAACGCGTTGGTGAGGCATTCGAACTCGGCGGCCACCCAGCCGCGGGCCTCCGCCAGCCCGGCGAAGTGCGGCGCGGGCGTGGATCCGGGGGTGAGGAAGATCCCGTCCGGGTTGCCGGGCACCATGCACTGGAACGCGGCGCGCCCGGCGGCCAGCAGGTGGTCGAGGAGCGGCGGCAGCACGGGGATGCCGGCCTCGCCCCCGCCGTCGCCGGGCGGCACGCCGAGCTGGAGGGCGAAGGCCCAGACGAGGTCGTGGTAGCGGTACCTCCCGGGCTGCGGGGCCTCCAGCATGGCCGCGTCGACCAGGGACTCGAGGATCTCCTCGGTGTCGTAGGCGTCGAGGCCGAGGGCCGCGGCGGCCACGTCCAGTCCGATGCTGGGCCGGGCCACCGGGGCGAGGAGCCGGAAGACGCACGCCTGCTCCTGCGGGAGCTGGCGGTAGCCGAGTTCGAAGGTGGCCGCGACGGCCAGGTCTCCGGCGCGCAGCTCGCCGATGCGGCGGCGCTCGTCGGCGAGTCGACGGGTCATGGTCTCGATCTGCCAGCGCGGCCGGGCGGCGAGGCGGGCGGCCACGATCCGGACGGCGAGCGGGAGGTGTCCGCACGCGGTCACCAGATCGGTCGCGGCGGCGGGCTCCGCCGCCACGCGATCGGCGCCGACGATCGCGGTGAGCAGCTCGATCGCCTCGTCGGTCGCGAAGGCTTCCAGAGCCACGGCGGTGACCGCGCTGGGGATGCCGACGAGCCGGGTCCGGCTGGTGACGATCACGGCGCAGTCGGCCGAGCCGGGCAGCAGCGGGCCCACCTGGGCGGGGTCCCGGGCGTTGTCGAGGAGCAGCAGCATGCGCCGGCCGTCGAGCAGGGTGCGCAGGAGCCGGGCGCGGTCGTCGGTCATGGCCGGGAGCGCGTGCGGCGGCACGCCCATCGCGGCGAGCATGCTGCCGAGGACGGCGGACGGGTCGGCGGGTTCGAGGCCGCTGCCGCGCAGATCGACGTAGAGCTGCCCGTCGGGGAACTCGTGCTTGATCCGGTGGGCGACCCGCAGGGCGAGGGTGGTCTTGCCGAGGCCGCCCATGCCGCTGATGGACGCGACCGGAAGCGAGGTCCGGTCCGGGGCGGTGAGGACCCGGCTCAGCTCCTCGACCTGTTCGGCGCGGCCCGTGAAGTCGAAGGCGTCGGCGGGGAGTTGGGCGGGCCTGCCAAGGGCGGGTGCGGCGGAGTCGGGGTCGGGTGCGGGGCCGGCGTCGGGTTCGGCGGTTCGAAGCGCCGGAGAGGGCTGCGGATGCTCGGGGCTCCGGGGGGCGCGGGGGGCCTCGGGGGCGGTCGCGGCCGGCTCGGTGCCGCGGACCGAGACGTCGAGGAGCGGGTCGCCGGCGAGGACCCGTTCGTGCAGCGCGGCCAGTTCGGGGCCCGGGTCGACGCCGAGTTCCTCGGCGAGGACGCGCCGGGCCCGCGCGTAGACCGCCAGTGCGTCCGCCTGCCTCCCGGAGGCGTACAGGGCGCGCATGAGAAAGCCGTACGGCCGCTCCTGGAGCGGATGTTCCTGCGTGAACACGGTGAGGTCGGGAATGACCGCGCCGTGCCGGCCCGCCTGCAGCGCATGCGCGAAACGTTCCTCCTCCAGCCCGATCCGCAGCTCGGTGAAGCGAGCCCGCTGCTGCTCGGCGTACGGGCCGGGCACTCCGGCCAGGGGCGCGCCCTGCCAGAGGCCGAGCGCCTCGGTCAGCAGCCGCCCGCAGGCCTCGTCGTCGCCCCCGGCCCGGGCCCGGCCGGCGTCGGCGGCGAGCTGCTCGGCACGGTGCAGGTCCACCGAGAGCCGCGGCGCCACCATGCGGTAGCCGTCGGGCTGTGAGAGCAGCAGCCGAGGTGCGGTGGAGTCCTCCTCCAGGAGCTGCCGCAGCCGCCACACGTAGGTGCGCAGGCTCGCCAGCGCGGAGCCCGGGGGCTCCTCGCCCCAGACCGAAGCGATCAGTTCGTGCGTGGAGGCGACCCGTCCGGAACGCAGCAGCAGCGCCACGAGCAGGGCCTGCTGCTGCGGAGAACCGATGGTGATCGGTGTCTCGCCCCTGTGCACGGACACGGCTCCGAGCACGCTGAACCGAATCGACCCCCCCATGGATCCTGCCTTCTGCACTCGCGGCTACGCGACCCCCCGTCGCACAGTGACCTGACGCCAGGCGTCAGATCACGAGATCATTACACGGGCCGCACGGAAGCGGCACCTGCCCCCGGGAATGTCTCCTCCGGACCCGTGCGGCATCGGGCACGAACCGGGCACGAGGGAGCGTCAGCCGTCCAGCAGCGCCACATGGACGAGATACGGCAGCAGGCGGACGGCCTGCGGATCATGATCGAGCAGCACCGCGACGGGGGTGCGCCCCCGCGCCCGGAGCACCTCGACGAGCCCCGCCCGCCCGGGCGCCCCGTCCTCCACCGGCAGCGGCCTTCCGGCCGCCTCCCGGTCCGGCGTGACGGAGGGGACGGTCGGGACGAAGGGGGCGGCGCCGGTGCGCGCGACGCCCTTCTCCCGGGCGAGCAGGGCGCGTTCCGCGGCGGCCGCGAGGGCCTCGCTCCGCGTGGCGGCGACGCCGACGACGGTGTCGTCCCCGAGCCGGATCGCGCAGGCAGGCACGGAGAGCAGCGCCGACAGGTCGTGGGCGACGGGCTCACCCGCCGCGCGCAGCACGCGGAGTGCGTCAGGTCCCCCGTGGTCCGGAAGCGCGAGCCGGGGGACGCGTACGCCCGGCTGGTCGAGCCGGTGGATCACCAGCGCCTCGCAGTGCCCGGTCAGAGCGGCCTCCACCGCGGCCGCCCAGGTGAGCCCGGCCGCCGCGCCGGTCGGCAGCCGGTACGACGTGCCCGGCACCGGGGCCGGGTACGCCTCGGCCGCGGGGACCCGGCGCAGCCGGTCGGTGACGAGGTCCAGGCCCCAGACCTCGCGACCGCCCCGGGCGTCCGCGGCGGCGGCGAGGGTCCCGTACGCGGCGAGCGCGTCGAGCAGGGCCGCGAGGCGGGCGCTCGGGGCGTCCCGCCCGTGCCCCCGCACGGTGACACCCGGCGCGTCGGCGGGCAGCGGCCCGAACGGGTCGGGCACCGCGACCGCGCACCCCCACAGGCCCGTCGGCCCCGGCGTGGCCTCCGGGACCGGCCCGAGGAGCCCGGTCCGGGCGTCCGCCACGGCGTCGATCCGCTCCAGCAGCCGCGCGGGCTCGACGGCCGCACCCCCGATCCGCCCGAGGAACGCGACCCGCGCCCCCGTCTCGGTAGCCGCCCGGGTGGCCGATCGGCCGGGCCGGGGCAGGGGCACCACGGGGTGACGACCGCTGGACGACGTCCGCACGTCGGTACGCACGAGGTACGGCTCTCCGGCGTGCCCGCAGCCGCCTGCGACGCCTCCGGCCCCTGCCGCTCCCGCGCCTCCGGCTTCTCCCGCCCCCGCAGCCGCGTCGTTTCCCGCTCTCCCCGCTTCCGCGCCTCCGGTCCCTTCCACGGCACCCGCCGCCCCCGCGCCGCCGCGGCCCAGCCAGGCACCCAGGAGCCGGTCGGCGATCCATTCCGCCCGCCCGGCGGCGAGCACGGCGTCGGCGGTGCCGTCCGCCGCACCGCCCACCGGCCCGGCGCCCACCGGCCCGTCCGGCCGGCCCCGCGGCGCAGCACCGCGCAGTCGCCGCCAGGCCGAGGCCGCCGCGGTGCGGTCCGCGGGACCGAGCGGACCGGTCCACAGTTCGTCTCCGTGGACCAGGACCTGCCCCAGCCATGCACCGGCGTCGGCACACCGGTCGGCCGTGGCCGCCAGCTCGGCTGCCGAACGCGCGACGTGAAGCACGGCGTCGGCGGCCGTGAGCGTCTCCCTCTCCTCCCACTCCGCGAGGCCGCCGAGCGCCTCCGCGTCGCCCCCGCCCGTCCGGCGGACCCGGACCTCGCGGCACCCGGCCCGCTCCGCCGCCGCCGCGAGCGCCCGGAGCACCTGCCCCTCGCCGGCCAGCAGCAGCCGCCCGTCCGGCGCCGGTCCGGACCCCGACCCCCGGGCCGGCGGGTCGACGTAGGCATCGCCGTCCACGCTGCCCTGGGGCGCGACCTCGTCACGAGGCCGGTCGTCGTCACTCCATCGCGGACGCATGCGTCAGCTCCTGTCCCCCGGATCACCGGCAGTCGGTCGAGGGGCTCCGCGCCCCCCGGACTTGATGAAAAGGGACGGGGATAGGCAAACGATCAATGCGGGATATAGCGTGGCCGAATCCCTCTGCCGACGCCCGCCCGCGTGCGGCCGGCGGAGGCGAGCCGTACCCGCTCCGCCAGGCCGGTGGGGTCCGGCCAGACACCGAGCCCCTCGATCCCGCCCCCGCCCTCACCGCCGACCTGCTGGCCCGGGTGCCGTCCGTCCGGACGAGGGCTGAAACGCCGCTGTGAGTGTCGGTGCGAGGCCTTAGGGTCGATCCCACCAACGGAGCGGTGGCCAAGGGGGAACACGATGCAGGCGAAGGAGACGCTGTTCGCCGATCTCGTCCAGGGCAGGGCGCAGCAGTTCCAAGTGCCGCTCTACCAGCGGACGTACTCCTGGACGGAGAAACAGCTCGGGCAGCTGTGGAGTGATGTTCTGGAGCAGGCCGAGCTGCTGGAGTCGGGGGACAGGGCGAGCACGCACTTCCTGGGTTCCGTCGTCCTGGCACCGTCCCCTCAGAACGAGGCGACCTTTCCGCGCTGGCTCGTGGTGGACGGTCAGCAGCGGCTGACCACACTCTCCCTCGCACTGGCCGCGATCCGCGATCACATCGCGGATGCCAAGCCGGACGAGGCCGAGCGCATCGACGAGGAATACCTGATCAACAAGCGCAAGGGCGGCAGCGACCACTTCCGGCTTCTGCCGACCCAGGCCGACCGCCCCCAGTTCGCCGCACACGTGCGCGGGCCGCTCGCGACGCAGACCGCCGGCGGGAACGTCGCCGCGGCCTACGGCTTCTTCCGCCGCAAGCTCGTCGAGGCGGACGATCCGGCCGCCCCGCAGGACGTCTTCCGTATCGAGCAGGCCATCACCTCCCGGCTCACGCTGGTGGCGGTGACCGCCGAGCGCGGCGACAACGTGCACCGCATCTTCGAGTCGCTCAACAACACCGGCCTCAAGCTCAGTCAGGCCGACCTGCTGCGCAACTACCTGTTCATGCGGCTGCCCACGCGTGGGGAGCACGTCTACGAGACCTACTGGCTGCCGCTGCAGGAGAGCCTGAGCAACGACGAGCTCGAACAGCTCATGTGGCTTCAGCTGGTGCTCGACGGGGACGACCGGGTGCGCCGCCAGGACCTGTACGCGGCACAGCAGCACCGCTTCGAGCGCCGCGAGGTGACCGAGGCCGAGATCGAGGCGTACATCAGGGAGTTGTACCGGCACAGCACTCTCTTCCGCCGGTTGCTCCATCCCCAGGAGGAGCCGGACACGGCGGTCCGCGCCCGTCTGCGGCGCCTGGACGCCTGGCAGGCACAGGTCACCTACCCCGCTCTGATGCTGCTCCTCGACCGACGGGAGCGGGGCGAACTCGCATCCTCGGAGGCGGCCCGCGCGATGTCGTACATCGAGAGCTTCCTCGTCCGCCGGATGATCTGCCGGGTGCCGACGAACAATCTCAACAGGGTCTTCCAGTCCGTGCCCGGACAGCTCCCGACCGACGTGCCCGTGGCCGACGGCCTGCACCGGCTCCTCTCCGCCGACAACCGGTTCTGGCCCGACGACAAGGAACTGCGCGACAAGATCCGGACGGCGCCGTTCTACCAGTACGGACGCTGGCACCAGCGCAAGATGGTGCTCCAGCGGCTGGAGGAGAGTTACGAGCATCCCGAGCCGCTGGACTTCGCCGCCGCGCAGCTCACCATCGAGCATGTTCTGCCCCAGTCGGCCGGCGACGAGTGGATGCGCATGCTGGCCGAGGACGCGAACGCCCCGGACAGCGCCGAGGACCTGCACGCCCGGCTGCGGCACACCCTCGGGAACCTGACACTCACCGCGGTCAACTCGGAGCTCTCCAATCACCCCTTCGAGCGCAAGCAGGGCCTGCTCCAGGGAAGCCACCTGGAGATGAACCGCCGGATCGCCGCCACCGAACGCTGGGGCATGCGGGAGATCCTCGCCCGCGCCGACGAAATCGCCGACCGCGCGACCACGCTCTGGCCGGCCCCGCTGCGCGGAGTCGGCCGCGCGGAACGCAGCCGGGACTGGCAGCTGGCCCACCAGGTGCTTGCGGTGCTCCCCCACGGCACCTGGACCTCCTACGGCGACCTGGCCGCGTTTCTCGGCTCCGGCGCCCAGGCCGTCGGCAGCCACATGGCCAACACAGCGGGACTGACGAACGCGTACCGGGTACTCACATCCGAGGGCAAGGTCTCCGACGGCTTCCACTGGACGTCCCCGGACGAGGGAGGCGACGTCCGGGCCCGGTTGAGCGCCGACGGCGTCCACTTCACGGTCAACGGGGCCGCCGACCCGGCACAGCGCCTCACCGCCGACGATCTCGCCCTGCTGGTCGCCAGTGGCGGCGACGAACAGACGGACGGCGAGGACACCGCGGATGGCCAAGGCGGCCAGACGCGCGCCGACCGGTTCTTCCGTCAGCTCGCCGCGGACGACTCCCCCGAGACGGTGGAGGCGGTCCGGGCGACCTTCAAGGGTTGGGAAGAGCTCGGCGGCTGGATCGGCCACGGGTCAGGCCACACCACCACCAGCGCGTATCTCATGCTCGGGGAGGCGGGCGCGCCGGGCCGCGGCATCTGGCCCCTGACGCTCTATCCGGGTGGCGGACGCGGCGGCACGGCGGAGGTGGTGTTCCAGCACCTCGCCGCACGCGAGCCCTTCACCGACCGCACGCTGCGTGCCGAGCTGCTCCGGAGACTCAACGAACTGGAGGGGGTGGCCATCCCGGAGGGAAAGCTGGAACTGCGCCCCCACATCCGCCTGTCGCTGCTGGAGGAGGACCACAACCGCAAGCTGCTCGCCGAGACGCTGGCGTGGTTCCGGGAGCGCTGGGAGAGCCGCGACACGCTCTGACGCCCGGGCGGCACGAGCCTCCCGGGGTCATACGGGTTCGTCCCACGCCGAGGTGATCCCCCTCCCGTCCTGGCGGGGCTCATCGCCCGCCGCACCCCCGTCCCCGGTGCCCGTGGCCTCGGCGAGGGGGATGTCGTGCGGTGCGTCCGCCGGGCCGGGCGGTCGTCGGCTTCCGTGCCCTGCCGGGATGAGGAGCCCGCGGCGTCGTCGGCGGCAGGCCGTTCGAGGCCGGGGGGCCGACGGCGAACTGCCGGCCGTCCTCGCCGACGCGCTGACGGCGGCCGAGGTCACCTCCCGTACGCCGGTCCTCGTGCACGCCGACGGCGGGGCGGCGGCTCTCGTCGAGATCGAGGACGTGGTGCGTCCCGGGTCCGACGGCGGGAACGACGCCGTCGCGCTCGCCGGTGCGGACCTGGGCATCGGCCTCGGCAGCGGCCACTGGGCCGGCTACTCGGCCGTGACGTCCAGGAGTCCGCGGGTGCGGGCGCTCGCGCCTCTCAGGGTCAGCGGGATGTCCAGGCTCGCGCACATGCGGTGGGCCCGGGCGAGGGCGCTGAGGGTGGCCGGGGTGGGGTCGACGGCCGGGAGGGCGACGGTCACCCGGGTCGGCCGGAGCATCTGGACCAGGGCCTGGATCTGGAGGGCGACGGCGGCCCGGTTGGTGACGTCCAGGTCGCGGTGGAGCGTCACGTGCAGCACATGGTGACGTACGACGTGGCTGATGAGCATGGTCCCTCCGCGCAGGACGACGAAGGCCCACAACTGGACACGCTGTGGGCGGTTCGTCCGAGGATGTCATGGCGACCGGCCCAGAGCCCTTCTCGTGACGCCGGCGGCGCGGAGTGTCCGGCCGGACCCGTCCGAATTCACGTATATGAATCCGCGGGGTCCCGCGATTAGGGTGGGGCAGGCCGGGTCAACCGGTCGCGATCTCGAACGTGCCCTTCCCTCACCGAGCGACTCACCAGGCGGTGTTCATGACCCAGTTCGACCTGCCCCTCGACCAACTCCGCACCTACCGAAGCGCATCCGTGGAGCCCGAGGACTTCGACGCGTTCTGGGCGAAGACGCTCGGCGAGGCCCGCACGCACGCGCTCGACGCGCGCTTCGAGGCGGTTCCGACGGGGCTCTCCACGGTCGAGACCTTCGACGTCACCTTCGCCGGATTCGACGGCCAGCCGGTCAAGGGCTGGTTCGTGCTGCCCGCCGGCACGTCCCAACCACTGCCCGTCGTCGTGGAGTTCCTCGGGTACGGCGGTGGGCGCGGCCTGCCGCACACGCATCTGCTCTGGGCCTCCGCCGGGTTCGCGCACTTCGTGATGGACACCCGCGGCCAGGGCAGCGGCTGGGCCACCGGTGACACCCCCGACCCGGTGGGCAGCGCGCCCTCGTTCCCCGGCTTCATGACGCGCGGCGTCGAGGATCCGTACACCTACTACTACCGGCGCCTCTTCACCGACGCGGTCCGCGCCGTGGAGGCCGCCCGCTCGCACCCGCTGGTGGACGCGAGCCGTACCGCGGTGACCGGCGTCAGCCAGGGCGGCGGGATCACGCTCGCCGTGGCGGGGCTCGTACGGAACCTGGTGGCGGTGGCGGCGGACGTGCCGTTCCTGTGCGACTTCCCGCGCGCGACGACGGTCACGGACCGCGCGCCGTACCGCGAGATAGGCAGTTACCTCAAGACGCATCGCGGCCGGGTGGCCCTGGTCCGGGAGACCCTCTCCTACTTCGACGGGGTCCACTTCGCCGCCCGCGCCTCGGCACCGGCCCTGTTCTCGACGGCACTGGAGGACCTGACGTGCCCGCCGTCGACGGTGTTCGCGGCCTTCAACGCGTACGCCGGGGACGAGAAGGCGATCGAGGTGTACGACTTCAACGACCACGAGGGCGGCGGCGCCTTCCAGCAGGCGGCCCAACTCCGCTGGCTGCCGGGGAGGCTGCGGGGCTGACGCTCGGCCGGCCGGGCCGTTCCGCTCCGGCGTGAAAGGATCACTGCCGTGAAGAGCGCGCGCATATGGAGTGACGGACCGGTCGGTGACGAGGCGGCCGCGAACGACGGCCTGGTGCGGCTGCTCGGCGGAGCCGGGGCCGATGCCGGAGAGGCGGAGTCCCGGACCGAGGCCGGCGGGGCCGAGCGGCGGATCGTGACCGGTGTCATCGTCTGCCGGTACTGCGACTGGGACCGGTTCGAGGTGACGTCGGACGAGTGCTTCTGCGAGGGCTGTTGCCTGCCGATCGAGGTACAGGACGACGAGGGGTACGACGGTGCGGACCCGATGACCTGGGAGCTCCGGCCGCCCACGGCTCCGGACCCCGCGGCGGGCCTGAACATGGTCACGTGCCCCGCCGACCACGACCTGTTCCAGGTGGCCGCCGCGTTCACGCTCGGCCCGGACGGTCACATGCGCCGTCTGTCGGTCGGCCTGCGATGTCCGGTCGACGGCGCGCTGAGCCTGCTCGTCGACGACGTGCGCATGGCGCCGGCCGACGGCCGGTGACCCACCGCTCGGCCTGACTCCTCGGCCCTCGGCTCGTCCGCTCCCCGGCTCCTCGTGGAGCGCGCGGCGCGCGCAAGGGCCGGAGCCCGAGCCGTGCAGCGGGCTCGGGCTCCGGCGAGGTGCACGGTTGTCGTGCACGGGCGTGGTGCCCGCCTCCCGGACGGGCCGCACGCTCACTGGTTTC
Source organism: Streptomyces flavochromogenes (assembly GCF_000717595.1). Taxonomy (GTDB): domain Bacteria; phylum Actinomycetota; class Actinomycetes; order Streptomycetales; family Streptomycetaceae; genus Streptomyces; species Streptomyces flavochromogenes. Next base: position 362,126 of record NZ_JNZO01000002.1, on the reverse strand, counting down.
AGTGCCAGTACTTCATGGTCGTACCTCCTCCCCCGTGTCTGGACGCAGGGTGACCTCAAAGCGGTCGAGACCGCGGAGGGTCAGATTGCGCCGGTGTTCCGGTTCCGCGACTGCCCTTGCCTGCGGATAGTCCCTGGCCAGGGCACCCAGGACCGATCCGGTGAGCCGGATCGCCATGGACGCGCCCAGACAGGCATGGGCCCCGCGGCCGAACCCGAGGTGCGGGTTCGGGGCGCGGTCGAGTCGCAGCTCTGCGGGGTGGGCGAAACGGAGCGGGTCGTGATTGGCCGCGCCCAGGAAGAGCGTGACCGGATCACCCGCCTTCATCGTGACGCCACCCAGTTCGGTGTCGGTGACGCAGACCCGGGCGTCCGCCTGGACCGGTGCGTCGTACCGGATGAGTTCGTCCACGGCCGTGGCCGGGGTCGCCCGGAACGCTTCGAGCGCGCCGGGGGTGGTGAGGAGGCCGGCCGCCGCGTTGCCGAGGAGCCGGGAGGCGGATTCGTAGCCGGCGTGGAGGACGGCGCGCAGACTGTTGCGCAGAACCGTTTCTGCCACGCCGCTGTCCGCCGCGTGTTCGGCGACGTACGCGATGAGACCTTCCTTGGGCGGGTCCGCGAGCCACCCGCCCGCGTACTCCGCGAGCCGGGCGCGGGCCGCGACGGCCGGTTCGTGCTTCTCGGGCCAGAGGCCGGCGTCCATGCCGTCCACGACGGTACGGGACATGGGCACGAACCAGTCGAGCCCGGGAGCCTCGACGCCCAGAAAGGCGGTCACGAAGCGGAGCGCCACCGGCTCGGCGAGCTCCCCGACGAGATCGAAGGAGGGGCGCCGGGCCAACTCCGCGAGCAGATCGGCGATCTGCCCCTCCAGGCCGTCGTTGAGCGCCTGGCGGTCCTGTGCCCGGAAACCGTCGAGCAGCAGGTGCCTGATGGCGGTGTGCTCCGGAGGGTCGAGGGTCTGCACACTGAGCAGCGGGGCGGGGATCTCCTCCCCGGCGCGCCGCCAGTCGGAGGCGAAGCGGTTGCTGTCGGTGAGCACGGCGAGGCAGTCGGCGTGCCGGGTCAGGACCCAGGAACCGAGCAGTTCGTGCCACAGGACGGGGGAGGTCTCACGCATCCGGGCGTACGACGGGTACGGGTTCCGCAGGATCGACGGACGGGCCAGATCCAGAATCGGGTCCACGGCTGCCGCTTGCTCCACGAAACGTCTCCCCCTGCGCATCGGGCCTGGTTGAGGCCTTGGCTGCTACCGAGTCGAGCTGCACGAGGCGCCGGTCACCGGTGGGTGGAGCGCCTCGCCGATCTTGTCACCGGCAGTTCGCCGGTCCTTCTCCGAACATCAATCCGAGCCGAGCGCCGGTGACGCTACCACGCAACTGGGGTGGCTGGTATGACTACCTGCCAGAGATCTTTCACAAATCATCGGGGAGTTACGGAAGATGACCGGTCAAGAGCAGACAATCATTCACGATGTCCCGGTAAACGTGGCCCAACAGCCCAACCCCTACCCGCTCTTCGAGCGCATCCGCGAGCACGGTGTCGTCCAGCGCGTGCGGCTGAATCCCACTCTTGAAGTCTGGATGGTCACGGGTTACGACGAGGCCGTCGCCGCACTCACCGACCCGCGGCTCAGCAGTAGTCCCGTCGGGGTGAAAGGACTTGAGGAGGAGATGGCCCACCAGGAGCGCACCAACGTCCTGATGGCCAGCATGCTCGTCGCCAACGGCGAGGACCACACGCGGCTGCGCAACCTCGTCTCGAAGGCCTTCACGGCCCGCCGGGTGGAGCAGCTCGCGCCCCGCGTCCAGGCGCACACCGACGCCTTCCTCGACGCCTTCGCGACACGTGGAACCGCCGATCTCGTCTCCGAGTTCGCGCTGCCGCTCCCCATGGCCGTCCTCAGCGAGCTCATCGGCATCCCGGCCAAGGGTCAACCCGACTTCGCCCGCCTCGCGGTCGGTCTGATCATGCCGCCCAACACCCCGGAGAGGCTCGCCAAGGGTGCTCGCGCGCGAGCCGAACTCACGGAGTTCTTCGAACCGTTGATCGCGCAGCGGAAGGCGGACCCGAAGGACGATCTACTGAGCGCGCTGTGCGCCGCGCAGGCGGAGGAGCGGATCAGCGACCGTGAGCTGACGGCGATGACGATCCTGCTCACGCTCGCCGGCCACGAGACGACGGCGAGCCTCATCGCCAACGGCGTCCACGCCCTGCTGCGCCACCCGGACCAGTTCGCCGCGCTCCGCGACGACCCCGCGCTGCTGCCGGGGGCGATCGATGAACTCCTGCGCTACGAGGGCCCGGTGAGCCGCGGAGTCGCCCGCTTCACCACCGACGCGTACGAGATCGGCGGGGTCACCGTCCCGCCGGGCGAGATGATCATCATCGGGCTCGCCGCCGCCAACCGCGACCCTGGCCGCTACGACCGTCCCGACATCCTCGACGTGGCACGCCGCGAGGTTCCGCAACAGCTCGCTTTCGGCCATGGCGTGCATTTCTGCCTGGGTGCGCCGCTGGCCCGTGCGGAGGCGCGGATCGCCATCGGTACGCTGCTGCGCCGCTTCCCCGACCTGCGGCTCGCCGACCCGGACGCGGACCTGAGCCGGCGCGAGGGCATCCTGCGCGGTATGGCGACCCTGCCCGTGGCCTTCACGCCCGAGGCCTGACCCGTCGCCCCGACGGCGGACAGACGAATGGAGACAGACGGATGACTTCGCCCTCCGGTACGGCGGAGTTCGACGCGATCGCCCCCGGGTACGACGCCTCGCGCGGCGGCACGGCCCGGGCCGCCGGCTTCGCCGAGCAGCTCGCGCCCCTGCTCGACCCCGACCGCCCGGTGCTCGACATCGGCGTGGGCACGGGCATCGTGGCGGCCGAACTGACCGCACGCGGACACGTGGTGTACGGGCTCGACCTGTCGACCGGGATGCTCGCCCGGGCCCTGGAGCGGCTCGGCCCGCGGGTGACGGTGGCGGACGCCTGCCGGCTTCCGGTACGGACCTCCTCGGTGAGCCAGGCGGTGTCCACCTGGCTGCTGCACACGGGGCCCGACCACGGGAGGGTCTTCGACGAGGTCGCCCGGGTCCTGCGCCCGGGAGGCCGCTATCTGGTGATCCCGGCCGGGGGCACCCGCCCCACGGACGACATCGGGGCCGTGGTGGGCGAGCTGGAGGACCGGCTCGACCCGCTCCGGACCCGTCAGGACGGTCCGTGGACCCTCGCACCGATCGCCGAGGCCCGCGGGCTCGTCTACCGGGGCACGGCCTCCGAACGCCCCACGGCCTTCCGGGTGTCGCCCCGCGCGATGGCCCGCTCCCTGTCGGGCGGCCTCTTCACCGGCGCCTGGTCGGTCACGGGCGACGCCACCCGCCTGGTGGCCGAGGCACAGGAGCGGCTTCTCGCGCTCCCGGACCCGGACGTTCCGCGCGTGCGGGAGATGGCCGACTTCGTCATGGTGTTCGAGAAGCCCTGAGGCCCGGAGCCGGGGCCGACGCCGAGGCCGTGGTGCCGGCGGGGGCGTCGGCCCGGGTCGGGTCGCGGGCCCCACGGGTTCCACGGCCTCCACGACGTCAGGCGCGGGACCCGCGGGTCCCGCGAGGTCCGGAGCGGATCCCGTCCCGGGCTGGTCTCACGGGCTCCGCTGGGCTCACAGGGCAGCGGATCCCGGGCTGGTCTCACGAGCCCCGCTGGGCTCACAGGCCCCGCAGATCATGCGTGGGACCGCAGGTCGCCCGTCTGCCTCGCCGCCGGGCCGTGGCCGCGCAGGGACGCCGCGTACGCGTCGTCCGGGTCGAGGCGGCGTAGTTCCTCGGCGATCAGCTCGGCCGTCGTCCGGACCTTGAGGGCGAGGACCCGGCTGGGCTGCCCGGGGATGGAGAGCCGCGCCACCGGCCCCTCGGGCCGGTCGATGCGGATCTCGCCGTCCGCGGTGCCCATGCGGACGGCCGTGACGACGGGCCCGTCGGTGACGATCCGGTCGACGGGGACGCCCAGCCGGACCTCGAACCAGCGGGCGAGGAGTTCGGCGCTCGGGTTCTCGGCCTCGCTCTCGACGGCGGCCGAGGTCACGGTCAGCGGGGCCTGGTCCAGCGCGGCGGCGAGCATGGAGCGCCACGGGGTGAGCCGGGTCCAGGCGAGGTCGGTGTCCCCGGGGGCGTACGAGGCGGCCCGCTTCTCCAGGGCGGCGAGGGGGTCCTCGACGGCGTACATGTCGGTGATGCGGCGCTGGGCGAGTGAGCCCAGTGGATCGCGGGAGGGCACCTCGGGAGCGTCGACGGGCCACCAGACGACGACGGGGGCGTCGGGCAGGAGCAGCGGCAGGACCACGGAGTCGGCACGGTCGCCGAGTTCGCCGTGGAGCCGGAGCAGCACCGTCTCGCCCGAACCGGCGTCGGTGCCGAGCCGGACCTCGGCGTCGAGCCGGGTCTCGTGGCGCCCGCGGGGCGAGCGGGCGTGGCGCTTGATGACCACCAGGATGCGGGAGGGGTGTTCCCGGGAGGCGTCGTTGGCGGCCTTCACCGCGTCGTAGGCGTTCTCCTCGTCGGTGACGACGACCAGGGTGAGCACGACACCGGCGGCGGGTGTGCCGACGGCCCTGCGGCCGTCCAGGATCGCCTTGTTGATCTTGCTGGAGTTGGTGTCCGTCAGATCGATCTTCATGCGCGGCGACCGTCCCTTCCTCTGCGGCGAGCCTAACCCTCCCGCGCGGCGGACGCGTGCGGGCCCCCGTCCTCGGCCCGCTTCACACGGATTCCGGCGCCGCGTCCTCCGCCGTGGCCTCGGCGGCGGCCTGGTCGTCGGCCCGCCGGTTGACCACGGCCGCGGCGGCGATCGCGGTGCCGAGGAAGGCGGCGGCCACCACCCAGGGACGGTCGAGGACATGGTCCGTGGCGTGGTCGAGGGAGTACCGGCCCGCGCCGGTGACCCCGATCGCGGCGGCGACGAAGCCCAGGAAGGCCGGGTACTCGTAGCCGCCGCTCTGGGCGAAGAAGCCGGCCGGGGCGTGGACGGCGACGGCGCCGGTCATGGCTCCGGCGGCCGCGGCTCCGGCGGCCGGGGTGGCGAGTCCGAGGGCGAGCAGGGCGCCGCCGCCCGCCTCGCCGAGACCGGCGGCGATGGCGCTCTCCCGGCCCGGGTGGAAGCCCATGGCCTCCATGGCCTTGGTGGTGCCCTCGATGCCTCCGCCGCCGAACCAGCCGAAGAGCTTCTGGGTTCCGTGGGCGGCGAGTACGGCTCCGGTGCCGACCCGCAGCACGAGGAGCCCGAGGTCGCGTCGGTTGGGGTGGCCCATGTGATGCTCCAGGTGCGGGAGGAGGAAAGGGCGGACTCGTACGCGGTCCACTGTCGTCTCCCTGTCCGGGCTCCGCCGCTCGGGACCCCGGGCGCCTACTCCGTACGGGTCACCTTTTGCGGCACTTGTCCACCGATGGTTGGGTGAGAGGGCCGCCGCCGTCCCGGGCTCCGCTGAGCCGCGCCCCGCCACGGCCCGAGGGAAGTGGGTACGCATGACCGCCGAGTCCACCGGGACCGAAGCCCTGCGGGAGAAGGTCCGAGCCCTGATGCCCCGGGCGAAGGAGGACCTGACCGAGCTCGTGGCGATGCGATCGGTCGCCGACGCCCGCCAGTTCCCCCCGGAGGAGTGCGCGAAGGCAGCCGACTTCCTCGTACGGGCCTTCACCGAGGCGGGGCTCCAGGACATGCGGCGGGTGACGACCCCCGACGGCACGGACGCGGTCGTGGGGCACGCGCCGGGCCCCGAGGGGGCGCCCACCGTCCTCCTGTACTGCCACTACGACGTACAGCCGCCACTGGACGACGCGGCGTGGGAGACCCCGCCCTTCGAACTCACCGAGCGTGACGGGCGCTGGTACGGCCGTGGCTCGGCCGACTGCAAGGGCAACATCGCCATGCACCTCACCGCCCTCCGCGCGCTCGGCGGTCCGGACGGCCGGGGATTTCCCGTGAACATCAAGTTCGTGGCGGAGGGTTCGGAGGAACAGGGCACCGGCGGCCTGGAGCGGCTCGTCCCCCTGCAGCCGGAACTGTTCGCCGCCGACACCCTGCTGATCTGCGACACCGGCAACTTCGAGCGCGGTCTGCCCACCACGACCACCTCACTGCGCGGGCTCGCCAACGTCGTCGTCACCGTCTCCACCCTGAAGGGGGCGATGCACTCCGGCATGTTCGGCGGCCCCGCGCCCGACGCCCTGGCCGCGCTGATCCGGATCCTCGACAGCCTCCGCGACGAACACGGCAACACCGTGATCAAGGGGCTGCCCGGCGACGGCGCCTGGGACGGTGTGGACTACCCGGCCGAACAGTTCCGCGCCGATGCCGGCGTCCTCGACGGGGTGTCCCTGGTCGGTACGGGTTCGGTCGCCGACGAGCTCTGGGCCCGGCCCGCCGTCACCGTGCTCGGCATCGACTGCCCGCCGGTGGTGGGGTCTTCGGCCGCCGTCCAGGCCAAGGTGAGCGCCCGGGTCAGCCTGCGGATCCCGCCGGGGGTCGACGCCGACGACGCCCAGCGCGCCCTCGCCGCCCATCTGACCTCGGCCGCCCCGTGGGGCGCCCGCGTGGAGGTGGAGCCGGAGAGCGGCGGCCGGCCGTTCCGGGCGAGGACCGACGGCCCCGCCTACCGGGCGCTGGCGACGGCGCTCCGCGAGGCGTACGGGAAGGACATGGTCCAGTCGGGGCAGGGCGGTTCGATCCCGCTCTGCAACGTGCTCGCCGCCCACTTCCCCACCGCCGAGATCGCCCTGATCGGCGTCGAGGAGCCCGGCTGTCTCATCCACGCGCCCAACGAGAGCGTGGACCCTTCCGAGATCGAGCACATGGCGCTGGCCGAGGCGCTCTTCCTCAGTACCTACGCCACCCCGCTCCGACCCGCCCCAGCTCCGCCCACCCCCTCCCCCCGGAAGGACGGGAGCCGTCCATGACACAGACGCAAGGCGGCCCGAGGCACCAGGACATACCTCCAGGCCCGCTCCGCGTGCTCGCGGGCGCCGCCTGGCAGGCGCCTCTCTTCGCCGGAGTCGCGTCCCCGCGCAGAGAACCCCCGCCGGGGGCATGACGGCGTCCGCGCCTCCCCGCCCGACCGCTCGCCGTCCGCCCGATTCCCGGGCGGGCGGCGACTGCTGTTGACGCGTGCGCTACATTTTGCCGGTCCTTGACCACTGATCCCCCGTGATCGCGAATTCCCGGAGACCGGCACACCATGAGCGACATCGTCAACGGCCTCGGCCGGGCCGGCGCCTACGGCGCACTCGGCGTGGTCCTGCTGATCCTCGGCATAGTCCTCGTGGATCTGCTGACCCCCGGCAAGCTCCGCCGGCAGATCTGGGAGGACCGCAACCGCAACGCCGCGATCCTGCTGAGCTCCGCGCTCCTGGGCATCGGCGGCATCGTCTTCACCTCGATCTGGACCACGTACGACAACTTCGGCAAGGGCCTCGTGTCGACGGCCGCGTTCGGCCTGCTCGGCCTGGTGATGATGGCCGTGGCGTTCCTGGTCGTGGACCTGGTCACGCCGGGCAAGCTGGGCGCCACCCTGGTCGACCCCGAGCCGCACCCCGCCGTCTGGGTGACCGCCTCCTGCAACATCGCGGTCTCGGCGATCGTCTCCGCCTCCATCGCCTGAGCCACCGGGGAGGGCCGTGCCCTTCCGGGTTCAGCCCGCCATCGGCTCCACCTCCAGGAAGCGGCGCCCGCGCGGCCCCTTGTACAGCAGGGCCTCCCAGCCGAGTCGCGCCAGCGCGGGCACGCAGGCGCCGAGGGTCGCCGCCTCCTCCTGGGCCGCTCCCGAGCCCGCCGGGCCCAGCCACTCGACCACGGCCGTTCCCGGCCGGTCCCCCGGCCGGACGCGGTAGCCCGTGACGATCCGCGCCCCGGAGGCGTCCACGCCCGAGGGCGTGAGGCCGCCCGACTCCAGGGCGAGGGCCACCGCGCGGACCGGCTGCCGGCGCTCCCAGTCGGCCGGGACGGCCTTCGGGTCACCCCCGTCCCGGCGGTGTGTCAGCCGTCTGATCTGGAGCAGCCCGTCGAGGGCGGCCCGGACCTCCCTCGACCGCTGTTCGACGTCCGCCGGGGGCACCGGCGGGCCGTCCCCCGTGGCCGCCGCGAACGTGCCGCCGCCCCCGTGGCCCGCCGTCACTGCAGCCGCCGGATGTCACCGCGAACCCGGTAGAAGCCTCCCGCGGCCGCGTGCAGGGCATCGACCACGTACCGCGCGCCGGGCTCCCTGATGGCGCGCGGGAACTGCACGTTCCACGCGGAGTCGTAGCCCTCGGAGAGGACCCGGACCCGTGTCCTGCCCGACTCGTTCACACACTCCACGACCACCGAACCGGCCGGGGCGACGCTGACGGTGGTGACGGCGGTGACGGTCGTCGCCGGCTCGTACACCGGCATGGCCGCGGCGAGCTTGATGTCCCGCGCGACCGGCACCGTACCGCCCTGGGCGGCCTGGATGGCCGCCTCGCTCGCGTCCACGCAGACCAGCGAACCGTCCGTGGTCACCAGGTAGAGGCGCTCGTCGCGGTACTGCATGGAGAGCGCGGAGCCCCCTCCCGTGCCGAGCTTCCACAGCCGGGTGCCGTCCTCCGCGAAGCAGTAGACGGAGGAGGCCGAGTCGGCCGCGAAGACGAACCGGCCGCCGGGCGAGGTGGCACAGGAGTACACGGGGCTGTCGCAGCTGTAGACCGCCTCGACGCGCCCGTCCTTCTTGGCGAGCCGCTGGACCTTCTTGCGGGCCGTGCCCGCGTAGACCGCGGTGTCCTCCTGCCAGCCGAAGAGCACCCCGCCCTCGGTGGCCGTGTGCCACAGCTCGCCGCCGCCGTCCGGCGCGTGGGCGGCGACGCCCCGCGTGTCCCCGTAGTAGACGGCGTCCCCGTCGGCGCGGACCATCCAGGCGTGCTCGCCCTGGCCGCCGCGCGCCCACTGGTGCTCGTCCTCGTGGTCGATGACGGTGAGCCGCCCCGAGCGGTCGGCGACGTGCAGGACGCCCTCGTGGATGTCGAGCCAGAAGATGTCGACGTCGGTGGCGATGTCGTACGCGGCGAAGGGCAGCTTCGACGACAGGTCGTACACCTTGCCGTCGTCACACCCGGCGTAGATCCAGAAGTCGTCGGCGACCAGGCACTTGACTCCGTCGGGCAGGCTGAACCGGGCCTGCACCTCGCCGGAGCGGTCGAGCGTGAAGACGTCCCCCGCCTGGTTGCCGACCCAGCAGCGCTCCTCGTCGACGTGGATGCCGAAGGCGGCCGACCCGGTCCGGAAGCGCCACAGGACGGGGGCGACGGCGCGGGCGGTGGAGGGCGCGGAGGTCACCGCGCGGCGCGTCACGGCGCGGGCGGCCCGCTGTCCCCGGACCGCCGGGGCGTATCCCTTGCGGACCTTCTCCCCTATCTTCTTCGCCGCGGCCGCCTGCGCCTTCGCCACCGTGGGGAACGTGGAGCTCTGTGTCTGGCCCGCCGTCCCGATCCGGCCGTAACGGACCGACACCGCGAGGTCCTCGACGGTCACTTCGTAGAACTTGTGGGCGCCGCCGTCGTCCTGCGACAGCTCCAGATAGGTCGTCGTCATGGTGAAAACGGTAGGGGCACCCACTGACAACGGCCGCCGGTGAAGCCTTGGCCGAAGAACCTGAGGCCCCGGCATTCGGGACGTTCGCCGCGGCGTACCGGACCTGCACCCCTGTGACGACGGCCCGTGAAGATCATCCGACATACCGTCACCCGCACGGTCGGGGGGCGACCAGGCGGGTGACGGGTCCGCATCTGCGCGTCGAGGCGCGGACCACGCCGTACTTCGGTTCGGCCATCGGTCCGCCGGCCTGTCTGCGCGGCCACGGCGTGCCGGTGCAGCCGCCCGCGAGTCGGGGCGGTCGGGTCGGCCGGTCAGGCCTCGACCGGGTCCGACGCCGTGCCCGGCACCGGGGCCGACGCCCGGTCCGGCGTCGCCGCCCGGGGGTTCTCCTTGATCGTGATCCGGCCCTTGCGGATCGTGGCGAGGCGGGGCGCCCGGCGGGCGATCGCGCTGTCGTGGGTGACCATGACGAAGGTCAGCCCGTGTTCCTTCCACAGCCCTTCGAGCAGCTCGACGATCTCGTCGCGCATCGACTCGTCGAGGTTTCCGGTGGGTTCGTCGGCGAGCAGCACCTTCGGGCGCTTCACGAGCGCGCGGGCGATCGCCACCCGCTGCTGCTGGCCGCCGGAGAGCTCGGACGGGAGATGCCCGCTGCGTTCGCCGAGCCCGACCGACTCCAGGGCCTCGGCGGCCCGGCTCCGCCGCTCGGCGGGCTTGACGCCGAGCGGGACGAGCGCGGTCTCCACGTTCTCCTGGGCGGTGAGCGTGGGGATGAGGTTGAAGCTCTGGAAGACGAAGCCGATGTTCTGGCCGCGGACCGCGGTCAGCTTGCGCTCGGGAAGCGCGGCGAGGTCGGTGCCGTCGAGCAGGACCCGGCCCGAGGTCGGGCGGTCGAGGCCGCCGAGCATCTGGAGGAGCGTCGACTTGCCGCCGCCCGTGGGACCCTGGATGACCAGCCGGTCGCCCTGCGCGAGCGTGAGGTCGACCCCGGCGAGCGCGTCGACTCTCTCCTGCCCCCGCCGGTACTGCTTGGTGACGCCGATGAGTTCGTACATGATCCGACTCCTTTTGTACGTAGGTGGGTTCGGGCGCTGCTACTCGACGCGGCGCAGCGCGTCGGCGGGGCGCAGCCGCGAGGCGCGCCAGGCCCCGAAGGCTCCCGCGACGAGGCCGCCGCCGAGGGCGAGGAGGACGGCGAGACCCACCGTGGTGACGCTGACCGGGGCGGTGAGGGCGATGTCGACGGTCTTTCCGGCCGCCGTACCTGCGGGACCGCCGCCGAAGACCATGCCACCCCGGCCGCCACCGCCGCCTCCACCGAACATGCCGCCGGTCGAGCCGAGTTCGGCGGTGAGCGTGGGGCTGACGGCGGTCACCGCGTAGGCGCCGGCCAGGCCGATCGCGATGCCGAGGGCACCGCCGATGAAGCCGTTGACGAGGGCCTCGCCGACCACCTGACGGGTGACGCGGCCGCTCTTCCAGCCGAGTGCCTTGAGCGTGCCGAACTCACGGACCCGGCGGGTGACGGCGGAGGAGGTGAGGAGGCCGGCGACGAGGACGGCGGCGAGCAGCACGGCGTACGAGAGCCACTTGCCCACGTTCGAGGCGAGGTCGGCGGCGGTGTCGAGCGAGCCGGACACCGTCTGGGCCAGGTCGGCCGAGGTGGTGACGGTGGTGCCGGTGACGTTCTTCTGGATGGCGGTCTTGACCGCGTCGATCCGCGTCGAGTCGGTCGCCTTCACATAGATCGTGGTGATCTCGGCCGCGGAGGCCGAGAGCGTCTGCGCCCGCTTCAGCGGCAGATAGACCTGGGCGGCGGCCTGTCCCCGGTCGGCGGTCGCGATGCCGACGATCTCGAACGCGACGTTCTTCACGGTCAGTTCGTCGCCTACGGCGAGGTCCTTCTCCTGGGCGTAGGCACTGTCGACGACGGCGACCGCGGCGTCCGTCTCGGTGGTCTCGAAGGTACGGCCCTGGGAGACGGTGGAGGTGGTGAGGGGGCCGAGGTCGGGGGCGGTGACGTCGGTGCCGTAGAGCGTGAAGGAGTCGACGTCGAAGGCCGCGCCGCCGCCGGTGACCGTGTCACCGGGTCCGGAGCCGCCACCGGAACCGCCGCCGATGCCGGACCCGTTGCCGCCGGTCTCGGCGCCCGGCGGACCCTGCTGGGTCTGACCGCGCTGGATCCGTCCCCGCGCGAACTCTCCGTTGATCTTGAGGTTGACGAGGCTGAGCCCGCCCACCGCGCGGTCGACACCCGGCTGTCCGGCGACCGTGGCGACGGTGGAGTCCGCGAGGGTCTGGAAGCCCTGGACCATCAGCCGGTCGCTGCTCTGCTCCTCGCCCTCGTCCTTGCCCTGGAACTCGAACCGGGGGCGCTGCGGCTGCGCACCGTCCGCGGGCCGTTCCTGCGCCTTGGTCACCGTCAGGTCCGTACCGAGACCGTAGAGGGACTCCAGGACCTTGCCCTGGGCCTGGTTCATGCCGGAGGACACGGAGTTGACGACGATGACCAGCGCGATCCCGAGCGCGAGCCCGGAGGCGACGACGAGCGCCGCCTTTCTGCGGCGGCGCAGTTCGCGCCGGAGGTAGGTGAAGAACATGGGCGTGAAGCTAGGGGCGGCGCGTGATGACGGGATAAGGCCGGCGTGAGAGCGGGATGAGAGTGATCGATCTCCTGTACGCGCGGGTCCCGGCGATGGCAGGGTCGGTGTCATGTCGAGCAGCAGCGAATGGACGCGGTCGGGCCCGGTGACGGCACTCTTGGACGCCACCGGGCTGTTCTTCAAGGCGGCGCGCGACGCGTTCCCCGGGGCGGTCGCGGCGGACTGGGCGGCCGCCGCGGCCCTCGACCCCGGCGCGTTCGGGCCCGACGGCGCGTGGCGGCTGGACTTCCGCTGCTTCGCCGTCGCCGACCCCGACGGTTCGGGCTGGACGCTGATCGACGCGGGCGTCGGACCCGCCGAGGGACCCGGCGCGCCCTGGTGCCCTGTGCCCGGCCGGCTGCCGGACGTACTCGCGCGGGCCGGGATCGACCGGGCGGACGTCCACACCGTCGTTCTGACGCATCTGCACGAGGACCACACCGGCTGGGCCGCCGACGCCGCCGGCCGGCCGTTCTTCCCCGACGCCCGGTACGTCGTCCAGCGGGCGGAGACGGCCGCCCTCGACCGCCTCGACCCGGTGTGGGACTGGGTGGTGGAACCGCTCCGCGCCGCAGGGCAACTGCACGAGGTCGACGGCAGGCACCGGCTGCGCCCGGGTGTCACGCTGCTGCCCACCCCCGGGCACACCCCCGGCCACCAGTCCGTCCTGGTCGAACGGCCGGACGGCCGGGACGTCCTGGTCACCGGCGATCTCCTCGTACACGCCGTGCAGCTCGCCGCGCCCGCCGTGGCCTACGCCCACGAGCGCGACCCCGCGACCGCCCGGGCCTCGCGGGAGGACCTGCTCGCGCGTGCCGCCGCCGGCGGGGCGGTCCTCGCGACGGCCCACCTGACCCGGCCGTTCGTCGACGTGCCGGCGAGTCGCGCGGGGTTGTGACCCCGCGTCAGGCCCCCGTCCCCGTGGCGTACGCGAGGGGGTCGGCCAGGACGTCGTGGAGGACGAGGGCCGCCGCGCCCCGGGAGGCGTCCGTGGTGGCCGAGGCCGGACGGAGGCGGCCCGCGTCCGGGGTCCAGAGGCCGGAGACGACGCGGTCGGAGAGCTCCTCGGCCAGGGCGGGGACGAGCCACGGCATGAGGTGCGGGTAGATGCCGCCGAGGACGACCGCCTCGGGGTCGAGGAGGTTCACGGCGCCCGACAGGGCGCGCCCGAGCATCCTGCCCGCCTCGGCGAGCGCCGCGAGGGCACGCGGCTCCCCCGCCCCGGCGAGGTCCGCCAGGTCGGTGACGTCGGCGGCCCGCGCCGCTCCGAGGAGCGCGGCCTGGCCCGCGTACTGCTCCAGGCACCCTCGTGAGCCGCAGCGGCAGCGCGGGCCCCCGGCGTCGACGACCAGATGGCCGATCTCTCCGGCGAAGCCGTGCGCGCCGCGCAGGAGTTCGCCGTGGACGACGATCGCGCCGCCCACGCCGATCTCGCCCGTCAGGTGCAGAAAGGTCCGGAGGTCGCCGAGCGTGCCGAACCACAGCTCGGCGAGGGCGGCCATGTTGGCCTCGTTGTCGGAGGTGAGGGGGAGGCCCGCGGTGCCGGGGCGCAGCGCGGTGAGGGCCTCGCCGAAGAGGCGCTCGGCGTCGACCTCGTACCAGCCGAGGTTGGGTGCCTGCCGGACGGCTCCGCCGGAGACGAGGCCCGGCAGGGCGAGTCCGGCAGCCGCCGGGGCGAGGCGTCTTGCGGCGGCCGTGTCGAGGACGTCGGCGGCGATCCGGGCGGCGCGGGCCAGCACGTCGGGGGCACCGGCGGCGCGGTTGTCGAGGCGCTCGGTGCGGCGGACGCGGTCGGTGCCGGTGAGGTCGACGACGCAGACCGTCACGTAGTCGACGTTGATCTCGACGCCGAGGCCGGCGGGGCCGGTGTCCGCGGGTTTCAGGACGGTGCCCGGCCGTCCCGCCTGCCCGCTGAACGTCTTGCCCGATTCGACGAGGAAGCCCAGTTCGAGGAGCTGCTCGACGAGGGAGGAGACGGCGGGCCGGGTGAGTCCGACGCGGGCGGCGACGGCCGCCCGGGTCGTCTCGCCCGCGTCGTGGACGGTCCGCAGGACGAGACTCAGGTTGTGCCGGCGCACGCCCGACTTGTCGGCCTTGGGTTCCGTGGGCTGGTTCATGGTGAGCGCGAGCCTAGCCGCCCCTTTCGCTCACCCGAAAACAGCTCCGCCGCCGGAGTGCGGCACCACCCGACCCAAACGGTTCAGTCACCGAACTCTTGTGCACTAGGGTCATGACCATGACGCTTCCGCGTGACTACCGCGGTCAGACCTGCGCCCTCGCCCGCTCCATGGAGATCGTCGGCGAACGCTGGACGCTGCTGATCCTGCGCGACGCCTTCTACGGGGTCCGCAGGTTCGGGGAGTTCGCCGCGCACCTGGGCGTGCCCCGGGCCGTGCTCACCGACCGGCTCACCGCCCTCACCGCGGCGGGCGTCCTGGAGCGCCGTCCCGGTACCGGCACGGGCCGCCGCGAGGTGTACGGGCTCACGCCCAAGGGGATCGCCCTCTGGCCGGCGGTCCGCGCGCTCACCTCCTGGGGCGAGGAGTTCCACGCGGCCGACGGCGGGCCGCGCCGCGTCTTCCGGCACGCCGGGGACGAGGCACCGCTCGACGCGGACGGACGCTGTACGAGCTGCGGCACGGCTGTCCCCGTCGCGGACGTCGTGGTCGCCCCGGGCCCGGGACTCGCACCCGCCACCCCGGACGACGACCCGGTGACCGCCGCGCTCGCCCGGCCCCACCGGCTGCTCCGGCCCCTGCTCGGCCCCCCGCTCACCACCGCGCCCCCGGGGCGCCCCACGAGAGGTTCACAACGATGAAGATCCTGGTCGTCGGCGCCGGTGCCACCGGTGGCTACTTCGGCGCCCTGCTCGCCCGCGCCGGACAGGACGTCACCTTCCTGGTCCGCCCGGCCCGTGCGGCGGCGCTGCGCGAGCGCGGGCTCCGGGTGGTGGGCCGGGACGAGGAATGGGTCCTCGCGCCCCGCCTCGTGACGGCCGACGCGCTCGACACCGCGTACGACCTCGTGCTGCTGTCGGTGAAGTCCACCGGCCTCGATCAGGCGATCGAGGACATCGTGCCGGCCGTCGGACCGGACACGGCCGTCGTCCCGCTCCTCAACGGTCTCGCCCACATCGACGCCCTCAACGCCCGCTTCGGGACCTCGGTCGTCCTCGGTGGCGTGGCCAAGGTGGTCACCACGCTCGACGAGACCGGTGACATCCGACGGCTCGCCCCCCTGGCCCATCTGACGCTCGGCGAGCAGGACGGCACGCGCTCCGCGCGCGTGGCGAAGTTCCGGGCGGTGCTGGAGGAGGCGGGCATCGCCTCGCCGGAGCCGGAGCACGTGGTCACGGCGATGTGGCACAAGTGGGTGTTCATCACGACCCTCGGCGCCGTGACCAGCCTGATGCGGGGTACGGTCGGCGACGTCCACGACACCCCGGGCGGTCCCTCCCTGGCCCCGGCGCTGCTCGCCGAGGCGTCCGCGGTCGCCGACGCGGCCGGACACCCCCTACCGGAGGCGGAGCGGGCGACGACGCTCGCCGTGGTGGCCGCGCCGGGGTCGCCGATGGTTCCGTCCCTCTACCGGGACCTGGCGGCGGGCCGACCGACCGAGGTCGAGCACCTCTTCGGCGACCTCACCACGCGCGCGCGTGCGCTGGGCGTGGCGACCCCGCTCCTGGACCTGGCGACCCTGCACCTGCGGGTGCACCAGCGGCGCGTCACGACGGGGGCGGGCGGCGCGACCTGAGGGGAGGACCGGGGCGGCGGGCGGCGCGACCTGAGGAGAGGACCGCCCCGGCCCCGGCGGGCGGCGCCGGGGCCGGGCATCGGACCTCGGGCGCCGGCAGGCCGGGCGGCCGGGGCCCTGGGTCAGGCCCTCGGACGTCGGGCGACACGCGTCGGCACGGGTCACCGCTCGGCCAGGCATCCGGGGTGGTCACCGATCGGCAGGCATCCGGGGTGGTCACCGATCGGCAGGCCTCGGACGTCGGACGCGGTCGCCGACCCCCCGGGCGGGGCCCGGCGTCGGGCGTCGTCGCCGACGGCCGGCCGGCCGTGGATCCACCGCATCAGGGGGACACGGACGGCAGTTCGCGCGGCTCGCTCCCCGGAGGGGCACCGAGTTGGACTCTCGTGCCACTTCTTGGATCCTCCGCGGAGTCCCTGGCACGCTGACGGCCGGCTCACGATCATGACGTCATGAATGTCGACACCTCTCTCCCCCTCGGCCTCGACTGGGTCACCGCCCCCGCCGCGTGGTCCCTCGCCGACGGCGTCCTCACCGTCACGGCCGCCCCGCACACGGACGCCTTCACGGACCCGGTCGGCGGGGCGGCCCGGCGTGACGCCGCCGTGGCCCTGACCACTCCCCCGGACGGCGACTGGCAGCTCTCGGCCCGCCTTCGCGTCGGCTTCCGGTCGGCGTGGGACGCGGGGGCCCTGTTCATCCGCTCCGACGACGACCACTGGGCCAAGCTCAACTTCGAGCAGGCACCCGACGGAACTCCCAGCGTCTTCTCCGTCGTGACCCGCGGCCGGTCCGACGACGCGCTCGCGGGCCCGGTCGCGGGCGAAGCCCTGTGGCTGCGCATCAGCCGGATCGGTGCGGGCTTCGCCTTCCACGTCTCGGACGACGGCGAGTCCTGGCGCCTGGTGCGGCAGTTCGCCCTGGACGGCCCCGGTCCCGTACGGGCCGGCATCGAGGTCCAGTCACCCGTCGGCGAGGGATGCCGCGTCGACTTCGACGACATCCGCCTCACCCCGACCACCCTGGCCCACCTCTTCGACGGTCGTTGACAGCAAGGCCGGCGTCGCGGCCGACAGGACCCCCGCGATGCGGTTCCAGGTCTCCTCGTCGCGGCCGACCGCGGGCAGGATCTCGCCCGTGCCCGTGCCCCAGGCCGTCGTCAGGGCCACCGGGTCCGCCCCCGTCACCGCGCCCGCCGCGAGGGCCGCGGCGCCGAGGGCCACGAGCTCCTCGGCGGCCGGGACGACCAGGGGGCGGCCGGAGAGTCTGCGGACGGTCTCGGTCCAGGTCCGGCCCCGCGCCCCGCCGCCGATGAGGCGCAGCGGCCGGTCCCGTACGTCGGGGGCGGCCGGGTCCAGGCCGCAGGCGGCGAGGAGGTGGTCGAGGGCGCGCAGCACCGTGAAGGCCGCGCCCTCGTAGGCGGCACCGAGGACCGACCGCGGGTCCGTGCCGTGCCGCAGGCCGGTGACCAGGCCGGCCGCGTGCGGCAGGTCGGGGGTGCGTTCGCCGTCGAGGTAGGGCAGTACGACGACTCCACCGCCGTCGCCTCCGCCCGGTGACGCGTCCTCGCGGTCCAGGCCCAGGAGCGTGGCGAACCGGTCGACGGCGAGCGTGCAGTTGAGGGTGCAGCCGAGCGGAAGGTGCGTCCCGTCGGTGGCGGCGAAGCCCGCGAGGCCGGGGTCCGCCGGGCGCGCGCGGGTCGCGGCGAAGACCGTGCCCGAGGTGCCGAGGCTGACGACCGGGTGGTCGAGGAGGCCCGCACCGCCGAGGCCGAGGCCGACCGCGGCGGCCATGTTGTCGCCGGTCCCGGCGGCGACGACGACGGTACGGGGCAGCCCGAGGGCCTCGGCGGCGGCCGGGGTCAGGGTGCCCACGCGGGTGGCGCCGCCGGGTGCGACGGCGGGCAGCAGGGCCGGGTCGAGTCCGACGAGGTCCAGGATCTCGGGGTCGTAGGCACCGGCGGACTCCTTGCCGTCGAGCCCGCCCGTCGAGTCGCGGAGCCCCTCGGTCCCTGCCGCGCCCTCGCCGCCGCGGGCGCCCCTCCCGTACCAGCACGTTCCCGAGGCGTCCCCGGGGTCGGTCACCGCGATCCCGGTGAGGCGCTCCGTGAGGTGGTCGTGCGGGAGGCGGACCCCCGCGACGGCCTCCGCACGGCGGGGTTCGTGCTCGCGCAACCACTGCCACTTCGCGGCGGTCATGGAGGCGACGGGCACCGAGCCCGTGCGTTCCAGCCAGGCTGCGGGGCCGCCGAGACGGGCGGCGAGGGCGGCGGCCTGGGGGGCGGAGCGGGTGTCGTTCCAGAGCAGCGCGGGACGCAGGGGGCGGCGGTCCGCGCCGAGGGTGACGAGCCCGTGCTGCTGTCCGGCGACGGCGATGCCGGTGACGGCTCCGGCCGGGACGCCGGCGTCCCGTACCGCCGCGCGGACGGCCGTCACGAGGGCGCTCCACCACTCCTCGGGGTCGCTCTCGCGTGCGCCGGCGGAGCCGGTGACGGTGTGCGGGGCGCGGCCGACGGCGAGGAGCTCGCCGGTGTCGGCGTCGACGGCCACGGCCTTGGTGGACTGCGTGGAGCTGTCCACGCCGATCACGACGGAGCGCCTCGTGGGCACGTCCTCACCTCTTCCTGTAGTGCGTCACCGCAGGCCGTCACGGAAGCCGATTCATGGCTGGGGCTGGCGCCCCGGTGTGTCCGTCCCGTATTAGTTATCTCAGAAAACAAATCCCCAGAGCAAGAGAAGGACACACCATGCCGGAGCTCTTCGCCCCCACCCCCGAGGACCGCTTCACCTTCGGCCTGTGGACCGTCGGCTGGCAGGGCCGCGACCCGTTCGGCGAGGCCACCCGACCGGCCCTCGACCCCGTCGAGACGGTCGAGCGGCTCGCCGCGCTCGGCGCGTACGGCGTCACCTTCCACGACGACGACCTGATCCCCTTCGGCGCTCCGGACACCGAGCGCGACGCGATCGTCAAGCGCTTCCGGGCCGCACTCGACCGCACGGGGCTCGCGGTGCCGATGGCCACCACGAACCTCTTCACCCACCCCGTCTTCAAGGACGGCGGGTTCACGGCCAACGACCGGGACGTGCGCCGCTTCGCGCTCCGCAAGACCCTCCGCAACATCGATCTGGCCGTCGAGCTCGGCGCCACGGTGTACGTGGCCTGGGGCGGCCGGGAGGGCGCCGAGTCCGGCGCGGCGAAGGACGTCCGGGTCGCGCTCGACCGCATGAAGGAGGCCTTCGACCTGCTCGGCCAGTACGTCACCGAGCAGGGCTACGACCTGCGCTTCGCCATCGAGCCCAAGCCGAACGAGCCGCGCGGCGACATCCTGCTGCCCACCATCGGGCACGCCCTGGCCTTCATCGAGCGTCTGGAGCGCCCCGAACTCGTCGGCGTGAACCCGGAGACGGGCCACGAGCAGATGGCCGGACTCAACTTCCCGCACGGCATCGCCCAGGCGCTCTGGGCGGGCAAGCTCTTCCACATCGACCTGAACGGCCAGTCCGGCATCAAGTACGACCAGGACTTCCGCTTCGGGGCGGGCGATCTGCGCCAGGCGTTCTGGCTGGTGGACCTGCTCGAGACGGCCGGGTACGAGGGCCCGCGCCACTTCGACTTCAAGCCGGTGCGGACGGACGGCGCCGACGGGGTGTGGGAGTCCGCGAAGAACTGCATGCGCAACTACCTGATCCTCAAGGAGCGCGCGGCGGCCTTCCGCGCCGACCCGGACGTCCAGCAGGCCCTGGCCGCCTCCCGCCTGCCCGAACTGGCCGTCCCCACGGCCGCCGACGGCCTCGCGGGGCTGCTCGCCGACCCCGCGGCGTACGAGACCTTCGACCCGGACGCGGCGGCCGCCCGCTCCATGGCCTTCGAGCACCTCGACCAGCTGGCCCTGGAGCACCTGCTCGGCGTCCGCTGACGGCCGCGCCCCGGGGAGGTCAGTGCCCGGCGAGCGTCGAGCGGCGGACGACCAGTTCCGGCTGGAGCACCACGTGTTCGTGCCGGTGGTCGGCCGCCCGCTCGCCGGTCTCGTCCAGGAGCAGCTCGGCGGCCTTGGCGCCGAGCGTCAGCGCCGGCTGGCGCACCGACGTCAGGGGTACGGTCGCGGCCGCGGCGAACTCGATGTCGTCGTAACCGACGATGGCCATGTCCTCCGGGACCCGGACCCCCGCCGCGTACAGCGACTGGAGCACACCGAGCGCCAGCAGGTCGTTGGCGCAGAAGACGGCTGTCGGGCGGTCGGCGAGTCCGAGCAGTCGGGCACCCGCGTCACGGCCCGAGGCCACGTCGAGACGCTCGGCGGGGAGTTCCCGGAGGGCCGACGCGGGCAGTCCGGCCTCGGCGAGCGCGAGGAGGGCGCCGTCCCGCCGGTCGCGGATCTGCTGGAGGTGGGACGGGCCGCTGACGTACGCGAAGGAGCGGTGCCCCGTCGCGGCGAGGTGCCGGATCGCCAGCGAGCCGCCGGCGACGTCGTCGACGGAGACGGAGCAGCCGGTGTCGTCGCCGGCCACCCGGTCGACGAGCACGGACGCGATGCCGTGGCGGCGGAACTCCTGCAGGTTCGCGCCACTGGGGTCGGCGGGGGTGACCAGGACGCCCCGGACGCGCTGCTCGGCGAAGAGGGAGAGGTAGTCGGCCTCGTCCCGGGCGTTCTGGTCGCTGTTGCAGACCATGACGCCCAGACCGGCGGCCCGCGCGGTGCGCTCGGCGCCCCGGGCGATGTCGACGAAGAAGGGGTTGCCCATGTCGAGGACGAGCAGGGCCATGATCCGGCTGCGGCCGGCCCGCAGCTGGCGGGCGGACTCGCTGCGCACGTAACCGAGGCGGGCGATGACCCGCCGTACGTGTTCGAGCGTCGCGGGCGAGACCCGGTCCGGCTGGTTGATCACGTTCGAGACGGTGCCGACGGAGACTCCCGCCTCGCGTGCCACGTCCTTGATGCCGACGTTCCCGACCGTCCGCGCGGTGTCCGTCATCCGTCCCACCTGGTCCGTCCTGCCCCTACCGCCCCGTCCGGGCGAGGTCCCGCCCCGGTTTTCATCCTATGCGGCCGCTCCGGGCCGGGCCGTCGCCACGGGATCACCCTGACTCCCGCCCCCACGCCCTGACACGAGGGGGAACGCCCCTGCCCTCACGCGAGGTGGAACACCTCCGTCAGCGGGCGCATGACGGCGTCGGGTGCCCTCCCTTCGAGCTCCTCGAAGAACTCCGCCATCTCCGCCTGCCAGCGGGCGTTGACCTCGGTCGCCTCCATCGCGGCGCGCGCCCGGTCGAAGTCCGGTGTCTCCAGGTAGCCGACGAGCAGCCCGTCCTCGCGGAGGAAGAGGGAGTAGTTGTGCCAGCCGGCCGCGGAGAGCGCCGTGAGCATGTCGGCCCAGACGTCGGCGTGGCGCGCCCGGTACTCCTCCACCCGCTCGGCCCTGACCTTGAGCAGGAAACAGACCCGCCGCATCGCCGCCATCGACCCCTTCCGATTGACTGAAATGTTTCACATCGCCGCGTCCGGACGCTAGGGCGCCGATCGGAGCAGCGTCAAGAGTCTTGACCGCTTCCTGCCGGGTGACTAGCTTCCCCGATGAACTGAATCGATTCATTAGATCGAGGTGGACATGCCCGACATCGCTGCCGTGAAGGCCGCACTCGCCGCCCAGCGGATCGAAACGCCCTCCTGGGGCTACGGCAACTCCGGGACCCGCTTCAAGGTGTTCACGCAGCCGGGCGTTCCCCGCACCCCGTACGAGAAGCTCGACGACGCGGCGCAGGTCCACGCGTACACCGGCATCGCCCCCAAGGTGTCCCTGCACATCCCCTGGGACCGGGTCGACGACTGGTCCGGTCTCGCCGGGTACGCGAAGGAGCGCGGGGTCGAGCTCGGCGCGATCAACTCCAACACCTTCCAGGACGACGCCTACCGGCTGGGGAGTGTCTGCCATCCGGACCCCGCCGTGCGCCGCAGGGCCGTGGACCACCTCCTCGCATGCGTCGACATCATGGACGCGACCGGTTCGGCGGATCTGAAGCTCTGGTTCGCGGACGGCACCAACTACCCCGGGCAGGACGACATCTCCGCCCGCCAGGAGCGGCTCGCGGAGTGCCTCGCCGAGGTGTACGGGCGGCTCGGCGAGGGCCAGCGGCTGCTCCTGGAGTACAAGCTCTTCGAGCCCGCCTTCTACGCCACCGACGTGCCGGACTGGGGAACCGCGTACGCCCACTGCCTCACGCTCGGCCCGCGGGCGCGGGTCGTCGTGGACACCGGCCACCACGCTCCGGGCACCAACATCGAGTTCATCGTCGCCCTGCTGCTGCGGGAGGGGCGCCTCGGCGGCTTCGATTTCAACTCGCGTTTCTACGCCGACGACGACCTGATGGCCGGCGCCGCCGACCCCTTCCAGCTCTTCCGGATCATGCACGAGGTCGTCCGCAACGGCGGCCTGGCGCCGGCGGCGGACATCGCCTTCATGCTCGACCAGTGCCACAACATCGAGGCGAAGGTCCCCGCCGTCATCCGCTCGGTCATGAACGTGCAGGAGGCCACCGCCAAGGCGCTGCTCGTCGACGCGGACGCCCTCGCCGCCGCCCAGCGGGACGGAGACGTCCTGGCCGCCAACTCCATCCTGATGGACGCCTACGCCACCGACGTACGGCCCCTGCTGCGCGCGCCGCCCCGCCCCGCCCCGCCCCGCCCCGCCCCGAAGGACGTTCCGTCATGGTCTCCAGCAGCCCTCCCGAAGTCGCCGACCTCCTCGCCCGGGCCCACCGGCTCGGCTCCGATCCCCGCACCACCAACTACGCGGGCGGCAACGCCTCCGCCAAGGGCGCCGTCACCGACCCCGTGACCGGGGCCCCGGTCACCCTCATGTGGGTCAAGGGCTCCGGCGGCGACCTGGGCACGCTCACCGAGGACGGGCTCGCGGTGCTCCGCCTCGACCGGCTGCGCGCCCTCGCCGGGGTGTACCCCGGGGTCGAGCGGGAGGACGAGATGGTCGCCGCCTTCGACCACTGTCTGTACGGGAAGGGCGGCGCGGCCCCGTCCATCGACACCGCCATGCACGGACTGGTGGACGCGGCCCACGTCGACCACCTCCACCCCGACGCGGGCATCGCGCTCGCCTGCGCCGCCGACGGCGAGAAGCTGACGGCCGAGTGCTTCGGCGACTCGGTGGTCTGGGTGCCGTGGCGCCGTCCCGGCTTCCGGCTCGGCCTGGACATCGCGGCGGTCAAGGAGGCCCATCCACGGGCGATCGGCTGTGTCCTCGGCGGTCACGGCATCACCGCGTGGGGCGACACCTCGGAGGAGTGCGAGCGCCGTTCCCTGCACATCGTCCGTACCGCCGAGGCCTTCCTCGCCGAGCGGGGCGGACCGGAGCCGTTCGGGCCGGTGGTCGAGGGCTTCGGCCCGCTCCCCGAGGCCGAGCGGCGGGAGCGCGCCGCCGCCCTCGCCCCGTACGTCCGGGGGCTCGCCTCCCAGGACGCCCCTCAGGTCGGGCACTTCACCGACGCGGAGCCGGTGCTCGACTTCCTGGCCCGCGCCGAACACCCCCGGCTCGCTGCCCTGGGCACCTCCTGCCCCGACCACTTCCTGCGGACGAAGGTCCGGCCGCTCGTCCTGGACCTGCCGGCCGACGCGCCGCTCGACCGGGCGGTCGCGCGACTGCGGGAGCTGCACACCGCCTACCGCGAGGAGTACGCCGCCTACTACGCGCGGCACGCCACCGAGGACTCCCCGGCGATGCGGGGCGCCGATCCCGCGATCGTGCTCGTGCCCGGGGTCGGCATGTTCTCCTTCGGCCGGGACAAGCAGACCGCGCGCGTGGCGGGCGAGTTCTATGTCAACGCGATCCATGTGATGCGCGGCGCCGAGGCCGTCTCCTCGTACGCGCCGATCGAGGAGTCGGAGAAGTTCCGGATCGAGTACTGGGAGCTGGAGGAGGCCAAGCTGCGGCGGATGCCCCGGCCGAAGCCGCTCGCGACCCGTGTGGCGCTCGTGACGGGCGCGGGCAGCGGCATCGGCCGCGCGATCGCGCACCGGCTCGTCGCCGAGGGGGCCTGTGTGGTGGTCGCCGATCTCGACGCGGCGAGCGCCGAGACGGTCGCGGCGGAACTCGGCGGTCCCGACCGGGCCGTGGCCGTCGCCATGGACGTCACGTCGGAGGAGGCGATCGGGGCCGGGCTCCGGGCGGCGCTGTTCGCGTTCGGCGGGGTGGACCTGGTCGTCAACAACGCCGGAATCTCCGTCTCCAAGCCTCTTCTGGACACCACGGCGCGGGACTGGGACGTCCAGCACACGATCATGGCCCGGGGTTCGTTCCTGGTCGCGCGGGAGGCCGCTCGGGTCATGATCGCGCAAGGTCTGGGCGGCGACATCGTGTACATCGTCTCCAAGAACGCGGTGTTCGCGGGCCCGAACAACATCGCCTACTCCGCCACGAAGGCCGACCAGGCCCATCAGGTACGCCTGCTGGCCGCCGAACTGGGCGAGCACGGGATCCGCGTCAACGGCGTCAACCCCGACGGGGTGGTGCGCGGTTCGGGCATCTTCGCGGGCGGCTGGGGCGCGCAGCGGGCGGCCACGTACGGCATCGCGGAGGAGGAGCTCGGCGCGTTCTACGCGGGCCGCACCCTGCTCAAGCGCGAGGTGCTGCCCGAGCACGTGGCCGACGCGGTCTTCGCCCTGACCGGCGGCGACCTCGCCCACACCACCGGACTGCACGTGCCGGTGGACGCGGGCGTGGCGGCGGCCTTCCTCCGGTGAGCGCCCCGCACTCCGCCTCGGCCGGCGGTGTCTTCGCCGCCGCCGACCTCGGGGCGACCAGTGGCCGGGTGATGCTCGGCGAGGTCGGCGCGGGCCGGCTCGCACTCACCGAGGCCCACCGCTTCCCCAACACCCCGGTCATGCTGCCCGACGGACTGCGCTGGAACGTCCTCGGACTCTTCCAGGGTGTCCTGGAGGGGCTGCGGGCGGCCGCCCGGTCCGGTCCCGTGGCCTCCGTCGGCGTCGACACCTGGGCGGTGGACTACGGGCTCCTCGACGCGGACGGCGCGCTGCTCGGGGCGCCCCACCACTACCGCGACCGGCGTACGGAGGGGGCGGCGGCGGGCGTTCTGGCGCGGGTGGGGGCGGCGGAGCTGTACCGGATCACCGGTCTCCAGCATCTGCCGTTCAACACCGTCTTCCAGCTGGCCTCCGCCGCCGGAAGCGCCCAGCTCGCGGCAGCCCGGACGCTGTTGCCGATGCCCGATCTGCTGGTCCACTGGCTGACCGGGTCGATCGGCGCCGAGGAGACGAACGCCTCCACCACGGGGCTCTTCGACGCCCGCTCGGGCGTCTGGTCCACGGAGCTGCTCGACGGCATCGGCATCACCTCCGGACTGCTGCCGCCGCTCCGCGCACCCGGCGATCCGGCGGGCGAACTCCTCCCTCACGTCACCGGGTTCACCGGTCTCCCCGTCGGCACACCGGTGACGACGGTCGCCTCGCACGACACCGCGTCGGCCGTCGTCGCCGTTCCCGCCACGGCCCCGGACTTCGCCTACATCTCGTGCGGGACCTGGTCCCTCGCCGGCCTGGAGCTCGACGCCCCGGTCCTGACCGAGGAGTCCCGGGCGGCGAACTTCACCAACGAACGCGGCATCGACGGCACCGTCCGTTTCCTGCGGAACGTCATGGGGCTGTGGCTCCTGGAGGAGTGCCGGCGGACCTGGGCGGCGCGGGGACTGCCCGTCGGTCTGGACGAGCTGCTCGCGCAGGCGGCGGGCGCGGAGCCGTTCGCGGCGCTCGTCGATCCGGACGCGCCGGAGTTCCTCGCTCCCGGAGACGTGCCGGAGCGGATACGGGCGTACTGCCGCCGCACCGGGCAGCCCGCGCCCGGCGGCCCGGGGGCGGTGGTCCGGTGCGTCCTGGAAAGTCTGGCGCTCGCCCACCGCCGTACGCTGCGGCAGGCCGCCGAGCTGGCGGGCCGGGAGATCGCGCGGGTCCATCTGGTGGGCGGCGGAGCCCGTAACGCGCTGCTCTGCCAGTGGACGGCCGACGCCACCGGGCTGCCCGTCGTCGCGGGCCCCGTGGAGGCCACGGCCCTCGGGAACGTCCTCGTCCAGGCACGGGCCGCCGGGCTCGTCGGCGACCGCGACGCGATGCGTCGGCTCGTCGCGCGCACACAGCCCCTGCGACACTACGAACCGCGCGAGGACCGCGCCGGCCGGGCCGCCTGGGACACGGCCGCCGACCGACTCGAAACGTCCCCGAGGAACCCGTGAAGGCAGGACAGCCCGTGAGGACAGAGGAGCCCGAGGACCCCGTGATGCGAGTCGCCCTCTTCGTCACCTGCGTCAACGACGCCGTCTTCCCCGCGACGGGCGTGGCCACCGTCCGCGTCCTCGAACGCCTCGGCGTGGAGGTCGACTTCCCAGCCGCGCAGACCTGTTGCGGACAGCCGCAGTTCAACACCGGGTACCGCGCCGAGACGGCGCCGCTGGTACGGCGCACGGTCCGGGCCTTCGAGGGGTACGCGTACGTGGTCACCCCCTCGGGCTCGTGCGCGGCGATGGTGCGCCACCACTACGCCTCGTTCGGCGGGGAGGCGGCGGGCCTGGCTCCCCGCGTGTACGAGCTGACGGAGTTCCTGGTGGACGTGCTCGGGGTGACGGACGTGGGCGCGTACTTCCCCCACCGGGTGACGTACCACCCGTCCTGTCACGGCCTGCGTCTCCTCGGGCTGGGGGAGCGGCCGCGCCGGCTCCTGGAGGCGGTGAAGGGGCTTGAGCTGGTGGAGCTGCCGGGTGCGGAGGAGTGCTGCGGCTTCGGCGGCACGTTCGCGGTGAAGAACCCGGACGTGTCGGCGGCGATGGGCGCCGACAAGATCGCGAACGCGCTGTCCACGGGCGCCGAGGTCCTGTGCGGAGCGGACAACTCCTGTCTGCTGCACGTGGGCGGCATGCTGACCCGGCAGGGGGCACCGCTGCGCGCGGTGCATCTGGCGGACATCCTGGCGAGCACGGAAGAGGAGCCCTGGCGGTGAGCGACACGTTCGGCGGGACCTTCGTCGGTATGCCGGCCTTCCCGGAGGCGGCACGGGCGGCGGTCGGGGACGCGACACTCCGCGCCAACCTGCGGCACGCGACCCACACCATCCGCGACAAGCGGGCGCGGGCCGTAGCGGAGCTCGACGACTGGGCGGAGCTCAGACAGGCCGGGAAGGAGATCAAGGACCGGACGCTCCGTCACCTGGCCGACCACCTGCTCCGGCTGGAGGAGGCGGTGACGGCCGCGGGCGGCACCGTGCACTGGGCCGCCGACGCGGCCGAGGCCAACCGGATCGTGACCGGCCTCGTCAGGGCGACGGGCGAGACGGAGGTGGTCAAGGTCAAGTCGATGGCCACCCAGGAGATCGGGCTCAACGAGCACCTGGCGGCCGAGGGGATCGCCGCGTACGAGACGGATCTCGCGGAGCTGATCGTGCAGCTCGGCGAGGACCGGCCCTCGCACATCCTGGTCCCCGCCATCCACCGCAACCGGGGCGAGATCCGTGACATCTTCCGCGAGAAGATGGGGAGTTGGGGACGCCCCGCGCCGGAGGGGCTGAGTGACACCCCGGCCGATCTCGCGGAGGCGGCCCGGCTGCACCTGCGGGAGAAGTTCCTGCGGGCCAAGGTCGGGATCTCCGGGGCGAACTTCATGGTCGCCGAGACCGGCACCCTCGTCGTCGTCGAGTCCGAGGGCAACGGCCGGATGTGCCTCACGCTTCCCGAGACCCTGATCTCCGTCGTCGGCGTGGAGAAGGTGGTGCCGACCTGGCGGGACCTCGAAGTGTTCCTCCAGACGCTGCCGCGCTCGTCGACCGCCGAGCGCATGAACCCGTACACGAGCATGTGGACCGGCACGAGCGACGACGACGGGCCGTCCGACTTCCATCTGGTGCTCCTCGACAACGGACGCACGGACGCGCTCGCCGACGAGGTGGGGAGGCAGGCGCTGCGCTGCATCCGCTGCTCGGCCTGTCTGAACGTCTGCCCGGTGTACGAGCGGGCCGGCGGTCACGCGTACGGCTCCGTCTACCCCGGGCCGATCGGCGCGATCCTCACCCCTCAGCTCCGGGGCACGGTGAGCGAGGTCGACGCCTCCCTGCCGTACGCCTCCTCGCTCTGCGGGGCCTGTTACGAGGTGTGCCCGGTCGCCATCGACATCCCCAAGGTCCTGGTGCATCTGCGCGAGCGGGTCGCGGCCGAGGGCGGGAGGGGACACCGGCTCGAGCGGGCGGCGATCAAGGCCTCCTCGTGGGTGCTCGACCATCCGACCGCCCTCGCGGCGGGCGAGCGGATCGCCTCCGCCACGCGCGCGCTGCACCCGAAACGACTGCCGGGGCCGGGCGCCCGCCAGTGGTCCGAGCACCGGAACCTGCCCGAACTGCCCGCCGAACCGTTCCGCGACTGGTGGAAGAGGAACCGCCGATGACCACCGACTCACGCGCGCGCGTGCTCGCCCGCATCCGCGCCGCCGTGGCCGGCGCCCCCGAGGCCCCCGATGTCACCCGCGGCTACCGCACGAGCCATGCCACCGAGGACCCCGACGCGCTCCTCGATCTGCTCCACGAGAATCTCGCCGACTACCGCGCCCACGTCCACCGCTCCGGGCCGGACGGCCTGCCGGAGCTCATCGCCGTGCTCCTCGCGGAGCGCGGCGTCCGCAGTGTCGTCGTACCGCCCGGACTGCCCGAGGAGTGGCTCGCCGCGACCGGCGCCGAGCGGCGGTCCGACGCGCCCCGGCTCACCCCGTACGAACTCGACGGCATCGACGCGGTGGTGACGGGGTGCGCGGTCGCCATCGCCGAGACCGGCACGATCGTCCTCGACGGCGGCCCCGGGCAGGGCCGTCGCGCCCTCACCCTCGTGCCCGATCTGCACGTGTGCGTGGTCGGGGCCCCCGAGCAGGTGGTGGCCTCCGTGCCGCAGGCGCTCCCCCGGCTCGACCCCGCCCGCCCGCTGACCTGGATCTCGGGGCCGTCCGCGACGAGCGACATCGAACTCGACCGGGTCGAGGGCGTCCACGGCCCCCGGACGCTGGAAGTGATTCTGGTGACTCCGCGTCCGGCCGGCGGCTGACACGACGAAGGAGCGGCCGCACGTGGACGTACGGCCGCTTCCCCGGCGTGGACTCTAGGCCGATTCCCTCCGGACCAGATGCGTCGGCAGGATCACCGTCGCCGGGTCCTCGCCCGCTATCCGGGCGAGGAGGGTCCGTACCATCTCGGTGCTGATCCGGTCCCAGGGCTGGCGGATGGTGGTCAGCGAGGGGCGGGAGGACAGGGCCGCCGGGGAGTCGTCGAAGCCGCCGACGGCGATGTCCTCGGGGACCTTACGGCCCGCGCGGGAGAGGGCGTCGAGGACGCCCTGTGCCATCAGGTCGGAGGCGACGAACACCGCGTCGATGTCCGGGGCCCGCTCCAGGAGGGCGTGGGCGGCGTCCTCCCCGCTGGCCCGGCTGTAGTCGCCGGTGGCTATCAGCGTCTCGTCGGCGGGCAGCCCGAACTCGGCGAGCGTCTCGCGGTATCCGGCGAGGCGCTCCACCCCGCCGGGGGTGTCGAGCGGGCCGGTGACGGTGGCGATACGGCGCCGCCCGGAGGCGTACAGGTGGCGGACCATGTCGCGGGCGCCTTCGCGGTCGTCGGCGGCGACGTAGCCGATCCTGGCGGTCTGGCCCAGGGGCTTGCCGCAGGCTACGACGGGGACGCCGGCCTCGTGCAGCCGGGCCACCACGGGGTCGCCGGAGTGGCTGGAGACGAGGAGGACGCCGTCGACGTGACCGGCCTCGATGTAGCGGAGGTTGCGGCGGCGTTCGTCCTCGGTGCCCGCGATCATCAGGAGGAGCGGGATGTCCTGGGCCGCGAGCGCCTGGGTGCAGGCGCGGAGCAGTACGTTGAAGTTGGGGTCCTCGAAGAACCGCTCCTGGGGTTCGGTCAGGAGGAAGGCGACCGAGTCGGACCTGCCGGTGATCAGCGAGCGGGCGTGCCGGTTGACGACGTAGCCCGTTCTGCGGATCGCGGCGTCCACGGCGGCCTTGGCCGTCGGGCTGACGTAGTGGCCGCCGTTGAGGACACGGGAGACGGTGCCGCGCGACACCCCGGCCTCGCGGGCCACGTCGTGGATGGTCGCCGGGCGGCGTCTGCTCGCTGCTGTGCTCATGCTGTGTGTTTCCCCTCGATCCCCTGTGCTCAGGACTTTACGGCGCCGGACAGCAGGTCCAGGCTCCAGAAGCGTTGGATGACGAGGAACAGGGCGATGAGCGGGGCGATGGCGAGGAGCGCGCCGGTGATCACCAGGGTGTAGAGGGAGGGCTGGGAGGCGCCCTGCTTGAGCAGGGTGAACAGACCGACGGTCATGGGGAACTTCTCGTCGTCGCCGAGCATGATGAACGGCAGCAGGAAGTTGTTCCAGATGGCGACGAACTGGAAGAGGAAGATCGTCACCAGGCCCGGGGCCATCATGGGGACGGCGATCCGCCGGAAGATCCGCCACTCGCCCGCGCCGTCCATGCGGCCGGCCTCGACGAGCTCCATGGGGATGGCGGCCTCGGCGTAGATGCGGCCGAGGTAGACGCCGTACGGGGAGAGGATCAGCGGCAGCAGCACCGAGGCGTAGCTGTCCGTCAGGTCGGCCTCGGCCATCAGCAGGTACTGGGGGATGGCGAGGATGACCGGGGGCATGAGGACGCCGGTGAGCATCACGTTGAAGAAGGCCTCACGGCCGCGGAAGCGGTAGATCGCGAGGGCGTAGCCGGCGAGTGCGGAGACGACGGTGGACAGGACGGCGCCGAGGCCCGCGTAGAACACGGAGTTGAGCATCCAGCGCCAGTAGATGCCGTCGCGGTACGCGCTGAGGTCGGTGACGTTGTCGGCGATTCCGTCGCCGGGCAGGAAGGTGAAGGTGGAGAAGAGCTCGTTGTCGGGCTTGGTGGCGGCGACCACCACCCAGGCGACGGGGAGCAGGCAGTAGAGCGCCCCGAGGACGAGGGCGGCTGTCGGGAGCAGCGCGGTGCGGCGGGGCCGGGGACGGCCCTGGGACGCGCCGGGGGTGGTGCCCGCGGCACGGCCGTCGCCGTTGACCGTCGTGCGGAGCGGCGGGGAGGCGAGCCCGGTCATCGGCCGGCTCCTTGCGTGGTGCGGCGGTTGGAGATCCTGAGGAGGGCGAAGGAGAGGACGAAGGTGGCGAGGGCGAGCACGACGGCGGTGGCCGAGGCTGCGTGGATGTTCCCGCCGGTGAAGGCGTCGTTGTAGACCTTCATGAGGGGGCTCCAGGTGGAGGGGATGCCGTTGGTGAGCGGCTTGAGCGTCATGGGCTCGTTGAAGACCTGGAGGGTCGCGATGATCGAGAAGAAGAAGGTGAGCACCAGCGAGGGCACCACCATCGGGATCTTGATGCGCAGGGCGATCTGGAGTTCCGAGCAGCCGTCGAGCGTGGCCGCCTCGTACACCTCGGCGGGCAGCGAGCGCAGCGCGGTGTAGATGACGATCATGTTGAAGCCGGTGCCGCCCCAGATCGCGATGTTCGACATCGCCAGGTAGAGCGGTCCGCCGTCCATGAGGTCGGGCTCGGGCAGGCCGAGCTTGCCGAGGAGGAAGTGGAAGGGGCTCACGTCCGGGAGGTAGAGGAAGCCCCAGAGGACGGCGGCGATGACACCGGGGACGGCGTACGGCAGGAAGATCGCGAGCCGGGCGAAGGAGCGGGCCCGGACGCGCTCGGAGTCGAGCAGGAGCGCGAAGAAGAGGGCGAGGCCGAGCATCACGGGGACGACGATGGCGCCGTAGCCGAGGACCCGCAGGGCGCTGGCGGCGAGTTCGGAGTCGGTGAGTGCGGAGGTGTAGTTCTCCAGGCCGGCCCAGACCTCGGACTTGGCGCCCTTGCCGAGGCCGAGACCCTTGATCTCGACCTTGTGGAAGCTGAGCCAGAGGGCGTAGCCGATGGGGAGGGCGAAGAAGAGGGCGAAGAGGACGGCGGCGGGGAGGAGAAAGAGGTAGGGGGCGCTTCGCGCTCGTGTGAGGGTGGTGGTGGGCGACGGGAAGAGGTACTGGGCGCTTCGCGCTCGTGTGAGGGTGGTGGTGGGCGACGGGTGGGCGTACGGGGCCGCCTCGGCCCCGTACGACCGGCGCGCGCCCTTGGGGGGCTGCGTCACTTGGCGACCTCGAAGCCCTGCTTCCGCAGGTCCGTCACGGTGGCGGACTGGACGGCGGTCAGGGCGGTGTCGAAGCCGGACTTGGCCTTGGCGGCCTTGCCGAACTCGTCCTTGAAGGCGGTGTAGGCGACGTTCACGTTGGGGCCCCAGGCGGCCGGTGCGGTGGTCTTCGCTATCTCGGCGGCGCGGGTGTAGAAGTCGGGCTGGTTGGCGAAGTAGTCGGGGGCCTTGGCGAGGGCGCCGCTGGTCTGGGCGGCGGTGGCCGCCGGGTAGATGCCGCTCTCCTTGACGAGGGCGGCGAGGGCGACCGGGTCGGTGTTCAGCCAGGTGGCGAACTGGGCGGCGGCCTTCTTGTGCTTCGAGTCGGTGGTGACGGCGGTGGAGGAGCCGCCCCAGCTGCCGGTGGACGAGCCGCCCTCGGTCCACTGCGGGAGGGGGGCCATGGCCCACTTGCCCTTGGTGTCGGGGGCCGCGGTGGTCAGGGTGCCGGGGGCCCAGACGGCGGAGACCCAGGCGAGCTGCTCGCCGGTGTTCATCGCCTTGTTCCAGGAGGGGGTGTACATCGGCTGGTTGTCGATGGCGCCCTCGGCGACCAGGCCGCCCCAGAAGTCGGAGACCTTGCGGGTGGCGGCGTCGTCGATGCCGACCTTCCAGGTGTCGCCCTCGAAGGTCCACCAAGCGGCGCCGGCCTGCTGGGCGAGTCCGGCGAAGAGGCCGGAGTCGTTGGCGGAGAAGGTGGTCAGCGACTGCTTCGGGGCCTTCTTCTTCAGGTCGCGCGCGGTGGCGGCGAACTCCTCCCAGGTGGTGGGGACGGAGAGTCCGTACTTCTTGAAGAGGTCCTGGCGGTAGAAGAACATCAGCGGTCCGGAGTCCTGCGGCAGGGCGTAGACGGCCTCGCCGCCGAAGGTGGTCTGCTGCCAGATGCCGGGGGCGAACTTGTCCTTGACGCCGGCGACATCGGGGGCGATGTCGGCGAGGGCGTCGTTGGAGACGAGGGTCGGCAGGGCCTGGTACTCGGCCTGGACGAGGTCGGGGGCCTTGTGCGCCTTGGCCGCGGTGATGATCTTGGTCACGAGGTCGTCGCCGGAGGCCTGCTTCTGCACCGTGACCTTGATGTCGGGGTGTTCGGCGTTCCAGAGGGCGACGACCTTGTCCATTCCGGGGGCCCAGGCCCAGTAGGTGAGCGAGACGGGGCCGGAGCCGGCCGCAGCCCCGTCCCCGGAGCCGGAGGATCCACAGGCGGTGAGCGCGGTGGCGCCGAGCAGGACGGCGGTGGCGGCGGCGAGGCTGCGGCGCATCGTGTGGGGCATGGGGTACTTCTCCCTGACCGAAAGGGCCTCTCCCTAGGGCGGGGAGGCCGACCATGCATCTGTGAGCGTTCACAGTAGAGAAACGTTCCAGACACTTGTCAATGGTTGTTCGTGTGCGGTTATGTTGCGTTGCCACATCGAGATCGGCTGTGTGCACGTTCACAACGAACCAAAGCTTTCATCGCTCGAGGCTTCAGGAGAGACCCATGCCGCAGACCACTCCCAAGGGCCTGCTCCGGCTCGCGTTCGGCGGGGACTACAACCCCGAACAGTGGCCGGAAAGCGTCTGGCAGGAGGACGTCCGGCTCATGCGGGAGGCCGGCGTCACCATGGTGAGCGTCGGGATCTTCTCCTGGGCACTCCTCGAACCGGAGCCGGGCCGGTACGACTTCGGCTGGCTCGACCGGCTCCTCGACCTGCTCCACGAGAACGGCGTCCGCGTCGACCTGGGCACACCGACCGTGGCGCCGCCCGCCTGGTTCTACCGGGCACACCCCGAGGCGCTGCCCGTCACCGCCGAGGGCATGCGCTACGCGTACGGCTCACGCGGGGCGATCTGTCACAGCTCCGCCGCCTATCGAACGGCCGCCGCGGGCATCACCACCGAGTTGGCCCGCCGCTACGGCGGCCACCCGGCTCTCGCGCTCTGGCACGTCCACAACGAGTACGGCGTCCCCGTCAGCGCCTGCTACTGCGACAGCTGCGCCGCCCACTTCCGCCGCTGGCTCGACGCCGCGTACGGCTCGGTGGAGGCCGTGAACGAGGCCTGGGGCACCGCGTTCTGGGGGCAGCGCTACTCCTCGTACGAGGAGATCGACCCCCCGCGGGTCACCCCCACCGTGGGCAACCCCGCCCAGCAGCTCGACTACCGGCGCTTCGCCGACGCCACCATCCGGGAGAACTTCCGGACGGAACGGGACATCCTGCACGAGCTCGCGCCCGGAGTGCCCGTCACCACCAACTTCATGACCGCGCTCAGCCAGTGCGACTCCATCGACTACTGGGCCTGGGGCCGCGAGGTCGACCTCGTCACCAACGACCACTACCTGATCACCGACGGCCGCCGCACCCACGTCAACCTGGCCATGGCCGCCGACCTCACCCGCTCCGTCGCCGGCGGCGCGCCCTGGCTGCTCCTTGAGCACTCCACCTCGGGCGTGAACTGGCAGCCCCGCAACCCGGCCAAGCGCCCCGGCGAGATGGCCCGCAACTCCCTCGCCCATGTGGCCCGCGGCTCCGAGGGGGCCATGTTCTTCCAGTGGCGCCAGTCCCGGCGCGGTGCCGAGAAGTTCCACTCCGCGATGGTGCCGCACGGCGGCACCGACTCCCGGATCTGGCGCGAGGTCGTCGCCCTGGGCGCCGGCCTGGAGGCCCTGGAGGAGGTGCGCGGCAGCCGGACCGTCCCGGACGTCGCCATGCTCTGGGACTGGCAGTCCTGGTGGGCGCAGAACCTGGAGTGGCGGCCGAACGCCGCCCACGACGCCCGTGAGCGCGCCGACAGCTTCTACGAGACCCTCTACGACCGGCACCTCACCGTCGACTTCGCCCACCCCGAGGCCGACCTCTCCGCCCACCCGCTGGTCGTCGTCCCCGCCCTCTACCTCATGACCGAGGCCGCCGGGCAGAACCTCCGGGAGTACGTCGAGAACGGCGGCACACTCGTCGTCTCGTACTTCTCCGGGATCGTCGACGAGCACGACGCCGTGCACCCCGGCGCGTACCCGGGTGCCCTGCGGGACGTCCTCGGCCTCACCGTGGACGAGTGGTCGCCCCTCCTGGACGACCAGCGCGTACGGATCAGCGGACCCGACGGCGCCGCGCTCACCGGAGACGTCTGGACGGAGTTCGTCCGGCCGCGCGGCGCCGAGACCGTGTGGACGTACGCCGACGGGCCGGCCGCCGGCGGCCCCGCCGTCACCCGCCACCGGCTCGGGCGGGGCACCGCCTGGTACGTCTCCACCCGGCTGGACGCGGCGTCGCTCGACGCGATCGTCGCCGCGGCGTGCGAGGACGCGGGGGTCGCGGAGCGCGGTGCGCTGCCGCGTGACGTGGAGGTCGTACGCCGCGCGGGCGACGGCGGGCAGTACCTGTTCGCCCTCAACCACTCCGCCGAGGACGCCGAGGTGCCGCTCGACGGCTCCGGGACCGAGCTGCTCGGGGGCACGCCGGCCGACGGGAAGATCACCGTTCCGGCCGGCGCCGTGCGGGTCGTACGCCTCGACGCCTGACCGCACCTCCCGTCCCCCGGCCCGGCCGGGCCCCGATCTCCCCGGGGGCGGCGGCGTCCGCTGCGCCGCCCCCGGGTGAACCGCACCACCCGTAAGGAACCACCCGCACCACACCTCTCATTGGCCGCCGTCGAAGGGACTCGACGATGCACCCCACCACCGCCGGAAGCCGCATCCGCCTGCGCGCCGCTGCCGTCGCAGCCGCGCTGGGCGCCCTGCTCCTCGCTCCGCTGCCCGCCGCACACCAGGCAGAGGCCGCCGCCACCCTCACGAACGCCGGGTTCGAGAGCGACGCCACCGGGACCGCGAACCCGGCCGGCTGGTCGACCTACTCGGCCGCCGGACAGAATGCCGCCTCGTTCACCGAGGCCGGGGGCCACGGCGGCGGCTACCGCCTCAGCCACTGGTCGGCATCGGCGTACAAGGTGGAGACGTACCAGTACCTCTCCGGGCTCGCCGACGGCACGTACACGCTGAGCGCCTGGGTCCGCTCGGGCGGCGGCCAGAACTCCGCCTATCTCGCCCTGCGGAACTGCGGCTCGGCCGAGCAGCGCACCGACCTGCCGGTGACGTCCGCCTCCTGGATACGGATCGTCACTCCGGTCACCGTGACGGGCGGCGCCTGCACCGTCAGCATCAACTCCGACGCCAAGGCCGGCAATTGGCTGAACGTCGACGATCTGACGTTCACCGCGGGATCGACCGGTCTCACGGTCAGGGGCGTCGACGTGTCCTCCCTCAGGAAGAGCGAGGATCTCGGCGGGACCTACAGGTCGGCTTCCGGCACCACGGGCGACGCGGTCGCCCTCCTCAAGAACGCGGGTGCCAACTACGGGCGCCTGAAGGTGTGGGTGAACCCGGCCGACGGTTACAACGACAAGGCTCGCGTCCTCGCCACCGCGCAGCGGATCAAGGCCCGGGGCATGAAGCTGCTCGTGGACTTCCACTACTCCGACATCTGGGCCGACCCGGGCGCCCAGACCAAGCCCGCCGCCTGGCAGGGCCACTCGTACGCGCAGCTGAGGACGGACGTCTACAACCACACGTACGACGTCCTCAACGCCCTGAAGGCGCAGGGCACCACGGCCGACATGGTGCAGATCGGCAACGAGATCAACACCGGCATGCTGTGGCCGGAGGGCTCGACGAGCAACTGGTCGCAACTGGCGGGGCTGCTCGACTCCGGTGTCTCCGCGGCGAAGGCGGTCTCCTCGACCACCCAGATCGCGCTGCACCTCGCGAACGGCGGGGACAACGCCCTGTACCGCACGTGGTTCGACAACGCGACCGCGCAGGGCGTGCGTTACGACGTGATCGCGTTCTCCTTCTACGGCTACTGGCACGGCGCCCTGTCCTCGCTCCAGGCCAACCTCGACGACGTCTCCGCCCGTTACGGCAAGAAGGTGATGGTCGCCGAGACCGCGTACCCGTTCCGGCTCGACAGCGAGGACGCCCACGAGAACATCATCGACCTGTCCTC
Source organism: Streptomyces flavochromogenes (assembly GCF_000717595.1). Taxonomy (GTDB): domain Bacteria; phylum Actinomycetota; class Actinomycetes; order Streptomycetales; family Streptomycetaceae; genus Streptomyces; species Streptomyces flavochromogenes. Next base: position 324,970 of record NZ_JNZO01000002.1, on the reverse strand, counting down.
GGAGCTGGTTGCCGGCTACCCGGCGAGCGCCGCCGGCCAGTCGGCCTGGCTGCGGGACGTCATGAACGTCGTCGAGGCGGTGCCGAACGGCCGCGGTCTCGGTGTCTTCTACTGGGAGCCGACCTGGACGGCCGTCCCGGGCAACGGCTGGGACCCGGCCGACTCCTCGTCCGGCAACGGCTGGGAGAACCAGGCGCTGTTCGACTACGACAGCAAGCTGCTCCCGGCGGCGAACTGGCTGGCGCACCGCTGACCCACCGTGCGGAAGGGGCGGGCTCGGTCACGGGCCCGCCCCTTCCGCACGTTCCGGCTACCACTCGGCGAGGGAGCCGTCGTCGCGCCGCCAGGCCGGGTTGCGCCGGCGGTGGCCGACCTCGGCCCGCTCCACGGCCTTCGCGTCGCCCTCCCTTCCGGGACCGGGTCCCGTGGGCAGGCCCACATGCCCGTCCTCGTACCGGAAGACGGAGCGGTCGACCAGAGGGTCGAGCAGGTCGGAACCGGTGTTGTAGTGGATGCCGGGGCTCTGCCTCGGAGACGACTCGTCGGAGGTGGGGCGGCAGGCCGCGGTCGCGGCGCCGCGGGCCCGCCAGGGTGCGGAGTCGGCGTTCCCACGGAGGCGGCGTCGCCCCGGAGGCGGCCTTCTACGGGCGCGCGCCCTTCCCGCTCCCCCGGCGGCCGGTCAGAGGTCGGCGTACGGAACGCTCGGCAGTCCCCTCCCACCCGGACGGCAGACGAACAGCCGTCCCGCGTCCGGCTCCGCCCGGCGGCGGGGCCCGGGCAGGCCCTCGGTGGCCGTCGTGATGACCAGGACGTCGAGGTCAGGTCCGGCGAAGGCACAGCTCGTCACATGGGAGGCGGGCACCTCCACGCGCGCGTGGAGGGTGCCTTCCGGCGTGAAGGCGAGGACTTCGCCGCCACCCCACACCGCCACCCACACCCGTCCCTCGGCGTCCACGGTGAGCCCGTCCGGCACTCCGCGGTCGAGGACCGCGAACGGCCTGCGGTCGCTCAGGGTGCCCGTGGCCACGTCGTACGCGAAGACGTCGACCCGGCCGGTCGGGCTGTCCGCGTAGTAGAGGAGCGTGCCGTCCGGGCTCCAGCCGAGGCCGTTCGAGATGGTCACCGACTCCAGGAGCGTGGTGAGGCCGTCGCGGTCGAGGCGGTAGAGGGCGCCCGCGCCGGGGCTCTCGTCGTACGCCATCGTTCCGGCGAGGAGCCGGCCCGCCGGGTCGACGGCGGCGTCGTTCATACGGCGGGGCAGGCCGTCCTCGAGCATGACCGGCGCGGCCAGTTCGACGGCCTCGGCGATCGGGCAGTCCTCCTCCAGCCGGAGGACGGAGGTACCCGCCGCCACGAGCAGGGCTCCCGAGGCGCAGGGCTGGACCGCGCCGACGGGACGGTCGAGGCGGAGCGTCGAGACGGCGACCAGGTCCGGCTTCGCGTCCTCGTGGGTCAGGGCGGCCCGGTGGACGAGGCCGTCGGGTATGTCCACCCAGAGCAGTTCCTGGCGCCGGGCGTCCCAGACGGGCCCTTCCGTCAGGCGTCCGGGCAGGGGGGAACAGGGCTGGGCCCTGAGGTGCTGCATCTGGCCTCCTCGGTGTCGTGTCAGTGGTGCGACATCAGGAAAACTACGGAGGTCGTCGACCGGACCGGGCCCTCCGGTGCGAAGTCCCGACTCCGGGCGGCGGAGTCCCGGGGGCGAGGGGCGTCCTGAGTCCGGACGGTGGAGCCCCGACACCGAGAGGCGAACTCCCGACTCCGGGCGGCGGAGTCCCGGGGCCGGCACGGTGGAGTCCTGGCAGCGGCGGTGCGGGCCGAGGTTCAGCGCACGGTCCGGTGCCCGAGCCGCTCCGCCAGCCGGCTCGCACCCTTCACGGCCAGCGCCGTGAGTTCGTTCTCACGGTCCTCGCTCCAGCGGTGCACGGGTACCGAGACGGACAGCGCCGCGACGACCCGTCCGGTGCGGTCCCGTACCGGCGCGGCAACACAGCTGACGTCGGGGTTGGACTCCTGCTGTTCGCCCGCGACGCCGAGGATCCGGATCTCGGCGAGCGCGGCGCGCAGCGCGTCCGGGTCGGTGATGCTGCGGGGCGTCATGCCCGCCAGGTCGTATCCGTCGAGGCGCTCCTCGAGCTCGGCCTCCGGGAGGGTCGCGAGCAGCATCTTGCCGACGGCCGTGCAGTGGGCGGGCAGTCGGCGTCCGGCCGCGGAGACCATCCGTACCGCGTGGGTCGAGTCGACCTTCGCGATGTAGATGACGTCCATGTCCTCCAGGACGGCCACATGCACCGTCTCGCCGCAGGTGTCGGCGACTTCGCGTGCGACCTGGTGGCCCTCGGCGGCGAGGTCGAGCTGCTCGGCGTACCGGCTGCCGAGCTGGTACGTGCGGACGCCGAGCCGGTAGCGGCCGGGCTGTTCCGGCACCGCCACGAGGTAGTGGCGGGCGGTCAGGGTGGTGACCAGCTCGTGCGTGGTGGTGCGCGGCAGCTGGAGCCTGCGGGTGATCTCGGGGGCGGACAGGGTGCCGTCGCCCTCCAGGAAGAGCTCCAGAACGTCGAATGCCCTGGTCACCGCCGGAACGAGTCGTCCCATGGGTCCCCCACCTCACCTCTGCCCGTTCGATATCCCGCACTACGACCGAAATCGCGAACAGAGACTAGCGGCGCGCCCCCCGCCGGGCAACGGTTCGCCGGAGATCCCGCCCCGCGCGGAGCGAGTGGACGCGCTCCCGTTCACACCCCGGCGGGCCGCTGCCTACCGTCACGCCGATCCACCGAACGATATTCGATATCTCGAACAAGCAGGCAGACCGCAGACCCCCACCACGCCAACGTCCACGTCCACGTCCACGTCCCCGGGGAGCAACCACCGTGCGCATCACGGGAATCACCACACACGTCGTCGGCACGCCCTGGCGCAATCTCACCTATGTGCTCGTCCACACCGACGAGGGGCTGACCGGTGTCGGCGAGACCCAGATGCTCGGGCACACCGACGCGCCCGTCGGCTACCTCCGCGAGGCAGAGCACAACCACATCGCAGGTTCCGACCCGTTCGCGGTCGAGGATCTCGTACGGCGCATGAAGTACGGGGACTTCGGGCGGGCCGGCGAGATCGTCATGTCCGGTGTCGCGGTCGTCGAGATGGCCTGCTGGGACATCAAGGGCAAGGCCCTCGGCGTGCCCGTCTGGCAGCTGCTCGGCGGGAAGGTGACCGACCGGGTGAAGGCGTACGCGAACGGCTGGTACACCACCGAGCGCACCCCGGAGGCGTACCACGCGGCGGCGCGTGAGGTCGTGGCGCGCGGCTACCGGGCGCTGAAGATCGACCCGTTCGGGAACGGCCACTACGAGCTGGACGCCGAGCGTTCGCGGGAGGCCGTCGCACTCATCGAGGCGGTACGGGACGCCATCGGCCCGGACACCGAGCTGATGGTGGAGATGCACGGCCGCTTCTCCCCCTCGACCGCGGTGCGGCTCGCACGCGAACTCGCCCCGTTCCGGCCCGCATGGCTGGAGGAGCCGGTGCCGCCGGAGAACCTCAGGGCCCTGTCGAAGGTCGCCGAGAAGGTGGACCTGCCGATCGCGACGGGGGAACGGATCCACGACCGGATCGAGTTCCGTGAGCTCTTCGAGTCCCAGGCCGCCGACATCGTGCAGCCCGACATCGGTCACATCGGCGGCATCCTGGAGGCCAGGAAGCTCGCCGCGACCGCCGAGACCCACTACGTGCTCGTCGCCCCGCACAACGTGGGCGGCTCGGTCCTCACCGCGGCCTCTGGGCCGAGGGCTGGGAGAAGAGGCAGCCGAAGTGAGCCGCGCCGATGCCGACACCGACGCCGACGCCGACGCCGACGCCGACGCGGGTACGGACGCCGCGGGCCGCCCCGACCCCGCCGCGAGCCACCCCGACCCCGCCGTCAGCCGCCCGGCGCCGGCCCCCGCCATGAGCCGCGCCGCCGTGAGCCGCACCGTTCTCGTCGAGCGGCCCGGCGTGCACCGGCTGATCGAACGGCCGGTCCCCGCACCCGGCCCCGGCGAGGTCCGGGTGCGGGTCGCCGCCGCGGGGATCTGCATGAGCGACCGCGAGCTGCACGAGGGCCACCGCGCCCCGGGCTACGTCCGCTACCCCATCGTCCCCGGCCACGAGTGGTCCGGCACCGTGGACGCCGTCGGCGCCGGGGTCGATCCCGCACTCCTGGGCCGGCCCTGCGTGGCCGAGGGCTTCCGGGCCTGCGGTCACTGCGAGCGCTGCCGGTACGGGGAGACCAGTCTCTGCACCGCCGGATACGCCGAGACCGGCTTCACCGAGCCGGGCGGCGGCTACGTCCGGATGTACGAGGCGGCCGAGTTGATACGGCGGGGCGCGCCCCTGTATCTGAAGTTCGGGCTGAGCCGGGCGGCCGGGATCTACCCGTACGGGGCCCATCTGCGGGAACTCGCCCTCGCCACGGCTCGGGAGCGGGTGCGGCGCGGCCGGCTCGTCCTGGATCTGCTCGCCCGGCACGGGGCGGACGGCGGGATGTCCCCGCTCGGTTCCCGGCACCCGGGGGAACTCCGGCGCTTCGACGCCGACACCTCGCCCGTCGAAGCGCTTCGATCTTCTTGACCCACTTCTCTGGACACGTCAACACACCCGCGTTACGGTCTCGCTGAGCCGTCGACGCGATCGTTCGAGTGGCATCGTCGAAGCGATTCGCATCGCCTCACCTCAGTCACGGCCCGCGGGGAGAACGGATGGTCACGCTTGCCGAGGTCGCCCGGCACGCCGGAGTGTCGGCCAGCACGGTGAGCTACGTCCTCAGCGGCAAGCGCCCCATCTCGGACCCCACCCGGCGGCGGGTGCGGGCCAGCATCGAGCAGCTCGGCTACCAGCCCCACGCGGGCGCCCGCGCACTCGCCAGCAGCCGTTCGCGGATCATCGCCCTGATGGTCCCGCTGCGCACCGACATGTATGTGCCCGTCATGCTGGAGATCGCGGTCGCCGTCGCCACCGCCGCCCGCGCGCACGGCTACGACGTGCTGCTCCTCACCGGTGAGGAAGGCCCTTCGGCGCTCCGCCGCGTGACCGGCAGCGGGCTCGCCGAGGCGGTGATCCTGATGGACGTCCAGCTCGACGACGAGCGGCTGCCGTTGCTGCGCGCGGCGGGTCCGCCGGCCGTCCTGGTCGGGCTGCCCGCCGACCCGGAGGGGCTCGACTGCGTCGATCTGGACTTCGCGGCGGCCGGGGCGCTGTGCGTGGAGCATCTGGCCGACCTCGGGCACCGGGAGATCGCGGTCGTCGGCGAGTCGCCCGGCGTCTACGCGCGCCATACGGGCTTCGCCGAGCGCACCCTGCGCGGACTGCGCGACCGGGCTGCCGAGCGAGGGGTCCGGCTGCTGCACCGGCCGTGCGAGGGCGGTCATGACGCGGTGGCGGGGGTGCTCGCCAGGGTTTTCGACGAGCGGCCCGGGGTCAGCGCGTTCGTCGTGCAGAACGAGACGGCGGTCGAGCCGGTGCTCACGCTCCTGCGGCGGACCGGCCGGGCCGTGCCCGAGGACGTGTCGGTGGTCGCGGTGTGCGCCGGCCAGATCGCCGCCCAGGCCTCGGTGCCGCTCACCTCGGTGGCGATCCCCGCGCAGGAGCTGGGCCACCGGGCGGTGGAGCGGCTCGTCGCGGGCCTCTCCCCCGGGGAGGGGGCGGACACGGCGGGCATCGAACTGCTCACGCCGGTGCTGACCGTACGGGACAGTTCTGGTCCTCCTCCCCCGGCCGGGCTCAGGAGCTGACGATCCGCTCCTCGCCGGCGCGCAGGACGAGCCGGGTCGCACCGGCCGGGGTGCGGACGTCGATCTCGGCGTCCCGGTCCGGGCGGAGGACGGCCCGGTACGTCCCCGGTGACCACGTCAGGTCGACGCGGGCGCCGAACCGGGTCCGTACGCCGGTGAGCCGGCCGCGCGGGCAGCGGCCAGGCGGGGCGGGGAGCAGCACGAGCCGCTCGGCCGTGGACTGCACGAGGGTCTCGACGAGGAGCGCGGGCAGGGTGTGGGCGGCGTCGGCGTTGTAGACGTCGCGGGCCGGGTAGTGCGCGCTCATCAGGGAGTCGTGGAAGTAGTCGCCGGTCAGCACGCGCGCCAGAGCCTCCTCGGTACGGGCCGCGTCGCCCAGCCGGGCCGCCACCAGGCCGTGATGCAGGTGTCCGTGGGCCGAGTCGTTCTCGCTGCCGCGGAGTGCGAGGGCGCGCCGGGCCGCCGCGGCGAGCTCGGGGGTGTCGTACGGGTTGATCTCGTCCAGCGGCCAGACGGGGTAGAGGTGGCTGAGGTGCCGGTGGTCGTAGCGGTCGCCCAGCCCGGGCCGGGCCCACTCGGCGAGCGCGCCCTCTTCGTTGATCCGGTAGGGCGGGAGGCGGTCCGCGAGGGCGCGCAGCCGCGTGGCGTCGGCGTGGGGCGCGCGGTCGGCCGCGGCACGCAGGGCGTGCCGGGCGGCGGCGATGTCCATGGTGGCGTCGACCGCGCCCCAGCTCCCGGCGCGCGGCCGGTTCTCGGGTGAGTACGAGGGGACGACGACGATACGGCCGTCGGGTCCGGTCCTGGTGAGGAAGTCCTCGTAGAAGAGGGCGAGTTCGGCGAGGAGGGTCGAGGTCCTCGGGTCGCGCCGACCGCTCGTCTCCTCGTGGTCGAGCAGCGGCTTGAGAAGCCAGTCGGCGCCCGCCGTCCACAGGTGGAGGGGGTACTCACGGCTGAAGTGGTACGTGTGCCCCGAGAAGCCGTCGGTGTGGGAGGGGGCGACGACGCCCCGGGCGCCGAAGATCGCCCGGGCGTTGTCCCTCCAGTCGGACAGCTGGCCGTGGACGAGGTCGGCTTGGGCGCTCGTCACCTCCGGCAGGTCGGCCGCGGCGGCGGAGGCGGTCTGGAGGTTGAGGTTGGCGTTGGTGGTGAAGGCCCCGGACCAGGCCGTGTTCCAGTCCCCGGTCCAGAGTCCGGGGAGCCGGGGCGGATGCGAGCCCGAGGAGGAGAGCAGGTGGTAGCGGCCTGCCGCGAAGAGGCGTTCCAGGAGGGCGGGGCCGTCGGGGCGGCGGAGGAGGGCGGAGCCGGGGAGGGCGCGCTCGGTGGGGTCCGCGCCGAGGTCGAGCGAGACACGCCGGTAGGCGGCGCTGTGCAGAGCGGTGTGGCGGGCGAGCAGCCGGTCGTGGAGGGTGGGGAGGTCGTGGCCGCCGGTCAGTGACCGCAGGTCCTCCGTCGCCGGGGCCGGGTCGAAGTGCTCCGTGTGGCGTCGCACCCGGGTGAGGAGGAGCAGCTGCCCCGCGCCTTCGACGCGGACGCCGCCGGCGGTGACCGTGGTGCGTCCGGTGTCGGTGAGCAGGAGCGTGATGCCGGTGTAGCCGAGCGGGCTGTCCGGGTACCGGGCCCGCAGGGTGAGGACGGTCTCCCGGCGTGCGGTGACGACGCCCCGGCCGGTCCCGAGTCCGAGGGGGACGCCGGGCAGCCGGTGGTCGAGGTCGATGTCCACCACGGGACCGGGCGCGGTGACGTACTGGACGATGACGTCGTCGGCGCGTGAGACGAAGACCTCGCTGCGGCGCTCCCCGCACTCCCCGGTGACCACCCCGGTGGTGAAGTCCACGTTCCGGCGGACGGGGGCGGCGGGGGCGGTGTTCTCTCGTCTCCGCAGCCGGGTCAGGAAGCCCGGGTGGAACGGCTGGACCCAGCGCAGCGGGCGCCCGTCCGTGAACCGTTCGGCGGCCGTCGCGTCTCCGGCGAGCAGGGCGTCCTGGAGGGCGGGCAGCGCTGCGGCGAGGCGGGGCGGCGTGGTGTCGGCGGGGGCGTTGTTCGGCCGCACGAGGGTGTGGTGGGTGACGATCACCCGGTCGTCCCCGGGATCGCCGAGGACCAGGGCGCCGTGCCTGCCGTTCCCGGCGAGAAAGGCGTCCTCCCAGCGGGCGGCGGGCGCGGGTTCCCAGGTGCCGTGGATCACGGACGCCCCTCCGGCACGGGACGGGCCCCCGGTCCGTGCTCCTCCCGTGTCCCCGCGTCCGCTGGCTCCGGGACCTGCGCTCCGGACACCTCCAGGACCGCCACTCCGTACCGTTCCAGCTTCAGCGCCCCCGCGATCTCCGTCCCGGTGAGCAGGTCGCGGTGGCGGCCGGGCAGCGTGACCGTGACCGGGTCGTGGCCGTGCCGGAGGAGGAAGAGCAGGTCGCCGCGCCGGACGGCCTCGACGTCCGCCGGCAGGCCGTCGACGACGGGCCGCACTCCGGCCTCCTCCGCCACGGCGGACAGGAGCCGGCTCAGGGCGGCCGGTTCGGGGAGGGTGGTGAGGTAGCGGGCGCGGCCGTTGCGGAGCACGGCGGGCAGGCCGTCGAGCTCCCCGCCCCGGTAGGCGGCGACCGTCTCGGCGCCGGGGGCGGCGATGAGTTCCTCCGACCAGAGTGTCCCCCGGAAGGTGCCGCAGTCGACGTGTTCGCCCTCGTCGAGCGGCCACCACTCCTGGAGCAGGTCGATGCCGAGGAGCTCGCGGAGGCGGGCGTCCATCCCGCCGGGGCGGACCCGGTCGTCCTGGTCGGCGATACCGGTGAGGAAACCGCACACGAGGGTGCCGCCGCCCCGCACGTACGCGACGAGGTTGTCGATCGCGGTGTCGTCGAGGAGGTAGAGGTGCGGCACGAGGACGAGCCGGTGGCAGCCGAGGTCGTGGTGGGGGTGGGCGAAGGAGGCGGGAAGGTGGGCGTCCCACAGGGCCCGGTGCCAGGCGCCGACGATCTCGGCGTGGTCGACGCGGCGCGAGAGCGCCCCCTCCTGGTCGCCGGCCCACCAGGAGTTCCAGTCGTGGAGGACGGCGATGCCGGTGGTGACCCGGCTGCCCGCGACCCGGGGGCCGAGCCGGGCGAGGTCCTCCCCGATGCGGACGGTCTCCTGGAAGACGCGCCCCCGCTCGCCCGCGTGGCCGAGCATTCCGGAGTGGAACTTCTCCGCCCCCTGCCGGGACTGGCGCCACTGGAAGTAGCAGACGGCGTCCGCTCCGTGGGCGATGGCCTGGAGGGCCCACAGGCGGTTGAGTCCGTACGGCTTGGGGTGGTTGACGCCTCGCCAGTTGACGGCGCCTGCGGCCTGCTCCATGACCATCCACGGTCCGCCGCCCGCCTGGGAGCGGGTCAGGTCGCCGATCATGGCGTTGTAGGCGGCGGAGCCCGGGTCCCTCGGGTCGGGGTAGACGTCGACCGAGACGAGGTCCTCCTCGGCCGCCCACGTCCAGCCGTCCTGACCGGACCAGAACGGCATGAAGTTGGTGGTCACGGGGAGGTCCGGGGTGTGGCGGCGGACGATGTCGCGTTCGGCGCGGTAGCAAGCGAGCAGCTGGTCGGAGGTGTAGCGGCGGAAGTCGAGGACGTGCGCCGGGTTCTTCAGGTAGTGCGCCCGCCGGGGTGGCAGGACCTCGGCCCAGTCGCCGTACCGCTGGCTCCAGAAGTCGGTGCCCCAGGCGGTGTTGAGCGCGTCGAGGGTGCCGTACCGGTCCTGGAGCCAGCGGCGGAAGGTGCGGGCCGCCTCGTCGCCCCAGTCGTACGTGCAGTACTCGTTGTTGATGTGCCACATCGTGAGCGCGGGGTGGCCGGCGTAGCGGGCCGCGAGGTCCTCGGTGATCGAGGCCGCGTACTGCCGGTAGACCTCACTGGAGTGGGAGAAGTGCTGGCGTGAGCCCCACCATTCGGTCCGGCCGTCCTCGTCGCGGGGCAGCGTCTCGGGGTGGAGCCGTCCCATCCAGGGCGGTGGCGAGGAGGTGGGGGTGGCGAGGACGACGCCGATGCCGTGGGTGTGCGTCAGGTCCATGAGGCGGTCCAGCCAGTCGAACTCGCGTTTCCCGGGGCTGGGTTCGATGCGCGCCCAGGAGAAGACGCCGAGGGTGACGGAGGTGACCCCGGCGCGGCGCATGAGCCGGACGTCCTCGGTCCAGGTCTCCTCGGGCCACTGCTCGGGGTTCCAGTCGCCGCCGTAGAGGATCTGGGGCGGGCGGCCGGGCGGCCGGGTCACATCGTCGAGGCTCGGCATCCGACTCTCCGTGGGAAAAGGGGGGTGGTGTGGATCGGGCGGCGGGATCAGCCCTTGACGGCGCCGGTGAGCATGCCCTTCCTGAAGTGCTTCTGGACGAAGGGCGAGAGGACGGCCACGGGCAGCAGGGCCAGGACCATGACGGCCATCTGGACGGCGAGTCCGGAGAGGTTGCCCGCCTTGACGGCCTGGCCGAGGCCGACGGGGATCTCCTGCTTCTGCGCGAGCTGGATGAGGACGTTCTGGAGCGGCATCATGTTCTGGTCGCTGAGGTAGATGGAGGCGTTGAACCAGGCACTCCAGTAACCGACCGCGTAGAAGAGGGTGATGACGGCGATGACCGCTCTCGACAGCGGCATCACGATCTGCCAGAGGATGCGCAGGTCTCCGGCTCCGTCGATGCGTGCGCTGTCGACGAGTTCGGGTGAGACGCCCATGAAGAAGCCGCGCAGGACGAGGATGTTGAAGACGCTGACGGCGCTGGGGAGGATCAGCGCGAGATAGGTGTCGGTGAGGCCGAGGGTCTGTACGAGGAGGTACGTGGGGATCAGGCCGGCGCCGAAGAACATGGTGGCCATCAGGGTGAGCAGGATGAAGCGGTGGCCGAGCGAGCCGGGCCGGGAGAGTCCGTACGCGCAGAGGATCGACACGGTCATCGAGAAGACCGTGCCGGTCAGGGTCACCAGGACGCTGACGACGGCGGCGCGGGTGACCTGGCCTCCGCTCAGGAGCTCCTGGTAGGCGATGAAGGTGATGTCCCTGGGGACGACCACGAGGCCGCCGGTCTCCGTGATCGTCTTCTTGGTCGAGAGGCTGGTGACCACCACGATCCACAGCGGGAAGAGGACCGCGAGGCAGGCGAGGACGAGGACCGCGCCCTTCGCGGCGAGGCCCGTCCGGCCGGGCGGCTCCTCCCAGACGGGCCGGGCGGGCGCCGCCCATCGGGATCGGGCAGGACGTCCGGTCGTCTGCGGTCGCCGGTTCGCTGCCAGGCTCCGGGTCACGTGCGGTACACCCCCTGCTCGCCCATGAGATGGGCGGTCTTGTTCGCCGAGAGGACCAGCACGAGGCCGACGACTCCCTTGACCAGTCCGGCGGCGGCCGCGTAACTGAAGTCCTGGCTGCGCAGACCGGTCCACCACACGAAGGTGTCGAGGACCTCGGCCGCCCCCGGGCCGACGGCGTCGCGCTGGAGCAGCAGTTGCTCGAAGCCGACGGTCAGCGCGTCGCCGACGCGGAGGACGAGCAGCAGCGCGATGACGGGGCGCAGCGCGGGCAGGGTGACGTGCCACATGCGCCGCCATCGCCCGGCACCGTCCATCGCGGCGGCCTCGTACAGGTCCTGGTTGACGGCGGCGAGCGCGGCGAGGAAGACGATGACGCCCCAGCCGGCGTCCTTCCAGATGCCTTCGGCGGTGACGAGGAACGGGAAGACCGCCGGGTCGGTCATGAGGTCGAAGCCCTCGTGGCCGTGCTGCCGGAGGGTCTGCGCGATGATGCCGGCGCCGCCGAGGATCTGCTGGAAGACCGTGATGACGAGGACCCACGAGAAGAAGTGCGGCAGGTAGAGGATCGCCTGGACGACCGCCCTCACCCGGGGTCGCAGGACGCTGTTGACGAGCAGGGCGAGCGCGATGGGCACCGGGAAGAACAGCACCAGTTGGAGGAGGAAGAGGACGAGGGTGTTCTCGACGGCGTGCCAGAACCCCGGGTCGGAGAGGACCCGTTCGAACTGGCCGAGGCCGACCCACGGGCTTTCCAGCATGGCGGTGACGCCGTTGGTCGAGAGGTACGGGTCGTAGTCCTGGAAGGCGACCACGTTCCCCAGGATCGGGACGTAGTTGAAGACGACGACGAGGACGAGCGCCGGGACGGTCATCAGGAGCAGGGCCCTGTCGCGGCGGAGCCGCCGGCCGAACGGGACGTGTCCGGCCGTACGGGGCCGCCGCGGGTCCCGGCGGCGGCCCCGTGGGGTCCGGGCGGTGGCGGCCGGCGCGGCCGGCTCCGCCGTCTTGGTGTCGAGCGTGCTCACGGTCAGCTCGCCGCGGAGCCGTTGGTGTCGAGGAGCTTGCGATACCAGTCGCGGAGCTCGTCGCCGCCCTTGGTCTTCCATTCGGAGACGGCCTGCTGCATGTCCGAGACCTTCTTGCGGCCGCGCACGATGTCCTTCTCCAGCTGCTCGAAGTCGTTCATGAGGCCGGTCCACCGGGACGGCTCGGTGACGGTCATGCCGTAGAAGGAGGACTTGGAGGTGACCGCGCCCATGCGCTGCTGCCATTCGGTCATGGCCCGGGTGACCTCGGGGGTGTCGGGGTGGGCGATGTACGGGGCGGGGCTCGCGACGAACATCCAGGAGCTGCTGACCTCCTGGTTCCCCTTGTCGGTCTTGACCGGAAGGCCGTTCTTGACGGTGTGGTGGACTCCCTCGACGCCGTAGTCGGTGAGCATCCGCTCCTTGGTGCCGTAGGGGGCGGCGGTGAAGTCGGCGACGGCGAGGGCGTCCTCGATCACCGCCTTGGAGCTGCCCTTCCTGATGAAGGCCCAGATGTTGGCGGGGTTGGTGGCCCACAGCTTCGGGAGTCCGCCGGCGTGGCCGGGGATGTCCATGGCCGCCATCGCGAACGACGCGTTCCGCGCGGCCTGTTCGGAGGTCTTGGCGTACCAGTGCGAGAGGTCGTTGTTGTAGATCAGGCACTGCCCGGCGGTGAAGCGGTTGCCGGTGTCGCCCTGGTTCTGGGTCTTCTCGTCGGGGTGGACGACTCCGGCGTCGAAGAGCTTGCGGGTCCATTCCAGTGCTTCGAGGTACTCGGGGGTCTCGATGCGGTTGACCAGTTTGCCGTCGACGAGGTTCCAGCCGAGCGCCTTGTCGCTGCCGGACAGCACGCCGAACATGTTGTACGCGGTCCAGGTCATGTCGCCGCAGGCCCACACCTTCGCCTTGGCGCTGGTGATCTCCTTGGCGAGGGCGAGGAACTCGTCGGCGTTCTTGGGGAGTTGCCAGCCCTTCGCGTCGAAGAGGTCCTTGCGGTAGAAGGGCGCGATGTTGGTGACGTACGAGGCGGGCATGGGCAGACCGCGGAGTGTGCCGCCGAAGATGGAACGCTGCCAGGCGTCGGTGGGGATCGCCGCGAGGTTGGGGTACGCCTTGACCTTGTCGCCCGAGAGATACGGGCCGAGGTCCTCGAACTTGGCGTCGACGGCGCTGGGTATCCTGCCGCCGAGGTTCCAGCCGGGGACGACGACCACGTCGGGGATCTCGCTGGAGGCGAGGACGGCGCCGAGCTTCTGGTCGTAGACGTTGCCGTCCTGGTTCTGCCAGGTGGCCCGGACTCCGATGGCCTCGTTCATGGCCTTGTAGTACGGGTTGTCGGGGGCGGGCGGCGGTCCCCAGAACGGCGCCATGATCGTGAGGGCGCCGCCCTTGCCCCTCCTCCCGGTGACGGAGGCCTTGAGTTCCGCGCCGGGGATGGCGCGGGTGAAGCCGGCCGCCGAGCCGTTCTTCGGCGCGATGTCGGGGGCGACGACGGTGCTCGCGACGAAGGCGGGGAGGAGCTTGGCCGCGTCCTTGCCGGTGGTGGTGCCGTCCTTCTTCCCGCTGCCCGAGCCGCCGCCCCCGCAGGCCGTGAGCAGCGGCGCGCCGCCGGCGGCCACGGCGGCGGCGACGGCGGTGGAGGCGAGGAAGCCCCTGCGGCTCTGCCCGGAGCCGCTCCGGCTCGGGGTGGATCTCCGGGAGTCCGTGGAGACGGCGTTCGGCGTCATTGCGTCAACCCTTCATGGCACGCGCCAGGACATACGGCGACCGCGGGGGTGCCGGCCGGCTGTGGTGGAGGTGGTGCGGGCGGGGCGATAGCCCGGGCGCTCTCGACGATCGAGAGTCGAAGCGCTTCGATATTGCTGCGAGGTTAAGTGAACGTCACAGGCGCGGCAAGAGTCGCCGCCGAGAATCTCTCGGGATTGCCCGTCGGCACGAGAACACCCAAGTGGGTTGGAACGTAGGGGAGATGGTGGTGGACCACGCCTTGACACCCACTCCTCCCGCACGGAGCATCGAAGCGCTTCGAAAGCTCAGCCTTCCCGGCCTCCACACCCCTCTGCAAGGGACTCGCACGTGACTGCACACCGGCCGCCCTTCCACGACCCGGCGCTCCCCGTCGCCCGCCGGGTCGACGACCTGCTCGACCGGCTCACCGCCGGCGAACGACTCGCACTCCTGCACCAGTTCACGCCGGGGGCCGACAGCGTCGGCCTCGCCGCCTTCCGCACCGGCCAGGAGGCCCTGCACGGCGTCGCCTGGATGGGACCGGCGACCGTGTTCCCGCAGTCCGTGGGCCTCGGAGCCACCTGGCACCCGGAGTTGGTGCGCCGGGTCGGCGAGGCGGTCTCCCGCGAGGCGCGCGCGATGCGCGCCAAGGACGACCGGGTCGGGCTCAACCTGTGGGCGCCGACGGTGAATCCGCTGCGCAACCCCCTGTGGGGTCGCGGCGAGGAGGGGTACGCGGAGGACCCGGCGCTGACCGCCGCGATCGCCACCGCGTACACCCGGGGCCTGCGTGGCGACCATCCCGTGTACTGGCGCACGGCACCCGTCCTCAAGCACTGGCTGGCGCACAACAACGAGACGGCCAGGGACACGTCCTCCGCTTCGGTACGCCCACGAGTGCTGCACGAGTACGACCTGCGGGCCTTCCGGGGCCCCGTCGAGGCGGGCGCGGTGGCCGGGGTGATGCCCGCGTACAACCTCGTCAACGGCCGGCCCAACCACCTCTCCCCGTACATCGAGGAGGAGCTGCGCACCTGGACGGACCAGGAACTCCTGGTCTGCTCGGATGCGGGTGCGCCCTCCAACCTGGCCGATTCCCAGGGGTACTTCGCGACGCACGAGGAAGCGGTGGCCGCGTCGCTGCGCGCCGGGGTCGACTCCTTCACCGACCACGGCACGGACAGTTCGGTGATCCTCGGGAGGCTGCGACGGGCCCTGGAGGCCGGTCTGGTGGACCAGGAGGACGTGGACCGGGCGGTACGGCGTCAGCTGACGGTGCGGTTCCTGCTCGGCGAGTTCGACCCTGAGCTCGATCCGTACGCGGACGAGGCCCGGTTCGACACCCCCGAGCACCGGGAGCTGGCCCGCGAGGCGGCGGAGGCGGCGGTCGTCCTGCTGCGCAACGAGCCACTGGAGGCGGGTGGCCCGCTGCTGCCCCTCGCGGACGACGGGCGCCGGATCGCCGTGGTCGGACTGCTCGGCGATGCCTGCAAACTGGACTGGTACAGCGGCTCGCTGATCCACCGATCCTCCCCGCTGGACGGACTGCGGGAGCGGTTCGGCGCGGACCGGGTGACGTTCGCCGAGGGCGTGGACCGGATACGGCTGCGGACCGCGTCCGGCGCCGCGCTGCGGGTCCCCGAGAGTCAGGGCGCGGCGGCCGGCGCGGGGCGGGGTACGGCGGCCGCACTCGATCCGGCGCTGCTCGCCGGCCGTACCGACCTGCCGCCGCTCACCGCCGACGCGGCGGGCTCGGAACTCGCCCTGGTCGACTGGGGCGACGGGGTGCTGACCCTGCGGGCCCCCGACGGCCGCCACCTGTCGGTCGCCGAGGACGGGTTCGTCCGCGCCTCGGCGGACGAGCCCGGCGGCTGGGTCGTGCACGAGACCTTCCGGCTCGAAACCCATGAGCAGCATGCGCACGAGCACCTCCTTCTGCACCTCGGTACGGGCGGCTACGTCTCTGTCGCCGCCGACGGCGTGAAGGTTGCCGCCGACCGGGAACCCGCCGAACCCTTCACGGTGGAGGTGATCGAGCGGGGCGAGGAGGCGGTCGCGCGGGCCGCCGCCGGGGCGGACACGGTGATCGTCGTCGCGGGCAACGACCCGCACATCAACGGCCGCGAGACGGAGGACCGGACGACGCTCGCTCTCCCGGCCCACCAGGAGCGGCTCTGGCGGGCCGCGCTCGCGGCGAACCCGCGGACGGCACTCGTCCTGGTCTCCTCCTACCCGTACGCAGTCGCGGAGGCCGCCGCCGCTCTCCCGGCCCTGCTGTGGACCGCGCACGGCGGGCAGGCGGCGGGCACGGCGCTCGCCCGGACGCTCGCCGGGGACGTCTCCCCCGCGGGCAGGCTCCCCCAG
Source organism: Streptomyces flavochromogenes (assembly GCF_000717595.1). GTDB lineage: Bacteria > Actinomycetota > Actinomycetes > Streptomycetales > Streptomycetaceae > Streptomyces > Streptomyces flavochromogenes. Next base: position 308,824 of record NZ_JNZO01000002.1, on the reverse strand, counting down.
ACCTGGTACGCGACGGACGCGGACCTGCCGGATCTCTTCGACTACGACGTCATCGGCGGCCGTCAGACGTATCTGTACTTCGACGGCACACCGCTGTTCCCCTTCGGACACGGTCTGTCGTACACGACGTTCGCGTACCAGGAACTGACGGCAGCCGTGGACGGGGAGACGGTACGGATCTCGTGCACGGTCGCCAACAGTGGTGCCGTCGCCGCCGACGAGGTCGTCCAGGTGTACGGGCGGGCCGTCGCCCCCTCCGTGCCGCGCCCGCACCGCGAACTGCTCGCCCACGAACGGGTCCACCTCGCGCCGGGCGCGGCCGCCTCGCTCTCCTTCGCGGTGCCGCTCACGGCGCTCGGCCACTGGGACGTGGCCCACGGCCGGTGGACGGTGGAGCCCGGCCCGTACGAGATCCACGCGGGCGCGTCCGTCGGTGACATCCGCCGCACGGTCCGCGTCGAGGTGGCCGGCGAGGCGCCGGGGCCGCGCCCGGTCCTGGGGGACGGTCTCGCCGCGGTCGACTACGACGAGCAGTCCGGGACGGTCATCGTGGACCGTACGAAGGCCGCGGGGGAGGCGGTGACCTCGGCGGACCCGTGCACGGAGGCCGAGGCGGACACGGTGGGCATGCTCGTCTACCACTCCTGCGACTTCGGCGACGGGGTCACCGAGGTGACCGTCACCGTCGCGGGCGAGACCGGCGGCAAGGTGGTCCTCGGCACCGCCCACGGCACGGGCCCGGACCGCGTCGCAGGCGTCTCCGGCATCGCCCGCATCGAGGTCCCGGCCACGGGCGGTCCCTACGTCTACCGGACGGTGCGCGCCCCTCTCGTCGCGCGGGAGGTGGCGGACCTCCGTGTGGAGCTGCGCGGGGACCTGCGCCTGGCGCACATCGGTTTCCACGCCTGAGAGGAAGGCTCAGTCCTCGGGGACGCGGGAGGCGCAGGTGCTGAAGGGGTTGTCGATGACGCACTGGAAGAGCGCGCTCCAGTCGCTGCCGCTGTCCTGGGCGCCCGCCCCGACCGTGTCCGCGCAGGTCGTGTCGCTCAGACCCCACAAGGATCCGTCCGGCCAGCCGGCCTGCTGCGTCCGGTTCTGCACCACGTCGAGGCAGGCCTGGGGAGCCTTCAGACGCTTGAGCTCGGCCACGAGTTCCTGGTGGGCGGGATGGTTCGTCGCACCGGCCTGCTCGTCGAGTGTCTTCTTCGCCGCGTCCCGGTCCGCCTGGGAGGCGTCCGGGTTCTGATACGTCTTCAGCGCCCCGGCGTTCCGCTTCAGCTTCTCCTGGACCCTCTGCCTGTCCGCGTGTTGCTTCGGCGTCGTCGTCGGCTGCTGGACGGCCAGCAGACCGCCGAGGATCTGGTCCGCCCACAGGGAGTAGTACGCCTTGTCCGCGGGTGACAGGTTCGATGCCGCGAGGTTCGCGAGGGTGACGTTCAGGTCCGCGAGGACCGCGTGGGTGCCGTCCCGCTGGTCGGCGGGCACGTCCGGGTCGGTGAACTTCGCCATCGCCTCGCTGACGCCGACCACGAGCCTGTCGTACCTGGCCTTGTCCTCGGCCGACGTGGCGGGGTCCATGCTCAGTTTCAGGACCTGGTCGAGGCCCGCCCCGACGGCACTGGCCAGGTCCTTCTCGAACGGGGAGGCGTTCGGGTCGCCGAGGATGCCGAGGACCGTCTCCAGCGACTTCTGGACCGTCGCCTTCTCCTCGGCCGAGAGGTCGGAGCTCGCGAGTCCGGCCTCGATCCGTGTCCTGATCTCGTCGGGGGTCTGCGGCGCGGGCGCTCCGCCCTCGGCGGGAGGTGCCCCTCCGTCCTCGCCGGGAGGAGGTGCCTCCGGCTCGCCCTCACCGGGAGGCGGAGCCTCCGGCTCACTCTCACCGGGAGGAGGTGCCTCCGGCTCACTCTCACCGGGTGGCGGAGCCTCCGGCTCACTCTCACCGGGAGGAGGTGCCTCCGGCTCACTCTCACCGGGAGGCGGAGCCTCCGGCTCACTCTCACCGGGAGGCGGAGGCTCCGGCTCGCCCTCACCGGGAGGCGGTGTCGGCTCGGCGGCCAGGACCGCCTGGGGCTGCGCGGAGGCGCCGGCGGCCGCCGCGACGCCTCCCGTGAGCCCCAGAGCGGCAGCCAGGAGGGACGCGCTCGCGGCCCGGATGACATGTCGCCGGACATTTCTTGTCATGGGGCGTCCAGGTGCTATCGGTGCGCAGACCCTTCCGACGGCCGCTCCCTAAGGGCGGCCCAGGTGCCCGGAGTTCCACGTCTCAACGGTGCACAGGAGTCATACGACCCACTTTTCTCTCCCGCACCGGATACCGCAACTCGGCAACTCGACGCTCCTTCGCGGCGGCCGAGCCCGCGCCGACACCGGGTCCGGGACGCGCCGACACCGGGCCGGGGGCCGGTCCCGGCGCGGTGTCGCGCATCGCGGTCCCGCGGCGGCGTTCCCGGTCGACGCCGTCCGTCTCAGACCGCCCAGACGCCGTCCCGCATCAGGTGGCGCCCGGCCAGTTCGGGCTCCTCGAGCCAGGCCTCCACGGCGGTGGGGCGGACCCGGAACCAGCCGTAGGCGGGTCCCGAGTTCCGCGGGTCCCACCCGCACTTCGCGGCGAAGGCCTCGATCGCCGCCGTCGGCACGTCACCGACGACGAGCGTCGTCACGTCACCGTCGATCAGGACGACGTCCCGGGTGTGCCCGAGCGCCAGCCGGGTGCTTCCGCCGGCGGCGAGGTTGCGGCCGGTGGGGTTCGTCAGCCGGGTGCACAGCCAGATGTCCGCGCCGTCCCAGTGGAAGGCCAGCGGCACGAGGTACGGCCGGGCGTCGGCGCTCGCCGAGGCCACCCAGATGTCCACCTCCTCCGCCAGCCGGGCGAGGACGTCCTTCTTGCGCTGTTCGGGGTCTCGTATCGTGGGATGCGTCGTCATGGCCCCGACCCTACGCCGTGGCGATCACACTCCGCCCGGCCCCAGGACCCGCACCGTGTACGGGAGTTCCGTGCCGCTCACGATCGCCCGCGGGCCCTCCGGCGTGCGGGTCACCTCGTACACCGCGGCCGTCGCACCCCCGTGGTCAGGGACCGTGACCCGCACCGTGCCCGCGCCCCCCGGGGCCACCAGCAGCGTCAGGCCGTCGGGCCAGTCGCCGTCCGGGCGGGAGTCGTCGGCGCCGAGGGGCAGGACCGCGCCGGGGCGCACGTACAGCGGAAGGCTGTCCAGGGCGTGGGTCTCGCGGCGCCAGCAGGGGCCGGTGACGGTCTCGCCACTCAGGAGGTGGGTCCAGTCGCCCGCCGGGAGGTAGACCTCGACCTCGCCCCCGAAGGTCAGCACCGGCGCGACCAGGAGGTCGGGACCGAGCATGTACTGACGGTCGAGGGTCCGGCACGCCGGGTCCTCGGGGAACTCGAGGAGCATCGGCCGCATCACCGGCACCCCGGTCGCGTGGGCCTCGGCGGCGGCCCCGTACAGGTACGGCATCAGCCGGTGCTTGAGCCGGGTGAAACGCCGGGCGACGTCCACCGCCTGCTCGCCGAACTCCCACGGCACCCGGTACGAGTCGCTGCCGTGCAGCCTGCTGTGCGAGGACAGCAGCCCGAAGGCGAGCCAGCGGGTGAAGACCTCCGGCTCGGGCGTGCCCTCGAAACCGCCGATGTCGTGGCTCCAGAAGCCGAATCCGCTCAGGGAGAGCGAGAGGCCGCCGCGCAGGGACTCGGCCATGGCCTCGAAGGAGGCCCAGCAGTCGCCGCCCCAGTGGACGGGGAACTGCTGCCCGCCGGCGGTCGCCGAGCGGGCGAAGAGGACGGCCTCGCCGGTGCCGCGTTCCTTCTCCAGGAGGTCGAAGACGGTCCGGTTGTACAGCTGGGCGTAGTAGTTGTGCATGCGCTCGGGGTCCGAGCCGTCGTGCCAGACGACGTCCGTGGGGACGCGCTCGCCGAAGTCGGTCTTGAAGCAGTCCACGCCCTGGGCGAGCAGCGGCCGCAGCTTGTCCTGGAACCAGGTCCTGGCCTCGGGGTTCGTGAAGTCCACGAGGGCCATGCCGGGCTGCCACAGGTCCCACTGCCAGACGTCGCCGTTCGCCCGCCGGAGGAGAAGTCCGCGCTCCCTGCCCTCTTCGAACAGGGGGGATTTCTGGGCGATGTACGGGTTGATCCACATCCCGACGCGCAGCCCCCGGGCCTTCAGCCGGGCGAGCATGCCCTCCGGGTCGGGGAAGGTCTCGGGGTCCCAGCGGAAGTCGGACCACTGGTACTCGCGCATCCAGAAGCAGTCGAAGTGGAAGACGGAGAGCGGGATGTCCCGGGCGGCCATGCCGTCGACGAAGGAGGTGACGGTGGCCTCGTCGTAGCGGGTGGTGAAGGAGGTGGTCAGCCAGAGGCCGAAGGACCAGGGCGGAGGCAGGGCGGGGCGCCCGGTGAGTGCCGTGTAGCGGGCCAGGACGTCCTTGGGGGTGGGGCCCGCGACGACGAGGTACTCGAGGGTCTGGTCCTCGACGCTGAACTGGACCCGGCCGACCGCCTCCGAGCCGACCTCGAAGGAGACGCGTCCTGGGTGGTTGACGAAGACGCCGTAGCCGCGTGAGGAGAGGTAGAACGGGATGTTCTTGTAGGCCTGTTCGCTGCTGGTGCCGCCGTCGGCCTGCCAGATGTCGACGCTCTGCCCGTTCTTCACGAACGGGGTGAAGCGCTCGCCGAGGCCGTAGATCTGCTCGCCGACGCCGAGCGCGAGCTGGACGGCCATGTGGTGGGCGCCGTCGGGCGTGGTGACGAACGCGGTGCCCTTGCGGCCGGTCCCGGTGAGCGTACGGCCGTCGTCGTCGTGGAACTCCAGGGCCCAGGGAGCCGATCGGTCCAGGCGCAGCCGGAGGGGGCCGGAGGCGAGCTCGACGACCGGTCCGTCCTGACGGACCGCGCCCGCCCCCGAACCCGAGCCGTCGAGCTCGAAGTCGGGCCCTCGGTGGACCTTTCCCGCGTGGTGGGTGACGCGTACGCCGATCACGCCCTCGGCGGGTGCGTGGCACTCCACCGTCAGGAGAGCCGAGTTCAGGGTGTCGCCGCGGGTCTCGACCCGCTTGACGGAGGCGTGGGCCGTGAAGCGGTCGGCTTCCAGGCGCAGATCGCGGACTTCCGTGGCGTACGAGGCGTGGACGCCCTCGCGCATCAGCCAGAAGCCGTCGGTGAACTTCATGCCGGTCCTCGGGGTGGGGTGGGGAGGGCTGCACCGAGCCCTCAATAGTTATCCCAGAAAACAAATCGGCGGGCCAGCCCCTTCACCAGCCGACCGGGGGCGGCGGGACGCCGGCCGTAGAAAGCGTTTGCGTGAAGCATTGACGAAACACGAACGCCCCCTTAACTTCATGCCCGTTGCACTTCGTACGTCATATATGAGACGCGATACATGAGATCTGAGAGTGCTCCATGGCCTTCGCCCCCAGCCCCATCCCCTCCCGCACCCAGTACGTGCTCGAAGCGATCAAGCACGACATCCTCACCGGCGGGCTCAGACCCGGCCAGGCCCTCGTCGAGGCCGAACTCGCCGCGCGTTTCGGAGTGTCGAAGACCCCGGTCCGTGAGGCGCTCAAGACCCTCGCGGGCAGCGGGCTCGTGGTGATGAGCCAGTACAAGGGCGTCACGGTCCGGATGGTCGACGCCGACATGGCCCGCGCCGTCTACGACGTACGCCTCCTCCTGGAACCCGAGGCGGTCCGCCGCGCCGTGGCGTCCGGCGCCCCGCTCGACGAGGCGCGGGAGGCCCTGCGCCGGGCGGCCGGAGCCGAGGACCCGGCCGAACGGTCCCTGGCCAACCGGGCGTTCCACCGGGCGCTCTATCTGCCCTGCGGCAACCCGCTGCTCGGCCGGATGCTCGACGAGGTCCGCGACCAGGCGGCCCTGGTCTCCACCGTCGCCTGGGCGGCCATCCCCTCCTGGGAACGGGAGGCCGCCGAGCACGAGGAGATCCTGCGGCTCGCGGCCGCCGGCGACGTCGGCGGGGTGGGCCGCGCGGTCCACGACCACATCGCGTCGTTCGTCGAGCGCGCCTTCCCCCAGTACCCCGAGAACCAGTCCCCCCTGAACAGCGAGTGAGCATGGAATTCGAGACGATGAGGGCCGCCCTCGCCGACGTCGTGGCCATCCCGGTCACACCGTTCGCCGAGGACGGCTCCGTGGACACCGTCACCCACCGCGCGCTGCTGCGCCGGCTCCTCGACGGCGGGGTCCGCACCCTCACCCCCAACGGCAACACCGGCGAGTTCTACGCCCTCACCCCCGAGGAGCGCCGCTCCCTCACCGAGATCACCGTCGACGAGGCCGGCGACCGTGCCGCGATCCTCGTCGGCGTCGGCCACGACGTGCCGACGGCGGTCGAGGCCGCCCGGCACGCCCGGGCCACGGGCGCCCACATGGTGATGGTCCACCAGCCGGTCCACCCGTACGTCTCGGAGAGCGGCTGGGTCGACTACCACCGGGCCATCGCCGAGGCCGTCCCCGAGCTCGGGGTCGTCCCCTACATCCGCAACCCGCAGATCGGCGGGGCCCGGCTCGCCGAGCTCGGCGCCGAATGCCCCAACGTCGTGGGGGTGAAGTACGCGGTTCCCGACGCGGCCCGGTTCGCCGGCTTCGCCCGGGACGCGGGCCTCGACCGCTTCGTCTGGGTGGCGGGCCTGGCCGAGCCGTACGCCCCCGCCTACTTCGCCGCCGGCGCCACCGGATTCACCTCCGGCCTGGTCAACGTCTCCCCCGCGCTCTCCGTCGAGATGCTGGACGCGCTGCGGTCCGGCGACTACCCGACCGCGATGAAGGTCTGGGAGCGGATCCGCCGCTTCGAGGAGCTGCGCGCGGCCAACGGCAGCGCGGACAACGTGACGGTGGTCAAGGAGGCCCTCGCCTCCCTCGGCCTCTGCCGCCGGGCGGTCCGCCCGCCGAGCCGTGAACTCCCCGAGAGCGAGCGGGCCGAGGTCGCCACGATCGCGGCCGGGTGGCCGATATGAGCGCCGAAGGGCCCGCCGGCGCGGGCGGGCGCCCCGGCGAGGGAGGCCTGCGGCCCGAGGACCTGCGCAGTCACCAGTGGTACGGCACCGACGGCCTCCGCTCCTTCAGCCACCGGGCCCGCACCCGGCAGCTCGGCTATCTGCCCGAGGAGCACCTCGGAAAGCCGGTCATCGCGATCCTCAACACCTGGTCCGACATCAACCCCTGCCACGTCCACCTCCGCGACCGCGCGCAGGCCGTGAAGCGCGGGGTGTGGCAGGCCGGCGGCTTCCCGCTGGAGTTCCCGGTCTCCACCCTCTCGGAGACGTTCCAGAAGCCGACCCCGATGCTCTACCGCAACCTCCTCGCGCTGGAGACGGAGGAGCTGCTGCGCTCGTACCCGGTGGACGGGGCGGTGCTCATGGGCGGCTGCGACAAGACCACCCCCGCGCTCCTCATGGGTGCGGCCTCGGTCGACCTGCCCACGGTGTTCGTTCCGGCGGGACCCATGCTGCCGGGGCACTGGCGGGGCGAGACGCTCGGCTCCGGTACGGACATGTGGAAGTACTGGGACGAGAGGCGGGCGGGACGGATCGGCGACTGCGAGATGGCGGAGCTGGAGAGCGGTCTCGCCCGCTCCCCCGGCCACTGCATGACGATGGGGACGGCGTCCACGCTGACCGCGGCCGCGGAGACCCTCGGCGTGACCGTGCCGGGTGCCTCCTCGGTGCCGGCGGTCGACTCGGGGCACGACCGGATGGCGGCGGCCTCGGGACTGCGGATCGTGGAACTCGTACGGCAGGACCTGCGGTTGTCGCGGATCCTGACGCAGGAGGCGTACGAGGACGCGGTCGCCGCCGTCCTGGCGCTCGGCGGCTCGACCAACGCGGTGATCCATCTCATCGCGATGGCGGGGCGCTCGGGGGTGAAGCTGACGCTCGACGACTTCGACAGGATCGCGCGGACGGTGCCGGTCCTCGCGAATCTACGGCCGGGCGGGCGGTTCCTGATGGAGGACTTCCACTTCGCGGGCGGGATGCCGGGCTTCCTCTCCCGGCTCACCGATGTCCTGCACCTGGATCGCCCGACGGTCTCGCACACCACGCTGCGGGAGCAGCTCGACGGCGCGCTCGTGCACGACGAGGAGGTGATCCGTGACCGTTCGAGGCCGCTGGCCGCCGAGGGCGGGGTCGCCGTGCTGCGGGGCAACCTGTGCCCCGACGGCGCCGTCATCAAGCACATCGCGGCGGAACCGCGCTTGCTCGAGCACACCGGTCCCGCGGTCGTCTTCGACGACTACCGGTCGATGCAGCGGACCATCGACGATCCGGCGCTCGGCATCACACCCGACCACGTGCTGGTGCTGCGCGGCGCGGGCCCGAAGGGCGGTCCGGGGATGCCGGAGTACGGCATGCTGCCCATCCCCCGGTACCTGCTGGAACAGGGCGTGCGGGACATGGTGCGGATCTCCGACGCCCGGATGAGCGGGACGAGCTACGGGGCCTGTGTGCTGCACGTGGCACCCGAGTCCCATGTCGGCGGACCCCTTGCCCTTGTCCGTACGGGCGATACGATCACTCTCGACGTCGCCGCACGCTCCCTCCGTCTGCATGTCACGGACGAGGAGCTGGACGTCCGCCGGGCCGCCTGGACACCGCCGCCCGCCCGGTACGAGCGCGGCTACGGCGCGCTCTACATGGAGCAGATCTCCCAGGCCGACACGGGCTGCGACTTCGCGTTCCTGGCGCGTCCGGGCATCACCCCCGATCCGTACGCGGGTTGAGAACCCGCACCTCGGCACCGCCGGTCCGTCCCTCCGCACCGCTCCACCACCCGTCAGCGTCATCAGCTCCACCCGCCCCACCCTGCCCGAAATCTCGAACGACGTTCGCGAAGCGCTTCACCGAGAACGGAGCCGCCGTCATGGCCTCAGCTGTGACCCCACCGCCCCAAGCCGTCACGGCACGGCGCCGCCGTCGCACGGGAGCGACCCCCCGCCGACTGCCGTACCTGCTGATCGCCCCCGCCGGTCTGCTGATGCTGGGCTTCATCGCCTACCCGGTGATCAGCGTCTTCTACTACAGCCTCCAGCACTACAACCCCACGAAGCCCTGGCGGAACGGCTTCGCGGGTCTCGACAACTTCACCCGGATCTTCACGGACGACCCCCGGTTCTGGGGAACACTGACCTTCAGCCTCAAGTGGGTCGTCGTCGAGGTGACGCTCCAGCTCCTCTTCGGTCTGGCGCTCGCGCTCATCGTGAACCAGACCTTCGTGGGCCGCGCCCTGGGCCGGGCCCTGGTCTTCTCCCCGTGGGCCGTCTCGGGCGTCCTCACCTCCGCGATCTGGGTGCTGCTCTACAACTCCCAGACCGGGATCAGCCGTTACCTCGCGGACATGGGCCTCGGTACGTACGGCACGTCCTGGCTCTCCGACACCTCGACCGTGTTCCCGGCGGCGATCGTCGCCGATCTCTGGCGCGGCGTGCCCTTCTTCGCCATCCTCATCCTGGCCGACCTGCAGTCCGTGCCGAAGGACCTGTACGAGGCCGCCGAGGTCGACGGGGCCGGCCGGGTCCGGCAGTTCGTCCACATCACCCTGCCGCACATCCGGGACGCGATCGTCCTCTCCACACTGCTGCGCGCGGTCTGGGAGTTCAACAACGTCGACCTGCTGTACACGCTGACCGGCGGCGGCCCCGCGGGCGAGACGACCACGCTGCCGCTGTACATCGCCCACACCAGCGTCGACGCCCACAACTTCGGATACGCCTCCGCCCTCACCACGGTGGCGTTCGTGATCCTTCTCTTCTGCTCGATGGTCTATCTGCGCCTGAGCAAGTTCGGAGGCGACGCCACATGACAACCGAGTCCACCCTGACCGCCGCCCCCTCCCCGGGGACCGCCCAGGTGCCGCCCCCCGACAGGACGCCGCCCGTCACCGCCCGCGCCAGGCGCAGGGCGTGGGACGAGGTGCCCCGCTGGCAGATCTATCTGCCCCTGGGGATCTACCTCCTCTTCACCCTCGTCCCCTTCTACTGGATCCTGCTCTTCGCCGTACGCCCGGCCGGCTCCACCTCGCTGCTGCCCTGGCCGATGACGACCGCGCACTTCGAGAAGGTCTGGAACGAGCGGAGCTTCGGCGTCTTCTTCCAGAACAGCCTGCTCATCGGGGTCGCGGTGCTCATCAGCACCACCGTGGTCGCGCTCGCCGGCGGTTACGCGCTGGCCCGCTTCGACTTCCGGATCAAGAAGGGCTTCATGCTGGCCCTGCTCTGCTCGCAGTTCGTGCCGGGCGCCCTGCTCCTCGTCCCGCTGTTCCAGATCTTCGCCGAACTGAAGATGATCAACTCCCTGGGGAGCGTGATCATCGCCGAGACCGTCTTCCAGCTCCCGCTGTCGATGATCCTCATCAGCGGCTTCATCCGGAACGTGCCGTACTCCCTGGAGGAGGCCGCCTGGGTGGACGGCTGCAACCGCTTCTCCGCCTTCCGGATCGTCGTCCTCCCGCTGCTCAGGCCCGGCCTGGTCGCCGTCGGCTCGTTCGCCTTCGTGCACGCCTGGAACCACTTCCTCTTCGCCCTGATGTTCCTGAGCAGCCAGGACAAGCAGACGATCCCGGTCGGCCTCAACACCCTCATGGGCGCCGACAGCGTCGACCTCGGGGCGCTCGCCGCGGGCGGCGTCATCGCCGCCGTGCCCGTCGTCATCGTCTTCGGCTTCATCCAGAAATGGCTGGTCACCGGGTTCAGCGCCGGGGCGGTGAAGGGATGAACGACCACCCCACGCACAGGGAAGACATGAACACCGCACAGACACCCCTGCCGGTCGTCCTGGCCGGTGCCCGCGGCCACGGCCGCAGCCACCTCCTCAACATCCGCCGTCTCGAGGAGCGCGGACTCGTCCGCCTCGCCGGGGTCTGCGAGCTGCGCCCCCTCGACGCAGCCGAGCTCGACGGCATCGGGGCCCCGGAGCAGTCCGCCGACTTCGAGGCGCTGCTCGCCTCCACCGGTGCCCGGATCGCCGTGCTCAGCACCCCCATCCAGACCCACACCGACATGACGCTCGCCGCCGCCCGGCACGGGGCGCACATCCTCCTGGAGAAGCCGCCGGCCCCGTCGTACGCGGAGTTCCGCCGGATGGCCGACGGCGTCGAGGCGGCCGGCGTGGCCTGTCAGATCGGGTTCCAGTCGCTGGGCTCGCACGCGGTGCCCGCGATCCGCCGGATGGTCGCGGAGGGCGCGATCGGCGAGCTCCTCGGCGTCGGCGCGGCGGGCGCCTGGGTCCGTGACGAGGCCTACTTCCGGCGCGCCCCCTGGGCGGGCCACCGGCGGCTCGGCGGGGCCGACGTCGTCGACGGGGCACTCACCAACCCCCTCGCGCACGCCGTCGCCACGGCGCTGGCGCTGTCCGGCTCCACCCGCGCCGAGGACGTCGAGCACATCGAGACCGAGCTGCTGCACGCCCACGCCATCGAGTCCGACGACACCTCGGCGGTACGGATCGTCACCTCGGCCGGCACTCAGGTCACCGTCGCGGCGACCCTCTGTGCCGAGCGGACCTCGGAGCCGTACGTCATCGTCCACGGCACCCGGGGCCGGATCACCTTCTGGTACCGGCAGGACCGGGTGCTCGTCCAGCGCGCCGGGCACGGACCGGTGGAGACCGAGTACGCCCGTACCGACCTCCTGGAGAACCTCGTCGCGCACGTCACCGACGGCGATCCTCTGTGGGTGCCGCCGGCGACGACCGGCGCGTTCATGCGGGTCGTCGAGGCGGTGCGGACGGCTCCCGACCCGCTGGCGATACCCGCCGGGCACTGGCGCACCGAGCCCGGTGAGAGCGCGCCGCGCCGGGTCGTCGACGGCGTCGACGCCCTGGTGGACGCCAGCGCCGACGGACTCAGACTGTTCTCCGAACTCGGCGCCTCCTGGGCCCCGTCGACCCGGGCGGAGGCCCGATGACCCCCGCGCCCCCGAAGGTCCTGCGCTGCGCGGGCCGCGCCGTCGCCCACTACACGACCCGGCCCGGACTGGCCCCCGACCACTCCCCGCGGCCGTACCTCCACCCGGTCACGACCCTCGCCGGCCGGCCGGTGACCGAGACCGTTCCCGAGGACCATCCGCACCACCTCGGCGTGGGCGTCGCCGTGCCCGACGTCGCCGGCCACAACTTCTGGGGCGGCCGCACCTTCGTCCGCGACCGCGGGCCGGTCGCGCTCGACAACCACGGTGTGCAGCGGCACGACGGGTTCAAGCTGTGCGACCCGGACGGCTTCGTGGAGGAGCTGACCTGGACGGCCGGGGGCGAGCCGCTGCTCCGCGAGCACCGGACGGTGGCGGCCACCGCGCTCACCGGGGCGGCCTGGGCGCTCGACCTCACCTTCTCCCTCACCAATGTGTCCGGGCGGGACCTGTCGATCGGCAGCCCCGCGACGAACGGCCGGCCGGGCGCCGCGTACGGCGGCTTCTTCTGGCGGGCGCCGAAGGAGGCGACGGCTCCGGTGGTGTTCGGTGCCGGGATGCCGGACGACGGTTCGGGCGCGGACGGCGAGGAGGCGGTGCACGGTGCCCGCGCGGACTGGGTGGCGCTCGCGGGAGAGGGCTGGACCCTGGTGTTCGCCGGGGCGACGGCCCGGACCCGTGAGGACCCGTGGTTCGTCCGGGCGGCCGAGTACCCGGGCGTCGGTTCCTCGCTCGCCCACGACGAGCGGCTTCCGGTGGCCGCCGGAGAGACCTTCGTACGGCGGGTGGTGACCGTCGTCGCCGACGGGCGACTCGACCGGGACGGGGCCGCGGCCCTGGTGCGCAAGGCGGTGACGTCGTGACGCGGACCCGTGCCGCCCTTCCGACGGGGGACCTCGGTGACGGTACGTACCGCAATCCCGTGCTCGCCGCCGACTGGTCCGACCCCGACGTGGTCCGGGTCGGCGAGGACTACCACCTGACGGCGTCCAGCTTCGGCCGCGCCCCCGGGCTGCCGCTCCTGCACTCCCGGGACCTGGTCAACTGGACGCTCGTCGGACACGCCCTTGAGCGGCTCGAACCGGCCGCCGCGTTCACCGCGCCCCGGCACGACCGCGGGGTCTGGGCACCCTCGTTCCGGTACCACGACGGCCGCTTCCGGATCTTCTGGGGCGACCCCGACCACGGGATCTTCCAGGTCAACGCCCCTTCCGTACGCGGCCCGTGGACGGCCCCGCACCTGGTGAAGGCGGGCCGGGGCCTGATCGACGCCTGCCCGCTGTGGGACGAGGAGTCGGGCGAGGCGTATCTCGTGCACGCCTGGGCCAAGTCCCGCGCCGGCTTCAACAACCGGCTCACCGGGCACCGGATGAGCCCGGACGGGACGAGGCTCCTCGACGAGGGCAGGGTCCTCGTGGACGCCGACCGGCTCCCCGGCTGGTTCACTCTGGAGGGCCCCAAGCTGTACCGGCACGACGGCTGGTTCTGGATCTTCGCCCCGGCCGGGGGCGTGGCCACCGGCTGGCAGGGCGCGTTCCGGTCGCGGTCGTTCTTCGGCCCGTACGAGGAACGGATCGTCCTCGCGCAGGGCGACACCGACGTCAACGGCCCGCACCAGGGCGGCTGGGTGCGCACCGGGCCGGGCGAGGACTGGTTCCTGCACTTCCAGCAGTCGGGCGCGCACGGCCGGCTCGTCCATCTCCAGCCGATGCGCTGGGACACGGACGGCTGGCCCGTGCTCGGCGACGAGGGCGCCCCCGTCCGGGTGCACCGCAAGCCGGACCTCCCGGAGCAGCCGCCCGCGCGGCCGGCCGTGGACGACACGTTTCCCGGCGGCCGGTTCGGCAGGCAGTGGCAGTGGACCGCCAACCCGGGCGAGGGCTGGGCCAGTCAGCACACGGGCGACGGGCTGCGGCTCGGCTGTGTGCGGTCGGGCCTGCTTGACGATCTCCGCGGTGTGCCGCACGTCCTCACCCAGCGACTGCCCGCCGGGGCCGTGGTCGTCGAGGTCGGGCTGCGGCTCGACGCGTCGGCGCCAGGGGCCCGCGCCGGGCTCGTCGTCCTGGGGGACGCGTACGCGTGGATCGGTCTGGAGAGGGCGCCGGACGGCACGGCCCGGCTCGTCCACCGTTTCGCCCCGGCGAACGCGGACCGCGAACGGGACGCGACCCGCTCCCGGCCGCTGACCGGGGACCGGGTCCTGCTCCGCATCGAGGTCACGGCGGACGCACGCTGCCGTTTCTCGTACGACTCCGCTGCCGACGCCGGTCCCGGGTCCGCATCCGACGCCGGTTCCGGTACCGCTGCCGACGCCGGTTCCCGGTCCCATGCCGACGCCGGTTCCCGGTCCCGGTCCGTGGCCGCCGGCGGCTCCGGCGCCGGTCCGGTCCGGCTCGGCCCGGAGTTCGCCGCCACGCCCTGGCGCTGGGTCGGCGCGCTGCTCGGCCTGTTCGCCGGGGCGCCGGAAGGCGCGGGGCACGCCGGGACGGCCGTGTTCTCCGACTTCCGCGTCACCGCCGTCTGAACGGCACCACCCGGGCCGCCCCACCGGCGGCCCGCCCCGAACTCCCCCACACCCCATCCCCGTAGTCCCCGCAACACCCCGAGAGAAGAGAGCCGACGATGACCATCTTCCCCGGCGGACGGCGCAGAGCCGCCCTCGCCCTCGCCCTGACCGGCGTCCTCGCCCTGACCGCCACCGCCTGCGGTGACGACGGCAGCGGCGGGGGCGGCGACAAGGGCACCGAGGGATCGGGCAAGGGAAAGATCACCTTCTGGGACAACAACGGCGGTGTCCGCACCGACGTCTGGAAGGAGATCATCGCGGACTTCGAGAAGGCGAACCCCGACATCGACGTCGAGTACGTCGGGATCGCCTCCAAGGAGGTCCAGTCGAAGTACGACACCGCGATCCAGGGCGACGGCCTGCCGGACGTCGGAGGCGTCGGCGCGGCGATGCTCGCAGGGATCGCCGCGCAGAACGCCCTGGAGCCGCTGGACGCGCGGATCGAGGGCAGCGCGCTCAAGGGCAGGCTGAACGCCGGCATGGTCGCGAGCGTGAAGTCGGCGGGCGGTCAGGACAAGCTGTTCACCGTCCCCACCTCGGCGAGCAACGGCGTGCTCTACTACCGCACCGATCTGTTCAAGGCGGCCGGCCTGCAGGAGCCCACCACCTGGTCCAGGTTCTACGCGGCGGCCGAGAAGCTGACGGCCACCGACAAGAACCGCTTCGGCTACACGATCCGCGGCGGCGCGGGCTCGATCGCCCAGGCCCTGGACGCCATGTACGGCCAGAGCGGCATCACGAGCTTCTGGAACGGCGACAAGACCACCGTCAACGACCCCAAGAACGTGGCCGCGCTCGAGAAGTACGCCGGACTGTTCAAGAAGACCACCCCGGCCGCCGACGTCAACAACGACTTCACCAAGATGGTCGCGCAGTGGGACAGCGGCCAGATCGGCATGCTGAACCACAACCTGGGCTCCTACCAGGACCATGTGAAGGCCCTCGGTACGGAGAAGTTCCGCGGCATCCCCAACCCGACCCTCGACGACGGCACCCGGGTGCAGGTCTCCAACCCGGTCGACGGCCTCGGTCTCTTCTCCTCCAGCAAGAACAAGGCCGCCGCCTGGAAGTTCATCGAGTTCGCGGCCTCGCACGCCTCCAACAGCAAGTGGAACAAGTCGGCCGGCGCCATCCCGGCCAACACGGAGGCCGCCCAGGACCCGTGGCTCCAGGAGGCGGAGCCGACGAAGCTCGGCGCCGAGGTCCTCTTCAGCGGCAAGGCCACGATCGTGGAGCTGCCGTACTACCTGCCCGACTGGAACACGATCTCCAAGGCCGAGAACGAGCCGGGCTTCCAGAAGGTCCTGCTCGGTACGTCCACCGCCAAGGAGTTCCTCGACCACCTGGCCGAGCAGCTGAACACGGCACAGGCCGAGTGGAAGCAGCAGAACCCGTGAGCGTCGGCCGCCGCGCGGTGGTCACGGCCGGGGCGGGCCTCGCGCTCGCCCTGGCCGGGGCTCCCCCGGCCCGTTCCCAAGGACACCCCCGTATGCGCACCCTCTTCATCGCCGGCGACTCCACCGCCGCCCAGAAGTACGCCGACGCCGCGCCCGAGACCGGCTGGGGCATGGCCCTCCCCTTCTTCCTGCACCGGGGCGTGCGGGTCGACAACCACGCCGTCAACGGGCGCAGCACCAAGAGCTTCCTCGACGAGGGACGGTTCGAGGGGATCCTGGCCGCGCTGTGCCCCGGCGATCTGCTCCTGATCCAGTTCGGCCACAACGACCAGAAGGTCGCCGACCCCACCCGTTACACCGAGCCGTGGACCACCTACCAGGACAACCTGCGGGTCTTCGTCGAGGGCGCGCGGTCCCGGGGCGCCCTCCCGGTGTTCGCCACCTCCGTCGAGCGGCGCAGGTTCGACGTGGACGGCACCGCGCTGCGGACGCTCGGCGCGTACCCGGCGGCGATGCGGGAGACCGCCCGCGAGTCGGACGTCCCCCTCCTCGACGTCGAGGCGCTGTCGCTCGACCTGTGGCAGCGGCTCGGGCCCGAGGCCACCAAGGCGTACTTCAACTGGACCGCGACCGAGCAGGACAACACCCACTTCAACCCTCCGGGGGCGATCGAGGTGGCCCGGCTGGTCACCGCCGAGCTGCTCCGCACCCATGTCCTCGCCGCGCGCGAGACGCGCCGCGTGGACGACGTCATACCCGCCGGGCTGATCACCTGGCCCGAACCCGCCCCTACCGCTTACGAGTTCGAGGAGACCCGATCGTGAACCGACGCACGCGACTGGGAGTGGTGGCCGCGACCGCCCTCACCCTGACGGTGACCGCCCCCACGGCCGGTGCCCACGCCGCCCCGCGCCCCGGCACCGACCCCGCCCGCGCCACGCTGCCGGCCGGTGACGGCTGGGCGTCCGAGGGGACCGGCACCACCGGCGGCGCGGCCGCCGTCGCCTCCCGGGTCTTCACCGTCACCACCTGGGAGGAGTTCCGGGACGCGCTGGCCGTGCCCGGCACCGAGCCCCGGATCGTCAAGGTGGTGGGCACGCTGAACGCCACCGCCGCCGGCTGCGCCGCCTTCGAGGCCGCCGGCTACGACTTCGCCCGCTACCTCGCCGACTACGACCCCGCCGTCTGGGGGTACGAGAACGTGGTCAGCGGTCCCCAGGAGGACCTGCGGGCGGCGTCCGCGACCGCCCAGGGCGAGGCCATCAAGGTCAGGGTGCCCGCGAACACCACGATCGTCGGTGTCGGCGAGCACGCCGGAATCACCGGCGGCAGCCTCCAGGTGCAGGGCGTCGACAACGTCGTGGTCCGCAATCTGACGATGGAGAGCCCGCTCGACTGCTTCCCGCAGTGGGATCCGACCGACGGCGCGACCGGGGCGTGGAACTCCGAGTACGACAGCCTCGTCGTGTACGGCTCCACCCATGTCTGGATCGAGCACAACACCTTCACCGACGGTGCCCACCCGGACAGTTCGCTTCCCTCGTACTACGGCGAGGTCTACCAGCAGCACGACGGCGAGCTGGACGTCGTGCGGGGCGCGGACCTCGTCACGATCTCGTGGAACGCCTTCACGGACCACGACAAGACCCTGATGATCGGCAACAGCGACAGCGCGGGCGCGACCGACCGGGGCAAGCTGCGGGTCACCCTGCACCACAACCTCTTCAAGAACGTGATCGAGCGGGCGCCGCGGGTCCGGTTCGGTCAGGTCGACGCGTACAACAACCACTTCGTGGTGCCGAGTTCGGCATACGCCTACAGCCTCGGCATCGGGCAGGAGTCCCAGCTCTTCGCGGAGAAGAACGCGTTCACGCTCGCCGGGGACGTACCGGCGGGCAAGATCCTCAAGAAGTGGAAGGACGCACCCGTCACCACCGTGGGCAATTACGTGAACGGCAGGCCGGTCGACCTCCTCGCCGTCCACAACGCCCAGTTCCCCGACGAGCTGTTGCGGGCCGACGCGGGCTGGACCCCCGTCCTGCGCACCCGGGTCGACCACCCGCGGGCCGTGCCCGCCCTCGTCGGCCACCGCGCGGGCGCCGGCCGCTCCTGCTGAGCCCTCACCCGCCTCCAGGAGGAGCCCGCATGCCCTCACACCCCACCGAAGCGGCCCCGGGGCGCCGTTCGCTGCTCCTGGGCGCGGCGGGAGCGGCACTCGCCGCGCTCGCCCTGCCCGCCGCTCCCGCCTCGGCCGCCGCTCCGCCGCGCGCCCGCCCCTTCGGCCGGTTCGGCTCGCCCGCCCGCCGGCTCACCGGTCGGACGCTGTACGTCCACCCGGGCGGCCTCGGCGACCACACCACCGTCCAGGCCGCGGTGACCGCCGCGAGCGGCACCGGCTGGACCCTGGTGCTCGCCCCCGGCACGTACCGGGAGACGGTCGCCGTGAGTTCCGCACGTACGGACATGACCTGGATCGGCGCGAGCGGCGACCCCGGGGACGTCGTCGTCGTGTACGCCAACGCCGCCGGAACGCCCCGCCCCGAGGGCGGCACCCACGGCACCACCGGGTCGGCGACCACCACCGTCCAGGCGGCCGGATTCACCGCCCACGGCATCACCTTCGCCAACGACTTCCTCCGCAGCGACCTGCCGGGGAACCCCGGCACGCAGGCCGTCGCCCTCAAGGTGCAGGGCGACCGGTCGGCCTTCTTCCACTGCCGCTTCCTCGGCCACCAGGACACCCTGTACGCCGACTCCACGGCCCTGACGGCCTTCGCCCGCCAGTACTTCGCGCACTGCTACGTGGAGGGTGACGTCGACTTCGTCTTCGGCCGGGCCACCGCCGTCTTCGAGCACTGCCGGTTCCGTACGCTGTTCCGCCCCGATCTGTCGGCGGCTCCGCACGGCTTCGTCTTCGCCCCGTCCACGGCACGGGAGAACCCGCACGGATTCCTCGCCGCCCACTGCCGGATCACCAGCGAGGCCCCGGACGGCCACTACAAACTGGCGCGGCCCTGGGTTCCCGGCTCGGACCTCACCGCCTGGCCGTCGCTCGTGGTCCGGGAGAGCGTGCTCGACCCGGGGACCGACGCGGTCGCCCCGTACGCGACCATGCGGGACGGCTACCCGTGGCAGGAGCAGCGCTTCGCCGAGTACCGCAACTCCGGCCCGGGCGCCCGGATCGCCGTTCCGGAGAACCGTCCCCAACTCACCCCGGCCGAGGCCGAATCGGCGACCCGAGCCACCTACCTGGGCGACTGGGTCCCGTGCCCACCCCGGTGGCGCTGAACCCGCGGGAAGGAGGAAGGGATCCCTGAGGGCGGAGGCGAGGCCGAGGGGAACGACGCCTCCGGGTGCGCTACCCGAGGAACGAGAGGCGGACCTGGCGGTCGGGGTTGTCCTTGTTCGTGTCCACCAGGCACACCGACTGCCAGGTGCCGAGCACCAGTTCGCCGTCGATCACGGGCAGCGTCGCGTGCGGGGCGACGATGGCCGGCAGGACGTGGTCACGGCCGTGACCCCGGCTTCCGTGGCGGTGCTGCCAGCGTTCGTCGGCGGGGAGCAGGTGGTGCAGGGCCGTCAACAGGTCGTGGTCGCTGCCCGCGCCCGTCTCGATCAGCGCCACGCCCGTCGTCGCGTGGGGCGTGAAGACGTTGAGGAGGCCTCCCCGCCCCTGGGCCACCTCGGCCAGGAAGGCGACGCACTCCCCGGTCAGGTCGTACACCGTCTCCGACCCTCCGGTGGTGACGTCAAGGATGCGTGTGGCGAATCCGTGGCTCATCCCCTCATCGTGACGGAGCGGGCGGCCTTCTCAAACGCCCCACGCAGTACGACCCGGGGAGGTACCCCCGGGTGCCTCGCGCGGCGGCCGTCTCAGCCGGGTTCCGGTGCCCCGAGGACCGGCAGCCGCGCGCAGCGGCGGCAGGCGCGGGCCGAGGTCGCCACGACGGCGTGGGAGGCGGCCGCGAGCGCGCCGGCGCAGGCGAGCAGCGGCCAGTTCGTCGCGAGCGCGGCGGCGGTGGCGAGCGCGAGCGTCGTCACCGCCATGGAGGCTCCGGCGGTCGTGCCGGTCCAGGCGACCACGACCGGCAGCCGGGCCGGTGGGGACGGTCGGCGGGACAGGGTTCCGGTGGCGGCCAGGGCCGCGGCGGCGAGCAGCGTGGCGGCGATCGCGACTCCGGACAGATGCGCGGCCAGGAGGCGTGCGGTGGAGAGAACCGATCCCGCGGGCTCCTGGGCGGTCACGCCGGTGAGGTACCGGCAGGCGATCAGGAAGGGTGCGGTGAGCGCCACGACCCGGGCGGTGTACCGCGCCTGAGCGACCGTCAGCTCTTCCTGGCAGCTCGGGACGAGCTCGGCGACGGTCCCGAACTCCCGGACCGCCGCACCGATCGCCTCGTAGCGCGGGACGCCCCGCTCGATGTGCGCGTCCGCCGTGTCCTCGAGACCGCCGCGGATCTCCTCGATCATCCGGTCCTTGGCCCGGGCCGGCCCGTGCAGGGCGGCGGTGAGGTCGGCGACGTACGCGGCGAGGGGGTCGCCGGCGGGATCCGTGTCGCCGGGTCCCGCGGGGTCGGTGGGGTCGGTGGGGTCGGTTTCGGCGGGGCCGGAGTCGCTGTCGGCGCCCACAGCTGCGGCGGTCATGTGGCGAGCCCGTGCGGCGGGGTGGGATTGAGCACCGAACCGATCGCCGCGGTGAACTCGTTCCATGCGGTGCGCTCGCCGGCGAGCGTGCGCCGGCCCTCGTCGGTCAGCTCGTAGCACCGGCGGCGCCGTTCCCCTGCGGACTGCCAGCTGCTGCTCAGCAGACCGGTGCGCTCCAGCCGGTTCAGGGCCGGATAGATGGTGCCCGTGCGCAGTTCGAGCACGCCTCCACTGCGCTGCTGCACCGCGGCGATGATCGCGTACCCGTGCAGCGGGCCCGGTTCGAGCACCGCGAGCAGCAGTCCGTCCAGGTGCCCTCGCACCGCATCCGCCTTCATGAGTAGGCAGCCTACACAAGAGAGGGGTAGGCAGTGTATGTATGGGTGGCCAATATATTGGCTGCCAATACATGGAGCTCTCCGGAGGCATGCGCCGTGACCGAATTCCTGCTGTCCGTCCACGTCCTGGTGGCGATCGTCACGGTCGGATCGATCACCGTGGCCGCCTCGATGTTCCCGCGTTGCGCGCTACGGGCCTGTGACGGCGGCGAGCGGGAAGGACGGCGCGAGGGAACGGCAACGGCCGTGCTCCTCCACCGGGTCTGCACCGGTTACGCCGTCGCCGGGGTCGTCGTGCCGGTGTTCGGCATCGCCACCGGAGCCCAGCTCGGTGTGCTGACCGACGCATGGCTGATCGTCTCGCTCGTAATGACCGTCGCCGCCGCGGCCCTGCTCGGACTGGCCGTCCTGCCGGGCCAGCGGCGCCTGCTCGCCCTCGCCGAGGGCGCGGCCACGAAGGAGGCGGCGCGGCCGACGGCGTCCCGGCTGTCCATGGTCACCGGGATGTTCAACGTCCTCTGGGCGGTCGTCGTCGTCCTGATGATCGTCCGCCCCGGCTCCACGACGGGTGCCTGATCCCGGCCGCCCGGGGCCGCCGTCCGGACCGTCCGCCACTCCGCCGCGTCGTCGCTTCGGGCCGGCCGTCACTCCGGCCCGGTCGTCCCGAAGTCTCCGCGCAGGGTGGAGCGGCCGCCGTCCGGGCCCGTCAGGACGACGGTGTACGTGTCGGCCGAGGCGTCCCGTACCCCTTCGGCGTGGTTGTACTGGCCGGCGAAGACATGGGGACCCGGCGGGACCGTCCGGTCCGCCTTGAGCGTCCAGCGGTAGACCAGCTCCCGGCCCTCCTCGGTCACCGTCTCGGTGAAGTCCTCGGCGGGGCGCGTGCGCCAGTGGCCCGTGGTCACGACTCCGGGCGTGCGGACGATCCGCAGTTCCACGGTGAGGGCGGTGACTGGCGTGTCCGTCGTCAGGGCGAGATCGCTCTGCGCCCACCAGCGGTTGCTGCCGGGGTCGATCGTGGCGGTCGCCCGTGCGCTGGGGCCGGGCGCGGGGAGCGTGGTGGCGGGCGCGGCGGGCCCTTCGTTCAGCGTGGTCGCCGCGAGACCTCCGAGGCCGACGACCGCCGCGACGGCGGCGGCGACGGCCACGACGGCCGTCCAGCGGCGCCCGGTCCAGCGGGTCGCGGGCCGGGGCGACCGGGCCGCCGGCGCGGGTGCGGCCATGCCGCGTTCCACCCGGGCGAGCATGCGGGCGTGGTCCGGCCGGTGCGCGCGCGCCGCCTCCCGCAGCTCGCGGCGGAGCTGTGTCTCGTCCATCAGCGCCTCCCCGCGGCGAGTTCGGTGGCGGCCTGGGGGCCGAGCAGCCGCTGGAGCTCGGCCATGCCCTTGGCGGTCTGGCTCTTGACCGTGCCGACGGTGACGCCGAGCGCGAGGGCGGTGTCGCGTTCGGAGAGGTCGAAGGCGTGCCGGAGCACGACGCAGGCGCGCTTGCGGAACGGCAGGGCGCGCAGCGCCGTCCGCACGTCGACGACGGCGGGCACGTCCGGGTCCTCGGTGTGGTCGGGGCGCCGGTCCCAGAAGGCGGCGATACGACGCCGCTCGCGGACGGTGCCGCGGATCCGGGTGCGGACGAGGTTGGCGACCACACCGCGGGCATAGGCGGCGGGATGGTCGGCGGCGCGCACCCGGTCCCAGCGGTGCCAGAGCGCGAGCATGGCGTCGGCGGCGAGGTCGTCGGCGGCGTCGTTCTCGCCCGTCAACAGATGCGCGAGTCGGGCGAGTTCGGCGTAGTGGCGCTCGAAGAACGCCCGGAACTCCGCCGCGCTGTCCGCGGGCTCAGTGTCCGCCGCGACCACGACGGTCCTCGGTGGGAGCGGAGACGGACACACGGGGGCCGGGCAGGGCGGACCCGGCGGTGGAGGCGGGGCCGGACGGAGCGGTGCCCGTGCTCGCGCGCGCGGTCAGCAGCGGCGGGATGAGCTCCGTACCCCGCGGCGCCTCCCCGGCGAGGCGCCCGACGAGCCGTTCGACGGCGCGGCGGCCCATCTCCCGGGCGGGCACGGCGACGGCGGTGAGCGGTACGGAGGCGTGGACGGCGACCTGGTCGGGGCAGATGGCGACCACGGAGACGTCCTCGGGCACGGCGCGGCCCTGGTGGCGCAGGAGCGCGAGCAGCGGCTCGACGGCGGCCTCGTTCTGGACGACGAGGGCCGTGGTGCCGGGGCGTTCCTCGAAGACCCGGGTGACGGCTGCGGCGACGGCCGCGTAGGTGCCGTCGACGGGCCGGTGGAGCAGGCCGACGCCATGGGTCGCGGCGGCGGCGCGCAGACCGGTGAGCGTGCGGGCGGCGAAGCCCGTCCCCCGCTCGTAGACGGCGGGCGGTTCGCCGAGGACGGCGACGCCCGTGTGGCCGAGTCCGGCGAGGTGCTCGACGCAGCGCGCTCCGGCGGACTCGAAGTCGAGGTCGACGCAGTCGAGTCCGGCGGTGTCGGCGGCTTCCGCCGTTTCGGTGGGGAGGCCGATGAGGACGGCGGGCCGCTCGGCCTCCTGCAGGCAGGGCAGCCGGGGGTCGTCGAGTCCGACGTCCATGACGATCATGGCGTCGGCGATGGCACTGCCCTCGACGCGGCGGACGGCCTCGGGGCCTTCCTCGCCGGTGAGCAGCAGGACGTCGTAGCCGTGGGAGCGGGCCGTGGTGGTGACGGACATCGCGATCTCCATCATGACCGGCACGTAGAGACCGGTGCGCAGCGGCATCATCAGGGCGAGGACGTCCGTACGGCTGCTGGCGAGCGCGCGGGCGCCGGCGTGCGGCCGGTAGCCGAGGGTGTCGATGCTGTGCTGGATCCGCTCGCGGGTGGGGGCGGATATGGAGCGTTTGCCGCTGAGCACGTAGCTGACGGTGCTGGCCGACACCCCGGCGTGGCGGGCGACATCGGCGAGGGTGACCACGTGCGCGCTCCTCGGCTGTTCCCGGTGTTCCGGGCGAACGGCGCCCGTCGATGATTCGGACCCCGACCCTAAGCGGCCGCTCGTCGAGCTGTCCAGGCGGGCCGTGAAGAGTCCAAGCGCCGGGCGGCCGGGCGGGGTTGTGCGGGGGCGTCGCGCGCGATGGGATGGACTCCGGACGGAAGGCGCTTTCTGCGCCGCTGATCTCCTCGTTCTCCGTCTCCCCCTCTTCTTCTCCCGTGCCTTCTCCCGCACTCACCCCGCAGTCTCCCGCGCGCTCTCCCCCGCCCTCCCCGACAGGAGGACCATGTCCGCCCTGCCCTGGCACGACGTCTCGCCGGGTCGCGGCACGCTCCCGCCGCGTGCCCGGTACGCCCGCTCCGACGCCCCCGTCCTCTCCCTGAACGGGGACTGGGCGTCCCGGCTCTCGCCCACCGCCGACGCGGAGGACGAGTCGTTCGCCGCGCCGGACTTCGACGCGGGCGACCGGGGGACGGTGGCCGTGCCGGGACACTGGGTGCTCCAGGGAAAGGCGAACGGCGGGGCGGTGGAGGGCCGGCACGGAGGCTCCTCCGGCGACTCCTCCGGCGGCGAGTACGGCGGCCCCGTCCACACCAACGTCCGCTACCCCTTCCCCGTAGACGCGCCCCGCGTCCCCACCGAGAATCCCACCGGTGACCGTCTGCGCCGCTTCGACCTGCCCGCCGACCGGACGGCGTCCGGCGGCGCGGTGCTCCGTCCTGCGGAGGACACGGAGTGGGCGCGTGCCGGGCAAACGGGCGCCGGGTGCTCTTCCGGGGCGCTGGACGCGGCGGCCCACCGCGGTGAGCCGGTGCCGGGCGACACGCTGTGGCTGCACCTGGACCGCGCCCAGCACGGCATCGGGTCCCAGTCCTGCGGACCGGGGGTGCTGCCGGAGTACCGGCTCTACGCGGCCCCGGTCGCCTTCCTCCTGGCTTTCACCCCGCTCGACTGACCGTGTCCCCGGTCCCCGCCGGGGGGCCGGGGCTCAGGTCATGTTGAAGTGCGGCAGGGGGCCGGCCGGCTGCCCGGCGGTCACCCTGCGGACGACCGCGACGGCCAGGATCGCGCACAGGATGTCGAGGCTCTGGTCGACCGGATTGCGGTAGTCGAAGTGGTGCCTCTCCGGCCCGGCCCCGAGGGTGTCGTGCTGATCGGCAGGACACCTCCTAACGGAGCAGACGCTCCGGGACGATTCCGCGGGCCCGCAGTTCCGCCGCGACGAGGGCCGCGTACTCCGAGGCCCCGCGCACCGAGGTGTGGGTGTTGTCCCGCTTCTCCGTGGTCAGGTAGAGCGCCTTGGAGGCCTCGGGGCCCAGCTCCTCGACCCTCGCCCGGGTGAGGGCGGTGAGGTCGACGAGGGGGGTGCCGAGGGTCGCGGCGAGGGCGCGGATCTCGGCGGGGTGGTCCACGCCGAGGCCGTTGACGAGCAGGGCGGTGCCGTTGCCCAGGGTGCCGTCGGCGTTGAACCAGCGGCGGACGATCGGGGTGACGAGGACGGGTTCGCCGCCCCGGGCCCGTACCCGCTCGACCAGGGTGGTGAGGTTCGCGCGATAGGTGGCGGCGTCGGTCTGCTTGTCGTTGTGGGCGAGCTGGATCAGGACGGGGTCGCGGGGCCGGATCGCGGCCTCGACCCGTTCGAAGAGGGCCGGGTTCTGCAGGAAGGTGACGGTGCTCTCGCCGGAGTCCGCGTGGTTGGCGACCGCGATCCCCCGCTTCAGACGGGCGGGGAGAAACTGGCCCCAGCCGGCGTACGGGTCGCCCGGCTGGTCGCAGACGGTGGAGTCCCCGACGAGGAAGAGCCGGCGGGTCGCACCGGCGGGGGTGACCTGGAGCCCGGCGACCCGCGGCGCGGGGCCGCCGAGCACCAGGTCGAGGCCGGGGCTTCCGGCCGCTCCGGTGGGCTCGCCCTCCGGATCCCGTACGTCCACGGTGAAGGTGCGGCGGACGCGCTGCCCTGCCCCGGTGACGGTCTCGGCGAGCAGGGAGCGCCGGGTCTCGCCGCTCACCGCGGTGGATCCGGGGGTGTCGCCCCCGAGGGTCACGGTGACGTCGTACGTGCCGGGCGGGACGTCGAAGTGGCAGGCGAGGGAGGTGGTGTCCGGGGTGGCGGCGGTGCAGTGGTCGAGCCCCTGGCCGTAGGGGCCATAGGAGCCGTGGGGTCCTCGGGAGGGGTCGGCGTGGGCCGTGGGTGCGGCGGCGAGGGCGCCCAGCAGGGTCGCCGCGGCGACGAGCAGCGCTGTCTTCCTCATCGGGTGGCCTCCGGCGGTCACGTGGGGAGGTGGTCGCCGACGAGGGCGAGGTTCTGGATGGCGGCCAGGCCGTACAGGGCCGTGGTGTTGGTGCTGATCCACAGGTGCTCGTAGCCGGGTTCAAGGGCGTTTGATCCCTGCACGGGTGTTTTGTCCCAGACCATGGCGGCAGTGTAGCCATCGCTCCTGTCGAAGGTGGCCCAGGCTCGCTGGGCGAGCCGAGTGTCGTTCAACTGGGCCGCGGCATAGGCGTCCTGGCGCGAGTGCCCCTGGAAGAGGAGGAGGGTGCCGAAGTTCTGGCCGTAGCGGGCGGCCTGCTCGGTCTTGGAGGCGTTGAAGTAGCGGCAGTAGTCGAGCCAGGCCTCCTTGAACCTCGGCTGGTCGACGAGGTCGATGAGCTCGGCGCACATCTCGACCAGGCCGAACATCGCGGACAGGTGGGAGACGCCCACGGCGGGCTCGTCGGCGATGGCGAAGCGCCCTGTGTCGAGGTCGTACAGGCCGGTGCCCTGGACGAAGCCGTTGGGCTGGGCGGCGATGGTCTCCATCGTGGAGCGGAGCCGGGCCTCGGCCTTGGCGGCCTTGGGTCCGCCGCGCTCCCATTCGGTGAGCCAGGCGGCGGCGAGACCGCTCCAGTCGGTGCCGAAGCCGATGGAGAGGGCGTGCCGGTCGGGGGTGTAGGGCTCGGTACGGATCTTGCGGATGGGGTCGAGGGCGAGGAAGGTCTCGTCGGAGTCGACCAGGGCGTGCATGAGGTCGCCGACGCGTTCGTCGGCGGTGAGGAAGTAGTACGGGCGGCGGTAGACGGCGGTGGAGATGCGCTGCTGCTTCGCGCTGTCGGCGAAGTGCTGGACGCCGTGCCGGGTGCCGAGGCCGGCCCACGTACCGAGGTGGTAGACGTCGACCTCGCCGGTGTGCCGGGTCATGGCCTCCGCGAAGCGGAAGATGTCGGCGCGGCCGGAGCGGAGATAGGCGTACCAGAGCCACAGGTCGGGCGAGAGCTCGGAGTTGTCCCAGGCATAGCCTCCGACGTCGTACCGCCACTGGTGCCGGTCCTCGTCGTAGGTGTGCATGATGTCGCCGTAGTCCCAGAAGCCGTACCAACGACGCTGCTCCACCTGGTCCTTGTAGTAGGTGAAGAGGTAGTCGAGGTGGTCCTCGATCGTCGCCCTGGCGGGGGTGGAGCGGTCGACGGGCGAGAACAGTCCGCCGAACACCCGGGCGCGGACCAGGTCTTCGGGGCTGACAGCGAGCTGAGGCGGGGTACGGACGGCGGCGGCCTGGTCGACGAGCGTCGCGGCGGCGGGGGTGGTGGCGTTGGCCCAGAACATCAGCTCGCTGGTGCGGGCGATGCCGTAGGGGGTGCCGAAGCCGGGCTCGTGGTCCTCGTAGGTGATGTTGAGACCTTCGAGCTGCTCGGGGAAGGTGTCCTGGCCCATGCCGTCGTGGTAGAAGCGCAGGTCCATGGGCTGGGCCTCGGGCGACCAGAGCCAGAGGGTGACCTGGGCGGCGTCACCGGCGGCGCCGCGGATGTCGAGCTGGGCGGGGTGCTTCTGCCAGAAGTCCCGCAGGCCGAAGGAGAGTCCGCCGGTCACTCCGCCGACGTAGCCGAAGCCGCTCGCGCGGCGGCCGCCACCGGCCGGGATCCAGCCGTGGCCGGGCTTGGTGCGCTTGCGGAGGGTGAAGCCGTCCGCGGAGAGCTGGGCGAGGGTGTAGTCGCCCCAGGTCGGGACGTACTGCATACGGGTGGTGACACGCTGGTCCCAGGTGGCGGGGTCGGGCAGCTTCTCGCCCTTGACCTGGGCGGCGCGGACGGCGGCCCCGGGGTCACGGCGCAGTCCGGTGACGCCCTGGACGGCCTCGGTGAGGAACCCGGCGCCCTCACCGGCGATCCGGATGTGCCGGTCGTAGGCGGCGTCCCGCAGGGGGACGGTGAAGCGGACGCCGAGGCCGCGGATGAAGTCCTTCCGCTGGTCGCCGTCATAGGTGACGGTGTGGACCATACGGAACGACTCGGAGCCCGCGTAGAAGTAGAGACGCACGGAGAAGGGCAGCCAACTGCGATTTCCCTTGCGGTGCTTGCCGTCGATGCGGACCACGGCCCGGACGGGGCCGCGCTGTTCGACGACGGCGCCGGAGATCTCGCCGTCGAACCGGTCCCACGAGGCGTCGCCGCGGTCGCCGTCGTCGAGGTCGCCCTGCCGCAGCAGGACGAGGCGGCCGTCGGTGGCGATCTTCACACCGTCACGGGTGACGGACTCGACGAGCTTCCCGCCTTCCTTGGAGACCACGGCCCGGACGGTGCCGGTGTCGATGGTGATCCGGCGCCCGGTCTCGGTGACGGACACGGTCTTCGCGGCGGTCGCGGGGGTGCCGGGCGCGACGGTGAACCGCTCGGCCCCGGCGGCCTCGGGGCCGACGGCGTGCGCGGTCCACTTGAGGGAGCCGTCGGGCCAGCGGGCGGTGGTCCAGGTCTGCACGGGGACGGCCGCGCCGTCGGCGGTGGTGAGCGCGAAGACCTGGTCGTCGGGGTGGACGCCCCGGGGCCAGGCGACGCCGAAGGTCGACCCGGCGGCGGCACCGAGCCCACCGGGCTCCAGCCAGGTGACACGCGCGGGCCGCGCGTCCGCCGGGGCTTCGGCGGCCACGGCGGCCCGGGCGTCCCCACGCCCGAGCGCCCAGCTGAACTGCGCGGCGGCCCCGGCCACGGCGGCGGCCTTCAGGAGGGAGCGACGAGGAATGGCGGACACGGAGACTCCTTTCATGGGCATGCCGAAGCGGGCATGCCGGCGGAGGGGAGGGTGCGGGAGCGGGCCCCGGCTCGGCCGAAGGATCAGGCCGCTGCCCGAGGGGGCCGGCGGCGTTCCGCCGCCAGGGTCGAGGCGACGAGGATGCCGACGGCCGGCAGGGCCAGGGGGGCCGAGAACCAGGCCGACGCGACGATCACCGCAAGGCCGCAGACGACGAGGAGGGAGCCCGCGGGGTCCCGCAGCGCACGGCGGGCCGCGGGGGCGAGGAGGGCGCGCCAGCGCCGGCCCGGGCGCCAGGCCGTGGCCGCCCTCAGCAGGGTGACCGTCAGCCAGAGGGCCGCGAGGATCGCGAGGGTTCCCGCGGCCCGGCCGCCGGGCACGGGCAGCGCCCGTACGAACAACAGGTCGGTGCCGACCAGGGCGAGGGCCGCCCCGTAGCCGAGGCCCGCCGACCATCCCCCGCCCCGCAGGGCCCGGCGGAGGTCGGCGAGGAAGGACCGCAGCCCGGTCTCCTCGTCGTCGGTCCAGCGCCTCAGATGCGCGGCGCCGGCGGCGAGTGCCGCGGGGAGGGTGACGAGGGGCAGCGCGGCCACGGTGATCCACACCCCGACGAGCAGGCACTCGGCGAAGACGGCGAACCGGGCCAGGAACATGGCTCTCATCTCGGCACCGCCCCTCAGCCCTTGAGGCCCGACGTGGCCATGCCGTCGATGAGGTACCGCTGGAAGGCGAGGAAGAACGCGACCACCGGCAGCAGCGCCACCAGCGACATCGCGATCATGCCGCCGTAGTTGGCGACGCCGTCCTGGTCGACGAACATCTTGAGGCCGAGCGAGACCGTGTACTTCTCGGGTTCGTTGAGATAGATCAGCGGCCCCATGAAGTCGTTCCACGCGTTGATGAACGTGAAGATGGCACTGGTGATGAGCGCGGGACGGCACAGCGGCAGCACGATCGACCAGTACGTCCGCAGGTGCCCGCAGCCGTCGAGCCGCGCCGCCTCGTCGAGTTCCTTCGGCAGTCCGCGCATGAACTGGAGCATCAGGAAGACGAAGAAGGCGTCCGTCGCGAGGTACTTCCCGATCAGCAACGGCGTGTAGGTGTTGATGAGTTCGAGCTTCTGGAACAGCACGTACTGCGGGATGAGCAGCACGTGGTACGGCAGGAGCAGCGTGCCGATCATCGCGGTGAAGAGCAGCCCGCGCCCGGCGAAGCGGACCTTGGCGAAGGCGTAGGCCGCGAGCGAGCTGGAGAGGACCACGCCGATGACCGAACCGACGGCCAGGAAGAGGGAGTTGCCGAAGAAGGTGGTGATGGGGATGTCGGCGATGCCGTCGGCGAGCCGCCGGTAGTTGTCGGTGACGGGTTCGGCGGGGAAGAGGGACAGGCTGCCGACGATCTCGTCGTTCGGTTTGAAGGAGCCGCCGATGACCCACACCACGGGGTAGAGGATGACCGCGAGGACGGCGAGGGCGCCGAGGTGCCAGGCGAGCGAGCCCGCCGATCGGCCCGCTCCCGTCCGTGCTCCGGTCCGGGTGCGTACGAGGCTCATCGGGCCCCCTCCTCGTAGTGCACCCAGCGCCGCTGGGACCAGAAAAGGAACGCCGTGACCAGGGCGACGGCGAGCAGCAGCATCCATGCCATCGCCGAGGCGAGGCCCATCCGGCTGTTCTCGAAGCCCTGGATGTAGAGGTAGCAGGTGTAGACGAGGGTGCCGTCGGCCGGTCCGCAGGCGTTGCCCTGGCTGCCGATGATGTAGGCGGATCCGAAGATCTGGAAGGAGTGGATGGTCTCCAGGAGCACGTTGAAGAAGAGCACCGGGGAGATCATCGGCAGGGTGATGCTCCAGAACCTCCGCCACGGGCCCGCGCCGTCGACCTCCGCCGCCTCGTACAGCTCGCGCGGCACCTGCTTGAGTCCGGCCAGGAAGATGACCATGGGCGCGCCGAACTGCCAGACCGTGAGGGCGACCAGGCTGTAGATGATGCGGTCGGGGTCGCCGATCCAGCCGCCGGCCTCCATCCCGAGGAACTGCTGCCCGCGGTCGACGGCGGCCCCGTCGGAGAAGAGCGCCCGCCAGACGATGGCCACGGAGACGCTGGCGCCGACGAGCGAGGGTGCGTAGAACGCTGCCCGGTAGAAGCCCTGTCCGCGGCGGCTCTGGTTGAGCAGCAGTGCCACGCCGAGTGCCGCGGCCAGTTTGAGCGGCGTGCCGATCACCACGTACCAGCTGGTCACCTCGACCGAGGTGCGCCAGCGCGGGTCGCCGAACATCTCGGTGAAGTTGTCGAAGCCGATCCACCGCGGTGCGTCGAAGAGGTTGTAGTCGGTGAAGGCGAAGTAGAGCGAGGCGACCATGGGGCCCGCGGTGAGCAGGAGGAAGCCGGCGATCCAGGGGGACATGAAGAGATACCCGGCGAGGTTCTCGCGGCGGGCCCGGCCGCGCGGCCCGGCTCCGCCCTGCCGGCCCCGGCGGCCCTTCCGGCCTGCGCCGCCGGGCGTCGGGCGTGGGCGCCCCCCGCCGGAGCCGGCGTCCATGGGTGCGGTCGCCGGTTCGGCCGGGGTCGCCGGCGCGGGGTGCGGTGCGGGGTTCGACCCGGCGTTCGGTACGGAGGTCACGGCGGCGTCCATCAGGAGGAGAGCGCCGTCTTCGCCTCGGTGAAGAACTGCTTCACCGCGTCCGGGACGGGCCTCGTGCCCAGTGACATCTCCTCGCCGAGCCGCAGGAAGGCCGCCTCGGTGACGTCGGCGCCCGCGGGGTGCGGGGTGATGGGCTCCAGGAGGCGGGACTCCACCAGCTGCTTCTCGTACGCGGCGATCTGCCTGCCGACCGGGTCGCTCGGCACGTACGCCTCGTACTGGGCCGTGGTGGCCGGGACGCCGCGGTCGTAGCCCATGATCTTCCCGACCTCGGGGTCGTGCACCATGAAGTCGATGAACCGGGCGACTTCCTCGGGGTGCTTGGTGCGCCGGGAGCCGCTGAGCATGAGCGAGCCGAGGTACTGGCCGGTCCTGCGGCCGTCGGTGGTCGGGATGGGGGCGAGACCGTACCGGCTCTTGCCCTCGGAGGCGTAGCGGACGGTGAAGTTGTCCCAGGTGAACTCGCAGGCGGCGAGTTCGGCGGTGACCGCGGACTTCGGCTTGGCCTGGATGGTCCGCTTCGGGTCGGCGTAGACGCCGGACTGCACGCCCTGGTGCGCCCTGGTCCACCAGTCCGTCAGATCCGCCTCGGTGAAGCCGAGTCCGGCGGTGGTGAAGAAGGCCTTGCCCTGCTGGCGCAGGTAGAGGTCGTACAGGTACATGATCCCGTAGAGGCCGGCGTCTCCGGCACGCCCCTGGGTGTCGCGGATCTTGGCCAGGGCGGCGTGGTACTCGTCCCAGGTCCATCCTGCCCTGGGGGCGACACCCGCCTTGCCGAAGACGGCCTGGTCGACGACCAGGGCCATCGAGTTGCTTCCGACGGGTATGCCGAGGAGCTTGCCGTCGACCTCGCCGAACTTCTCCAGGCCGGCCCGGAAGCCGTCGAGCCGGAGGTTGCCCTGCCCGGCCTGCTCACGCAGATCGAGCAGGACGTTCTTCGCGTCGTACTTGCGCAGGAAGCCGATGGCGTTCTGGAAGACGTCGGGGGCGTTGCCTGCCGAGGCCTGGGTGTTGAACTTCTTCCAGAAGTCGGCGTACGGCTGGAAGTCGGTCTTGATCTTGATCTTCGGGTGCTTCTCCTCGAAGAGGGCGATCGTCTGGTTGATCCGCTTGGCCCGGTCGTCGGAGCCCCACCAGGCGTACCGGAGGGTGACGGTGCCGTCCCCGGATCCGGAGCCGGTGCCGCATCCCGCGGCGGTCAGGCCGAGAGCCGCCAGTGACCCGCCCGCGAACTTCAGCAGATTCCGACGGTCGACAGTGCCGTGAGTACGCACAGTTCGTCCTCCCGCGCGTGTGATTAGAACGTTTCAGGAAAGCGCTTGCTGGGACAAAGTAGGTTCGTCGGCCAGTCACGTCAACGCTTCGGACAGGATCTTTCGAAGCGCTTCGAACAAGGGGTAAGGGGGGTCGGCCTGAAAGGATTCAACTCAAGGCCTGCCAGAGCCTCCGCCGGGGCGTCCGTCAGCGCAGCCGGATCACGTTCCACGACATCGGCTCCAGGACGGCCCGCAGCCTCCCGTCCACGAGCGTCGCGCCTGTCACCGCGTGCGGCGCGACCCGCTCCGGCTCGTCGAGCGTGTTGGACGCCTCCGGGTCCGCGTCCGCGAGCGCACTGTGCTCGACGACCCGGCCCGGCGCGAGGCCGCGCAGGGCGAGCTGGAGCGTCAGGGGCGCGTTCCGGCCACGGTTGACCGCGAAGACGGTGACACCGCCGTCCTCGTCGCGTACGGCGGTGGCGTGCAGCAGCGGGCCGTCGCCGTACCGGTCCGTGGCGTACGCCGGCGAGTCGACGCGCACGTCGAGAACGGTCCCCCGCCCGTACCGGGACGCCTGGGCGAAGGGGAAGAAGGTGGTCTGACGCCAGGCGGGGCCGCCGGGCTCGGTCATGATCGGGGCGATCACGTTGACGAGCTGGGCGAGACAGGCGATCGCGACCCGGTCGGCGTGCCGGAGCAGGGTGATGAGGAGGCTGCCGAACACGACGGCGTCGGTGACCGTGTAGACGTCCTCCAGAAGGCGGGGAGCCTCCTGCCAGTCCTCCACGGGGTGGGGGTTGGGCCGGCGCTGGTACCAGACGTTCCACTCGTCGAAGGAGAGGGTGAGTCTCCTCGCCGACTTCAGCCGGGCTCCGACGTGGTCGCAGGTGGCGACGACCTCCTCGATGAAGGCCTCCGTCTCCACGGCCGAGGCGAGGAAGGAGTCGCGGTCGCCGTCGGTCTCCTCGTAGTAGGCGTGCAGCGAGACGTGGTCGACGACCTCGTACGTCTCGGCGAGGACGGTGGCCTCCCAGGAGGCGAAGGTCGGAAGTCCGCGCGCGGAGCTGCCGCAGGCGACGAGTTCGAGCGCCGGATCGATCCGGCGCAGGGCGCGCGCGGTCTGCGCCGCGAGCCGGCCGTACTCCTCCGCGGTCTTCTGCCCGGTCTGCCACGTGCCGTCCATCTCGTTGCCCAGGCACCAGAGGCGGATGCCGAAGGGGTCCTTGTCGCCGTGGGCGATCCGGCGGTCGGAGAGTTCGGTGCCGCCGGGGTGGTTGGCGTACTCGACGAGGTCCATGGCCTCGGCGATGCCCCGGGTGCCGAGGTTGAGCGCCATCATCGGCTCGGCCCGCGGCCCGACCTTCCTCAGGAAGGCGATGAACTCGCTCAGGCCGAAGCGATGGGTCTCGGTGGACCGCCAGGCGACGTCGAGCCGGCGCGGACGCTCCTCGACGGGCCCGACGCCGTCCTCCCAGCGGTAGCCGGAGACGAAGTTGCCGCCGGGGTAGCGGATCGCGGTGACGCCCAGCTCGCGGACGAGCTCCAGGACGTCGGTGCGCAGCCCGTCCTCGTCGGCGGCGGGGTGGCCCGGTTCGTGGATGCCGGTGTAGACGCAGCGCCCGAGGTGCTCGACGAAGGAGCCGAAGAGGCGGGGGTCGACGGGCCCGACGGTGAAGTCGGGGTCGAGGGTGAAACGGGCGGTGCGGGTGGTGCGTTCGGGGTGGGACACGCGATTCCCTCTCGCTCGAAATGTTCGACATATCGATCAACGGTCGTATGTCCGAACGAGAACGTAGGAGGGGAGATCGCGGGCGTCAATGGACCCTTGGGACCGGCCGCACCGCCGGGGCGACGGGATGCGACCGTGCGCCCCGCCGGAGACGACGGTGACAGGGCGTCGGGAGAGACGCGGGAACCGCGGAGGACCGGGCGGTCCCCTTCTCGGGGACCGCCCGGTCTCGTCGTACGCGGAGCCGCTCCGTGCGGGGCGGCTGCTATTCGAGCAGCTCCGCGTACGAGCCCATGGCCAGGGCGATGTCCGCCTGGGCCCAGAACCGGTGGTAGGTGAAGACGGGCGCGGCGCCGCCCGCCAGGTAGGCCTCGATCTTCGGCCAGGCCGGGTCGTCCTGGTAGAAGGTGCGGATCGAGGCGAAGGTGGAGGAGTTGTTCACCGTGTCGCCGTTCGGCATGGTGCCGGTCCAGCCGTTCGGTACGTACACGGGGTCGTCGAAGCGGTTGTAGTCGGCGCGGGTCTCCTCGACCGCGATGCCCAGCGGGTCCTGGTGGTGGTCCCACATGCCGTCGAGGAGGGCCTTGGCGACGCGCTTGGCCTCGGCGTGGCCGGACTTGGCCGCGTAGTAGGTGAGGGTCTTGGCGTAGGCGGCGGCCACGCCGACGTCGTCGGTGTAGTCGGCGACGGTGACGTGCAGGCCGGCGTTGGCGCCGGGGCTCGCCGCGTTCCAGGTGTCGGGCGCGCCGGACCACTGCAGGGTGGAGGGGATGCGGTAGGTGCCGTCCGGGTTGACCGTCGTCTTGGACAGCGCCCAGGAGACCCATTTGTCGAGGACGGTCTTCGCCTGGGCGTCACCGGTCTGCTGGTAGTACTCGGCGACCCGCTCCATCGACCAGGCCTGGAAGCCGAACCACTGGTTCGACGCCGGGTCGTGGTAGACGGGCTTCTCGTCGTAGAAGAGGCCGTGGAAGGTGGGGGTGCCGGCCGGCGGGGTGGCGTAGCGGCCCTGCCAGCTGTTGGTGGCGCCGCCCGCGATGGCGCCCTCGTCGGACTGGAGCCAGCGGTAGAACTCCAGCTGCCGGTCGAGGCTGGTCGCCCAGTCCGCCGCGCCCGTCGTCGACTTGGGCTTGAGCGGGGCGTACTCGCTGAGCGCGTAGGCGGCGAGGGGGTTCTGGTAGCCGCCGTGGGCGTGGCTGGAGCCGATGCGCCAGGACCAGCCGGCCGAGGTGTCGGTGGCGCCGCCCCAGGCGTAGTACCAGGACATCAGGTAGTGCGCGCTGTCCTTGCCGGTGCCGGCGGGGCACGTGGTGGGGCCGACGCAGTTCCCGGCCTTCTTGAAGTACTTGTCGAACATGGCGTACCGCAGGTAGTCGCCCATCTTGGCGGCCTTGCCGACGGTGGCGGAGACCTGACCGCCCCTGCCCTGCTCCTTGGCCCAGAGGTCGGCCCAGTAGGCGGCCTGTACGGCGCGGGCGTCGGCGTCGGGGGCGTTGGTGAACTTCCACTGCTTGGCGTAGGAGGCGTCCCCGGTGAACAGGTCCAGGTAGCCGTTCCGTCCGCCGTAGCCGAAGTTGTCGCAGGTGGGGTGGGTGACGGTCTCCCAGACGGACTCCTGCGGTCCGCGCTGGAAGGTGTTGATGTACGAGGGGCCGGTGGCCGTCGGACCGGCGGAGCACTTCCCGGGCTCGTTGCCGAAGCCGTAGACGTTGTCGACGTCCTGGATCCAGTGCATGCCGTAGATGTCGTCGGTGCCGTAGGCGCTCTTGAGTTCGGCGGCGATCGGGTCGGAGCCGGAGGTCACACCGGAGTCGAGGCGCGCCGGGTACTGGGAGGGCAGGTCCCACTCGGGGGCGTAGGTGGCCGGCTTGGAGGCGTTGTAGGAGCCGGTGGTGGGCGTGTCGGCGTGGGTGGGGATCATGAATTTCTCCATGGTCTCCCAGGCGCCGTTGAACTTGGTCCAGTCGCCGGTGATCTTGCCGTACATGGCCTGGAGCCAGATGAGGTAGCTGTACGCCTCCGAGGTCGTCTCGTGCCCGTGGTCGGGGGCCTCGACGATCAGCGTCTCGACGGAGTGGTACGGGATGCCCTCGGGCGAGAAGTAGCCGTTGGCCGGGTTGGTGATCTTCCCGTGGAGGTCGAGGAAGCGGGCGTCGTACGTGGAGTTCGCGGCCAGCTGGGCGACGGTGACCTCGGCCTTGGCGTGGCCGGGTGCGCTCGCGGTGAAGACGGCGGAGCCGGTTCCGGTGGCCGCGGCGGCGACGGTCACCTTCTGGGCGGTGTTCCAGTTCGCCGGGGTGAAGGTGAGCGAGGCCGGGGTCGCGGTGAGATTGGTGTTGCCCGAGGTACGGGCGATGCTCACCGTGACATTGGCGGTGGGGGCGGTGGAGAGCTTCAGGTCGAAGGTGCCGGTCGCACCCTGGCGGACCCCGAGCTGGCTCGGGGCGGCGACGAGCGCGGGGCCGGCGGCGACGGTGATGCCGACGGGCGCGGACTCGGCGGAGGCGCCGAGGCTGTCGTAGGCCTTGGCGTAGAGGGAGTGGGCGCCGGTGCCGAGCCCGGACGCGCTGAAGGTGAAGGGCGCGGTGGTGTCGGTGCCGAGGAGCGTGGTGTCGCTGTAGAACTCCACCTTGCTCACGGTGGCGCTGTCGGCCGCGGCGGCGGTGGCGGCGAGGGGCACCGCGTCGCCCGAGGTGAAGACGGCGCCCGGTGCGGGGCTGGTGAGGACGGCGACGGGCGGCTGGTGGGCGCCCGTGCAGGGGGTGCCGTTGACCGCGAAGGAGGTGGGGGCGGCGTTGGCGCCGGAGTAGGTGAACTGGGCGCCGGTGGTGGTGGCGGCCCCGGCGGCGAGGGCGCCGTTCCAGGAGGCGTTGGTCACCGTGACGTTCTTGCCGGACTGGGACCAGACGCCGCTCCAGCCGTTGGTGAGCTTCTGGTCACCGGCGTAGGCGTAGGTGAGGGTCCAGCCGTTGAGCGCGGTCGTGGCGCGGTTGGTGAGGGTGAGCTCGGCGGTGAAGCCCGAACCCCAGTCGTTCGTCTTGTAGTCGACGCTGCACTGCACGTCGGCGGCCTGGGCCGGGGTGGCCCCGACGGCCGTGAGACCGAGGGGGAGGGAGAGCGCGGCGGCCAGCGCGGTCAGCTGCCGGCGTGGTCGCGTTCTTGCTCGGAGGCGTGGCATGCGGGTGGTTCTCCTCGCGGCTCGGGAGGTCGGGGGAGCGAAGAGCGAAGGTGCATGGAGACAAGCTCTGAACCAGTGGGAGCGCTCCCACTGTGCAGTTGGGACGCATCGGCGTCAAGGTGCGTGAAGAGTCGAAGGCAATCAGCGAGGGAATTTACCCAACACCTCTTTTCCTTGGCGGCAGTTGCCGCTACGGTCTGCCCGACCAGTGGGAGCGAATCCGTCCGGTCGGCACACCGTCAGGGGTGTGCCCTCGCTGCGAGGACTCGCTCATGCGACATCCCCCACGTCTGTCCGCGCTGCTCTCCGGAGTGGCGCTCACGATGGCGAGCACCGCGTTCGCCCTCATGGGTACGGCCTCAGGAGCCGCGGCCGCACCCGCTTGCACGGTGGAGTACTCGGTCGTCGGCCAGTGGGCCGGCGGCTACCAGGGCGCCGTCACCGTCACCAACAACAGTGCCGCACTGAACGGCTGGACCCTCGGCTTCGCCCTCCCGGCCGGCCAGGTCGTCAGTCAGGGCTGGGGCGGCAGGTGGTCCCAGTCCGGGACCGGCGTCACCGTGGTGAACGAGAGTTGGAACGCCGCGCTCGCCACGGGCGCGAAGGTCACGGGCGGCTTC
Source organism: Streptomyces flavochromogenes (assembly GCF_000717595.1). Classification (GTDB taxonomy): domain Bacteria; phylum Actinomycetota; class Actinomycetes; order Streptomycetales; family Streptomycetaceae; genus Streptomyces; species Streptomyces flavochromogenes. The sequence goes on along the minus strand of NZ_JNZO01000002.1, from coordinate 270,561 downwards.
ATCGCCTCGTGGTCGGGTACCAACACCGCGCCCACCGCGTTCACACTCAACGGCACGCCGTGCGACTCGGGCACCACCCCGACGCCGACTCCCACGCCCACCGATCCGACGACACCGCCCACGACTCCCCCGACCACACCACCCACCACCCCGCCCACCACTCCCCCGACGACACCGGCCCCGGTCACCGGCGCGCCCGAACTCGGCGTGTCCGGCAACAGGTTCACCGATCAGAACGGCGCGACCCGACGCCTGCTCGGCGTCAACCGCTCCGGCGGCGAGTTCATGTGCGTCCAGGGCTACGGCATCTGGGACGGCCCCGTCGACGACGCCTCCGTCAAGGCGATCGCCGACTGGAAGGCCAACACGGTCCGCATTCCGCTCAACGAGGAGTGCTGGCTCGGCCTGGACAACATCAAGCCCGAGTACCGGGGCGCGAACTACATCAACGCCGTGAAGGACCTGGTCACCAAGGTCATCGCGCACGGCATGACCCCGGTGCTCGAACTCCACTGGACGTACGGCCAGTACACGGGCAACTCCGCCGGCTGCGCCGACGTCCACGCCTCCTGCCAGAAGCCGATGCCCGACGCCCAGTACACACCGGCGTTCTGGACCTCGGTGGCGAACACCTTCAAGAACGACAAGCGGGTCGTCTTCGACCTGTTCAACGAGCCCTATCCGGACCGGGCGACCTCCACCGCGGCCCAGGCCTGGTCCTGCTGGCGCGACGGCGGCACCTGCCCCGGCATCGGCTACGAGGTCGCCGGCATGCAGGACCTGCTGGACGCGGTGCGGGCCACGGGGTCGAAGAACCTCGTCCTCGTCCCGGGCATCGCGTACTCCAACGACCTGAGCCAGTGGCTCACGTACCGCCCCACGGACCCGGCGGGCAATCTGGCCGCCGCCTGGCACGTCTACAACTTCAACACCTGCGCCGACGAGACGTGCTGGAACAACACCCTCGCCCCGGTAGCCGCCGAGGTTCCGCTCCTCGCGGGCGAGATCGGTGAGAACACCTGCGGACACGCGTTCATCGACCGCGTCATGAAGTGGTTCGACGACCGCGGCCTCTCGTACCTGGGCTGGACCTGGAACACCTGGAACTGCAACTCCGGTCCCGCACTGATCAGTTCGTACGACGGCACCCCCACCGCATTCGGCATCGGACTGCGCGATCATCTGCGCGCACTCACCCCCTGAAGTCCCTGGAAACCCCCTGAAAGGAATCCCCACCCGCATGAGCCGCACCAGCCGCACCGCCCTCCTGGCCGCCCTCGGTCTCATCACGGCCACCGGCGCCACCGCCACCGTCTTCGGCACCGCCACCGCCGGCGCCGCCACCCCCGGCTGCAAGGTCGACTACCAGATCACCAACCAGTGGAACACCGGCTTCGGCACCAGCGTGACCGTCACCAACACCGGTGACCCGGTGGCCGCCTGGACCCTCGAGTGGACCTACGCCGGCAACCAGCAGGTCACCCAGGGCTGGAACGCCACCATCACCCAGTCCGGCGCCGCCGTCACCGCCAAGAGCCTCTCCTACAACGGAACCCTGGCCACCGGTGGTTCGGCCTCCTTCGGGTTCAACGGCTCGTACAGCGGCACCAACGCCGTACCCGCGACCTTCAAGCTCAACGGGGTCGTCTGCAACGGCGCCACCGAGCCGACGACACCCCCGACCACCCCGCCCACCACTCCCCCGACCACCCCGCCGACGACGCCGCCGGCCGGCACCAAGGCCGACAACCCGTACGCCGGCGCCAAGGTGTACGTGAACCCCGAATGGTCCGCGAAGGCGGCGGCCGAGCCGGGCGGCTCCAAGATCTCGAACCAGCCCACCGGTGTCTGGCTGGACCGGATCGCCGCCGTCAACGGCTCGTCCACCTCCATGGGTCTGCGCGCCCACCTCGACGAGGCCCTGAAGCAGAAGGGCTCCGGCGAGCTCGTCGTCCAGCTGGTCATCTACAACCTGCCCGGCCGCGACTGTGCCGCGCTCGCCTCCAACGGAGAGCTCGGCCCGACCGAGATCGGCCGCTACAAGACCGAGTACATCGACCCGATCGCCGCGATCCTCGCCGACTCGAAGTACGCGGGCCTGCGGATCGTCACCACGGTCGAGATCGACTCGCTGCCGAACCTGGTCACCAACGTCTCGGGACGCCCGACCGCCACGGCCAACTGCGACGTCATGAAGGCCAACGGCAACTACATCACCGGCGTCGGCTACGCGCTCAAGAAGCTGGGCGCGATCGGCAACGTCTACAACTACGTGGACGCCGGCCACCACGGCTGGCTGGGCTGGGACGACAACTTCGGCGCCTCCGCCGAGCTGTTCAAGCAGGCCGCCACGGCCGAGGGCTCCACGGTCGCCAACGTCCACGGCTTCATCGTCAACACCGCCAACTACAGCGCCCTGAAGGAGGACCACTTCACCATCAACGACAGCGTGAACGGCGTCTCCGTGCGCCAGTCGAAGTGGGTCGACTGGAACCGGTACACCGACGAGCTGTCCTACGCCCAGGCGATGCGCACCAAGCTGGTCTCGCTCGGCTTCGACAGCAACCTCGGCATGCTGATCGACACCTCCCGCAACGGCTGGGGCGGCACCGCCCGGCCCACCGCCGCGGGCCCGACGACCACCGTCGACACGTACGTCAACGGCGGCAAGTACGACCGTCGCATCCACCTCGGCAACTGGTGCAACCAGTCCGGCGCGGGGCTCGGCGAGCGACCCCAGGCTGCGCCCGCCGCGGGCATCGACGCGTACGTCTGGGTCAAGCCCCCGGGCGAGTCCGACGGCGCCAGCAAGGAGATCCCGAACAACGAGGGCAAGGGCTTCGACCGGATGTGCGACCCGACGTACACGGGCAACGCCCGTAACGGGAACAGCATGTCGGGCGCGCTGCCGGACGCCCCGATCTCGGGCCAGTGGTTCTCGGCCCAGTTCCAGGAGCTCCTGAAGAACGCCCACCCGGCGCTGTAGCTCCCCGCCCGGGCCCCTGCGGCCGGCCGGACCTCCGGGTCCCGGCCGGCCGCAGGCTGTCGCGCTGTCGGGCTACTTCCTGAAGTGCTCGACCAGCCGCGCGTCACTGTCGCCGCCGACCCCCTCTTCCACGGCCTTGTTCACCAGATCAAGGGTGTAGCGGGGGGGGACTCGGCGTCGACGTTCCGTGCCGCGCTCTCGCGGACCAGGTCCTCGACCGACGGCCGGTGGTGCTGGAGTGCCCCGTACTCCGCCGCGTACGTCCCGCAGTCGACCTCGTCAGCGATCACCGGAAAGGACGCGAGGAGCGCCGACATGGAGGCCTGGGCGTCGTCCGGGAACCGCTTCACCCCGATGCCCTCACTGGACAGCAGGGCGGCCGCGTGCGGGAATCCGTTGAGTGCGCCCCACATGGTGTCGTGCACCGCCATGCCGTACAGGGCCGGGACGCCGGCGTCCTCGGCGATCAGCGTTCCCCGCCCTCGGATCAGCCGGAGCACCGGCTGAAAGCGCTCGTGGACGGAGGAGGAACCACCGTAGAGGACCACGGTCCCCGCTGCCCCGATGCCCAGGGCGATCGTCACGATCTGGCCGTGGAGATACCGCGCACCCCGGCCTCCGGCCCCGTCGGCCACCGCCCTGGCCTCCGCCGACGTGCCGTCCGTCAGGTTGACGACGGCCCGGCCGGCGAGCGCGTCACCCGACGCTCCGAGGAGCTCGCGGGCCGCGGTGGCGATCAGCACGACTCCCGCTCGATCAGCTCCGTCGGCAGCACCCGCCGACGGGGCTCCTCCGGTGCCTCCACGATCTCCTCCAGGAGCATCCGGGCCATCGTGCGGCCCATCTCCTCGATCGGCTGCCGCACGCTCGTCAGCGGCGGGTCCATCAGCCGCGCCACCGGTGAGTCGTCGACGCCGACGAGGGCCACGTCCTCGGGGACCCGGCGGCCCGCCTCCCGCAGCGCGCCCCGCGCGCCGGCCGCCATGACGTCGGAGGCGACGAAGACGGCGTCCAGGTCCGGGCTGCGGTCGAGCAGCAGCCGCATCGCCCTCCGGCCGCCCTCCTCGGTGAAGTCGCCCGCGGAGACCAGCTCCTCGTCGGGGGCGAGTCCGGCCTCCGCGAGCCCCGCCCGGTAGCCGCCGAGCCGGGCACGGGCCACGTACATGTCGAGCGGTCCGGTGACGGTCGCGATCCTGCTCCGCCCCCGCCCCACGAGGTGGGCGACGGCCGCCCGGCCGGCCCCGATGTTGTCGGAGTCGACGTACGGCACGGGCTCGGCCTCGGAGCGGCGTCCGTTCATGACGACCGGCAGCCCCAGTTCCCTGATCCGGTCGGGCAGCGGGTCGTCACCGTGGACGGAGGCGAGCAGGACGCCGTCGACGCGCTGGGCGGCCAGATACTGCTCGAAGCGCTGCCGCTCCTGCTCGCTGCGGACCAGGGTGAGCAGCAACTGCTTGTCGGCCTCGGCGAGTTCGGCACTCACCCCGCGGATCAGGTCGAGGAAGTACGGCTCCGTGAAGAGCCGGGCCTCGGCCTCGGGGATGACGAGCGCGATCGCGTCCGTGCGGCTGCCGGCGAGCGCGCGGGCGGCCTGGTTGGGTACGTAGCCGAGTTCGGCGACTGCTCTGGCGACGGCCGTTCTGGTCTGCTCGCTCACCCGGGGGGAGCCGTTGATCACCCGGGAGACCGTGCCCCGGCCGACCCCGGCCCTGGCCGCGACCTGCTCCAGGGTGGGTCTGCCGCTCTGCCGTCCGCTCACAACTCCCGAACTCCCCTCGTAGGACAACGCGCTGCTCACCACGGTCCCGCCGGAAACGAAAGCAGGGATGGGAGCGCTCCCACAGTAGTCCACGCCCCCACCCCCGCGCCATGAGGTGTGTTCAGGAGATGACGCGACCGCCCGCGCCCAGGTACGCGAAACCCCCGGAAAACCTTCCGGTAACGAATCCGCGTTCATGTCTTGACACCCGCACCCGCCAGAGAGCAACCTTCCGGCAACGACGTGGGAGCGCTCCCATCCGGGACGCGCACAGCCTTGCATCAGGTCCTGGCAGGCGCCGCCGAGCCGCGATCAGCCGGCCGGGCCCTCTTGGCGCACAACGAGCACCACCTTGGACGAGGAGAGTGGAATGCGCACTTCCAGCAGCAGACGCGGACGCCGTGCGGCGATCGCGGCGGTCGCCGTCGTCGTGACCGGCACGACCCTGCTCACCGGTTGCGGCAGCGACGACGACAACGGCGGCAAGGGCGGCGGGGGCGGCCAGGGCACCGAGAAGATCACGCTGCGGATCGGGACCTTCGGTTCCTTCGGCTACGACAACAAGACCGGCGCGAAGCTCTACGCCGAGTACGAGCGGCTCCACCCGAACATCAAGATCGAGGAGTCGAACGTCTCCGACGGTCAGAAGTACTGGGACACGCTGAAGCTGCGCCTCGCCCAGAACAGCGGCGTCGCCGACATCCAGGCCGTCGAGGTCGGCTACATCGCCGAGGCGACCGGCACGGCGATGGCGAACAAGTGGGTCGACCTGAGCAAGGAGGGCGGCGCGAAGATCGACGCCTTCCTCGACTGGAAGGTCAAGCAGGCGACGACGGGCGACGGCAAGGTCATCGCCATCGGCACCGACATCGGCCCCATGGCCATCTGCTACAACAAGGACCTCTTCGCCAAGGCCAAGCTGCCCACCGATCGCGACGCCGTCGGCAAGCTGTGGTCCGGCGACTGGGCCAAGTTCATCGCGACCGGCGAGAAGTACAAGGCGGCCGCGCCCGCCGGCACCTCCTTCCACGACTCGGCGAGCGGTCTCTTCAACGCCGTCGTCTCCAGCGACCCGGTGCAGTACGCCAACACGAGCGGCGAGCTCGACTGGGAGAACAGCCCCGGCGTGAAGAACGCCTGGGACACCGCGGTCAAGGCCGCCCAGGGCGGACTGACCGCCAAGCTGCGCCAGTTCGACGAGAAGGGCACCTGGAACGCCGCCTTCAAGAACTCGAAGTTCGCCACCGTCGCCTGCCCCAGCTGGATGACCGGCATCATCAAGGACCAGGCGGGCCCCGCCAACCAGGGCAAGTGGGACATCGCCGCGCCGCCGGTCGCCGGCAACTGGGGCGGCTCGTTCCTCGCCGTGCCCAAGGCCGGCAAGCACACCAAGGAGGCCGCCGAGCTGGCCGCCTGGCTGACCGCCCCGGCGCAGCACGCCAAGGTCTTCGCGGTCAACGGCAACATCCCCTCGTCCAAGGACACGCTCACCTCCACGGCCGTCCAGGAGGCGAAGCTGCCGTACTTCGGCGACACCCCCGTCGGCAAGATCTTCTCCAGCGCGGCGTCCGGGATCACCCCCGCGGTGATCAGCCGCTACGACGGCCAGGTCAAGACCTTCCTCACCGACAACGGCATCCTCGACATCGAGCAGCGCGGCACCGACCCGGCCAAGGCCTGGGAGAACGTCAAGAAGCTGGTCGACGACAAGATCGACCAGTAGCGGGGACACCTGCCGGTCCGCCGCCGCCTGCGGGCGGCGGACCGGCACCGTCCGCACCACCGCACGCATCGACCCTGGAAGGATGCCCCCGTGGCCACCTCCGTTCGGGCGAGGCCGGACGGCTCCCCGCCGCCCGCCGCACCGCCCTCCTCCCCCGGCCCGCGCGGCCGCCGCTCCCCCGGCGGCCTGCGCAGCACGCTCTACCGCTGGGACATCAAGGCGATCCCGTACGTCTTCGTCGCCCCCTTCTTCCTCACCTTCGCCGCCTTCGGCCTCTTCCCGCTGATCTACACCGGCTGGCTCTCGCTCAACCGGGTCGAGCTCGGCGGGGACCCGACGTGGAAGGGTCTGGAGAACTACACCGACCTCGCGACCAGTGAGTTCTTCTGGAACGCGCTCTTCAACACCTTCACCATCGGAGTGATCGCGACCGTCCCCCAGCTGCTCATGGCGCTGGGCCTGGCGCATCTGCTCAACTACAAGCTCCGCGGCCGGGGCTTCTTCCGGGTCGCGATCCTCGCCCCGTACGCCACCTCGATCGCGGCGGCGACCCTGGTCTTCGCCCAGCTGTTCAACACCGACTACGGGATGATCAACAGCGTCCTGGGCTGGGTCGGCATCGACCCGGTGAACTGGGAGTCGTCCAAGTGGCCGGCGCAGATCGCCATCTCGGTGATCGTCACCTGGCGCTGGACCGGCTACAACGCCCTGATCTACCTGGCCGCCATGCAGGCCGTGCCGCAGGACCTGTACGAGGCCGCCTCGCTCGACGGGGCCTCGCGCTGGCGCCAGTTCATCAGCGTCACGATCCCGTCGATCCGGCCGACCATCCTCTTCACGATCGTCGTCTCCACCATCGGCGCCACCCAGCTGTTCGGCGAGCCGATGCTCTTCGGCGGCAGCGTCGGCATCAGCGGCGGCAGCGGCAACCAGTTCCAGACGCTGAGCCTGCTGATGTACGAGAAGGGGTGGGTGACCGGCGCACTGGGCCAGGCGTCGGCGATCGCGTGGGTCATGCTGCTGCTCCTGCTGCTCGTCGGCGGCGTCCAGGCGCTCGTCTCCCGCCACAACCGCAAGAAGCTGGGGGGCTGACCTCATGGCGCACACACTCGACAGGAGCCCGGCCGGGTCCGGAATCCCGGCCGCCGCCCCGGCGGCCCGCCCCGGGCGCCGCTTCCGGCAGACGGCCGGCCGCCAGCACCACGCGGGACCGCTCACCTATGTGCTGCTCGTCGGTGCCGCGTTCGTCTCGCTCTTCCCGCTGTACTGGAACGTGGTGGCCGCCTCGCACAGCGGCGAGCGGGTCGTGGAGGCGCCCGCGCCTCTGCTGCCCGGCAACCGTCTCCTGGACAACCTCAGCTTCGCCTGGAACCAGGTCGACATGGGTGAGGCGCTGATCAACACCACGATCGTGGCGAGCCTGGTGGCCCTGTCCACCGTGCTGTTCTCCACGCTCGCCGGTTTCGCCTTCGCCAAGCTGCCGTTCCGGGGCCGGGGCATGCTGCTCTCCCTGGTGGTCGCCACCATGACGATCCCGCCGCAGCTCAGCGTCATCCCGCTGTACCAGATCATCACCGACCTCGGCTGGTTCGATCAGCTCCAGTCGGTCGTCCTGCCCTCGCTCGTCGCCGCGTTCGGCGTGTTCTTCATGCGCCAGTTCCTGGTGGAGGCGCTGCCGATGGAGCTGGTGGAGGCGGCCCGGATGGACGGCGCGCACAGCCTCCGGATCATCTGGCACGTGGTCTTCCCGGTGGCGAGGCCCGCCATGGCCGTGCTCGGCATGCTGGTCTTCGTGCAGGCCTGGAACGACTTCTTCTGGCCCTTCATCGCGCTCACCCCGGACGGCAACCCCACCCTTCAGGTGGCACTCGCCGGGCTCGGCGCGGGCAACCACACGGTGGACCACGCCGTCGTGCTGACCGGCGCCCTGATATCCACCGTGCCGCTCCTCCTGGTCTTCGCCTTCCTGGGCAAGCACATCGTGGGCGGCATCACCGCCGGCGCCGTCAAGAGCTGACCGGCCCGCGCCGCCCCTTCCTACCGAACGTCTCGAACGTACCGACCCCGTACCCGCGTTGGGAGCCCTCTCCTATGACCGCGTCCGAAACCCGGCCGCTCACCGCCACCCGCTCGTTCCCGTCCGACTTCCTCTGGGGCGCGGCCACCGCCGCGTACCAGATCGAGGGAGCGGCAGCCGAGGACGGCCGTACTCCGTCCATCTGGGACACCTTCTCGCACACCCCCGGCAAGGTCTTCGAAGGGCACACCGGTGACGTGGCCGTGGACCACTACCACCGGTTCCGCGAGGACGTCGGCATCATGTCCGAACTCGGCCTGAACGCCTACCGGTTCTCCGTCTCCTGGTCCCGTGTGCAGCCCACCGGGCGCGGGCCGGCCGTCCAGAAGGGCCTGGACTTCTACCGGGCGCTCGTCGACGAGCTGCTCGCCGCCGGGATCGAGCCGGCGCTCACCCTCTACCACTGGGACCTTCCGCAGGAGCTGGAGGACGCGGGCGGCTGGCCCGAGCGGTCCACCGCCGAGCGGTTCGCCGAGTACGCGGGGATCGTCGCCGACGCGCTCGGCGACCGGGTGACCCGCTGGACCACCCTCAACGAGCCCTGGTGCAGCGCCTTTCTGGGGTACGGCTCCGGGGTGCACGCCCCGGGCCGCACGGACCCGGTGGCCTCGCTGCGCGCCGCTCACCATCTGAACCTCGGGCACGGTCTCGCGGTCCAGGCCCTCCGGTCCTCGCTGCCCGCGGACCGGCAGATCTCGGTCTCGCTCAACCTCCACGAGGTGCGGCCGCTGACGGGTTCCGCCGAGGACCTGGACGCGGCCCGCCGGATCGACGCCGTCGGGAACCGGATCTGGCTGGGTCCGATGCTGGAGGGCGCCTACCCCGAGGACCTGCTCCGCGACACGGCGCAGGTCACCGACTGGTCCTTCGTCCGGGACGGTGACACCGCGGCCGCCCGGCAGCCGCTGGATCTGCTGGCCGTCAACTACTACACGCCGACGGTCGTCTCGCACGTACCGGAGGGTGCGGAGAAGCCGCAGGACGACGGTCACGGCAACAGTGACCACTCGCCGTGGCCGGGCTCGGGCTCGGTCGCCTTCCACCGGGCGCCGGGCGAGCCGACGGCGATGGGCTGGGCGGTCGACCCGAGCGCGCTGTACGACCTGCTGACGCGGGTGTCCGCCGCGTACCCCGAGCTCCCGATGGTCATCAGCGAGAACGGTGCCGCCTACGAGGACGTGGTGTCCCCGGACGGTTCGGTGCACGACCCGGAGCGCGCGGCGTACGTGCACGCGCATCTGGAGGCGGTGCACCGGGCGATGGAGGACGGGGTGGACGTCCGCGGCTACTTCCTCTGGTCGCTCCTCGACAACTTCGAGTGGGGTTACGGCTACGCGAAGCGCTTCGGCGCGGTCCGGGTGGACTACGACACCCTGGAGCGGACCCCGAAGTCCAGCGCCCGCTGGTACGCGCGGGTGGCGCGGACGGGGGAGCTGCGGGCTCCCGACGGCGCCTGATCCGCGTCCGTGAGGGGAAGGCCGTGCCGGTCGCCCGGCGCGGCCTTCCCCTGCTCCGCTACGGCTGCCCGTCGAGCCAGCTCAGCTTGTGCCCGTAGAGCACCCGCTGGCAGTAGTCCGTCCCGTCCGGATCGCCCGCGCCGGGGTTCGCCCCGCAGTCGTCCTCCTGCCCCGGACGGTGTTCGGAGAGGGACCACAGCCGGCCGGTGCCGCGCTCGACGTAGAGGTCCTCGGCGCCCCGTGCGGTCTTGACGGCCTGCCCCGACTGGACCAGCCGGCCGCCGCCCCACGTGTAGCGCCAGAGGTTGCCGGGCTCGTCGGTGCCCTTCGACTCGTTCACGTAGAGGGTGCCCTCGTGCGCCGCGGCGCCCTGCGCGCCGCCGTTGGCCAGGGGCAGGTAGTTCGCCCAGCCTTCGGCGGCGACGTCGGCCGAGCGGCCCTCCAGGGCCGCGACCGGGTAGGAGGCGATGCGGCCGGTGGAGGGGTAGCCGCTCTCGGGGCGGCAGTACTCGCCCATGAGGAGCCGGTCCGGGGTGGTGCTGCGGTCCAGCGAGATGTAGGAGGCCTTCGGCGCTCCGGTGGAGACGCAGGCGTACGAGCCCTGCGGGTTGCTCTGCGTCGCCTTGAACTTCCAGGCGGCCACCTGGGGCATCACGTAGCGGTAGCCGAAGCTGTACCAGACGTTGTCGTGCCGGCCGACCTTCGTCTTGTCCTCGACGTTGGCGGTGGTCTTCACGCCGTCCGTGTCGGACCCCATCGCGTCGTGCGTCTTGGGGTCGCCGTCCGGGTCGAGGTCCATGATGGTGCGCATGTCGAAGACGCGCAGGCCGTTGCGGGTGTCGGCGACGTAGAGGTAGTTGCCGTACCAGACGATCCCGCCCGCGTGCACGCCCTTCTGGATCGGGTACTCGGCGGCGTGCAGACCGTCGAAGGAGACGTGGTCGGCGGAGTTCACGTACGTCCAGCCCAGCAGGACGTGCCGGTACTTGATCTCGGGGCTGCCCGTCGCCGGGTTGGTCCGGCTCTGGACGAAGGTGATGCGGACGCCCTTCTGGTTGCAGGCGTCGTTCGCCTCCAGCTCGGCCGTGGTGCAGTCGCCCGCCGTCGGGAGGGGGTCGTTCTCGCGGCCCGGGTCCCAGCCGTCGTAGGAGGCGAAGAGCTGGATGTCGCCGGCGTCGCCCCACAGCTCGTTGTCCTTGGCGTCGGAGACGCCGGTCATGCCCTGGGGGACCCATTCCCGCGAGACGGAGTCGTCGTCCTGCAGGCAGTACTTGATGTCGGGGTCGGGCGCCGTGCCGAACGGGTCCCGGGAGGAGCACCACGGCTGTACGGTGCGGTTCGCGCCGGCCAGCAGGTTCTGGACGCCGGACTTGGGCAGCACCGAGTCCAGACGGGCCACCCGTGTGGTGGTCTCGGCGTTCATCGCGCCGGGCGACATCGTGAAGTCACCGGGTGAGGCCGCGCCGCCCGGCTCGGTCCAGGCGCGGGTGGTGTACGGCGAGGCGGTCGCCTCGGTCGTACGGGGCTCCTGGATCCAGCTCTGCGGGGCGGTGGGCGGAAGGTCCTCCGCCTGGGCCGGTGCCGCGAGGCCGGTGAACGCGAGCGAGGCCGTGGCGGCGGCCGTGAGCCACGCGCGACGTATGCGCCGTGTGGGCATGTGTGGTTGTCTCCGTTGCTCCTGTGCCAGTAAGTCGAACGGAGAGTTCCAGAACGCTTGAGCGAAACGCAAACCTGTTCGCATCGTCGGCAACGACGCGCCGACCGCGGTGCAGTTGGGCGGATGCGGGCGTATCGCCATCACCCGGGCGACCCGCTCGCCGATCGGTGAGAGCCGGGTGAAGGTTGCCGCCGGTTCCGGTGAGCACCTCCGCGGAGATTCTCCGGAATACCTCCATGTCCCCGGCATCAGCCGTCCCGCGGCACGACGCGAGCGCCGCTCCGTGATCCGGCCCGATCGGCCCGCCGCCCCTTAGGGTGGGCGGACATGAGAGTCCCTCACCCGCCCGCCTCCCGGCCCCGCCGGCGACGCGGGACCACCGGCCTGGTCGTCGTGGTCACCGCCGTCGCCGGTTTCGCGGCCGTGCTCGTCGCCACCGCCTCGCCCGCGCTGGCGGCTCCCCGCCCCACGGCGGACGACACCGCGGCGACGAGTCCCTGGATGCGCCCGGCAGGGGCACCCGTGACCGTGATCGCCCACCGGGGGGCCTCCTCGGCCGCCCCCGAGAACACCCTGATCGCCGGCGAGGTGGCCCGGCGGGGCGGGGCCGTCTGGATCGAGAACGACGTCCAGCCCAGCGAGGACGACGTACCGTACGTCCTCCACGACACGACCGTCGACCGGACGACGGACGGCACGGGACCGATCCGCTCGCTGACCTCCACCGAGCTGGACGCCCTCGACGCCGGTTCCTGGTTCGCCCCGGCCTTCGCCGGCACGCATGTACCCACGCTGGAGGCCCAGTTGCGGGATCTACGGCTGCGGGGCGGGAAGCTGCTCCTGGAGGTGAAGGGCAGCCACACCTACTCCCAGGTGCGCCGGATCGTCGAGCTGGTGCGTGAACAGGGCATGAGCGACCGGGTCTTCGTCCAGAGCTTCGAGGTCACGCACCTGCGGTACGTCCACGAGCTGGCCCCCGACCTGCCGTTGGGGCTTCTGCGGGACACCCTGGACACCGACCCCCTCGCTGTGGCCGAGGACCTGCGCCTCGCCTCGTACAACCCCTCGGACCGGGCCCTGTCCAGCCGCCCGGAGCTCGTCCGCGACCTGCACGCGGCAGGCGTCGCCGTGAACGTCTGGACGGTCGACAGCCCGGCCCGCTGGAAGGCCCTGGACGCGCTCGGGGTGGACGGAATCATCACCAACCGCCCTACGGAGCTGGGCGGTTGGTCTTCCGGACTGGCGTCCTGAGGCCTACGGCACGACCTTGATGTCGTCGACGAAGGCCCGCACCATGATCGCGTGGGTGAAGACGACCGTCCCGGGCTTGATCAGGCCGCCTTCGCCGCCGTCGCCCTTCACCTGGACGGTGCGCTCGCCCAGGAACGTGAAGGTCTTGCTGTCGAAGATCCACTCGGTGCGCTGTCCGCTGGTCTCGTCGAGCCGGGCGACGGCGACGCCCTTGCGGCCGGCGGCGTCGGTGGCGCTGTCCACCATGACGACACCGGGGATCTTCGCGGCGGCCCGGTAGAGGGCCGCCGTCAGCTTCGGGGTCGGCCAGCTCTCCACGAGCAGGTCCCCGATGGTGGTGAAGGCCTGCTGGTCCTTGCCGTTGCCCTGTCCTTCGGTCTCCTCGTAGATCTTCCGCAGCAGTGCGTCGGGGTCGGTCGGGAGGCTCGCGAGGTAGTCGTGGGAGGGCGCGCCGAGGTGCGGCGTCGGCACGTCGCCCTTCTCGTCGCGACCTCCCAGGGTGATGCCCTCGGGGGCGGTGTTGCCGGGCTCGATCAGCCAGCCCTTGAGGCCGTCGGGGGACCGCCAGGACTGCCGGGTGTGCAGGGGGGCGCTGACGAGGCTGCTCTCGCCGTCGACGGTCTTCACATAGGTGTTCGCGGACCGCGTCTCGATGTAGATGTACTGGCCGGCGCGGCCGTTCGGGGCCTCGGCCCCGGCGGCGGCGAGCGAGATCCGGTCGAGGAGCCGGGGCCCGCCCTTGGTGTCCACGACGCCGATGGTGGTGGTGAGGGCGGGGCCGGTGGCGCGGTCGACAGGGCTCTCGTTCCCGCCGGGGGTGAGGACGAGGACGCCGACGGCGAGCGCTCCGGCGAGCGCGGTGACGGCGGGCAGCAGGATCGCCTTCCGCAGGAAGGGGTTGCGCGCGGTACGGGCGGCGGCGGTGCGGCGGTCGTCGTGGATCTGGCTCATCAGGCGCTCCTTGTGGAACTGGTGACGGCCCTGAGGAAGGTCGTGCTCCTCGATCGCCGGGAGGCCTCCGGTCTCGTGCCGGTTCGCCGTACGGGTCTTGTCCGGGTCGGGGTTCATCGGATTCCTTCCTGCGCGGGCCGGACCGCGTTCACGCGATCACCTGTTGTCTGTCGGGTGCGGGAGGCGGGTTCCCGTTTTTCCGCGACGCGTTCGCCTCTCTCTCTGGCGAGTTCCGCCTCGGCGCCGGTACGGAGCTTGGCCCGGGCGCGGGAGAGCCGGGAGCGGACGGTGCCGACGGGGACGCGCAGGGCCTGGGCGACCTCGGTGTAGGCGAGGCCCTCCCAGAGGCAGAGGACGAGGACCTCTCGTTCGGTGCGGCGGAGGGTGCCGAGCGCCCGCAGGGTGGCGGCGATGCGGCGCCGGTCGTCGATCCGGCCCGCGACCTCGGCGGCGTGGTCGGGTACGGAGGCCTCGGCCTGCCCGGCGGCGGCGTACGCGTCGGCGGCCGCCCGGTACCGGCGGTTGCCGCGGCAGTGGTTGCGGGAGACGTTGGTGGCGACGCCGAGCAGCCAGGGCCGGAGCGATCCCCCGTCGGGGTCCACCTTCCGCCGGAGCCGCCAGGCCTCCAGGAAGGTCGCCGCCATCACGTCCTCGGCCACCGACCAGTCACCGGTCAGCCGGAAGGCGTGGTTGTAGACGCTCCGGGCGTAGGAGTCGAAGAGTTCGGCGAAGGCCGAGGGGTCTCCGTCCCGGACGCGTGCGCGCATGTCGATGTTCACGTCTCTCGTCTGTCCGGCCCCCGGAGGGGGTTCCCGTGACCCGCGTCACAGCGGGAGCCGAGTTCCCGCAGGAGTTCGGGGTTGACGATGCGCAGGATGGTCGCGACGTGCTCGGGGTCGGCCGCCGCCCAGAGGGTCTCCCGGGCCGCGCGGTACTTGGCGGCGAGCCGTTCCCGCTGTTCGGGCGGCAGAGCGGCGGCCCGGTCCGAACGGCTGTTGTGGGCGTTGTCGGCGATCTTCACCAGCGTGGCGTCGGGGTCCTCGGTGATCCGGCGGATCTTCTCCTCGTAGGCCGTGCCGGGAGTGTTGGTCACGGCCTCGACGACGGCGACGACGCGGTCCGGGATCCCGGCGGCGCGGAGCCGCTCCGCCGTCCACGCGGTGTCCTCGATGACGTCGTGGAGCAGCCCGGCCATGGCCAGGTGCGGGCCGAGCGGTTCCAGGCCGGCGGCCACCGCCCGGACGTGCTCGACGTACGGGACACCGGTCTTGTCGGTCTGTCCGGCGTGCGCGCGGCCGGCGAGCGCGTCCACCTCGGCGAGAGTCGTCATCGCCCCATCATCGCGGGGTACCCCCGGCCGTCCCTCCTCTCCCCCGCCCCGGCTGCCCGCCGGCCGCGCTCGGCCGTGCAACACACTCTTCACACCCGGACGGGAATCCCGTTCGCGGACGGGCCGGTTGGCGAAGGTATGACTCTCGGAGTAACGCTCGGTTCGACCTCCGTCCAGCGCACGATCGACAGCACGGTCCGGCTCGCGCGGGAGGCGCGCGACGCGGGCCTGCACTCGGCGTGGTTCGGCCAGACCTTCGCGTACGACTCGCCCTCGCTGGCCGCGATCGTCGGGCGCGAGGTGCCCGGTCTCCAGGTCGGGACCTCCGCCATCCCCGTCTTCGGCCGCCATCCGCTGCTCGTCTCCAGCCAGGCGCAGACCGCCCAGGCGGCCACCGGAGGTCGCTATCACCTCGGCCTCGCCCTCGGCACCCAGCACCTGACCGAGACCGGTTTCGGCATCCCGTACCGGCGGCCCATCGGTCTCCTCAGGGAGTTCCTCACGGCGCTGCGTCCGCTGCTCGAGACGGGCAGCGCCGACTTCCACGGCGAGCTGCTCACCGCGACGACTCCGTACTCGGCGGCGGTGCCGGGCGCCCGGCCGACCGTGCCGGTCCTCGTCGCCGCGATGGGTCCGCAGGCCCTGCGCGTCAGCGGTGAACTGGCCGACGGGGTGCTGCCGTTCCTGGCGGGGCCGCGCGCGCTCGCCGAGCACATCGTCCCCACCGTCACCGCCGCCGCGGCGGCGGCCGGCCGCCCCGCGCCCCGGATCGTGGCCCTCGTCCCGGGCGTGGTCACCGCGAACGCCGCGGTGGAGGCCGTACGGGAGAAGGCGGCCGAGGCACTCGCGCTGTACGGGCGGATTCCGTCCTACCGGCGCGCGATCGAGGCGTCCGGCGCCGCCCGGGCCGCCGAGATCGCCGTGATCGGCGACGAGGAGACGGTCGCCGCGGAGGTACGGCGCTACCGCGAGGCGGGGGCGACGGAGGTGGTGTTCACGGCGACGGAGCTGAACGGCGAGGACGGCCGCGTGCGCACCTGGAAGCTGCTCGGCGAACTGTCGGGCGGCTGAGCCTCAGCTCTTCTTCGCACCGGCCGGCGCCGGTTCCATCTCCCCCTCGCCCTCGGTGTCCAGGTGCGGCAGGATCCGGTCCAGCCAGCGCGGGGTCCACCAGGCGTGCTTGCCGAGGAGGGTCATCACCGCGGGCACGAGCAGCAGGCGCACCACGGTGGCGTCGATGAGGACGCTGGCCGCCAGACCGAGACCGAGCATCTTGACCACGATGTTGTCCGAGACGATGAAGGCCGCGAAGACGCTCACCATGATCAGTGCGGCGCAGGTGATCACCCGGGCGGTGATCTCGAGTGCGTGGGCCACGCTGGCCTTCGGATCGCCGGTGCGCAGCCATGCCTCGCGGACACGGGACAGCAGGAAGATCTCGTAGTCCATGCTCAGGCCGAAGACGATGGCGAACATCATCATCGGCACATAGCTCTCGATGGGCACCTTGCCGGAGACACCGAGCGCGGGCCCGCCCCAGCCCCACTGGAAGACGGCCACGACCACGCCGTACGAGGCGGCGATGGAGAGCACGTTGAGGACTGCGGCCTTCACCGCGACGAGGAGGCCGCGGAAGACGATGAGGATGACGAGGAAGGCGAGCCCCACCACCACGGCGATGATCAGCGGGAGCCGGCTGGAGACGAGGTCGAGGAAGTCGACCTGGGAGGCCGTGGTGCCGGTGACGTACGTCTTCGCGTCGGTGCCGGCCGCCGCCTGCGGCAGCACGTCGTCGACGAGGTGGTTGGTCAGCTGGGTCGTCTTCTCGTCCTGCGGGGAGGCCACGGAGTAGGCGGTGCCGACCAGCACGTCCCCGTCGGGGGTGGGCTGGAGCGGGGTGATGTACGCCGCGTCCGGGACTCCGGTCAGTGACTGCTTGAGCTTGTCGGCGAGGTCCGCCCGGTCCGCGGAGGGTACGGCCGACTGATCGACGACCACGGTCAGCGGACCGTTGGCGCCGGGCCCGAAGGCGGTGGAGATCAGGTCGTACGCCCGCCGGTCCGTGAAGGACTTGGGGTCGGCGCCGTCGCCGATGTGGCCGAGCTGGATGAACAGCAGCGGGAAGGCCAGGACGAGCAGCACCAGGACGCCGCCGGTCAGGAACCACCAGGGGCGCTTCTCCACCCGCTGTGCGTACCGGTGCCAGGTGCCGTGCGCGGGCGCTCCGGGTTCGGCGTCGGTCTCCGCCACGGGCTTGCGGACGTGATAGCGGTCGATGCGCTTGCCCACCAGCCCGAGCATGGCCGGGACCAGGGTGAGCGCGGCGAGGACCGCGGTGACGACCGTGAAGGCTGCCGCCAGGCCCAGTTTGCCGATGAAGCTGACGCCGGAGACCCACAGGCCGGACAGGGCGATGATGACCGTACAGCCGGAGACCAGGACGGCGCGGCCGCTGGTGGTGGTCGCGAGGCCCGCCGATTCGGCGGGATCGTGCCCGTTCATGAGGTTCTGGCGGTGGCGGGTGATGAGGAAGAGCGCGTAGTCGATGCCGACACCGAGGCCGATCATGGTGGCCAGCGTGGGTGAGACCGTGCCGAAGGTGAAGGCTGCTGCCATCAGACCGAGGAGCGCGAGGCCGCAGATCGCCCCGAGGAGGGCCGTGATCAGCGGCAGGACCGCCCCGATGACGCTGCCGAAGCCGATGAGGAGGACCACGATCGCGACGGCGAAGCCGATGGCCTCGCTGGTGCGGTCGTCGGCCGCGGGCCGGGCGAGTTCGCCGAGCGGGCCGCCGTACTCGACGTCCACGCCCGCGTCGCGGAGCGGCTGGACGGCGGTGTCGACCCCGGGCAGGTAGTCGGTGCCGAGGGTGGAGGGCGGCACGCTGAACCGCACGGTGATGTAGGCGGTCTTGCCGTCGGTGGACAGCGGGCCGGTGTTGGGGACCCCGGCCGGAAGGGCGGGCGGGGTGGTGCCCGGCGGCGGCAGGGGGTTCTGCGCGCCGGTGACGTCGGGCAGTTTCTCCAGGGCGGCGACGGTCGAGTTGATGACGGACGCCTCGTCCGTGAGCGGCCCGGAGGTCCTGTTCAGGACGATCTGCGAGGTGTAGCCGGCGGCCGCGGGGTCGTGCGCCTGGAGGGCGTCGAGCCCCTCCGTCGATTGCACCCCGGGGAGGTCGAAGTTGTCGGAGTACTGTCCTCCGACCGCCCTGTCGGTGATCTGGAGTCCCACCATCGCCGCCAGCCACAGCACGATGACGAGGATGAAGTGACGGGCGCACCAGTGACCCAGTCGGTACAGGGCACCCCTGGGGGGCGTCGGCCGGTGAGCGGCCGGGCTTCCTGCGTTCATGGCAAGGCCGTGTCCGTTTGGGAAGTCCCCGAGCGGTCCCCCGCACCGACCGTGCGTGGGTCTACCCGTCCATTGTTCGCCAGCCTCACCCCTCCGGCATCTCGACCGGCACGGACCGGCGTTCGGGCAGGCCAGGCGGGGTGCGGGAGGCGAATCGGGCCTGCCGACCGGGGCCGGTCAGGTCGGGTCAGGTCATCAGGCTGTTCGGGTGGGAGGAGCGGCGGGCCGCTGCGAACAGGGCGTGCATCCGGGCGCCGGCCTGGTCGATGTCGGTGACGGGGGTGGGGAAGGGCAGCCGGACGTCCTGGTGACCGGCGGGGTGTTCGAGCCGCAGGGTGATGCCGTACCGGTCGAGCGCGACGGGGAGGGCACGGACCATGTCCCGTGCGGGGCGCGGCCGGACGAGGCGCAGCAGCAGGGGGACGAGCTCGCTGTGGCCGTCGACGAGATGGGTCAGCATGGACGCCTCGCAGGAGGCCATCGGGTCGATGTCCGTCGCGTGGAGCTCCTCCAGGGTGATGTAGCTCCGGCCTTCGGCGTCCTCCAGGAGTGCCTGGCCGAACTCCATGCAGATGCTCGTGGCGGCCTCCGGCTCGTACGGGGCGGAGAGGAGTCCCGTCAGGGTCACGCGCGCCCGGAGCCGTTCGCGTACGGGGGTGGGGGCGATGTCGGTGAACTCCAGGCGCACGGGGATCCGCGCGGTCTGCCCGGTGTGGCTCTCCTCGGACGGGTCGTGGAGATGGATGTGGCCCATGGGACCGGTGCCGTCCAGGAGGTGCACCTCCTGGTGGAGTGCGTCGGAGACGACCGTCATCGAGTGGGCGGCGGCCAGGATCGATCGCACGCGCTCGGCGGGGGCGGGCCGCGTGACGCGGGTGGTGAAGGGACGCATCCGAGTTCTCCCGGGACAGGTGACGGAGACAGGCCGGAGACTGCCGCTCAGGACCAATACTTAGGTAAGCCTAAGCTAACCCATCCCGAATCCGCTACGGAACGTCGAAACCCGGCGCGGCGCGGAGCCGCTGACACCTCATGTGATGATCTCCCTTTCGTTTGTCGGATCCATCGCACACCCCAGGGGGAGAGAGCATGGGAACAACGGACGCCAACGGCGTCGATCTGTCCGGCGTCACCGGCAGGCTCATTCAGACGGTCGACCTGGTGAAGGGCCCCGCACCACAGGCGATCGCCACCGACACCGTCAACGGGCACATCTTCGTCCTCCAGGTGGAGAGCTCGGCCACGGCCCCGCAGGGCAACCTGCATCTCAACCGCATCAACCGCCGGACCGGCGCGATCACCGGCTCGATGCAGCTGAAGGGCTTCGGCCACGGACTCTCCATGGGCGCCGAGCCGGTGGGCACCGACACCTACCTCTGGACCGAGGTCGGCCCGCTGCAGCTCTCCGCGGACGACGCCGCCTTCGGCAAGGCCGTCACCCGGTTCCGCTTCGTCGACGGCGGGGTCCTCGACGGGGCCCTGATACCGCAGAGCCAGAAGTTCACCCCGCCCGGCAGCACTTCGAGCACCGGCCCGTCCCTCGACCCGGTGAACAACCAGCTGTGCGTCATGTACCACAAGGACGGAAAGCGGCACTTCACCCGCTACGACGTCACCGCGGCGGCGGCCGGCTCGTGGGTCCCGGTGGGCACCACCTTCGTCATGCCGGCCGGCGAGGACGTCACTCCCGACGTGCCGACCCCCTACCCCCTGCAGAAGACCCTCGTCTCCCAGGGGTACACGGCCCTGGGCGACGTCCTCTACGCGTACCAGTGGGCGCCGTACGACAAGAAGAACTTCCCCGAGATACCCGACTCGTTCCCGGGGATCGCCTTCCTCACCTCGTACAGGTGGACGACCGGCGAGCGCATCGACCGGCAGGTGGTCACCAACGCCGACGGCCTCACCCGGCGCGAGCCCGAGGGCGTCGCCACCGAGGTCGATCCCGCGACGGGCGAGACCCGGCTGCTCTTCGGCTTCAGCAACACCGTCCCCGGCACCACCGGTTCCCGTGACGTCACGATCGGCTGGTACCCCACACGGCCCGCGGTGGACGGGATCAAGGTGCTCGCCGACTGGGAGGACCTCGCCCTCGAGGCCGGCGTCTCCCCCGGCGCCGACCGCCCGCGCGGTCGGCTGATCGCCCTCGCCGGCACCACCTACCTCCAGCTGCGCGGCACCGTCACCTGCTCCCCCGGCCTGACCGCGGACAGCAGGATCGGGACCCTGCCGCACCGGCTGCGCACGACGCATCCGACGCGCCAGAACGTGCCCCGCAACAACAGCGCCGGCCGCTGTGTGTGCCGGATCGAGACGGACGTCACCGGCGCCCTCCACGTCTACGGGGCCACCAGCGACAACGCCATCACCTGGATCGACTTCGACGGCGTCTCCGTCGCCTGGCGATGAGCGGCCCCGAAGACAACCCCGTGCACAGCCCCGTCACCCCGCCCGCACACCCCACCCGATCCGGAGGATCGAGCATGCCCCAGCCCACCACCAGCCGCCGCTCCCTGCTCACCGCCGCGCTCGCCGCCCCCGCCGTCGCGGTCGCCGGTCCGCTGCTCACGGCCACCCCGGCCGCCGCCGCGGACCCCGTGGACGGCTGCCAGGTCGTCGTCGACTGGACGGCGATCACCGTGGACCCCGCTGTCGTGAACGAGCCCGGCGCGCCGGCCGAGGCCCGCGTGATCCGGCTCGCGGGGACGGAGTTCCTCCAGCTGCGCGGCACCGTCACCTGCGCGTTCACCGCCGACGGCCGTCTCGGCACGCTGCCCGCCACCATCCGCCCGCCCAAGCTGACCCGCGGTGTCTGCCCCCGCAACAACAGCCTGGGCATCAACGCGATCCGCATCGAGGCGAACACGGCCGGCGCCGTCAACGTCTACGGCCCCCAGGCGACCAACAAGGTGACCTGGATCCAGCTGGACAACTTCTCCTCCGTCATGCGCTGAGACCGGCCGTCATGCACGGAGGCCGGCGTCATACACGGAGACCGACGCCATGCACGGAGGCCGACGGGGGCCGGTGCCGGCCCCGCCGAACCCGTCGGCGGTCCGGCGAGACGCACGTCACGGCGTGTCGCCGGACCAGTCGAGGCGGCTCGGATCGCCGGGGCGCGGGTCGTACAGCGACCGGCCCCCGGCCCCGTACCGCCCCAGCTCCGTCTCCAGGGCAGCGCCGGCCGCCCGCTGCCCCGGGGTCCGGTCCGTGACGTCGAGCAGCAGTCCGTCGAGCGGACCGCCGACCAGCTCGGCGTAGACGCGGCCGGGCCTCGGGCCCGGCCTGGGGTCGTCGTGGTCCTGGCCGTAGACCCGGCCTCTCAGCAGCTCCTCGTCCCTGTCCATACGACACAGCGTCGCAGCCGCCACTGACAACGAGAAGAAGGTCACAGTCGTACGCCCTCCTGCTGCTTTGTCGATCTCCCCTAGCATCCGAGCATGACGGTCCTGCCTGACGACGGGCTCACCCTGGCGTCCGAATTTCCCGAAGCGCCACACGAACAGTGGCAACACCTTGTGGCAGGTGTCCTGCGCAAGTCCGGCAAAGAGGTGTCCGGCGACGCCGCCGAGGACGCCCTTTCCACGCTCCTGGAGGACGGCCTCGACGTCCGTCCGCTGTACACGGCGCGCGAGACCGCGCCCGACGCCGGGCTCCCCGGCTTCGCGCCCTTCGTGCGCGGCGGCCGCGCCGAGGGCAACACCCTGGGCGGCTGGGACGTGCGGCAGCGGCACCTCGCCGCCGACAACGACGCGGTCCTCGCCGACCTGGAGAACGGCGTCACCTCCCTCTGGCTGGGCGGCGGCGGAGCCGGCATCCCGGTCTCCTCGCTCGCCAAGGTCCTCGACGGCGTCTACCTCGACCTGGCGCCGGTCGTCCTCGACGCGGGCGACGAGACCGCGGCGGCCGCCGAGCTCCTGCTCGGTCTCTACGAGGAGCGGGGCGTCGCCGACGACGCGGCCCGCGGCAACCTCGGCGCGGACCCGCTCGGCCACGAGGCCCGCACCGGCCGCCCGGCCTACGACCTCGCGTCCGTGGCCGGACTCGCGCGCCGCTGCGCCGACCGGCACCCGGGGCTGCGGGCCCTGACCGTGGACGCCCTGCCGTACCACGAGGCCGGCGGCTCGGCCGCGCAGGAGCTCGGCTGCTCCCTCGCGACCGGCGTGGCCTATCTGCGGGGTCTGACCGAGGCCGGGCTGAGCGTCGCCGAGGCGTGCGCACAGCTGGAGTTCCGGTACGCGGCGACCGCCGACCAGTTCCTCACCATCGCCAAGCTCCGCGCGGCACGCCGGCTCTGGGCCCGGGTGGCCGAGGTCTGCGGCGCCCCGGACGCGGGCGCGCAGCGCCAGCACGCGGTGACCTCGACGGTGATGATGACGCGCCGCGACCCGTGGGTGAACATGCTGCGCACCACGGTGGCCACGCTCGCCGCCGGAGTGGGCGGCGCCGACAGCGTCACCGTGCTCCCCTTCGACGACGCCCTCGGCCTGCCGGACGCGTTCGCGCGCCGGATCGCCCGCAACACCTCCACCGTCCTCATCGAGGAGTCGCACCTCTCCCGGGTCATCGACCCGGCGGGCGGCTCCTGGTACGTGGAGCGGCTCACCGACGAACTCGCGCACGCGGCCTGGGAGTTCTTCCAGAGCATCGAGCGGGCGGGCGGCCAGGAGGCCGCACTGCGGTCCGGGACGATCGGCGAGCGCCTCGCCGAGACCTGGTCCGCGCGCAGCAGGAAGCTCGCCACCCGCCGCGAACCCATCACCGGCGTCAGCGAGTTCCCCCACCTCACGGAGAAGCCCGTCGACCGGGCGCCCGCGCCCGCGCAGCCGGCCGGCGGCCTTCCCCGGGTCCGCCGCGACGAGGCGTACGAGGCGCTGCGCGCCCGCTCCGACGCGCACCTGGCGGCGACCGGGGCCCGGCCCCGGGTCTATCTGGCCGCGCTCGGCCCGGCGGCCGCGCACTCGGCCCGCGTCTCCTTCGCCGCGAACCTCTTCCAGGCGGGCGGCATCGAGCCGGTCACCGAGGGCACGTTCGAGGAGAGCGGTGCCCGCGAGGTCTGCCTCTGCTCCAGCGACGCGCTGTACGCGGAGCAGGCCGGGACCGCGGCGGCCGAGCTGCGCGCGGCGGGCGCCGAGCACGTACTCCTCGCCGGCCGCCCGGGGGACCACCCCGGTGTCGACTCGTACCTCTTCGCGGGCTGTGACGCCGTCGCCCTGCTCTCCACCGCCCTCGATCGCATGGGAGTGTCCTGATGTCCATCCCCGATTTCTCCGGGATCGAGCTCGGGGCGCCGACCGCCGACGGTGGTCCCGACGCGTGGCGGGCGGCCGTCAAGAAGGCCACGGGCGGGGACGACCTGCTCTGGGAGACCCCGGAGGGCATCGGCGTCAAGCCGCTGTACACCGGGCAGGACCTGGAGGGCCTGGACTTCCTGGACACGCGCCCGGGCATGGCCCCGTACCTGCGCGGGCCGTACCCGACGATGTACGTCAACCAGCCCTGGACGATCCGGCAGTACGCCGGCTTCTCCACGGCCGAGGAGTCGAACGCCTTCTACCGGCGCAACCTCGCGGCCGGCCAGAAGGGCCTGTCGGTCGCCTTCGACCTGCCGACCCACCGCGGCTACGACAGCGACCATCCGCGCGTCACCGGTGACGTCGGCATGGCCGGCGTGGCCATCGACTCGATCTACGACATGCGCCAGCTGTTCGACGGCATCCCGCTGGACAAGATGACGGTGTCGATGACGATGAACGGCGCCGTGCTGCCGGTCCTCGCGCTGTACATCGTGGCGGCCGAGGAGCAGGGCGTACCGCCGGAGAAGCTGGCCGGGACCATCCAGAACGACATCCTCAAGGAGTTCATGGTCCGCAACACGTACATCTATCCGCCCGGGCCGTCGATGCGGATCATCTCCGACATCTTCGCCTACACCTCGCAGCGGATGCCGCGCTACAACTCCATCTCCATCTCCGGCTATCACATCCAGGAGGCGGGTGCGACGGCCGACCTGGAGCTGGCGTACACGCTCGCCGACGGTGTGGAGTACATCCGCGCGGGCCGCGAGGCCGGGCTCGACGTGGACGCGTTCGCGCCGCGCCTGTCGTTCTTCTGGGCGATCGGCATGAACTTCTTCATGGAGATCGCGAAGCTCCGCGCGGCGCGGCTCCTGTGGGCCAAGCTGGTCAAGCAGTTCGACCCGCAGAACGCCAAGTCCCTCTCCCTGCGGACTCATTCGCAGACCTCGGGCTGGTCGCTCACCGCGCAGGACGTGTTCAACAACGTCACGCGCACCTGCGTCGAGGCGATGGCGGCCACCCAGGGCCACACCCAGTCGCTGCACACCAATGCCCTCGACGAGGCGCTCGCCCTGCCGACCGACTTCTCCGCCCGGATCGCCCGCAACACCCAGCTGCTGATCCAGCAGGAGTCGGGCACCTGCCGGACCATCGACCCGTGGGGCGGAAGCGCGTACGTCGAGAAGCTCACGTACGACCTCGCGCGGCGCGCCTGGAAGCACATCCAGGAGGTCGAGCAGGCCGGCGGCATGGCCAAGGCCATCGACGCGGGCATCCCCAAGCTCCGCGTGGAGGAGGCCGCGGCCCGTACCCAGGCCCGGATCGACTCCGGACGGCAGCCGGTGATCGGCGTCAACAAGTACCGGGTCGCGACGGACGAGCAGATCGACGTCCTGAAGGTCGACAACTCCTCCGTGCGCGCCCAGCAGATCGCCAAGCTCAAGCGGCTGCGCGAGGAGCGCGACGAGCAGGCCTGCCAGGACGCGCTCGCCGCGCTCACCCGGGCCGCCGGCGGCGAGGGCAACCTCCTGGAGCTCGCGGTGGACGCGGCCCGGGCGATGGCGACCGTCGGCGAGATCTCCGACGCCCTGGAGAAGGTCTACGGACGGCACGCCGGCCAGATCCGTACGATCTCCGGTGTGTACCGCAACGAAGCCGGCGCGTCCCCCTCCGTGGACCGCACCCGGGCCCTGGTGGACGCCTTCGGCGAGGCCGAGGGCCGTCGGCCGCGCATCCTGGTCGCCAAGATGGGCCAGGACGGCCACGACCGCGGCCAGAAGGTCATCGCCACCGCCTTCGCCGACCTGGGCTTCGACGTGGACGTCGGCCCGCTGTTCCAGACCCCGGCCGAGGTGGCCCGTCAGGCCGTCGAGGCGGACGTGCACATCGTCGGGGTCTCGTCGCTCGCCGCCGGACACCTCACGCTCGTACCGGCGCTGCGGGAGGAACTGGCGGCGGAGGGCCGCGAGGACATCATGATCGTGGTCGGCGGGGTGATTCCTCCGCAGGACGTGGCGACGCTCCTGGAGATGGGCGCGGCCGCCGTGTTCCCGCCCGGCACCGTGATCCCCGACGCGGCCCACGACCTGGTGACGCGCCTGTCGGCCGACCTCGGACACGAGCGGTGATCGATCTCGACACGTATGTCCGGGGCGTTCGGGAGGGGAAGCGGGCGCTGGTCGCCCGCGCGATCACCCTCGTCGAGTCGACCCGCCCCCAGCACCGGGCACTCGCCCAGGAGCTCCTCACGGAACTCCTTCCGCACAGCGGGAACGCCGTGCGGATCGGGATCAGCGGAGTGCCCGGAGTCGGCAAGTCGACGTTCATCGACGCGTTCGGCACGATGCTGACCGGGCTCGGCCACCGGGTCGCGGTGCTCGCCGTCGACCCGTCGTCGACCCGTACCGGCGGCTCCATCCTCGGCGACAAGACGCGGATGGAGCGGCTGGCGGTCGACCCGGCGGCCTTCGTACGGCCCTCCCCCAGCGCCGGCACCCTCGGCGGGGTCGCCAAGGCGACCCGGGAGTCGATGGTCGTGATGGAGGCCGCGGGCTACGACGTGGTGCTCGTCGAGACCGTCGGCGTCGGCCAGTCCGAGACCGCCGTCGCCAACATGGTCGACTCCTTCCTGCTGCTCACCCTGGCCCGCACGGGCGACCAGCTCCAGGGCATCAAGAAGGGCGTCCTGGAACTCGCCGACGTGGTCACCGTCAACAAGGCGGACGGCCCGCACGAGCGGGACGCGCGTGCCGCGGCCCGTGAACTCGCGGGCGCGCTGCGGCTGATGCACGGCGCGGACTCCTTCTGGACACCTCCGGTGCTCAGTTGCAGCGCGCGGGAGTCGGCGGGCCTCGACGAGGTCTGGGGGCGGCTCGAACAGCACCGCGCCCTGCTGGACTCGACCGGCCGGCTCACGGCCAAGCGCCACGACCAGCAGGTCGACTGGACCTGGACCATGGTCCAGGACGAGCTCCTGCGCCGCCTCCACTCGGACCCCGCGGTCCAGGACCTCGCGCCCGCCCTGGAGCAGCGGGTGCGCGCGGGCGAGCTGACGGCGACGCTGGCCGCCGAGCGGATCCTGGACGCCTTCGGGGAGCGGAACGTCTGACGCCTCACCTTCAGGGGGCCTTCCTTTCGGGGAGGGCCCCCTTTCGCGCTCCCCCTCATACCCACTTTTTTGTGCGTACTTGTCGGGGCTGCGGGCGCCGGGCGAAGCTGAGAGCGGCCCGGAGGAAGGAGAACGGCAGGGCCTCAGGAGGCGGCGGGCGTGGTCGTGAGCCTGTCCAGGCGACGGTGGCCCCAGTCGGACAACGGGGCGAGCGCCTCGCAGAGTTCACGTCCGAAGCCGGTCAACGAGTAGACGGTCTTCGGCGGCAGGACGTCGTGCACCTCGCGGTGTACGAGGCCGTCGTCCTCCATCTCGCGCAGGGCCTGGGTCAGCACCTTCTCGCTGATCTCGGGGATCTTCCGGCGCAGTTCGCCGGGGCGGTGCGGGCCGGACTCGAGCAGCCACAGCAGGTACGTCTTCCACTTGCCCTCGATGACCACGATCGCGGCGCTCACTCCGCACGTGTTCGAGTCCTGGGCCCTGGCGCGCGCCATCCGCGTCCTTCTCCTTCTTCCGGGAATGTCCTTCTCTCCACTGTCTTCGTATGTCTACAAGGGAGTTCACCCATGTCTTCTTCCCGCGACACCGCCGTCACCGTCATCGGTCTCGGACCGATGGGCCGGGCGCTGGCCGCCGCGTTCCTGGCGGCCGGCGTACGGACCACCGTATGGAACCGGACGCCGGGCAAGGACCGGGATCTGGTGGCCGCCGGTGCCGTCGCGGCCGGGACCGCCGAGGAGGCGGTCGGCGCGAGCCCGCTGACCGTGATCTGCCTGGTCAACTACGACGCCACCGACTCCGTGCTGCGGCAGGAGTCCGTGACGGCCGCGCTCAAGGGGCGGACCGTCGTGAACCTCAGCGCCGACATCCCGGAGCGGGCCAGGGACACCGGGCGCTGGGCCGACGAGCACGGCATCGGCTATCTCGACGGCGCCATCATGACCCCGACCCCGTCCATCGGCAATCCGGCCGGGGTGTTCCTGTTCAGCGGCCCGGAGGCGCTCCATGCCGAGCACCGGACGGTGCTCGGCGCCCTGGGCGGCACCCACACCCACCTCGGGGAGGAGATCGGCCGGGCGGCGGCCTACGACATCGCGCTGCTCGACGTCTTCTGGACCTCGATGGCGGGTTACGTCCACGCCCTTGCGGTGGCGCGGGCCGAGGGGATCTCCCCGACCGAGCTGGCACCCTTCGCCCAGGGGATCGGCGCGATCCTGCCGCCGCTGTTCCAGGAATGGGCCGAGGACGTGGAGAGCGGCGGCTACTCCGGCGAGGGCAACCCGATCACCTCGGGGATCTCCACGATGGCGCACGTCGTGCACGCCTCCGAGGCCCACGGCATCGAGGCGAACGTGATGCGCGCCATCGAGGGCCTGGCGCGCCGGACGGTGGCCCTCGGCCACGGCACGGAGGGGTTCAGCCGGGTGGCCGAGGTCCTGGGGCGCCGCTGATCCCGTCCGGGCGACGCCGGTCCCTCCTTCGGATGCCGTCCCCGGCGGGTCGTGCTGTGCTGGCTGGTAGGGGGCGTCACCGACGCGGTGGTGCGGGAGGGAAACCGCCCCACCTCATGAGGAGTGATCCACCATGGCGATCTTCGTCCATGCCGTGCTTCCGGGTGTCACCACGGACCAGTACGACCAGCTCAACGCCAAGCTCCAGGAGACGCCCGACGTCTTCGACGGCTGTGTCTCCCACGCGTGCGTCCCGACGGACGACGGCCTGGAGGTCTTCGACCTGTGGGAGTCCGAAGGGCAGATGAACGCGTTCGTCGAGCGCATGATGCCGGTCGCGGCCGGTCTGGGCTGGCCCTCGTCGGACGCACCGCCCCGGATCCTGCCCGTGCACAACCACTGGGTCCCCGGGGCGAACGGCTGACGGCCCGCCGCCCGTCGCGCGCCGGTCACGTACGGGCCAGGAAGGCCGGCCGCAGGGAGGGGTCCACCGGGGCGTAGTACCGGTGGAAGACCGGGGTGGCGGACCCGGAGACCGGGGGCACGATCCAGCTCCAGTCGGCGGGCGTCTCCCTCCCGTGACGGCTCTCCTGGTCGATGTGGCGCAGGAACCGCTGGGACTCGGTGTGGTGGTCCGCCATCGTCACGCCGGCCTCCTGGAAGGAGTGCAGCACCGCCACGTTGAGCTCGACGAGCGCCCGGTCCCGCCACAGGGTGCGTTCGCTCGACCGGTCGAACCCGAGCCGGTCCGCCACCACCGGGAGGAGGTCGTAGCGCTCGGTGTCGGCGAGGTTCCGGGCGCCTATCTCGGTGCCCATGTACCAGCCGTTGAACGGCGCCGCCGGATACCGTACGCCGCCGATCTCCAGCGTCATGTCGCTGATCGCGGGCACGGCGTACCAGCGCAGGCCCAGGTCGGCGAACGACGGGTGGTCGGGGTGGCTCAGCGGCACCTCTCGGACGGCGTCGTCCGGCAGCTCGTACCACTCGGGCCGGGCGTCGGGGTGCTCCCGCACCATCAACGGCAGCACCTGGAAGGGTTCCTCGTCGCGCTTCCAGCCCAGCTCGCGGGCCTGGGCGGTCAGGGCCGCGCTGCGCGGGTCGCCGTGCCACGCTCCCGCCGGCGTGCGGTGTCCGGCGTAGCGCACCAGCTGGTCGTTGACGATCCGGGGGGCGGGGCGGCCCGGCCGGTCGGGGGCGAAGACGGTGATCACGGGCCGGATCCTGCCGCCGTTGTCGGCGAGCCTGAGGTGCTCGAAGGACGCGGCGGCGATGTCGTCGGCGGAGGCGAGGTGCCGCAGGTCGCGCACCACGAGGCTGCGCCAGTAGAGCCTGCCGATGCAGCGGGCCGCGTTGCGCCATGCGACGCGTGCGCCGAAGGCGAGTTCGGCCGGGGAGTGCGTGTAGGTGCCGGTGCGATCGACCTCGGCGAGCACCTCGCGTATCCGGTTCCGGACGTCGTCCCCGGCACCCGGCTGCTCCTGGTGGAACTGACGGATGAACCGCTCCGCCTCGTGCCGGTCCACGAGGTGCGGCAGCCGGCCGGGGGTCTCGTGGGCGGGGGCGGCGGGCGCGGGGTCCCCGGGCGCGTAGGGACAGGTGCCGGTGCTGGGGACAGACTTCCGGCGGCGGCTGCGACTGAAGATCAAGGTGTTCCTCCCGGCCTCATGACTACCGTATGAACACACTCAGGCGCGGAGAGTGCGTGAATCTCCGGTCCCGGAAGAGCCCCGCTGGTACGCTTTTGCCGATCATGCCCGTGTGACCGGCCTGCCCGAACGCCCAGCCGCCGACCGGACCGGAACCCCTCGGTGTCGCCACCCACGAGGGCGGGGCCGTCCGTGCGGCAGGGTCCTCAGATCACGCCCTGCGCGGTCATCGCCCGCGCCACCCGCAGGAACCCGGCCACGTTTGGCACCGAGGACGTCGTCCTCGGCGTTGCCGCCGTACGCCTCCGCCGTCGCCCACGCGTGGGCGGAGATCCGGGCCCGCCGCACCTCCTTCACGTCCTTGAGCAGGTCGAGGTCGATGCCGTCCTCGTCGACGAGGTACCCGGAGGAGTCGCTGCAGGCCACGACGCGGCCGCCGAGGGCGTGCACCTTCTCCGTTGCGTACGAGCCTGGTGGCCGCCCTCGACGCCTAGGGGTGCCGTCACCTTCCCGTCGTCGCCCGCGGGGCGGACGGGAAGGTGACGGCAGGCCCCGGGACAGCCCTAACGCCCCTCGGTGTCGACGTTGTTGTCGATCCATTCGGTCCAGCCCAACGGGTAGGCGTACGCGGGCCGGGCGAGGTTGCCGCTGGTGCGGAACGGGCGGCCGTCGTCGTCGACGCGGAGCGTGCCGTGCGCCTCGCCGCTGGACCAGACGAGTTCCAGGTACCAGCTGACGTCGTGCGCCTGGGCGCGCGCGGCCACGTGGAAGATCACGGGGTCGGACTCGCTCGTCTTGTACGAGAACGTCCGCTGCCCGCCCACGGGGACGGCGGTGGGCCGGCCGGCGTCGAGATCCACGGCGAAGGCCTTCGTCGACACCTCGCCTCCGCAGCCGACGCCCATCACGTAGTCGTTCCAGGCCAGGGGCGTCTTCTTGCTCACGACCCGCACGTGGAGGGCCTCCAGGACGACCGTCTGCGTCCCCGTGCCCTGCACGGTCAGCCGCAGCAGCTGGTCCCCGCCCGGCACCGCGTCGAGCGCGGCGATCCAGCCGGGCGCGTCCTGCTCCGTGGGCGGCGGCGGAACCTGCTCGGGCTCACGGTCGATCAGATAGTGCTGGCTGCAGGGCCCTTCCCAGGTGTGGGGCGCGATGGCGACGGTCGGCGCGAACGCGGCCCCCGTCGCCTTGCCACCGGAGGGCCCGGACCGCCCCGGCGCTCCGGAGGGAACGGCCGCGTCTCCCGCCCGCCGTTCGCTCTCCGGCCCGTCGCCGCCCGAGAGGTTCATGACGAGCGCGACCGCCACGGCGGCGGCGGCCGCCGCGGTGCCGACGACCACGGCGGTGCGCCGAAGCCGTCGGCGCCTCGGAGGGGGCGGGGCCACCGCATCGGGCGGCGCCGCGGACACGCGTGCTCCGTCCGTCGACGCCGGATCCCTGGACGAAGCCCCGGGCGACGGCTCGGACGGTACGTCTGACGACGGCTCGGCCGTCGGTTCCGTCGCGGCATCCGGGGGCGGGGCGACATGGTCCGCCGGGACGGCCGGGGCCTTCCGCCCGCGCGACACGTCCGCCCGCACCCACAGCCGGTGCAGTTCGACGAGTTCGTCGGGGGTCGCCCGACACAGCCGCGCGAGCCGCTCCACGGGCGCGTAGTCCACGGGTACGGCGTCCCCGTTGACGTACCGGTGCAAGGTCGAGGCGCTCATGTGCAGACGCTTGCCGAGCGTGCCGTAGCTGAGCCCCGAGCGCTCCTTGAGCTGCCCCAACAGTGCCGCGAACTCGTCCCCCGCCACCGTTCCACCCTCTTTCGGCATTCGTCCCCGCGTCCCCACCTGGAGACATCAGCGCAGGTCAGAGCCTTGATTTCATTCCAGCGTCCCGTACCACCCGGTAGGAGCGGCAGCTGGAACGGATCTTGTCACAAGCTGTGGTCGGCGAAGCAAGGCCGCCACGGGGAACCGGCGGCCGACGCCGCACAACGACCGATTTCCGACCCCACAACCCAAGGGGGACTCCCATGTCCGGACGCACCACCCGCACCCGTCTTCTCACCGCCACGACCCTCGCGGTCGCCGCGCTCTCCCTCACCGCCTGCGGCAGCGGCGCCGCGAAGGACGAAGGCGCCGCCACGACGTCGGTCGCACCCACCGCCTCGGCCACGCAGCCGGCCGGGACCCCGACGACGCCCCCCACGGGCGACGCGACGACGAACCCCGGGGGCGGTTCGTCCGGCAGGACCGCGGGCTCCACGAGCGGCTCGACGGGCGGCTCGAAGAACGGCGGATCGACCGGCGGATCGAAGAACGGCGGTACGGCCTCGGGCACCACCACCGGCGGGAAGTCCGGCGGCACCGCCTCCGCCGGACACGGCGGCTCCGGCGGCGACAGCGGGACGAACGCCTCCACCTCCGGCGGCGACGACACGAACGGGCCTTCACGGAACAAGCAGTGCGGCGCGGGCAACACCAGGACCACCGCCACCCCGGTCGCCCGCCCGCTCAACCACATGCTGCTCACCGTCACCAACACCGGCTCCGCCCTCTGCGACCTCCTCGGCTACCCGGTCGCCCGCTTCGGCGAGGCCCAGTCCGTCCCGCCGGTCATCGCGTCGACCCACCCGCAGGCGGTCGTGACCCTCGCTCCGGGTGAGTCCGGTTACGCGGGCGTGATCCTCTCCGCCGCCGACGGCAGCGGACAGCACGGCTACACGACGACGAGCCTCACGGTCGGCTTCACCGACGGCACCACCGCGCGCCCCCCGCTCGCCGGCAAGGGCGTGTACGTCGACAGCTCGCTGCGCGTGACGTACTGGCAGGGCTCCATGGACGACGCCCTCAACTGACCGGCTCCGTAACCGGCCCGGCCGTCGGTCCGCTCCCGCCGGTCGGGGGCGCGGCCCTCAGCCGCTCCGGCGGGTGTTGAGGCGGGCGGCCTGGCGGGTCAGGTAGTCGCGTTCGGCGAGGTTGGGGGCCTCTCGGGCCGCGTCGGCGTACAGCCGTGCCGCCGTCGCCAGATCGCCGGCCCGCTCATGGAGGTACGCCGCCGCCGCGGTGGCGCGGGGCAGCCGGTGGCCATGGCCACCGGTGGCCGGGCCCCGGGAGGAGTCGGCCAGCTCCGCGAGCGCCGCCAGCCCGGCGCGCGGTCCGTCGGCCTCGCCGACGGCCACGGCACGGTTGAGCCGGACGACGGGGCTGTCGGTGAGCCGTGCGAGTTCGTCGTACCACTCGACGATCTGCACCCAGTCGGTCTCCTCCTCGGTGGGCGCGTCGGCGTGGAGCGCGGCGACGGCGGCCTGCGCCTGGTACTCGCCGAGCCGGTCGCGGGCGAGGGCCGCCTGGAGGATCTCGACGCCCTCGGCGATGAGCGTGGTGTCCCAGCGGCCCCGGTCCTGCTCGGCGAGCGGCACCAGGCTGCCGTCGGGTGCGGTACGACCGGCCCGCCGCGCGTGGTGGAGCAGCATGAGGGCGAGCAGCCCGGCCACCTCGGGGTGGTCGATCACGGCCGCGAGCTGCCGGGTGAGCCGGATGGCCTCGGCGGCGAGGTCGACGTCGCCGGAGTAGCCCTCGTTGAAGACCAGGTAGAGGACGCGCAGCACGGTGGCCACATCGCCCGGCCGGTCGAACCGCACTCCCGAGACGGTGCGCTTGGCGCGGCTGATGCGCTGCGCCATGGTCGCCTCGGGCACCAGATAGGCCTGGGCGATCTGACGGGTCGTGAGCCCGCCGACGGCGCGCAGCGTGAGCGCGACCGCGGAAGACGGCGTCAGCGAGGGGTGGGCGCAGAGGAAGTAGAGCTGGAGGGTGTCGTCCACCGCGGTCGCGGGCCCCGGCCGCGGCTCCTCATCGACGAGGTCCTCGCGCCGGCGCCGGGCGGTGTCCGCCCGCGTCGCGTCCAGGAACTTCCGCCAGGCGACGGTGACGAGCCAGCCCTTCGGGTCCCGGGGCGGGTCCGCCGACCGGCTTCGGACGGCCTCGACCAGGGCGTCCTGCACGGCGTCCTCGGCCGCCGCGAAGTCTGCTCCGCGGCGGACGAGAATGCCGAGCACGCCCGGTGTGAGACTCCTGAGCAGGGCCTCGTCCACCGGAGATCCCCTCACTCCGTGATGGTGGGCGCCGTGGACAGGAACGGGCGCAGTTCGAGCCACTCGTGGATCGGCTTGCCGCCGGCGCCCGGCGCCGCGGACAGTTCGCCGGCCAGTTCGAGCGCCCGCTCGTAGGTGTCGACGTCGATCTCCATCCAGCCGGCGATGACGTCCTTCGTCTCGGCGAACGGGCCGTCGGTGACCGGCGGCCGCCCCTCACCGTCGTACCGGACGAAGGTGCCCTCCGGGGAGAGCGCGTGGCCGTCGACGTACTCGCCGGTCTCCTTGAGGCGGTCCGCGAAGTCGTGCATGTACTGCACGTGCGCCGCGATCTCCTCCGGCGTCCACTGGTCCATGGGGACGTCGTTGACCGCGGCGGGAGCGCCTCGGTAGTGCTTCAGCAGCAGGTACTTGGCCATGGCGGTTCGTCTCCTCGGTACTGGGCGACCCATTGTGGTCACTTCCGGCCCGGGGACGGAGCCGACCGCGGGTTCTCGACATCGGCGCCCGGATTTCTTTCGCCCTCTTGGCCCAAGCGGATTCCCCGGGCGTCCCGCCGGGTCGGCGACGCGGACCCGGGCCGCCGTGGACACGCCCTCGCGCCGTCCGCCGCACGTCGTGCGACCGCCCCCGTTCTGTGATCACCATCACTCCGTGGATACGCGAACCGTGTCAACCGGACGCCTGGCGCCAGGCGTATGCGTGGTGAAGCGAAAGATCCGGGAGTGAGTGTTGACCGTTGAGGAGTTCGAGGCGTTCTACGAGCAGGCGGTCGCGCGACTCACAGGGCAGCTGTACGTGATGCTGGGCGATCTGCACGAGGCTCAGGACGTCGTACAGGAAGCGTTCGTCAAGGGGTGGAGCCGGCGACGCCAGCTCGATCGCGACGGACAGCCGGAGGCGTGGATCCGTACGGTCGCGTGGCGCCTGGCGGTGAGTCGTTGGCGTTTCCGCAGGCGCACGTCGGACGCCTGGGACCGCGCGGGCGCTCCACCGCCCGTCGAGGGCCCCGGCCCGGAGTACGTGGTGCTCATCGACGCGCTGCGCGACCTGCCCGCCCAGCAGCGCCGCACGGTGACCCTGCACTACCTGTGCGACCTGAGCGTCGAACAGATCGCCGGCGAGACGGGACAGTCCGCCAGCACCGTCAAGACGCACCTGGTCCGTGGCCGGGTCGCCCTCGCCGATCGTCTGCAGCCCCGGAACGTTGAGGAGGACCCCGGTGCTTGACCCCCACGACGCCCAGGACCCCCAGGACCCTCTCCGCGAGATGTTCCGGCAGGCCGCAGCCTCCGGGCAGGCCCGCGCCCACGCCGTACCGGTCGCGCGCATCGCCGAACGCGCCAGGCGTGCGCACCGGCGTCGCGTCGCCGTGGCCGCGGGGGCCGCGTGCCTGGTCCTCGCCGGTGGCGGGGTGACCGCGGCGGCTCTCCTGTCGGACGCGCCGACTCCCGTCGTACCGGCCGTCAGCCCCTCACCCGTCGCACCGTCTCCCGGGGAGACCACCAGCCCGCCGCTGAGCAGTTCGACCGCACCGGGCACGCCCACCCAGGACGCCCCCGCCGGCGATCCGTCGGCGACGACGACGCAGCCGTCGGGACGGGTGACGACGTCGCCGCCCTGAGCACGGCCCGGCCCGGCCCCCTGAACCGGCCCGGAAACCGCCGGATGGCCCGAACCGGCCGCACCACCGCGCCGCGCCGCTGGCACCTTCCGGGCGGGCCCTGGCCGTCCCGGCCCGCCCGACCTCTCCCGCATGGCCACTTCGCCCCGTGACGCACCGCCGTCACGCGGTCCGCCATGCCCTCCCACCCTGACGAAAGTCCCCTATGTCTGTGATATCCCCGAGGCCGAGGGAAGAGACGACGCCGCTCCCCCCACTCCTCCCCCTCCCCCGCACCTCCTGCCGCCGACGGCCACGACTGCCGCTCGGCGCCCAGGACCGGGACGTGCTGTGGCTCTATCTCCTCACCCGCACGGCCCTGTGGATCACCGCCTACGGCGCACGATGGCTCTTCCCGGCCGACGCCGGAGCGCGCGACCCGGGCCCCGCCCTCGCACCCTTCGAACGCTGGGACTGGGGACACTTCCTGAACGTGGCGCGCGACGGCTACTTTCCGGCGGGCAGCGGCCCGTGGGACGCCGAGTGGGACAACCGCGAGGCGTTCTTCCCCGGATTCCCCCTCGCCCTGCGGGCCGTCCACACCGTCGTACCGAGCTGGACCGCGGCCGGGCTGCTGATCTCGTTCGTCACCGGCGGGATCGCGGTCCTCGCACTCGTACGGATCGCACGCCTGTATCTGCCCGACTCCGACGCAGGCCTGCGGACGGCTCAGCTCCTGCTGCTCTCGCCGTGCGCGGTCTTCCTCGCCACCGGGTACAGCGAGTCGCTCTTCCTCGCCCTCGCCCTGCCGGCCTGGCTCGCCGCCCACCGCCGCAACTGGCCGCAGGCCGCCACGCTGGCCGCGCTGGCGACGACCGTCCGCATCAGCGGTCTGTTCCTCGCCGCCGCCCTCGCCCTGCACTTCGTCCTCACGGCCCGGGCCCGGTCCGACTGGCGGCCGCTGCCCTGGCTCGCCCTGCCGGCCCTTCCCGCGGCCCTGTACTCCTGGTACCTGCACGCCCGCACCGGCGACTGGATGGCCTGGAAACACGCCCAGGAGCGAGGGTGGTACCGGCACTTCCACGCACCGTGGGAGGCCTGGAGCAACACCTGGGAGTCGGCGTTCGAGCAGGTCCAGACGACCGGCTACGCGTTCATGTTCCAGGCCGAGCTCCTCGCCATGGTCGTCGGCCTCGCGCTGGTGGCCCTTCTCGCGCACCGCCGCCACTGGCCCGAAGCCGCCTACGTCGGCCTCAGCCTGTGGGCCCTGGGGACGTCCTACTGGTACCAGTCCGTTCCCCGGGCGACCCTCCTGTGGTGGCCGCTGTGGATCACGCTGGCCGCCTGGACCCTCCGCTCACCGCGCTTCAGGACCGCGTACTTCTGCCTCGTCGCACCGCTGTCGACGCTCTTCGCCCTGACGTATCTGACCGGGCGCTGGGCCGGCTGACGGGCCGACGATCCCGGCGGCCCACGGTCAACCTCGTCCCGCCGCACGACGTCCTACCCGCCGTGACTGGACTCTTCGCACCCGACGCCTCCGACGCCTCCGACGACGAGGCGACCGTACGACCGGGCCCGTTCTGGCGCCACGCGCTGTGGGTGGTGGGCGTCAGCGCCGCCGCGGTGGCGGCGGGTTGGGTCACCTCGCTGTTCCGGATCGGCTCCGAGAAGTACGGTCTCCCGCCCGCCGCGTCCGGCGCGCTGTGGCCGTACCTGATCGCCTGGACCGTGGTCGGACTCGCCGTGGCGGCCGTCCTGCGAGCCACCGCGGCGAAGGTCCTGGTCTACGCCCCCGGCCGGATCGCGGCCGCGCTGACGTACCTGGGCACCCGGCTCTCCCTGGGCTGGCGCCCGGAGGCACCCCTGGTCGGCGCGATGGCGGCCGCGGCGCTGATCGCGGCGGCGGTCTGGTGCGCCCTCGCACTCCGCCCGCACCCGGCCACGAGGGAGGCCGGGGCGGAGGCCGAGGTCCAGCCACCCGGTCTCAGCGGACGCCGCGGGGGCGGAACTGGACGCTGATGCGGGGCCCGACGGCGCGGCTCGTCTTGGGGACGGCGTGTTCCCAGGTCCGCTGGCAGGAGCCGCCCATCACCACGAGGTCGCCGTGGCCGAGCGGAAGGCGGAGGTACGTGGGGCCGCCCGACCGCGGACGGAAGGCGAGGTCACGGGGGTCGCCCAGGGAGAGGATGGCGACCATCGTGTCGTGGTGGGCGGAACGGCCGGTGCGGTCGCCGTGCCAGGCGACGCTGTCGCGGCCGTCGCGGTAGAGACAGAGGCCGGCGGAGACGAAGGGTTCACCGAGCTCGGGGGCGTAGTGGGCACCGAGCGTCTGCCGGGCCTCGACGAGGGCGGGGTGCGGGAGGGGCGCGCCTTCGCCGTAGTGGGCCAGGAGCCGGGGTACGGCGACGACGTTGTCGTACATCGGCCGTTCCTCCGCCCGCCAGGGCACCCGGCCGACGAGCTCCTCGAACAGCGCGTCGGCGCCGAGCAGCCAGCCCGGGAGGTGGTCGACCCAGGCGCCACCGTCGAGCGGCGTCCGCCGGAGACCGTCCAGCGGGCCGAAGCGGATCTCGTCACCCTGGTCGAACAGGGAACCCTGGAGTCCGGGCAGGGCGGGTCGTGCTGCGGTCACGGACCCACCATAACGCCAAATCGAACACACAAGCGAGCGCAAGCGACGTCCCCTCCCCCGATGTGACCGAGCGCGTGAGTCGGCTCCGCGAGGTGGTGGGCGCGGCTCCCGCCCGGGGCGATGCCGGAGTCGGCATCCAAGCTCCGGCGCTATGACCAGTGATCCCGGGTTCGCCCGCTCGTGCTGCGGGGCCCACCGCCCTGAGCTCCCGACCTCCACGGACGACCCCGTATCGCCCGTCCCGGTCGCGCCGCCCGGCTTGAGTCGCCGGAGAAGCCGACCAGCGCGCTCCGTCACACCCGACGGTCACCGAGGCGGCGCCGACGTCTCGTCGCTCTCGTTACTCCCGTCGCCGGCACCGCTCGCGCCACTCTCACCACTTGCACCACTCTTGCCTCTCAGGTCACCGGCGTAGCGGAGGCAGGAGGCGACCACCACCAAGGGCCAGGTGGACTGGATGCAGGTCACGAGCCGCTCGGCGACGCCGGCGGACCCCTGCCGGTTCATCTCGACGAGGAACCAGACCGCGCCGAGGGCCATCAGCGCCGTCACGGCGACGGAGGGCGTCAGCCGCAGCCCCCACGGCACGCCGCCACGGCGTACGGCGGCCAGCACCGGCCACACCGCGAGCAGCGTGAAGCCGGCCACGACGGCCGCCCCGTGTTTCAGGGACCCCCCGCTGCTCGGCGCGGGGACCAGCGCGACCGCGAAGGCCGCCACACCACCACCGGCGAGCGCCACCCGCCCGGCGGGAGCGGCGGGCCGCAGCCCCCAGGCGGTGAGGAGATGGCAGGCGCCCAGCGCGAGGAACGCCCCGGTCATGACCCAGGATCCCTCGGCCCCGTAGGCCGCGAGGACGCTGATCGTCTGCGTGACGGGATCGTAGGCGGGCCCTTCGAGCAGCGCCGCGACGGTCCAGCCACCGGCCAGCAGCAACGGGGCACACCCCGAGGACAAAAGGGCCCATCTAGGAACGGATCGCATCGAACCACCGTAGGGCGAGGCACTCTTCCCCCGACCGCACCACGGGGAACGCGTCAGCCGTGTTCCCCGCGCGGCGGTGCCCAGCACGTGCGCGAGCCCGCCGGAACGGTCACCCCGCGACCCGGCCGGCGGCCGCTCCCGGGCGGTCGTCGCCCGTGTCGTCGTAGTCGATCGTGCCTGAGGTCAGATGACCGGCGAGCCCGAGGAGCAGGAAGAGCCAGACCAGCACCTGCGCGCCGGTGCCCAGCCGGAGCGGACGGGTCGCGGAGTACGCGGGCTGCGCGGCGGCGTCGGGGGCGTCGCCCAGGAGCCCCTTGGGGTACACGGGCGTCAGCATCGTCGCGTAGGCCGCGAGGCGCATCCGGTACCGGACGACGGCCGCCGTGGCACCGAAGACCGGTTCGGGGAGACGGCCCAGAACGATCCCGATCAGCCAGAAGACCCAGCTGACGGCGAACCAGCCGGACTGCGCGAGGCTGCTGACGATGGCCGCCGGAATCATCAGGATCAGCCGGAACAGGACGGCGAGCCGGTTGAGCGGGGTGGCGCGCAGTTCGATGCGCACCGGGTAGTCGGGGGCGTCGAAGGAGAACGGCGGATAGCGGTCGACGAGGAGGGCCGCGCTGGCCGACACCCGGGTCTGGTAGGCGAGGACCGAGCCGAGGAAGGATGCGATCGGATCGGGCAGCCGGCCCAGGACCAGAGCGCTGAACCAGCCCGCGATCGTGACGAAGAAGGCGACGAAGGTCAGCAGGGCCACGACGATGAACTGCGGGAGGAGCAGCAGCCAGCGCAGCAGCACCGTCCACCGACGCTGCCGCCCCGGCGGGGGCACGTCCAGAGCGGGCCGCCATTCGGCCCCGCCGTCCCCGTGGGCACCGGCGTCGGCCGAGGGCCGGGGCTCCCAACCTGCTGCCATGACGGTCTCCGTCTCTCCCGCGTCCCCCGCTTCCCCCGGTCACGTCGATGGTGACCCGGTGGGCAGGCCCTCGCACGGCCACGGGGGCCACCTGGACCACACAGGACGCAGGGCCCGGGACACCACACCCGCGTCACGGGCCGGCGCGACGAGCAGCGGCGCCGGAGGTCTCTGAGGAGCTACGACCGGACGCCCGAAGCGCCGTACCGCCCCGCCAGCTTCTCGTACAGCCAGGGCCAGCGGGCCACCGCCACCGGGGCCCACACCAGGGCGGCCGGGGAACCGCTGTCCGGCGGATCACGCCGAATGGCCCGCACCCCTGCCGGATGCGGGCCGTTCGACTGCGCACGGATTCGCCGGAAAGGGGGAGACGGCGAACCCGTGAACACGAGGAGCGGTCCCATGCGCTCCACCACCCACCTGCCCCCGATCCCGCCTTCCACACACCCCGCGCTACCGATCCGGTTCGTCCGCGAGCGTGGTCCCGGTCTCGGGGTCCCTCGTCCGGGTCACCGGCCTGTTCGCCGTGGCGGCCAGGGACAGATTCCAGAATTCGGCGTAGCGGCCACCGAGGCGCAGCAGGTCGTCATGGTCGCCCTCCTCGACGATCCGGCCGGCGTCGAGGAAGACGATACGGTCGGCGTGTCGGACGGTACGCAACCGGTGGGCCACCATCACCACGGTCCGACCTGCCGTCAGTCGCTCGATACCGGCGTGGACCGCGGCCTCGTTGACGGGGTCCAGCGCGGAGGTGACCTCGTCGAGCAGCACGATCGGCGCGCCCTTGAGCAGCGCCCTGGCGATCGAGACGCGCTGGCGCTCGCCGCCCGACAGTCGTGCGCCGCCCTCGCCGACGGTGGTGGCCCATCCGTCGGGCAGACGATCGACCACCTCGTCCAGACGCGCCGCGGCAGCGGCCGCGCGCACGTCGTCGTCGCCGGCGTCGGGGCGGCCCAGGCGCACGTTGTCCTCGATGGTGCCTTCGAAGAGGTAGACATCCTGGAAGACGATGGAGAACTGTGCCATCAGCGCCTCCGCACCGATGGCGCGCACGTCCGCGCCGCCGACGCGCACCGTGCCCGCGTCCACGTCGTGGAACCGGGCGAGCAACTGCAACAGGGTGCTCTTGCCCGCGCCCGACGGCCCCACCACGGCCAGCCGCTGCCCCTCGGGGACGGAGAGGGACAGGTCGTCGAACACCGTGTGTCCGTCGCGCCGGAAGGTGACCGACTCCCACTCGAGCCCATGGCCGCGCTGTTCCACCGGACCTGGGGCCCGCGGCAGCGGCTCGGTGCGCAGCACCGCGTCGAGCCGGGCCAGTTCGCCGCGCGCGGCGCGCAGCTTGCCGCCGAGGTCGGCGAGGGACAGCAGCGGATCCGCGCAGCGGGCGGCCAGCACCAGGATCGTCAGCAGCTCCGCGGCCCCGACGTCCCCGCCGAGCGCCTGGTACGCCCCCAGGACCAGCACCGCGGTGAAGACCGCCTGGACCGCCAGGGCCAGGCCCAACGCGCCGGGCAGCGCCGACAGCGTCGAACGGCGGGAGGCGCTCCGGACCTGCCGCAGGGCGTCGTCGAGCAGCCGGAAGCGCTCGGCGGTCCGGCCCCCGGCACGCAGCACGGGCTGGGCCTGGAGATATTCGACGACCCTCTCCGTGGCCTCGCGGTCGCGCGTGGCGCGCTCCACGTCCTCGGCCGCCGTCGAGCGTCCGGTCAGGACGTGGATCGCCGCCACGACGGGGACGGCGGTCAGCGCGGCCAGCCCCAACTGCCAGTCGAGGGCGAGGATCACGCCCACGATCGTCAGCGGCGTCACGGCGGCGGAGACGAACGGCGCCAGCAGGTGCGCGATCACACTCATCGCCTGCAGAACGCCCTGACCTGCCAGGACGGACACCTCTCCCACCCGGCTCGTGCCGTACCAGCCGAGCGGGAGCCGGGCCAGATGGTCGCCGAGGCGGTGGTAGACGCCGCGCAGCAGTGCCGTACCGACGCGGAACCCCGACAGGTCGCTGAGGTAGCGCAGTACCGCGTACGCCGCGACCGCGGCCCCGAACGCGCCCAGCCAGGGCCAGGCGCGGTCCGGTGTGTCCCCGAGCAGTGCGCGCAACACGGGTGCCAGCAGGGCGTACGACAGACCCTCGACGACCGCGGTCGTCGTCATCAGGGCGAGGGTGCGGCGCATCGGTCGGGAGTACTGGTGGCCCAGCACGCGCAACAGCAAGCGGATCATCGGGGGCGTCTCCTCACGGTTCGAAGGGGGTCCGCGGACACGACCCCTGTGGACGGTCCGCTTCGTGCGTCGTCACGTGCCCTCATCCCCCTCCCACTGAGCCCGCCGACCCCACTGAGCC
This sequence comes from Streptomyces flavochromogenes, assembly GCF_000717595.1. Classification (GTDB taxonomy): domain Bacteria; phylum Actinomycetota; class Actinomycetes; order Streptomycetales; family Streptomycetaceae; genus Streptomyces; species Streptomyces flavochromogenes. Next base: position 227,938 of record NZ_JNZO01000002.1, on the reverse strand, counting down.
CGCCGAGCCCGCCCAGCCCCCTGACCCCGCCGATCCCGCCGCGTGCCGGGAGCGCCACAACGCCGCGAACCTGCCGTCCCTCTCCAGCAGTTCGCCGGGGCTGCCGTGCTCGACGATCACACCGTCCTCCAGGACCGCGACGGCGTCGGCGCCGGCGACGGTCTCCAGACGATGCGCGATGACCAGGACCGTCCGGTCGGACCGCAGCGTGGCCAGGGCACGGCGCACCGCCTGCTCGGTGTACGGGTCGGCGAAGGAGGTCACCTCGTCGAGCACCAGCACCGGGGTGTCGGCCAGCAGTGCGCGGGCGAGCGCGACTCGTTGGGCCTCGCCGCCCGACAGTCGCACCTCCTCGCCGATCACCGTCTCGTACCCGCGCGGCAGTTCGAGGACGCGGTCATGGATGTTCGCCAGCCGGGCGGCCCGCACCACCTCCTCCGGACGGGCGTCCGGCACGGCCAGCGCGATGTTGTCCGTGACCGAGGCGCGCAGCAGGCGGACGTCCTGGAAGACGAAGGAGACCCGCCGGTACAGCTCCCGGCTGCTCAGCTCGCGCAGGTCGACGCCGCCGAGGCGGACCGATCCGCGCGTCGGGTCGACGAACCGCGGCAGCAGTCGGACCAGTGTGGACTTGCCGCCCCCCGACGGGCCGACGAGCGCGGTGACCGTCCCCGGCTCCAGTGAGAGGTCGACCCCGCGCAGGACGTCTCGGCCGGGTTCGTAGGCGAACCGGACGCCCGTCAGCTCCACCCGGTGGCCGTGCGGCGCGATCGGGTCCGCCGGCTCCGGCAGCGGCGGCACCGCGAGCACCTCGCGGATCCGGCCGACGGCACGGCGGGCGGCCTGCACCTCGTCGAAGCCGTGGCCGAGCGCCGCGACCGGGGCGGTCAGGCCGATTCCCAGCAGCAGGAACGGCAGCAGATCGGCCGGGGGCATCCCTCCGCCGGTGATCAGTGCCGCACCGCCGGTCAGGACGGTCAGCAGCACGAACGGGGGCGAGAGGACCAGCTGCATCCCCGCGGCGATCGGGGAGATCCCGTGCACCCAGCGGCGGAAGACGGCGACGAAGTCGTCGGCGGCGGAGCGGAATTCGCGGTGGGCGCGCTCACCTCCGCCGAAGGCCTTGACCACCGCGATGCCCTGGACGAACTCCACGGCGGAGCTCCCGATCCGCGCCATCGCCGTGTCGAAGTCGGCCTGTTCGCGCAGCCGGGCCGGAGTCGTCATCAGCGGCACGAGCGCCACCGCCGCGACCACCGGGACGAGTGTGATCAGCGTCAGCCGCCAGTCCACGGTGAACAGGTAGACCAGAGACACCAGCGGCACGACGAAGGCCGAGGCCAGCTCGCCGGGAGTATGAGCGATCAACGGGTGCACGGCTCCGACGTCCTCGCCCACGAGCTTGGCCAGCTCACCGCTGCGTCGGCGGGAGAGCCAGCCGATCGGCACCCGCCCGAGCCGTGCGGCCAGCCGTCGGCGCAACGCCAACTGCACGCGTCCGTCGAGCAGATGACCGACGGCCGCCGCGGCGGCCGTGAACAGCAGCTTGGCGAACAGGCCGACCGCGCCCGCGATCACGACGAACCGGACATGGCCGTGGTCGACCGGGCCGGACGCGAGCAGGGCGCGACCCAGCTCGACGACGGCGAGCAGCGGCGCCAGGCCCGCCACCGCGCCGGTGACCTGCAGGCCGATCACGGCGACGAAGCCCGCCGCGTACGGTCGCAGCGGCCCTGCCGCGCCCCGTCCGTCCGGGAGCTGCTCCTGCGCGGGACCGGCATCGCCCGGTGGTCGCGCGGACTGGTTCCTCGCCTCGGCGCACTCGGTGGTGGTCATCGCCCTCTCGTCCCCGTCGGCCCTGGAGCATCCCAGGGATTCTTACGATGTAAGGCTGCGCGAGGACGCTATACTTACAGCGTAAGAATCGTCAATCGGATCGCGAGGCGTCCGGTACGGAAGGTGAGGGCGCCATGGCGGCCAACAGGGCTCGCGGGCAGCGCGCGGGGCTCACGCGGACGGCCGTCCTGGAGGCGGCCCTGCGACTCGTCGACCAGGAAGGCCTCAACGCCCTGTCCATGCGGCGACTCGGCGCCGAACTGGGCGTGGAGGCGATGACCGTCTACCACCACGTGCCGAACAAGAGCGCCCTGCTCGACGGGGTGATCGAGCAGGTCGTCGCCGAGGCCGTCCCCCCGGAGTTCGGCGCCGCCACATGGCGGGAGGACCTCAGCGCCTACGCGCACGCGCTGGTCGCCGCACTCGGCGCACATCCGAACGCCGCGCCGCTCCTGCTGTCCCGGCCCGCCATGACGCCGCGCCTCCTCGGGACGCTGGAGGCCGTGGTGGGGATGCTGTACGAGGCGGGCTTCCCCCTGCCCAGAACTCTGGACGTCCTCTACTCGCTGACCAGCTTCGTCGTCGGGCACTCCGCCGCACAGGCGGGCAATGTCGGCGGGGCCGACAGCATGGCCTCGCTGGACCCGGACACGTACCCGTTGCTGGTCGGCGCCGCCCGCGAGTCCGGCGAGGACGCGGCCCGGGCGCGCTTCGACTTCGCACTCGACGCACTGCTTTCCGGATTCGAAAGGGAGCTCGCCTCCGCCCCGCGCACGGAGTGAGCGCGACCGCCCCCCGGACACGCCCCGACCCGCCCTCGAAAGAGGGCAGTTGACTCGTCCGGGGCGTCGCGTTGTTCGACCGTGACCCCCCATGGCAAGGTATTCGCACTCGCATTCTGGGAACAGGCTTGCGCACGGGGGGTTTCGAACATGGCTGTCACGGTCCCCGACTGGGCGGACACGCTGCTGGATCTGGTGGGGGTGAACTGGCCCAACGTCGACGAGGACGCCTACCGGGAGATGGCGGACGCCCTGCGGGAGTTCGCGGACGATCTCGCCGACGACGGCCAGCTCGCCAACAACCACATGGAGCGCCTGCTGTCGTCGGGTCACGGCGAGGCCATGGACGCGCTCAACGAGCACTGGGGCAAAGTCAAGGGCAAGCACCTGAAGGACATGGTGTCCGCGGCCCGGACGATCGCCGGCGCACTCGACCTGGCGGCCGGTGCGATCGAGGGCATGAAGTGGAAGGCGGTCGCGGAACTCGGGGTCCTGGCCGGTCAGACCGGCCTCGCCATGGCCCTGATCCCGGTGACCGGTGGCCTCTCCGCCCTGCTCGGTGCCGGAGCGATCGCCCTGACGAAGAAGCAGCTGCTGAAGCTCATCACCGGCGCGATGGAGGAGGCCGTCGGCCACATCGTCGGGGTGATGACCGAGCCGGTCGTCGCCGCGCTGGAGAACATGGCCGCGGACCTGGTGGTCCAGATCGGCATGGACGCCCTGGGCGTCCAGAACGGTGTGAACCTCGACCAGACGAAGCAGGCCGGCAAGGACGGTTTCGACGAGGGCGTGCAGGGTGCGAAGGACGGCCTGAACCTCGCCTCGGCCGGAGGCGGCGGCGCTCGGCCCGGGGGCAAGGGCTTCCACATCGAGCACGACGAGCACGACAACGCCGGCACGAAACTGAACGGCGTGAGCGCCGGGATCCACGGCAGGACGACCGGCAAACTGACGAAGGCGAAGACGGCCCAGGGGCGCAACAAGGGCCGGGACGACATCGCCGACGCCCTCGACCCGGTCATCGAGAAGGCCATGGGCGCCCTGGTGAAGTCCGCCAAGGCCATGGGCGACCACGTCGGCAAGACGCTGCCGAAGGCCGTGAAGCAGATATCCGTCGACCACAAGAACAACGACGACGCCGTCCGCGACCGCCTCGCCCGCCAGGGCAGGAAGGGCGACGCCGACGGCCACGACCGACCCGCGGGGAGCCGCGACCCCCGCCGCGACGACGTACGTACGCGGCCGAACTCGGTGCGCGACGCGGCGGACGATCCGCGCCGCAACAGCGTCTCGCTGGACAAGACGGTCTGCAAGAACGACCCCGTGGACGTCGCCACCGGCAAGATGCTGCTCCCGCAGACCGATCTCACCCTGCCCGGCGTCCTGCCGCTCACCCTGCGCCGTACGCACCTGTCGACCTACCGCTACGGCCACTGGTTCGGCCGGAGTTGGGCCTCCACCCTCGACGAGCGCATCGAGGCGGGGCAGGCCGGCGAAGGAGCGATATGGGTGCGCGAGGACGGCTCTCTTCTCCTGTACCCCCGCCTGCCACGGCCCGACGGTGAGAAGGTGCTGCCGGTGGAGGGCGACCGGCTCCCGCTGGTGCACGGCGGTGTGTCCGGCGACGAGACCTCGTACGAGATCCGCGACCCGCACACCGGCCTGGTGCGCACGTTCACCTCCAGCCCCTACCGCGACTCGACCGCGTACTGGCTCGGCGCGATCCAGGACCGCAACGACAACCGTGTCGACTTCTCGCGCCGCCCCGACGGCGCGCCCACCGCCGTGTCGCACTCGGGCGGCTACGTCGTCCAGGTCACGGCCGACGACTCACGGGTCACCTCGCTGTCCGTGCGTGAGCCCGAGGGACCGGTCACGGTCGTCGGCTACGACTACGACCCGGCCGGCGATCTCACCGGCCTGACCGGTCCCGAGGGACCGGACGGGCCTGCCTTGTCCTTCACCTACGACGGGGACGGCCGGATCACCTCGTGGACCGACCGCAACGGCTCCACGTTCCGGTACGTGTACGACGCCGAGGGCCGGGTGTCCCGCACGCTCGGACCCGACGGCATCCTCTCCTCGCACTTCTCCTACGGCACGCACCCCGAGACCGGGCACCACATCACCCGGTACACCGACTCCACCGGCGCCACGACGCTCCTGCACCTCAACGACCGGCTCCAGGTCGTCGCCGAGACCGACCCGCTCGGCCACACCACCCACCTGTCCTGGGACGCCTACGACTGCCCCCTCACCCGCACCGACCCGCTCGGCCACACCACCGAGCTCACCTGGGACGACGCCGGCAACCTCACCACCGTCCTGCTGCCCGACGGCAGCACCGCCACCGCCCGCTACGACGACCGCAACCTTCCGGTGGAGGTGACCACCGTCGACGGCGCCGTATGGCGGCAGACCTTCGACGACCGCGGCAACTGCACCGGCACCCAGGGCCCGGACGGGGCGCTCACCCGGTTCACCCACGATCGCACCGGAGCGGTCGCGACCGTCACCGATCCGCTGGGGGACACGACCGCGATCCGCTCCGACCGGGCCGGGCTGCCCGTGGGCATCACCCACCCCGACGGCGGAGTCACCCGCGTCGAACGCGATCACCGCGGCCGGCCCACCCGCGTCACCGACCCGCTCGGCGCGGCGGAGACGTTCGAGTGGGACGCGGACGACCGGCTCCTGGCCCGCACCGGCGCCGACGGCAGCCGCGAGACCTGGGCCTACGACCCGGAGGGCAACTGCCTGACGTACGGCGACGCCGCGGGAGGACGCTGGGCGACCGAGTACGGCCCCTTCGACAAGCCGCTCGCCCGCATCGCGCCCGACGGCGCCCGCCAGCAGCTGCGCTACGACACAGAACTCCGCCTCGCCCAGGTGACCAACCCGCTCGGCCAGACCTGGCAGTACGGCTACGACGCGGCCGGACGGCTCGTCGTGGAGACGGACTTCGAGGGCCGCTCCACCCACTACGCGTACGACGCGGCCAACCGCCTGACCGAGCGGACCACCCCGCTCGGCCGGACCGTCACCTATTCCTGGGACGCCATGGACCGCATGGTCGCCCGCGACGCGGACGGGAGCGTGACCCGGTACGCCTACGACCGCGCCGGAGCCCTGACCGAGGCCAGGACCGCCGCCTCCACCCTGACGATGGAGCGGGACGTCATGGGCCGGCTCGTCGCCGAGACGCTCGACGGCCGCACCCTCCGCCACACCTACGACCTGGTCGGCCAGCGCACGTCGAGCACCACACCCACCGGCGTCGTCACCAGACTGTCCTACGACGTGTCAGGCCACCGCACGTCCCTGACGATCGGCGGCCACGCCCTCGACTTCACCCATGACGGACTCGGCCGGGAGCTGACCCGATCCTGGGGAGGTCCCGGCTCCGCCACGACCCTCACGACCGTGTGGGACCAGGTCGGCAGACCCCTCACCCAGACGCTGACCGCGCCCGGCGGAGAGAGTCCGCTGCGCACACGGGACTACGCCTACCGCCCGGACGGATACCCGGTCTCCCTCGGCGAACGCCCGGCCGGCGCCGAGCGCCGGGACAAGCGGATCTCGCTCGACCCGGTGGGCAGGCCCCTCACCGTGGAGGCACCCGGCTGGGCCGAGAGCTACGCCTACGACGGCGCCGGAAACCAGACCGCCGCCCACTGGCCCGACGCGGCCGGGCACCCCGACGCCCGCGGCTCTCGCGTCTACGACGGCGGCCGGCTCGTCTCCGCGGGCGCCGTCCACTACGCGTACGACGCCGCGGGCCGGGTCGTCATGCGCCGCCGGTCCCGCATCTCCCGCAAGCCCGACGTCTGGCAGTACGCGTACGACGCCGAGGATCGCCTGGTCTCCTGCACCACGCCCGACGGCACCCTGTGGACGTACACCTACGACCCGCTCGGGCGGCGCAGCGCCAAGCACCGGATGGCTGCCGACGGCTCCACCGTCGTCGAGACCGTCCGGTTCACCTGGGACGGGCCGCTGCTCGTCGAGCAGTACGACGAGTCCACCGGAACCGTCCTCACGTGGGCGTACGAGGGCCACCGCCCGCTCACACAGTACGAGCGCAAGGCGCTGAGCGACCAGGAGGTCGACGCCCGCTTCTTCGCCATCGTCACGGACCTCGTCGGCACGCCCACCGAACTCGTCACCCCGGCCGGAGAGACGGCCTGGCGCAGCCGGTCCACCTGCTGGGGGACCACCGGGTGGAACACCTCCGCCACCGCGTACACCCCCCTGCGCTTCCCGGGCCAGTACGCGGACACGGAAACCGGTCTGCACTACAACTACTTCCGCCACTACGATCCCGACACCGCCCGCTACACCAGCCCCGACCCGCTCGGGCTCTCCCCGGCGCCCAACCCCACGACGTACGTCGTCAACCCCTGGGCATGGACCGACCCACTGGGTCTGGCACCCAAGCGCTGCCAGATGGACGCCTACGACTGGGACGGCAGCATCCGCTACGGCCGCCTCGACCATCTCGGCCGCCCCACAGGCGTGTACGCCTGCCTGCGCCCCGACATCATCGACGCCAAGAAGGGGACGGAAGCGGGCAGGCTTCGGCCCCCCGGCTGGCGCGGTGACGGCAACGCGTTCAACGAGGCCCGCGGCCATCTGCTGGCCGACAGACTGGGCGGCGCGGGCAAGGGACGGCTGGCCTGGCACAACCTGGTGACGCAGACCAACAACCCGACCAACTCCCCGGACCAGCGCGACCAGGTCGAACAAGTCATCTACGACCAGGTCAACAAGCACAAGGAAGTCGTCCAGTACCACATCAAGCCGATCTACGAGGGCACCAACCCGATCCCGATCAGACTGGAGTTCACGGCCTTCGGCAACAAGGGCTTCACCTTCAGCCACAGCCTGGAGAACCCCGCCGGCTATGTCCGAACCGGCATATAGCATCGTTGCCGAACCGTCATGGAGGACCGCATGACCCGCACCACACCCCCGCGACCCGTCGATGTCGAAGCCGTTTTCCCCGCCCTCTCCGCCCACCGGCGTACGGCCACGCGCCTGCACCCCCGCCATGGTGTGGCGAAGGCCGAGGAGAACTCACTGGCGGGACCGCTGCTGTGGCCGGCCGACGAGCCGTGGCCGGTGTGCACGGCGGTGCACGCCAAGGGCACCGGCCATCGGCTGGACGACGTGCGGCTCAAGCGGCGCATCCTCGCGGAGGCGCGAGGACGCGACCTCTCCGAGGAGGAGCGGCGGGTCCTCGACGCCATCGCTCCGGGGCAGCACGCCCCGGACCTCCGGGACGAGGATCCGCTTCCGCTGCTTGCCGTGGCCCAGCTGTACACGCGGGACATCCCGGACCTCGTCGGCCCGGAAGGCCATGACCTGCTCCAGGTGTTCTGGTGCCCCTTCGAGGTCCACGGCCCCGACCGCACCGTCGACGTCGTGCTGAAGTGGCGGCGCTCGCAGGACGTCGGCGAGGTCCTGACGCACCAGCCCGAGCCCCCGGTGGCCGGCCGCGAGGAATGCGTGCCCACCCAGTGCGTCCTGCACCCCGAACAGGTCGTCGAGCACGAGTACCTGGGTCTGCTGAGCGAAGAACTCCAGGACGCCGTCGCCGAATGGGAGGAGGGCCTGCTGGACGAGGAGGACGACGAGGACGCCTACGACTCCTCCGAGCCGCAGAGCTACGACACCTACGAGGAGTACGAGGCCGCGATGGCCGGGGCACGGTCGGAGGAGGAGGACGAGGTCGACTACATGAGCGACCTGTCCATCGCCCCGGGCTGGAAGGCGGGCGGCTTCGCGTCCTGGCACCTCACCGATCCCGCGCCGGTCGACTGCGCGGCCTGCGGCACGCCGATGCCTCCCCTGCTCACGGTCGACAAGTGGGAGTGCGACGGCGCTTCGAGAAGCTGGCTTCCGCTCGAGGACCGCGAGGCGACCGACGACCCGGACGTGATCGACCCGGTCGGCGTCTACCTCGGCCGCGGCCTGATGCGCGTTCACACCTGCCCCACCGACCCGCGACACCCGCACCGGCTCAGCTTCCAGTAGGCGCCCCGCACTGACCCGCGGCACCGGGATCGGTGGCGCGGGTCAGTGCCGTCCCCGCACGTCCGCGGTGCGGACGGGCGTCAGGCACCGGCCCGGCGCCTGCCCCGTACGCGGCGCGGGTACGGGAAGAGCCGTGGCGGGCGCTTCGCGGCCACGTCCTCGATCCAGCCGAAGGTCAGCACCAGTAGTCCGGTCAGGGGGACCGCCACCAGCAGCGGGAACCACTGGCTCATCAGCAGCCACTGGAAGTGCGCGTAGAAGAAGCCGACGGACCAGAGGGGGTCGATCAGCGGGATGGCGGCCACCAACGCGACCTGGTGCCAGAGGTAGACGCTGACCGCGCGCGAGTTGAGCAGGCTGATCAGGCCGTTCCAGCGTTCCAGCGGCCGGGGCCACTGCTCCCAGGAGGGGCTGACGTGGAGCAGGATCGCGACGAAGCCGAAGGACCACAGCGCCTGGGCGATCGGCCAGCTCTCGATGTCGGTGTGCACGGTCGGATCGACCGGCCGGGTCTGCAGGTACCACCAGCCGGCCACCATGATCAGCGGCGCGACGGACGGCACGACGTACTGCGGGATCCTCTTGAGCAGGCCCTCCTGGTGGGCCATGCCGAGGATCCAGCAGGAGCCGAACATGGCGAAGTCACTGAGGTTCTCCCAGACGCGGCCGTAGAGGAACTCCTGGTCGATGAAGAACGTGTTCAACACGACCGTCACCACGAGCGGCACGGACAGCGTGACCACCGGCATCCGCCGCAGCGCCCACAGCATCAACGGTGAGAGCAGGACGTACCAGAGGTACGCGCGGAGGTACCAGAGCGGGACGACGACCTGCACCGCCCAGCCGGGCCCCACGAGATGGTCGAAACCGTTCAGCGATTCGGCGTACGGCGGAGTGCTCAGCGGCACGAGCCAGAACAGCAGCTTGCCCCACCACCAGTCGGGATGCCCCTCGGCCTCGGGCCCCCAGCCATCGGCGATCTCCAGGGTGAGGATGACCGCGCCGAACAGCCACATCGGCGGCAGCAACCGGCGCATACGGCCCCGGATGACGCCCAGGGCGGGACGGCTGAGCGAGCGTGCCATCAGCGACCCGGCCAGCGCGAACATCACGCCCATCGACGGGAAGACGACGGGCAGCCAGAACCAGCCGAAGTTGTGGTAGATCACCACACGGACCAGCGCCAGCGCGCGCAGCAGGTCGAGATAGCGGTCCCGGCCGCCCTTGCGCGGGGCCGGCGTCGACGGCTCCGCCTCCGGCTGGAGCTCCCGACGCAGAGCGGCGGGGATCCTGAGCCGGACGGTGTCCTGGGTTCCCCCGAACTCGAAGGATGCGGTCATGGTCAGGCCTCCACCGGTGCGGCGACCTCGCCGGTGCGCCGGAGCTTCTGCCAGCGCAGTCGACCACCGGTCAGCGCCGTGATCGTGGACTGCAGCAGGACGATGTACATCAGCTGCCGGTAGACCAGTTGCTGGATCGGCAGGCTGATCAGATGCAGGGGCTTCTCGCCGTCGAGCCGGAAGGCGTACCAGGACAGCACGGCCTGGAGCAGGATGAAGCCGCCCCAGCTGGCGAGGGTGATCGGGGCGTCCGCGAACAGCACGCCGTACAGCAGGAACATGTCGACCAGCGGGGCGAGCAACGGGGCGACCACGCCGAACAGCACGACGAGGGGCAGCCCGATCCGGCCGAAGCGCCCGGCCGGACCCCGGGAGGTCACGGCGCGGCGGTGCTTCCACATCGCCTGCATGCTGCCGTAGCTCCAGCGGTACCGCTGGGACCAGAGCTGCTGGATGCTGGCGGGGGCCTCGGTCCAGGCGCGGGCGTGCTCGGCGTAGACGATCCGCCAGCCGTCGCAGAGCACCGCCATGGTGATGTCGGTGTCCTCGGCGAGGGTGTCGTCGCTCATCCCGCCGACCCGCCGCAGGGCCTCCTTGCGGAAGGCGCCGACCGCGCCGGGGATGGTCGGGATGACGTTGAGCATGTCGTACATCCGGCGGTCCAGGTTGTGGCCGAGGACGTACTCGATGTGCTGCCAGGCGCCGATCAGGCTGTCGCGGTTGCCGACCTTGGCGTTGCCCGCGACCGCGCCGATCCCCCGGTCGCCGAAGGGCTGGACCAGCTCGCGCACGGTGGACGGCTCGAAGACGGTGTCGCCGTCCATCATCACGATGATGTCGTGCGACGCGGCCGCTATGCCGGTGTTGAGCGCGCTGGACTTGCCGCCGTTGGCCTTGCGGATCAGCCGGACGAACGGCAGGTTCATCGCCTCGACGATGTCCGCGGTGCCGTCCGTCGAGCCGTCGTCGATGACGATCACTTCGATCGGATGGTCACTGGCGATCAGGGAGTTGAGGGTGTTCGCGATGCACTCGCGCTCGTTGTAGGCCGGGACGAGGACGGTGACCGGCTCGGTGACGGGTGGTCCCCACCCGCCCCTCTTCCGGGAGCGCCGGGCATGGAGCGGCGCGAGGACGAGCATCAGCGCGAACCGGCCGAAGTTGAGGAAGCCGACGACGGCCAGCAGCGCGACCAGCACCGGCAGGGTGAGCACGGCGGCCTCGCTGGCCCAGATGAAGCACTTGCCCGCCCACAGCTGGTAGCCGTGCACCGGCACGGTGGCGTTGGTGGCGCCGAGCGCCTCGGAGACGGTGGCGAAGCGGTACCCCTCGCCCTGCAGCTTCACGATGATCTGTTCGAGTGCGGCGATGGTCTCGGTACGGTCGCCACCCGCGTCGTGCAGCAGGATCAGCTCGCCCGCGCCGGGCTTGCGCGGCATCGCCGCCTCGACGATCGCGTCGACGCCGGGACGCTTCCAGTCGTGGGTGTCGCGGTCGATGAACGCGGTGAGGTAGCCGTGGGAACCCACGTACTTGATCACCGGGTAGTTCCAGTCGTCGAGCGCCGAGGCGTCGGAGGAGTACGGCGGGCGGAACAGCGCGCTGTGGACGCCCGCGACGCCGGCCAGCGCCAGCTGCGTCTGCGCCAGCTCCCAGCTGATCCGGGCTTCGGACTGGTACACCAGATCGGGGTGGGTGAAGCTGTGCACGCCGATCTCGTGGCCGGCCGCGACGATCTGCCGGATGAGCTCCGGGTGGCGCGTGGTCATCGCTCCGGTCACGAAGAAGTCCGCGCGGATGTCGTGGGCCGCGAGCACCTCCAGGATCTTCGGGGTCCACTCCGGCGAGGGGCCGTCGTCGAAGCTCAGGACCACGGTGCGGTCGGGGATCCGATAGCTCACGGGGCGCTCGTTCTTGTCGCCGCGCGCGTCGATGACCGGGCCGCCCTTGAGCAGGTTCTCCGGCACGGTCGTCTTGTCGACCGAGGTCGCGATCCGGGTGTCGTGGAACGCCTCGTTGGTGGCGAGGCCGCGGAGGACGAGGAGCGCGAGCAGACAGGCCAGCAGGGACAGCGGCATGAAGAAGCGCAGCGGCGGCGCGGCCAGTCGGCGCGGTCTCAGCAGGGACTGCCGACGACGCTGGTGGCGGGACAAGGGCGCTCCTGGAGATGGGTGGTGCGGACGATCAGGCACGCTCGGCCGGCCCGCAGGCGTTGCTGTGGGCGGCACGACGGCCGCTGCAGGTCAGGAAATGTCGCGATGTTCGGCGTCACGGCCGGACACTTCGGTCGCGGTGTCGCAGACCGCGCGCCCGCTAGGGCCAGGAGGGCGACAAGGGCCCCTTGGCGGGCAAGTACGAGGGTTTCGGCGGTATCTCCATCGCCGGGGCGTCCGACTGCATCCCGATCAGGCTGCCGCCCATGGCGGCCGCCAGGATCGCGCCGACCACGGAGACCGGCCAGCCGAAGCGCCGCAGGTGACGGCTGCGCAGACCCGACTGGTCGACGAACACCGGTGCCGGAGCAGACTCCACCTGACGGGATTCGGCCACACCGGGCTGTACCGAGTGGACCGACCCGCGCCCGAAGGATGTGGCGACTTGGCGCATTGTTGTGGCCTTTTTGTGCAGGGTGTGGAGACCGCTGAAGCGTAGAGCGGACCGTAGCGCATGACCGGAATCGATTGGTGCGCGATGTGCGTATTTGACATGATCCGATCGGATGTCGTGACCGGATCGGTATGTCAACGGACGCCTCCCGGACCTGGGATGGCCGGGTCGCGAACACGGGGCGGGATGGCTTGAAACCTTCGCTAGGATGACCGCTCGATTCATGCGATCGGCGATCGATCCGCATGCAAGGGCGTGTCCAGTCACCGCCTCTACGCCCCAAGGAGCCCGTGTGAGCCAGCCCCGCCGCACCTCTCGTCGCCGAGCGTGGACCGCGCTCACGCTGCCCGCCCTCCTGTGCGTACTCGCCGCGTGCTCCGCCGACCCCGCGACCGGAGGGAGCGCCGACGCCGCCGGGCCCGCACCGGAAGCCTCGCCGACGCCCACCGGACCGCCGGGAACGCTGTTCGACGACTTCGACTACACCGGCGCCGACGACCCTTCCCTCGCTGCGCACGGCTGGGAGATCCGTACCGGCGGGGGCGGCCCGGGGATCAAGGACACCTGGAGCGCCGACGGCGCCGCCTTCCCCTCCGACCCGACGGCCGAGGGGGGCAGGGTGCTACGCCTGCGCTCCTCCACCGACGGCACCGAGCAGGGCACCACGCAGGCCGAGGTGCACACCACGAGCCGGAACTTCTTCACGGGAACCTTCGCCGCCCGGGTCCACCTCAGCGACAAGCCCACGCAGGGACGCGACGGAGACCACGTCGTCCAGACCTTCTTCCCGATCTCCTCCTCGGACTCCTCGGAGAACTACAGCGAACTCGACTTCGAGTACCTGCCGAACGGCGGCTGGGGTTCCGTGGGTCCGCAGCTCGACAACGTCAGCTGGTACAAGGCCGACCCGCCGGACCGGGTCCACAACACCCTCAAGCGGCGCCTAGAGGGCTGGCACACCATGATGATCACCGCCATGGACGGAAAGGTCACCTACTCCCTCGACGGCAAGGAGCTCTTCACCAGCTCCGGCAAGTACGTCCCGCGCGAGCAGATGGACATCCACTTCAGCAACTGGCTCATCGACCTCCCCTTCACCGGTGGCCCGCGCACCTGGGACATGAAGGTCGACTGGGTCTACTACAAGGCCGACGAGGCCGTCTCCACGGCGGACGTCCAGAAGACGGTGGACGGCTTCCACAGCACCGGCGCCGGCTACATCAACACCGTCCCGAAGCCCTGACCCCACGGGTCACACGCCGCGATCGACCAGCGCGCACGCGCCGCGACGGAGCAGGACCGGGCGGCACCGACGGCCACGACCCCCCGAAGCGCAACGTCACCCCGTGACAGCGCGCTCCGGTCGGTCAGGGGCGCCGACCCCCACTGGTCCCCGGAAACGAGTCAGGGGCCGTTTCGGATTACTCTGAAATGGCCCCTGACCTGCGACTTCGAAAAGTCGGGACGACAGGATTCGAACCTGCGCCCCCTTGACCCCCAGGAGTAGGGGTCATGGGGATTGTCATGACATAACGGACGAATTCTGGCCGCGAGTTGTGTGAGAACACCCAGGCCCTTCGCCACCGCGCACACCGTGTGGTCGCCAACTGGTCCCCACGGAGGAAGTGCTGTTGCGCCATCGGAAAGGCAGCGAGAAGGACGTCTCTGCCGAGGAGCGAGCTCCCATCACCCGTTGCGGTGGCGTGCGGACAGCATCCTGCCGCAGGCTGGGACATGGGTGAGGAGCGTCAGGCGGCCGAGGACCCCGCGCACGGTCTGTCTCGCCGGTCACACCGGCTCGCCGGCATCCCTCGCCTCTCGCGCACCGTCCTCACGGCTGGAGTCGAGGAACGAACGACGCGGACGACCTATCGGTCTCTCGGTCTCCCCGGCCGCGGCGACGACTGGGGCCGTGTCCACCTCTCGCTTGCCGGCGCCGCGGACGAGGATGCACCGCCCCGCTCCGTGCCTGGAGGTCGGACGTCACCGCCTTCCTGCGCTGGACCGAACGCATTGGCCCGCGGCCGGGAGAGCGAGCACCTCGACCTGGACGCCCTCGTCTCCCAGATCATGATCAACACCCATCCCTTCTGACCCGCAGCGGTCGGATCCTTGTGTCGTGGCCCTGATGCGTACCGTGAACGCCGGGAGCCCTGGTCGCGGGGAGGTGTTACAACTGGGTTGTGAGCCCGTCTCGTCTCTCGTACCCGGCGTACCGGTGCGGTCGAACCTAGGCAGAAGATTCGGAAGCGTCGCCGGACAGGTCTTCGTCCTTCAGGTGGCGATCGTGGTGCTGCTCGCCGCCGGGGCCCTGCTGGCCCTGGTGCTGCAGTCGCGGTACGACATCGATCGTGAAGCGCGCAACCGGTCGGTTTCCGTGGCTCAGACCTTCGCGAACTCCCTGGGCCTGCAGGAAGCGCTGAGGTCGCCGGACCCGTCCGCGATCCTGCAGCCCCTCGCCGAGGAGACACGCAAGGACGCAGGCGTGGACTTCATCGTGGTGATGGACACGAACGGCATCCGCTACAGCCACCCCCAGCCCGACCGCATCGGCGAGCGGTTCGTCGGCACGATCGAGCCCTCAGTCGCCGGCCAGGTGTACACCGAGAGCGTGGAGGGGCCGCTCGGCAAGGAGATCCAGGCGATCGTCCCGGTCACCTCGCCCGAGGGTGAGGTTGTCGGCCTGGTCTCGGCAGGACTGACGGTGGAGAGCGTGACCGGCATCGCCGACCGTCAGCTGCCGGTCATCCTCCTGGCCATCGCCATCGGTCTGGCTCTGGCCACCGTCGGCACGGCGCTGATCAGCCGAAGACTGCGCCGCCAGACCCACGGGCTCGGCACGCAGGAGATGACCCGCATGTACGAGCACCACGACGCGGTGCTCCACTCCGTCCGCGAAGGGGTGCTGATCACGGACGGCGAAGGACGACTACTCCTGGCGAACGACGAGGCCGGACGGCTGCTCGGCCTGCCGGACGACGCCGAAGGACGCCCCGTCGACAAGGTAGGCATGGATCGCCGAATGGCGGAACTGCTGCTGTCCGGCCGGGTGGCCACCGACGAGGTGCTGGAGGCCGGGGACCGGCTGCTCGTGGTCAATCAGCGGCCCACGGGCCCGCAGGGCTCGGCGGTCACCATCCGCGACTCCACCGAGATGCAGCTCCTGAGCAGCCGGGCGGAGACGGCCCGCAAGCGGCTCAAGCTGCTGTACGACGCCGGGGGTGACATCGGCACCACCCTCGACGTGGTCCGCACCGCGAAGGAACTGGCCGACGTCGCCGTTCCCCAGTTCGCGGACTTCGTCACGGTCGATCTGGCCGACCCGGTCCTGAAGGGCGACGAGCCCGGCCCGGGCGCCGACATGCGGCGCACGGCGGTCAGCGGCATCCGCTCCGATCACCCGCTGTATCCGCTCGGTAGCCTGATCGAATTCCTGCCGTCCACGCCGCAGGCCCGCGGATACGGCACGGGCACAGCCGAACTCGTGCCCGATCTCCATGACGCGCCGGGCTGGCACGCCCAGGACGCGCCGCGGGCATCGGCGATCGTCGGCTACGGGATCCACTCGCTCATCGCGGCTCCGCTGAAGGCAAGGGGCGTCGTGCTCGGGGTGGTCAACTTCTGGCGGTCGCAGAAGCCGGAACCGTTCGACGAGGACGACCTGTCCCTGGCCGAGGAGCTTGTCGGCCGCGCCGCGGTCACCATGGACAACGCCCGCCGCTACACCCGCGAACACCATCTCGCCGTGACGCTCCAGCGCAGCCTGCTGCCGCGGGATCTGCCCGAGCAGAGCGCGGTGGACGTCGCGCACTTCTACCAGCCCGCCCAGTCCGGAGTGGGCGGGGACTGGTTCGACGTGATCCCGCTCCCGGGCAGCCGCGTCGGGCTCGTCGTCGGAGACGTCGTCGGGCACGGCCTGCACGCCGCGGCCACCATGGGGCGGCTGCGCACGGCCGTGCACAACTTCTCCTCCTTGGATCTGCCGCCCGACGAACTCCTCGCCCGTCTCGACAACCTCGTCCAGCGCATGGACCAGGAAGGCGACAGCACACCCTCGGACGGCGGTGTCCTGGGCGCCACCTGCCTGTACGCCGTCTACGACCCCGTCTCGCAGAACTGCACCATGGCGCGGGCAGGGCACATGCCACCGCTCGTGGTCGCCCCGGACGGCACGACGACGATCTCGGAACTGCCGGCCGGTCCCCCGCTGGGGCTGGGAGCCATGCCGTTCGAGAGCACGGAACTGCACATGGCGGAAGGCAGTCAGCTGGTCCTGTACACCGACGGGCTGGTCGAGGAGCGGAGCCGGGACATTTCAGAGGGCTTGGAAAGGCTGCGCACGGCGCTGAGCCACCCCGACCGAGACCCGCAAGCCAGCCGCCGCGCCGTACTCGACGCCCTGCTCCCGGTCCGGCCGGCCGACGACATCGCGCTGCTCATCGCCCGGACACGGACTCTGGGCCCCGGCCGGGTCGCAGAGTGGGACGTACCGTTCGACCCGAGCGAGGTCGGCGCCGTGCGCGGCCTCGCGGCCGAGCAACTCGAGGAGTGGGGCCTGGAGGAACTCGCCTTCACCACAGAACTGATCCTCAGCGAGCTCATCACCAATGCCATCAGGTACGCCGCCGCGCCAGTTCGCGTTCGTCTGTTGCGCGATCGCACTCTGACCTGCGAGGTGTGGGACGGCAGCAGTACCGCCCCGCATCTGCGGTACGCCGCCACCACGGACGAGGGAGGCCGCGGACTGTTCCTGGTGGCCCAGCTCAGCGAGCACTGGGGCACCCGGTACACACCGGAAGGCAAGGTCATCTGGGCCGAACAGGTCCTGCCCACCACGGGCAGTGCCCTCTCCTAGGGTGCACTTGTTCTGCTGACCGCCGTCGCCCTCGTCATGTCTCAAGCCACCCGCTTCCGCGGGTCACCACCTCGCTACGCCCTGCGCAACACCAGCAGACCAGATCGTCGACCGCCATCCACGCGCCGAGCAGCAGGTGTGCCCTCGGAGGTTGGTGATCGCCTGGCGGCGGCCCAGCCTCGGCCGTGACGCTGCCGGGCCGCCCGGTACGGCAAGCCGCACGTCTCCACCCGGGTGAACAGTGGACGACCACGAACGCGCCCGCGGCCCGAGACACATGCAGCGCACAGTTGACATCGTGGCGAATGCAACTGAGCTTCGGGAGGCGGAGGACAGGCGCCCCGCAGAGCTCGAAGAGCGACTCGTCCGTCGGCCTCGCGATGCATCGACCCGTCCGACGCGGAACGCAGAGAAGGCTCTTGCGCATCACGAAGCGCAAGGAGCGGCGATCGACTCATGCATGTGAGGCCGGAGGGATGACCTCAACTTCCCGGTCAGGACCATCGCTTCGGGCACTGCGCAATCGGTGAGTGGAGCCATCCTCAGTGCGGGCCCCACAACGTCGGCGTTCCCTCGCACGGCAAGGCCCGGATGGAATGTTCCCGCGTCACGGCAGCGAGGGTGGACGGGCTGTTCGTTCACCGGGCCCGCAGCCCCACACGGCGGTGACCGGTGGCGCTTAACCGTGAAGGGCGTGCATGTGTGTGTTCACGAGCGCGTTTGGCACGGGAGACGGGTACAGGGCAGAGGCGCGCGTTTGGGTCGTGGGTCTCCGGGGCCGGAATGCCGTTGCGTTCGCGCCGGCGGTGGTGACATCACGTCACCACGTCGCTGCCGACGTGGGCAGAGAATCGCACCTGAGCCACCCGGGAGGCCGCGGCAATGTACCTTGACCAAGCCAAGGGGCGCTTCCCCCCCGTCCAGTGCGCTGGTCCCCAAGTGGTCCCCAAAAACGATCAAGAGGCCACCTCAGATTACTCTGAAACGGCCTCTGACCTGCGACTCTTTCGAGTCGGGACGACAGGATTTGAACCTGCGACCCCTTGACCCCCAGTCAAGTGCGCTACCAAGCTGCGCCACGTCCCGATGCGCGTCTCCTCGGGGTTCCCCCCTCGTCGGCGTGCAGGGAAAACATTACCTCACTCCGGAGGGTGGGTTGACGCACGGGCTGTCACGCGCCGCAGGTGGTGGCCAGGGGCGCTGCGTGGGCGAGGGGCGAGGACGCTCGGCCGTCGGGCGGCCGCCATGGCCGGCCCGCGCGACCCCCCGCGGTCCGGTGTGCGGTGGACCGTCGAGCCCAGCGGTCCCGATCGCCCCGGGGGCGACAATGGACACGTGAACCGGACAGCGAGTGACCGCGGCAGGGATCGCGACGAGGAGGGGCGGGCCCGGAGCGCGCGTCCCCGCGACGGGCTCGGCCGGCCGCTGCCGTACGGCGCCGAGGGCGTGCCGCGGCAGCCCGAGGGGGTCGTCCGCGCTCCCGAGGAGACCTTGCGCGAGGCCCAGCGGCTGCTGGATGCCGGGATGCCCTTCCACGCGCACGAGGTCTTCGAGGACGCCTGGAAGTCCGGCCCCGAGTCGGAGCGTGACCTGTGGCAGGGCCTCGCGCAGCTCGCCGTGGGCCTGACGCACGCCGCCCGCGGCAACACGGCGGGCGGAGCGCGGCTGCTGCGCCGTGGCGCCGACCGCATCGGGGGCGGGCCGGAGACCCTGGAGGCCGCCGCCGCATACGGGATCGATGCCGGCGGACTCGTGCTGTGGGCTCGGGAGTTGGCCGACCGCGCCTCCGGAGGCGGCGGGACCGGAGGAGCGGACGCGGCCGGAGCCGCCCACAGGGCCGTCGTCGTCGACGCCGCCTCCGAGGCGCCCCGGCTGCGGCTGGACCGGGCCTGAGGGTTACGCCCCCGTCTGGGGGTCCAGTTCCCGCAGCAGGACCGACGTGTGGCTCACCGAGGGGTCCTTGGCCGCTGTCAGGAGGGTGACCGTCTCCTTCGCCGCGATGCTCCTCAGCCGGTCGAGGGCCGCCACCGCGTCGGGGGCCTGGAGTTCGGCCTCGTAGCGCCGTCGGAACTCCTCGTACTCGCCCTCGGTTCCGTGGTACCAGCGGCGGAGTTCCGTCGACGGCGTGAGCGCCTTGGGCCATTCGTCGATGTGGGCGTCGGTCTTGGCGAGTCCGCGCGGCCAGAGCCGGTCGACGAGGACCCGTACGCCGTCGTCCGGCGACGGGGTCTCGTAGATCCGGCGGACGCGGACGCGGTGGGCGGGCTGTGCGGGCTCTCCGGGCATGGTTCCAGCCTGACGGACCGGCCCGCGACTCACCCCTCGACGCGCAGTGCCGGAAGGAGGACGGCGTCGACGAAGGTCCGCATGGTCGAGACGTCCGTGAAGCGCTCCTCGAAGAGCCGCTCGATGCGGAGCATGCCCAGGAAGCAGGGGGCGACGAAGCCGATCGCGGGGTTGTCGGCGTCGACCTCGCCGCGCTCGACCGCGCGCGCCACGACCGCGTCGATGGCCGCGACCTCGGGGGCGATGACGGTCTCGCGGAGTGCGGCGCGCAGGTCGGGGTGCTGCATGAAGGCCTGGGCGACGGCCTCCATGAGTTCGGCGTCGCGCTCGCGGTGGGAGGCGGCGATCCGGCCCGCCTCGCGCAGGTCACCGGCGAGGGTGCCGGTGTCGATGCCGGTGAAGACGGTGCAGCGGCGCTGGGCGAGCGCGGCCGTGACGAGCTGCGGCTTCGTGCCCCACTGCCGGTAGAGGGTGGCCTTGCCGCACTTGGTGCGGGCCGCGACGCCCTCCATGGTCACCGAGTCGTATCCGCCCTCGCGCAGGAGGCAGAGCACGGCGTCGTACAGCTCCGTCTCGCGCTCCGGCGTGATCTTGCTGCGGCGGGCCGCCGCGGTGGCGGCCTCCGTGGACGCCGACCCCGGCATGGACGCTGATGCGGACGTGGACGTGGACATCGATCCCTCCCGGACACCTCTGTCTCTGCACATACGAGAGTAGGGGGTGCACAATCGAGACGCAAACGTATCGAGACGCTTGCGTCTCGATTAAATCGGATCTAGGCTCACTCCGTTTGTTGGAGAATTGACTGATTAGAGGGCCGCGCGATGGCTGCCGGGAAACGCGGGATACGAGGACCACGTCCTGCCGGATCGGGGCTGACGCCTACCCGCGCCCCCTTCGGGCTCGACGAGCACGGGAGCGGCGAGGGGGACGGCGGCGAGTCCGCCCGACCACCCCTCCTGCGCGAGCTCGCGCTCGTCACCGCGCTCTTCCTCGTCTACAAGTTCGGCCGGCTCTTCGCCAACGGCCACGAGTCCCGCGCCTTCCGGAACGCCGACCGCGTCTGGGACGCCGAGCGCGCGCTCCACCTGCCGGGCGAGGGAACGATCCAGCAGCTGCTCCTGCACGGCGAACCGCTGATCCGGGCCGCGAACACGTACTACGCGGCCGTGCACTTCCCGGCCACCCTCGCCTTCCTCGTCTGGCTGTATCTGCGCCGCCCCGCCCACTACGTGTGGTCGCGCCGCGTCCTCGCACTCGTCACCGGTGCCGCGCTGGTCCTGCACCTCCTGATGCCGCTCGCGCCGCCGCGGATGCTCGCCGCGAGCGGGCTCGTCGACACCGCGCGGGTCTACGGCCCCTCGGTGTACGGGGCGACGCCGGAGACCGACTCGATGGCCAACCAGTTCGCCGCCATGCCCTCGCTGCACTTCGGCTGGGCCCTGATGGTCGCGATCGGACTGATCGCCGCCACCCGCTCCCGCCTGCGGGTCCTGTGGCTGCTGCACCCGCTGTTCACCCTGCTCGTCATCGTCGGCACCGCCAACCACTACTGGTTCGACGCGCTCGCCGCCGCCGCGCTGCTCGGTCTCGCCCTGCTCGCCGTCCGCGCCCCCGGCCGCCGGACGGCGCCTCCACCCGTACCCCGTCAGGTCGGTACGACCCCTCTCCCGGTCGGAGCCCTCCGATGAACCCCGCCACCGGCACCGTCGTCGCGGTGCTCCTCTCGCTCGTCTCCGCCGCCGGATACGCGCTCGCCGCCGTCGCCCAGTCCCGGCTCGCCGCCGCCTCCCCCGTCCAGGACGGGCGGGGGGCGCTGCGCGCCCTGCTCGCCCGCGGGCAGTGGTGGTCGGCGGTCGGCCTCAACGCCGCCGGAGCCCTCGCCCATGTGGCCGCCCTGCACTACGGGCCGCTGACGCTGGTCCAGCCGCTCGGCGCGCTGACCCTGGTGGCGGCGCTGCCGCTCGGCGCGTACGCGGCACGGCGCCGGGTGACCCGCACCGAGTGGCGCGGGGCGCTGTGGACCCTGGCCGGTCTCGTCGGACTGGTCGCGGTGACCAGCCCCACCGAGCCCGGCGAGGCGCTCAGCCTGCGCGAGTCCCTGGTCGTCGCCGCGGCGACGGCGCTCCTCATCGTCGCGCTCGCCTCGGGCCGGCGCCCGGCCAAGGGGCACGCGCCTCGCGGGCTCGGGCACGCCACGGCCTCCGGGATCGCCTCGGGCGTCGCGTCCGCGCTCACCCAGACGCTGACGGCCGCGTTCGCGCTCGAACTCCCGGGCGGCAGGCCGGCCTGGTGGCAGACCGCGCTCCTCGCGCTGCTGATCTCGGGCTTCGCCTCGGGCGGCCTCCTGCTCTCCCAGGCCGCCTACCGGGGCGGCCTCGCCGCGCCGCTTGCGGTGGTCAACCTCTCCAACCCCGCGGCCGCAGCGATCATCGGCGTGGCGCTGCTCGGCGAGACGTTCCGAGCGGGCGCGTGGGGCTGGCTGGTCGCGGCCGGGGCGTCGCTGGTCGCGGCGCGGGGCGTGGTGCTGCTGACGAAGGGGGGCTCCCCGGAGGCGGCTCCGGCCACACGCCCCGAGGCGGTGGCGGCATCCGCTGTGGCGGCCCGCCCCGAGGCGGTAGTGGTGGCGGTGGCAGCGCCCGGGACGACCGCGGATTCCACGCGCGCGCGTACGCCTGCCCGGTGGGCCGTCCGGTCGGTGCCGGCGCCTCGCTCGGCCGAGCTCGCCGTCCACCGTTCGGCCCGACCCGATCCGGCCACACCCGAGCAGGGCGCGCCCCCTCGGGACCTGCCCGATCCGACCGTGCCGGGCGCCGAGCCGGCGCACGCGCGGGCGGCGGGCTGAGGGTCCCTCACACGTCGAGGACGCGCGGCGAGGACACGGCGGGGCCACCGGTCGAGGAACCTCCGGCCCGGCGGGACGCGCTGAATTCGTCATCTTGACGACAACCCGGCAAACCCCCTATCGTCAACATGACGACAAGGGGGTTTCTTCATGGCCGACATCACCCGGCGGGCCGGCTGGCGCCATCTGCGCTCCGCACCCACCGCGCACATCCGCCACCAGCGCCGCGGCAAGCTCGTGCACGACGGCGAGGGACTGAGCTTCTGGTTCCGCCCGCGCACCGCGGCCCTCTCCGAGGTCCCGGTCAACGACCGGGAACTGGCCATGGCCTTCCACGCCCGGACCGCCGACTTCCAGGACGTCAGCGTCCAGTCCACCGTCACCTACCGGATCGGCGACCCGGCGGCCGCCGCCACCCGGCTCGACTTCTCCATCGACCCCGACACGGGCGCGTGGCGCGGCACCCCGCTGGAGCAGATCGCCACCCTCCTCACCGAGACCGCCCAGCAGCACGCCCTCGACGTCCTCGCCCGCACCGCCCTGGCCGAGGCGCTCGTCGACGGCGTGGCGGCGGTACGGGACCGCGTCACGGCCGGACTCGCGGCCGAGCCCCGGCTGCCGTCCACCGGCATCGAGGTCGTCGCCGTCCGGGTGGTCGCGATCCGGCCCGAACCCGAGGTCGAGCGCGCCCTGCGCACCCCTGCCCGCGAGCAGATCCAGCAGGAGGCCGACCGGGCCACGTACGAACGCCGCGCGGTCGCCGTCGAACGCGAGCGCGCCATCGCGGAGAACGAGCTGGCGAGCAAGATCGAGCTGGCCCGCCAGGAGGAGCGGCTCGTCGAGCAGCGCGGCACCAACGCCCGTCGCGAGGCCGAGGAGAACGCCGCCGCCGACGCCGTACGAGCCGAGGCCGAGGCCGTACGGAAGGTCCGCCTCGCGCGGGCCGAGGCGGAGGCTGCACGCGAGGTCGGGCAGGCGCGCGCCGGAGCGCAGTCCTCGTGGCTGCGGGCGCACGCCGAGGTCGAACCCGCCACCCTGCACGCCCTGGCCGTGTCCCGCGCCGCCGAGAACCTGCCCCGGATCGAGCACCTGACGCTCTCGCCCGACGTCCTGACAGGGCTCCTTGCCAAGCTCGGCGAGGGCGGGGCCCGGCCGTGAGCCTCGCGCCGCGCGCGGTGCTCGTGCACCGGACCACGGAGTACGAGGAGCTGCTCGCCCGGCACGGCACGCACGGTCAGGCCGCGTTCTTCCTCTCCGCGCGCGGCCGCTCGGTCGACGCCGTGCGCGAGCGGCACGACCGCACCCACCGCGCGCTGGCCGAGGTGGCGGCCGCGGTGCCCCTGACCTGGCGGCAGACCAGGGTGGAGCGCGCCGATCTGGACCGGTTCCTGTTCGGGCCCGAGGACGTGGTCGTGGTGGTGGGGCAGGACGGTCTGGTCGCCAACGCGGCGAAGTACCTCACCGGTCAGCCCGTCATCGGCATCGACGCCGACCCGGGGCGCAACCCGGGCGTCCTGGTCCGCCACCGGGCGGACCGGGCACGGCGCCTGCTGCCGTACGCGGCGGGGGCCGCGGTGACGGTCGACGAGCTGACGATGGTGGAGGCCGTCACCGACGACGCGCAGCGGCTGCTGGCGCTGAACGAGATCTATGTCGGGCCGCGCGGCCATCAGACCGCCCGGTACACCCTGGATCTCGACGCGACGGAGCTTCCGCCGGAGGCCCAGGCCTCGTCGGGGGTGCTCGTGGGCACGGGTACGGGGGCCACGGGCTGGCTGCGGTCCCTGTGGGAGCAGCGCTCCAGCGCGCTCGCGCTCCCCGCGCCGGCGGATGCCCGGCTCGCGTGGTTCGTCCGTGAGGCGTGGCCGTCCCCGACGACCGGAACGAGCCGGGTCGAGGGCCTCCTCGACCCGGGTCAGGGGCTGCGCCTCACCGTCGAGTCGGACCGGCTGGTGGTGTTCGGCGACGGCGTCGAGTCGGACGCGCTGGAGCTGTCATGGGGTCAGACCGTGCGCCTCACGGTCGCGGGGCCGCGGCTCCGTCTCGTCCACTGACGGCGGTCCGCCGGCGGAGGCCCGTCCGAGGCGGTCCACCGAGCCGGTCCGTCCCAAGCGGTCCACCGAGGCGGTCCGCCGACGGCGGGCCCGGGCCGCCGACGGCGGGATCGCGCCCTTCGACCACCCGCGGCCGGGTCGGCGAGCCGCCGAGCGCCGCGGCCTGAATCGATCGGCCCGGGACGGGGGCGGTGGCGCGGGGCGCTAGGCTCGGCGCGCTTTGCCCGGTTCACCGCAGGGGTTCTGTCCACGTTTCATCCTGTTCCGCTCCTTCCCGGGTCCCGGCCCCGGGCCCCAGGCCCGGTCGCGAGGTCCCGGTCCCCCGGTCCCCCGATCGAGTACGCACCCGCTCCCGGCTGTTGAAGGGATCCCCATGGCCTCCGCCTCCTCCGGCCCGCTCTCCGTCTCCCCCGCCACGGAGCGGGACTGGGCGCTCGTGCGCGGCTGGGCGGCCGAGGAGGGGTGGAACCCGGGGCTCTCGGACGCCGCGGCGTTCTTCGCGCAGGATCCCCGGGGGTTCTTCCTCGGCCGGGTCGCGGGGGAGCCCGTATCCGCCATTTCGGTCGTCACCTACGACGACGCGTACGCGTTCCTCGGCTTCTATCTCGTACGGCCCGAACTCCGCGGCCTCGGTCACGGTCTGGCCACGTGGCGGGCCGCGCTCGCGCACGCCGGCGACCGGTCCGTCGGGCTCGACGGGGTGCCGGCGCAGCAGGACAACTACCGGCGCTCCGGATTCGCGACGGCGTACCGCACGGCGCGCTACGTGGGCGAGGTCCCGGCTCCCGACGCCCCGGTGACCGGCGTGGTGCCCGCCGGGTCCGTGGATCCGGCCGCCCTCGCCGCGTACGACAACGCCTGCCATCACGCCGACCGGCCGCGGTTCCTGGCCGCCTGGCTGGCCACGCCCGGCCATCGTGCGCTGGTACGGATCGTCGACGGACGTCCGACGGGGTACGGGGTGGTCCGGCGGGCGCAGGACGAGGCACGGGTGGGGCCGCTGTTCGCGGACACCCCGGCCGACGCCGCCGCCCTGCTCGACGCGCTCGCCGCCGAGGCGCGGGAGTTCGGCTCGGCGCGGATCGCGGTCGACATGCCGGAGTCGAATCCGGCGGCGGCGCGGCTGGCCGAGGAGCGGGGTCTGGAGCCGACGTTCGAGACGGCCCGGATGTACACGGGCCCGGTGCGCCCGGTGGCACGCGAGCGCGTGTACGGGGTGACGACGCTCGAACTCGGCTGAGGCCGCGCCCCTCCGAGCGCCCCGTCGCCCGCCACAGGCGGTCCGGACGCCCCCCGATGCCCCCGCCGGCCCCGGGCCCCCGGTGTCCCCAGCCGGCTCCGGGGCCCCCGCGGCCCCGGCGGCTTCGTCGGGGGGCCGCCCTCGGGCTCCGGCCGAGAGGTGTGTACCTTTCCCGTGGAGCAGGTACGTACCTAGTCCGCGAAACGTGCCTGTTCAGGCCGGTCGACCGGGCGTACTCCCGCCGCCCGGTGGGCGTGTGACAGGGCGCCGACTCCCGTGCCCGCACCCCCGGTCGCACCTCCCCTCACCGGACCCCCGCCGCCCCGTGAGGGGTGACAAGGGTTTTCCCCGTATCGGGTTCACCCCCCCGTTCCCTACTGTCCTCCGCACCGGCAGATATCATCCCCCGACCGCACCCTGACAGGTGCATGCGGAGGGTGGCATCCGCCGGGGACGGCCTTGACCCGGGCCGTCGCGCCGGTGGCGGCGCACGGGCCCCCCAGCCCAGGGAATGCCGGATCGCGACCCCACTTCGCTCCTGCGTCCCGCGCCGCCGCCACTGCTCCGCAGCTACGTCGTACTCGAAAGGGCCACACCTTGAACGGTTCCAGGCGGAGAGTCATATCCGTGGTCGCGAGCGCCGCGATCCTCGGTGCCGCTGCCACGACCGGGGCGATCGCCGCCGCCCCGGGCGCTGCCACCCCGAAGCCCGCACCGGCTTCGCAGACGATGCGGGCGCTTCCCAGCGCCCCGGTCGAGAAGGTCATCGTCACCTACAAGAGCCAGGCCGCCGAGGCCGGCTCGAACACCGCCGCGAAGAGCGACACGGCCGAGAAGGCCGCGAAGACGGGCGAGCAGCTCTCCTTCGAGCGTCGCCTCGCCGGCGGCGGCGCCCTGGTCGACCTGGGCGACAGCGCCACCAAGCAGGACGTGACGGAGGTCATGGCCGCGTTCCGCGCCGACCCGTCCGTCGCCTCGGTCGAGCCCGACATCCGCGCCTACGCGATGGCGGTCACGCCGAACGACACCGACTACACCAAGCAGTGGGACCTTTTCGAGCCCACCGGTGGCATGAACGTTCCTGCGGCCTGGGACAAGACGACCGGCTCCGGCGTCACCGTCGCGGTCATCGACACCGGCTACGCGGCCCACTCGGACGTGGCCGGCAACGTCGTCTCCGGCTACGACTTCATCTCGACCTCCGCCGACGCCCGCGACGGCAACGGCCGCGACGCGGACGCGAAGGACGAGGGCGACTGGAACGCCACCGACAACGAGTGCGGCACCGGCTCCAAGGCCTCGAACTCCTCCTGGCACGGCACCCACGTGGCCGGCACCATCGGCGCCGTCACGAACAACACCAAGGGCATCGCGGGCATCGCGTACAACGCGAAGATCCAGCCCGTGCGGGTGCTCGGCAAGTGCGGCGGCTCGTCCGCCGACATCGCCGACGCCATCACGTGGGCCTCCGGCGGCACCGTGCCGGGCGTCCCGGCCAACGCCACCCCGGCGAAGGTCATCAACCTGAGCCTGGGCGGCGCGAGCGCGACCTGCCCGAGCGTCTACCAGACCGCGATCAACGGCGCCGTCTCGCGCGGTACCACCGTCGTCGTCGCCGCGGGCAACAGCAACGCCAACGCCTCCGGATTCACCCCCGCGAACTGCGCGAACGTCATCAACGTGGCGTCCACCAGCCGTGAGGGCAACCGGTCGTACTACTCCAACTTCGGCGCCATCGTGGACGTGGCCGCGCCCGGCGGCGAGACCCGCCGCTCGACCGACACGCCCGGCACCGTCACCACCCCCGAGAACGGCATCTACTCCACGCTGAACTCGGGCGCGACCACCCAGTCGACCGAGAACTACAAGCCCTACCAGGGCACGTCGATGGCGGCGCCGCACATCGCCGGCCTCGCCGCCCTGCTGAAGTCGGCCAAGAGCACCCTCACCCCGGCCGAGATCGAGTCCGCGATCAAGGCCAACGCCCGCCCGCTGCCGGGCACCTGCACCGGCGGCTGCGGCACCGGCATCGCCGACTCGGCGAAGACCGTCGACGCCGTCACCACCACCCCGCCGGCCGGCACCGTCTTCACCAACGCGACCGATGTGACGATCTCGGACAACACCACCGTGTCGTCCTCGATCGCCGTCACCGGCCGCACCGGCAACGCTCCCGCCGCCCTCAAGGTCGGCGTGGACATCAAGCACACCTGGCGCGGTGACCTGGTCATCGACCTGGTCGCCCCCGACGGCACGGTGCGCAACCTCAAGGCGTCCTCCTCCTCGGACAGCGCCGACAACGTCCTGACCACGTACACGGTCGACGCGTCGAGCGAGGTCGCCAACGGCACCTGGAAGCTTCAGGTCCGCGATGTGGCCACGGGTGACACCGGCTACATCAACTCGTGGAGCCTGACCTTCTAAGGCGCCATCGCTCCACCACCGAACCACCCCCCACATCAGCATCATTGCTGGTCAGCGACGCGCTCGTGGTCTACACCACGGGCGCGTTCTGGCGTTCCGGGGTGCCGTCCCGCCGGGGCGCCCTGTCCGTATGCCGGACACAGGGCCTGGACTCCACCGGTGGGCTCCGTATTCTCTGCCCACGGGGCTCATGGGCCGGGGGCCCGAGCGCGCCGGAGGTGATGGACAGTGACGACAGCTCCGTACCTCGCCCTGCGCCCCACGGGTCCGGGGGGCCCCTCGGCGCCGGTGGGCCGCGAGGAACTCCTCGCCCGCCTCGAACGCGCCCTCCACACCCGGGGCCGGGCCCTGCTCACCGGGCCCGCCGGAGTCGGCAAGACCGAGCTCGCGCTCGCCGAGGCGACCCGCGCCGAGGCGCGCGGCGAGACCGTGCTGTGGCTGGCGACCCTGCCGTCCGACCGCGAGATACCCGGGGCGTCGGCCGCCGCGCTCGTGGCCTCGGTGGCGGCGACCGTGCACCGGCCGCAACCCGGCGGCAGGCGCCGTGAGCCCCGCCCGGCCGACAAGGCATCCGCCGGGCCCGAGGCCTCCGCGGTCTTCGACGAGCTGCCCGGGCCCCAGCGCACCGCCGTCGCCATGCTCTGCCGCGAGGCGCCGCTCGACGCCGGCGGCTGGGACCCGATCGCGCTCCGGCTCGGCATCGCCCAGATCCTCCGCACCCTGACCCGCCGGGGCCCGGTGCTCCTCGTCGTCGACGGTGTCCAGCACGTCGACGCGGACAGCGCGGACCTGCTCCGCTTCGCCCTCCACCTCGCGCCGCCCGCGCTGCGGGTGGTGGCCGTCGAGACACCGGAGCCGTACGGCGAGGCGGGCGAGCCCTACCGTGCGCCGCACCGCCCCGACGATCCGCACGCCGCCCACCTGTGGGTGCCGTCCGAGGCGGACGTGCTGCTCGTGCCGCCGCTGCACGCCGACGAGATCGCCGAACTCCTCATCCACCACCGGCTGCCCTCCCGGATGGCCGGCCGCATCCACCGCGCCAGCGGCGGCAATCCGCGGCTCGCGCTCGCCGTGGGCCGCTCGCTGGCCGACGCGCGGACCCCCGTCCACCACGCCGAGGCGCTGACGCTGTCCGGGCGCGCCCGCGACCTCGCCCGCCAGCTGCTCGGCGCCGCGCCCCTCGCCGTACGGGAGACGCTGCTGCTCGCGGCCCTCGCGCTGCGCCCCTCGTCGACACTGGTACGGCGGGCGGGACGGCCCAACGCGGAGGCGGACCTCGCGGCGGCCGAGCGCGCCGGGCTCGTGTCGCTCGCCGAGGACGGGTCGGTGACCTTCACCGCGGGGCTGCTGCCCTCCACCCTGGTGCACGACGCCTGTTGGGCCGAGCGGAGCGCCGGGCACGCGGCCCTCGCGGAGGTCGTGGACGACCCCGTGGAGGCGGTACGGCACCGGGCACTGGCCACCGACAGCCCGGACGAGGACCTCGCGGCCGAGGTCGCGAACGCGGCCGATCTGGCCCGGCGGCGCGGAAACAGCGCGCTCGCGGCCGAACTCGCCCTGCTGGCCGCCGAGTCGACGCCCGGACGGCACGGGACACGGCGGATCGCACGGCTCGTCGACGCCGCCGAGGAAGCCGCCCGCGCGGCCCGCGCCGACCTCGCCATGCGGGCCGCCACCGATCTGCTCGCCCGTGACGCGGTGCCCGCCGACCGCGTCAGGGCGCGGCTCGCCGTCCTCGACACCGCGGGGCAGGGGCTGACCGGGCTCGACGAGATGTACGTCCACGCCATGGAGGACTCGGAGGGCGACACCGCCCTGCGGGCCGCGGTGCAGCTCCGGCTCGCCGTCAAGTACGTGCTCGCGGACGGCGATCCCCAGCGCTCGCGGACGGCGGCCGTCGAATCGGCCGCGCTCGCCGCCTCCATGGGCGACCCGCGGACGGCGGCACAGGCGCTGACCGTGCAGGCGCGGATGGAGCGGGCCCTCGGCGCGCCGGACGCGGAGGCGGTGCTCGCGCAGGCCCGAGCCCTGGAGTTGGCCGAGCGGCCTCTCGGAATCCGCAACGCCGCACAGATCCTGACGATCCGACACGCGCTGTTCGACGACCGTCTGACGGACGCCCGCGACGAACTGAACGCGCTGCTGCCCCTGGTCCAGCGGCGCGGTTCGGTGGAGGACACGATCGAGCTGTTCTCCACACTGGCCGCCGTCGAGTCCCGCAGGGGCGCCTGCGCGGCCGCTCTCGCGCACGCCGGGCAGTCCCTCGCGCTCACTCTGGAGGCGGGCCTCTCCCCCGGCCCCGCCTGGTACACGCTGGCGCTCGCGGAGACGGCCGGCGGCAGCTTCGCGCGGGCGGCGAGCTACGCCCGGCGCAGCGTCCAGGCCTCCGAGGAGGAGGGCGACCGGGTGTTCCTCTCCCGCAGCCGGTACGCGCTCGGCCGGGTCCAGCTGATCAACGGGGACGTCGCCGCCGCCCTGGAGACCCTGCGGCGCGTCCAGGCCGACGAGCGCGCCCAGTCGACCGTGGACCCGTCGATGCTGCGCTGGCACGAGGAGCTGGCCGAGGCACTGCTCGCCCACGACGCGGGCGACGAGGCGCTGGCGCTCCTCGACGAGGTACGGCCGGTGGCGGCCCGGCTGGGCCGGTCCACGGTCCTGCTCGGCTGCGACCGGGCGTACGCCCTGTGGCTCGCGGCGGAGGGGCGCACGGACGAGGCGGCCCAGTTGCTCACCCGCACGGCAGAGGCCTTCGGCCGGGCCGGGCTGCCGCTGGAGCGGGGGCGGGCACTGATCGCCCTGGCCCGGGTGGAGCGCCGCAGACGGCGCCGGTCGGCGGCGCAGAGCGCGCTGCAGACGGCGGCCACGGTGTTCGAGCGGGCCGGAGCGACGCCGTGGCTCGCCCTGGCGTGCGAGTCCCCGGCGGGCGCCGTGGGCGAGAGCTCCGGGGGCGGCTCCGGGAGTGAGGAGGCCCTGCCGGCACTCTCCTCTCTGACGGAGGCCGAGCTGCGGCTCGCCCGGCTGGTGGGGCAGGGTGCCAGCAACCAGGAGGCGGCGGCGAAGCTGTATCTGAGTGTGAAGACGGTCGAGGCGCGGCTGACCCGGATCTACCAGAAGCTCGACGTCCGCTCGCGGGCGCAGCTCGCGACGGCGCTCAGACCGTGAACGGCCTCTGGTCCACGAACTCCTGGTCCGGGGTGGCGGTGAGGTAGAGGTTCGGGCTCTGGGTCGGGGGCAGTCTGCGCTGGATCGACCGGTGGAAGTCGCGGTGGCCGCCGCGGAAGGCGCCGTCGTCCCACACCTGGAGCAGCGCCTCGGTGAACGCGCCGTTGACGTCGCCGTCGGAGGCCTCCTGGTTGTCCTGGCAGGCCGAGACGAGGAGCGCGTCGGGGCCCGCTCCGTTCCGGGGCCGGGAGTCGGCGGGGGAGCGCCGGAGCTCGGCGTGGAAGCCACGGTCGCGGTCGTAGAGCTGCCGCTGCTGGGGCTCGGGCATGAAGCGGGCCGTGGCGTCGGCCACCGGTCCGCCGGGGATCTCGATGCTGCCGCCGCTGTGGCAGCAGTCGAAGAAGGAGACGATCCGTACGTCGTCGGCGAAGGCGCTGAAGGCGCGCTGGACCTCGTCGTCGAGGAACTGCCGGTCGTAGGGGACGAGGGTCTCGTCGAGCGCGTCCGGCTCGTCGTCGGAGCCGGTGGCGGCCGAGCCGTCGTTCTCGTCGGGCACCTGGCCGCCGTGGCCCGAGTAGCCGAAGAGCAGGATGTCGCCGGGGCCGAGCCGGGCGGCCGCGCCGCCGAGCACGGCGGTGACATTGGCGACGGTCCCTTCTGGGGTGAGCAGGACCGTGCTCTCGAATCCGGCGGCGCGGGCGAGCCGCGCCACGTCGTGGGCGTCGTTCTCGCAGGCGACCAGGGTCCCTTCCCGGCCCTCGTAGCGGGCGGGGTCGACGCTGTCGAGTCCGACGTGCAGGGCGAGTCCGGTGGCCATGGGGTGCCTCCTGGCGGAAAGAGGAGGAGGGCGGGAGAGCGGAGAGGAACCGGGGCGTCTGATCGAGTGGCCTGTGGTCCGGCGCCGAGCGCGCCCCTCTCCACGCGGTACCTACCTCGTATGAAGCCTTCCGATCCCCACCTCCCTCCGGGCACGGACGACGCCCGCCGCGCAGCGCTCGCCGACCGCACCGGCTACGACGAGGCCTTCCTCGGACCGGTCGTCCCGCTGCCGCTTCCGGTCCGGCAGTCGATCGGGACGGTGATCCTGCCGTACACCCACTTCACCGTGGTCTTCCGGCCCGACCGACGTCTCGCGGCCTCGACGGCCGTGTGCGTCGAGGGGCGGGAGCTCCTTGAGGACGTGCCCCGCGACGACGTCTGGCAGTTCGACCCGCGGCTGCCCGACGAGCAGCAGGCGGGCGAAGACATCTACCGGAACAACAGCCTCGACCGCGGCCATCTGGTCCGCCGGCTCGACCCGGTCTGGGGGCCCTCGGCCCTGGCCGCCCGCGCCAACACGGACACCTTCCACTTCACCAACGCCGCTCCCCAGGCGGATGTCTTCAACCAGGGCAAGCAGCTCTGGCAGGGCCTGGAGAACTACCTGCTCGACCACGCCGCCGTCTACGACCGGAGGCTGACCGTCCTCACGGGCCCGGTGCTCCACGACTCCGACCCGCCGTACCGGGGGATCCAGGTGCCGATGCGGTTCTGGAAGGTGGCCGCGTTCCTCCAGGACGGGGCGCTCGCGGCGGCCGCGTACGTGCTCGACCAGAGCCCCGACCTGAGCCGGGACGCGGAGCGGGCGCTCGCGGGGGCGACGACCGGCGCGCCGCCGCCGCTCGGCCCGTTCCGTACGTACCAGGTGCCCGTCTCGGACGTCGCGGAGATCACCGAGCTGGAGTTCGGGCCGCTGCCCGACGTGGACGTGATGCCGGCGACGCGGGCGCCCGAGGAGCGGTGGCGGCGGCTGGAGTCGTACGGGGACCTCGTGCTGCACCCCTGAGCCGAGGGGCGCCCCCGTGCCCGGTCCAGGCCTTCGCCGCCGCGCCCCCACAGCGATTGCGACCCCTTCGGGCCGGTGAAACGATGGGAGGGACGGGCCGTCCGGCCCGATCAGTTCACGTCCCGGCGCCGGAGCGACCGGCGCTGCGCCAAGAGCGCCGGGCAGGTGCGGTATGCCGCTCACCGAGACCGAGTGGGGGCTCGTCGCCAGTTGGGTGCGGGACCATCTCCTCGACACCCCGGAGCCCCGCGAACGACTGTTGCGTGCCGGGCTTCCGGCCGATTTCGTCGACGACCTGCCACTCACCCCGGACGCCGACCGCAATGCCCTCCTGGTGGTCGCGGCGGCCCGCAGGGACATCGCCCACCAGCGCCGGCTCCTCGTCGTCCTCGCCGGTCTCGACGCGCTCGCCGCCATCGACGATCCGCACGCCTTCGAACAGGGCGCCGAGGCGCGGAACCTGCTCACCCGGCTGCGGGAGGACGAGCGGCTGCGGCGCTCCCCGCGGGACCCGTTCGACAGCCTGCTCCTGAAGCACGGCACGGAGGTCTTCCTGAACCGCACCGAGCTGCGGCAGAAGCTGCGCGGCTTCCTCGCCGACCCGGAGCAGACGGTGCTGGTGGTCGACGGTCCCCCGGACAGCGGCCGCTCGTACACGTACGAGCTCATCCGTCATCTCGGCCAGCACCACGACTTCCGTCCGGTACGGGTGACGCTGTCCCGCACCTCGACGGCGGAACGGCTGATGGAACGGCTCTCGGCTTTCGTGGCGGGTCCCGAGACCAACGGTTTCCCGTTGAACCCCACACGGTTGAACGATCCACTGCCGACCCTGGAGGATGCCGCGCACCGGATCGTCGCGCGGGCGACGGCCGCCGAGGACCGCTTCTGGCTGGTCCTGGACGACTGCGACCGGCTGGACCCGCACGCGGACGTGTGGGACGCCATCGGGGTCCTGGCGCGGGCGATCTACGAGCACACTCCGGTGCGGGCCGATACCGTGCCCCGTCTGGTACTGCTCGGATACGCCACGACGATGCGTCAACTCCCGTACGAGGTGCGCAAGAACGAGTGCCGGGACACCACCCGACTCACCGACGAGGGCGATCTCCGGGACTTCTTCCGGGAGTTCTTCACGGACGCGGCACCGCCCGGGCAGGAGGGGGCCGTGGGGGAGCTGACGGACACGGCCGTGGCCGAGGTCCTGCGCGCGGTCGACTCACCCTCGAACGGCGACAGTTACATGCGCCGGCTGTGCACGGCGGTGGAGGACGTCGTACGGCTCCACCGGGCCCTGCCACCGCCGGCCTCACCGGACGGCGAGGCCGCCCACCAGCTGCGGGACGCACTGCGTGTGAGCCTCACCTCCCCCGCCGGCGCGCTGCCGGATCCCCGCCGCTCCTACCGCGAGGCCGCCTGTCTGCTCCAGGAGTTCGACCCCGCGCTGCTGCGGCTGCCCGGCGAGGAACGGCCCACCGGGCGGGCCGTCCTGGAACTCGTCGACGACTGCACCGCGCTGCCCTCCCCCGGGGCCATGGTCTGGACGCTCAAGCCGGACGTCCGCGAGGAGACCCTGGCGGGCCTCGCGGGTCCCGAAGCCGCTCTGAGCGTGCTGCGGTCGAATATGGATCTGTGCCCGGAGGGCCCCGGCCCCGAGCGCACCGCTCTGGCCCTGCTCACGGGCACGGGCACGGGGCTCCCTCCGGAGACGACCCCCGCCCTGCTCACCGGTACGGGCACGGGCCTCCCCCCGGAGGCGTCCCCACACCTCCAGGGCGGACCGCTCGCCATCGCGACCGCCGCCCCCACCGCACCGCCCTCCCTGACGGCACCCGCCTCCGTGACCGCACCGACCTCCGCGCCTGCCCGTGCCGCCGCGCCTTCCCCTGTCCCCGCGGCGGCCGTCCCTCCCCTGGACGACGTCGAGGAGCTGTCCGACACCCTCCAGGCCGTGCTCTGGCTCAGCCGGGTGCCGGGCGTGACCGGGCTCCCCTCCGTCGACGCCGTGCAGCACCGCCTGGAGACGGCCCGGCTGCTCCAGCCGATGCACCGGTTGATCCGGGGCACCTTCCACGGCCGCGCCGCCGAACTCGACTCCCTGCACGCCTACATCGCGCTCCCCGAGGAGCCCGCGGAGCCCCCGGTGCTCCTCCACGGCGTCGGCGGCATCGGCAAGAGCACCCTGCTCGCCAAGTTCCTCGTCGACGCCCTGGCCGCCTCGCCCACCGGATTCCCCTTCGCCTACATCGACTTCGCGCGTCCCACGCTCTCCGTCCACGAACCGGCCACCGTGATCGCCGAGATGGCCCGGCAGCTCGGCGTCCGCCTTCCCGCGCTCCGGCCGTCCTTCGAGGCGCTCGCCGACGAGTGCGAGCGGACGGCGGCGACCCAGCGCGGCGAACGCGACGAGCTCGACGAGCTTCACCAACTGGCCGGCACCCGGGCCACGCTCGGCCGCGACTACTCGACCGAGTTCCACGCCCGGGCGAGCGCCCACGAGCAGGACCTCGCCCACCGGATCGCGTCCCTGGTCGCCGAGGCCGTCCGCCCGGCGCCCGGCGGCACGCCGCCGCCGCTCGTCGTCGTCATCGACTCCTTCGAGGAGGCGCAGTACCGCGGCTCGCCCGTCCTCGGCCGGATGTGGGCGATCTGGACGGCGCTGCGGGCCGCCTACTCGCGCCTGCGGTTCATCGTCTCCGGGCGGGCGCCCATCGATCATCCGGCCCGAGTCCTGACCCCTCGCACGATGGAGCTCACCGAGCTCGACCACCAGGCCTCCGTGGACCTCCTGATGTCCTCGGGCGTCGTCGACGAGAGGCTCGCCGAGGACCTCGCCGACCGGATCGGCGGCCACCCGCTGAGCCTCAAGCTGGCGGCCCGTACGGCGGTCTCGGCGGGCGAGGCCGCCCCTTCGTCGCTCGGCGGCCTCCTGCGCGGACTGCCTTCCCGGCGGCGGTACTTCGACCGGCAGGTCGACCAGATGCTCATCCAGGGCACGCTGTACGACCGCATCCTCAAGCACATCGCGGAGGACGACCTCCGGGCGCTCGTGCAAGCGGGTCTGGCGCTGCGCTTCATCACCCCCGAGCTGGTCCGTGAGGTGCTCGCCGGTCCGGCGGGGCTCCACGTCGAGACCACCGGAGAGGCCCGCCGCCTCTACGGGCTGCTCACCTCCCGGGTCGACCTGATGGAGTCGGCGGGGCCCGACGCCATCCGGCACCGGTCCGATCTGCGGGCCATCATGCTGCGCCTCACGGACAGCGCGCGGACCGATCTGATGCGGGCCGTGGACCGCAGCGCCGTCGCCCACTACGCGGCCCTCGAAGGGTCCCGGAACCGTGCCGAGGAGATCTATCACCGGCTGCGGCTCGGCGAGAACCCCCGTACGGTCGAGGCGCGTTGGGAGCCTGGCGTCGCCGCCTACCTGGGCGGCTCGACGCACAAGGAGATGCCCGACCGGTCGGCGGCGTTCCTCCTCGGCAGGATCGGCGGCCATGTGCCCGACCAGATCATGACCGGGGCCGACCAGGAGGACTGGGAGCGGATCGCCGCACGCGAGGTCGAGGACCTGCTCACCCAGGGGTACGTGGAGGCGGCGGCGCAGCGGCTCTCCGAGCGACGGCCGTGGACGCCGTGCAGCCGGCTCCACGCGCTGCTCGCGGAGACCCTCGCCCGCTCCGGGCGGACGGCCGAGGCGCGGGCGACCGCCGAGCGGGCCGTGAACGGGGCGGCGCAGGCGGGCTGCGCGGAGACCCAGCTCGAACTGCTGCAGCTGTCGGCACGGCTCGCGCAGGACACGGGCGACTTCGCGGACGCCGACCGGGACCTCCAGGAGGCGGAGGACATCGCGGCGGGGCTCGGGCTGTCGTTCGAGTCCCTGGGGGTGCTCGTCGCCCGGTCGCGGCTCGCCGACCTCGCGGACGTCGATGCCGCCCCGGCGCGTGAGCGGCTCGCCAGGACGCTCCGGGGGATGCCCGACGCCGATCTGGCCAGGCAGCCGTCGCTGGCGCGTACGGCGGCCGCCACGGCCTG
Organism: Streptomyces flavochromogenes; assembly: GCF_000717595.1. Taxonomy (GTDB): domain Bacteria; phylum Actinomycetota; class Actinomycetes; order Streptomycetales; family Streptomycetaceae; genus Streptomyces; species Streptomyces flavochromogenes. The sequence continues at coordinate 190,614 of NZ_JNZO01000002.1, read as the reverse complement.
TCCCGAGGACCCCCAGCTGCTGGAGCACACCCTGCGGCTGGTGGGGCTGCCGGCGGACGAGGAAGCGGTGGTGACCGAACTCGCCCGCTGGATCGACACCACTCTCGTCGACGAGCCGGGACTCCGTGAGCCGCTGGCCCGCATCCTCGAGTCGGCCGCCGGGGAGGGCTCCGCGTCTCCCGCCGACGCGGCCCGGCTCGACCGTGACCGCATCGAGCGGGACCTGTGGGAGGCGCGGCGGCGCGGCACCCTGGACAGTGTCGCCCGGCAGGTGCTGACGCTCCGGGACGGCAGCGGGGACCTGCTGCTCGGCGTCGCCTCCGCGATGGACACGGGCCCGCCGCCGCGCGGCGCGATGCCGGGGGCCGGCTCGGGAACCGGGTTCGAACGCGTCTCCGAGGGCGAGGGGGGCGGTGGAGGGCTGTGGACGCGCCCGCCGCCGACCGCCGCCGGGGCCGCGCTCCGCAAGAAGCCGTTCCTCCGCCAGCAGGAACTCGTCCGGGTCCGCAACGCCGCCATGGAGGCCGGTCTCGCGGACCGGGCCGTCCGCTCCGCCCTCCTCAAGGGCATTCCCGGCAACTTCACGGCCACGCTCGAACAGCTGAACGACCCCCGGGAGCAGATCCACGCCGACCTGAACGCGATGAACCAGGTCGAACGGCTCATCGACGGTCTGGTGCCGCTGGAGATCTGGCTGCACAACGCCATCGAGCAGACCCGTGAACCGGGACCGCGAGCCGTCCTGCAGGGCGCCCTCGACACCGTCGCCCGCGCGATCACCGGTGAGGCGGAGCTCCCGGCGGAGATGATGCCCGGGGAGATGAAGGAGGAGATCGTCCTCCAGGACGACACCGTGCCGTACGAGTTCCTGCACGGCGGGATCCGGGCCGGTGCCTCCGTCGCCCTCCTGCGCATCCCCCCGTACGAGTCGGGAGCGCCGCTGCTGCCGTCCTATCCGCACGGCGGCACGGGCTGGATGATCGCCCCCGACCTCCTCATCACCAACCACCATGTGGTGATGGCTCGTTCCGCCGAGCAGCCGGGCGATCGTCCGTATGTCAGCGACGAGGACCTGCGCCTCCAGGCGCTCATGTCCCGCTCCCGCTTCGACTTCGTCGAGAACGCGGCCGCCGCCCCGGAGGCCACGGCCGGTGAGCTCGCCGCCTGGGACGCGGGCCTGGACTACGCCATCGTCCGGCTCTCCCCCGACCAGGCGAGCCGCCCCACCCTCCGGGTCGCCACCCGGCCGCTGCTCGTCCGCGAGCGGCAGCGCGTCCCCGTCAACATCATCCAGCACCCGGGCGGGCTGCCGAAGCGGGTCGCGCTGCGCAACAACCTGGTCTACCGGGCCGACGAGCACGACATCCTGTACTTCACCGACACCCGCGGCGGCTCGTCGGGCTCCCCGGTCTGCCTCGACGACTGGACGGTGGTGGGGCTGCACCGCGGGACGCGGAAGGTGGACGAGGTCGAGTTCCAGGGCGCCAGGACACGCTTCGTGAACGTCGGCACCCAGATGAGCGGCATCCTCGCCCATCTCCAGGAGTTCACGCCGGAGTTGTACGAGGAGATCATGGCGGCCCAGTCGGGCCGGCCGGCTCCGGCGCGCCCGGTGAACGTCACGAACGGGACGGACAGGACGCACGGCAACGGGAACCCGAGGTGAGTGAACCATGCCGAACGGATCACGGGGTGTGTCGCCGGTCGCGACCGCCACCGAGCGGATCTTCGGGGATCTGCAAGAGGTCGCCGCGCGGGTGCGCGGCCAACTGGAGGCGGAGATCACCGAGTCCACCTTCGAGCTCCCCGCCGCCGCGGCGCCGGCCTCCGAGATCTCCCGCTTCGCGCGCGAGGAACGGGCGCGCGTCCTGGAGGCCGGGGTCAGCGGTCTCGAGAAGCTGGCCACGCACCGGGAGGACGAGCTCGACGGCGACGAGTCGTTCGGTGTGGAGGCGATCGTGCTCATGGAGGGACGCCCGGCGATCCTCGTGCAGCGCCAGGACTTCGCCCCGCAGCACGACGAGTGGGCGGTCCTCGACGGCCAACGGCCCGCGATCCGCGAGTCCCTGGCCCGGGTCGGCCGGGTGGAGGTGTCCGGCCATCCGCGCCTGGACTGGGTCGGCACGGCCTTCGTCGTCGGCCCCCGCGCGGTGATGACGAACCGTCATGTGGCGGTGGAGTTCGCCCGGTCGGCGAACGGCGACGGCCGGTGGACCTTCGACTACGGGATGTCGGCGCGGGTCGACCCGGCGGAGGAGCTGCCGCTCGCGGGAGAGCCGCCGCCCGGGGCTTCGGTGCCGTACGAGATCACGGAGATCATCGGCATCCATCCGGACGTCGACATGGCGCTGCTCCGGATCGAACCGTCGGCGGACGGCTCCCTGCCCGCCCCGCTCGCGGTCGCGGCCGACGCCCCGGCGAGCGTCCCGGGCCGCCAGGTGTACGTGGTCGGCTACCCGGCCTGGGACGGCCGGCGCAACGAGCCGGAGTCGATGCGCCGGATCTTCATGGACGTCTACAACGTGAAGCGGCTCCAGCCGGGTGCGGCCACCGAGTTCACCCCGGGCGGCCTGGTCCTGAAGCACGACTGCTCGACCCTCGGCGGCAACAGCGGATCCCCGGTGTTCGACCTCGCCGACCACCGTGTCCTCGGCCTCCACTTCGGCGGCCGCTACGGCACGGGCAACTTCGCGGTCCCGCTGTGGGAGCTGGTGGACGACCCGCTGCTGGCCGCGGCGGAGGTCAACTGGGTCTAGGGTGCGGCCTGTGCGTCGGGCCAGGGTCCCGCCCGGGGCGCTCAGCCGAACCAGACCACCAGCCGGACGTTCTCGTCGCCGTGTTCGGCCGCGAGAGACCGCATCGACGCCCACACCGGCGCCCAGTCGCCGTCCGGCGGAACGATCATCCCGGGCGTGAGGACCACCGGACGGTAGACGGCGCCGTTCAGCCGGACCTCGCCGCCCGGTGGCCATTCATGGGGACACAGTTCCTCGCCGAAGAGCTCCGTCGCCGTGGCGTCCACCTCGGCCGGCGTCCAGAGCACGTCGCGCAGGACGAGTGCGCCGTCCGGCCCCGGCCGCCACTCCCCCACCCGGTGTCCGTCGGGGGCGTCGCAGACCGGCGCGTCCCAGTCGACCGCCGCGATCTCGGCCCAGGTCGCGTAGGAGTGGCTGTGGTTCAGTTCGTCACACCGCTTCGGTACCTCGTCGCAGGAGTCCTCCGGCCATCCCCGCGCGTCGAACAGGGGACGGTCCACACCGAGTCCGCCGCCGAAACCGAACAGGCACTCGCGCGCGTACCGCTGCTTCCCGAGGTCGAAGTCGAAGAGATCCACCTCCATCTCCCAGGCCGCGCCGGCCGTTCGTGCCTCGATCAATCCGTCGATGGACGCTCCCATGAACGCCGGTCCCCGCCCTCTCCGAAGCCCGCGCTAGGACCCGGTCCCGGTGCCCGCGACGGCGAACACGCCCCGGACCGCGGTTCCGTCGGGGAGCCGCCACTCGGCGGTGACTCCGCCGCCGTCACCCGGGGCCAGGTCCGTGCCGGCGCCGAGGACCCGCCGGACGCGCAGGGTCAGCGGGGCGGCCGCGTCGGCGGTCCGCACCACCACGTCCGTGTGGTCCGGGCCGTCCGTGACCCGTACGAGCTCCGCCGCGGCCGTGCCGTCCGCCGGTACCGGCGAGACGGCGACGGTGAGGTCCGGCGCGTCGGTCAGGGACTGGGCCTGTGCCTGGGCGCGGCCGGTGAGGAGCGCGTGCAACTGGGCCGCGAGCACGGGGTCGTGAGTGCCGTCGTAGATCCATCGCGTGCCGAGCACGCCGTGTTCGGAGGTGCCGACGAGGGCGTGCTCGGCTCCGTCCAGCGGCTCTCCGCGGTACGTCAGGGGGACGAGGTACGCGGTGGCCTCGTCACCCTCGCCGTCGGTCACCACCATGAACTCGATGCCGACCTCGCCCGCCGGGTCGTCGAGCCGGAACCCGCCGACCCGCGCCGGTCGCGCCTCCCCGCCCGTGTGCCACGCGCGGGTGGGGAGCCACTCGGTGAGCAGTTCCAGCTTGGTGGGCTGCATGGTGGTCTTGTGGATGACGGCCATCGTGCGGGTCTCCCTCTCGTTCGCGGGTCCGGCCCACCTCTTCCGTGGCCCGGGCATCGGCAACGTAACAGACCACGCCGCTGAGTCACCGTGCGAGGCGGGGCGCCCCGGCCTAGCCTGGGAGTGGAGTGTTGTCCCCGGCCGGCAGGAGGCCGCCGTGAGGTACTCACGCACATGCCGCAGGCGCGTCTGCGCGGGAATCGCGGCTCTCGGAATCTTCGCCGCCCCGCTGGGCGCGGGCACCGCCCTCGCCGCCGAACCACCCACCCCGGGCCCCTATCGGGCCGCGGCCCAACCCTCGATCCCTGGGCCCTACTTGGCGCCCGTGACGTCTTCGACACAGGGCGACTTCCCCGAACTCACCCCGGCCGTCACCGAACGCCTGGACAAGGCGATCCAGGACGTCATGAAGGAGGCCGGCGTCCCCGGTGTCACAGTCGGGCTCTCGGCGCCCGGCAAGGGCACGTACATCCGCTCCTTCGGCGTCGCCGACAAGGAGACCGGGCAGCCCATGCGGCCCGACCTGTACATGCGGATCGGCAGCGAGACCAAGACGTTCACGGTGACCGCGCTGCTCCAACTCGCCGATCAGGGCAGGCTGAACATCGACGACCCGATCTCCAAGTACGTCGACGGCGTGCCGAACGGCAACAGGATCACCCTGCGCAACCTCGCGTCCATGCGCAGCGGGCTCTTCAACTACTCGGCGGACGAGAGCTTCTACAAGGCGTTCACCTCGAACCCCGATCGCCCCTTCACCCCGCAGGAGTTGCTCGACTACGCGTTCAAGCACCCGATCCAGTTCCAGCCCGGGGCCGAGTTCGACTACTGCAACACCAACCTGATCCTGCTCGGACTCGTCGTGGAGAAGGTCAGCGGCACGCCGCTGCACGATTTCATCCAGAAGAACGTGCTCGACCCGACGGGCCTGGACCACACCGTCTTCCCGACCGACGCCGCGTTCCCGGAGCCGCACGCACACGGCTACACCATCCAGACCGCCTCGGGCCAGGTCGAGGACGCCACGAACTGGAACCCCTCCTGGGGCTGGGCGGCCGGCGCGATGATCTCGAACCTCCAGGACCTGCGCACCTGGGCGCGGGTGGTCGCCACCGGCACGCTGCTCACTCCGGAGACCCAGGCGGAGCGCCTCAAGGTCTATCCGACGGCCATCCCGGGCGCCGGATACGGACTCGGCATCTTCAACGTCCAGGGCTGGATCGGCCACAACGGCTCCCTGCCCGGGTACGAGTCGCTGACGATCTACCTGCCGGAGCCGCGGGCCACCCTGGTCGTCCTCCTCAACACGGACATACTGCACGACGGCAACGAACCCAGCACCCTCTTCGGTGAGGCGATCACCCGCGTCGTGACCCCGGACCACGTCTTCAACATCCCGGTCACGGCGGCGGCCCCGAGCAGCCCGAGCCCCAGCAAGAACTGAACCGGAGACCCTGCGGGTCTCCCCTGTGACGACGGCCGCCGACCTGACTGATAATGTCAGAAATGCCGCTTTTGACCTGCGGCACGTCATCGTGCCGCCGCACCACGGGAGCAGCAATGACCGGTGGACCCGAGCCCATCAGCGCCGTCGCCCGCGAGGCACTGGAGCGGGAGCTCGACGACCTCCGCACCGAACGCGAGGCCGTCGCCGTCACCCTCAAGGACGGCGGCGGCGACCAGACCGGCGACCGGGCCGACCAGGCCGACGAGCTGGAGCGCGCCACGGAACTCGACCGGCTGGACCGGCGCATTGACGAGATCGGAGGACGGCTGCGCGAGGCGGACGCCGCGGGCGCACCGCCCACCGACGCCGTCGGCGTGGGCACCACCGTGACCGTGCGCTTCGAGGACGGCACGGAGTCGACCGTCCAGATCGGCGAGGTGGCCGCCGTGCTCGACCGGACGATGGTCACCGCCGACAGCCCCCTGGGCGCCGCGCTGCTCGGTCACCGCGCGGGCGACACCGTCACGTACGTGACTCCCGAGGGGCCGGCCACGGCGGTCGTGCTGTCCCTCGGCGACTAGCCGGCCGGCCGCCCTGCCACGAGGCCCTCGCCCCGAGGTGGCGCAGGGCCGACGCCGCCGCTCCCGCGCCGCACATGCCGTGGGCGCCGGGGCCGGGCGGGGTGGCGGCCGAGCAGAGGAACACGCCGGGCAGTGAGGTGGCGTACGGGTCGAGCGCGGGGCGTGCGCCCAGGAGAAGTTGGGGGACGGTCTTGGCTCCGGTGAGGATGTCGCCGCCGGCGAAGTTGGGGTTGGCGGCGGCGAAGTCGGCCGGGCGGGTGAGGTGTCGGCCCACGATGCGTTCGCGGACGCCGGGCGCGAAGCGTTCGAGCTGCCGCAGGATCGACTCCGTCGCGTCGCCCTCGTAGCCGTACGGGACGTGGGCGTACGTCCAGACGGGGTGGACGTCGCCGACGGACCGGGCGGGGTCGGCGAGGTACTGCTGTCCCACGAGCACGAAGGGCCGCTCGGGCATCCGGCCCTCCGTCACCTCCTTCTCGGTGAAGGCCACTTCGGCGAGCGGACCGCCGAGGTGCACGGTGCCGGCGCGCCGGGCCCGTTCGTCCGTCCAGGGCACCCCGCCCTCGACGGCGAGGTCGAGCTTGAAGGCTCCGGGGCCGCGCCGGAAGCGCCGGTACGCGGCTGACACCCGCGCCGGCAGCCGGTCGCCGTAGAGGCGTGCGACCTGGCCGGGGTCCAGGTCGAGGAGGGTCACGTCGGCGGGCGGGAGCTGTCTGCGGTCGGTGATTCGTACGCCGGTGTGGATCGCGCCGCCGTGCTCGGCGAGTACGGCGGCCATGCCGCGCGCGATGGAGTGCGAGCCGCCCTCGGCGACGGCCCATCCGGCGGCGTGCCCGGCGGTGAGGATGCCGAGCCCGATGGCCGAGCTGAACGGGTCGGAGAGCGGGCGGAAGGAGTGCGCGGCCACTCCGGCCCACAGTGCCCGCGCCTGCGGCGTGCGGAAGAGCCGCGCGAGGGCGGAGGCGGGCAGGACGGTCGGCAGGCCGAAACGGGCCAGCGGCAGCGGATGCGCCGGGATCCGGAGCAGCGGGCCCATGACGTCGGGGGCGAGCATGTCCCACCGCCGTACGGAGGGCTCCACCAGGGCCCGGTAGCGGGCGCCGTCGACGCCGAGCCCGGTGGCGGTCTCCGCCACGGACCGGAACAGGACACCGGCCGTCCCGTCGTCGAGGGGGTGGACGCAGTCGATCTCGGGCTGCCGCCAGCGCAGCCCGTGGCGTTCCAGGCCGAGCGAGCGGAGGGCGGGAGAGGTGACGGCCATCGGGTGGATGGCGGAGCAGTGGTCGTGCAGCAGACCGGGCAGGATCGCCTCGAAGCTGCGGGTGCCGCCGCCGATCTCCTCGGCGGCCTCCAGGACGGTGACCTCCAGGCCCTCGCGCGCGAGCAGGGCGGCGGCGGCGAGCCCGTTGGGCCCTGCACCGACGACGACGGCCGTGGTCATGACGTGCTCTCCAGGGGTGCAGTCTCCGTGCGGAACCGCCTCAGCCCGTGACGATGCCCGTGACGAGATTGATGGTGGTGGCCAGGATACTCACGCCGAAGACGTACGACAGCAGGCAGTGACGGAGCGCGATCGCGCGGATCCTCGTGCTGGAGACGTCGGTGTCGGAGACCTGGTAGGTCATGCCGAGGTTGTAGCTGAAGTAGAGGAAGTCGCTGTAGCGGGGCGGTTCCCGGGAGTTGAAGTCGATCCCGCCGCCGGGCTTCAGGTAGTAGACGTACGCGTACCGGGTGGCGTACATCAGGTGCAGCGCCGCCCATGCCATGAACACCCCGGCGAGCGCGGTCGCCGCGGCGGCGTGGCTCAGATCCGATCTGCCGACCAGGAGCAGGACGATGATGCCGACGAGTCCGGCCACCGCCGTCCCGACGACGGCGAGCTCCTCGACGACGGGCCGGAACTCCTCGCGGCGTACGTTGCGATGGGTGGTGGTGGCGTCCATGGGCCACAGCGTGACCCATCCGGCGACGACGAAGAGCGTCTCCCCGACGGCGATCGCGGAGAGGACGCCCAGCGGCACGTGGGTGGTGGCGCCGACGACGACGCCGACCGCCGCCCCGACCAGCGCCGAGACGGCGAGGCGGGGTACGGCGGAGAGCAGCAGCGGACTCTTCACGGCGTGTGGCCTCCCGGCTCTCGGGTCCCCGGATCCTCAGGCGCCCGGTGCCTCCAGGACGACCACGGCCTCGTCGGTGTACGTACGGAAGGTCAGCGTCTCCTGGAAGTAGAGCTGCACGCTGTTCGCGTCGTGGCCCGTGTAGCCGATCGCCAGGTCCTGGCCGAGGACCAGCTCGAAGTCGCCGCCCCGGGTGGACAGGACGAAGCCGCCGCTGAGGGCCGGTGCCCAGATCGGCGAGCCGTCGAGCATGCGGCCGAGGTGGGCCGCGATCGGGTAGCCGTGGTCGGAGGTCTCGCTGACCGCCCGGTACTCGTCGGCGCCGAGGAGCAGTGCGTAGGGGCCGTCGACGCCGGCGAGGCGCAGGGAGGTGAGGGCCCGGCTGACGGCGTCGGGGTAGTCGCGCGGCTCGGTGGGGAGCTCGACGAGCGGGTTGGAGGACCTGGCGCGCAGGCCGTCGACACCGGCCGCCCCGAACCCGTCGAAGATCGTGCGGTCCTCGACGAACGCCATGGCGCGCGCGGCGTCCTTGACGGGCTGCCAGTCGGAGTCCTTCGCGCCGCGCTCGACGTCGTCGACGGCGGACCGGTCGACGGTGAACGGCACCCTGAGTTCGACCAGCGGTCTCGCCTCGCGCAGCCGCGCGGTGACGCCGGGGGCGGGCGAGCCCATGTCGCTGAGGTGCCCCGTGCCGACGGCGGCGAGGTCCGGACCTCCGGGGTCGGGGACGTCGACGACGCGGCGGCCTGCGACGTTGCGGCGGAACGTGCGGCGGGCCTCCTCCTCGATCTCGGCCCAGGCCGCAGGGGTGATCGGGGCGAGTTCGCGGTGCAGGTTGTTCGTGTCGGGGCCGTGGTACGGGTCGCTCGTGGGGCCGGGGGTCGTGGCGTCGGGGGTCGTCATGGGGAGTCAGGCTCCTTTCAGGCCGCCGATGCCCAGGGAGTCTCCCTGGCGGACGGCGGCGTCCGGCGGCGCGGCGGGCAGGTCGTCGAGGAGGTCGGCGCTCGGCACGAAGAAGAGGCCGCCGGTCACGGCACGGGAGAAGTCGAGGATGCGGTCCGTGTTGCCCGGGGGGTCTCCGAGGAACATGTTGCGGAGCATCAGTTCGGTGACGGCGGGTGTGCGCGCGTAGCCGATGAAGTACGTGCCGAGCTCGCCGCCGCCGATCCGGCCGAACGGCATGTTCGCGCGGAAGATCTGCCGGGTGACGCCGTCCTCGTCGACGATGGTGTTCAGCGCGACGTGCGAGTTCGACGGTTTGACGTCGTCGGGCATCTCCACGTTGGACGCCTTGGCGCGTCCGATGACGTGCTCCTGCTGTTCGACGGTCAGCGCGTCCCAGGCCGGCATCTCGTGCAGGTACTTCTGCACGATGACGTAGCTGCCGCCGCGGAAGTCGGGATCCTCGTCGCCGATGTGGACCGCCTCGGCCGCCACCTGGCCGCCCGGGTTCTCGCTGCCGTCGACGAAGCCGAGGAGGTCGCGCTCGTCGAAGTACGCGAAGCCGTGCACCTCGTCGACGACGGTCACGGTGGGGCCCAGGCTCTCCACGATCAGCCGGGCGAGTTCGAAGCAGAGGTCCATGCGCCCGGCACGGACGTGGAACAGCAGGTCACCGGGGGTGGCCGGGGCCCGGTGGCGGGGGCCCCTGAGGGCCGGGAAGGGGTGGAGTTCGCGGGGACGCGGACCGCCGACGAGCCGGTCCCAGCCCTGGGAGCCGATCCCGGCGACGCAGGTGAGGCCGGAGTCGGGGTAGCGGAAGGACACCGACCGGACCAGCCCCGACAGGTCCTGGAGGGCCCCCCGCACCGTGGCCTCGCCGCCGGGGTTGACGGTGGCCACGAGGAACACGGCCGCCCGGGATGACGGGGCGACGACGGGTTGTACGACGACCATGGGACTCCCGCCGACAGGCAATCGCGCATATATGTAACGAAATGGACAGCGTCAGCGTAGGCGCGCTTGATCCGGGACGCAGCCCGTACGGCCTTTCGAGGCTGAGTGGCACCCGTGATGCGGCGGGCATAACCTGCCCGAAGGGGCGACTTCCTGTTCCGTCGTGCCCCAGATCTCCGCAGGTGAAAGGGTGAACAGCCTTGAGCACCGACCAGGACGCGCAGCAACCCCCGACGCCCGGCGCCTCGGAGCCCGTGGAACACCGGGTGGGCCCCACCCCCGAGGGCGACCCCGAGTTCCACCCCTACCACCACCCCGCGGCGGGCTGGGGCGCGGCCAAGAGCGTGACCGGCTTCCTCGTCCGCGAGGGGGCCCTCGTCGACGGCCCACGCGCGATCATGCGGATGAACCACGAGAACACCGGTTTCGACTGCCCCGGCTGCGCGTGGCCCGACGACACCAAGGGCCTGCACCTGGACATCTGCGAGAACGGCATCAAACACGTCACCTGGGAGATGACCCGGAAGCGCGTCGGAGCCGAGTTCTTCGCCGCGCACTCGGTGTCCGAACTCGCCGAGTGGAGCGACTACGACCTCGAAAACGAGGGCCGACTGACCGAGCCGATGGTCTACGACCCGGAGTCGGACCACTACGTCCCGATCACCTGGAAGGACGCGTTCGAGGTGGTCGGGCGTTCCCTGCGCGGCCTCGACAACCCCGACCAGGCGTCCTTCTACACATCGGGACGGCTCGGCAACGAGGCGACCTTCCTCTACCAGCTGATGGCCCGTGAGCTCGGCACCAACAACCTGCCCGACTGCTCCAACATGTGTCACGAGGCCAGCGGCCGCGCCCTCCAGGCCTCCCTGGGCACGGGCAAGGGCACCGTCGACCTCAAGGACTGGGAGACCGCCGACGCACTGTTCATCCTCGGGGTGAACGCCGCCTCGAACGCACCCCGGATGCTGACCGCGCTCGCCGAGGCCCACCACCGCGGCGCGCAGATCGTGCACGTCAACCCGCTCGTCGAGGCCGCCGCCACCCGGACCATCGTCCCGCACGACTTCACGGACATGGCCCTCTTCAAGGCGACGAAGACCAGCACGCTGAACCTCCAGCCGCGCATCGGCGGCGACATGGCGCTGCTCCGCGGCATGGCCAAGGCGGTCCTGGAACAGTCCGCGACCGACCCCAAGGCACTCGACCGGGAGTTCATCGACCGCCACACGAGCGGCTTCGACGCGTACCGCGCGCTGTGCGAGGCCACGCCCTGGGAGGAGATCGAGCGGCAGTCAGGACTGACCCGCGCCGACGTCCTCAAGGCCGCACGCGTGTACGGCGAGGCCGACCGCTCCATCGTCAGCTGGTGCCTGGGCCTCACCCAGCACGAGCACGGCGTCGACACCGTCCGGGAGATCGTCAACCTGCTGCTGCTCCGAGGCAACCTGGGGCGCGAGGGCGCCGGCCCCTCCCCCGTCCGCGGACACAGCAACGTCCAGGGCAACCGCACCTGCGGCATCGACCACCGACCCAGCGAGGCGTTCCTCGACCGTCTCGCCGAGGTCTGCGAGATCGAACCGCCGCGCAAGCACGGGATGGACACCGTGCGCACCATCGAGGCGATGCAGCGCGGCGAGATCAAGGTCTTCGTCGGCATGGGCGGAAACTTCGCGCTCGCCGCTCCCGACACCCCGCTCACCTACGCGGCGCTGCGCACCTGCGACCTCACCGTCCAGGTGAGCACCAAGCTGAACCGCAGTCATCTCGTCCACGGCAAGCAGGCACTGATCCTGCCGTGCCTCGGCCGCACCGAGAAGGACCACCAGCGCAAGGGCATCCAGAGCACCTCCGTCGAGGACTCGATGAGCATGGTCCATCTGTCGATCGGCATGAAGCGCCCGGCCTCCTCGCACCTGCTGTCCGAACCCGCGATCGTCGCCGGCATGGCGCGGGCCGCGCTGCCCGACAGCGCGACGCCCTGGGAGTGGTACATCGAGGACTACGACCGCATCCGGGACACCATGGCCAGGGCCCTGGACGGCTTCGAGGACTTCAACCGGCGGGTGCGTCTCCCGCTCGGCTTCCGCATCAAGCAGCCGGCCCGCGAACTGGTCTTCCTCACCCCGTCCGGTCGCGCCGAGTTCTCCAGCGCCCCGCTGCCCGACGTGGTGCCCGAGCCGGGCACCCTCGCCCTCGGCACCATGCGGTCCCACGACCAGTGGAACACCACCATCTACTCCGACAACGACCGCTACCGCGGCATCAGGAACCTGCGCACGCTGGTCTTCATGAACCGGGCCGACATGCGGGAACGCGGGATCGCCGACATGGGACCCGTCGACATCACGAGCACCGCGAAGGACGGCAGCCGACGGTCCGTCAGCGGCTACCTCGCCATCCCGTACGACATCCCCCGGGGCTGCGCGGCCGGCTACATGCCGGAGATGAACGTGCTCTGCGCACTGGTCGACTACAGCACGCAGAGCGATCAGCCGATCATGAAGCACGTCAAGGTGACGATCGAGCCCACCGGCTGACCGTTCGTCATCACCCTCGGGCGAGCCGCTCCAGGAGGACGTAGCCGCGGTGTTCCGCCGCGGCGAGTTCGGTGGGGTCGATCTCCGCCGGCCAGAGCTCGCCCGCTGCGGCGTCGTCCGCCTCCCGCAACTCCACGACCGCGGCCGCGAGGTGACCCTGAACCACCGGGAACGACTCCATCGCCCGCTCGTCCAGGGCCCGTTCGGCACGGTCCGACGCCGCCCGGCACGCGGTGAGCGCGCGCTGCGCCCGTACGGCCGCCCGGTCGTGGACCACCACGAGCGCGCACACCAGCGCGATCCCCACCCCGAGCAGACTGCTCAGCGCCCGGTCCTGGACGAGGTCCCCGGCCGGTGAGGGCGCGGCCAGATCGGTGAGCAGCAGGGCGAGCGGGGTGAGGAAGACGACGCCGAGACCGTAGTTGCGGGCGACGACGTACTCCAGGAGGAACTCCAGGAGCACGATCACCAGGACGAGGACGACGGGATCGGGGCGCGCGGCCAGCACGCCGAGCGCGAGCACCAGGCCGGCCATCGTGCCCAGGGTCCGCTGCACGGCCCGCTGCGCCGCCGTCCGTACGTTGATCGAGTGCAGAACGGCGGCGGCGGAGATCGCCGCCCAGTAGCCGTGGCCGAGCCCGAACAGCAGGGCGGCCCCACCGGCGAGGCCGGTCCCGAGGACCATGCGCAGGGCGGGAACCAGCAGGATCGCCGTACGGCCGGGAGCAACCCGACCGGCTGCCTCCGCGCCGGGATCCCCCCTCCCCCACACGAGTTCCGCCGCCCGCAGTCGGGTGGCCCGCGAGGTGGTGGCACCGGACGGAATCGCCCCCGGCACGGCGGAACCCTGGGCGATCAGGGACAGGACCGCGAGCTCGGGCAGTATCCGGGGCAGCCGCCGGCGGCGGCTCACCAGCGACCGGACCTGCCGGCGCAGGTTCCGCGCCAGGCCGGTGGGGTCGTCCGGCACCCGCCGCGCGGAACCGACCAGGAGCGCCCACGCGAGGTCGGTGAGGCGCAGGCAGGTGTCGCCCCGGCCGCCCCGCTGGACGGTGCTCGGGGGCAGGACGCCGAGCGTGCGGTACGCCTGGAGGACGGCGGCCGTCGCCCGGTGCCGTACGAGCCCGCTGCCGCTCCCCGTGCCCGCCGCCTCCCACAGGTCCGCCAGCTCGCGCAGCGCCGCCGCCACGGCCAGGCGCTGCGGCCGGTCCGGGTGCACGAACCACCCGAGAACGGCGAGGGCCCAGGCCACCGCCGCGCCGATCGCGGCCAGGACCGTCTGGAGGAGGATGTCGGCGGGATCGGTGGAGCCGTTGGCCGCGACGGCGAACGAGAAGAGCAGCAGGATCGCGCCGAGGCCGCTCAGCCGGGCCGCGTCACAGGCGAACTTCGCCGCACCGGCCACCACCGCCGTCGCCACGACCGTCACGGCGGCGCCCGCTCCCCCGTCCCGCGGCTGCGCCCACACGGCGAGCACCGAACCGCAGCCCACGCATGCCGTCATGGCCACCGCGACGAGCGCGAGCACCCGGGCCCGCCGCGCGTAGGGCAGGTTGCGGCCGAAGGTGGTGGTGAAGGAACCGAGCATCGTGTAGACGGCGTGATCGGCGCGCCCGGCCAGGGCCAACGGCAGCGCGGGCACGGCCATGGCGAGGGCGGCGCGCAGGGCGAAGGACAGGGCGCCGTCCACGCTCTGCAGCGCGAGCGCACCCCGAGGGGAGAGCGCCCGCCCGACCCGGCCTGCGGCCCGCCGCCCACCACCGGGCGTGTCATCCCCCTCGGAGGCATCGGGCAGGTGCGTCATCATCCAGGTCCTGGAAAGGGGGCGGGTGGGTTCCGCCCCGGGGCAGTCGCGCATTCCTCATACGCCGACCACTTTCGAGGGATGCCGGGATGAAGTCAAAGAGGGTTTCTCCATGACGTGATCGGTGGCGCCGATCAGACCGATGAGGATACATCTGACCTGCGACTTCGCAGCAATAGGTCGCACTTGTCAGTTCATCGAATTCACCGCTTCGACTTCCTGCCCCGCGAATGCGCGGATATTCGGGGAACGATTCCCGCGACACAGGACCCCGGAACAAGGGCACCGCAGGAGAAGACGAGGCGCACCCGGCCCGGGGCGATGCCGGCGTCGTCGCCGTGACAGAGTCGTAGACAGCCCCCGAACAGGCACGACCGGGCGACCGGACGACCGGGCCACACATCGAACACCGTCGGAGCGGCGCTCCGAGGAGAGGAACGAACCATGGGACGAGTGACCGTACGGCGGCGCGTCCTGCGCGTGCGCGAGGGGGACTCCTCCTACCGCCCGGACACCCTGGCCGCCGAGGAGCCGATGGAGATCAGGGTCGGCGAGCGTCCGCTGACGGTGACCATGCGGACCCCGGGCGACGACTTCGACCTCGCGGTCGGCTTCCTGGTGAGCGAGGGTGTGGTGCACTCCGCCGAGGACGTGGCCGGGATCCGCTACTGCGCGGGGGCCACGGCCGACGGCGGCAACACGTACAACGTGGTCGACGTCGGTCTGGCGCCCGGCGTCGCCGCCCCCGACGCGTCCCTGGAGCGCAACTTCTACACGACCTCCTCGTGCGGTCTGTGCGGCAAGGCCAGCCTGGACGCGGTCCGCACGACGGCCGCCTGGTCGGTCGCCGAGGACCCGCTGCGGATCGGGACGGACGTCCTCGCGGCGCTGCCGGACCGGCTGCGGGCGGCCCAGCGGGTCTTCGACACCACGGGTGGGCTGCACGCCGCCGGGCTCTTCACCGCCGAGGGAGAGCTGGTGTGCCTGCGGGAGGACGTCGGCCGGCACAACGCCGTCGACAAGGTCGTCGGCCACGCCCTGCGCGAGGGGCTCCTGCCGCTGCGCGAGTCGGTCCTGATGGTGAGCGGCCGTGCCTCGTTCGAGCTGGTGCAGAAGGCGGTCATGGCCGGGATCCCGCTGCTCGCGGCGGTCTCGGCGCCGTCCTCGCTCGCGGTGGACCTCGCGGCGGAGAGCGGGCTGACCCTGGTCGGCTTCCTGCGCGGGTCCTCGATGAACGTGTACACGGGCGACGGGCGGCTGAGCTCCGTCCCCGTGGCCTGACACGTACGGGCCCGGGGCCTGACACGTACGGGCAGGGAGCCGGCGGGCCACGGTGGGGCGATTGGTGTCGCGCCGACCCGTCGGGTACACCCATGGGGTGCTGTTCCGTCAACTCGAGTACCTGGTGGCCCTCTCCCGAGAGCGCCATTTCGCCCGCGCCGCGCAGGCCTGCCACGTCTCGCAGCCCGCGCTCTCGGAGGCGATCCGCAAGCTGGAGGCGGAGCTCGACGTCCCGCTGGTGCTGCGCGGCCGCAGGTACGAGGGCCTCACGCCCGAGGGTGAGCGCATCGTGGTGTGGGCGCAGCGGATCCTGGCCGACCGTGACGCCCTGACGAGCGAGGTCGGTCATCTCCGTACCGGGCTGAGCGGCCGGATGCGGATCGGGGCGGTGCCGACGGCGTCCGGCGCCGTCGCCCTGCTCACCGCGCCGTTCTGTCTGGCGCATCCGCTGGTCACGGTGGAGGTGATCGGGGACCTCCAGTCCGAGGACGTGCTCCGGCAGCTGCGGAACTTCGAGATCGACGCCGGGATCACGTACGTCCACGAAGGTCTCGGGGAGCTGTTCCGGACGGTTCCGCTGTACGAGGAGCGCTACGTCCTCCTCACCGGCGCCGCCGACGTCCCCGTCCATCGGGCGACGGCGACCTGGGCGGAGGCCGCGCGGCTGCCGCTGTGTCTGCTGACGGAGGCGATGCAGGGGCGCCGGGTCCTGGACGAGCGGTTCGGGGAGGCCGGTGTGCGGCCCTCGCCCCGGGTCGAGACGGACTCGGTGGCCGTGCTCTTCGCCCATGTGAGAACGGGCCGGTGGGCCGGCATCGTGCCGCACACCTGGCTGCATGTGTTCGGCGTGCCGCACGGCATGCGGGCGGTGCCGCTGGTCGAGCCGGCCCGGTCGGTGCCGATGGGCCTGGTGACGCTCGCACGGGAGCCGGGATCGGTGACGGCCCGCGCCCTCCGTGAGATCGCGGGCCGCACCGATGTGGCCGCCGCTCTGGAGCGGCTGCCCGTGGACTAGGGGACCTGGGGGTGCCCGGGGGCACCCCCGAGGGCCGGGCTAGTCGGCCTGCCGCTCGCCGTCCGGGGGAAGGCCGACCTCCTCGCGGTCCTCCTCCAGGCGCTCCGCGAGTTCGTCCTCGTCCGGGCGGCGGGGCATGCCGCGGCTGTGCCCGGTGTCGGGGTCGCCCTCGACCTGTTTGTTCGACTTGTGGTGCGGGGCCATCGGTCTCACTCCTTGCCGTCGGTGGCGGCGGCCGTCGCGGAGGCCTCGGGGGTCTTCCCGGCGCCGTCGCCCTTCTGGATCGTGCAGTGGAGGGAGTCGTCGATCACGTCGGCGACGATCGTGTCCCCCGGTTCCGCCTCTCCGCCGAGCAGCAGGGAGGCGATGCGGTTGTCGAGCTCCGTCTGGATCGTGCGGCGCAGCGGGCGGGCGCCGAACTCCGGCTGGTAGCCGTGGGCCACGAGCAGCTTCTTGGCCGCCTCGGTGACCTCAAGGGTCATCCCCTGGGCGTGCACCCGGTGCTTGCTGCGGTCCAGGAGGTGGTCGACGATCTCCGACAGGTCCTTCTCGGTGAGGCTGTGGAAGACGATGATGTCGTCGATGCGGTTGAGGAACTCGGGCAGGAACCGGCCCCGCAGATCCTCCATCAGCTCGCCCTTGAGCTCGGCCGCGTCGCCCTCGTGGGCGAGGATCCGGTGGGCGCCGATGTTGGACGTCATGATGATGACGCAGTGCCGGAAATCGACCGTGCGGCCCTGCCCGTCGGTGAGCCGCCCGTCGTCGAGGATCTGGAGCAGCGTGTTGAAGACGTCGGGGTGCGCCTTCTCCACCTCGTCGAAGAGGACCACGCTGTACGGGTTGCGGCGCACCTTCTCGGTGAGCTGTCCGGCCTCCTCGTAGCCGACGTATCCGGGAGGCGCTCCGACGAGCCGGGCGACGGTGTGCTTCTCCTGGAACTCGCTCATGTCGAACCGGATCATGCGGTCGTCCTCACCGAAGAGCAGTTCGGCGAGGGTCTTGGCGAGTTCGGTCTTGCCGACTCCCGTGGGGCCGAGGAAGAGGAACGAGCCGACGGGGCGGTTCGGGTCGCCCATGCCGGCGCGGTTGCGGCGTACGGCCTCGGAGACCGCGGTGACCGCCTCGTCCTGGCCGACGATCCGGGCGTGCATCTCCTCCTCCAGCTTGAGGAGTTTCTCCTTCTCGCTGGCGGTGAGCTGGGAGACGGGGATGCCGGTGCGGCGCGAGACGATGTCGGCGATGTCGGCGGCGGTGACCGAGACGACGCCCTCGCGGCGCTCCTCGATGCCCGCGATCTCGCCCTCCACGTCGGCGATCTGCCGCTTCAGGTCCGAGGCCTTCTCGAACTGCTCGGCGGCCACGGCCTGGTCCTTCTCCCGCTGGAGCTTGGCGAGCCGGTCCTCCCGGCCGACGACCTCGGTGGAGCGGCCGGAGCTGCGCAGCCGTACGCGCGCGCCCGCCTGGTCCATCAGGTCGATCGCCTTGTCGGGCAGGAAGCGGTCGCCGATGTACCGGTCGGAGAGCTCCGCAGCCGCCGTGAGGGCGCCGTCGGCGAACCGGACCTGGTGGTGGGCCTCGTAGGCGTCCCGCAGTCCTTCGAGGATCTGCACGGTCTCCTCGACCGTCGGCTCCGGGATGAGGACGGGCTGGAAGCGCCGTTCGAGTGCGGCGTCCTTCTCGATGTGCTTGCGGTACTCGTCGATCGTCGTCGCGCCGACGACGTGCAGCTCGCCGCGCGCGAGGGCGGGCTTGAGCATGTTGCCCGCGTCCATCGCGCCTTCTCCCGACGCGCCCGCGCCGACGACCGTGTGGAGTTCGTCGATGAAGAGGATGATGTCGCCGCCGGACTGCTGGACGTCCTCGATGACCTTCTTGAGGCGCTCCTCGAACTGGCCGCGGTACTGCGCTCCGGCCACCAGACCGGACAGGTCGAGGGAGACGACGCGCTTGCCCTTCAGGGTGTCGGGCACCTCGCCCGCCACGATCCGCTGGGCGAGGCCCTCCACGATGGCGGTCTTGCCGACGCCGGGCTCGCCGATGAGCACGGGGTTGTTCTTGGAGCGCCGCGAGAGGATCTCGATGGTCTGCTCGATCTCCTCGGCGCGGCCGACCACCGGGTCGAGCCTGCCCGCCTTCGCCTCGTCCGTGAGGTCCCTGCCGAACTCGTCCAGGGTGGTGGACGGCTGCTTCTGCTGGTTCCCGGCGGTCGGGGCGCCGCCGTCGGAGCGGACCGCCCGGTCCGTGAGGCCGCGCAGTTTCTTCACGTCGTGGTCGTCCGCGCCCAGGAGCCGGGTCGCCCCGGAGTCGGAGTCGTCGAGGAGCGCCGCCAGGATGTGCTCGGGGCCGATGTACGACACGCCCGCCTCCTGCGAGCGGCCGTAGGCGGCGGCGAGCGTGCGCTTGGCTGCGGGGGTGAGTCCGGGCTCCGACGAGGGCTCGCCGGACTCCCGGGGCAGTACCTCGTCGAGCTGGGCGGCGAGTGCCTCCGGGTCGACACCGACCTGGGCCAGCAGCCTGCGCGAGGGGTCGACCCGGGTCGCCGCCCACAGCAGGTGTTCCGTGTCGAGGTCGGACGTGCCGTCCTCGACCGCCTTCCGGGTGGCCAGGTTGAGGAGTTCGTACGAGGACTCGGTCAGGAGCCGGCCGATCGGGACGCGCTGCACGGCCGGGGGCGACGACGCCGGCGACATTCCGAAGAACCGGTTCAGCATGTCGCCGAACGGATCGGACGAACCGAAAGGTGAACCGAACGCCATCGACATGTCAGCTCCAGGGACGCACTAGGGGTCATTCCCACTCAAACGTGGCACTCTGGGCCCCGCAACCGGAATGAGGCCCTGCGGAATGCCCGCGCCGGAGGCGGTACGACGACGATCCTCGGGCCAGCCCGAGCCCGTGGCCGAACGCCCCCGTGACCCGCCCGAGCCCGTGCGCGAAGGGCCGTACGCCCACCGGGGCCGACACGCCCGCCTCCCCGTACGGGCCGCAATCCCCGCCGCGACGGCGCGCGCGTCGACGATGACACCATGACGTCCGCGATCCCCCCGCACACCCCCGGCCCGCAGGTCCGCGCCCGGACCCTCGTCCGGAACCCCAAACTGTGGCTCGTACCCACCGTCCTGAGCGCACTGGTCGCCGTGGGCCTCTCGCTCCTCTACATGGGCGGCATCCTCAACCCGAACGAGAACTTGCACCGGCTCCCCGTCGCCCTGGTCGACGAGGACCGGGGCACGCCGCTGCCCGGACAGCGGGAGACCCTGGGGAAGCAGATCACCGACGGGATCGTCGCCGCCGGTTCGTCGAGGACCAGCGTCGACTGGCGCCGGCTCGACCGCGCGCAGGCCCAGGACGCGCTGGCGTCCGGCGAGATCTTCGGCGCCCTCGTCGTCCCGGAGGACTTCACCGCGTCCGTGGCCGCACTGACCACGAACCGGGCCACGGTACGGCCGACGATCACCGTGCTCACCAATCCCGGCGTCGGCAGCCTGGGGTCCTCGATCACGGCCCAGATCAACCAGAACGCGGCCCATCAGGCCTCGCTGAACATCGGCAAGCAACTCGCCGCCTCCACCGACGTGCCGACGACCCGGCTGCTCCTGACCGACCCGGTCGCCGTCACCACCCAGGTCGGCCATCCGATCGGCCGGCACAGCGGTCTGGGCCTGACCGCCTTCTACTACACCCTGCTGCTCGTCCTCGGCGGCTTCATCGGCGGCAACCTCGTCAACAGCGGCGTCGACACCGCGCTCGGCTACGCCGACAGCGAGATCGGCCCCTGGCACTCCCGGCACCCGACGGTCCCGATCGACCGCACGCAGACGCTGGTCCTGAAGATGCTCATGACGGCGGGCATCTCGGTCCTCACCACCACGCTCGTCATGGTGGCCACGATCGCGGTCCTGGGCATGGACGCCTCGCACCTGCCGATGCTGTGGCTCTTCTCCTACTGCGCGACGGTCGCCGTCGGTCTGGGAGTCCAGGCCATCAACGCCGCGTTCGGCGGCATCGGCCAGCTCGTCTCCATGTTCGTCTTCATCGCCCTCGCCCTCCCCTCCTCCGGTGCGACCGTCCCCCTGGAAGCCACCCCGGGATTCTTCCGCTTCCTGGGCGTCTTCGAGCCGATGCACCAGCTCAGCGCCGGTGTCCGGGCCATCCTGTACTTCGACGCCCGCGCCGACGCGGGTCTCGCCCGCGGCTGGATCATGATCGCCGTCGGTACGGCTCTGGCCCTGGCGTTCGGCTTCGCCATGACCCGGTACTACGACCGCCGGGGCCTGCGCCGCCTCACCCCGCAGCCCGCCTGAGGGACACGGGGTGAGGGTCAGGGACGCGCGGAAGGGGGCGGAAGCAGTCGGCCTAACGCCAGTCGTCGTAGGGCGGAGGCGGCTCCTCCGCCCCGTCCAGGTCGTAGGGCGGCTCCTCGTCGTACGGAGCCTCGTGCTCCGGCGCGGAGGGCGCCGAAGGAACGGACCGCTCGGACCGCGCGACGGGCACGGCCGGGGCGGCCGCACCGGCGGGCGCGGCAGCGGGTGCCGCACCGGACCCGGCTCCCGGCGCGGTGGCCGCGGCGCCGGCCCCGCTCTCCGCCAGCGCCTCCAGCACACCCTCGGCGTACTTCGCCAGCTTGGCCTCGCCGACTCCGCCGATGACGCCCAGCTCCTCGACCGTCGCGGGGAGCTGTGTCGCGATCTCCCGCAGCGTGGCGTCGTGGAAGACGACGTACGCCGGGACGCCCTGCTCGCGCGCCGTCGCGGCCCGCCAGGCGCGCAGCGCCTCGAAGACCGGCACGGCGGCCGCCGGGAGGTCGACCGGCACGCGGGCGCCCTTCCCGGAGCGTCCGCCGGACTCCTTGCGGGAGGCGGCCGCCGGGGCCTTCTCCTTGCGCATGGTGACGGTGCGGCGCCCACCGAGCACCTCACCGCTCTCCTCCGTGAGCACGAGCGTGCCGTAGTCGCCCTCCACCGCGAGGAGCCCCAGCGCGAGGAGCTGCCGCACGCCCCCGCGCCACTCGGCGGTACCCAGGTCCGAGCCGACGCCGAACACGGAGAGGCCGTCGTGGTCGAACTGGATGACCTTGGCCGTCTTCTTGCCCTGGAGGATGTCGATGATCTGTCCGGCGCCGAACTTCTGGCGCCGTTCCTTGGCAAGCCGCCACACGGTGGACAGCAGCTTCTGCGCGGCGACGGTGCCGTCCCAGGACTCGGCGGGGGTCAGGCAGGTGTCGCAGTTGCCGCAGGGCTGACCGGACTGGCCGAAGTAGGCGAGGAGGCGCACGCGGCGGCAGTCGACCGTCTCGCAGAGCGCGAGCATGGCCTCCAGGTGCATGGCGAGGGCGCGGCGGTGCTGCTCGTCGCCCTCGGATCCGTCGATCATCTTGCGCTGCTGGACGACGTCCTGGAGGCCGTACGCCAGCCAGGCGGTGGCGGGCTCGCCGTCGCGGCCGGCGCGGCCGGTCTCCTGGTAGTAGCCCTCGACGGACTTGGGCAGGTCGAGGTGGGCCACGAAGCGCACGTCGGGCTTGTCGATGCCCATGCCGAAGGCGATGGTCGCCACCACGACGACTCCGTCCTCCCGGAGGAAGCGGGCCTGGTTCGCCGCGCGCGCACGGGCGTCCATTCCGGCGTGGTAGGGGACGGCGTCGATGCCGTTCTCCACGAGGAGGGCGGCGGTCTTCTCCACCGAGGCGCGGGACAGGCAGTAGACGACTCCGGCGTCCCCGTCGTGCTCGGTCCTGATCAGTTCGAGCAGCTGCTTGTGCGGGCTGTTCTTCGGGACGATGCGGTACTGGATGTTAGGCCGGTCGAAGCCGGCGACGAAGTGCCGGGCGTCCTCCAGACCGAGCCGCGCGGCGATCTCCTTGTGGGTGGCCTCGGTGGCCGTGGCGGTCAGCGCGATCCGCGGCACCTTGGGCCAGCGCTCGTGGAGCATGGACAGCGCGAGGTAGTCGGGCCGGAAGTCGTGGCCCCACTGGGCGACACAGTGCGCCTCGTCGATGGCGAAGAGCGACACCTTGCCCCGGTCGAGGAGCCGCTGGGTGCCCTCGGTGCGGAGACGCTCGGGAGCCAGATAGAGCAGATCGAGCTCGTCGGCGAGGAAGGCCTGCTCGACCGCCTGCCGCTCGTACGGATCCTGGGTCGAATTCAGGAATCCGGCCCGCACCCCGAGGGCCCTGAGCGCGTCCACCTGGTCCTGCATGAGGGCGATCAGCGGCGAGATCACGACGCCGGTGCCGTCTCTGACGAGGGCGGGGATCTGGTAGCAGAGCGACTTTCCGCCGCCGGTCGGCATCAGCACGAGGGCGTCGCCCCCGTCGACGACCTGCTCGATGATCTCCTGCTGCTCGCCTCGGAAGGAGCTGTAACCGAAGACGCGGTGGAGCACCTGCGCTGCCTCGGAGATCACGGCGGAACCGTCGGAAAGGACCATTCACCCACCCTATCGGCCGCCACGGACACCCCGGCCGCACCGCGGAAACCTGTGGACAACCTCTCGTCCCCGCTCTCGCACACCGGGCCCGCACCGCGCGATTGGGCTCGATGACGAGCCCCCAGGCAACGCGGGGGGCGAACCCTGCGTCCTTCTGCACAGGGACGCATCGGCCGACGCACCAGCCACGGCCACAGGGAAGCAGGACACATCATGAGTGACAAGGCCCGTACTCTCTTCGACGCGCTCGATCTCGACCATGACGGGAGCCTGACGCGCATCGAGGTCATCAACGCGCTGCGGGCCAAGGGCCCGACCCTGGCCGCGCAGGGCGTGATACCGGCGTGGGGCGTGGGGAACGACGACGACGCCTCGGCCCTGTTCGACCAGGCCGACCAGAACGGTGACCGCGTCCTGTCGTTCGAGGAGTTCGCCGCTCTGGTCGACCGCCGCTTCGGCTGGTGACACCGGGCCTCGGCCGCACAGGAGAAAACCGGCACCGCGCCGTCCGCGCGATGCCGGTTCGTCCGCCCGGAGGAAGGGTCAGGAGATCTCGGGCAGCAGCCCGGTGACCGGCGCGGCCAGGTCGGTGAGCTGGTGGAGCTGGTTCACCTCCTGCACCCGGCTGAGGCCGACGAGCTGATCCGCGATGCCGGGGAACTGCCCCTTGGACTCCTCGGGAATCCCGGTCGTGGCGAGCGCGTCGAGTTCGGTGACCGGGTTGATCGGCGGGCCGAGCGGGCTGGTGGTGGCGACGGCCTGCGCCGCGGACGCGCCGAGGCACGAGAAGGCGGCGGCGACGGCGAGAACTGAGGAAATGCGTCGTGTAGAGATCACACCCTCACAACGCCCGGCTCCGCCGACGGACACGGCCGCACCCCGCCCACACCGCCCGTTGGCACCACCGGCGCGGTGCGGCCGCGCCGCGGCGAGCGGACCCGTTCCGGCGTGGCGACGCACCGGATGGGGAGCGAATCGGTGTACGCCACAGGAGGGCTTCGGAACCTGGCCGCGGTCCCCGTCGCGGAAGGAGCGCCCGAGGGATGCGCAAGCTGCTGGTCGACTTCGCCCACACGCTGGTGCCGCCCAAGGGGGACCGGGACGGGCCTCTGCCGCCGCTCATGCTGACGCTGACCGTGGTCACCGGGCTGGTGGACGCGGTGAGCTTCCTGGGGCTCGGGCAGGTCTTCGTGGCCAACATGACCGGCAACGTGGCACTCCTGGGCTTCGCCCTCGCTGGCGCCGAGGGCCTGTCCGCGCCCGCCACGCTCGTGTCCCTGGCCTCGTTCCTCGTCGGCGCGGTGGCCGGTGGCCGGTTCGGCGCCCGGTTCGCCGCGCACCGCGGGCGGCTGCTCGCCTCGTCGCTCGCCCTGCAGGCGGTGCTCGTCGCGGCGGCGCTCGCCACCGCCCTCGCGGCGCGCGACAGCGTGGGCACGCCGGGCCGGTACACCCTGATCGTCGCCCTCGGCCTCGCCATGGGGATGCAGACCGCGGTGGCCCGGCGCATCGGCGTGCCGGACCTGACCACGACCGTACTGACCCAGACGCTGACCGGACTGGCCTCCGACCCCGCCCCGGCCGGTGGCGACGGCCCCCGGCCCGGTCGGCGGATCCTGTCCGTCCTCGCGCTGGTCCTCGGCGCCCTCGTCGGCGCCCTGCTCCTCGACGCCGGGCTCGCGGTCGTCCTGGGGGTGGCCCTCGCCCTGCTGGTGGTGGCCGCCGTCGTCACGAGACGTCTGGCGGCCACCGACGCGGTGTGGGTCAGGCCGTAGCGTCGACCGGGAGCGGGGCGGAGACGGGGACAGCGGCGGGGGCCGCGTCGCGTACCGGATGACGGCTCAGGATCGACACACGATTGAACGCGTTGATGGTGATGGCCACCCAGATCACCGCCGAGATCTCCTCGTCGTTCAGGACCGCGCGGGCCGCGCCGTACGCCCGTTCCTGCGCGAGGCCGTCCGCCGGGGCGGTCGTGGCCTCCGCCAGGGCGAGGGCCGCGCGTTCCCGTGCGGTGAAGAGCTCGGTGTCCCGCCAGGCGGGGAGCACGCCGAGGCGCCGGGTCGTCTCGCCGGCCCGGAGCGCGGCCCTGGTGTGGACGTCGAGGCAGTAGGCGCAGCCGTTGATCTGCGACACGCGGAGGTTGACCAGCTCGACCAGGATCCGGTCGAGCCCCGCCTCGGCGGCGGTCGCGCGGACGGCGTCGGCGGTGTGGACCAGCGCCCGGTAGACCGCGGGGCTCTGCTTGTCGAGGTAGACCCGTCGGCCGTCCGTCGTGCCGTTCGCGTCGTCGTTCACGTCGTTCACCATGCGCTCCTTCGAGGAATCCGTGCGCGTCACGGGTTCTGGGGCTATGATCATCCATAGTTGTTGAAAACAAAACTATATTCGCTGGATCGAGAACGGATGGAGAGGGGTCGGGCATGAGCGACACGGAGGTCGAGATTCTCTCCGCGCGGGACGTCCCGCTGGGCGGGCCGCGCGCCATGACCGTACGGCGCACCCTGCCCCAGCGGTCCCGGACCCTGATCGGCGCCTGGTGCTTCGCCGACCACTACGGCCCCGACCGGGTCGCCGAGTCCGGCGGCATGGACGTCGCACCCCACCCGCACACCGGACTGCAGACCGTGAGCTGGCTCTTCAGCGGGGAGATCGAGCACCGTGACAGCCTGGGCAGCCACGCGTTCGTACGGCCCGGGGAACTGAACCTCATGACCGGCGGCCACGGCATCAGCCACACCGAGGTCTCCACCCCCGGCACCACCGTCCTGCACGGGGTGCAGCTGTGGGTGGCACTGCCCGACGAACACCGCCACGCCGACCGCGACTTCCAGCACCACGCCCCGCAGCCGGTGCGGCTCGACGGCGCGGAACTCCGGGCGTTCCTCGGCTCGCTCGCCGGCGAGACCTCCCCCGTACGCACCTTCACCCCCCTGCTCGGCGCCGAGCTCCTCCTCGACCCCGGCGCCACGGTCGTCCTTCCCGTCGACCCTGCCCACGAGCACGGTCTGCTCGTCGACGAAGGAGACGTCCGGTTCTCCGGAACCCTCCTCCGCCCCGCCGAACTGGGATACGTCGACACCGGACACGAGGCCCTGACCCTGACGAACGAGTCCGACCGCCGCGCGCGGGCGGTCCTCATCGGCGGTACGCCGTTCGGCGAGGAGATCGTCATGTGGTGGAACTTCATCGGCCGCAGCAACCAGGACATCGTCGAGGCCAGGGAGGCATGGGAGCGCGCCTCCGACCGCTTCGGACACGTCGACGGCTACCCGGGCGACCGCCTCCCCGCCCCGGCCCTGCCGAACGCCGCCCTCACTCCCCGCGGAAACCCGCTCCGCGCCTGATCCACGCACCGCCGCACCTCGCGCAACCCCCAGACCCCACGGACCGTACGCACCCTTCGACCCGAAAGGCACATCATGAGCGAGCAGGCAGCAACCACCCCCGTCGTCCGCCACGTCGACCCCCGCCACCGCTACGAGATCCTGGTCGACGACCAGCGCGCGGGCCTCACGGCGTACCGCGACCGCGACGACCGGCGCGTCTTCTTCCACACCGAGATCGACGACGCCTACGCGGGCCGGGGACTCGCCTCGATCCTGGTCGAGCAGGCGCTGACCGACGTGCGCGCCTCCGGAATGCGGATCGTGCCGGTCTGCCCGTACGTGGCCAAGTTCCTGAAGAAGCACGAGGAGTTCGCCGACATCACCGACCCGGTGACGCCGGAGGTCCTGACGTGGCTGGAGGGCCGATTGGCCCACTGACCCCGGGGTCACGGCTCCGGCGACTCCCTGCCGGGCCCCACTGCTTCCGGACCCTCGGCCCCGGCCCCGCCGTTCAGCCGGCGGGCGGGGCCAGGACGACGAAATCGGCGTTCGACGGGTCGAGGCAGACGGCGAGCCGCCCGACACCCTCCGCGTCGTCCGGCCCCATCTGCACGTTGCCGCCGTTCGCGGTGACCCTGGCGACCGCGGCGTCGCAGTCGGTGACGGCGAAGACGGGGTGCCAGTACGGCCGGCCGTGCGCGAGGGCGAGGTCCGCCTCGCTCACCTGCATGAGGCCGCCGTGCATGCGCTCCTCGGGCAGTCCGGCGGGGGTGATGATCGTGTACATGCCCTCCCCGCCGGGCATCGGCATGTCGCTGTACTGCCAGCCGAAGACACTGCCGTAGAACTGCTTCGCCGCCGCGGCGTCGCTCGTGTACAGCTCGGTCCAGGACAGCGAGCCCGGCGTGTCGACCTGCTCGACGCCCTTGTTCGAACCCGGCTGCCAGACGGCGAACTGACCGCCCAGCGGGTCGCTGTACTGCGCCATCCGACCCCACTCGTCGAGGTCCGTCGGCGCGACGCGCACGGTGCCGCCGGCCTCCTCCACGGCCCGGGTCGTGGCGTCCGCGTCGGCGACGCTGTAGTAGATCATCCAGGCCGAACGCGCGCCCTCCTCGGTGAGCTTGCCCAGACCGGCCACGATCTGTCCGTCGTTCCGGAACATCCCGCCCTCCATGCCCTCCCCCTCCCCCATGGACTCGTAGTCCCACCCGAGCGCACCGCCGTAGAAGGCCGCGGCGGCCGGGACGTCGGGGGCGCCGAGGTCGAGCCAGCAAGGGGAGCCGGGGACGAAGTCCGTGGTGATCATGGCGAAGGCCTTTCACGGTTCTGGGGACGCCGGGTACGCCCTCAGCCTTGCACCGGACACGACCCCTCGCGCGCCGACGGATCCACGCCGGCGACACCCCCGCCGTCCCCTCCGCACCCTCTCGACACGTCGGAAGAAGTTGACGCGTCGGAGATCTCCGACACATTCTGTCGGCATGCCAACCGTCGACGTCTACAGCGCGCTGGCCAATCCGGTCCGGCGCGGACTGCTCGAAGGGCTGATCGATGG
The DNA here is from genome assembly GCF_000717595.1 of Streptomyces flavochromogenes. Lineage (GTDB taxonomy): Bacteria > Actinomycetota > Actinomycetes > Streptomycetales > Streptomycetaceae > Streptomyces > Streptomyces flavochromogenes. The sequence continues at coordinate 162,533 of NZ_JNZO01000002.1, read as the reverse complement.
ACCACGCCCGGCCGGCGAGCTGGCAGGGGCGTTCTCCCTCAGCCGTCCGGCCGTCTCCGAGCACCTCGCCGTGCTCAAGAGGGCCGGGCTGGTGCACGAGGAGCCCCGCGGGCGCCATCGCTACTACCACCTGCGGCCGGAGCCGCTCGCCGAGGTGGGCGACTGGCTCCACCCGTTCGAGCACTACTGGCGCGCCCGCATGGGCGCCCTGCGTGACGTACTGGACGAGATCAGCGACAGCGACAGCGACAAAGCTGACAGCGGCGCGAGCTGACAGCGGCGCGAGCTGACAGCGACAAGAACCGAGGACGAATCTCCATGACCGCCGAACTCCGGACCATCCACTGCGACCAGTTCATCGCCCACCCGCCCCAGGCCGTCTGGCGGGCGCTCACCGACCCCGAGCTGCACGCGCACTGGTGGGCCGCCGGGGACGTCCGTGCCGAGGTGGGGCACCGGTTCACCCTGGACATGGGGCAGTGGGGCCACCAGGAGTGCGAGGTGCTCGCCGTGGAGCCGGAGCGGCTCCTCAGCTACAGCTTCGCGCCGGGAACCCTCGACACCACCGTCACCTGGCGGCTCGAGGCCGAGGGGACCGGTACGCGGCTCTTCCTCGACCACGCCGGGTTCGACCTCGACTCACCGCTCGGCAAGGCCGCTTTCGAGGGAATGGGGCGCGGCTGGCCCGGCCTGCTGAGGCGAATCGAGCCCGCGCTGGACGCCGCCGCACGGTAGACCGGCCGGCGGAACCCACCGCCGGGACGCCGCGACGGCCGCGGAGGCCGGGCGGCCGCCCTGCCTCGAAGCGACACCGGTGTGGGGGTGCCGGACCGGGGACCGCGGCGGTCACCTGATGGGGCGGCTGACCTCATCCGTCGTCCCCGCTCCTGCGAGTCGCCGTGATCGCCGTTCTCGTCCTGCTGTCCCTGCTCTTCGTGTGGACGCTCGTATCGGACCGGCCGGCCCGGTGGAGCATCACCGCGCCCCTCACCTTCGCGCTGGTCGGCGTCGTACCGAGCGGCGGCGACGACCCGCTCGCCCCGCTCGAGGTGGACACCCACGCGTTCCAGCGGGCCACGTCCTGAAGGGCGCCGGGTACGCGATGCTCGCCGGAACCGTACTGGGCTACCTGGGCGCCTTCCTGATGCGGCGCGCCCTGGAGTCCGGCCGGGCCAGACCCGCCGGCCTGCGCGTGTCCGCCCCGGCCCTGCCGTTCCTGGCCTACGCCGCCTCCGTACTGATCGACGGCAACGGCTTCGTCGCGGCCTCCGTCGCCGGCCTGTGGTTCGCCGGCACCGCATCCGAACTCGGTGAACACACCCTCGACCTGGTGTACGACATCAGTCACCTGCTGGCCCTGGCCGTGTGGTTCACCTTCGGCACGGTGGTCGCGGAGGAGTTCTCGAACGGCATCACCCCTCAGGTCGTCGGCTACGCGGCGCTCGTCCTGACCGTCGCCCGGCTCGTACCGGTGGCGGCCGCGCTCACGGGCACCGTGTTCACCTGGGCCGAGCGCGGCGCGGTCGGCCGGCTCGGCTCTCGCGGGGTCACGTCGATCGTCTTCGCGACCCTCGCCTACACCCAGCTCCAGGGCGACGACGCGGCCTTCGTCGTCAACGCGACGGCCGCGACCGTGCTGCTCAGCGTGATCCTGCACGGTCTCACGGCGGAACCCGTCGCCCGCTGGTTCGCCCGCAACCCCCAGCCCGGCACGCCTCCCGTCCCGGCGCCTCCCACCCCCGCGGAACCCTCACCCGCGGAACCCGCACCCTGAGAGCGACGGCCGGTGCCGACCGCGCCCGTCGAGTGGTCGCGGCGGAGGGGAAGGAGGACGCTGGAACTGAGCGCGTCCGGGTGTCGAGGGCGTAGCCGGCGGCACGCCGGCCCGGTCGGGAGAGGCAGCGACATCATGCGCATGCTCCTGAAGGTTCAGATGGACACCCCGGCCTCGAACGAGGCCATCCGAGCAGGCATGCTGCGGAAGATCGTGGAGGAGACCCTCCAGGAGCTCCGTCCCGAAGCGGCCTACTTCACGGTCGAGAACGGCTGCCGGACGGGGTACCTGTTCTTCGACATGGCCGATCCGTCGATGATGCCGAAGATCTCGGAGCCCTTCTTCCTCAAGCTCAACGCCAAGGTCCACTACTCGCCGGTCATGAACCCCGAAGACCTGGCCAAGGGCCTGGACGCGATCACCCCCGGCGGGTAAGCATGCGGGCCGGCCGCGCGGCGGCCGCGACTCGCCCCGGTGCGGGCAGGACGACTCGCCCCGGTGCGAGTGGGAGGGGCGAACGTCCTGACGACCGGGGCGAGAGCGGGCCCGAGTCCCGCACCCGACACCGAACGGCCCGATGACCGCACCAGGGACTCGACCGCACGGCGGCGGCGAGCGAGACCTGCTCGACCCAGGTACCGCTTTCCGCAAGGGTGTTCACCGTCGCAGACCCCCGGCGGGCACCCGCGACCGCGGCGGTTCGACGACTACGGGCTCTCCCCCGGCTTCCGGCCCCAGGCCGTGAGCATGCCTGCCGACAGCGCGGCGCATTCGTCGGATCCCAGGTACCGGATCGCCGCGTCGACGGCCGCGTCGTCGACCAGACCGGTCGCCAGCATCGGCGCCCTGCTCCGCTCCCACGTGTCCGCCCAGAACCGGCTGATCGGACTCCCCGCCAGCAGCGGCGGCACATGGATCTCGGCTGCTACGGGCACGAGGCCCGCACCGCGCAGCAGCTGCGGGTACGCGGGCACCTGGGAGACGTCGGTGCCGATGGTCTCCCCCAGCGCCTGCCATATCGCCCGCATCACCGTGGCGTACGGAGTGCCGGGCGCCCGGTCGCTCGTCAGGTCCACCGCGTCGCTCAGCACCAACAACCCGCCAGGTTCCACGAGTTCGGCCAGGCGTCTGATCACACGGTCGCGCTCGGGGAGATGCATGAGCACGAAGCGCGCGTGGACGAGACGGAACCGTCCGGGGTCGAAGTCCGGGTCGGTGACATCGGCCTCGATGACGTCGAGGCCGGTCACGGGACGCTCGACGAGAAAACGCACGTCGCGGTCCACGGCGAGCACGCCCGTCACCCCGGCCTCGTCGAGCAGCCGACGGGAGACGGTGCCCGTGCCGGCGCCCACGTCGAGACACCGCCACCCCGGACCGACCCCGAGCGCACGGAATCGCGCCATGGTGATGTCGTCGTAGGCGAGTGCGCCGAAGTCGATGCGCTCACCCTCGCCCGCCCGTTCGGGAGGGAACACGGCCTCGCCGTAACGGCCTTCACCCGGCGCGCCCCCGCGCGGGGCGGTGGTCACGCCGTCACCGGAGCGACGAGACGGGCGTCGGACTCGACGCGCTCCGGCGCCCGGTCGGCAAGGCGCGGGAACAGGGGGTCCTCGAACAATGTCATGACCGGATCTCTTCAGGCGGTGGGGCGATTCCAGGGCGGCCTGGAGGCGTCGCCGGCATCCCGGACACCGACACCGCGGCCACCCCCCGTCGATCCTCCACGGACCAGCGCGCATGCGGCCGAGGCGCGCCGGTCCTGCGCCGATCGGGCGCCTCGAAGCCACCTCGAAGCCCGGCCACCCCGAAGCCGGCCATCACACAGCCCGCCACCCCGAAGCCCGCCACCCCGAAGCCGGCCAACGCGAAGCCGGCCAACGCGAAGTCGCCTTAAAGCTGCCTTAAGGCCGCCTCAAGCCACCTCGAAGCCGCTGCCGCTCCGCCCGCGACCATTGACAGGTCCAGCTCATTCTCACCATTGTTGAGAGCGCTCTCACGCCGCTCAGGCCTCAAAGCCCGCCCATCCACCCACGGATTCCCCCCACACGGAGTCCCCACCTCCGAGGAGCCCCACGTGTCCGCACACCGCCGGCGCAGGCACAGCCGCGCCGCACTCGTGACCCTGGCCGCCGCCGCGTCGATCGGCACGGTCGTCACCGTCGCCGGCCCGTCCGACACCGTCGAGGCCGCCGTCCCCGCCACCATTCCGCTCACCTTCACGAACAACTCCGGCCGCGGCGACCAGGTCTACGTCTACAACCTCGGCACCGAGCTCTCGACGGGCAGGCAGGGCTGGGCCGACGCGAACGGCACCTTCCACCCCTGGCCGGCCGGCGGCTCCGTCCCCGTTCCCGCGCCGGACGCCGCCATCGCCGGTCCCGCCAACGGCGGGTCGATGACGATCCGGCTGCCGAAGTTCTCGGGCCGGATCTACTTCAGCTACGGACAGAAGCTGGTGTTCAAGGTGGCGACGGGCGGCCTCGTGCAGCCCGCGGTCCAGAACCCGAGCGACCCCAACAGGAACATCCTCTTCAACTGGTCCGAGTACACGCTCAACGACGCGGGCATCTGGATCAACAGCACCCAGGTCGACATGGTCTCCGCGCCCTACGCCGTCGGCGTGAAGCGCCCCGACGGCACCGTCGCGAACACGGGCCGCCTCAAGCCCGGTGGCTACCGGGGCTTCTACGACGCCCTGCGCGGCCAGCCCGGCGGCTGGGCCAACCTCATCCAGACCCGCGCCGACGGCACCGTGCTGCGCGCCCTGGCCCCGGGTCACGGCATCGAGGCCGGCGCACTGCCCTCGGGGGTGATGAACGACTACATCAACCGCGTCTGGACCAAGTACGCCTCGTCGACCCTGACCGTGACGCCGTTCGCGAACCAGCCCTCCGTGAAGTACTTCGGCCGGGTCTCCGGAAACGTCATGAACTTCACCAACACGTCCGGCGCCGTCGTCACCTCGTTCCAGAAGCCCGACTCCGACAGCGTCTTCGGCTGCTACAAGCACCTCGACGCCCCCAACGACCAGGTGCGCGGCCCCATCTCCCGTACGCTCTGCGCAGGTTTCAACCGCTCCACCCTGCTGACGAACCCGAACCAGCCGGACACGTCGTCGGCGGACTTCTACAAGGACGCGGTGACCAACCACTACTCCCGCAAGATCCATGCCCAGATGGCCGACGGCAAGGCGTACGGCTTCGCCTTCGACGACGTCGGCGCGCACGAGTCGCTGGTGCACGACGGCAACCCGCAGCAGGCGTACGTGACGCTCGACCCGTTCAACTAGGACGGGGCGGGCGGAACCGCCGGCCCACCGAACCGGGACCGCACCACACCGGCGGACTGCCGAGCCGCCACGCCGGCGGACCGTCGGCCCGTCGACCCCACCGGCGGGTCGACGGGACCGGCCGCCCTTCGACCGGGCGGCGGACGGCGGGGGCGATCAGGCGGCGAGGGAGGTGCTCAGCCAGTCGCGGTAGTGGGTGGGGGCCAGGCGCGCGCCCGGCCCGGGAGTGAGGACGTCGCCACGGACGGCCGCGAACATGCCCGCCCGGTCGTCGACGACGACGGAACGGTCGTCACCGCGGGCGGCCAGGGTGATCCGGCCGATCTCGTCCAGCGCGAGGAAGTCGGGTCCGGCGACGTCGAGCGTGCCGTTCAGCGGCTCCCCGACGGCGACGTCGGCGAGGGCGGCGGCCACGTCCGCGGACGCGATCGGCTGCAACGGGGTGGCGGGGAGGCGGACTTCCCCGTCGGTCGCCGTCCAGGACATCACGGCGTCCATGAACTCGAAGAACTGGGTGGCGCGGACGATCGAGTACGGGGTGGGGCCGTCGCGCAGCAGGTCCTCCTGGAGCACCTTGGCCCGGTAGTAGTCCAGGTCGGGCACCTGGTCGACGCCGACGATCGACAGCGCGACCTGATGGCGTACGCCCGCGCGCTCACCCGCGCCGACCAGGTTGCCCACGGTGGTGCGGAAGAAGCCGAGCGACTGGTCGTCGAAGGTCGGGGAGTTGCTGACGTTGACGACCGTGTGGGCGCCGGCGAGCGCCTCGTCCAGGCCTGCGCCGGTGAGCAGGTCGACCCCCGAGGAGAGGGAGGCCGCGACCACGTCGTGGCCGGCCTTCTGGAGCAGGGCGACGACCTGGGTGCCGATGAGGCCGGTGCCGCCGATGACGGTGATCTTCATGGTGTGCCTTCCCTCGTGGGCCCGGCGGGGCCCCCTGGAGCGCAAACTCGGATACCCGATGTCCGAGATGATACTCGGATAGTATGTGTCCGAGTCAAACGGGGAGGCGCCATGAAACTGTCCGGTGGTGTGGAGTGGGCGCTCCACTGCTGTGTGGTGCTCACGGCCGCGAGCCGACCGGTGCCGGCGGCCCGCCTCGCGCAGCTGCACGACGTGTCGCCGAGCTACCTGGCCAAGCAGATGCAGGCACTGTCGCGGGCCGGTCTCGTGCGCTCCGTGCAGGGGAAGACCGGCGGATACGTGCTGACCAGAGAGGCCGCCGAGATCACCCTGCTCGACGTCGTGCAGGCCGTCGACGGGCCCGATCCGGCGTTCGTCTGCACCGAGATCCGGCAGCGCGGACCGCTGGCGACCCCACCGGAGAAGTGCACCAGGGCCTGCCCCATCGCCCGCGCGATGGGAGCCGCGGAAGCCGCGTGGAGGGCCTCACTCGCGGGCACCACGATCGCCGATCTCGTCGCGACGGTGGAGGGCGAGAGCGGGCCGGAGGCGCTCCCGGGTGTCGGCTCCTGGCTGACGGCCGGCGCGGACGCGACCACGGGCGCGGACGCACCCGCGGGCACCGACACCCCCCGGACCTGAGGCGGGGGACGCAGGCGGAGACCACAGTCCCTCCCGTCCGCCGGGCAGACCGTCCGCCGGGCAGGTCAACCACCGGGCAGACCGTCCGGGCGATGGCCATCCTCCGGGCAGACCGCCCGCCGGGCCGACCAGCCTCCGGGCAGACCATCCGCCGCGCAGACCGCCCGCACGAGGGCCATCCTCCGGGCAGACCGCCCGCGCGCGGGCCTGACGGGTGACATTGGTGCGGGTCGGCGGCTCCTCCGCCCCCGAGCGGGTATGCCCCGGCCAATACTCCCGCCATGAGATCAGCCCGTTCCCCCTTCCGGTCCCGCCTCGCCGCGGTCACCGCGGTCACCGCGGTCACCGCGCTCCTCGCGCTCGGCTCTCCCGTCACGGCCGTGGGCGACCCCGCCGGCGGCGGCCACGACCGCCGTCCCTGCGTCGCCTCGCGGCTTCCCGACCGCGGCCCGGCGCGCGACGTCCTCCGGATCGCCGAGCGGGCCAAGGCGGAGATGGGCCTCAAGTCCGTGATCGTGCGGGTCACGGCCGCCGACCGCGAGATCGTCACCACCGCGCTCGGCGAGTCGATGACGGGCGTGCCGGCCGCCCCCGCCATGCACTTCCGGAACGGCAACATCGCGATCAGCTACATGGGCACCGCGCTGCTGCGCCTGGTCGACCAGGGCGCGGTCCGTCTCGACGACCCGGTGTCCCGCTGGCTGCCCGACCTCAAGGGCGGCGACAGGATCACTCTGCGGATGCTCGCGGCCTCCACCACCGGGCTCGTCGACTACGTCACCGCCGCCGGGTTCGGCGAGAGCGTCTACGCGAACCCGTTCCGCCAGTGGACGGCCAGGGAACTGGTCGCCATCTCGACGAGCCGTCCGCGGTGGTACGAGCCGGGCACCAACTGGAGTTACTCGCACGCGAACTTCGTCCTGCTCGGCACCGCCCTGGAGAAGATCACCGGCACCCGCCTCGACGTCCTGCTCCGGCACGAGGTCCTGCGCCCCCTCGGACTGCGCGAGACCCGCAACAGCTTCACTCCCGAGATCCCCGAGCCCGTCCTGCACGCCTTCACCGCCGACCGGGGGACGTACGAGGAGTCCACCTTCTGGAACCCCTCGTGGACCACGGCCCCCGGCGCGGTGCAGACCACCGACATCTGCGACCTGGCCCGCTCGGCCGCCGGCATCGGCTCGGGAGAACTGGTGTCCCCGGCCTCGTACCGGGAACTCCTGAACCCGGGAACGGTCGGCCTGGGCCACCCGACCAAGACGTGCCCCGCGACGGTCTGCCTCCCGAACACCGAAGCCACCCACTACGGCATGGGCGTGCTGATCCTGGGCGACTGGATCGCGCAGCACCCGCTGTTCTTCGGCTACTCCGCCTCCCAGGCCTACCTCCCGGCGAAGCGCCTGGCCATCGCCGTCTCGACCACGAACGGCCCCACCGCCCAGGCCGGCCACAGCGCCCACACCATCGCCCAGCGCATCGCCGCGACCCTCGCCCCGGACCACCCGATCCCCGACTTCGGCTGACCGCACCGCACCGCGTCGACCGCTCCACCCGGCGACCGCGCGGCGCCGGCCGGGTCCCGTGCCCTGGGGGAAGTCCTTTCCCCCGGGGTGCGGATACGGCCAAGGGGAGGGAGGCGCTCCGACCGCGCGTGCGGTGGTGTCCGGAAGGTCGGCGGGGACTGCGAAGCGGAGGGGGCGGGGGCCCCGCTGTCGCACAAGGATCGTCCGGCCGTCACGGTGCCGTCACGGAGCCGTCGTGGCCCCATCGCACTCGGGGCCTTCCCGCTGGCCGGAAACCACGCCGCCCAATCCCCCACGCCCGCACCGCCGTTGATCAGCTCACATACTGCGCTGACCGGTTGGCGGGCGTCGTTGCGTCCCGGCCGGAACCGACCGATCGACCTCATCCCGAGCTCCTGGGGGAGACTTGCGCCCACATGTGAAGAGAGCACGCGCCTTCACCATCGCAGCGGCCACATCCGTGGCCCTGGTGGCAGGCATGACCGGCCCCGCCACGGCCACACCCGACACCGCGCGCCCCGGCGGCGACCAGCGGATCCCGCTCGTCACCGGCGACCGCGTGGTGGTGAACGCCGAGGGCCGGATGGTGGGCTTCGAGCCCGCCCGAGGCCGTGAGCACATACCCGTACAGGTGCAGCGCACCGAGCACCGCACGCTGGTCGTGCCCAGCGACGCCCAGCGCCTGATAGCCGCCGGCAAGCTGGACCAGCGGCTCTTCGACCTCGACGTGCTCACCGACACGCGGCTGCGCGAGAGCCATCGGGACGGGCTCAAGCTGATCGTGCAGTACGAGGGGGGCGCCGGCGCCGCGCGGGCCGAGGTGCGCGCGGCCGGCGACACCCAGGTACGGCGGACGTTCCCGACCCTCGACGCGGACGCCGTCCGTACCTCCCCGGACGACGTCGCCAAAGTGTGGGAGGCGCTGACCGACCGCCGGAGCAGCGGCCTGCGGGCCACCGCATCCGGCATCGGCAAGGTGTGGCTGGACGGGGTGCGGGCCGCGAGCCTGGACCGCAGCGTCCGGCAGATCGGCGCCGACAAGGCGTGGGCGTCCGGGTACGACGGCACCGGCGTCAAGATCGCCGTCCTCGACACCGGCGTCGACAAGACCCATGACGACCTCAGCGCCCAGGTCGTCGGCGAGAAGAACTTCTCGTCCTCCGCCGACGCCGTGGACCGCGTCGGACACGGCACCCACGTCGCCTCGATCGCCGTGGGCACGGGCGCCAAGTCCGGCGGCCGGTTCAGGGGCGTCGCCCCCGGTGCCAAGGTGATCAGCGGCAAGGTCCTCGACGACAACGGCTTCGGTGACGACTCCGCCGTCCTCGCCGGCATGGAGTGGGCCGCCGCCGAGGGCGCCGACGTGGTCAACCTCAGCCTCGGCGGCCCCGACAGCCCCGGCGTCGACCCGCTGGAGGCGGCGGTCGACCGGCTGTCCGCCGAGAAGGGGATCCTGTTCGCCATAGCCGCGGGCAACGAGGGCGAGGACGGCGCCTCGACGGTGGGCTCGCCGGGAAGCGCGGACGCCGCGCTGACCGTCGGCGCCGTCGACAAGGACGACCGCCTCGCGGCCTTCTCCAGCACCGGCCCGCGCGTCGGTGACGGCGGCGTCAAGCCGGACGTGACCGCGCCCGGCGTGGCCATCGCCGCGGCCGCCGCGGCGGGCAGCGCGATCGACCTGCGCCCCGGCACCCCGCACCCCGCTCCGGGATATCTGCAGCTGGACGGCACCTCCATGGCCACCCCGCACGTCGCGGGCGCGGCGGCGATCCTGAAGCAGCGTCATCCGGACTGGAAGTCCACCGAGCTCAAGGGCGCGCTGACCGCATCCACCAAGGGTGGCGCCTACACCGCCTTCCAGCAGGGCTCCGGCCGCGTCCAGGTCGACAGGGCACTGGCCCAGAGCGTCGTCGCCGAACCGGTGTCGCTGAACTTCGGCACGGCGCGGTGGCCGCACGCCGACGACCGGCCCCTCACCCGTAAGGTCGCCTACCGCAACCTCGGGGCCACCGACGTCACCCTCGACCTGTCGGTCGCCACGCTCGACCCGAAGGGCGAGCCGGCCCCGGCCGGATTCCTCACGCTCGGCGCCGACAAGGTGACCGTGCCCGCCGGCGGCCGGGCCGAGGTCGACCTGACCGCCGACACCCGGATCGGCGACGCCGACGGCAGCTACTCCGGCTACGTCACCGCCACCGCCGCGGGCCAGTCCGTCCGCACGGCCGCGGTGGCCGTCCGCGAGGCGGAGTCGTACGACGTCACGGTCCGGGCCGTCGGCCGCGACGGGGCCGACGCCCAGAACTTCGACAGCTCGCTGATCGGCGTCGGCGGCCCCGCCGCCGGCTTCATGATCCGTATCGGCAACGAGCCGGGCAGCCACACCGTCCGGGTCCCCAAGGGCACGTACACCTTCAACACGGCCGTCTACCAGGACCCGTCGGACTACACCAAGGGCACCGACTGGATCGCCCAGCCGAAGCTGGAGATCTCCGGCGACACCACCGTCACCGCCGACGCACGCACCACCAGGCCGGTGGACCTCACCGTGCCAGGCATCGACTCGGTGGACTCCGGAGGCACGTACTACGAGCTCGGCGGCACCGACATCGGCCGCGTCGGCAACGGCTGGGTCCTCCGGAGCTTCACCGGCTTCCGCACCGCCCACCTGGGTCCGGCCGTCACCGACGGCTCACTGTTGCAGACCTGGGACGCGCACTTCCTCAAGGACGCCACCAGCCAGTACTCGGTGGCCTTCGGCGGCCCGACCAGCAAGGTCTCGACCGGCTACACCAAGCACGTGAAGGCGAACGAGCTGGCCACGCTCAAGGTCGGCCTCGGCGCCTCCGCCCCCGGGAAGTCCGCCGTCGTCTCCCCCTTCGCCCGCATCCCGGGCGCACCCGAGGGCAACGGCTTCTTCGACCTGCAGCCGGCGCCGGGCACACGCACCTTCTACGTCTCCACCGCCGACGACGTCGAGTGGCTCACCAGGTTCGACCAGGTGGGAGAGCCCGACACGTGGGGCTACCCGACCTTCGAGGGCAGCTGGGAGATGGCCCGGCCGAAGCGTTACGAAGCCGGTCGGACGTACCGGGAGACCTTCGGCACGGGCGTCTTCGGCCCGCTCCTCGGCGGGAACGCGGGCGTGTTCCGCACCGCTCCCGACCCGGCGACGGGAGAGCAGCGGCTCGTCGGCTCGCTGCCGCTGTTCGCCGACGGCAAGGGACACTCGGGGTACTCCCCGTCCACCTCGGCCACGTCGACGCTGTACCGCGACGGCGTCAAGGTCGCCGAGAACGAGGACCCGCTGACCGGTTCGGAGCCCTTCACGGTCGACGGCTCCGACGCCGAGTACCGGCTGGTGACCTCCGTGGAGCGTTCGGCGCAGCTCGCCGCCGCCTCCACGCGGGTCGACACCGGCTTCACGTTCCGCTCGAAGCAGGTCACGGCCACCACCGCGCTGCCGGTGTCCACGGTCCGTTTCTCCGCCCCCGTCGACCTCACCTCGCGCGCTCCGGAGCACGCTCCGGTCGTCGTCCCGGTGACCGTGCAGGGCTCCGCGGCCGGCAGGAATCTCAAGTCTCTTGACATCTCCGTGAGTTACGACAACGGGAAGACCTGGCAGCGCGTGCCGGTCCGGAACGGCGCGATCTTCGTGAAGAGTCCGGCGAAGGACAGCGGGATCTCACTCTCCGCCGTGGTCAAGGACAAGCAGGGCAACACGTCGACGCTGACCGTCCACAACGCGTGGATCGGCAAGTGACGCCGCCCTGCCGACCGTTGCCCGCGTGACAGTGCTCAACCGCTGCACCGCGTGACACCGTTCCCAGGCGTTCACGTCTGACGGCGCCACCACCCTCGGGTGGTGGCGCCGTCAGACGTGATGCGGCGGGCGTAGTACGGGCCGGCGCGGGTACCCGCCTGTACACGGCCGATGGCAGATCTCCTCATGAGGGGCGGTAGGCGGCCGCCGGGCTCACCCGCTCCCCCTGGCGAGGGAGCCGGACGCCCTGGTGCGGGACCCTCATGAGCCGAGATGAACCGGCATGCGGGGCGCAGGGAGCCCGTGCGCGACGAAGCCGTCGGCCTGACGACGGCTCCCGGACCGAGGCACGACGAAGGGTCGGAACGATGACCGGCAGCGGCTCCTACGAGCGTGACCGCACGTACATCACGACCCGGATCACGGCCGACGGGCGGGACGGCTATCCCGTGGAACCCGGGCGCTACCGCCTGGTCATCGCCCGGGCGTGCCCGTGGGCGAACCGGAGCGCCATCGTCCGACGCCTGATGGGCCTGGAGGACGTGCTCTCGATGGGGATCGCCGGGCCCCTCCACGACGAGCGCAGTTGGTCCTTCCATCTCGACCCGGGCGGGCGGGACCCCGTCCTCGGCATCGAAAGGCTGGAGGAGGCGTTCCACCGGCGCGAACCCGGCTATCCGAGCGGCATCACCGTGCCCGCGATCGTCGACATCCCCACCGGCCGGGTGGTGACCAACGACTTCGAGCGGATCACGCTCGACCTGGGCAGCGAGTGGGCGGCCCATCAGCGGGACGGCGCACCGGACCTCTATCCGGAAAGGTGGCGCGACGAAATCGACGACGTGGCCGACAAGGTGTACCGGGACATCAACGACGGCGTCTACCGATGCGGTTTCGCCGGCAGCCAGGAGGCGTACGACGAGGCGTACCGACGCCTGTGGGAACGGCTGGACTGGCTGGAGGAACGTCTCGGCGGCCGGCGCTATCTGGTCGGCGACACCGTCACCGAGGCCGACATCCGTCTCTTCCCGACCCTCGTGCGCTTCGACGCCGTCTATCACGGCCACTTCAAGTGCAACCGGCAGAAGCTGACCGAGCTCCCCGCCCTGTGGGGCTACGCACGGGACCTGTTCCAGACGCCCGGCTTCGGTGACACGATCGACTTCGCGCAGATCAAGGCCCACTACTACGTGGTCCATCACGACATCAATCCGACCGGGATCATCCCCCGGGGCCCGGACCCGGGCGGCTGGCTCTCGCCGCACGGGCGGGAGCAGCTCGGTGGCCGCCCGTTCGGCGACGGCACCCCGCCCGCACCACCGCCCGCGTCGGAGCGCGTGCCGCCGCTCGCCCCGGACGCCGTGGCACGACGGGGGTGACGTCCGGCGCCTCCCGGCCCGGACAAGACCCTTTCCGTCGATATCGCTATCGATGTTTAAAGTCGAAGCGACGGCGCAGAAGAAACATGCAGACGTCGAAAGTCACGAAGGAATCCATTCCTGGACGACACGACTTCCCAGAACTCTGCGGCCGGGAGGAGATATCCGTGAAATTCGGCGCGGGCCGCCGCAGCCGCAGACGGGGCAGACACCGGGTCCTCGCCCGGTGGACACCGCGGGCCCTCGTCCGCCGAAGCCTGGTGCGATTGACGAAATGGGAGCTCCACCTGATGGCATGGGGCGTGCGGATGACATTCCGACGGGCCTTCCATGCCGTGCTGCCGACTGCTGTTCGGCACAAGATGTAGTCCGGTTCGCACTCTCCGTCCCGTCACCGCGTCACAGCGACGAACGGCACTGACGAACAGCCCTGACAAACGATTCGCATGGGGAGACAGAAGGAATCATGGGAATATTCGCTTGGATCCTCCTCGGGCTTCTCGCGGGCATCATCGCCAAGATGTTGATGCCTGGAAAGGACCCGGGCGGCATCATTGTCACCACACTCATCGGCATCGCCGGCGGACTGCTCGGCGGATGGCTGGGCAAGGTCGTCTTCGACGTCGATTCCATCGACGGATTCTTCGAGCTGTCCACCTGGATCGCCGCCATCGTGGGGGCGCTCATCCTCCTCGCCGTCTATCGCCTGTTCGCCCGGCGCAGGTGACGCGTCCACGATCCACCACCCGTAGCGACCGCGGTGGCCCCGACATGAGCGAATCGCAACCGAACGTGCCCGTCAGGAAACTCATGTGACGCAATGCCGGGTGACGACGACTCCGGATCTCGTGGAGATCCGGAGTCGTCGCCAAGAGCCGGGCCGGGCCCCCGGCGCCCCATACCCGTAGTACTCCAGAGCTACGCGGCAAGTGTCCCCCCTGGCGGGACGTCGACGACCCCGCGTGATCCATAGTTTCGGCACCGGAATCGAGAGACACCCGGTACGGAAGGACCACGCCATGGCGTCCCGCCCGCGCAGCCGCCGCCTGCGCCGCACCCTGCTCGCCGCCCTCGTCGCCGCCTCCGTGGCGGTGCCCACCGTGGGTGCGGCAGGCCCGGCCGCCGTGCCCGCGCCCGTCCCCGCCCCGCTCGCACCGCTCTCGCTCGCCGTGCCCGGCGAACTCACCGCGCGGTACGCCGCCAACCGCTCCGCCGTCCGGGCCGCCGAAGCCATGGCCGACGCCCACGGCGACCACGGACGCGCCGCCACCCTGCGGGCCATGGCCGGGGAGGACCATCGACTCCTCTCGTTCGACGGCCGAGACGGCGGCCGCAGCGTCGAGGTGTTCGGCGACCTCGTCGGCGCCGTCCGGATAGCCGTCCTCGTGCCCGGCTCGGACACCCGGCTCGACAGCCACCGCTTCCGGTCCGGCGCCGCCGCACTGCAGCGCGAACTGGGCCGCGGGACAGCCGTCCTGGCGTGGCTCGGCTACCGGACCCCCGCCACCCTCAGCGCCGCCGCGACGACCCCCGGTCGCGCCGAGGAGGCCGCCCCGCTCCTCGCCTCCTTCGTCCGTGAACTGGCCACCGCCGCACCGCGGGCCCGCCTCACGCTGCTGTGCCACTCGTACGGCTCCGTCGTCTGCGCCGAGGCCGCGGACCGGCTCCCCGTCGCCGGACTCGTGCTCTACGGCAGCCCCGGCACCGGCGCCGGGCGCGCCGCCGACCTCGACACCGCGGCCACCGTCTGGGCCGGGCGCGGCACGGACGACTGGATCGCCCATGTCCCCCACGTCCGCCTCTCCCTGGTCCTCGGGGAACTCGGCTTCGGCACCGACCCCGTCTCCCCTGAATTCGGCGCCCGGGTCTTCGACGCCGGAACCGGCGGCCACAGCGACTATCTCCGCCCCGGCTCCGTACCCCTGCGGAACATGGCCCGAATCGTCGCGGGGCGGGACCCGGCCGATGCGTGACCTCGCCCTCCGGATCGACGCCGCCACCCCGCCGGGCCGCGACCGCGCCCTCGACGCCCTGCGCGCCCTCGCCATCCTCGGCGTGGTCCTCGGACACTGGCTGGTGACGGCCCTGACCACCGACAGCGGCACCTTGCGGGCCGTCAGCCCGCTGAGCCGGCTGCCCGAGTTCACCCCGGTCTCCTGGGTGTTCCAGACACTGGCCGTCTTCTTCCTGGTCGGCGGACGGGTCGCCGCCGGAAGCCACACCGCCGCCCTCGTCCAGGGCACGTCCTACCGCGACTGGCTCACCGCGCGGCTCGGCCGGCTGTTCCGGCCCGTGGCCGTCGTCCTCTCCGTGTGGGCCGCCGCGGCACTCGTGATGACCCTGGGCGGGGTGCCCTGGCAGACCGTCCACACGCTCGGCAAGCTGGTCCTCTCCCCGCTCTGGTTCCTGCTGGTCTTCGCCGCCCTCACGGCGGCGACCCCGCTGGTCGCCAGGGTGCACCCGCTGTGGCCGTTCGCCGTCGTCGTGCACATCGATGTGATCCGCTTCGGCTTCGGCGGACCCGAGTGGCTCGGCTGGACGAACGTGGCGGCCGGCTGGCTCGTTCCGTACTGCCTCGGGGCCCTGTGGGCCCGGCGCGGCATCAGGGAGCGGTCCGCCGGGCGGGCCCTGCTGATCACGGGCGCTCCGGCCACCGTCCTCCTCGTCGTCCTCGCCGGCTATCCGGCGTCCATGGTCGGCGTGCCCGACGCGGCCGTCTCCAACCTCAACCCGCCCACGCTCGCCGCCGTCACCTTCGGCATCGCCCAGTGCGGCGCGGCGTTCCTGCTCGTCGGCCCACTGCGCCGGGTCCTGAGGCGGCCCGCCGCCTGGGCGGCCGTGGCCCTCGTCAACCTCACCGCCATGACGGTCTTCCTGTGGCACCAGACCGCGATGATGGCCGTCACGATGCTGGGCCTCTGGGCCGGCGGGCTGACCGGGCACGGCCCGGCGACCGGTCTGCACACCGCCCCCGACGGATACGGCTGGGTCCTCGCACGGTTCGCCTGGCTGCCCGTGTTCGGGATCGCGCTGCTCGTGTGCGTCGCCGTCTTCCGTACGTACGAAGCGGGCGGCCGCCGTCCGTCCCGAGTGCGGCGACCCGCCGCGAGAAAGCAGGTACAGCGTGCATAGGGTGGACGTGACCGACAAGGGGGATCGGGTGGGGGACGGTTACGGGCGGGCGCTGGGCGCCGCCCTGCGCAGGGCGCCGAGCACGCTGCGCCGCGACCTGTGGACGACGGCCCGCGACCCGCTGCCGCGTCTGACCTGGTTCGGCCGGCTGCCGCACGGACACCTCGTGCTGCTCGCCGTCTTCGCGGGCGTCGCCAAGATGGCCGAGTACAGCGAGGCGATGAACGGCCTCTCCGCCCCGGTCGAACTCCTCGTGATCCTCCAGGCCGCCTCCCTCGTCCTCGCCCTGAGCCGACCGGTGCCGGCCTGGTGGCTGTCCACGCTCAGCCTGATCCTGACCGCCGAGATCGCCGACACGACCGTCGGACCCGACCTGCTCTGGCCGTGGAGCATGTGGGGCATCGTCGTGCACACCTTCGTGGTGCTGCTCCTCGCGCTGCGCGTCCCCCCTCTCGTCACCGCCGTCACGTTCCTGCTCACGGTGCTCTCCGGGCTGGGCAGCACGGCCGTGCCCTCGGACATCGCGCACAACGAGGACCTGGCCGGCGGCACGCTCGCCTTCGCGATCGCGGCGGTCGTCGGCGCCTCCCTGCGGCTGAGCCGGGTGGCCCGGAACAAACTGGTCGAGCAGGAGGTCCTCACCGCCGAGGAGCGGGCCATGCGCACCGTCCTGGAGGAGCGCGGACGGATCGCCCGCGAACTCCACGACGTCGTCGCCCACCACATGTCCGTGATCTCCATCCAGGCTCAGGTGGCGCCGCACCTCGTCGAGAACCCGTCCGAGGAACTGCGGGAGAATCTGGCGGGCATACGCCAGAACGCCGTCGAGGCGCTGACCGAACTGCGCCGCGTCCTCGGCGTCCTGCGCGCGGAGGACCCGGCGGCCGACTCCGTACGGCACACCCCGCAACCCACCCTGGACCGGCTCGACGAGCTGCTCGACAACGTCCGCGCCACCGGCCTGTCCGTCGACAACGCCACCCGTGGAGAACGCCGCCGGCTCGCGCCGGGCGTCGAGCTGTCCGCGTACCGCATCGTCCAGGAGGCGCTCAGCAACGCGATGCGGCACGCACCGGGAGCCCCCGTGCGGGTGGAGACCGGCTACCTGACCACGGGACTCACCCTCCGGATCACCAACGCCCCGGCCACCCGCCCCGTGGACCCCGCCGCCCTCCCCCTGTCGCCGGGACTCGGCCACGGCCTGCTCGGCATGCGGGAACGCACCGCCATGCTGGGCGGCGAGCTGGTCACCGGGCCGACCGCCGACGGCGGCTACGAGGTGGCCGCCACCCTGCCCCTCGACACCCCCAAGGACGGCACATGACCGGCGGCACCATCCGCGTCCTCATCGCGGACGACCAGATGATGGTCAGACAGGGGTTCACGGTGCTGCTCAACGCCGAGCCCGGCATCGAGGTCGTGGGTCAGGCGGTGGACGGCGCCGACGCGGTGGCCAAGGTCGCGGATCTCTCGCCCGATGTCGTCCTCATGGACATCCGCATGCCCGGCACCGGCGGCATCGAGGCCACCCGCGTCCTCACCACGGCCGCCGGCTCCACCGTGAAGGTCCTCGTCCTGACCACCTTCGACCTGGACGAGTACGTCTACGAGGCACTGCGGGCCGGCGCCTCGGGATTCCTGCTGAAGGACGCCTCCGCCGACGAACTCGCCGAGGCGGTCAGGGTGGTGGCGCGGGGCGACGCCCTGCTCGCCCCCGACCTCACCAAACGTCTGATCGCGGAGTTCTCGCGGCTCAGTGCCACCCCTCGCAGCCCTCTGAAGGACCGCGTCGGGGCGCTGACGGAGCGGGAGACCGAGGTCCTGACCCTCGTCGCCCAGGGCCTGTCGAACGCGGAGATAGCGACCTGTCTCGTCGTGGCCGAACAGACCGTCAAGACCCATGTGAGCCGCATCCTGGTCAAGCTGGGGCTGCGCGACCGCACCCAGGCAGCCGTCTTCGCCTTCGACACCGGCCTCGTCCGGCCGGCCGGCCACTGAAACACGCCCTGACGACACCGGTCAGGGCGAGTTGATGCCCGGATGGCCCCCGAAAGTAAGGGTCAAGGGTAATCCGGGCGCAGGCTGTGCGGGTGGGTGTCGGTCGTGCGCCGTCGCGCACATCGTCGGCCCCCTTTGGTCTGGACGGGTACCCCGAGCCACGCTGAGCCAACGATGTCGACCGCCTCTGCGCGGTACGTACCCTGCTGTCCGGGCTCGGCTCTGGCTCATGGCGCTTTGTGGAGTCGGGGGGTTTCACGTGGTGATGCGGGCCTGCTGCGCCGGGATTCCCCGGAGTCCCCGGTATGCGAGGCCGAGGAGGAAGGAGTGGAGCAGCGCGGAGAAGGCCAGCACAGCGAGGAAGTACCCGGTCGCCAGGCCCGAGTCGCCGTCCGCGAAGTCGGGGAGGAGCAGGACCATGCTGGTCGGCGCAGTGATCAGGAGGATCCAGACGGCCGCGAAGCTGCTGTCTGCGGTCGCTGAGGCGAACAGCATGGGGAGCGCCGCTGCGACCACCAGGCCGAGGTAGACCAGCGAGGCGGGGTTGGCGAACGCGAGCCGGACGAGAGTGCGTGGGCGGCTGTCTCGCATGATCGATTCCTCCTGGACGGGACCGGTGCCGCCGTGTCGACGACGGTTCCATCGTGCGAGGCGCAGCCCCCCGGCGCCTGAGTAGCGCTACTCAACTCGCCGTGGGGCCTGCGCGTTGAGAGCCAGGTAGCTGATCACGGCGGCGGCCGCCGTGAGGGCGGCGACGGTGGTCGGGGTGCGCGCCGGTCGGCGTCGGTCGCGCATGGCCCCTGCGGGCTCACGTGAAGAGCCTCCCCCTGGCGGGCCCGCCGTCGAGGCGTGTTGCTAACCGCGGGCATGCTTCTCCAGACGCCACCCAAGCTCTCTGGCTGAGACCCCTGCAGTGCACACTGGTCCCCAAGTCTGGTCCCCAGACGCTCACACGCCTGGTTCGGGGTCTACCTCGCGATACGGACGGATGTCGCCGTGGCGACGAGCGCTGCCACCACCCCGATACCAGCGAGCGCTCCGAAGAGCTCTGGATAGCCGCCCAGCGGTCCGGCGAGCAGGGCGGCGGCGAAGGGGGCGAGGGCTGAGGCAGTCATGGCTGGAGCGGCGAGGATTCCGGAGAGTCGGCCGTAGTGCCGTGTACCCCAGCGGTCGGTGATCGCGGTCGCCTGGAGGAGAGTGAGGTTGCCGCGGACCATGCCTGCTGCGATCGACACCGCGATCACCAGGCCGTACGGGCCCGGTGTGACGGCGAGGGCCGCGGTGGTCAGGGCGCCCAGTGCGATGAGGGTCGTGGTGCGGACTGTCGTGCCGGTGTGGCGGGCGAGCGGGGCGTAGAGCGTGCGGCCGAGGGTCTGGCCCGCGCCGCCGAGGCCGAGAGCCCAGGCCGCTTGGGATGTGGTGTAGCCGCGTTCGAGTAGGAGCGGGACGAGAGTGACGACCACGGCGTACATCGCGAAGGCCGAGAGAGTGAACGCGACCGCGAGCAGGAGGAACGGTCGGCTGCGGGCGACCGAGCCGGGGCTCGCGTCCGTACCGGCCGGGGAGGGTGCCGCCGGGGGCCAGGGGGCTCTGAGGGCGATCGCGTGGGCCGGGATCGTGACGGCGGCGAGGATCGCCGCCAGCACCAGATAGGTCTCGCGCCACGACAGTTGGTCGGCCAGGGCCGCGGTGAGCGGGGCGAAGACCGTGGAGGCGAGGCCGCCGGCAAGAGTGACGATCGTGAGGGCGCGGACGTGGTCGGGGGCCCACCAGCGGGTGAGTGCGGCGAACGCGGGCTGGTAGAAGGTGGCCGCCATGGCCAACCCGCCCAGCAGCCACCCGGCGAAGAACACCGGAAGGTTCGGTGCCAGGGCCACGATCACCAGACTCAGGACCCCGGCCACGGAGCCCGCCGTCATGACCGTGCGTGGGCCGCGGTGGTCGATGATGCGGCCCACGCGTATCCCGGCGATCCCGGAGACGACCAGGGCAAGCGAGAACGCCGCCATCGTGGCGCCGGTGGACCATCCGCTGTCGGCGGTGATCTGTGGGTTCAGGACCGGGAAGGCGTAGTAGACGATGCCCCAGCTGGTGATCTGGGTGGCGCAGAGCGCGGGCAGAACGGCACGGGGCCGCGACCGGTCCCCTGCTCCGGTCGCGGCTCCGCGGGTGTGAAGGTCGGTCATCGAGAGATCAGCAGCATCCGCCGGCGGCGACCGGTTCACTCGCCTCGTTGTCAGCGGTGGTCGCTGTGCCGGCACAGCAGGTGCTGCCCTGTTGCTTGGTCAGGGTGTCGGCGTCTGCCTTGACGACGTACACCTCCCACGGTTCACGGCCGGGGCCGTGGACCCACACCTTGTCCTGGAGGGCGTAACAGCAGGTGGTGTCGTTCTCCTCCGTCGTCGGCAGACCGGCCTCGCCCAGGCGGGCGGTGGCGGCGTGCACCGCCTCGGTGGTGCCCACCTCGACGCCGAGGTGGTCCAGACGGGTGTCCTCGTTCTCGGCGCCTTCGACGAGGACGAGCTTGAGCGGCGGTTCCTCGATGGCGAAGTTGGCGTAGCCGTCACGGAGCTTGGCCGGTTCGGTGCCGAAGAGCTTGCTGTAGAAGGCGACGGACGCCGCCAGGTCGGGTACGCGCAGGGCGAGCTGTACGCGGGACATCGTGTTCCTCCAGCTGCGGGTGGGTGGATGGGCCGGGGTCAGCAGCCGCCGGAGACGGCCGGGGCTCCGACGCCGATCTGGAGCGCCGTCGGGCTCGCGCAGCAGCCGCCGTCGTCGGTCGGGGTGTCGGCGGGCTGGTCGAAGAGGCCGGCGCCGCCGCAGACCCCGGTCTCGGGGAGTACGAGCTCGACGCGTTCGGCGGACTCACGGTCGCCGGCGATGGCGGCGACGACCGAGCGGACCTGCTCGTAGCCGGTGAGGGCCAGGAAGGAGGGAGCTCGGCCGTAGGACTTCATGCCCACCAGATACACGCCTTCCTCCGGGTGCGCCAGCTCCTTCACACCGTGCGGGTAGACCGTGCCGCAGGAGTGCTGGTTCGGGTCGATCAGCGGAGCCAGCTCGACCGGGGCCTGGAGACGGTCGTCCAGGCCGAGGCGGAGCTCATCGAGGAAGGTCAGGTCGGGGCGGAAGCCGGTGAGGACGATGACCTCGTCGACCGGGTCGAGCCGTCGGCCGTCCTCGGCAACCAGGACCAGGTGCTCGCCGTCGCGCTCGATCGCATCCGTACGGAAGCCGGTGACGGCGTCCGCGTACCCCTCGTCGACCGCGGCCTTCGCCGCGAGGCCGAGGGAGCCGCGGGCGGGGAGCTGGTCAGCGCTGCCTCCGCCGAAGGTGTTGCCCGAGATGGCGCGCCGCAGGATCCAGGTCGCGCGGGTGTCCGCGCCGTCCCGGGACTTCGCGAGAGCCGCGAGCGAGGCGAGAGCAGTGAAGGCGGAGGCTCCGGAGCCGATGACGGCGGTGCGCCGGCCTGCGTAACGGGCCCGCACGGCGGGGTCCTTGAGGTCGGGAACGCGGTAGGAGATTCGGTCTGCCACCGCGCGCTCGCCCAGGGCCGGGAGGCCGTCGGCGCCGGCGGGGCTCGGGGTGGCCCACGTACCGGAGGCGTCGATCACGGCCCGGGCGAGGACGCGCTCCTCGCGTCCGTCGCCGTACCGGATGTGCACGGTGAAGGGCTGCTGCTCGCGGTCGGCGTCGACGACGCGGTCGCGTCCGGTGCGGGAGATACCAGTGACACGGGCGTCGAGCCGGACCCTGTCGCCGAGGACGTCCGCGAGCGGCTGTAGGTACGCGACCGCCCAGTCCCCGCCGGTCGGGTAGGTGTCCGCGTCAGGCTTCACCCAGCCCGTCGGAGCCAGAAGCTTCTCGGCGATGGGGTCGACGACCTCGCCCCAGGCGGAGAAGAGCCGCACGTGGGACCACTCCCGCACAGCGGCTCCCGCCTGGGTGCCGGCCTCCAGGACCAAGGGTTCCAGACCCCGGTCGACGAGGTGCGCGGCAGCGGCCAGACCGGCAGGCCCGGCTCCGACGACCACGACGGGCAACTGGTCGATGGCGGTGACGTTCACGGATCTTCCCCTTTTGATTCGACGTTCGTCGATCTCTTACGTCCTCAGCATGGCACTTGATTCGACGAGCGTCAACATAGACATCCGTCGAAGTCATAACCGCCAAGCGCGTGCCGTCGAAACGAGGCAGCCCGACCGCATTGGCGCGCGCGGCTGCGCCACGCAGCTGCGAGCAGTTCCGGCCGAAGCCGATGACGACCACCGCAGTACGGCTGGAACGAGGCTGGGTGCGGCTCTGGGGACAGCACTACGCTCGCCCGCCATGACCCGGACATCGAGGCACTCGCGCCTCCTCGGAATTGCGGCGACGGTCACCGGATTGGTAGCGCTGTCGGCAAGCCCCGCCACCGCCGATGGCTGTAGCGGGTGGCGGTGCGAGTGGACCTTCTACGGCAACCAGATCGAAGTCGACAACGGCCCCAACCGGGCCGGTAACCAATCGTGGGTATGGGTGTACGACGGAAACGCCGACGGCTCCGCGATCGGGGCGTACATCCAGTGGAAGAACAGCCTGACCTACTCCGACCAGATCGATGACAACGGCTCCGACAACTCCGGCAAGGCCGTGACGCACACCGAGGACGTACTGCGGGTCAAGTTCTGCTTCTACAAGAACGGGGTGCGCGTCGACTGCGAAGACGGGCCGTGGCGCTACGCGCCATAGCAACCCCGGCCGCCCCGTCCACAGAGCCTTTGGCGGTTGGTTCGACATATGTCAACATAGATAGATGTCGAATGTGAAGGTGCTACCTGTACTGGAGCCCGAAATAGAGCCCTGCTGCCCGCCTCTCAACGAGCGGCCGCTGACCGCCGAGGAGGCCGAGCGGACCGCTGTCATGTTCAAGGCACTCGGCGATCCGGTCCGGCTGCGGCTGTTCTCGTCCGTCGCCTCGCACGAGGGCGGCGAGGCGTGCGTCTGCGACATCTCCGACGTCGGCGTCTCCCAACCCACGGTCTCCCACCACCTGAAGAAGCTGAAGGAAGCCGGGCTGCTCTCCTCGGAACGGCGCGGCACCTGGGTGTACTACCGCGTCGAGCCCACCGTGCTCGCGGCCATGGGCGCCCTCCTCACCAAGGCGGCTTCGACCTGACCGACCTCACGGTCGCCGGGGTGCTCTCGGCAGGACTTTCACGTGACGGCGGCAGGCCGGGCGATGCTGATCACCGATGCTTCGGCACCGTCATTCGTGGCGGGAGAGCTTCACCGCCGAGACCAGCAGGATCAAAGCCGGCGCAGGAATCAATACCGCACCCGCCGCAGACCCTGCGACCATACCCATGATGAAGCGCAGGTTCGCGCCAAGTACCGCAAAGCTGCCGTCCCGGCTGTAGCGGGCAAACGCAACGAGCATCGTCGGCAGGGAGACCAGCAGGGAGGCGCGGTCCGGATGTCCTCTCCGAAGAGCAGCACGTGGGAATCAGCAGCCCGCCGCCGGCCCACACCCATGATCGCGGCGACCACCACGATGCCGAACCCCGCCACCACGCCAGAAGGCACCTCAGCCCACAGCGGCAGGTCGAGCGTCCCCAAGGTCGTGGTGCGGGTGACCACGAGGGCAGCCGCCATCAGCACCATCAATCCGGCCAGCACCTTGTAGAGGCCGGCGGTGCGCATGCGCACCGCCCAGGAAGCTCCGGCCCACGCACCGAGCAGACTGCCGGCCAGCAGGTTGCCCCGCGACGGGCCAGCGTGCGGCCACCGCCGCTGCCGGGACCGCCGGAAGTCGGGTGGGCAGCGCGACCAGGACCACGACCAGGCTCATCGCCTCGTTCAGGATGACGGCCGACAGAGCGGCGAACCCGAACAGGCCGATCAGCAGCGGCTGCCTGAACTCCGCGCCGCCCAGTCCGATCATTCCGCCCAGTACGCCGATGGCCGCTTCCGCCCCGAACACGACGGGTGCCGAGCGCGTCGATCGAAGCGGAACAAGGTTCTGGTCCGTGGTCACGACAGGCATCCCCACGGCACGCGTGAGCGCGTCGGCCGCCACCACGGCGTCTGGCGCGACACCGTCCTCGTGGAGCGTCGCAGCCCGCACATCGACTGACGCGAGCAAGCCCGGGCGCGCGCCTGCCCGCATGCAGGTAGGCCACGGCAGAACGGCGCCGCCGCCCCTGTTCAGAGGCGGCGGCGCCGAACGTCAGGATGCCTGGGCCGCCAGAGAGCTCTCTCCCTTACCGGCCTTCTCGGTGTCGGCGAGGAACTCCCCCAGCGAGGCGAGAACGCCGGGCGCCGGACGGTAGTACACCCAGGTGCCGCGCCGCTCGGAGGTGAGCAGGCCCGCTTCCCGGAGCTTCTTCAGATGGTGGCTGACCGTGGGCTGTGAGACGCCTACGTCGGCTATGTCGCAGACGCATGCCTCACCGTTGGGGTGCGAGGCCACTCTGGACAGGAGGCGGAGTCGGACGGGGTCGGCCAGCGCCTTGAACATCGCCGCCATGATCTCGGCGTCCCCTTCGGACAGCGCGGCGGTCACGATGGGTGGGCAGCAGGCGGCAGGGGCCGCACCGGGTATGCGCGGGGTCGACTTGGTCAAGGGGCCGGTCCTCAAGCCGAGGCCGCGGGGCGGCCCATGACGGCGTCGGCAGCACTGGGGAAGCAGGCCACGCAGGCGACGTTGATGGAGTAGAGCATCGAGGTCCCCTGGCGCTCGCGCAGGACGAATCGCACGTCGGCGAGCAGCTTCAGGTGGTGGGACACCGTCGACTGTCCGACGCCCATCCGGTCCACGATCTCTCCGACACTCATCGGCCCGGTTGCCAGCGCGAGGAGATTGAGGATCTGCACGCGGGTGGGGTCGGAGAGGGCCTTGAACCAGGTTGCGTAGGACTCGGCCGTGCTTCGGTCGATCAGCTGGGCATTCATCGTACCGCTCATGATCCATCGATGTTATTCGATGACCACCCGCGACGGCAAGGTTCGCTCCACGCAGATGGGGCCTGCGGAGGGCCCGCTGAGGCCCGCCAGCGCCACAGGCGCGCCCGAGACTGCGGGCGTGAGCGACTGTGTAGACACCACATGGAAGGTAGCCACGCCAGTGCGACCTGGGAACAAGGCTCACTTCCCGGCAACCGCCACCGGAAGCGCAGGGCGGGCTTCTTCGGCGCGACGAGGGACCTCGGATCCCCATTGCCGGGCATCTCTTTAATCGTCTATCATCGATATTCGATAAAGGGGATGCCGATCGAGCCTCCCCACGCGGCTCGCCACGTCCCCCGTACGCCCCTTCACGGCGCCGCTCCCCCTCATGTGTCACCGTCTCAGAGAGGTTCACCTGTGGACGAATTGCTGGCCCTTGGCCGGTTCATCCTGTTCGAGGTGCTGCACTATCTCCCGTGGTTCCTGGTCGCCATCGTCCTGGGGATCGCCGTACAGCGTCTGTCGATCGACGTGGTTGCGCGCCGCAGCTTCGCCCACGGGCGCAGGGGCATCCTCGGCATCGCCATCGTCACGGCCATCGGAGCGTTCAGCCCCTTCTGCTCCTTCACTGTGATCCCCCTGATCCGCCGCTTCCTGATAGCCGGCGTCCCGCTCTCGGCGGTCATGTCGTTCTGGATCGCCTCCCCCTCCATGGACCCGGAGATCTACGCGCTCTCCGCCGCTCAGCTCGGTCTCCCCATCGCCACGGCTCGCCTCATCGGCGCCCTGGTGCTGAGCTTCGGCGCAGGTCTCATCGTCCTGGCGCTCGAACGGCGTGGGCGCTTCGCGGATCCGCTGCTCGACTCCACCGAGGAGAAGAAGCCCGCGAAGACCTGCTCTCAGGAGACGGTGACCGTTCCCGAGACGGCATGCTCCACGGCGAAGGCGACCGTGCCCGAGCCAGTGACTGTCGGTGGCGGCGTCGGCGGCACGTCCGAGGGCGGCTGCGGAGGTGCCGCACAGGAGCCCGCGCCCGCGGCAGGAGGCTGCTCCACCGCCGCACGGGACGACGAGGACGACGACGGGACTCCGTGGCGTGTGCTCGTCCGGCGTGACATCAAGAACCTGCGCGCCGGCGAGATCCTCAAGGAGATCGTCAGCGACTCGCTGATCCTGGGCAAGTGGCTGCTGCTCGCCATCGTCCTCGAAGCCCTGATCGTCCGCTACGTGCCCACCGACGTCGTGTCGGGCATCCTGGGCACGGACGGCGTCCTCTCCGTCCTGGTCGCCGGGCTCATCAGCGTCCCTCTCTACCTCAACGGCGTCGGTGCGATCCCGGTCGTCGAGGGCCTCCTGGACCAAGGCATGGTCGCTGCCGCGGGTGTCACCTTCCTCCTCGGCGGTGCCATCACGACGATCCCGGCGATGGTGGCCGTCAAGAGCGTCGTCAAGGCGAAGGTCTTCGCGTTCTACCTCGGCGTGGGCCTGCTCGGCAGCGTGGGCATCGGCCTGGTCTCGCTGGCGATTCTCTGACCTGGAACTCCTCCTCACCCCCCACCCACGCTCCTGTGGCGGCCGGCGCCGCCACAGGAGCGTCGCCGTACCCGCCCGTGCGCAGCTTCCAGGAGCGCACCCGGAAAGGAGCCGAGCATGGCCACACCCCGACGCACCACGATCGCTCTCGCCCCCATGACCGACGACCATGCGTCCGCCGTCATGGCGATCTACCAGCAGGGCATCGACGAGGGAAACGCCACGTTCGAGACGGTCGCACCGCCGTGGAGCGTCTTCGACACCTCCAAGCTGCCGGCCCACCGGCTCGTGGCGCTCGACCCGCGACGGCGGGTCGTCGGCTGGACGGCGGTGTCCCGCGTCTCGGCTCGTCCCGCCTACGCGGGGGTCGTCGAGCACTCCGTGTACGTCAGTCCCGCGGCGCGCGGAGCCGGCGTGGGGCGCGCGCTTCTGGAGGCGTTGATCGACTCCACGGAGAAGGCGGGCATCTGGACGGTCCAGGCCGGCATCTTTCCCGAGAACGTGGCGAGCCTGGCCCTGCACGAGTCCGCGGGATTCCGCGTGCTGGGCCGTCGGGAGCGCGTGGCCCGCCACCACGGCGTCTGGCGCGACGTCCTGCTGGTGGAGCGCCGTAGCCCGGTGGTCCAATGACTGATGCCGGTCACCACGGTGACCGGCATCAGTCTGCATGTCTCTGATCGGTGTGGACACGGCCCGTACCGACCACCATGTCAGGGGAGCTCGAACGGCAGGTCCATCCCGTCCAGCGCCGTCGCGCACGCGCAGGCCCGCTCGCGCTCCAGGACGTCGACGGTCTTCAGGACCAGGCCCTTCAGGCGTTCCACGTTCGCCGCGAACACACGGAACACCTCGTCCTGCGAGACGCCTTCTCCGTGCTCCACACCCGCGTCGTAGTCGGTGACCAGGGCTATGGAGGTGTAGCAGAGGGCGAGTTCACGGGCGAGTACGGCTTCGGGGTGTCCAGTCATGTTGATCAGGGACCAGCCTGCCGAGGCGTACCACTGGGACTCTGCCCGGGTGGAAAACCGGGGGCCTTCGACGACCACCATCACTCCCCCGTCGTGGACGTCGGCGCCCGCCTCCCCCGCGGCCTTGAGCACGGCCGCGCGGCCCGACGCGCAGTACGGGTCGGCGAACGACACGTGGGTCGCGCCGTGCTCGTAGTACGTCTGTGCGCGGCCGGCGGTCCGGTCGACGAGCTGATCGGGGAGGACGACGCTGCCGGGGCCGAGAGAACCGCGCAGCGAGCCGACGGCGCAGGGGGCGAGGACCTGCCGTACTCCCAGCGAGCGCAGGGCCCACATGTTGGCACGGTAGTTGATGCGGTGCGGGGGGAGTTCGTGGTGGCTGCCATGCCGCGGCAGGAAGGCCACTCTGCGGTCGCCCACGGTGCCGACGGACACCGCGTCGGAGGGTGCGCCGTACGGGGTGGTGACCTCGACGCGCTGTACCGATTCCAGGAGTTCGTAGAAGCCGCTGCCGCCGATGACCGCGATGTCGGCCTTCGGCGCCGAGTCGGACGGATCACTCATCGTCTGGGTCCTCCTGCGTCTGCGTGTCGACCAGGGCCGTGGAGCTGCCCTGGCCGGGTCGGGGAACGAGTGGGGTGAGAGAGGCGACGGCCTCGTGGCCTGTCACTGCCGCGCGTTCGTCGTCGGGGCGGCGCACGGCCACCGTCTGCCAGCCGGCCTCGGCCGCGGCGTCGAGCTCGGCACCGACGTCGCTGACAAACAGCAGGTCGGCGGGTGCGTGCCCCAGCTCCGCCGCGATCGCACGGTAGGAGTCGGCGTCCGCCTTGGGGCCGGCCGTCGTCAGGTCGAAGTAGCCGTCGAGCAGCTGACGCAGGTCGCCGTGGGCAGTGTGGCCGAACCAGTCCCGCTGGGCGGCAACAGAGCCGGAGGAGTAGATGAAGCGGCCCGTTCCCTGTGTCTGCCAGTACTCGAGTGCGGGCGGCACGTCCGGGTACACGTGACCGTGCAACTCGCCCGCAGCGTAGCCGCCGGACCAGATCAGTCCCTGCAGCGTCTTTAGGGGCGGCGCCTTCACATCGGCATCGGCCCACTGCTCCAGGAGCGCCAGAGCGCTCGCCTCGTCCTGGGCCTCCCCGGTGTATGCGGTGACCGCGTCGAGGATCTGCCGCCAGGGGGCGGTGCCGCGGCGAGCGGCGAGCCAGGGAGCAAGCCGCTCACGCGCGTAGGGGAAGAGAACTTCCCGTACGTGACTGAGGGAGCCGGTGGTTCCCTCGATGTCGAGCACGACGGCCCGCAGCCCGATCTCGGGAACGCGGGCCCGTCGGCTGCCCGGCATCAGCCTTCCCCAAGGAGCGCGTCGAGGCGGGGGAAGCCTTCGGCGATGGGCTCCTGGGTGAAGTCGCCCACCCAGCCGTCCTCCTTCTCGAAGAACCGGATGGCGCAGAAGTCCGGTACCGGACCCATGTCGAACCAGTGCCGGGTGCCGGCCGGGACCGACAGAAGGTCACCTGCCTCGCACACCACGGCGTACACGCGGTCGTCGAGGTGCAGGTAGAAGCAGCCGGTGCCGTGGGCGAAGAACCGGACCTCGTCCTCGGCGTGCCGGTGCTCGTCGAGGAACGTCGAGCGTGCCTTGGCCGCACGCTCCTGCCACTCCGCTCCTTCCTCTGGGTGCAGACGGGCCACATCGACAAGGCGCAGCCCCTGGTCGGCGCACAGCTCGTCGACCTCCGACCGATAGGCGTCGAGCAGTTCCTCGGACGTCGTCTGCGGAGTCACCTCTGCGCGCTGCGGCCAACGAGTGAAGGAGACCGACCGTTCGCGCAGGGCCTGCGCGATGGCGTCCTCGTCGCGGGTGCGGAGCAGGACGGTGTCCGGCGCGTCGTCCGGCATGATCTGCAGCAGTGTCATGGCGCGGTCCTGTGGTCGGGTGCCTGCGCGGCACGGGAGACATGCAGCTCGGCGTGGGAGAGCACGAGCAGTTGGCAGAGCGATTCGAGGCACTCGAGCCGGTTCTTGGCCTGGCCCAGCGAGTCGCCCCACGCGGTGATGCCGTGGTCGGCCAGGAGGAGCCCGGGCGGGCCGTCCCGGTCCGCCGTGAGGTGGGCGGCCACGTCGTCGGCGATCCGGTCGACCTGGGGCCAGTTGGGGAACACCGGCAGGTCCGCGAAGGTCGGATCCTTCAGCCCCAAGCCCTTGAGCAGCTCGAAGCGCTCCACTCGGACCGAGGTGACAGCGTCCCGGGCAGCGGCACTGTGGGCGACAACGGTGGCGTACGGGGAGTGGACGTGGATGACAGCGCGGGCTCCGGTGACGCGGTAGATCGCCGCGTGGATGCACGTCTCCGCCGAGGGGCGGTCCTGGCCGGGATGGGACGCCTGGCCGGTGCGGGCGGCGACCTCGACGACATCCCGGGCGGTCAGTTCGCCTTTGTCCCGGCCGCTCGCCGTGATCAGCGCGCGGCCGGGTTCGTCGGGCAGCCGCATGGAGATGTTGCCGGAGGTGCCCGGCATCCATCCGCGCTCGTACAGGGTGCGGGAGATGTCGGCCAGCTGCTGGGCGGTCTGCTTGCCGGCGGCGGTGGACGGCGCGTAGGTCATGCGCTCACCTCGGATGCGTGGTGGACACCGTGCTCGGAGACGATGGCGGAGATCAGGGAGGCGGGGGTGACGTCGAAGGCGGGGTTGTACGCGCGTGTACCGAGCGGGGTGGTGCGGGTCCCGCCGTAGAAGGTCACCTCGTCGTCGGCGCGTTCCTCGATGACGATGTCCCGGCCGTCGGCGAGGGACCTGTCCCAGGACGATTCGGGGGCGACGACGATGAACGGGATGCCGTGGTGGGCGGCGGCGATCGCCAGCGCGTAGGTGCCGATCTTGTTGGCCACGTCCCCGCGCGCGGTGATGCGGTCGGCTCCGACGAGGACGCAGTCGACGAGCCCCTGGCTCATGGCCGCGGCGGCCGCGCTGTCGACGCACACGCGGTGCGGCACACCGGCTTCGGCCAGTTCCCAGGCCGTCAGCCGGGCTCCTTGCAGGAGCGGTCGGGTCTCGTCCACGAGGACCTCGGTGACCCTTCCGGCGTCGGCGAGCGCGAGGATCGTGCCGAGGGCCGTACCCACGGCGGCGGTCGCGAGCCGGCCGGTGTTGCAGTGGGTCAGGAGCCGCAGGGACCGCTGCGGGCAGCGGTCCCGTACCGCCTGGACGGCGTGGGCGACCATCTGCCGGTTGACCGCCAGGTCCTCGTCGATCATGGCGGTGGCTTCGGCCAGGACCGCGTCCGGACCATCATCGAGCCTTGCGAGAGCCCGGTCGACGGCCCAGGCCAGGTTGACGGCCGTCGGGCGCGCGGCGGCGAGCCGATGCGCGTCGGCTCGCACGGCCTCATGCCCGTCGCCGGTGCTGCCCTGCGAGCAGTGGGCGTACGCCGAGAGCGCGACGCCCAGGGCCCCCGCGAGACCGATGGAGGGGGCGCCCCGTACTGCGAGGGTCGTGATGGCGGTGACGACGTCGTCCACAGTGCTCAGGTGCAGGAACCGCCGCTCGTGGGGCAGCGCGCGCTGGTCGAGGGTGACGATCGCGTTGTCGTCCCAGCGCAGTGACGGCTGATCGGAGGGCTTGCTCACGGGCGGCGGCTCCTTGGGGCCTGAAAGGTGGAACCGGTCGGTCTGACGGTCAGCCGGTCAGCCGGTCAGGGGACGAGCCCGCAGTTCGACCAGGGTGGGAGCCGCCTCCACGTCGGCGGTCACCTGCTCGTGCTCGTCGCCGACGGCGATGACATAGCCGTACCGGTTCATGTACGCCCGGGGCGGGAGGGCGAGCCGGGTGCCGGGGCCGGCCGTCGCGACCGCGCTGTGAACCGTCGGCCCGAAGAGGTCGGTGCGGACGGTCACTTCGACCGCCTCGCAGTCGCGCTCCGGGTAGAGGAACCTGATGGCCGCGGTCTTCTGCGCCTTCGGCGCGGTGTCGGGGACGAGTCCGGCCGCCACGTGGGCGGCTGCGACGGCGGGGTCGGTCCCGGTGGCGAGCATTCCGATGAGGGGGATGAAGTCGCCGCCGAGGCGAGCGTTGATCTCTACGAGGCGGGGCCCCTTGGGGGTGAGCTTGAACTCCGTGTGCGTGGAGCCGTGTTCGAAGCCGAGCGCCTTGTGGATGCGGTGCAGCTGGTCGAGGAGTTCAGCGTCCTGGAGGAGGGGGTCAGCGGCGTCGACCGTGTGGCCGGTCTCCTCGAAGTACGGGTCCATGCCGACCTGCTTGCGCGCCACGATCATCGGGGTGCACACGCCTTCGACGACAACCGCGTCGATGCTGATCTCGGGGCCGGTGAGGTACTCCTCGACCAGGACGTCGGCCTCGTAGCGGGGTACTCCGGGCCAGTTGGCGGAGCTGGCCGCCTCGAAGGCCGCTTCGACGGCGTCGCCGTGGTCGGCCCGGACGACACCGAGGCTGCCGGCGAGTCCACGGGCCTTGACCACCACGGGATAGCCGGTCGCGTCGGCCGCACGACGTGCCTCGGCCGCCGTGGAGACCGCGGTGCAGGCCGGCTGTGGCACGTCGGCTGCCGTCAGCCGCGCCCGGGTGGTCGCCTTGTCGCGGCAGGCGAGCACCGCGTCGGGCGCGCTTCCGGGCAGCCCGAGGGCTTCGGCGAGTCGCGCGGCGGCGTGCACGAGGGACTCGTCGTAGGTGAAGACCCCCGCAACGGGCAGCTGTTGCATGATCTTCCTCGCCTCGACCAGGAGTTCGTCGAGGTTCTTGGTGTCGAGGAGCGTGGTCCCCTCCACGTACGGCAGTTGCCAGCTCGGCTCGTGGGCGTCGAGGAGCCACAGGCGGAAGTGGCGGGAGACGGCCGCCACGATGTACTCCCGGTAGCGGCGGTCGCCGCTGCCCATGAGGAGAAGGACCGGTGCCTCGGTGTTGGACGACTGCGCGTGGGGCGTGGCGGCCATGATGGGAAACCTTTGTGTCGACGTGTGGTCGGGGCCGAGGCCGGCCGACGGAACGGGGTAGGGCCCAGGTCGGCAACGGCGCTGTCGGCCGACGGCCGGAACCTTGCCAGCGTTAAGCGATGTATGTCAATAGATCGATGAATAGCCGAAAGGTCACCCCTTGGCGGACGCCACCGCCACACGGCACGACTGCCCCGATTCGCCCACCTCTGTGGGTTCTTGCGCTAGCCGCTCAGGTTACCCCGGGTGGGTGTTCATACAGATGAGACCGGTAAGGACCAAGAGCGCCCACGCGCCTTGGGTCTCTGACGGATTTCCGCCTCCAGGGCTGGGCGATGACGCCTGGATCGCGAGACGCGCGGTAGAGTCGATCGGCGACTATCGATTTTTCAGACCTGGCGGACGACTCTGATTCCAATCTCCTCCGCGTGGTTGCCGAGGCGATCAAGCCACCCGCACCAGGGTCGCCAGAGAGGCGGGGAGAGGATAGCCTTCGCGCACGGACCGCGATCCGCAGCCCGCGAGGTCACGGGTGAGTGAACGTCGAGACGACACGGGCGCTCCGATGGAGAAGCGGCCGCGCTTTCAACCGCAAGGCCGCCGGGGTGTAGAGGCTTCGCATCCCCCGTCGGCCAAACCACCGAAGAACGTGGCCAGGTCGGTCAGCACCTCGGGACGCAGCCGGTAGTAGGTGAAACGCCCGCAGGGCTCGGTCTCCACGACGCCCGCTTCCCGGAGAACCCGGAGATGGTTCGACAGGTTCGTCTGCCGCGCGCCCGTCTCCTCGACGAGGTGAGTCGTACACAGCGACTCGCGGGCAAGCAGGCACACGATGCGAAGCCGCAGGGGGTCCGCCAGGGCCCTCAGTAGTTCCGCGTTCACCGACGTCAGCATGGCCCGATCGTGGCACACCGAGCACAACCAGTGTCAACCACCAGATTCTCAACCCCCTTGCACCGCAACCCATTTGAGGAGACGTAGGTGTCCCGGATGCCCTCTGTCCTGTTCGTCTGCATTCACAACGCCGGCCGGTCCCAGATGGCCGCCGCATGGCTTCGTCACTTGGCCGGCGACCGGATCGAGGTCCGTTCGGCGGGCTCCGCCCCGGCTTCGGCGGTGAATCCGGCTGCGGTCGAAGCGATGCGCGAAGTCGGCATCGACATCTCCGCAGAGGTCCCCAAGATCCTCACCACGGAAGCCGTCGGCGAGTCGGACGTGTGCGTCACGATGGGCTGCGGGGACACCTGCGAGGTCTTCCCTGGCAAGCGCTACCTCGACTGGAAGCTCGACGACCCCGCCGGGCAGGGCGTGGAGGCGGTGCGCCCCATCCGCGACGCCATCAGACGCCTCGTCGAGAATCTCATCGTGGAGATGGACGCGGCGCCGACGCGCTGAACCTGAGAGGTCAGGCCGACGAGCAGTCGATACCCCGGGGGAAGGCATGCCTCCTGAGCCCCTGAAGAGCATCCCAGCGGATCGAGAACCAGGCCCAGGTTCCTCGCTGTTCGCGGTGCAGCAGCCCTGCCGTGGTGAGGATCTTCAGGTGACGGCTCACCGTGGGCTGCGCCAGGTCGAGCGACTCGGTCAGGTCGCAGACGCAGAGCTCTCCGGCCGGCGACTGGTCGATGAGGTGGACGATCTGGAGGCGGGTCTGGTCGGCCATCGCCTTCAACTGCGCGGTCAGCATCTCGACTTCGTCGCGGTCGATCAGCAGCCCCGGGGAGCATGGAACACAGGGCCCCGCGCTCAGGTCCTCGATCGGTATACCCGCCAAAGGAATTGCCATCCTGACACCATACGAGCCGACAAGATCGCACGGCGAATCCGAGGATCGATATCCGTCAGGCGTTCACCGTTCGTTCACCCACGCAGCCTCATCGCAGAAGCGCAGCGACGGCCCGCGCGGCTTCGCGGGCGGGACGGCCGACGCCGACAAGGGTGGCCGAGGCGGGCCCGGTCCAGTCGCCGTACCCGAGCAGATGAAGTCGAGGCTCTCCGACAGCCTCCGTTCCCCGGGTGGGGATGTGTCCGCGAGGACCGCGGAGCCCGAGCGGGGCCAGGTGAGCGAGAGCAGGTCGGAAGCCTGTGCACCAGATGATCACGTCGGCCTCGGCCCGCGTACCGTCAGCCCACTCGACGCCGGTCCCCGTCACACGCGTGAACATCGGTTGCGCCTTGAGGAGGCCCGCATCGCGGGCTTCTCGGACAGGCGGTACGGCGACGATGTCACCGAGCGAAGCGACTCCCCCGCCGTCGGTGCGGCCTTCATCGAGGGCACGGCGGCGGGCGGTGGCGTGATCGAAGAGGGCACGGCCGTCGATGTCGTCGGCCAGGAACCGCGCGGGGCGCTGGGTGACCCAGGTGAGGTCGGTGTCGTACGCGAGATCGGCAGCGACCTGAGCTCCGGAGTTCCCGCCTCCGACGACGATGACCCGCATTCCGACGAACTCGCCCGGGGTGCGGTACTCGACGGTGTGGAGCTGCCGCCCCTGGAACGCGTCACGGCCGGGGATGGCGGGGAGGAACGGTCGTGACCAGCTTCCGGTGGCGCTGACGACGGCGCGGGCGCGCCAGGTACCGGAGTCGGTCTCCACGCGAAGGTGCGCGCCGTCGCGGCGGACGGCCTGAACGCGAACGGGCCGGTGGACGGGGAGCTCGTATCGCTGCTCGTAGTCGGTCAGGTAGTCGACGACGTGCGCGGCTTCGGGGTACGTCTCCCCCTGCTGCGGCGGCATGAGGCGACCGGGCAGGGACGAGTACGCGGCCGGCGAGAAGAGGTGCAACGAGTCCCACGCGTGCTGCCAGGCCCCTCCCGGCGCGGGGTGAGCGTCCAGGACGGCGAAGTCGAGGCCGCCCAGGCGACGCAGGTGGTATCCGGCCGCGAGTCCCGCCTGGCCACCGCCGATCACGACGACGTCGAGTGAGCTGCTCATCTCTCCGACTTCCCTTCGTACGACGGTGCCCCGCCCGGCCGGAGGGGCGAGGCACCGAGGAGTGGTGTGGCGGGGTTACCGCTGGGCAGGGGCGAACTTCTTGCGCCAGGCCAGCGACACGTACACGAGCGCAACCAGGACCGGGACCTCGATGAGGGGACCGACGATTCCGGAGAGCGCCTGGCCGGAGGTGACGCCGAAGGTGGCGATGGCGACGGCGATGGCGAGTTCGAAGTTGTTGCCGGCGGCGGTGAACGCGAGCGTCGCGGTGCGGTCGTAGTTCAGGCCGATGGCCTTGCCGAGGGCGAAGGTGCCGAACCACATCACCGCGAAGTAGACGAGGAGCGGGAGGGCGATCCTTGCGACGTCCAGCGGCTGCGATGTGATGGTCTTCCCCTGAAGGGCGAAGAGGATGACGATCGTGAAGAGCAGCCCGTAGAGCGCCCAAGGTCCGATCTTCGGCAGGAACTTCGTCTCGTACGACTCCCGCCCCATCCGCTTCTCACCGATGCGGCGGGTCAGGAAGCCGGCGACCAGGGGGACGCCGAGGAAGATGACGACGTTCAGGGCGATCTTCCACATCGAGACGTCGAGCGTCTCGCCCTCGCCGAGGCCGAGCCAGCCGGGCAGCAGGTCGAGGTAGAACCAGCCCAGGACGCCGAAGGCGAGGACCTGGAAGACCGAGTTCAGCGCGACGAGGACCGCGGCGGCCTCACGGTCGCCGCACGCCAGGTCGTTCCAGATGATCACCATGGCGATGCAGCGGGCAAGGCCGACGACGATCAGGCCGGTGCGGTACTCGGGCAGGTCCGACAGGAACATCCAGGCGAGGGCGAACATGAGTGCCGGACCGATGATCCAGTTGATGACGAGCGACGAGACCATGAGCTTCCGGTCGCCGGTGACGGCGTCGAGCTTGTCGTACCGGACCTTGGCGAGGACCGGGTACATCATGATCAGCAGGCCGACGGCGATGGGCAGCGAGATGCCGCCTGTCTCGACCTCGGCCAAGGCGTCGTTCAGGCCGGGGATCAGCCGCCCGAGCCCGAGGCCGAGGCCCATGGCAAGGAGGATCCAGACGGCGAGGAAGCGGTCGAGCGTCGACAGCTTCGCGACGACCGAGGAGTCCGCCGCCGGAGCGGGCGCTTGGGTCGGGGTCACGGACAGGCCCTCTTGTTCTCGGCAGCGCTACGGGCGGACTCGGCCAGGTCGGCGAACTGGCCGGCGAGCTGGGCGATGACGTCCGGCTTCAGGCGGTAGTAGGTGAAGCGACCACAGGGCTCGGTCTCCACCACACCGGCCTCACGCAGCACGCGCAGGTGGTTGGAGAGGTTGGTCTGCTTGGCGCCCGTCTCCTCGACGAGGTGGGTGGTACAGAGGGTCTCGCGGGCGAGCAGGGTCACGATCTGGAGCCTGAGAGGATCGGCCAGAACCCGGATCAGATCAGTGTCGACTGACGTCATCATGGACTGATACTCTCACATCACTCGCTGCTGATACCAGCCGGGGCTGACCTCTTGCCGGCAAGGAAGAACCGATGACCACCGCTCCGCTCGCCTCCGTGCTCTTCGTCTGCGTCCACAACGCGGGCCGCTCCCAGATGGCCGCCGGATTCCTTCATCACCTGGCCGGCGACCGCATCGAGGTCCGCTCCGCCGGTTCGATCCCGGGCGACCAGGTCAACCCGGCCGCCGTGGAGGCCATGGCCGAGGTCGGCGTCGACATCTCCGACCGGAAGCCGAAGGTGCTGACCACCGAGGCCGTCCAGGCATCCGACTACGTCATCACCATGGGCTGCGGAGACGCCTGCCCGATCTTCCCCGGCAAGAAGTACCTCGACTGGGCCCTGGAGGACCCGGCCGGCCAGGGTGTCGAGGCCGTCCGCCCCATCCGTGACGAGATCAAAGTCCTGATCGAGGGCCTCATCGCCGAGATCGACGCGAAGCAGAAGGCGTGACCCCCTTGCCCGACGGGAATGCAGCGACCGGGGGCGACGTCCGTGAGGTCATCGTCATAGGCTCCGGCCCCGCCGGATACACCGCCGCCCTTTACACCGCCCGAGCCCAGCTCAAGCCCCTGCTCTTCGGCAGTTCGATCTTCGTCGGCGGCTCCCTGACCACGACGACCGAGGTCGAGAACTTCCCTGGCTTCCCCACCGGCGTCGAAGGCCCCGACCTCATGGACAACATGCGGGCCCAGGCCGAGCGCTTCGACGCCGAGATGATCGACGACGACATCGTCTCCGTCGACCTGACGGGAGACATCAAGGAAGTCACCGACAGCGAGGGAACGGTCCACCGCGCCAAGGCCGTGATCATCGCGACCGGTTCCGGCTACCGCAAGCTCGGCCTGCCGAACGAGGACGAGCTCTCGGGCCGCGGCGTCTCGTGGTGCGCCACCTGCGACGGCTTCTTCTTCCGCGACCGCGACATCGTCGTGGTCGGCGGCGGCGACACCGCCATGGAGGAAGCCACCTTCCTCACCCGTTTCGCCCGCTCCGTCACCGTCGTCCACCGCCGCTCGACCCTGCGCGCCTCCCAGGTCATGCAGAACCGGGCCTTCGCGGACGACAAGATCTCCTTCGCCTTCGACAGCGAGATCGCCGAGATCAAGTCCGAGAACGGCATGCTCGCCGGCGTCGTCCTGCGCGACGCCTTCACCGGCAAGACCCGCGACCTCGGCGCCACCGGACTCTTCATCGCCATCGGCCACGACCCGCGCACCGAGCTCTTCGCCGGCCAGGTCGACCTCGACGACGAGGGCTACATCACGGTGGAGGCGCCCTCCACCCGCACGAACGTGCCGGGCGTCTTCGCCGCCGGCGATGTCGTCGACCACACCTACCGCCAGGCCGTCACGGCCGCGGGCTCCGGCTGCCAGGCCGCACTCGACGCGGAGCGATACCTCGCCGCCCTTGCCGACAGGAGCGAGGCCGCCGCAAGCGTCGCTGTCACGGCCTGAGGCCACACCGAGGCCCACGCTGTCGACCGTCCCCATGAACACCAGCTCCTGCCCGCCACGTTGGCGGACTTGACGGGCAGGAGCTGGCCCTCTGCTCCGGTCGGCACGGTGAGTCGTACTCCAGCCGGTCTTCCCTCCGCTCCGTGGCCACGAGCAAGCACAGGAAGCCGGCAACGAGTCTCGCCGCCGGCTGATCTGCTCTCATGGCAGCGGCCGAGGGGCCTTCAGCTGGATCCCGGTTCCTGACAGGAGTGGACCGGGGCGCCGATGAGGATGTCGGCAGCGCTGGGAAACTCGGTGATGCAGCGGGGGTTGATGGCGTACCGGATGCTGACTCCGGCACGGCGCCGGGTCAGGAAGCGAACGGTGTGGAGGATTTTCAGGTGATGCGAGACGGTCGACTGGTTGAGTCGAAGATGGTCGACGATCTCCCCCACCGGCACGGGCCCCGGCTGACCGCTCAGGAACCGCATGATGCGAATGCGCGTGGGGTCGGCCAGCGCTCGGAACCAGCGGGCGTACTCCTCGACGGTCTCCCGGTCGAGCGACGTTTCGGACATGGGAATCCTTAGCGGCCCACGAGGAGAACCGCCGCCGCGCCGGCCGCGGCGAGCGGCGAACCGGCCGTGCAATCAAGAGCTGTCGGCCGTTGCGCGCGCCGGGATCGGCACGCGGCGAGCACGAGGGTGCACAACGTGGCCAGGGTGCCCGCGGCCAGAGCTTCGGCTCCGGACACGAACACCCCGGCCGTGACGACGGTCAGTGGTCAGCAGCAGGTGCCGCCTGGCTCGCACTCCTGCGCGCCGGCGGTGCTGTCGACCGGCTTGTGGGCGCGGATGATCGCGGCGTGGAGGCCGTCGGCCGCCTCCTGGGTGAAGACGACCTCCGCGTCCTTCAGGCCGACCGCGTCGAGGAGTTCCTTGTACTCGGCGACCGAGAGAGCGCCGGCGATGCACTGGCTGTGTCCGCCGCGTTCGGCCCGCTCCTCGGGGCTGAGCCGGTCCTCGGCGACGACGTCGCTGATGCCGAGGCGGCCGCCGGGGGTGAGGACGCGGGCCATCTCGGCGAAGACCGCGGGCTTGTTCAGCGACAGGTTGATCACGCAGTTGGAGATGATCACGTCGACGGTGTCGGCGGGCAGCGGGATGGACTCGATCGTTCCCTTGAGGAGGACGACGTTGTCGATCTCGGCGTCGGCGACGTTTCGGGCGGCGAGGGCGAGCATCTCCTCCAGGAAGTCCAGGCCGAAGACGCGGCCGTCGGGGCCGACGCGCCGGGCGCTGAGGATGACGTCCAGGCCGCCGCCCGAGCCGAGGTCCAGGACCGTCTCGCCCTCGCGCAGTTCGGCGACGGCGCTCGGGTTGCCGCAGCCGAGGCTGGCGAGGAGAGCGGCGTCCGGGGCGGTGCCGGGTCCGATCTCGTCGTACGCGGCGGGGCCGAAGGTCTGCGGGTCGGGCGAGCAGCAGGCGCCGCTCGTCTCGGCTTCGGCGGCCTTGGCCCGGTAGTACTCCCGGACCTCTTCCTGCAGGCTGCCGGCGGTGGTGGTGTCGCTCATGACGGGTGGTCCTTCTCGGTCAGGCGCCGGCGGGGGCGAGGCGGTGCACGGGGCGCGGGTAGGAGGGCTTGAACGACACCGGGGTGGTCGCCGAGGAGGTGACGGCGGTGGCCAGGTCGGCGGCCTTGACGGCCTCGGTGACGGCCGCGTCCAGGGCGTCGGGCTCGCAGGCGACCCGGGCGTTGACGACGGCCCGGCCGGCCGGCGCGTGCGCGTCGGCGGCGCGGTCGAGGGTGGGCTGCGCGCCGGACTCGGTGAGGCTGAGCTTGGCGAAGTCGCCGTCGGCGATCTCGACGGTGATCTTGGCGTGGCCGATCACGGCGTCGTGCTCCGCGGCCCAGACGGACAGCTCCTGAAGGACCTTTCGGGCCCACGCGGTCGCGTCGAAACCCTCCCCGGCGGCGGTGAGGTCGAGCTCCTGGTTCATCCAGGCGAGCTGGGCCTCGGCCGCCGCGTAGCGGTCGTAGTCGATGTCGAGGACGACGTCCTCGTTCGTCGCCGGCGCCTGCCACGCGTCGAGAAGCGCCTCCAGGTGGGCGCCCGTGGTGGCCGAGTAACCGACGACGGTCGCCTTCGGGTTGCTCGTACGGAGCGAGGCGAGCAGCTCCTCGGCCCGGTCCGCCTTGATGGTGTCCAGCTTGTTCACGGCGATGACGTCGGCCTCGGTGACCTGCTGGCGGAAGAGGTACGACAGGTCCGACTCCGGCTCGCCCCGCTCGGCGGCGCGGGCGAAGGCCAGGTGACGCAGTGGGTCGACCACGGTGGTCAGGGGGGCGACGACCATGTCGTCTCCGTAGTACTGGCGCAGCGGTCGTACGACGGTGGCCTGGAGGTCCGTGCAGCTGCCGACGGCTTCGGCGATCACGGTGTCGACGCTGTCGGAGGCGACCAGCGCGACGATGGCCTCGACGAGGTCCTCGAACTTGCAGCAGAAACAGCCGCCGGTGACTTCGGCGACGCTGTCCAGCTTGCTGCGCACCAGCTTGGTGTCGACCAGTTCGACGCCCTGGTCGTTGGTGATGACGGCGACCTTGCGGCCCTGCTCCTGGAGCGCGAGCGCGGCGGCGGTCATGGTGGTGGTCTTGCCCGCCCCGAGGAATCCGGTCAGGGGGATGAAGGTGATCATGTGGTCCTTCTCGTCCTTGTCGTGGAGTCGGGCAGGGTCAGCCGCAGCAGCCGCTGTCGCCGGAGCCGCCCAGGAGGGGCAGGTTCGCGGGCTGGGCCGGGGCGGGGGACGCGGCGCCGAACGCGACGCGCCTGCTGTTGCCGAAGGCGTCGAGCCAGGCGCTCGCCTGCGGCCGCAGCGCCGGGTCGGAGAGCAGCATCGACGTACGGACTTCGCGCGGGGTGCAGCCGCGAAGGGCCTTCGCCTGGTGGGCTCCGGCGCCGAACTCGACGGTGCGCAGCCCCTCGGCGTAGGCGTCGCGGACGGGCGCGTCCAGGACGAGGGCGAAGTAGATGCCGCTGCGCTCGCCGATCGCGGCGTAGTCGAAGCCGGCCCACTTCGGGAAGAGGCGGTGGTTCTTGCGGATGGTGACGCAGGTGGCGACGAGCGCGCCGTCCTTGTAGCCGAGGTAGGCGCGGACATCCGCGCCCTCGTCGATGAGCGCGGAGAGGATGCCGACGATGTGCTCGGGCTCCTCGCCGGCCCCGTTCTTCTCCCGGTTGAGGCAGGTGAGTTCGGCGATACGGGCGACGTAAGGCCGGATGTCGGTGCCGTCGACGCGCTCGATGGTCACGCCGGCGGCCTCGGCGCGGCGGACGTCGCCCTTGATGCGCTGACGCTTCTTCAGCGGCAGGGCGGCGAGGTGTCCTTCCCAGTTCGGCGCGTCGAGGCTCATGAAGTCCTCGTAGCCCCAGAAGGTGGTGGACGCGCCGGCGGCGTCGAGCGCGTCGACGAGGGCGTCGTTGCCGCGCCGGCTGGGGATCCAGGGGGCGACGATGCAGCGGATGCCTGCCTCGAACGCGGCGGGCACGAGCTTGTCGACTATGGACCCCATCAGGGTGGGGGTCCAGAAGTTGTAGGCGACCTCGGTGCGGTAGCCCAGTGGGGAGCCGAGCAGGAGCGTCGGGAAGAAGGGCTCGGTTCCCAGGGCGTCGACCTCGTCGCTGCGCGCGGCGTCGGTCTCTGCGCCGCAGCAGACCTCTTCACCGGAGGGCGCCTGCCATCCGAGGTAGGTGCGCGGCTCGTGGTCGACGACGGGCGGGGTGGTGAGGATGTAGCCGGGGAGGAGGGCCAGCTCGCCGCGGGCGCGGTGGGCGAGGGTGTGCCAGGGCTGGACGTCGGGGAGTACCTTCTCCGTGGCGCGGAGCCAGGTGGGTCCGAGGTACGGCCACGAGTCGGTGAGGCCGTCGAGTTCGCCGGTCCAGTCCATGTCCGGGAGGGCCTGGCCGGTGGAGATGACGACGCGGGGTGATCCACCCATGTCAGTGTCCTTTTCTTGTGAGCGGGTGGGTCAGCACTTCACGCAGCAGCGGATCTTGCCCGCGTCCTCGGCGTCGGTGCGGCGCTCCTGCCAGAGCTCCTCGACGCGCTTGTCGGGGTGGGTCCACTCCACCCAGAAGCCGCGGTCGACGGTGGCGATGTCCTCCATCCAGGGCGA
Organism: Streptomyces flavochromogenes; assembly: GCF_000717595.1. Lineage (GTDB taxonomy): Bacteria > Actinomycetota > Actinomycetes > Streptomycetales > Streptomycetaceae > Streptomyces > Streptomyces flavochromogenes. The sequence goes on along the minus strand of NZ_JNZO01000002.1, from coordinate 119,705 downwards.
GGAGAGCAGCGGGGAGCCCTTGAACAGCAGCAGTCGGGTCTGCAGGGCGGTGGGGTCGGTGACGCGGGCGAGGCCCGTCTCGACCAGCCAGTCCTCGAAGCCGAGGAGCTCCTCGTACTCGATCCACGGGGTGAACGGGATGAACGTCGGGTAGAGCTCGAAGCCGATCCGCTCGGCCTCGTCGACCGCCTCGCGCATGTGGTCGACATCGATGTGCTTGTCGAAGATGCGCAGGATGCGGTTGGAGGGGAACTCGAGTGCGCAGGTGACGCGGCGCAGCCCGAGCGAGACGAGCTTCTCCAGTTCCTTGGTGTAGTCGAGGACGTGGTCGACACGGGTGGTGAACTCGAACGTGATGGGGCCGATGGCCTCGACGAGTCGCTCGACCACACCGATGCCGATGGTGCGGGAGTTGAAGAACTCGGCGTCGATGAAGCAGAAGTGCCGGACGCCCTCCTCCGCCAGCTGCAGTGCGTCGGCCAGGACGCTGTCGGCGTCGTAGGCGGCGACACCGCCGTCGTACGCGCCGTAGACGGAGCAGTAGGTGCACTTGTGGTGGCAGCCGCGGGACGCCTCGATGTTGCCCATCAGGCCGAACGGCGAGTGATGCGCCGGGTAGTGCACGAGGGAGGGGAAGAGGTCCCGGGCGGGCCTGGTGACCGAGATGCGCCGGCGCGGGGGCTTGGGCCGCATGCCCGTGCGGGTCATCAGGGCGGGCACCGCGTCGAGCGCGATGGTGCCGGCGGCGAGCTGGGCCAGCTCCTCGCTGATGAGTTCGGGCTCCTCCATGATGATGCCGTCGGCGACTTCGAGGAACTCCCGGTGGTTCATCTGCGCGTACTGGCCGAAGGTCACGACCGTGGTGCCGTACGCCTCCGAGACCCTGCGCGCCAGGGCGATTCCCCGCTCGAGACCCTCGAACTGCTGGACCGAGACGAGCGTGAGGTCGAAGGGGCCTTCCGGAATGGCGTCGGGAAGCAGGTGCGCGTCCCAGCCGACGACGTCGGCGCCATGCTGCTGTAGAGCGGCGGCCGCACACGCGGACGTCAAGGGCTGGAGCTCCGCTTCGAACGCGGAGGCAACCAGAACACGGGGACTACTCACACTTCCCCCCAGGGAGTGATCAAGGAGCGTGACGGGTCGAGTTGGGGCCGGGTCAGAGCCCAGGTCGGTAACGACGCTGTCGACCGACGGCCGGAACCCTGCCAGCGTTGAGCGATGTATGTCAATAGATCGATGAATGACTGAAAGCCCATCTCCCCGACCCCCCGTTGCCACAGAGCACCGCTGCCCCGATTCGCCCTCGTCTGTAGCTGGTTGCGAAAAGAGGTCACGCCCTTGAATCCGGTTGTTCACACAGCTTGAAGCTGCATGAAGCGGGGGTGTCGACCAGCGACCCACGCGTCTTCGGAATTCGTGGCCGACCTCCGGCAACTCACCAGCCGACCCGGCGTGTGACTCAAATTCAATCGCTGATCATCGATGATTTCGCCCCTCAAGATCTCGCCAGGGCGACTCCGAGGCGGTAGCGTTCGCCCACGGCATCGCGGTCCGCACCCGGGGTCAGCGGGTGAACGGGTACCGATGCCTTGATGCTTCAGCCCTGTCAATGGGGAGTGGGCCGAGCATCGTCGCTCAGGTCGCGAGCGTCCTACGGCAGCCCAAGGGTCCTGAGCGAGTTCAACGGGGAACGCGGTAAGGATCGCAAGGACATCTCGGCTGCGCGTCGCCGGCAGCCATCACCCGCACCCTCGGTGTCCCACGCCGCGCCCGCGGAGCGCCTGCAGGCTCGCCAGTGTCCGCCCGCCTCGTCCCCACGGCGGGGGTGCCGCCGTCGGCACGACTGCGCCCCTTCTCCGTCCCGACCCCAGACCTGCTTGCCGTACGGGGCCCTAGCCGCGGCGATCCACCGACGGCTTTCCCCGACTCCCACCCCTTCCATCACCGCAAAGGCACCGCCATGTCTTTCATGTCCAAAGAAATCCGCAGTAGAGCATCGCGCCTCACCGGACGGCGTGTCCGCCAGAGCGCCTCTGCCGCCTCCGCCGTTCTCCTCCTCTCAGCCGCCCTGACCGGCTGCGCCGGCTCCGCGAAGGCCGACTCGGACGCCATCCAGGCCAGCGGCTCCACCACCGTCGCTCCGGTCGCCTCCGACGCCGCCGAGGCACTGAAGGCCAAGGGCCTGAACATCACCGTCGCCACTCAGGGCGGCTCCGCCGGCGGCATCTCCCAGCTCGGGACCGGCCAGATCAACATCGCCCTCAGTTCCAAGCCCTTGTCCGAGAAGGACCACAAGGCGTACCCCGACACGGACTTCGTCACCACGCAGATCGGCGCGGACGCCGTCGGCGTCATCATCACGAAGGAAGTGGCCGACGGCGGGGTCAAGGGCCTGTCCAAGGCGCAGGTGGCGGGCCTGTTCGAGGGGAAGATCACCAACTGGAAGGAGGTCGGCGGCCCCGACCTCCAGGTCTTCGTGTACGACAAGGAGCCCGGCCGCGGCACCCGTGAGGTGCTCGACAAGTTCATCTACGGCAAGGACGAGCCGCCGGCCCCGCCCAAGTCCGCGAACTACGCCATCGTCGGCGGCAACCTGGAGACCCGCAACAAGCTGAAGTCCACCCGCGGTTCCGTCGCCCCGCTGTCGACCGGCTTCATCGACGGTCACCCCGAGCTGGTCGCCGTGCCTCTGGAGGGCGTCGCCCCCACCCTGGCGAACGTGGCGTCCGGCAAGTACCCGATGACCCGTCCGCTGTACATGATCACCAACGGCAAGCCGAAGGGCACCGTCAAGCAGTACATCGACTACATCCTCTCGCCCGAGGGCCAGAAGCTGCTGCCCAAGCACGGCTACCTCACGCGCGAGCAGATGGGCCTCTGACCATGGGTCTCACTCTGGAGCGCCCCGCCCAGGCGCCCGGACCCACCCTGCCGCGGCCCTCCTCCGGGAGCGGCCGCGGCAGCCGGGCGAGATGGGTCTGGGGTTGGGCGTACAGCGGCATCCTGTCCGTACTGCTCACCCTGGCCGTCCTGCTCGGCTACCTGGTCACGGGCATCGCGAGCGGTACCGTCGACTGGGCGGCCCTGTTCACCTCGTCCACCTGGAATCCTGGGACCCTCGCCTTCGGCGGCCTGGCCATGATCTACGGCTCGGCGGCCGTGTGCGTCCTGGCACTGGTGCTCGCCGTCCCGATCGGCTGGGCGGCGGCCATCGCCCTGTCCGAGTACCTGCCGCCCCGTCTCGCCAAGCCACTGCGCCTGAGCATCGAACTCCTGGCAGCGGTCCCCTCCATCGTCTACGGCCTGATCGGCATCATGGTGATCCGGCCGTTCGTGGCAGACCTCGGTGACGTGCCCGGCGGCGACAGCCTCCTCGCCGCCGGCATCGTCCTCGCCGTGATGATCACGCCGACGATCGTGGCGGTCAGCGTGGACGCACTGGCCGCCGTACCCGGCCGGTACCGGGAGGCGGCGTACTCCCTCGGCCTGACCCGCCGCGAGGTCGTCCGATCCGCCGTCCTGCCCCAGGCCCGGTCGGGCATGCGCGCCGGCGTCCTCCTCGGCCTGGCCCGTGCACTGGGTGAGGCCATCGCGGTCTTCATGGTCATCGGCCGCGCCGACGGACGGTTGCCGGAATCGCTGGGGGACATCTTCGCCTCACTCGTACGCCCCGGTCAGACGCTCACCACCAAGCTGGCAGGCCCCGAGCCGATGCTGGCGGGCACCTCCGGCCCGTACTTCGCAGCACTGTGCGGACTGGGCGTCATCCTGCTGGCCCTGGTCGCCGTAGCCACCGTATGGGGGACCCGCGGCTCCACGGGACGGACCGCGCGCGCCCCGCGTGCCCGTCGGTCCTCCGCGTGGCTGCGCACTCCGAAGGACCGGGTCACCACCGTCGTCCGTCTCGGGGCCCTGCTGCTGCCGGGGGCCCTGCTCGTCGGCATGCTCGGCATCCTGCTGGCCCGCGGCGGCGCGGCACTCAATCCAGTCTTCTGGTTCTCGCCTTCCGAGGGCGCGGCAGGTGGCGGCATCCGCGACCAGATCCTCGGTACGCTCCTGCTCCTCGCGACGACGGCGCTGATCGCACTTCCGCTCGGCTACGGAGCGGGCATCGTGATCGGCACGCGTGCCTCCGCGAAGACCGCCCGCGTCCTGGAGACCCTGACCGTGGCGATCGGCGGGACGCCGACCATCCTGCTGGGCCTGGCGGGGTACGTCCTCTTCTGCACGACCATGGGCTGGGGCCGTTCCTGGCTGGCCGGCGCCGTGGTCCTGGTGCCCGTGGTGGTGCCGGTGGTCGCCCTCACCACCGCGGGCCGGATCCGGAGCATGCCGGCGGAGATCACCGAGGCCGCATTCGCCCTGGGCCTCACCAGCTCCCAGTACGTCCGCTCCGTGGTCATCCCGTACACCTGGCCGGCCACGCTCACCGGCCTGCTGCTCGGCCTGGCCCGCGCGGCAGGCGAGACGGCCCCCTTGATCTTCACCGCCACGGTGTTCTTCGGGGCACCCGCCCTCCCGACCGGCGTCGTCAACGCTCCGGTCCAGGCCCTGCCCACGCACATCTTCACCCTGTCGCAGGACTCGGGCGCCCCCGAGGCGATCGCCCAGGCATGGGGCAGCGCCCTCGTCCTGGTCCTGATCACCGCGGGCCTGCTCAGCCTGGCGGTCCTCCTGCGCAACCGCTTCGAAGGAGCACGACGATGGACGACGTGACAACAGGTGCCACGACCACGGACAAGATGGTCGACGGGACTGTCATCGCGGTCCGCGACCTGCAGATCCTCGACGGCGCCAAGCGCCTGGTCGGACCAGTGACGTTCGAGCTGGCCGCAGGATCCACCACCGGCCTGTGCGGCCCGTCGGGCGCCGGCAAGTCCACCGTGCTCCGCGCCCTGGTCGACCTGCTGCCCCACGGGCTCCGCCGTCAGGGCGAGGTGGAGGTCCTCGGGCGTCCGGTCCGTTACGGCAAGGGGGACGCACATCTGCGCAGCACAGTCGTCCTGGTGCCGCAGACACCCGTGGTCTTCGGCGGCAGCATCCTGGACAACGCCCTGTTCGGCCTCCGTCACCTGGTGAGGGCGTCCCGCACGGAGATGCACGACCGCGTCGAGCAGGCACTGCGCGAGGCGGGCCTGTGGAGCGAGGTCTCCGGCCGACTGGACACTCCGGCCCAGACGCTGTCCAACGGGCAGCGCCAACGGCTCTGCCTGGCCCGGGCCTTGGCCCTCGAACCGGCGGCCCTCCTCCTCGACGAGCCGACGAGCGCCCTGGACGAGCGGAGCCGCGACACGGTCGAGGAGTCCGTGGCGGCTCTGCGCGGCAACCGGACGGTCCTGCTCGTCTCGCACGACCCCGCGCAGGTGGAACGGCTCTGCGACCGGACGGTCCGCATCGACTTGGCGAACACCTGCGAGCCGTCCCCGGCCGCGGTCTGATCGCTTGTCCACTCCGCACTCCGTGCCCGCTGGGACCTGGGCCCGGCATCGCGACGAATGCGCGATGCCAGGCCCAGGAGCAGGACCAGGATCTCGGCGGCTCCGCTCACCGGCCCCTACTTCAGAGAGCGAACGGAACTCGCCGAGGGCGAGGTGGTGCAGGTGAAGGCAGTGGGCGGCGATCCGGTTTCCGGCGCCGGCCGACAGCTGCCACCAGAACTGGGCGCTCTCGGGGTGGCCGGTGAGGAAGAGCAGGCAGGCGAAGACAGCGGCGCCGTCCTCGTCGAACTCGCCCTCGGTCCCGCGGGTGGGAGCGTCGGCGAGGCGGCTGATGTCGGCCGGGGCGCTGGGTGCGTTGATCGCCCACCGGCATACGGTCGACAGCTGGCGACCCGCCCGCGCAGCGCCGGCAAGGTGCATGGAGGGCGGCGTCGAACTGCGGTCGGCGTCTGCGGCAAGGCGGTGCAGGGCGGCGCCAGGCCGATCCGGCTCGGTGCGAACTCCAGTTCGCCACGGAGGGCGCGCAGGTTCTGGCCGATCGGACCGTTGATGACGTACGCGGGGTCACGACCCTCCCGGGCCAGGCGCCTCGCCACGTGCCGGTGGAGTACCGCGAGGCCCCCACTCCATCGCCTCATCCCCGAGCGGAGGAAGCCCGGGGAGAATGAGTGGCTGGATGCACGTACCCAACCACTCCGTCCACCTGGCGACCCTCGCAGCACGGACTCCGTCACGGGCGGGAACCAGGGGCGTCATCGGCCCGTACCTCCGGCGCCACGGTCAGAGAGGTGGCGATTGGGGGGCCTGTGCGGCGTCCGCGAACTCGGGTAGTTCAATGGCCGTCACCCCGGCACCCTCCAGAGGCGTGCACAAGATCACCGCCACCGGCGCCGCACTCCCGGCACACCTCGGCGTGCTACGCGCACCGCGCGCCCTGCCGAGCCCGATCGTGGTCGCCCGCTGGCGCGGTCCAGGCGAGTTGGTCCCCAACCGGTCCCCAAAAACGATCGAGGGGCCGTTTCAGATTGCTCTGAAACGGCCCCTAGATCTGCGACTTCGAAAAGTCGGGACGACAGGATTTGAACCTGCGACCCCTTGACCCCCAGTCAAGTGCGCTACCAAGCTGCGCCACGTCCCGTTGCCCGTCTGACCTGGGGTTTCCCCCGGCTGGACGCGCATGAGAACAATACCGCACTTTCCCCGGTGGTCACGAACCCTTTCCCTGCACCCCGGGGAGGGGCGCACGAGGAGTGGAACGCTCACTCTCCGTGATGCAACCATCCACCGGGGAGCACCTCCGCGGGCCTTCCGGAGGGGCGCGAAGGTGGAGTCCGGAGGGGCCGAGGGGCGCACCGGCCGGGCGGGAGGGGGAGCGGAAGGCTTCCGGAATGTCCGTTCTTTGGGGATGAAGGTGCTCATGTGGTGAGCGAGGCGCTCTCATGGCCATATGCCCATGGCTTGGTTGCCGATGGCATGTGGCAGAAAGACGACTAAGCGGAATGTCTGGCGGATCGGGCCCAGCAGGCCAAGACCACACGAAACACAGTCCGAATCAATCGTCAACCGCTCGGGTTTCGGACAAATATCGTGGCGATATTGATCCCTCCCAGAAAGATCAACACCATGAAGTGGTCGGCCTGTTCGGGACGGGACCACTGCCGATGCACCACCTGACCGGACAACCGGTCAGGCGTTTCGCAGGGGAGAGGCACTCGCATGGACAGCTACTTCAGCAGTCGCCTGCATCATCGGCTCAGGGAGACGGTCCGCGACTTCGCGGAGCGTGAGGTTCGGCCGCGGATAGCGGAAATGGAAGCGTCCCGTACCGTGCACCACGAGCTGTCCCGGCTGATCGCCGAGCAGGGCTGGCTGGGGGCGACTATCAGCCAGGAGTACGGCGGCATGGGCGCCGGCCACCTGGCCAAAACCATCATCATCGAGGAACTGTCCCGGGTCAGCGGCGCCATGGGCGCCATGGTCCAGGCCTCCCAGCTGGGCACGGCCAAGATCGTCCACTTCGGCAGCGACGAGCAGCGCAAGACCTGGCTGCCGGCGATCGCCGCGGGCGAGTGCCTGCCGACCATCGCGGTCACCGAGCCGGAGTCCGGTGGACATGTCCTCGGCATGAGCGCCAGCGCGGTACGGGACGGCGACGACTACATCCTCAACGGCAGCAAGGTCTACGTCGGCAACAGCCACGTGGGCGATCTGCACGGAGTCGTGGTCAGGACCGGTCCCGGTTCGAAGGGGCTCACCGCCTTCCTGGTCGAATCCGATCGCCCGGGGTTCAGGACCGGTCCGCAGCAGGAGGCCATGGGCCTCCACGGCTTCAGCTTCGGCGAGCTGATCTTCGAGAACTGCCGGGTGCCGGCGAGCAACCGCCTCGGCGACGAGGGCGACGGCCTCTCCGTCGCGTACTCCTCCAGCGTCCTGTACGGACGGGCCAATCTCACCGCCGTCTCGCTCGGCATCCACCAGGCGATCCTGGAGGAGACCACCCGCTTCGCCTCCGAGCGCATCCGGTACGGCAAGCCGCTCCACGACCTCCCCACGGTCAAGCTCAAGCTCGGCCAGATGCAGTCCCGTCTGATGACCGCCCGGCTCGCCGCGTACCACGCCGTGCACCTGCTCGACCAGGGGCTCTCCTGCGACACCGAGCTGATGAACGCCAAGCTCGTGAACGTCGAGTCGGCGATCGACTCCGGTCGCAACGCGATGGAGATCCACGCCGCCGCCGGACTCTTCACGGACCGCGCCATCGAGCGGTACCTCCGTGACGCGCACCACATCTTCGCCCCAGCCGGTACCTCCGACATCCAGCTGCTGCGGCTGGCCGAGGTCGCCCTGGGCCAGGACAAGGGCAGCTGGTCGGAGCGGCTCTCCGAGCTGGTCCGCACACCGGATCTCGAGCTCGTCCACGCCTGACGTCCGGGCTCACCCCTGCGAGCCCCCGTCGTCCCCGTCATGCCGTCCTCGCGACGGTTGATCTGCTCCATCAGCTCGGCCGCCATCGTCTTGATCGTCTCGAGCCCGGCGCGCCCCCACGGCCGGACGTCGGTGTCGACCACGCAGATCGTGCCGAGCGCGACACCGGTGCGGTCTATCAGCGGCGCCCCCATGTAGGAGCGGATGCCGATCTCGTCCACGACCGGGTTCCCCGCGAAGCGCGGGTAGTCGCAGACGTCCTCCAGGACGAGTGCCTTGCGGCGCACGACGACGTGCGGGCAGTAGCCGTGGTCGCGGGCCATGAAGCGGCCGACGCCGCCGGCGCCCGCGGCGGCAGCGCCCAGGTCGCTGCCCGAGTGGGTGCCCTCGGGGGTGTGCAGCCCGGCGAAGAACTGCCGGTTCTCGTCGATGAAGTTGACCATCGAGAACGGGGCCCCGGTCACGTCCGCGAGCCGGTGGGCGAACTCGTCGAACGCCGGCTCCGGCCGCTCCCCGAGACCCAGTTCACGCAGCCGCTGCACCCGGGCCGGCGCGTCCTTGTCGATGGGGGTCAGCAGGAGGTGACCGGTGGGGTCGTACGTCATGGCGTGGCTCCGTAGCTCGGCACGGCGGCCGGGATGGTGGTGAGCAGATGCTGGACGAGGGTCAGCAGGGTGCGGATGCCGGAGCTGGAGATCCGGGCGTCGCAGAGGACGACCGGCACCTCCGGCTTGAGGTCGAGCGCGGCCCGCACCTCGTCCGGCTCGTAGCGGAAGGAACCGTCGAACTCGTTGACCGCGACGACGAACTGGATGCCCCGCCGCTCGAAGAAGTCCACGGCGGAGAAGCACTCCTGGAGCCGGCGGGTGTCGGCCAGGACGACCGCCCCGAGCGCACCCTCGGAGAGTTCGTCCCACATGAACCAGAAGCGTTCCTGGCCGGGGGTGCCGAAGAGGTAGAGGACATGGCGGTCGTCGAGCGTGATGCGGCCGAAGTCCATGGCCACCGTGGTCGTGGTCTTGGACTCCACGCCCTCCAGGCTGTCGGTGGCGGCGCTGACCGAGGTCAGCAGTTCTTCGGTGCTCAGCGGTTCGATCTCGCTGACCGCGCCCACGAGCGTCGTCTTGCCCACGCCGAAGCCGCCCGCCACCAGGATCTTGAGCGCGGTGGGGAACGGGTCGGTCGCGAAACTGTCGTGGCGCTCAGAGCCGTTGTCGTAGGCCATCGAGCACTGCCTCCAGCAAGGAACGGTCGGTTGGGTTGGCGTGGAACCGGGGAGCGCGGGCGGTGAGCGCCCCGCAGTCCACGAGGTCGGAGAGCAGGACCTTGGTGACCACGGCCGGAAGCCGTAAGTGCGCCGCGATCTCGGCCACCGAGGTGGGCCCGTCGCACAGCCCGAGGGCCAGGCTGTGCTCCGGACCCATGTGGGTCTGGGGTGACGATCCGGTCGCCATCACCATGGACAGCAGGTCCAGTGCGGTGGTCGGCTTGGTCCTGCCACCGCTGACGGTGTACGGACGGATCAGCCGGCCGGCCGCGTCGTCGAGCCAGGGCCCTTCCTGGGGGGTCGTCACGTTCACTGGCCGATGCCGCCCACCGCTCCGGCTGCCTGCCGGGCGGGGGTGACCAGGTACGGCCGGACGCTCTTGACGAGCATCGCCATCTCGTACCCGAGGACCGCGGCGTCCGCCTCGCGGCCGGCCAGCACCGCCAGGCAGGTGCCGGAGCCCGCCGTGGACACGAACAGGAGGGTGGAGTCGAGCTCCACGACCACCTGCCGCACCTCGCCGCCGTCGCCGAACCGGGCGCCCGCGCTGCGGCCGAGGGAGTACAGGCCGGAGGCGAGGGCCGCCATGTGGTCGGCGGCGTCGGGGTCGAGGCCGTGGACGGATTTCACGAGGCCGTCGGAGGAGAGCAGAACGGCGTTGCGGGTGTACGGGACCCGCTGGACCAGTCCGCTCAGCAGCCAGTCGAGGTCCGAGGAATGGCCGGTCGGCACATTGCTCGCCATGGTGTCTACTCCTTGTGCGCGTCGCCTGGACGCAGCGATTCATGGGGGGCGGGCTGGGACTCGGCGAGACCGATGCCGCGCTGGAACGCGGCCATCAAGCCGGGGTCGTGCAGGGCGTGCTCCTCGGGCTTGCGGGCCACCGGCTCGTCGCGCAGCTGCGGGACGATGTGCTCCTGAGCCCGGCGCTTGGGGAGCACGGGCCGGCCGTTGGCCTCGGGCGCCTGGGGGAGCGGCGAGAGGAGGGAGGCCGGCGGGCCCGAGTGTTCCGCTCCGGTCGACTGCACCGGTGTCGCAGGCGTCCGGCCGGAGTCCGCGTAGCCGTGGGACCGCTCGGTGGTACGGGGGTAGCCGAGCGGCTCGTGGACGGGGGTCTCCTGGTGGCGGACGGCGGTCCGCTCCGGGGAGGGTACGGAGTGCGGTGCGGGTGCGGTCGTGGCCGTCGTGGTCATGGCCGCGGGCACGGGCGCCTGGGGGTGGGCCGGTGCCGGGGCGGTCATGGGTGCCGGCATCGGCGCCCTCATGGGAGCCGGGGCCGTCGCCGGGGCGGCGACCGCGGGCGCGGGCTGCGACGGCACGTGCGACTGCGCCGTCGGCTGGGGCTGCATCTGCACCTGGTTCGGCGGGACCGCGGAGGAGCCGGCGGTCGCGGCGGCCTGGCGCTCGTGCTGGGCGAGGCCCTCGGGGTCGGCTCCGAGGAGGCCCTGCGGGAGCACGAGGACGGCCTGGACGCCGCCGTAGATGTTGGACTGGAGTCGTACGGCGATGCCGTGGCGTCGGGCGAGGGCGGAGACGACGAAGAGTCCGATGCGGCCGTCCTGGAGCAGATGCGCGACGTTGACCTGGTCGGGGTCGGCGAGCAGGGCGTTCATCTTGTTCTGCTCGGTGACCGGCATGCCGAGACCGCGGTCCTCGACCTCGATCGCGAGGCCGGCCGTGACGTACTGCGCGCGGAGCAGCACCGTGGTGTGCGGCGCGGAGAACAGCGTGGCGTTCTCGACGAGTTCGGCGAGGAGGTGGATGACGTCGGCCACGGCATGGCCCCGGAGCGTACCGTCGATCGGGGGTACGAGCTTGACCCGCGGGTACTGCTCGACCTCGGCGATCGAGGAGCGCAGCACCTCGGTCATGGTGACCGGGTTCGACCACTGGCGGCGGGAGATCGCGCCACCGAGCACGGCGAGGTTCTCGGCGTGCCGGCGGATACGGGTGGCCAGGTGGTCGACGTGGAACAGACCCTTGAGCAGCTCCGGGTCCTCGACCTCGTTCTCCAGCTCGTCGAGGAGCTGGATCTCGCGGTGGACCAGGGACTGCAGGCGCCGGGCGAGGTTGACGAAGACCTCGACCTTCTGTTCGTTGCCGACGCTGCTGGAGAGCCTGGACGCCTGCACGACGGCTGCCACGGCGGCCTCGTGAGAGCGCGTCAGCTCCTGCGAGAGCAGGTCGAATTCGTCGCCGGACGCGGCGCCGGTGGGCGGCGCGGGGCGGGGCGGAAGACCCTCACCCTTGCGCAACTGTTCGAGGATCGTATGCAGTTCGTTCTGGCCGCGGGCGCTGGTGCGGCGCAGGGCGTTGCAGCGGTCGAGAACCGCCTTGGCGGCCCGGTCCGCGCCGAGCGCGGCGGCCGTCACGGAGGCCACCGTGATCGCGGCGGCGCCGGTGAGCGCGGCCCAGAGGCCGGGCGTCGGGGTGGCGCCGGTGGAGCGGATGGTGAAGAGCACGGCCGCGGCCCCGCCGAGTGCCACCGCGACGGCGGGAAGCACGGAGGTACGGAGCAGTTGGGGGCGTATGCGGGCTTCCATGGTGTGCGACGCGGGGGGCTGCGCCGGGGGGTTGCCACCGGTACCGGGGGCGGGGCGGGCGCCTGACCGGCCGTGCCGCCCGCCCTCGCGTCGATCGGACCGCGAGGCGGGTGCGCGAAGTTGAGACATGAGTGTCCTTGGTACGTACGTGCCCAGGAATCGGCGTACTGCGGGTGAGCTACGGGGGTGGACTACGGGGGGTACTGCAAGGGGTGGTTCATGGAGTGTGCGACGTGCGTGCGAAGAGCCTACCGATGATCACCAACCACACACTGTAGTCGTCAACCGTTCATGTGCGGTGCGCAGTTGGCAAACTTACCCGTAGACCGGCCCGCTCTGGTATCGGCCCTGTCATGACAGGCCGAGAAGCTTCGGCCGAAACTCGACGTCGCGGTGCGGAGGGGGCGTTGAGCACCGGGAACGGAAGAGGGCGGAGGCGTTCTCACGCCTCCGCCCTCTGCGGAAATCGTCCCCGACCGGAATCCGGGGAGAGGTGCGGACCGCCCGGCCCGCTCGCGGCCTCAGGGGGTCCGTGCCGCCTCGGGCGCACCCCGGCCGGTGTCCGTGCCGGGCTCGCCGGAGGTCCGCCCCGCGTCCGCGCTGGTGTTCGCGTCCGCGTTTGCGTCCGCTTTCCCGCGCGACACGCCGGTGAGCGAACCGTCACCGTCGGTGAGAGCCGGCACCGTCCAGCCACCGGAGGGGACACGGGCGACCGGCCGCCACCAGGGGCTGTCGGGCACGTGTTCGGCCCCCGGTTCGAAAGGCTCGCCCGGGATGGGCAGGGCGATCCGCTGGGCGGCTCCGGCTGCGGCCTCGACGGTGCCCTCCCCCGGTTCGGCCCACGGATGCGGGGCGAGGTTGAAGGTGCCCCAGTGGATCGGCAGCATCACCCCGGCGGCCCCGCCGCCCTGGAGGTCCAGATGCGCCCGCATGCCCTCGGCGGGGGTCATGTGGATGTCGGTCCAGAACTCCGAGTAGGCACCGATCTGGATCATGGTGGCGTCGAAGGGGCCGTGGGCCGCGCCGATGTCCTTGAATCCGGAGAAGTAGCCGGTGTCCCCGCTGTGGAAGATCCGGTGGGAGGGGCCCGTCACGACCCAGGAGGCCCAGAGCGTCATCTGCCGGTTGCGCAGTCCGCGCCCGCAGAAGTGCCGGGCCGGGGTGGCCGTGAGACGCAGCTCGCCGATCTCGGTGGACTCGTTCCAGTCCAGCTCGCGCAGCCGGGAGGCGGGCACTCCCCAGCGCTCCAGGTGGGCTCCGACGCCCAGCGGCACCGCGAAGACGGTGTCGGTGGTGGCGAGTGCCTTGATCGTCGGCAGGTCGAGGTGGTCGTAGTGGTCGTGCGAGATCACCACGACGTCGACCGGGCCGAGGGCGGCGAGCGGCGCGGGCACCGGGTGGAGCCGCTTGGGACCGGCGAAGGGGAAGGGGGAGCAGCGCTCGCCCCAGACCGGGTCGAAGAGGACGCGGTGGCCGTCGATCTCGGCGAGGACGCCGGAGTGCCCCATCCAGGTCAGGCGCAGCCCGGTGGCGGGGGGCCTGGCCAGGTCGGCGACCGTGGTGGGGTGGACCGGGATCGTGCCGGTGGGGGCGCGGCGCGAGCGGGCTTCCTTGTCGAAGTAGATCTTGGCGAACTCGACGCTGGAGCCCGAGGGGCCGCGTCGGGCGGGTTCGGGGTTCTGGAAGATCCCGTCCGCGAAGTTCGGCGAGCGGTGGATGCGGGCGAGGCGCTCGCCCGTGGGGTCCGCGCCGAAGGACTCGGGGCGCAGCGCGCGCAGCCGGGCCCGTGGCGAGTGGTCGGAGCCGGTACCGGTCACAGGACCTCCTGATCTCTGGGGGTCGTTCCATTATGGGCGGCCCGCGCCGCGAACGGTCGGGACGGTCCGCCATACTGAACCGTCATTCAGTATGCCCGGCAGGTCCCACCGGCCTCCCGGCCCGTCCGGCACCCGGCCGGCCCGCCCCTCCCGAGGAGATGTCCGATGAGCTCCGCCCCCCTGCTTTCCGTCGGCTGGACCGACCACGTGACCGGTCGCTCGGGCCATCTGGTGGTCGACCGACTGGTGCGCGGGGTGGCCAGCGGCGGCCTGCGGATGCGGGAGGGCTGCACGGTCGAGGAGGTGACCGGGCTCGCCCGCGGGATGACCATGAAGGAGGCCCTGCACTACGACCCGAAGGCCCGGTACGTGCCGCTGGGCGGCGCCAAGGGCGGCATCGACTGCGACCCCCGCTCCCCCGAGGCGTACGGCGTCCTCGTGCGCTATCTGAGGGCGATGCGCCCGTACGTCGAGCGGTTCTGGACCACCGGGGAGGACCTGGGACTCACCCAGGACCTGGTGGACCGCGCCGTGGCGGAGGCGGGCCTGGTCTCCTCCGTGCAGGCCGTGTACCCGCTCCTGGACGACGAGGCGGCGGCCCGTGCGCGGCTCGCCGACGCCTTCGCGATCGAGGTCGACGGCATCGGCCTCGACGAGCTGGTCGGCGGCCTGGGGGTCGCCGAGTCGGTCCTCACCGCCCTCGACCGGGCCGACCGGGGGTACGCCGGGACACGGGTGTCGGTGCAGGGGCTCGGCACGATGGGCGGGGCGACCGCCCGGTTCCTGGCGCGCGCCGGGCTGCGGGTGGTGGCCGTGGCCGACGTCCGGGGCACGATCGTGAACCCGGACGGCCTCGACGTCGAGGCGCTGCTCGCCGCCCGGGACGCCCACGGAGCGGTCGACCGCTCCGCCCTGCGGCCCGGGGACCGGGAGGAGCCCGGGGACGCCTGGCTCGCGGCCGAGGCGGAGGTGCTGGTCCCGGCGGCCGTCTCGTACGCGATCGACGCCGGGAACCAGGGACGGATCACGGCCCGCTGGATCGCCGAGGCGGCGAACATGCCGGTGCTGCCCGAGGCCGAGGAGGCCCTCGCCGCGCGCGGGGTCACGGTGCTGCCCGACGTGGTCGTGAACTCGTGCACGAACGCCTGGTGGTGGTGGACCCTCTTCGGCGACATCGAGGCAGACGCCGACCAGGCCTTCGCCCAGGTGCGCGGGGCCATGCGGACGCTCGTCGACGGGATCCTCGACCGGGCTGAGGCGGACGGCACGAGCCCGCGCGCCGCAGCGCACGCGCTGGTGGACGAGCGGCTGCCGCAGATCGCCGACCGCTACGGCTGGTACTGAACCCGCACCCCCACGGAGTCACTGACGATCATGCCCGCGTCACGTGCTGTGTAAGGTGCGTGGCGTGGCGAGAGTGCGGTTGAGCGTGGCCGAGCGGCGGGAGGAGCTGCTGCGGGCCGCCGTCGAGCAGATCGAGGCGCGCGGGGTCGCGGCCGTCCGGATCGCCGACGTGGCCTCGGCGCTCGGGGTGAGCAACGCCCTGGTGCTCTACCACTTCTCGTCCAAGGAGCAACTGGTCGCCGCGGCGTTCGCGCACGCCGCCGAGGGCGACCTCGCCCATCTGCGCCGGCTCCTCGGGCGCCGTTCCAGCGCCGTGCGCCGCCTCCGGGCCGCCGTGCGCTGGTACGCGCCGACCGGGCAGGCCAAGGGCTGGCGACTGTGGATCGAGGGCTGGGCGGCCTCTCTGCGCGACCCCGAACTGCGCCGGGTCTCCGCCTCCCTCGACCAGGAGTGGAAGGCGGCGCTGACCCGGGTGATCGCGGAGGGGGCCGAGGCCGGGGAGTTCCGCTGCGCGGACCCGGCGGCCGCCGCCTGGCGGCTCACCGCCTTCCTCGACGGCCTCGCCGTCCAGACGACCGCCTACGCCGGTTCCCTCTCCCGCACCGCGATGCTGCGCTGGGCCGACGCCGCTCTCGCCCGCGAGCTGAACCTGCCGGACGAGGGCGAGGGCGAGGATCAGGGCCGAGGCCGCAGCGGAGGCGTCGGCATCGACTTCGGCGAGAACACGGATACGGGCCCGGACGGGGACGACGCGCCGTCCGGTACCTGACCACCGGCTCGGACGGCGGGCCTGCGAGCCGCCCCCACCGGGTCACACCAGCTCGAAGACCGCCGAGACCGTGACCTGCTCCTCGACCTCGCCGGGGGCCGTCGGAACGCTCGCCTCGTCGTGGGCGACGCCGGGGGCGGCGCCGGGACCGGGGCGCACGGACTCCCCCTCGCTGAGCGAGACGAGCCGGCCGAGCTGATGGCCGCTGAGGCGGGCGTGCTGCGCCGCCTTGTCGTACGCGTCCCGGTAGGCGGCCTCGCGTGCCTTCACCCGCAGGGCGGACGGGTCGGCGACGTCGAAGACGACGCCGTTGATCCGGCCGGAGTCCCCCGTGGCGTCGTTGACGGCGCCGATGACCTGGCCGGCCCTGTCGATCTCCCGGACCTTCACGGAGAAGGACTGCCCGGCCTGGTAGCCGGTCACCTTGCTCTCGCCCGCGGCGTTCTGCGTGTAGACCGGGGACAGCGAGAGGCTGTCGGTACGGATGTCCCGCTCGGCGATCCCCTGCTTGTCCAGCACCAGGAGAAGGGCCTCGGCCGCGGTGTTCTGCGCGGCCATCGCCTCCTTCGCGGTCTTACGGGTGGCCTCGACCCCGACGGAGAGGATCGCCAGGTCGGGCGCGGCGGAGGCGCGGCCGTGACCGGAGACGGTGACCGTGGCGGGCGCCTCCGCCCGGACGGCACGCGGGGCCGTCCGCTCGGGTGCGGCGGCCAGGGCGGGCGCCACGGTGCCGACGAGCAGCCCGCCGAGCACGGCGGTGGCGGCGAGCAGACGGGCGGTACGGACGGCGCTTGGCCGGCGGATCGTCACGGGCGGTCCCTTCGAGGCTGGGTGCCGGGGCTCCGGCGGGCACATCCCAGCACCCGCCACCGCCGCCTCCGGTACGCCACTCCCGACCGTCGGCGCCCTTCACCTCTCCGTACCAGTCGCGCCTCCGCACGGCCGGACCGCGGCTGCGGGACGCCGTCCCGGGCCGTGGGCTCAGGTCTGGACGAGCGGCTCGTACACCTCGGGGCGCAGCCCGAAGGTCCAGGCGACACCCTCCCGCGCGGTCCGGGTCGCGGGCGGGACCCGGAGCCAGTACGTGCGGTGGCTGCCGTCCGGCTCGGGCGTGGAGTTGACCACCTCCACCATCACCACGTCCTCGTCGTCGGCCAGCTCGATCCGCCACAGGACGCCGGTCTCGTCACGGTGTTCGTGCCGCGCGCCCGAGGCGGTGAGGTAGCGGTCGTAGCCGTAGTACTCCAGCATCACGCGCCGCAGTTCGGCGTTGTCCTCCTGCCCTATCCGCTCGGGGGTGAGGCCGGCGAGCCCGGCGAGGAAGTCGGCCGGCACGGTCATCCCCCGCCAGGCGTACACGGCGAAGCCGTCGGCGAAGGCCAGCGCGGGGCCGTCGCCCCGGTCGAGCCGCCCGGCCTCGTCCCGGTGCAGTTCGACGGGCCGCTCGCAGATCACGGCGACGTTCTCGTACGGCCACCACCAGCCCGCGTGTTCGGCGGCGGCGGCGAGGCCCGCGAGGCGGTCGCCGTGACCGTCGAAAGCGGCGAGCCAGGCCGCGTCGTGCTGGCCGAGCACCGCGTCGAGCAGCACGAGCCGCACCGCGGTCGCCTCCGGCCCTGAAGGCCGCACGGCCGCCCCGCCTGCCCCGGCGCCTGCCTGCGCGGCCGGACCGGGGGCGGTCGCGTCCTCCGTCACCGCGGCCCGGATCCGGTCGGCCAGGCTCCGGGTGAGGTCCCAGAGCGGGGCCCCGGTCGCCTGCCAGTGGGCGGCCCAGCCGGCCGGCCCGAGGGTGTCGTGGAGCCGGCGCCGCTCCTCGGCCCAGGGCCGGGTGCGCACCTCGTCCCGGACCGAACGGCCCTGGTCGTCCAGCCCTCTGACGAGCGCGACGGCGGCGAGCGGCGAGTCCGCCCAGAGCACCCGCGCCGGTTCGGCGAGGCCCGCCGTGCGGTAGGCGAGCCGGATTCCGGCCTCCGCGGCGGCGCGGTCGGCGGGGCCCGTGGCCGCGGCGACGGACCGCCACCTGTCCTGTGCGGTGGTGCGGTTCGTGTCGGCGTGGTTCTTGCCGGCGCTGTTCTTGTCGGCGTGGTTCATGTGGAAGCCCCCAGGTCTCTCTCGGTCAGTCCGCGACGATCCGGTACGCCCCGGGTACGTACTCCCGCTGGCGCACCACCCGGTACCAGCCCTTGGGCAGCGGTATCGGGGCGTGCTCCTCGTGCACCACCCGGCCGCCCTCGGGCAGTTCGAGCAGCAGCGGGCCGAAGGGCCCCGCCTCCCGGACGAGTCGTCCGGGCCCGGGGATCGCGTGGGCGTGCCCGGTGACCTCGCCGAGGGCGAGGACGAGTCGGCCCCGGCCGTCCCGGGGCTCCCCCGCCGCCGTCTTCACCCGCTCCGGAACGGCCGTCTCCTCGACGGGCGCGATCAGTACGTCTCCCTGCCGGTACATGGCTCTCCCCTCCCGTTCGGCGCGGTACGGCCGAACACGAGAACGACGCTAGAGGCCGGGTCTGACATTCGGTCCCGGGTTCCGAGCCGGGCCCTCGGAGGCCCACCCGCCGGAGGGCGTTGTCGGTGCCGCTTGGTAGAACTCTTGCCATCAGCCGATCCACGCCGTCCGTTGCCGGGAGCTCAGTCATGACCGTTGGCCACTACCTCGAGGAATTCCACGGGTTGCCCGTGTTCCACTTCCCGGACACGGACTCCGACTCGGACTCGGGCGCGGGCTCGGGCGCGAGCGTCGAACTGCCCGACGCCGCGGCGGTCGCCTGGCGGCTCTCCTCGCCGACCTACTGCGAGGACGAGGACGAGCAGTGGGGTGCGCAGTTCGAGCGGTTCCTGAAGACGGTCGACGTGGGCCGGGTGCGCGCGCTGGTCGTCGGCGGCTGGGACGAGGCGTACGAGAACTCCTCGGCGGACATCGTCACGGCGCTCATCGCCGCCAACAACCGGCTGACCGCCCTGGAGGCGGTCTTCCTCGGCGACATGACGAGCGAGGACTGCGAGATCTCCTGGATCATCCAGTCCGACGTGACCCCGCTGCTCGCCGCCTACCCGAACCTGCGGGAGTTCGGGGTGCGCGGAGGTTCGAGGCTGGCCTTCCCCTCGATCCGGCACACCGGTCTGGAGACCCTGGTCGTGGAGACCGGCGGTCTGGGTGCCGAGGTCGTGCGCGGGATCGTGGGCAGTGACCTGCCCGCCCTGGAGAACCTGGAACTCTGGCTCGGCACCGACGAGTACGGCGGCGACAGCACGGCGGACGACCTCGCGCCGCTGCTCTCCGGCGCGGCGTTCCCCGCCCTGCGCGCGCTCGGCCTGCGCAACAGCGTGATCCAGGACGCCGTGGCCGCCGCCGTGGCGGGCGCCCCCGTCCTCGCGCGGATCGAGCGGCTCGACCTGTCGATGGGCGTCCTCACCGACGAGGGCGCGGCGGCCCTGCTCGACGGGCAGCCCCTGACCCACCTCGGCCGGCTCGACCTCTCCCACCACTACCTTTCGAAGGCCATGCAGGAGCGGGTGCTCGCCGCGCTCGCCCCGCACGGCGTGGCCGTCGACCTCGGCGACGCGCAGGAGGCGGACGACGAGGGGGACGGCCGGGTCTGGCGGTACGTCGCGGTCGCCGAATGACAGCCCACCCGCGCCTCGTGGTCGTCGGGGATCCGGCGGGCCGCCGCGTCGCGTTCTTCCAGGACGCGCTGCGGTCCGCCGGGCTGCCCGGTGCGCGGGTGGTGTCCTGGCCCGAGGTGCTGCGCGGTGCGGCGCGGTTCGCGGAGGGCGAGACCGTCCGCCTGGACTCGCCCGGCGAGGACCCGGAGGCCGACCGGCTGCTCCGGGAGGTCGACGATCCGGCGCGGGTCGAGGGCACCGGCCGCTGGTACGCGCGGTTCGTCGCCGCCACCGCGGAGCTCGCCCGGTCCGTCGCCGAGGCGGGCGCCGTGCTCGTCGACGACCCCGCCGAGCTGGCGGATCTGTTCGACAAGCGGCTGAGCCACGGCCTGCTCCGCGCGGCCGGGGTACCGGTGCCCGAATCGCCGACGTCGGGCCCCTCCGCCCCGGTCGTACGCGGATGGGCGGACGTCAGGGCCCTCACCGCCGAGCCGGGACTGCGCCGGGTCTTCGTGAAGCTCGCGCACGGCTCCTCCGCCTCGGGAGTCCTCGCGGTCGAGACGAACGGCGCGGGCCGGGTGCACGCCACCACCTCGGTGGAGCGCGGGCCCGGCGGACGGCTCTTCAACTCCCTGCGGGTGCGGCGCTACACGAGCGAGCGCGAGGTCGGCGCGATCGTGGACGCCCTCGCCCCCGACGGGCTGCACGTCGAGCGCTGGCTGCCCAAGGCCGCCCAGGGCGGCCGGGCGGCCGACCTTCGGGTGGTGGTGATCGACGCACGGGCCACCCACGCGGTGCTGCGCACCAGCCGCTCCCCCATGACCAATCTGCATCTGGGCGGGACCCGGGGCGATCTGCTCGCGGCCCGCGCCGCGATCGGCGCGGCCGGCGCGCGGTGGACGGACGCGCTCGACGTGTGCGAGCGGGCCGCCGCGGTCTTCCCCGGCACCCGGTGCGTGGGCGTCGATCTGCTGCCCTCGACGGGCTGGCGCCGGTTCGCCGTGGGCGAGGTCAACGCCTTCGGCGATCTGCTGCCGGGCCTCACGGGCCTGCCCGGCAGCGGTGCCGAGGGCCTCGACACCTACGCGGCCCAGGTCGCCGCCCAGTTCCCCCACACCCATCGGCTCACCAGCACCAGCACCAGCACCACAGGAACGAGCACCGCGTGAACCAGCCCGACATGAACGCGATCGTCGGGAGCCACGATCTGCTCCTGGTCACCCTCGACACGCTCCGGTACGACGTGGCGGTCGAACTCGCGGCCGCGGGCCGCATCCCGAACCTGGTCCGCCACCTCCCCGGCGGCGTCTGGGAGCGGCGACACGCGCCCGGCAGCTTCACCTACGCCTCCCACCAGGCGATCTTCGCCGGATTCCTGCCGACCCCGGCCTCCCCCGGCCCGCACCCACGGCTGTTCGCGGCGCGCTTCGCCGGCAGCGAGACCACCGCGGACGGCACCTACGTCCACGACACCCCCGACTTCGTGTCCGCCCTCGCCGGCGCCGGCTACCGCACGGTCTGCGTCGGCGGGGTCGGCTTCTTCAACCAGCAGCCGCCGCTCGGCACCGTGCTCCCCGGGCTGTTCCAGGAGAGTCACTGGGAGCCGTCGTTCGGCGTGGCCTCCCCCACCTCCTTCGAGTCGCAGGTCGCCCGCGCCGAGGAGGTCGTCGCCGGTCTCCCTCACGAGCGGCGGCTGTTCCTCTTCGTCAACGTGGCCGCGCTGCACCAGCCCAACTGGTTCCACCTGCCGGGCGCCACCCGCGAGGCCGGTGACTCCCGGGCCACCCACGCCGCCGCACTCGAGTACGTCGACCGGCACATCGGGCGGCTCTTCGCCGCCATGAGCAGCCGCCGCCCGTGCTTCGCGATCGTCAGCTCCGACCACGGCACCGCGTACGGGGAGGACGGGTACACCGGTCACCGGCTCGGCCACGAGGTCGTGTGGACGGTCCCGTACGCCCAGTTCGAGCTGGCCGGCCCGGAGCGGGAGGCCGTGGCATGAGCGACAGCGCCGCCCCGCGTCCGTACCGGAGCTATGTCTACGCCTACCCGCACAAGACGGCGTACCGGCCGCTCCCCGACCCAGCGCCCTCGCTCGCCGCGCTCTGGCGGGACGAGCCGAAGGACGCGCTCTCCCTCTACGCCCACATACCGTTCTGCGAGGTCCGCTGCGGCTTCTGCAATCTCTTCACCCGGATCGGCGCCCCCGACGAGCTGACCACGCGCTATCTCGACGCGCTCGACCGCCAGGCCACGGCCGTCCGCGAGGCACTCGGCGACCGGGACCCGGTGCGGTTCGCGACGGCCGCGTTCGGTGGCGGCACACCCACCTTCCTCACCGCCGGCGAGCTGGAGCGGCTCTGCGACATCGCCGAGAAACGGATGGGCGTGGATCTGCGGGCGGTGCCGCTGTCCGTGGAGACCTCTCCCGCGACGGCGACCGCCGACCGCCTCGCCCTGCTCGCCGAGCGGGGCGCGACCCGGCTCAGCATCGGGGTGCAGAGCTTCGTGGAGGCCGAGGCACGGGCGGCCGTCCGGCCGCAGCGCCGCTCCGACGTCGAAGCGGCCCTCGGCCGGATCCGGGACACCGGCGTCCCCGTGCTCAACATCGACCTGATCTACGGCATCGACGGCCAGACCGAGGATTCCTGGCGCTCCTCTCTCGACGCCGCCCTCGCCTGGCGCCCGGAGGAGCTGTACCTCTATCCGCTGTACGTGCGGCCGCTCACCGGCCTCGGCCGGATCTCCCCCGCCGCCGACCGGGAGTGGGACGAGCAGCGGCTCCGCCTCTACCGGTACGGCCGGGACCATCTCCGCGCGCACGGCTACGAGCAGGTGTCGATGCGGATGTTCCGCCGGACGGACGCCGCACCGCTCGGCCCCGACGACTACGCCTGCCAGACCGACGGCATGATCGGCCTTGGCTGCGGGGCCCGCTCGTACACCTCGGCCCTCCACTACTCCTTCGACTATGCCGTCGACATGCGGGAGATCCGTACGATCATCGACGCCTACACGGAGAGCGCGGACTTCTCGCGGGCCGAGGTCGGCCGGTGGGTCGACGCCGGCGAGGCCAGGCGCCGCCATCTGCTCCAGTCGCTGCTCCAGGCCGAGGGCATGCCGGTCGCCGGGTACGAGGAGCGGTTCGGCTCCTCGCCGTTCGCGGACTTCCCGGCGGAGCTGAGCCGCTTCGAAGCCCTCGGCTGGCTGGACGAGGAGGCACCGTCCGGGCTGCTCCGGCTGTCCGCGGAGGGTCTGGCCCACTCGGACGGCCTCGGCCCGGAGCTCTTCTCCCCCTCGGTGCGGTCCGCGATGGCCGCGTACGAGCCGAAGTAGGCGGCGACCATGGACCTGACACCTTCCCCGAACCCGAACGCGATCCGGACCCCGATCCCGATCATGGGCCCGGGCATGGACCTGACACCGCCGCCCGTCCCGGGGCCGACGGGTCCGGGCATGGACCTGACGCTGCTCTACCGCGGGCCGCTCTCCTCCTGCGACTTCGACTGTCCGTACTGCCCGTTCGCCAAGCGCAGGGACAGCCGGGAGCGGCTGCGCGCGGACCGCGCGGCGCTCGAACGGTTCACCGGGTGGGCCGCCGGGCAGACCGATGACCGGTTGCACGTCCTCTTCACCCCCTGGGGCGAGGGCCTGGTCCGCTCCTGGTACCGGCGGGCACTGGTCGAGCTGTCCCGGCTCCCCCACGTGGAGCGGGTGGCGATCCAGACGAATCTGAGCTGCCGGACCGACTGGCTGGAGGAGGCGGACCCGGAGAGCGTGGCGCTCTGGTGCACGTACCACCCGGGGCAGACGCCGTACGAGCGCTTCCTCGCCAAGTGCGGGGAGCTGGCCGAGCGGGGCGTCCGCTACAGCGTCGGCGTCGTCGGGCTTCCCGAGCACGCGGAGCACGCCCGGCGGCTGCGGGCCGCGCTGCCGGCGCACGTCTACCTCTGGGTGAACGCCGCGGAGGGGCACACGTACACCGACGCGGAGGCCGCGGAGTGGGCGCGGATCGACCCGCTCTTCCCGTACAGCCGTCATCCGCACCGCTCGGCGGGGCTGCCGTGCCGGACCGGGGAGTCGGTGATCTCGGTGGACGGCGAGGGGACGGTACGGCGCTGCCATTTCGTCAAGGCGGAGCTGGGGAACCTGTACGACGGTTCGTACCGCGCCGCCCTCCGCCCCCGGGCCTGCCCCCTCGCCGTCTGCGACTGTCACATCGGCTACGTCCATCTGGAGACGCTGCCGCTGTACGACGTGTTCGCCGGCGGGGTCCTGGAGCGGATCCCCGCCAAGGTGCACCCGCCGGCGGTCCCCTGGACTACAGGGGCATGAGATCGGGGCGCTTGGCCTCCACGTGGTCGCCGGAGCTCTCGCCGCGCAGCCGGCGGCCGATCCAGGGCACGAGGTACTCCTTGGCCCAGTGGATGTCGTCGCGGCGCACCTCGAGCGTGCCGCGCGGGGGTACCGGCGGCCACTCCTGGTCCGGGTCGGCCGGCACCGGCATGCCGAGGACCTGGGCGGCGCGCAGGGCGACCCGGGTGTGGCCGTCGGACGAGAGGTGCAGCCGGTCGTCGTCCCAGGCGCGTCGGTCCTGCACGGACTTCAGGGACCAGAGGTCGAGGACCGGGCAGTCGTAGCGGTCCGCGATGGCCCGGACGTGCCCGTTGTACGTGGCGATCTTGCCGCGCAGGTGCTTGAGGAGCGTGACGCCTCGGGTGTCGAAGCCGGTGGTCACCATCACGGTGCCGACGGCGGAGGTCAGTTCGGCGACGGCGCGCTCGAAGCGCTCGGCGACCTCGTCGGGGTCCGTGCCGGGGCGGATGATGTCGTTTCCGCCGGCGCAGAAGGTCACCAGGTCGGGGGCGAGTTCCTTCGCCCGGGGGACCTGTTCCGCCACGATCTGGTCGAGGAGACGCCCGCGTACGGCCAGGTTGGCGTAGCGGAAGGCGTCGTGCTCCGGCAGCTGGTCGGCCAGCAGCACCGCGAAGCGGTCCGCCCAGCCGACGTACGTCCCGTCGGGCCCGGGGTCTCCGACGCCCTCGGTGAAGCTGTCACCGATCGCCGCGTACGACCCGAATGCGTGCTTGTCTCTTGATCTCGAATCGTCTGCCACGGGAGCACATCTTTCCCCTTCGGATGTGACCTACGCGACCGTAAGGAGGGGTTGACGTCGGGTGACATATGCCACCGATAAAGAATTCGCCAAGCCGGAATAGACCGGGAACACGCCGGAGGCCCGGCACATGCGTGCCGGGCCTCCGCGTGACGACGGGGCGTCAGATGTTCACGCCGTGCTGGCGCAGGGCGGCGATCGGGTCGATGTCGGAGCCGTACTCCGGCCCGGTACGCATCTCGAAGTGCAGGTGCGGGCCGGTGACGTTGCCGGTCGCGCCCGAGAGGCCGATCTGCTCGCCACCGCTCACGGTCTGGCCGGCGGAGACGGAGATCGAGGAGAGGTGGGCGTACTGCGAGAAGGTGCCGTCGGCGTGCTGGATGACGACCTGGTTGCCGTACGCGCCGCCGTCGCCCGCGGAGTAGACGGTGCCGGGGCCGACCGCGACGATCGTGGTGCCGGTGGAGGCCATGAAGTCGACACCGGTGTGGTAGCCGGAGGACCACATGGAGCCGGAGGCGCGGTAGGGGGTGGACATGCCGCCGCTGACCGGGGCGAACCAGCCGGACGCGGAGGTCGCGGCGCCCGAGGACTTCGACGTCTGCGCGGCGGACGTGTCCGCGGACGGGGTGCTCGCGGCCGGGGCGGAGGAGCGCTCGCTGCTCCGGGAGGCGCGCGAGGTGTCGCCGTTCTTCGCGGAGCCCTTGGGGGCGGCGGCCTTGGGAGCGGCGCTCTTCGGCGCGGCGGCCTTGGCGGTGCTCTTGGCGCCGAGGGTGAGCTTCATGCCGGGCAGGATGAGCGAGGGGTTCTCGCCGACCACCTGACGGTTGTCCGCGTACAGCTTCTGCCAGCCGCCGGCGAGGTGGTGCTCGGCGGCGATCTTCGACAGGTAGTCGCCCCGCACGACGGAGTACGTCTTGGGTGCGGCCTTCGCGGCGGCGGGCGCCGTCTTGGCGACGGCGGGGGCCTTCACCTGGGCGGCGGCGGTGACGGCCTGGCCGGGAGCGGCGACCGGGGCCTGCTCGGCGGCGTGGGCGCCGGTGGCGCCGAGGAGCGGGAGGGCGACGACGGCGCCTCCCGTACCGGCGGCGGCGATTCCGCGGGTGAGGCGGTTGGACTTGATGCGGCGGTGCTTACCCTTCGCGGGCATGGCGAATTCCTCTCCGGCGCCTACGAGGTGAGCTGTCGGGTTCGGACTGGAGATGTCCGGCCGCGCTCTCACGCGGCTTCACCCCGAGCCGTCCTGCGTCGCGGGACCGGCGTACTTCCTGGGTCCCCCGCTCCTGCCACGCATGGGATGAGTGGAATTCCGGACGGTGGCAGGATTCGGCGGTCCGACCGGATTGACGGTGACGCTAGACGAGCGGGGTCGGCGCGAACAAGCCAATGATTTTTCCCGGCTTTCCGGGCACGGCCTTTCCCTCGGAATGCCGGTCACCCTCCGTGGATGACGGACCCTCGATTTCCTTTTTCCGCACGGGAATTGCTCCGGCCCTTCGGCCACGATCCGTCACTTCTATGACCCTGCTCACGCGCCCGAGCTCATCTCGCCTGTAAACAGGGCGCGTTATAAGCAACGCCCCAATTCGGACAGATCACCCATTCCCGTCCAGGGGGGTGCGTCATCGCGCCCCCACCTGGATGATTGTCCCTGGAACCGATCTCGCGTCGGGCACCCGAACGTCGACCATCAGGAGCATCCGTGACGCAGCAGCTGCCGCAGGTCCCGCCCATCGAAGCGAACGAACCCGAGCTGGCCGAGGTCCGCAACTTCCGGGACGTGGGCGGCCTGCCGACGACGGACGGGCGCGCCGTGCGGCCCGGCCGCCTCTTCCGCAGCGGCCACCTCGCCCACGCCACCGAGGAGGACGTCGTCTTCCTCGACTCGCTCGGCCTGCACACCGTCTTCGACTTCCGGAACCTCGCCGACCGGAAGATCGAGGGCCCGGACGTCGAACTGCCGGGCGTGCGGAACGTGAACATACCGCTCAACGACCCGGCCGACGGCAAGGAGTTCTGGAAGCTGGTCCGCGACGGCGACATCGAGCAGCTGCGGGACATCCTCGGCGAGGGCAAGGCCGCGGACCGAATGTCCGACTCGTACCGGAAGATGGTGGTCGAGCGGACCGTGGAGCACAGCCGGATCCTGCACTCCCTGGCCGAGGACAGCCTCCCCGCCCTGATGCACTGCGCGGCCGGCAAGGACCGCGCCGGGCTCTCCATCGCGATCACCCTGCTGGCCGTCGGGGTCGAGCGGGAGGCGATCGAGGCCGACTACGTGAAGTCGAACGACCCGCACCGCCGCTACAAGGTGCGCCGCAGCTCCACCGCCCCGGACGCGATGTCGCCCGAGGTGATGGAGCTGCTGAGCCCGCTGTTCGACGCGCGGGTGGAGTATCTGCGGGGCGCCTTCGAGACGATCGAGGCGACCTGGGGCTCGGTGGACGCCTACCTCGCGGACGGCCTGAAGCTGTCCCCGGAGACCCGCGAGCGGCTGCGCGAGCGGCTGCTCACGGAGGCGTGACCCGGGCCTACTGCTGCCCGCCGAGCATGAAGAGCAGGTAGAGGAAGCCGGCGAAGAGGTGCCCGGCGATCAGATAGGCGAAGAGGCGCAGGACGAGACCCTTGGGGAACTTGCCCTCGCCTCGCTCTTCGCCGGTGACAGCTCGTGACTTCTCGGACATCTCGGTCCTTTTCTTTCGAAGGAAGTACGGGATCAGCGCCGGTGCGGAGTTCCGTCGCCGAGACACAGCTCGGCGACGGGGCTCTGCATCAGGGTGTGGACGAAGAGCAGCTCGGCCCCTCCGGGGGTCGCCGCTCCGATCCGGTGCGGGGTCGGCGAGTCGAAGTGCGCGCTGTCCCCGGGATCGAGGACATGGACGGCCTCGCCGAGCGCGAGCCGCACCCGGCCCTCCAGGACGTGGATCCACTCCTCGCCGGGGTGGACGCGCACGATGTCGGCCCGGGTGGCGTACGGCACGTGGACCCGCAGGCACTGCAGGGCGCGCCCGGCGCCGCCCGCCTGGCGGTAGATCCACCCGTCGGCCTCGACGGGTTCGGAGCGCCCGGCGCGGACGACGGGGTCGCGTTCGGGGGGCGCCTCGCCGAGCAGCTCGGAGACCGTCGTACCGTAGATGCGGGCGAGGGCGAGCAGCATCGGGAGCGAGGGCTGCCTGTTCCCCGTCTCCAGGCGCGAGAGGTGGGCCGGCGAGAGGCCCGCCCGCTGGGCGGCGGCCTCCAGGGTGAGTCCCCGGCGGCGGCGCAGGGCCCGCAGCTGCGGGGCGACGTCGGGCAGGACGTCGGGGCCGACGGCACCAGGGGCGCCGGGAGCCGGGGTGACGGGGTCCGGGGAGGTGTCCCCGGGGACGTGGTCCATGCGTCCATTCCGCCAGGATCGTGCCTCTGAGGCAAGTTTCTTACCTCAGAGGCAAAAGCTCTGAGCCGTACGGTCAGCGCTGTGCGACGGCCTGCTTCACCAGGGTCTTCCCGAAGTCCCACATCAGCCCGCCGCCACCGTGGGCGTCGTCCATGACCGCGGTGAAGGCCGTGACGAACCGGTCCACATCCGCCTCGTCGACGACCAGCGGCGGGATCAGCTTGATCACCTCCAGATGATCCCCGGAGACCTGGGTGAGGATCTGATGCCGCTGGAGCAGCGGCACGACGACCATCTGGGCGAAGAGACCCTTCCGGGCCGCCTGGAGCATGGTCCAGCGCCCGCGCAGCCCCAGGGAGGACGGCCTGCCGAACTCGATCCCGATCATCAGGCCGCGCCCGCGGATCTCGTGGAGCAGCTCGTACCGGGGCACGAGCTCCCTCAGCCGCCCGGAGAGCAGGTCGCCGATCCGACGGGCGTGCGCGACCGTCCCCTCGTCCTCCATGACCGAGAGGACGGCGAGCCCGGCCGCCATGGCCTGCGCGTTCGATCCGAAGCTCGCCGAGTGGACCAGGACCCGGTCCATCGACGAGTAGACCTTCTTGAAGATCCAGTCCTTGCCGAGGGTGGCACCGACCGGCACGTAACCGCCGGAGAGCGCCTTGGCGACACAGACCAGGTCGGGTTCGACGCCCTCCTCGTGCTGGTACGCGTAGAAGTCGCCGGTCCTGCCGAGGCCGGTCTGCACCTCGTCGGCGATGAGCAGCGCCCCGTGCCGGTGCAGCAGCTCCTGGGCGGCGCGCAGGAAGCCCGGCGGGGCCTCGTGGACGCCTTTGCCCTGGATGGGTTCCACGACGAAGGCGGCCACGTCGCCCTTGCGCAGCTCCCGCTCCAGGGCGCCGAGGTCGCCGAGCCCGATCGCCGTGTCGGGCAGCAGCGGGGCGAAGCCGTCCCGGAAGCCGTTCTCACCGTTGACGGAGAGGGAGCCGGTGGTCAGCCCGTGGAAGGCGTGGGTGCAGTAGAGGACCCTGGGTCGCCCGGTGGCGTACCGGGCGAACTTGAGGGCGGTCTCCACGGCCTCCGTGCCGCTGTTGCCGAAGAAGACCCGGTCGAGGTGCGGGCTGTGGGCGAGCAGCCGCTCGGCGAGGAGCCCGGGCAGCGGCTGGCAGTCGAAGCGGGTGAGGTCGGCGAGCTGGGCGTCCAGGACGTCGTGGAGGGCCTTGCGGACGACGGGGTGATGCCGCCCGAGGCCCATCACGCCGAAGCCGGCGAGCATGTCGAGGTGGTCGACCCCGTCGGCGTCCCAGAAGTGGGCGCCCTCGGCCCGCTCGTACACCTTGTCGAAGCCGATGGTGTGGAGCATGCGCGGCAACTGGTGGTTGAGATAGCGGGCGTGCAGCTCGTACCGCTCGCCGCCGCGCTCGGCGAGCAGCGCCCTCAGGTCGAACTCACCCTTCACGGTCGCTCACCCGTTTCATGGGCGGTCTCCGGCCTCATGAGCGGTCGCCCCTTCACGGTCGATCACCCGTTGTTCCCGGATACGGTCTCCCTGACCGCGCGCAGGGATTCCTTGAGAGAACCCATGGTGGCCAGGACGGCGGTGGGTTCGTAGCCGCAGTGCGCCATGCAGTTGGCGCAGCGCGGGTCCTTGCCGCGGCCGTACTTGTCCCAGTCGGTGTCCTCGATGAGTTCGCGGTACGTGGGGACGTATCCGTCGCTCATGAGATAGCAGGGTCGCTGCCAGCCGAAGAGCGAATAGTTCGGAATGGCCCAGGCGGTGCACGGGAAGTCCGCCTTTCCTTCCAGGAAGTCCAGGAAGAGCGGCGAGTGGTTGAGACGCCAGCGGCGCCGGTTTCCGCCGGCGAAGGCCTTCTTGAACAGTTCGCGGGTCTGCTCGACGCCGAGGAAGTGCTCCTGGTCGGGGGCCTTCTCGTACGCGTACGCGGGCGAGATCATCATCTCGTCGACCTGAAGGTCGTCGTTGAGGTAGTTGAGCACCTCGATGATGGTCTGCGGGGTGTCGGTGTTGAAGAAGGTCGAATTGGTGGTGACGCGGAAGCCGCGCCGCTTGGCCTCCTTGATCGCCGCCACCGCCTCGTCGAACACGCCCTCCTTGGCGACGGATTCGTCGTGCCGCTCGCGCAGGCCGTCGATGTGGACGGCGAAGGCGAAGTACGGCGAGGGCGTGAAGTTCTCCAGCTTCTTGCGCAGCAGCATCGCGTTGGTGCAGAGGAAGACGTACTTCCGCTTGGCCACCAGCTGGCGCACGATCTCGTCGATCTGGGGGTGCATCAGGGGCTCGCCGCCCGCGATGGACACCATGGGGGCGCCGGACTCGAGGACGGCGCCGACCGCCTGGGCGACCGGCATGCGCTGCTTGAGGACACCTGCCGGGTGCTGGATCTTTCCGCAGCCCTCGCACTTGAGGTTGCAGGCGAACAGCGGCTCGAGCTCGACGATCAGCGGGAACTTCTCACGCTTGCGGAGCTTCTGTTCGAAGAGGTAGGTCCCGACCCGGATGGACTGACGGAGCGGCATGGCCATAACTCGCTCACCTCCTGGGGAGCAGCAAAGAACGGTGCCATTCGAAGAATGCGGGAAGGACGGCACGAAGAACACGGAAGGCCGATATTCCCCCGCGTACCGTGCCGATCCGGACCAGTTCATGTTCTGGAGCGTCCACGACCACCCGGACGGCCGCAACCGGGCGGGCGTCCGGCCCCGGACCGCCGCGGGCCGTCCCCAGCGTCGCGGCGGACTCCATGTCGACGGCGATGGCGCCGGTGGCGCGCAGCGCGGCCCGCTCGGGGCCGCGCACCACGTGGTCGGAGCCGGTCAGCGGCCCGGTGTGGACGGCCCGCCCGGGCACGGCCCTGACCAGGGCCTTCACCAGGAGCTCGGTCCCGGTGCAGGAGATCGTGCCGTCGGGACCGCGGGTCTCGTCGGCGACGATCAGGTCCCCCGGGTGCATCCCGGGGGCGAGCCCCGCGCAGAAGCCGGAGGCGATGACGGCGGCGTCCTGCCATCCGGGCGCGCCGAGGGCCCGGGAGACGGCCCGGCGGGCCTTGTCGGGCCCCATGCCGGTTCGGAGCACGGTGACGGGCCCGGGGGCGCCGGCCCGGTCCCCGCTGCGCAGGGCGAGCTGCTCGATGCCGAGGGCGCAGGCGATCAGCAGCGGCGGCGGGGCGCCGGGTCCCGGCTCGCGGCCCATCAGCGGACCTTGCCGGGCGAGGGCTCCCCGTACACGTAGCGTCCGAGCGCCGTGAGCGGGAAGACCTGACGGTAGAGGTGGTAGTTGATCGAGAAGTCCCAGGGGAAGCCCGTGCCCGTGAAGTACGGCTCGTCCCAGGAGCCGTCCTCGCGCTGGGTCTCGGCCAGCCATGCGACGCCCCGGCGGACGGGTTCGGAGTCCCGCTCGCCGGCGGCGAGGAGGGCGATCAGCGCCCAGGCGGTCTGGGAGGCGGTGGAGGCGCCGCGCCCGATCCACGCCTCGTCGTGGTAGGAGCGGAGGTCCTCGCCCCAGCCGCCGTCCTGGTTCTGGACGGACCCGAGCCAGCGGACGGACCGGCGGATCGCCGGATGGGAGACGGGGAGCCCGGCCGCGGTGAGCGCGGGGAGCACCGAGCCCGTGCCGTACACGTGGTTGACGCCCCAGCGGCCGAACCAGGCGCCGTTCGGCTCCTGTGCCGCGAGCAGCCACTCGATGCCCCGGCGGGTACGGGGGTCCTGGGCCAGTCCCTCGAAGGCGAGCATCTCCACCACATGGGCGGTGACGTCCGCGGAGGGCGGATCGATCACCTCGCCGAAGTCGCAGAACGGCAGCTTGTTGGGGAGGACGCTGGTGTTGTCGGCGTCGAAGGCGCCCCAGGCGCCGCCCTTGGACTGCATCCCGAGCGTCCACCGTGTGCCCCGGGCGACGGCCGCCTCCAGCCGGGCGGGGTCGGGGTGCCTGACCCGGCGGAAGGCCAGGAGCACCTCGGCGGTGTCGTCGATGTCGGGGTAGTTGTCGTTGTGGAACTCGAACGCCCAGCCGCCCGGGGGCAGTCCGGGCCGCCGTACGGCCCAGTCCCCGGTCCGGGTGATCTCCTCGTCGAGCATCCAGTCCACGGCCTTCACCAGGGCCGGGTGGTCGGGTGCGAGCCCGGCGTCGGCGAGGGCGATGGCGGCGAGACAGGTGTCCCAGACCGGCGACTGGCAGGCCTCGATCATCCGGGAGCCGTCCTCGCGCCACACGGCGAACCGGTCGAGCGACTCGAGTCCGGCGCGCATGACGGGGTGCTGGAGGTCGTAGCCGAGGAGGTGGAGGGCGATGACGGAGTAGACGGCGGGCGGCTGGATGCCGCCCCAGCAGCCGTCGTTCTCCTGGCGCTCGATGATCCACCGCGCGGCCTGGTTCATCGCGGTCCTGCGCAGGGCGCGCGGCGCCACCCGGTGGTAGACGTGCAGCGCCTTGTCGAGGCGCTGGAAGAGCCCGTCCCAGCCGGTGGCCGGGGCGAGCGGCCGCGGCGGGGCGGGCAGGTCCGGGTCGGTGTGCAGCTCGTCGAGCGGGAAGGGCGCGGGGCGGACCGGGCGCTTCGCGGAGACCACGGTGAGCGGCACGATGGTCTGCCGGGCCCAGCAGCCGAAGTCGTAGATGTTGAGCGGGAACCACTTGGGCAGGAACAGCAGTTCCGGGGGCAGCTCGGGGAGGTCCTCCCAGCGCCACCAGCCGAAGAGGGCGAGCCAGATCCTGGTGAAGACCCGGGCGGAGGCGATGCCGCCGCCGGCGCGGACCCAGGCGGAGGCCCGGGCCATGTGCGGGGCCTCGGGCGCGTCTCCGGCGAGCCGCAGGGCCACATAGGCCTCGACGGTGGCGGAGAGGTCGCCGGGCCCGCCGTAGAAGGTGGCCCAGGCGCCGTCCTCGCGCTGTTCGCGGCGGATGTGGAGGGCCGCGGCGTGCGTGGTGCCGGCGTCGAGGATGCCCAGGAACTGGCGGAGGAGGAGGTCCTCGGCGTCCATGGTGACGTTGGTCTCCAGGTCGCCCTTCCACCAGCCCTCGGGGTCCTGTCGGGCGAGCAGATGCCCGGCGGCCCGTTCCGCCGCCCGCGCGGCGGCCCCGTCGAGGCCGGACGCGTCGGGCGGGGCGGTCCCGCCGATCCCCGACGCGGCGTCATCACCCCGTCGGAGCTCGTTCGTCGTGCTGGCCGCGGCTGCCCGGGGGCCCACGGCCCCGGCGCTTCCGTCGGTCGTCGCTGTCATGGCTTCCCCTTTGCGCAGTCGGTTACTTCTGCTTCTACGGGTCTGCCGTCGGCCGGCGCCGGGTGGCACCGGCCGGCGACCGCGAACTCATATCAGGGTGATGGTGATCATCTCTTCCGTACGACCACGAAGTCGGCCAGCGCGACGAGCTGCGCCCGCACCCGGGCGGGCATGTCGACCTCGTCGAGTGCCTCGATCGCGATCGCGTGCTGGCGGCGGGCCTCCTGGGAGGTCCAATCGCGGCCTCCGGCCTCCTCGATGAGGGCCGCGCGGGTGGCGAACTCCTCCTCGGAGAAGGAGTCGAAGTCGTTGGACTTGGCGTCCGCGGCGAGCAGTTCGCCGAGCCGCTCGGATGCGGGCCCTTCGGCGGCGAGGGCGGCGACGACAGGCAGGGACTTCTTGCGCTGGCGCAGGTCGCTCCAGGTCTGCTTGCCGGTGGCCTCCGGGTCGCCCCAGATGCCGAGCAGGTCGTCGACGGCCTGGAAGGCGAGCCCGAGGTGGTACCCGTACTCCTCCAGCTTGTCGGCGGTGCGGTCGTCCGCCCCGCCGAGGACGGCACCGATGGAGACCGCGCAGGCGAGCAGGGCGCCGGTCTTGTTGCCCTCCATCTCCAGGCACTCCTCGACGGTGACCCGCTCGCGGTGCTCGTAGGAGATGTCCTGGGCCTGGCCGTCGATGAGCTTGCGGCTCGCGGTGGTGAGCCGGCGGGTCGCCCGGCCGGCCTCCACCGTGCCGAGCTCCAGCAGGATCTCGTTGGCCAGGGCGAACAGGGCGTCGCCGACCAGGATGGCCTGTGCGGGGCCGTGCACCTTCCACACCGTGTCGCGGTGGCGGCGCTGCTCGTCCCCGTCCATCAGGTCGTCGTGCAGCAGCGAGAAGTTGTGGACGAGCTCCACGGCGACGGCCCCGGGGATCCCGACCTCGGGGGCGACGCCCGCGGCCTCGGCCGACAGCAGGGCGAGCGCGGGGCGGACGGCCTTGCCGCTGTCCCCCTCCGTGGGGTTGCCCTGCGCGTCGATCCAGCCGAAGTGGTAGGCGGCCACGGTGTCCATGGGCGGTGCGAGGCGGTCGACGGCCGCCCGCAGTACGGGGGTGGACAGGGTCCGCCCCCGCTCCAGCAGTGCGGACACGTCCGCGGTGTCGACGGCCGGATGACCCGGCGGCACAGTCGGCACGGTCTCTCCTCTTGTTCCGGTAATCACACTCATGCCGCCTCCTGCAGCGGATGGTCATGGCGGCGGCCGAGGGCGGAGAGCGCGGCACCCGCGGCGCTGAAACCACTGCGGACGGCACCCTCCATGGTCGCGGGCCAGCCGGTGGCGGTCCAGGCCCCGGCCAGGAAGAGCCCCGGTGCCTGGGTGCGGGCGCCGGGGCGGAGCCGGCCGACGCCCGGGGTGGGGGCGAACGTGGCCGTCCGCTCCCTGGTGACGAAGAAGTCGCGGATCCCGGCGCCGCGCGCGGCGGGCAGCAGCCGCTCCATCTCCGGGAGGTACCTGGCGCGCAGGGCGGCGACGGTCTCGTCGATCTCGTCCTGGGCGGCGGACTGGGAGACGGCGAGGTACTGGCCCTCGCCGGTGAGCCCGGAGGAGTCCGTGCGGTCGAAGACCCACTGCACCGGGGAGCCGAGAGCGGTGAAGAACGGCCGCTTCAGCACCTTGCGGTCGTAGATCACGTGCAGGTTGAGGATGGGCGCGGTGGCGATGTCGAGGAGCCGGTCGGGGTCGTCGAGGGCGCCCTCGGGCAGCAGGCCGTGGGTCTCCTCCTGCGGTACGGCGAGGACGACGGCGTCCGCGACGAGCGTCTCGCCGGGTACGTCGACGGCCCAACGCCCGTCATCGGTACGGGAGATCCGCTCGGCCTTGGTCCGGAGCGCGGTGCGCACCCCGAGGGCGTCGAGCTCCTTCGCGGCCCGGGTGTCGTGGAGTTCGCCGAGCGGGACGTGTGCCCAGCCGATGTCGGCGGCACCGGGCTCGGAGAGGAGACCGGTCTTGAAGACCATCGCGGCCAGCCCCATGGAGGCCTGCGGGGCGGGGGCGTTGAGGGTGGGGATGCCGACCAGGTCCCAGAGGGCGTCGACGGTCCGCGGGGACTGGCCGTGCCGGCCGAGCCAGGTGGCGAAGTCGATGCCGTCGAGCGCCGGGTCGGCGGGGTCGAGCTTCCTCAGGGCGAGCGCGGCCCGGCCGACGGAGGCCCGCTCGGCGAGCGAGAGGTGCGGGTACGTCGCGAGGCTGCGCGCCAGGTGCAGCGGTACGGGGAGGTTGTCGCGGCGGATCCGGCCGAGCCTCGGCCCGCGCGGGTGGCCGACGTCGAGGACGGGGACGTCCAGACGGTCCTGCAGCGGGGCGAGCCGGGCGGCGTCGACCCGGTCGAGGAACCAGCGGTAGGCGGTGCAGCAGCGCAGGTAGACGTGCTGGCCGTTGTCGACGGTGAGGTCGCCCCGGCGGAAGGAGAAGGCCAGGCCGCCGAGCCGGGGCCGGCCTTCGAGCAGGGTGACGCCGACGCCGGCCTCGGCGAGCTGGAGCGCCGCGGTGATGCCGGCGAGCCCGCCGCCGACGACCACGGCGTGGGGCTTCCGGGCGTGCTGCTCGGTTCCTTCGTGGGTCACACGGCCTCCGTTCGGGTCGTCGGGATCATCGCGGTCGGGGTCGTCATGGCCCGGGCCGCCCACGGCAGGGACGCCGGTGCGGTGCCCGGGGTTGCCCGGCGGGCGGCGGTGGCGGTGCGCGGAGGCATCAGGCACGCCTCCTGACGGTGCGCCGGGCGACGGTGCGGGTGTCCAGGCCGGAGAGGCCGCGCACCGCGACATATGCCTTCTCCCGGCCCGGCAGCGAGACGCGGCCGCGCAGCACGGCCTCGGGGTCGCGTTCGATCCGGTCGAGGAGACGACGGTAGATGCCGGCCATGGCGGCCACACAGGCGCCGCTGCGCCGGTCGAGCATCGGCAGCAGCCGGTAGCCCTCGGCGAACAGGGCGCGGGCGCGCCGCACTTCGAAGTGGACGAGCCCCGCGAAGTCGGCGCCGGCGGGCGGCTTCTCGCTTCCGAAGCCGTCACCGCAGCCGAACTTGGCGAGGTCGTCGGCGGGCAGATAGGTCCGCCCGTTCCCGGCATCCTCGCGTACGTCCCTGAGGATGTTGGTGAGTTGGAGCGCGAGGCCCAGGGTGTCGGCGTACTCGGGGGCGCGGTCGGCGCCCGTGGCGCCGGGCTGGGTGCCGAAGACGCCGAGGGAGATCCGGCCGATCGCCCCGGCGACGCAGCGGCAGTAGACCTTGAGGTCGTCCCAGGTCTCGTAGCGCGCGCCGTGCACGTCCATGAGGACGCCGTCGATGAGTTCGTCGAGTCCGCCGAGCGGGATGGGGAATCGGCGGGCCGAGTCGGCGAGGGCGACGGCGACCGGGTCGGTGTCGTCCTCGTCGATCTTCCCGGCGCGGACCCGGTCGAGCAGCTCGCGGGTGGCCTCCAGGCGTTCCTGCTTGGCCTCGGGCGCGAGGGTGCCGTCGCCGATGTCGTCGACGCGTCGGGAGAACGCGTACAGCGCGGACATCGCCTGGCGCTTCTCGGTCGGCAGCAGCCGGATTCCGTAGGCGAAGTTCCGTGCCTGCTGTCCGGTGACCGCCTCGCAGTAGCTGTAGGCGGCCTGTACCGGTGCGGACGGCTGGGGCTGTGCCTCCACGGTCGCGCTCACCCCTCTCTCCGCGCCCGGAGCAGAACCGCTCCCGCCTGGCGCATCAGGCTCGGCTTGGTGGCTTTCGGTGGGCCGGTCAGCACGTCGTATCCGGCGTCGGTGATCGCGTCGAGTGCCGCGAGCCCTCCGGCGGTGAAGCCCGCCAGGAGGAGGCGGAGCCGGCCGTGGACGCTGCCGACGAGCGGGGCGCCCGCGTGGAGCAGGTCGCGGGCCCGCCCGGCCTCGAAGGCGATCAGGGCGCGGACGGAGGCGCCGGCGGTGGGCAGGGCGAGGTCGCTCTCGGTGACGTGGAACCGCTTGAGGTCCTCGGCGGGGAGGTAGACGCGGTCGTTGCCGAGGTCCTCGGCGACGTCCTGGAGGTGCTCGACGATCTGGAGGGCGGTGCAGATCTCGTCGGAGCGCCTGATCCGCTCGGGGGTGTCGGTGCCGGTGATGGCGAGGACGAGCCGCCCGACGGGGTTGGCGGAGAGTTCGCAGTACGCGAGGAGGTCGTCGTACGTCTCGTAGCGGCCGACCTGCTGGTCCTGGCGGTTGGCGGCGATCAGGCCGAGGAACGGCTCGGGGGTGAGCCCGCACCTGCGCACGGTCGGCAGGAGGCCCTGCAGGAGGGGGTGGCGGGGGGTGCCGTCGAACACGCGGCGGAGGTCGGCCTCGAAGGCGTCGAGGAAGGAGAGCCGGTCCTGTGCCGTCGCCGGGTCGAGGCCGAGGTGACGGGCGTCGGCCCCGCCGGGGGCGAGGTCGCCGTCCCCGATGTCGTCGACGAGGCGGGCGAAGCCGTAGACCGCCATCAGGTCGTCGCGCCAGGCCCGGGGCAGGAAGAAGGGAGCCACGGGGAAGTTCTCGTCCGCGGCCTTGCCGAGGGTGGTGCGCGAGGAGGCGTCGATGCGCGCCTGCCGGGTTTCCGTCACAGGTCACTGCCCGACGGAGGGACGGCGAGACCCTCGTGGAGCTGGAGATTCTGCGTCATGGCCGTCACGTCTCCCGTTCTACACTGCCGAGTCAATCCATCCTATTTCGGACACGCCGCCGACCCCTGCCCGTAGAGCCGTCGCCCGGAGGCCCGATGGTCGTGGGGTATCGCCCTACTTGCCGCGAAACAGACCGGTCCAGCTTACGTCGTACGACGGCCGTCGCCATTCCGGGGTGCGAGGCGTCCCCGGCGTCACCCGTACGAGTCGTCAACCCTGCGGCACCGCAAGGCAGTTCGGCTTCCGTGGAGGTCAGAGGGCGCGCGTGCCGGAGACGACCATGGCGAGGGTGGTCTCGACGACGGCGTTCCTGCGCTGTGCGGGGAGGCGCCGAAGAGGCCCGTCGAGCAGGAGAAGTGACAGTCCGTGCACGGCCGACCACGCTGCGGCACCGGCGGCGGGGCGGACGGCCGGGCGCGGCGTGCCGACGCGAGCGAGGCCCTCGATGGCGTCCCGGAGCAGGGTGAAGGCGCGGATCTCGGGTTCGGGGACCTGCCGCTCCGGCATCGCCCCGGCCGTGCCGTCCGGGCGGAGCACGCAGAACGCGGCCCGATAGAGGCCGGGCTGGTCGACGGCGAAGCCGACGTACCCCCGGCAGAGGGCGGCGAGCCGGCGCTCCGCGGCGAGGGCGGGGTCGTCGGCCCCGGGCTCGCGTCCCGCGGCGCGCTCCATGGCGTCGGCGAGCACGCACCGGGCGTGGGTCCTGACGGTGCGGAGGAGTTCGCCGCGGCCGTCGAAGTGCCGGTAGGCGGCGGTGGGCGAGACGCCCACCCGGCGGGCCGCCTCGCGCAGGACGACCCGTTCGGGGCCGCCCTCGGTGGCGAGGTCGACGGCGGCGCAGATCAGCGCGTTGCGCAGATCGCCGTGGTGGTAGGTCTTTCCCCCCGAGATCGCTGCCATGGGCTCATCCTGCCCGATGTTGCCAGCATGAACATTCCGGGTGACGGCACGACGCGCGGAAAACGGAACCGCCCCCACCGGAAAGCGGCGGGGGCGGCCCGAAGGTACGGCGCGGAAGATCAGCGGGCGGTCTCCCGCTCGTACGCCCTGAGGACCTCGTCCGTGGGCCCGTCCATCAGGAGCTGGCCCTTCTCCAGCCAGAGCACCCGGTCACAGGTGTCCCGGATGGACTTGTTGCTGTGGCTCACCAGGAAGACCGTGCCGGCCTCCTTGCGGAGCTCGCGGATGCGCTCCTCGGAGCGGATCTGGAACTTGCGGTCACCGGTCGCCAGCGCCTCGTCGATAAGCAGGACGTCGTGGTTCTTGGCGGCCGCGATGGCGAAGCGGAGCCGGGCGCCCATGCCGGAGGAGTACGTGCGCATGGGCAGGCTGATGAAGTCGCCCTTCTCGTTGATGCCGGAGAAGTCGACGATCCCGTCGTACCGCGAGCGCACCTCCTCGCGGCTCATGCCCATGGCGAGGCCGCCCAGGATCACGTTGCGCTCACCGGTGAGGTCGTTCATGAGGGCCGCGTTGACGCCCAGGAGCGAGGGCTGACCGTCCGTGTAGACCTTGCCGCTCTCGGTGGGGAGCAGCCCGGCGACGGCGCGCAGGAGCGTGGACTTGCCGGAACCGTTGGAGCCGATGAGGCCGATGGCCTCGCCGCGGTAGGCGGTGAAGGTGACGCCGCGGACCGCGTGGACCTTGCGGACGCCCCGGCTGACCTCGGCCTTGCCGCGGCCGACGATCCGGCTGAGCGCCGCCGTGGCGCTGCCCTTGCCGCCGCCACCGGTGTTGACCCGGTAGACGATGTGGACGTCGTCGCAGATGACGGTGGGAACGTCGGACCGCTTGATGTTCGTGTCGGTGTCAGCCACGGCCGTACCTCTCCTCGGCCTTCCAGAAGTAGACGAAGCCGCCGATGCCGAAGACCAGGGCCCAGGCGAGCGCGGTCATCCAGACGTGCGCCGGCAGGTTCTCGGCGCCGTAGCCGTCGATCAGCGCGAACCGGATGAGGTCCATGTAGACGGCCGCCGGGTTGTACATGAGGATGTCGGCGATCCAGGCCGGCTTGTCGGCGAGCATCGTCTGGATCGAGAACATCACACCGGACGCGTACATCCACGTCCGCATCACGAACGGCATCAGCTGGGCGAGGTCGGGCGTCTTGGAGCCCATCCTCGCCATGATCATGGCCAGGCCGACGTTGAACACGAACTGCAGGAACAGCGCCGGGAGCAGGAGCAGCCAGCGGGCCGACGGGTAGCTGCCGAAGGCGATCGCGATGGCCACGAGGACGATCATCGAGAACAGCAGTTGCTGGAGCTGCTGGAGCGAGAAGGAGATCGGCAGGGAGGCCCGCGGGAAGTGCAGGGCCCTGACCAGGCCCAGATTCCCGGAGATCGCCCGGACACCGGCCATGACCGAGCTCTGGGTGAAGGTGAACACGAAGATGCCGGTGACCAGGAACGGGATGTAGACGTCCTTGGTCATGCCGCGGCCGGCGTCCAGGATGAGCCCGAAGATCAGGTAGTAGACCAGGGCGTTCAGCAGGGGGGTCGCCACCTGCCAGACCTGGCCCAGCTTGGCCTGGCTGTACTGGGCGGTCAGCTTCGCCGAGGAGAAGGCCAGGATGAAGTGGCGGCGGCTCCACAGCTCGCGGACGTACTCGAACAGTCCGGGCCGGGCGCCGCTGACCGAGAGCCCGTACTTCTCGGCGAGCGCGGCCGGGGTCAGGCCGTCGTCGACGGACGGGGGCGCGCTCGTCGCGACCGCCCCGCCCTGCTGTGTGTCACTCACAAGTCGAAACTTTCGTGTTCAAGATGCGCGGCACGTCGGTACCACGATGTCAGACGACCGGGGGGCGACCCAGCCGGGTCAGCCGCCACACCGTACGCCACCTCATGGGACGGCGCGGTCCGCAGGGGGTCTTCCAGCCTTCGCGGAATCCGCCGAACCATGCCTTCAGCGCGGGGAGCGAGGGCCGACGGGCCAGGGTGAGCAGGAGCCAGACGCCGAGATACGCCGGCACCAGGGGCGCGGGCAGATTGCGGCGTGCCAGCCAGACTCGGTTGCGGGCCACGTTGAAGTGGTACGAGGCGTGCCGGGAGGGTGCTGTGGTGGGGTGCAGCAGCACCATGTCCGCACGGTAGTCGATCATCCAGTCGGCGTCGAGCGCGCGCCAGGCGAGGTCGGTCTCCTCGTGTGCGTAGAAGAACTCACCCGGAAGCTCGCCGACTTCGGCGAACACCTTGGTGCGTACGGCGTTGGCGCCGCCGAGGAAGGTCGTCACCCGTGAGGAGCGCATCGGGTCGGAGGCGCGGAGCCTCGGCACGTGCCTGCGCTGGGTGGCCCCGGTCTCCGGGTCGGCGATCCGGAAGGTGATGATGCCGAGGCGCGGATCGGCGGTGAAGGCCTGCCGGACCAGTTCGGCGGTGTCCGTGTGCGCGAGCCGCCCGTCGTCGTCCAGGAAGAGCAGGACGTCGACGTCGGTGCCGCCGGGTCCGAAGGCCTCGATGCCGACGTTGCGGCCGGCGGGGATGCCGACGTTGGCCGGCAGGTCGACGGTCCGCACCCAGTCGGGCACCCCGGAGACCGGGGTGCCCTGCCCGACGACGACGACCTCGATGCGGTCGCCCTCCTGCCCGGCGACCGAGTCGATCAGCGCGCGCAGGTCGTCGGGGCGGTTGCCCATCGTGATGACGACGGCTCCCACCCTGAGCGGCGTGCTCACGGCCGGCCTCACTTCAACCTGCTCGAAACCATGATCGACACGAGGTGCAGCACGGTCTGGAGCAGCGCGATGGCGGCGAGGACGGCGACACCGAGACGGGTGAAGAAGAGGTCGCCCCTGACCTGGTCCGCGATGGCCAGGACCACGATCAGCAGCGAGGCCTCGATGCCGAGGACGAGCCGGTGCAACTTCAGCGCACCGGCCGCCCGGCGGGCCAGCGCCATGCCGGAGGAGCGCGGCTCGGAGGCCGACTCCTTGACCGGCGGCAGCCCGCCCTGGTGCCGGGCCACGCCGACGAGGTCGGTCTCGGCCTTGATCAGGATGGCGCCCAGGGCGGCCAGGGTTCCGAGGAAGGCCCAGAGCCAGTCGATCCGGCCCGAGCCCCACGGGTCGGCGGCGCGCAGGCCGAAGCCGACGAGCACCGCCGCGTCGCACAGATAGGCGCCGACCCGGTCCAGGTACACGCCGGACAGCGAGAACTGCTTCTTCCAGCGGGCCACCTCGCCGTCGACGCAGTCGAGCAGCAGATAGAGCTGGACCATGAGCGCGCCGAGCAGCGCCCCGGGGATCCCGGGCACCAGCAGAGCCGGTGCCGCGAGGACGCCCGCGAGGGTCATCACGTACGTGAGCTGGTTCGGCGTGATCCTGGTGCCGACGAGCCGCCGGGTGATCCTGAGTGAGATCTCCCGCATGTACAGGCGGCCGCCCCAGTGCTCCCCGCTGCGCCGGTCCTTCACACCCGGGGGGTGGACGACCGGGCGGAGCTCAGCTACCGATGGCTTTGGCATAGTCGGCGTACGCGTCCCTGATCTGGTCGTCGGACAGGTCGAGGTGTTCGAGGATGGTGAAGCGGCCCGGCCGGGTCTGCGGGGCGAAGGACACCGCCTGGACGAACTCGTCCACGCTGAAGCCCATCTCCTCCGGCGTGACGGGCAGTCCGTGCCGGCGCAGCGTCTCGACCATCCGGCCGGACCCGTCGTGGGCTCCGCGCAGGTGCATGGCGAAGGCCGCGCCGAGACCGCACTGCTCGCCGTGGCTGGCGGCGCGGGCCGGGAACAGCAGGTCGAACGCGTGGCTGATCTCGTGGCAGGCGCCCGAGGAGGGGCGGCTGTCCCCGCTGATCGACATCGCGATGCCGGACATCACCAGGCCCTCGGAGAGGGTGACGAGGAAGTCGTC
This sequence comes from Streptomyces flavochromogenes, assembly GCF_000717595.1. GTDB lineage: Bacteria > Actinomycetota > Actinomycetes > Streptomycetales > Streptomycetaceae > Streptomyces > Streptomyces flavochromogenes. The sequence goes on along the minus strand of NZ_JNZO01000002.1, from coordinate 76,769 downwards.
GTCGCCGACGCCGCCGGGGTGGCGGAGCACGGCCTCTCCGGCGCTGCGGGCCATCGCGGCCGCGAGGCCGTCGACGGGCTCGCCGGTCACCTGGTGCGAGAGCTCCCAGTCCGCGATCGCGGAGAGGTTGGAGATCGCGTCACCGATGCCGGAGCGCACGTACCGGACCGGCGCGTCCCTGATCACGTCCAGGTCGATGACGAGGGCGATCGGGGTGGGCACACCGTACGAACCCCGGCCGTTGTCGTTGTCCAGGGTCGAGATCGGGGAGCAGATCCCGTCGTGCGAGAGATTGGTGGCGATCGCCACCAGCGGCAGCCCGACCCGGGCCGCCGCGTACTTCGTCACGTCGATGATCTTGCCGCCACCGAGGGCGACCACGGCGTCGTACCGCTTGCCGCGCATGGCGTCGGCGAGCTTCACGGCCTCGTCGATGGTGCCGCCGGAGACCGGGTACCAGTCGGCGCCGGGCAGCTCGGGGGCGAAGTGGTCACGCAGCTTGAGGCCCGAGCCGCCGCTGATGGCGACGGCGATCTTGCCGTTGCTGGAGATCCGCTGGTCCGCGAGGAGCGCGGACAGGTCGTCCAGCGCTCCCCTGCGGATGTCGACGACGACCGGCGAGGGGATCAGCCGGGTCAGTACTGGCACGCGATCTCACGGCCCTTCGCGAGGTCGTCGTGGTTGTCGATCTCGACCCACTTGACGTCACCGATGGGCTCGACGTCGACGGTGAAGCCGCGGTTGACCAGCTCCTGGTAGCCGTCCTCGTAGTACAGGTCGGGGTCGCGCTCGAAGGTGGCCTTGAGGGCGTCGGCGAGCTCCTCGGCGGCCTCGGCCTCGATGAGGGTGACACCGATGTACTCACCGGTGGCGGTGGCCGGGTCCATCAGCTTGGTGATGCGCTGGACACCCTTGCCCTCGGCGGTGATGACCTTCATCTCCTCGTCGGCGAGGCTCTTCACCGTGTCGAGGGCGAGGATGATCTTCTTGCCGTCGCCGCGGGCGGCGAGGAGGGTCTTCTCGACGGAGACCGGGTGGACCGTGTCGCCGTTGGCGAGGATCACACCGCGCTTGAGGACCTCACGGGCGCACCACAGGGAGTAGGCGTTGTTCCACTCCTCGGCCTTGTCGTTGTCGACGAGGGTGAGCTTGAGGCCGTACTTCGCCTCGAGGGCCTCCTTGCGGTCGTAGACGGCCTCCTTGCGGTAGCCGACGACGATCGCGACCTCGGTGAGGCCGATCTCGGCGAAGTTCTTCAGCGTGAGGTCGAGGACGGTGGTCTCACCGTCGACGGGCACGAGGGCCTTCGGAAGCGTGTCGGTGTAGGGGCGCAGACGCCGTCCGGCACCGGCTGCCAGTACGAGACCGATCATGCTGTTTCTCCTTCGTCATGTACGGCGGGTGCTCCGGAGGACACCCAGAAACGGATGGACTCCACGAGCACCACAAGCGCGATGGTGACCGCCAGGGCGGTGAGCGCCAGGGTGAAGTCGTTGCCACGGCTCGCCAGCAGGGCGGCGAGGACGGTCACCAGCAACGTGCGGCCCTCGTGACCGCCGATCGTGCGCACCAGCCACGCGGGCGGCGCGCCGGTGCCGCCGCGGATGCGGTACACCGTGTCGTAGTGATGGTAGGCGACGGCCGCCACCAGTCCGTAGGCCGCGGGCAAGGCCCCGTTCACCTCGGAGCGGGCCGCGAGGATCAGGATCGTGCCGTACTCCGCGGCCCGGAACAGCGGCGGGAGCAGCCAGTCGAGGGCGCCCTTGAGGGGGCGGGCGACGGCGGCGCCGGCGAACACCACGTAGAAGACGGCGGCGACGACGGTCTGGTCGGACCCGAAGGGACGGCTCAGGGCCGCGGCGATCATGGCGCCCGTGGCGATCAGGGCGAGGACCAGCGGCGGCAGCATCAGGATGCCGGTGCGGCCGAGGATCCGGTTCGTGAGCGCGGCGAGCGGTCCCGAGTCCGCGAGGTCCGCCAGGGCCTGCGCGGCCCGGTCGGTGCGCTTCGCCTTGCGGGTCAGGGAGCGCAGGACGCGCCCCGCCGTGGTGTAGCAGGCCCCGAAGGCGCAGCCGATGATCAGTGCCCAGAAGACGATCCGCGGGGTGGTGACGGCGGTGAGGACCGCGATCATGGCCCAGCGCTCGCCGATGGGCAGGATGATCATCCGGCGGGCCCAGACGGTCCAGCCGAGGCTGTCGAGCCGGCTTGAGACGGCGAGGCTGGTCTTGGCCGTGGCGCCCGTGCTCTCGGCGTTGGCCTCGTTGAACGAGAAGTCCACGACGTGCCGGCAGGTCATGAGGATCATCGCGCCGAGGGCCGGCCCCCAGACGTCGTCGCCGTTGCGGGCCGCCCCGAGGGCGAGGCCCGCGTAGAAGGCGTACTCCTTGGCGCGGTCGAAGGTGGCGTCGAGCCAGGCGCCCATCGTCGAGTACTTCAGCGCGTACCGGGCGAGCTGCCCGTCGGTGCAGTCGAGGACGAAGGAGACGAGGAGCAGGACCCCGGCGGCGATGTAGCCGCCGCGCTCGCCGGTCGCCGCGCAGCCGGCCGCGATCAGCGCGGTGAGCAGCGAGGCGGTGGTGACCTGGTTGGGGGTCAGGCCGCGGCGCGCGCACCAGCGGGCGATGTAGCGCGAGTACGGGCTGATGAAGAAGGTGGTGAAGAAGCCGTCGTGGGCCTTCACGGCGGAGCGGAGACGTACGGCCTCGTCGTCCACGGCGTCCACGGCGGCGCGGGCCTCGTGGCGGGCCTCGGCGTCGGTGGGGACGGTGGCGACGAGGGTGCCGAGCTGGGGCCGGTGCACGGCGACGCCGTCGGCGTCGAGGGCGTCGGCGAGCGTCCCGGTGAGGTCGTCGCCTTCGGTGCCGGCGGCGGTCAGGGCGCGGACGAGCGCGGGGCGGGCCCCGTTCTGCACGGTCAGCGCGCCCGGTGCGGCTGCCGCGGGGAACCGGGGGTCGGTGAGGGCCAGGCGCAGCGCGTGCACATGGCCGACGAACCGGGGGTCGACGAGCGCGACGCGCTCACCCGCGGGGACCGCGGCGAGCAGCGCCCCGGTCTCGTCGGGGCCGGCTGCGGTCCGGACGTCGAAGCCGAGCGACCGCAGATCTCCGTCGAGCGAGGATCCGGGTGCCGGCGGGCCGGTGAGGATGGCGGTCGACAGACGAACTCACTCCTTGGAGCTGACGGAGGGGCCGGCGGGGCCCATGGCTGCCCCGGGCGCGGCGGTGCGGCCCGACGTCGGGGCGGCGACACGTCGGCTGAGGCTATCGGATGAGACAGAGCATGATTTCACCGAGGCTTCGCAGGCCGGACTCCCCCGGGCCCACCCGTGTCCGCACGGGTGCGCGCGCCCCGTGGAGATCATCATGGGCGATCGGCGGCCCGCCTCACAAAACGACGGCCACGGCCGTCGGCGGGGGACCCGGCCGCGACCCTGGCGACACCTTCCCGCCACCACCGGTCCGGAATGCATCGCCGCAGGTCAGAGCATATGACAACGGTGTTCAGTACCGTGTTGCACATACCCCCCACCCGTAGTTGACTTGCGACTCGGGGCACTTGCGAACAGATGATCTGGAGGCCATGTCATGGGGGCTGGACACGACCACGGGCACAGTCACGGCGGCCCTGCGCCGACGGGTACGGCCGGGGCCGCGTACAAGAACCGGTTGCGCATCGCGCTCGGCATCACGCTCTCCGTGATGGTGATCGAAATCATCGGCGGCGTGCTCTCCGACTCGCTCGCGCTGATCGCCGACGCGGCGCACATGGCGACCGACGCGGTCGGCCTGGCGATGGCGCTGCTCGCGATCCACTTCGCCAACCGGCCCCCCTCGGGGAACCGCACCTTCGGCTTCGCCCGGGCCGAGATCCTCGCGGCGCTCGCCAACTGTCTGCTGCTCCTCGGCGTCGGCGGATACGTGCTGTACGAGGCGGTCCAGCGGTTCTTCGAGCCGGCCGAGACCAAGGGCGGTCTGGCGATCGCGGTCGCGACGATCGGCCTGGTCGCCAACGTGATCTCGCTGTCCCTGCTCATGCGGGGCCAGAAGGACAGCCTCAATGTGCGCGGGGCGTATCTGGAGGTGCTCGCGGACGCGCTGGGCTCGGTCACCGTGATCGTCGCGGCCGGCATCATCCTGGTCACGGGGTGGCAGTACGCCGACCCGATCGCCTCGATCCTGATCGGCCTGATGATCGTCCCCCGTACGGTCAAGCTGCTGCGCGAGACGCTGGACGTCCTCCTGGAGGCCGCTCCCAAGGGCGTCGACATGACGGAGGTGCGGGCCCACATCCTGGCCCTGCCGGGCGTCGAGGACGTCCACGACCTGCACGCCTGGACGATCACCTCGGGGATGCCGGTGCTCTCGGCGCACGTGGTCGTGGACCAGGACGCGCTCGACTCGGTCGGGCACGAGAAGATGCTGCACTCCCTCCAGGGATGCCTGGGCTCGCACTTCGACGTGGAGCACTGCACCTTCCAGCTGGAGCCGGTGGGGCACGCGGAGCACGAGGCGAAACTCTGCCTGTGAGAACCGGCCGCCTGTTAGCCTCTTCGCACCGACGTGTGGAGAGAGGAGCTGAGGTTGATGACCGTCGCGATGGAGGCTGTCCCGAGCGGCAGCACCCGGTCCTTCCTCAGCTTCCGGGTCTCCGGCTGACCTGATCCCGGTTCCCACCGGTCCGTCACGTCGTCGGCCGGAGCCCTCTCACAAAGGGTTTCCCACGTTGTCCGACAACGCCTTGCACGACTCCTTCTTCGCCCTGCACCACGGTCTTCCGCGGCAGGGTCCCGGCTCCGACGCCACCACGCGTCGGCTCCTCGCGCTCTCCGGGTCACTGCCCGAGCGTCCGCGTGTGCTCGACCTGGGCTGCGGCCCCGGCCGTTCGGCGCTGCTCCTGGCGGCCGAGGCGGGCGCCGAGGTGACCGCCGTCGATCTCCACGAACCGTTCCTCGCGGAACTGCGGCGGTCCGCCGCCCACCGCGGGCTCGACGGCTCGATCCACACCCTCCGCGCCGACATGGGCGCACTGCCGTTCCCGGACGGCTCCTTCGACCTGGTCTGGGCCGAGAGCTCGGTCTTCGTCCTCGGCTTCGACCGGGCGCTCGCCGAGTGGCGCAGGCTGCTGGCCCCCGGAGGCACCCTGGTGCTCACCGAGTGCGTCTGGACCACCGAGGAGCCCGGCCCGGCGGCCCGCGCCTTCTGGGAGGAGCACTACGCGCTCCGCAGCGTCGCCGAGCTCTCGGCTGCGGCGGTCGCGGGCGGCTACCACGTCCTGGGGACCGTCCTCCAGCCCGAGGGCGACTGGGCCGAGTACTACGGACCGCTCGCCGCACACGCCGACGCGGCGGACACCACCGCGCCCGGCATGGCCGAGGCGGTGGCGGGGGCCCGCGCCGAGATCGCGATGCGGCGCGAGCACGGCTCCGACTACGGGTACGCGGGATTCGTCCTGCGACCCGCGGATCCGCGCTGGCGCACCCGCCCGGAGACCGCAGAGGAGGCCTCGGTGGTGCGGCCGCTCGTGGCGGCCGCCTTCGGCTCGGAGGCGGAGGCCGAGCTGGTCGACGCGCTCCGGCGGGACCCGGACGCCTGGCTCCCGGGCCTGTCGTACGTGGCCGAGGCCCCGGACGGCTCGATCGCGGCACACGCCCTGATCACCCGCTGCCTGGTGGCCGGCGCTCCCGCGGCGGCGCTCGCTCCGGTCGCGGTGGCACCCGCGTACCAGCGGACGGGGGCCGGAAAGGCCGTCGTCCGGGCGGTGCTCGACGCGGCGCGGCTGCGGGGCGAGTCGCTCGTGCTCGTCCTGGGGCACCCGGACTACTACCCGAAGTTCGGGTTCGTACGGGCGTCCGAGTATGGAATCAAGCCAGGTTTCGAGGTTCCGGACGAGGCCATGATGGCGCTCGTCCTGGACGATTCCGTGCCCGTTCCGCCCGGCACGATCGCTTATCCGGCGGCTTTCGGGGTCTAGTGACCCCCTGCCGTCGCTCCGCTCCCGCCGCGCCGGTGGTACTCCGGTGCGGTGGGAGCGGCCACGTCCGGCCTCCGAAGTACGGACAAGCCGCTTTTGTACGGCAGACTGAGATCGCCCCGCCGGGGCGAGGACCGAAGCGAAGGATGGGTATGCCGACCACACCAGCCACCGCGGCTCAGATCTCGCCGGAGATGCCGGAGATGATGTCGAACGGTGTCCAGCCGTCCGAGGCCCCGGCGCCGATCATGCTCGAACTGGTCGACGAGGACGGAACGACCATCGGTACGGCGGAGAAGCTCGCCGCCCACCAGGCGCCCGGGCTGCTGCACCGCGCCTTCTCCGTCTTCCTCTTCGACGAGTCGGGCCGGCTGCTGCTCCAGCGCCGGGCACTCGGCAAGTACCACTCCCCCGGTGTCTGGTCGAACACCTGCTGCGGCCACCCCTACCCGGGCGAGGCTCCGTTCGCCGCCGCCGCCCGGCGGACCTTCGAGGAGCTCGGCGTCTCGCCCACGCTGCTCGCGGAGGCCGGCACGGTCCGCTACAACCACCCGGACCCGGCCTCCGGCCTGGTGGAGCAGGAGTTCAACCACCTCTTCGTCGGCCTGGTCCAGGCCGCGCCGCGGCCGGACCCGGAGGAGATCGAGGACACCGTCTTCGTCACCGCGGCCGAGCTGGCCGAGCGCCATGCCGCCGCGCCGTTCTCCGCCTGGTTCATGACGGTGCTCGACGCGGCGCGTCCGGCGGTCAGGGAACTGACGGGTCCGTCCGGGGGCTGGTGACGACCGGCTGGTGGATGGCCGCTCCCGGCCCCGGTGCCATCGGGGCCAGGGGCATCGCCGCCCAGATGATCTTGCCGCCGCTCGCGGTGTGCTCCACGTCGCACGCGCCGCCCGACTCCTGGGCGATCTCGCGGACCAGCAGCAGCCCGCGGCCACCCGTCTGCCCGTAGTCCGCCTCGAGGGCCTTGGGGCGGTAAGGGTGGTTGTCCTCGACGGACACCCGGATCCACTCGGGCCCGATCGCCACCTCCACCGCTATCTCCGGGGACAGCAGCGCCGCGTGCCGCACGGCGTTGGTCACCAGCTCGGAGACGATCAGCAGCAGGCCGTCCATGATCTCCTCATGGACGGGGACGCCCTGACGGACCAGCAGGTCGCGTACGGCGTGCCGGGCCTGCGGGACGGAGACGTCGACCGCGGCAGCGGTGAAGCGCCAGACTCCTTCGTAGGACGGATGCCGGGCGGGGCCACCTCCGTGGTGCTCCACGGTACGGTTCCCACCCTCGTGCTCGATTCTCGCCACGGATCGAGTCTTGGCAATGCGCGCAGGCGGACCGGCCTACTGACCAGAAGTCGACACTTATCGGCTGCTTTCCGATCGGGTGAGTATGCCGATGTCAGTTGTTCGACTGATCGGGCGCGCTTTCTGAGCGCTCTGGAGGCGCGCTGGACAAGGGGGCCGGCGTCACCATACCGACGATCCGCCGCCCGCCCACTCCGATGGCGATCAGGCCGAGGCCGTCGAAGAGCAGCGCGAGCGAGAAGAAGACCCCGAGAACGTACCGGCTGCTGTCCGGCCAGTCGAACAGGACGAGCAGACCGAGCAGCAGGCCGAAGGCGCCCTGGAGCAGCGTCCAGCCGAACTGCGGCCCACGCACCACGACACTGCCGACCAGCCGGAAGACACCGCCGGTGAGGAAGAGCAGGGCGGCGAACATCGTCAGCGCCTCGGCCGAGCCCTCCGGGTGACGGATCACCACGACACCGGCCGCGATGTTCAGCGCGGCCACGACCACGGCGAGCCAGAAGTAGCTGGTGCCGCGCGACTGGATCGCCTGGAGGAGTCCGACGATTCCGCCGATCAGCAGCAGCCAGCCGAAGAGCAGCATCGAGGTCAGGGTGGCGAGACCGGTGTAGATCAGACCGACGACACCGCCGAGCACGAGCAGCGCGCCGAGCACGGCCAGCCAGCTGAAGCTCCGGTTGAGCCGTCTCCCCTCGCGTGCCATCTCCCGGACCGTGTCCCGGGCCTCGTCCGGCTCATGGGCGTCCTCGGCCATGCGGTGCCTCCTCGGGACGACCCCTTCCTGATCGTACGTTCGGGCAGGGCGGATAGCATCCGGCCCATGGAGCCGCAGCTGAAGGACAGCGTCACGGACGGCGTCGCCACCGTGGTCATCGCCAACCCCGCCAAGCGCAACGCGATGAGCGCCGGCATGTGGCGGGCGCTGCCCGGCGTACTGGACCGGCTCGCCGCCGACCCCGCCGTCCGGGTCCTGGTGCTGACCGGCGAGGGCGACACGTTCTGCGCCGGGGCCGACATCTCGGCACTCCGGGAGCCCGGGGACGAGCAGCAGACGCTCGCGGTACGGGCCGAGGAGGCGCTCGCCGCGTTCCCCCGGCCGACCCTGGCGGCCGTCCGGGGCTTCTGCGTCGGCGGCGGCAGCCAGCTCGCCGCAGCCTGCGATCTGCGGTTCGCCGAGGAGGGCGCCCGCTTCGGGATCACGCCCTCGAAGCTCGGCATCGTCTACGCGTCCTCGTCGACCCGGCGGCTCGCCGCCCTGGTGGGCCCTTCGACCGCCAAGTACCTGCTGTTCTCCGGCGAGTTGATCGACGCGGAGCGAGCCCTGCGGACCGGACTCGTGGACGAGCTGCACCCGGTGGGCGAGCTGGACAAGCGGGTCGCCGAGTTCGCCCGGGTGCTCGCCTCACGCTCACTGCTGACCCAGTCGGCGGCCAAGGAGTTCGCCGACGGGCGGCTGGACCGGGACGCTCACTGGGCGGAGCAGGCACGCGGCAGCGGCGACACCGCGGAGGGTGTCGCCGCGTTCCTGGAGCGCCGGGCGCCCCGCTTCACGTACGGGAGCTGAGGCCCGGCAGGCCTCCGCTCAGCGCCCCTGGGGAAGGTCCTCCGGCTTCACGCTCCGCCACCGCGCGACGATCTCGGCCGGGGCCTTCTCCGGCGAGCCCGCGTCGTACGGCGGCTGCGGGTCGTACTCGGTGAGCAGCTGGATCGTCTGGGCGGCCTCGTCCCCGGCGATCCGGCCGATCAGGTGCAGCGCCATGTCGATGCCCGAGGAGACCCCGGCGGCGGTGACGTACTTGCCGTCGAAGACGACCCGCTCGCCGGTGGGGTCGACGCCCAGCTCCTTGAGCTCCTCGAGGGCGAGCCAGTGGGTGGTGGCCCGGCGGCCGTCGAGGACGCCGGCGGCGGCCAGGATCAGGGAGCCGGTGCAGACGGACGTGGTCCAGGTGCTCGTCTCGTCGGCGGCCCGGAGCCAGGCCTGGATCTCCGGGTCGTTCATGGCACCGCGCGAGTCGGGGCCGCCGGGGACGAGCACGATGTCGGGGCGCGGGACCTCGGCGAGGGTCTTGTCGGCGACGAGGGCGAGGCTGCCCTGGTCGTTGCGGACGGGGCCGCTCTCCTTGGCGACGAAGACGGTCTCGGCCCCGGGGATGCGGGCGAGGAGCTCGTACGGGCCCACGGCGTCGAGCGTGGTGAAGCCCGGGTAGAGCAGGACGGCGATCTGCATGCTGCAGCCTTTCAGTTGACGGGTGAGTGGAAGCGGCGGCGGTAGTCGGCAGGTGCGGTGCCGAGCGTCTTGGTGAAGGCGCGGCGCATCGCCTCGGGGGTGCCGTAGCCCGAGGCACGGGCTACCTCCTCGACGCCGCGGGAGGTCTCCTCCAGGAGACGGCGGGCGTGTTCGAGGCGCACGCGGTCGACGTAGCGGCCGGGTGTCGTGCCCGTCTCGGCCTGGAAGGCGCGGGCGAAGTGACGGGGCGAGAGCCGGGCACGGGCGGCGAGGGTCTCCACGGAGAGGTCGCCCTCGGGGTGCTCGGTGATCCACTGCTGGAGGTCGCGCAGCGGCTCCCGGCGGGCGGTCTGGGCGGCGAGCTGGACGCTGAACTGCGCCTGGTTGCCGGGGCGGCGCAGAAAGACGACCAGGTGGCGGGCGACGGTGAGGGCGACGTCCCGGCCGAGGTCCTCCTCGACCAGCGCGAGGGCCAGGTCGATGCCGGCCGTGACCCCGGCGGAGGTGGAGAGCCGCCCGTCGCGGACGAAGATGGGGTCCGGGTCCACCTCGACCTCGGGGTAACAGCGGGCCATGTGGTCGCAGGCCACCCAGTGGGTGGTCGCCCGGTGTCCGTCGAGGAGCCCCGCCTCGGCGAGGAGCAAGGCCCCCGTGCAGACGGAGACCAGCCGCCCGGCGTCCGGGGCGTGGGTGCGGAGCCAGTCGATCAGGGCCGGATCCGGTTCCCGGGTGCCCTCGCCGCCGGGGACGACGAGCGTGTGCGGTGCGCCGTCGGCGACCGCCTCGGCGAGGGTGGTGTCGGGAAGCAGGCGAAGTCCGCTGTGGGTGCGGACGGGGCCGCCGTCCAGGGAGGCGGTGCGGATCGTGTAGGCCTCCGGGTCGCCGGAGGCGCGGCCGGCACCGGCGAACACCTCGTAGGGGCCGGTGACGTCGAGGCTCTGCACGCCGTCGAAGAGGACGACGAGCACGGGTCGCTGCGTCATGTCTCCATCCTGCGAGGAGCCCGGGACGGCCGCAATGACGCCGATCCCACCTTTTCTGCCATGGCGTGCCGGGGAACGGCCCCGGAGCGATCCCCGAAGCCGTCCCGGCCGTTCCCGTCGTACCGACCAGTCGGTAACCTTCGGGCATGACGACGACTGCTCTGCCGCCCCGCGCGGGACGCCGCTGCCACAACGCCCTCAACCCGCTGCACTCCACGCTCTACTTCTCGCCCGATCTGGACCGCGAGTTCGGCGCCCTGGGCTTCACCGACCAGTCGGCGATGCGGCTCGCCTCGCGCAGCGCCGCGCTCGGCGCGGTGGGCGCGGGCACGGTCGCCGCGACCTTCTACAACTACAGCCACGAGCTGCTCGCCCGGCACCTCCCGGCCGTCTGGGAGACCGCCTCCCCCGCCCAGGTCCTGGACGCGCGGCTGCGCACCGCCGACGCCACCCTGCGCCGGCTGCTCGGCGAGGAGACGGTCGCCTCGGCGGAGATGGCCGAGGCGGCGGAGCTCGCGCTGCGCGCCACCGAGGCCTGCACCCGGCACGCCCGGCCGCTCTACTCGGCCCACGCGGACCTGCCGGTGCCCGAGGAGCCCCACCTCGCCTACTGGTACGCCGCCACCCTGCTGCGCGAGCACCGGGGCGACGGGCACCTCGCGGCCCTGCTCTCGGCCGGGCTCGACCCCGTCGAGGCCCTGGTCTCCCACACCGCCACCGGCAAGGGCATGGCCCCGCGCTGGGTGCTCGGCTCCCGCGGCTGGCGGCGCGCCGACTGGGAGGCCGCGGCGGAGCGGCTGCGCGGGCGCGGGCTGCTCGACGCCGAGGGCGAGCTGACCGGGGCGGGCACGGCCCTCCGCGACGAGATCGAGGAGCACACCGACCGGCTCGACGCCGCCCCGTACGAGCACCTCGGCGCGGCCGGGGTCGAGCGGCTCACCGAGCTGGGGCGCGGCTTCCTGGTCACCGCCGCCGTCGCGGGCGCCTTCCCGGCGGATCTCGTCGGCAAGGGGTGACCGCGGGGCGCGCGGAGGCGCCCGGGACGCGCGCGGGACGGGCCGGTTACCGCGTACGGGTGACCGACCCGGCAGAATGCACTCGCAAGCTTGAGGCACGAGAAGGCGAGTCGGGACACCGTGACGACGTCCATCGAAGCAAGGATCGCCGAAGAACTCGGCGTACGCGAGCGACAGGTGAAGGCAGCCGTCGAGCTGCTCGACGGCGGTTCGACCGTGCCGTTCATCGCCCGCTACCGCAAGGAAGCGACGGAGATGCTCGACGACGCGCAGCTCCGCACCCTGGAGGAGCGGCTGCGCTATCTGCGCGAGCTGGAGGACCGCCGGTCGGCGATCCTCGACTCGGTACGCGAGCAGGGCAAGCTGACGGAGGAGCTCGAGGCCCGCATCCGGGCGGCCGACACCAAGGCGCGCCTGGAGGACATCTACCTGCCCTTCAAACCGAAGCGCCGGACGAAGGCCCAGATCGCCCGTGAGGCCGGTCTGGGGCCGCTGGCGGAGGGGCTGCTGGCCGACCCGTCCGTGGAGCCTGCCGCGGCCGCCGCGGCCTTCGTGGACGCGGACAGGGGCGTCGCCGACGCCGCCGCGGCCCTGGAGGGGGCGCGGGCGATCCTCGCCGAGACGTTCTCCGAGGACGCCGACCTCATCGGCGAGCTGCGCGAGCGCATGTGGGGCCGCGGCCGGCTGGTGGCCACGGTGCGCGCGGGACAGGAGGAGGCGGGGTCGAAGTTCGCCGACTACTTCGACTTCACCGAGCCCTTCACGGCTCTGCCCTCGCACCGGGTGCTCGCCATGCTGCGGGGCGAGAAGGAGGACGTGCTCAGCCTCGACCTGGAGCCGGAGGAGCCCTCCGAGATCCCCGGCCCCTCCTCGTACGAGGGGATCGTCGCGGGTCGCTTCGGCGTCGCCGACCGGGGGCGCCCCGGGGACAAGTGGCTTCAGGACACGGTCCGTTGGGCGTGGCGGACCCGCATCCTCGTGCACCTCGGGATCGACCTGCGGCTGCGGCTGCGGACGGCCGCCGAGGATGAGGCGGTCCGGGTCTTCGCGGCGAACCTGCGCGACCTGCTGCTCGCCGCACCGGCCGGCACCCGGGCGACGCTCGGCCTCGACCCCGGCTTCCGTACGGGCGTGAAGGTCGCCGTGGTCGACGCGACCGGCAAGGTCGTCGCCACCGACACGATCTACCCGCACGTGCCGGCCAACAAGTGGGACCAGGCGCTGGACAGGCTGGCGCGGCTGGCGAAGGAGCACGCGGTCGAGCTGGTCGCGATCGGAAACGGCACGGCCTCCCGTGAGACCGACAAGCTGGCGGCCGAACTCCTCGCCAAGCACCCTGAGTTGAAACTGACCAAGGTGATGGTCTCGGAGGCCGGCGCCTCGGTCTACTCGGCCTCCGCATTCGCCTCGCAGGAACTCCCGGGCCTCGACGTGTCGTTGCGCGGTGCGGTCTCCATCGCCCGCCGTCTCCAGGACCCGCTCGCGGAACTGGTGAAGATCGACCCGAAGTCCATCGGCGTCGGCCAGTACCAGCACGACCTGGCCGAGGTGAAGCTCTCCCGCTCGCTCGACGCGGTCGTCGAGGACTGTGTGAACGGTGTCGGCGTCGACGTCAACACCGCCTCGGCGCCGCTCCTTTCGCGGGTCTCGGGCATCAGCTCGGGCCTCGCGGAGAACATCGTCGCGCACCGGGACGCCAACGGCCCCTTCCGCTCGCGCCGGGCCCTCAAGGACGTGGCCCGTCTGGGCCCGAAGGCGTACGAGCAGTGCGCGGGCTTCCTGCGCATCCGGGGCGGCGACGACCCGCTCGACTCCTCCTCCGTGCACCCGGAGGCGTACCCGGTGGTGCGTCGGATGGTGAAGGCGACGGGCGGCGAGGTCGCGGCGCTCATCGGCGACACCGGGACGCTGCGCTCGCTGCGGGCCGGCGACTTCGTGGACGAGACCTTCGGTCTGCCGACCGTGACGGACATCCTGCGCGAGCTGGAGAAGCCGGGCCGCGACCCGCGTCCGGCGTTCCGGACCGCGACCTTCGCGGAGGGCGTCGAGAAGATCGGCGACCTGGCGTCCGGGATGGTCCTGGAGGGCGTCGTCACCAATGTGGCGGCGTTCGGGGCGTTCGTGGACATCGGTGTGCACCAGGACGGCCTGGTGCACGTCTCCGCGATGTCGAAGACCTTCGTCAAGGACCCGCGCGACGTGGTGAAGCCCGGCGACGTGGTCAAGGTGAAGGTCCTCGACGTCGACATCCCGCGCAAGCGGATCTCGCTGACGCTGCGGCTCGACGACCAGTCCGCCGCGGAGTCCGGGGACGGGGCGCCCGAGCGCGAGCGCGGTGACCGGGGCGAGCGCTCCGGCCGACCGCCGCAGCAGCGGCAGGGCGGTGGCGGTGGCCGCCGGGCCGAGCGCGGCGACCGTGGCGGTCAGGGCGACCGCGGCGGCCGGAACGGACAGGGTGGCCAAGGCGGCCAAGGCGGCCAGGGCGGTCGCGGCGGGCAGTCCGAGCGGGGCGGCCGGGACCGGTCGTCCGCGCCCGCGCCCGCGAACAGCGCGATGGCCGACGCCCTCCGCAAGGCGGGTCTGCTGGGCGAGGGCGGCGGCAAGCGCCGCTGACCGAACGCGTCGTCGGAGTCGTCCCCGTGTGTCCCGTTCGGGCCATGGGGACGACCTCCGACCGGCCGATTCGCCGTCGAGTTGCTCGTTTTATCCGTTGACGCGCACAGGTCAGACAACCAAGATCGTCTGCGGCCTCCTCGGAGGGCGCAGGCGATTCCGCTACGGAAGGTTGTCTCCCGATGCAACACGTCCTGACGAAGATCGCGACGGTCTCGGCCGCCGCGCTGACCATGACCCTCGTCCCGCTGGCCGGCACCTCGTACGCCGCCGGCTGCACCGGCGCCGGCTGCGACAACCTCGGCCCGGTCTCGCAGAGTTGCGACGGCGACGCGGTCACCAAGCAGACCGCCACCGCCGACGGCGGACTCAAGGCCGAGCTGCGCTGGTCGCCCGCGTGTCAGGCGGCCTGGGTCCGCGTCACCGACTCCACCGGTGGCCAGTGGTGGGACAAGTACGGCTACATCGAGAAGCACAACGGATACGCCGGACCGCTCCTGCGCAGCCTCTCGGTCAAGTTCCCCAACCCGGGCTCCGACTGGTCGAACATGCTGGGCGGCAGCGGCTACTACTACCGCGTCTGCATCAAGGACACCGGCACGAACCACGTGGACTGCAGCGGCTACTGGTAGACCCTGAGCCGGTCGCGTGGCCCCGCAAACCCGCTACGGCAGGAAGCGCAGGGCCCAGTCGGCGCGGTTGGCGACGGAGAGGTCGTCGTCCTCCGTCAGCGGCTGGAGGAGGTCCCGGGCCGCCTTCGGGTCGGCCTGGACCAGATCGACGATCTCGGTGGCCAGACCGTCCTGGTCGTCACCGAGGTCGACGGCGGAGGCGCGGATCAGGGTCGGCAGGGCCTCCGGGCCCCCGATCGCCGCGACGACACCGCCGAGCAGCTCACGGGCGTACGCGTTCCGCTCGGTGAGGGCGCGGTCCAGCTCCGCCTGGAGACGCGGCAGGAGACCGGCGTCGCCCGAGGCGGCGATCTCGTCGGCGAGGTCGATCGTCTCGTCCACGTCGGCGTCGAGATCGTCCAGCATCTCGGTCAGCCGGGTCAGTAGGTCGGTCATGGTGCCTCCTGGAATGCGCCGTCCACGAGAACGGGGACGGTCGTCGAGCTGTCGGTCTCGGCGGCCACGGCCACGTCCTGCGGAAAGCCGTACTCGTACAGTTCACGACCCGAGTCACAGCCGTGCAAGGCGGCGACCGGGTCCTCGGTGGCCGACCACAGCGTGGCCGCCGCGCTCGCCTCCGGAGTGAGGATGTGCGGGCCCGCGGCCCGCAGCCCGGCGAGGACGGCGCCCGCGCCGAGCAGGTCCTCCAGCGCCGGGCGCAGCGATCCGTCCGGCCACCGCTCGCCGGACGCGATGACCGCGACGGGGCGTTCGGCGGAGCCGTACCCCTGCCGCGTGAGCCAGCGGGCGACGGCCGAGTGATTGCGCAGACAGGCGGCGACGACGGTCGCGCTCCCGGCCTCCGCGGAGATGGTGGAGCCGTTCGGCGAGGGCAGGACCAGACGTGGCGGGATCGGGGCGGCGCGCAGGGCCGCCGGGGAGAGCGACCACGGGTGCTCGGGGGCAGCCTCGCGGCGTCCGACGGCGAGGGTCGCGCCGACGCTCTCCGCGTACGCGACGGCCGTCGCGTCCCGCCACCGGTAGGGATGGACGGCCGCGCCGGCCTCGACGGCGACGCCCACGGCCGTGGTGAAGGACAGCACGTCGACGACGACCACACAGGCGGCCGAGGGGGCGAGGACCCGCGCCTCGACGGGCCCCCAGCCGAACGAGACCGTCATCGCCGGCCCCGGCCGGCCGACGGGACGGCCGTCGCGGCCCGCCGTGCCCCGTGCGCGGCCGTCGCTCCAAGGAGCCGGCGCCGGCCCGCCCTGTGCGAGGCCGTCATCAGAGCTCGGTGACCTTGCCGTCGGCGACTTCGACGCGCCGCGTGGTGCGGACCGCGTCGAGCATCCGCCGGTCGTGGGTGACGAGCAGCAGCGTGCCGGTGTACGAGTCGAGCGCGGACTCCAGCTGCTCGATGGCGGGCAGGTCCAGGTGGTTGGTCGGCTCGTCGAGGACGAGCAGGTTCACGCCCCGGCCCTGGAGCAGGGCGAGCGCGGCGCGGGTCCGCTCTCCCGGGGAGAGCGTGGTGGCGGGCCGCATCACGTGCACGGCCTTGAGGCCGAACTTGGCCAGCAGGGTACGGACCTCGGCGGGCTCCGTCTCCGGCACGGCCGCGCAGAACGCCTCCAGGAGCGACTCCGTACCGTGGAAGAGCTTGCGGGCCTGGTCGACCTCGCCGACGACGACGCCCGAGCCGAGGACCGCGTCCCCGGAGTCCAGCGGCAGCCGGCCGAGCAGGGCGGCGAGCAGGGTCGACTTCCCGGCGCCGTTGGCCCCGGTGACGGCGACCCGGTCGGCCCAGTCGATCTGCAGGGTGACGGGGCCGAAGGAGAAGTCGCCGCGGCGCACCTCGGCCTCGCGGAGGGTGGCGACGACCGAGCCGGAGCGCGGAGCGGCCGCGATCTCCATGCGGAGCTCCCACTCCTTGCGGGGCTCGTCGACGACGTCGAGGCGCTCGATCATGCGCTGGGTCTGGCGGGCCTTCGCGGCCTGCTTCTCGCTGGCCTCGCTGCGCGCGTTGCGGCCGAGCTTGTCGCTGTCGGTGGACTTGCGGCGGGCGTTCCTGACGCCCTTGTCCATCCAGGAGCGCTGCATGTGACCGCGCGCTTCGAGAGCCGCCTTCTTGCCCGCGTACTCCTCGAAGTCCTCGCGCGCGTGCCGCCTGGCCCTGTCCCGCTCCTCCAGGTAGGCCTCGTAACCGCCGCCGTACAGGGTGATCTGCTGCTGGGCGAGGTCGAGTTCGAGGACCTTGGTGACCGTACGGGTGAGGAACTCGCGGTCGTGGCTGATGACGACCGTGCCGGCGCGCAGCCCCTTCACGAAGCCTTCGAGGCGCTCGAGCCCGTCGAGGTCGAGGTCGTTGGTGGGCTCGTCGAGCAGGAAGACGTCGTAGCGGGAGAGCAGCAGGGAGGCGAGGCCGGCGCGGGCCGCCTGACCGCCGGAGAGGGAGGTCATCGGCTGGTCGAGGCCGACGGTGAGGCCGAGCGAGTCGGCGACCTCCTCGGCGCGCTCGTCGAGGTCGGCGCCGCCGAGGTTCAGCCAGCGCTCCAGGGTGATCGCGTACGCGTCGTCGGCGCCGGGCGTGCCGTCGACGAGGCCCTGGGTGGCCTCGTCCATCGCCGTCTGGGCGGCGGCGACGCCGGTGCGCCGGGCGAGGAACTCCCGCACGGTCTCCCCCACGCGCCGCTCCGGCTCCTGCGGGAGGTGGCCGACGGCGGCGGTGGGCGGGGAGAGCCGGAGCTCCCCCTCCTCCGGGGTGTCGAGCCCGGCGAGCAGCCGCAGCAGGGTCGACTTGCCGGCGCCGTTGACACCGACGAGGCCGATGACGTCGCCGGGGGCGACGACGAGGTCGAGCCCGGCGAAGAGGGTGCGTTCGCCGTGGCCGGCGGCGAGGTCCTTGGCGACGAGGGTTGCAGTCATCAGGGTACGAATCCTAGGCGACGGCGGACGCGCCCCGCCCCGGTCAGGGTGGGCGGGGCGGGTACCTCCGGGCGGGGCGCCGTCCGGAGCCGCGGCGGGACCGCGTGCGGGGCCCGCACGCGGCTACGGATGTGGGGCTCCACACGGGGCTACGGATGAGGGCTACCCGCGTGCTTCCGTCAGGGGCTCGCCCCGGGGCCGCGTGCGGGGCGCCGTCACGGGCTCCGAGGGAGCCTCCGTCGCGAGCTCGGCCCGGGGCCGGGTGCGGGGCCCCGTCGCGGGCTCCACCGTGGCCTTCGTCCGGGCCCCCGTCACGAGCTCCGGGAGAGCCTCCGTCACGGGCTCGACCCGGGACCGCGCGCGGCTCTCCGTCACGGGCTCGGTCCGGGGCTCGGTCCGGGGCTCCGTTCCGAGGCGGCGCAGGACGGTCCGGTAGGCCGCCCGGTGGAAGCGGTACGGGCCGACCCCGGGGTAGCCCTCGCGGGCCGGGTCCGCGGTGGGGCCGGTCTGCCAGGCGAAGTCGCGCCAGACGACGTCCTCGCCGTCGTGCTCGACCACGGCGGTGACGGCCCCGCAGCCGAGGTCCTCGCAGTCGGGGCAGGAGTAGATCACCCGGCGGCCGCCCGGGAGCGAGGCCGCGGGGCCCGCGGCCGCGGCCGGGTCGAGGAGTGCGCGGACGTGCTCGGCGCGGAGGGCGGGCGGAAGGTCGCCCGCCAGCGGCGAGACCGTGTCGGCGCCCTCGGACTCGTCGAGCCGGTGGAGCAGCGCCCTGCCGTCGACGACGAGGTCGACGTCCTCGGGGCGGGGGCGGGCGAAGGCCCCGGGAAGGACACCACCACCGTCCGGGAGGACGGCGGGGGCGAGGTCGAGAGTCGTGTACACGGCCGGCATGCCGTCCAGCATTCCCCGGTCGGGGTCGTCGTTCCATGGCTGGTCCGTCCCGGAAATGTCCCGGTCCCGGTACGGTCCCGGGCATGGAGAGCGACGTGATCGTGGTGGGTGGCGGGGTCGTCGGTCTGACGACCGCGGTGACGCTGGCGGAGCGCGGCCTTCGGGTGCGGGTCTGGTCGCGGGACGAGGTGACGGCGACGACCTCGGCGGTGGCCGGAGCCCTGTGGTGGCCGTACCGGATCGAGCCCGAGGAGGAGGCGGGCGCCTGGGCGTTGGTCTCGCTGCGGGTGTACGGGGAACTCGCCGCTGATCCGGAGCGCACGGGGGTGCGCTGGGTGACCGGGGTCCACGCGGACACCGTCCTGGACGGGCTCGGCTCCTGGGCGCGGGAGGTGCCGGGCCTTCGGCAGCTGACGCCCGAGGAGGTGCCGGGGCCGTACGACGTGGGTCTCGCGGCGCGGTTGCCCCTGATCGACATGCCGGTCCATCTGGCGTGGCTGCGGGGCCGGTTCGAGGCGGCGGGCGGGGTCTTCGAGCGGCGTACGGTCACCGGCTTCGCGGAGGCGGCCGCCGGGGCGCGGGTGGTCGTCGACTGCACGGGGGCCGCGGCGCGGGAACTCGTACCGGATCCCGCACTGCGGCCGGTGCGGGGGCAGTTGGTCCTGGTGGAGAACCCGGGGATCGAGGAGTGGTTCACCTCGGCGGACGCGGCGGCCGGCGAGACGACGTACTTCTTCCCGCAGCCGGGGCGGCTGGTCCTGGGCGGGACGGCCGAGGAGGGCGACGAGCGGACGGTGCCCGATCCGGCGACGGCGGCGGCGATCGTGGCCAGATGCGCGCGGGTGCGGCCGGAGATCGCGGGGGCGCGGGTGCTCGGTCACCGGGTGGGCCTGCGGCCGGCGCGGGTGGGCGGGGTCCGGATCGAGGCGGTGCCGCTGCCGGGCGGTGGGCGCCTGGTGCACCACTACGGGCACGGGGGCGCGGGTGTGACGGTGGCCTGGGGCTGCGCGGAGCGGGCGGCGGAGCTGGCGGAGGCGTGAGAACGGCCGCGGGGCGGGTGCTGCCCTTTCGGACAGCACCCGCCCCGCGTTTGCTCACCGGATCGCTTGCCCGGCGCGTTCTGCTACTTCCAGAGCGGGGGCTTGTTGTTGTTCTCAGCGTCCTCGCACTGACGGGCGCGCGTCTCCAGGGCGTTGGCGTTGGCGAGGGCCTTGCGGGCCTCCGCGTGGGCGCCGAGGCCCCTGAGCTGCGCGGCGCGGTTGCGCTCCTTCTGGGCGTCGTGCCTCAGCTGCGTGATGTTGCAGGTCATCTTGGCCGCGGCCGCGGGCTCGGCGGTCACGGTCTGCCCGAGCAGCACGCCGCCGGCGAGCAGCGTCGTGGCGAGCACGGACGTGAGGACACGACGTGCGGTCGTGGTGGTGCGCATGGTTTTCTCCAACTTCCAGGCCGTGGGGACCTGTTCGAGGCATGGTCAGTACCAGTGGGTAACTTTACCTCGGCAAACGATGGATTCACGCCACCCCGGCCCCTGGGGCACGTGATCGTCAACACTCCTCCACAGGACTCCCACTGACGAGGTGATAGGTGGCCCGCCCGTCCAGGAGCAGCGGCACGAGCGCGCGCCGCGACTGGGCGAGAGGAACGAACACTCCCGTACCCTCCGGCCGCACGGCGAGGCCGTGCAGGGCGAGTTCGTCGCCCGCCTCCGCGTACTGCGCGGCGGACAGCCGGTAGCCGCAGGGCGGGTCGGCGAGGATCTCCGACGCCTCCGCCGGGTCGTTGTCGGCGCCGCCGAGGAAGACCGGGCCCCGGTCGGCGTATCCGGCGCGCCGGGCGGCGGAGGTGGCGGCCGTGAGCGGTCCGCGCCGCTCGTCGAGGTAGTCGAAGGCGCCTTCCAGGGCGGCGTGCTGGGTGGCGACACGGCGCCGGTGGTTGCGTGCCGGGTCGTTCTGCTCGGCCTCGTCGAAGGCGTCCACCCGGGTCTCCACGAGCAGGCCGACGGAGTGCTTGATCCCGGCGGTGTTCCGCAGGATCCGCTCCTGGCCGTCGCCCGCGACCTGCTTGAGCGGCTTGCCGGTGAGGGGGTCGGTCCAGATGCCGTAGATGCCGCTGCTGTATCCGGCGAGCCCGGCGGCGGGCCGCACGTACTCCTCGGAGAGGGTCCGTGACTCGTCGTGGACGTGCGGGTCGGCGTCGAGGCTGCGCGGCCAGAGGGCGAGCAGGTCCTTGTCGTAGTACCGGGGGGTGGCCCCGTACTCGTGCAGGTCGTAGACGAGTTCGGGTTTCCGGTCGCGGATGACGGCGGCGACCGCACGCGCCTCGGCGGTGCGCAGGGCGATGTGGTCGCGGTTGACGTCGACGCCGTCGGCGTTGCCCCGGGTGTCGGCCTCCCGGCCGTCGGGGTTGGCGGTGGGCACGACGAGGAGGGTCGTCCGGGCGAGGAAACGCAGGGTCTCCCGGTCCTGGGCGAAGGCGAGGTCCCGCACCGTGCTCAGACAGGCCTCCCGGCCCGCGGGCTCGTCACCGTGCTGGCTGCAGACGAGCAGCACCGTGGTGCGGCCCGTACCGAGGGAGGCGAGCCGGAGCGGGCGGCCCTGGGCGGTGGTGCCGATGACCCGCAGCGAGAGCCGTGCGCCGGCCCGGTCGACGGCCGCGAGGAAGTCCCGCTCCTCGGCCTCGGTGGTCCATCGGGCACCCCCGCTCGTCTCGAACCCGGTGCGCGGCAGCGGCTTCACGGGGGCGCTGTCCGCGGCCTTCGCCGGGACGGTGACGAGCGGCAGGGCGAGGGCGGCGGCGGCCGCCACGAGGGCGAGGGTGCGCCGGGAACTCCGGTGTCCGCTCGGGGGGTTCATCGGGCGGCTCCGAATCCCGGCAGGCGCGGTCCGGCGACGGCGGCCGGCGGTACGGCGGCGCTCGGCGAGGGGGCGACGGGGGTGAGCGAGGGCACGGCCCGGTAGGGCCCCGAGGTGGCCCGGCCGAAGGCCTCGGCGCCGCCGACCAGCGGCAGCTTCGCCCAGGTGCGGGCGAGGTCGAGGGTCAGGGTCGGGGTGGTCGACGGAGGGTCGAGCAGGTCCTTGTCGGTACCGCCGACGATCAGGGCGAGGCGGTGTCCGGCCGGGACGACGTGGTCGGTGGCGGCGAGGTCCAGGGTCATCGTGTACGCCCTGCCGGGGGTCAGCGGGCGTTCCTCGCGCGGGTCGGCCCAGGTGCCGAGATCGGCCCAGCCCCGGCTGACGACCGTGTACCCGACGTCCGCCGTGCGCGCCTCGGTCTCCTTGAAGCAGGCGCTGTCACCGGGGGTGCTCGCGCCCCAGCAGGTGCGGTCGGTGAGGGTGGTGATGCCCTCGCCCGCGGCCCCGTAGTCGCGGATCGTGTCCGGTCCGAGGTCCACGAGGACGGCGGAGAGGTGCGCGGTGGCGGTGGTCGGGGTGGCGGTGACCGTCACCTTCGAGGAGCCGGAGATCCGCAGGTCGCGGGAGAGGGGTCGGGTGACGAACCCGGCCTTCTCGGGGGTCGCGCCGTCGATCCGGGCCGCCCAGTCGAGCTCGCCGAGACCGGGGTCGTCGGTGAAGGTCGCGGTGGAGCCGGGGGCGGCGGGCGCGCGGCCGAGGACGCCGGGCCCCGGTGCCGTGCCGGGGGCGGGGCGCAGGGTGGTGGTCGTGGTGCCGCGCGGCGGCCACTGGCGGTCGGTGGTCCAGCGGTCCGGGGCGCGTTCGATGTCGGCGACCGGTTCACGGTCGATGCCGTTCTCGTAGCCGAGGAGGTGGTGGTCGAACCAGCGGTGCAGGGTGCGGACCCAGTCGGCGCGCCGGAAGTCGAAGGGGTCGACGTGTCCGGTCTGGGAGAGCCAGATCTTCCGCTCGACTCCCTGGGCGCCGAGGGCGTCCCACCACTGGCCGAACTGGTTCGCGCGCACGTTGAGGTCCTGTTGGCCGTGCACGACGAAGACGCTGGCCTTCACCTTGCCCGCGTTCCGCACGTGGTCGCGCTCGGCCCAGGCGGCCGTGCGGTCGCCGCTGTACGGGGTGCCGGCGGTGATGCGGTCCTGGACGGCTCCGCAGCGGGCCTG
The DNA here is from genome assembly GCF_000717595.1 of Streptomyces flavochromogenes. Taxonomy (GTDB): domain Bacteria; phylum Actinomycetota; class Actinomycetes; order Streptomycetales; family Streptomycetaceae; genus Streptomyces; species Streptomyces flavochromogenes. Next base: position 54,153 of record NZ_JNZO01000002.1, on the reverse strand, counting down.
CGCCTCGGGGCTGTTGACGTACTCGGAGAGCCAGCTCGGGCTGGCGTTGTAGAGCGGGGCGCCCTGGGAGTGGAAGTAGTCGTACCAGGAGGAGATGGCGCCGATCGGAACGATCGTTTTCAGCCCTTCGACGCCGGTGGCGGCGACGCCGTTGGCGATGGTCCCGTCCCAGCTCTTGCCGATCATGCCGACGTTGCCGGTGCTCCAGGTGGTGGCGCGGGACCGGGTGTCCCCCGTGCGGGTGGTGTAGCCGCGGGCACGGCCGTTCAGCCAGTCGACGACGGCCTTGGCCGACTGGACGTCGGAGCGGCCGCCGACGTCGTCGCAGCCGTCGGAACGGTTGGTGCCGGCGAGGTCGACGGCGACGAACGCGTAGCCGCGCGGGACGAAGAAGTTGTCGTAGAACAGCGGGAACCGGACCGGGTTCCCGTCGGCGTCGTACGTCTTCTTCTGACTCTCGTTCCCGCGTCCGCAACAGGCGTAGTACGGGCTGGCATCCATGATGACCGGGATCTTCCGGCCGGCCGCGGCGGTCTCCCGGGGGCGGATGATGTCGACGGCGACCCGGTCCGTGCGCCCGTCTCCGTCGCCGTCGAGTCCGGTGTCGACCCAGACGGACTCGCGGATGGCGTCGGCGTAGGAGTGAACGGGCCGGGACTCCCGCGCCGTCGGCGAGAGCGAGGCGGGCAGCGCGGTGGCCTTGGCGGGCTCCGGCCGGGCGCCCGCGGGCGTGACCAGGGTCGCGAGCAGGGCGGCCGTGGCCGCGGCCACGAGGGTTCCGTACGACAGTCGGGCTCCGCGGGTTCTCCGCATTCGCATCGGCATGGGCGGGAACGTACCCCGGTCAACTCCCGTGCAAAAGAGTGCCGGAGGCAATCAGGAGGGATTCCGGTTGGTTCCGGGGCCGGATGGGTTCATGTCGGCCGAATGGCGATCGTGTGACAGGGGGTCCTCTGGACGTGACGGTGCGTCGGGGCACTGAATAGTGTCCGAACTAAGGACCGACGCCCACCCGCGCGTCTTACTTTCTTATGACTTGGGGAGCACCTGTGCACCGCAGAATCATCGTTCCGAGCGCCCTCGCGGCCTCCCTGCTGCTGGCGATCCCGGCATCGGCGGCCGACTTCACCCCTGGGGCCCCGGGCATCGGCGACTCCTACTACCCCACCAGTGGCAACGGCGGCTACGACGTCTCCCACTACGACCTGCGTCTGACGTACCAGCCCGCCACGGACCTGCTGGAGGGCACGGCGACGATCGTCGCCACCACCAGGCAGAACCTCTCCCGGTTCAACCTCGACCTCGGCCTGAAGGTCAGCGAGGTCCGGGTCAACGGCCGTGTGGCGAAGTTCGCCACCTCGGGCTCCCACGAGCTGGAGGTCACCCCGGCCACCCCGCTGGAGAGGAACAAGCCCCTCTCGATCGTCGTCCGCTACGCGGGCAAGCCCTCCGAGGTGAAGATCGACGGCTGGACGGCCTGGGCCCGCACGCCCGACGGCGGTGTCGCCGCGCAGGAGCCGGACTCGGCCGCCTGGTGGTTCCCGTCCAACGACCACCCTCTGGACAAGGCCACCTTCGACGTCTCCGTCTCGGTGCCGGACGGCACCCAGGCCATCAGCAACGGCGTGCTGCAGTCGCAGTCCTCCCGCCTCGGCTGGACCCGCTTCAACTGGCGCTCCAACAAGCCGCAGGCGACGTATCTGGCCACGCTGGCCGTCGGCAAGTTCGACATCACGACGGACAGGACGGCGAACGGGCTGCCGGTCCTCAACGCGTACAGCAAGGACCTCGGCGACAACGACGGCGCCGCGCGCGCCTCGATCGAGCGCACGACCGAGGTCGCGGAGTGGCTGGAGGGGGTCTTCGGGCCGTACCCCTTCAACGCCCTCGGCGGGTACGTGCCGAACGTGACGAGCGGCTTCGCCCTGGAGACGCAGACCCGTCCGTTCTACAGCCCGCGGCAGTTCGCCAACGGCGCGAACGTGTCGGTGGTCGTCCACGAGCTGGCGCACCAGTGGTACGGGGACAGCGTGTCCGTCCGCGACTGGAAGGACATCTGGGTCAACGAGGGCTTCGCCCGCTACAGCCAGTGGCTGTGGTCGGAGAAGGAGGGCGAGGGCACGGCCCAGGAGCTGGCGGACTACGTGTACGCCACGCGGACGGCCGAGGACCCGTTCTGGACGGTGAAGCCGGGTGACCCGGGCGCGGAGAACCAGTTCCACATCGCCGTCTACGACCGGGGCGCGCTGGCCCTCCAGGCGCTGCGCAACGAGATCGGCGACGAGGACTTCTTCGCGATCCTGAAGGGCTGGCCGCAGCAGTTCGCCTACGGCAACGCGCGGGTCGCCGACTTCGTGCGGTACGCGGAGAAGGTCTCCGGCAAGCCGCTGGCCGAGCTCTTCGACACCTGGCTGTACGAGCCGTCGAAGCCGGCCGCCTCGACCGCGGCGGCGGCCGGTCTGTCCGCGCCGGCCGCGGCGCCGGCGGCGTCCGGAGCCCCGTCCGCGCGCTCGGCGGCCCCCAAGGGCGCGCCGAAGCCGGCCCAGCCGAAGTCCTGGAAGAAGATCGCGGCGACGAACACGGTCCACGAGTCGGAGCACCACGGCGGCCACTGAACGGTGCGGTGACCGGGGCCTGCGGTCGGTCCGGCCGTACGGCCCCGGTCACCCCGGCCGCCGTACGACCGGTCCGGTCGTACGGTCACCCCGGTCGTACGGTCACCACAGCCGTACAGGCCCCTGTCATCCCGGCCGTCCGTCAGCGCCTCGCGCGGCGGGCGGCCTCTCGGGCCTTCCGGGCCAGCGGCAGATAGCGCAGCCGTTCCGGCAGGACGGGGACCACCAGCCGGACCACCCGGGCGAACCGGCGCAGCGCGCGTTCCTGCGCGTCCGTCCATTCGAGACCGATGGCCTCCCGGGCGTCCGGCGGCATCATGCCGACCGTGAGAAAGGCGCGCAGCCGCAGGAACGGGCGGCGCAGGACCGGCCAGAGCAGCCGGAGGGCGAGCCGGAGCGGCAGCGGGCCCCGGTCGGGGGCGGGCACGGGCTGGTCGGGGTCGAGCAGCTCCCGGACGACGACGGTCGCCTCCAGCTCGTCGGCGAGGACCTTCCGGTAGTACGGCCAGAACTCCTCGATCGTCTGTGGCATGTCCCGGTCGTGGATGCCGAGGATCCTGCCGACCTGGAGCCACTCGGCGTACAGCCGGCGTTCCTGCGCCTCGGTGAGGGGGCGGGCGAGGAGGCGGAGGCCGTGCGCGTAGACGGGGAAGCCGGTCGCGTGCACCCAGGAGTAGTAGGCGGGAGTCAGCGCGTGGTAGCGGCGCCCGTGGGCGTCGGTGCCCTGGATGTCGCGGTGCAGCTGCCGGAGGCGGCGCCCCTCCCGCGCGGCGTCCTCGCCGCCGTAGATCCACAGCTGGACCGAGCGCAGGGAGCGTTCACCGCGGCCCCAGGGATCGGTGCGGAAGACCGAGTGGGCGTCGACGCCGGCGCCGATGGCGGGGTGGGCGACCTGCATCGTGAGGGCGGCGGGCAGCATCAGGAGCGCCCGGATGTCCCCGGCGACGCTCCACAGCACGCCGCCGACGGGCGGCGGCACCGGATCGCCCCCGCCGGGGGCCTGATCGCCTGACGTCACATGCTCCATGAGCTCTCTCCTCACACTCCAGGCTGCACCCACGACGAAGGGGCCGTCACCCGGGCGTTTCGGCCCCTGGTGACGGCCCCTTGCGGGGAGTACGGGTCAGCCGCGGTCGGCGCCGACCGGCTCGCCGACGATACGGGCGGCGAGGGCGTGGGCCCAGGCGTCGACATCGGCGTTGAGCTCGCGCTCGGCGGCGGCGCGCTCCTCGGCGATCTTGGCGGAACCGGCGGCGATGATCGACTCGCGCTCGGCGTTGCCCTCGGCACGGGCGGCGGCGATGGCGACCGAGCCCTCCTCGACGGCCTTGGAGCGGATACGGGCGGCCTCGTGGCGGGCCTCGGCCAGCTCGGCCTCGTACTGCTCGCGGATCTGCGTGGCCTCGGAGCGCAGGTCGTCGGCGCGCTCGGTGCCGCCGTCGATGGCGTCCTCGCGCTCGTCGAGGGTGCGCCGGATCTTCGGCAGGATGCCCTTCGCCAGGATGAGGAAGGTGAGGGCGAACAGCACCAGGCCGAGGATGAGCTCCGCCCAGACAGGGTTGAGCGGACCGAGGTCCATCTTGAAGACAGTCGAGTTCGAAGCGAGGGTCATGCGCGCATTCTACCTGCTAGAAAAAGCGACAATTCGGGCTCCCCGGCGAGAGTTGTCGCGTTCGTGCGGACGGGGCCAGATTCCCGGCACCCAAAGGCTACCGGAAGGTAACCCTGACTGATTGTATGTGCCGCGCCAGCACAACCCCCCACACCCTCATGGGAGTTCCTGTGTCGTTCGCCGCGCTCCGCCGCGCCCCTGGCGCCGCCCTGTCCCTGGCCCTCGCCGCGGCCACCCTGGCCGCGACCGCTCCGGGCGCGACCGCCGCCTCCGCGGGGGCGGCCGCCGAGGCCCCGCGGCTGAAGGTGCTCACGTACAACGCGTTCCTCTTCTCGAAGACGCTCTACCCGAACTGGGGCCAGGACCACCGGGCCAAGGCGATCCCCGCCGCCCCCTGGTACCAGGGCCAGGACGTCGTCGTCGTCCAGGAGGCCTTCGACAACTCCGCCTCGGACGCCCTCAAGGCGAACTCCGCCGGCCAGTACCCGCACCAGACCCCGATCGTGGGCCGTAGCAAGAGCGGCTGGGACGCCACCGGCGGCTCCTACTCCTCGACCACCCCCGAGGACGGCGGGGTGACGATCCTCAGCAAGTGGCCGATCATCCGCAAGGAGCAGCACGTCTACAAGGACGCCTGCGGTGCCGACTGGTGGTCGAACAAGGGCTTCGCCTACGCCGTGCTCGACGTGAACGGCAGCAAGGTCCACGTCGTCGGCACCCACGCCCAGTCCACCGACCCGGGCTGCTCGGCGGGCGAGGCGGCGCAGATGCGCAGCCGGCAGTTCAAGGCGATCGACGCCTTCCTCGACGCCAAGAGCATCCCGGCGAACGAGCAGGTGATCGTCGCCGGCGACATGAACGTCGACTCGCACACGCCCGAGTACGGCACGATGCTCGCCGACGCGGGCCTGGCGGGGGCCGACGCCCGCACCGGCCACCCGTACTCCTTCGACACCGACCTGAACTCGATCGCCTCCGAGCGCTACCCGGACGACCCTCGTGAGGACCTCGACTACGTCCTCTACCGCTCGGGGAACGCCCGGCCCGCGAACTGGTCCAACCACGTGGTCCTGGAGAAGAGCGCCCCGTGGACGGTCTCCAGCTGGGGCACGAGCTACACGTACACCAACCTCAGCGACCACTACCCTGTCACCGGTTTCTGAGCCGACCGGAGGGCAGGGGCGCCGGGCGCCGGGTGTCAGTACCCGTATCCGCCGCCGAAGAGGCTGTAGAGCCAGGCACCGAGGACCCCGGCGACACAGAGCAGCACGACGAAGGAACCCAGGCTCGTGTGCCGCTCCCTGCGGGGCCGGCCGGGTCGGGCGGCACGCGCCGCGCGGCCCGGCTTTCCCTCCTTGCCCGGCTTGCCCGGCTCGGACGTCCGCCCCGCCCGCCTCGCCTGCGCCGGGGCGGGCTCCGCGACGGCGGCGACCTCGGCGAGCATCCGCCGGCAGACCGCCGCGAGCTCGGCGGTGCCGGCCTTCAGGTCCACGACCACCTCGGTACGGGCAGGGGCGGTGGTGCCTCCGTCGAGGAGCCGCCCGGCACGGAGCAGTGCCTGGTCCTTGCCCCCGGTGGGACCGAGGCTTATCCAGCGGCGCACATGATCGCCCCGGATGACCACACCGCCGCCCCGCTCCCGGTAGACGGTGTGCTCCCGCCACAGGACTCCGGCCAACTCGTCAGCCGTCTCCCTGAGTTGCGTGTACATCTGACTCCCCTGTTCCCGTGCCCCCAGTTCGAACAGGCGCAGACTCTAGCCGCCGGGACCGACATTCCCCACGACGGCCCGGTCCACCGCCCGTTACGCGCCGAAGTCGTACACGGTGACCGGTATCCCCCGCTCCACGAGCCGTCGGCCCACGAGGGGCTCGACCCGCTGCCAGGAGCCTCCCGCGAGCCCGCAGCCGATGCGCGGCATGTGCACGGAGGCCCCCAGGGCGACCGCCTTGTCGGCGAGCCGCCCGAGGGCGGCGTCGATCGCCTCGTACCGCACGGGCACGCCGGTGCTGCGGCCGGTGCGCATCCCCCGCTGGCCCACCAGGTTGGCCACCCAGACGTACGGCTCCACCTGGACGAACTGCGCGGCGCCGAGGCCGAAGTCGTTGTGCGCGCGCTCGCGGTGCCACCGGCGGTAGGCCGTCTCCGGCTCGTCCCAGCGGCGTGAGACCGCCAGGACGAAGCCCCTGCCCCAGCCCCCGAGATCGTTGCAGACATGCGCGACGATCTTGACGCCCTTGGCCTGCGGCGCGGTCGCGTCCCCCCGGACGTACGTGATCCCGTTCATGACGATCACGCTACGGCGCCGCACCGACAACGCCTCCGGGGCGGAAGCGTTCCAGGCCGACGATGGGGCGGACCTTGAGCCGGTGGACGACCGCCACGCGCCGTTCGCCGCTGCAACCGGCACCGGCGGGACCATCCGGGAACCGTGAATGGTCTTTTACAGCTCTGGTGAGACAGCAATACTGTCCAGGTCGGCCTCAGCGGCCGGATTCGGCTGTGGATCGGAAGCGAGGCACCTCGGATGGGCGTCGGGAGCGACGAGGAGGGCGGGCCCAGCTACACCGTCGACGAGCTGGCCGCACGGGCCGGCGTCACGGTGCGGACCGTGCGGTTCTACGGGACCCGCGGGCTTCTTCCGCCGCCCGTCATCGGGGCGCGGCGGGTCGGGCACTACGGGCAGGGCCATCTGTCGCGCCTCGCGCTCATCGAGGAGCTCCAACGGCAGGGGATGACGCTGGCCGCCATCGAGCGGTACCTGGAGCAGCTGCCGCCCGACCTCAGCGCGCAGGACCTGGCCATCCACCGGGCCCTGGTCGCCTCCTGGGCGCCGGAGTCCGCCGAGTCCATCACCCGGCGCGAGCTGGAGCGGCGGGCCGGGCGGGAGCTGACCGAGCGGGACGTGGACCGGCTGGCCGCGATGGGCGTGCTCGACCGGACCGCCGACGACGACACCTTCCGGCTCGACGGGTCCCTGCTGCGGCTCGGCGTCGAGCTGCTCGACGTGCCCATCGAGCACGAGACGATCCTCGCTTCCCGCACCGTTCTCCTGGAGCACGCGCGCGCCGCCGCGCAGGAGCTCTCCCGGCTCTTCCGGGACGAGGTGTGGAGCCCGTACCGGGAGAGCGGGGAGGACCCGGACCACCTGAGCGCGATGAGGTCGCTCTCGGCGCACATGCAGCCGATGGTGGTCCAGGCCCTCCTCACGGCCTTCCAGCGTTCCCTGAGCGAGGAGCTGCGGACGGCGTTCAGGCGTCGGTGAGGGGGCCGGCCGGGCACCGGCCCCCGGTGGCCGTCACGCGTCGGTGAAGACCTCTCCCCGCTCGGCCTTCTCCACCAGGAGCGCGGGCGGGGCGAACCGCTCGCCGTAGGTCTCGGCCAGCTCGCGGGCCCGGGCGGCGAAGCCCGCGACACCACCCTCGTATCCGTTGATGTACTGAAGCACGCCGCCCGTCCAGGCGGGGAAGCCGATGCCCATGATGGAGCCGATGTTGGCATCGGCGACCGAGGTGAGGACGCCCTCCTCCAGGAGCCGGACGGTGTCCAGCGCCTCGGAGAACAGCATCCGCTCCTGCATGTCGCGGAACGGGATCTCGTACCCGGGCTTGGCGAAGTGCTCGCGCAGGCCGGGCCAGAGCTTCCCGCGCCTGCCGTCCTCGCCGTACTCGTAGAAGCCCGCGCCGCCGCTGCGTCCGGGGCGGCCGAACTCGTCGACCATGCGGTCGATCACGGCCTCGCCCGGGTGGCTGGTCCAGGTTCCGCCGGCCTCCTCGATCGCCCGCTTCGTCTCGTTGCGGATCTTCCGCGGGAGGGTCAGGGTCAGCTCGTCCATCAGGGAGAGGACCTTGGCCGGGTAGCCGGCCTGCGCGGCGGCCTGCTCGACCGAGGCGGGCTCGACGCCCTCGCCGACCATGGCGACGCCCTCGTTGATGAAGTGGCCGATCACCCGCGAGGTGAAGAAGCCGCGCGAGTCGTTGACGACGATCGGCGTCTTGTTGATCTGCCGGACCAGGTCGAAGGCGCGGGCGAGCGTCTCGTCGCCGGTCCGCTCGCCCCTGATGATCTCGACGAGCGGCATCTTGTCGACGGGCGAGAAGAAGTGCAGCCCGATGAAGTCGCTCTGGCGCTCCACGCCCTCGGCGAGGACGGAGATCGGCAGGGTCGAGGTGTTGGAGCAGAGCAGCGCGTCGGGCTCGACGACGGCCTGGATCTCCTGGAACACCTTGTGCTTGAGCGCCGTGTCCTCGAAGACCGCCTCGATGACCGCGTCGCAGCCCGCCAGGTCCCGGACCTCGGCGGTCGGGGTGATCCGGGCGAGAAGGGCGTCGGCCTTCTCCCGGGTCGTACGGCCGCGCTTGACCGCCTTGGCGCAGAGCGCCTCGGAGTAGGCCTTGCCCTTCGCCGCGGAATCGGCGGAGACGTCCTTGAGGACGACCTGGATGCCGGCGCGGGCGCAGGAGTACGCGATGCCGGCGCCCATCATGCCCGCGCCGAGGACGGCGACCTTGCGGACCGGACGGGGCTCGACGCCCTTCGGGCGGCTTGCTCCGGAGTTGACGGCCTGGAGGTCGAAGAAGAACGCCTGGATCATGTTCTTCGCCGTCTGCCCGATGACGAGCTCGGTGAAGTAGCGGGACTCGATGACCTGTGCCGTCTCGAAGTCGACCTGGGAGCCCTCGACCGCGGCGGCCAGGATGTTGCGCGGCGCCGGGTAGGGCGCGCCGTTGAGCTGCTTGCGCAGGTTCGCGGGAAAGGCGGGGAGGTTGGCGGCGAACTTCGGGTTCGACGGGGTGCCGCCGGGGATCCGGTAGCCGGGGACGTCCCAGGGCTGCCGGGACTCGGGGTGGGCGTCGATGAAGGCGATGGCCTTGGCCATCATCTCCTCGGGGGTTGCGGCCACCTCGTGGACGAGGCCGCTGTCGAGGGCGCGCCGGGGCGTGTACTGGGTGCCCTGGAGCAGCACCTTCAGCAGGGCGTCGGCGATCCCCATGAGGCGGACGGTGCGGGCGACGCCGCCGCCGCCCGGCAGCAGGCCGAGGGTGACCTCGGGCAGGCCGATCTTGGAGCCGGGGGCGTCGAGGGCGACGCGGTGGTGGGAGGCGAGGGCGATCTCGTAGCCGCCGCCGAGCGCGGCGCCGTTGATCGCGGCGACGACGGGCTTGCCGAGGGTCTCGATGCGACGCAGCGCGTTCTTGATCCCGAGGGCGCCGTCGAAGATGTCCTGGGCGTGCTCGGGGCCCGCCTGGACCATGTCCTTGAGGTCGCCGCCGGCGAAGAAGGTCTTCTTCGCGGAGGTGTAGATGATGCCGCGGATGGAGTCCTTCTCGGCCTCGACGCGGTCGGCGATCGCGACGATCGAGGCCCGGAAGGCCTGGTTCATGGTGTTGGCGGACTGGTTCGGGTCGTCGAGGACGAGGGTGACGATCCCGGTCGCGTCCTGCTCCCAGCGGATGGTGGTGCTCTCGCTCATGTCTCTGCTTCTCCGTGGATCCGTGAAGAGGGGGTTCGGACGGGACGGTCAGACGCGCTCGACGACGGTGGCGATGCCCATGCCGCCGCCGACGCAGAGGGTGGCCAGGCCGTAGCGCTTGTCCTGCCGCTCCAGCTCGTCGACGAGGGTGCCGAGGATCATCGCGCCGGTGGCGCCGAGCGGGTGGCCGAGCGCGATGGCTCCGCCGTTGACGTTGACCTTGTCCAGGGTGATGCCCATGTCCTTGACGAACCGCAGGACGACGGCGGCGAAGGCCTCGTTGATCTCGATCAGGTCGATGTCGTCGATGGTGAGACCGGCCTTGGCGAGGGCCTTGCGGGCGGCCGGCGCGGGGCCGGTCAGCATGATGGTCGGCTCGGAGCCGGAGACGGCGGCCGAGACGATCCGCGCGCGCGGGGCCAGGCCGTTCCGCTCGCCGGCCTCCTTCGAGCCGATGGCGACGAGGGAGGCGCCGTCGACGATGCCGGAGGAGTTGCCGGCGTGGTGGACGTGGTCGATCTCCTCGATCCAGTGGTACTTCTGCAGGGCGACGGCGTCGAAGCCGCCGAGCTCGCCGATGTCGGCGAAGGAGGGCTTGAGCCGGGCGAGGGAGTCGGCGGTGGTGCCGGGGCGCAGGAACTCGTCGTGATCGAGGACGGTCAGTCCCGCGCGGTCCTTCACGGGGACGATCGAGCGGGTGAAGCGGCCGTCCTTGACGGCGGCCGCGGCGCGCTCCTGGGAGAGGGCCGCGTACTCGTCGACGTCGCGGCGGGTGAAGCCCTCGATGGTGGCGATGAGGTCGGCGCCGATGCCCTGCGGGACGAAGTTGGTGTCCAGGTTGGTCATCGGGTCGGCGAACCAGGCGCCGCCGTCGGAGGCCATCGGCACCCGGGACATGGACTCGACGCCGCCGGCGAGGACGAGGTCCTCCCAGCCGGAGCGGACCTTCATCGCGGCCATGTTGACCGCTTCGAGACCGGAGGCACAGAAGCGGTTCTCCTGTACGCCGGCGACGGTGTCGGGAAGTCCGGCGGCGATGGCGGCGATCCGGGCGATGTCGGAGCCCTGGTCGCCGACGGGGCCGACGACGCCGAGGACGATGTCGTCGATGGTGGCCGGGTCGAGGCCGGGGTTCCGGGTCTGGATCTCCCGGATGAGGCCGACGACCAGGTCGATCGGCTTGGTGCCGTGCAGGGAGCCGCTGGCCTTGCCGCGTCCGCGCGGGGTGCGGATCGCGTCGTACACGTACGCTTCGGTGCTCACGGGAAGCCTTTCGCGATGAGGGCGATGAGGGTGGGTGGAACGGGGGGGAACCGGGAGGGGAACGGGGAAGGGGGCCGTCAGCCGAGGAGGGAACGGCCGATGATCTCCTTCATGATCTCGGTCGTACCGCCGTAGATGGTCTGGATCCGGCCGTCGGTGTAGGCGCGCGCGACCGGGAATTCGCTCATGTAGCCGTACCCGCCGTGCAGTTGCAGACAGCGGTCGGCGACCCGCTTCTGGAGTTCGGTCGCCCACCACTTGGCCATGGAGGCGTGGACGGCGTCGAGTCCGGCCCCGTCCGGGTCGCTGTGCTCCTCGATGCAGCGGTCGACGAACGTGCGGGTGACGGCGCACTCGGTGGCCATCTCGGCGATCTCGAAGCGGATGTGCTGGAGCCGGGAGAGCGGACGTCCGAAGGCCTCGCGCTCCTTGACGTAGGTGGTGGTGATCTCCAGGAGGTGTTCGGCGGCGGCGATGCCGGCGACGGCGATGGCCATCCGTTCCTGGGCGAGGTTGGTCATCAGGTGGACGAAGGCGCCGTTGAGCTCGCCGAGCAGGTTCTCCTTGGGGACGCGGACGTCGTTGAAGAACAGTTCGGCGGTGTCCTGGGACTTCTGGCCGATCTTGTCGAGGTTACGGCCGCGCTCGAAGCCCTCCGCGCCGCGCTCGACGACGAGGAGGGAGAGGCCGTGGGCGCCGCCCTCGGGGGTGGTCCGGGCGACGACGACCACGAGGTCGGCGAGGATGCCGTTGGAGATGAAGGTCTTGGAGCCGTTGAGGATCCAGTGGTCGCCGCGATCCTCGGCGGTCGTACGGATGCCCTGGAGGTCGGAGCCCGCGCCGGGTTCCGTCATGGCGATGGCGGTGACGGTCTCGCCGGAGCAGAAGCCGGGCAGCCAGCGCCGCTTCTGCTCCTCGGTGCCGAGCGAGGTGAGGTACGGGCCGATGATGTCGTTGTGCAGGCCGATGGCGAGCCCGGGGGTGCCGGCCCGGGTGAACTCCTCGGCGAGGACGGACGCGTAGCGGAAGTCGGGATTGCCGCCGCCGCCGTACTCCTCGTCGACGGCGATGCCCAGGAGGCCCTGCCGTCCGGCGGCGAGCCACACCTCGCGGGAGACGATGCCGTCCTTCTCCCACTGCTCGTAGTGGGGCAGCACCTCCTTCTCCAGGAAGGCGCGGACGGTGGCCCGGAAGGCCTCGTGGTCGGCGGTGTAGAGCTGGCGCTTCATACGGCGGTCTCCTGGGTCTGGGTCGGTCGGTTCACGCGTCGGACTCCCGGGTCGTCCGGGCCGGGCGGTTCACGCCTCGGACTCCTGGGTCCTGGCCGGGCGCTCCAGGGCGGGTACGGCCCAGTCGCGGGCCACCTCGGCGGTGTCGGCGCCGGGCAGGGCGGGCCCCCTGCGGAGGGTGCCGGGGGTGGCGGAGAAGCGGGGCGCGGGGGCGGGCTGGGCGATGCCGCCCTGCTCGGTGAAGGTGCCGCGGGCGGCGAGGTGGGGGTGGGCCGGGGCCTCGCGCATCGAGAGGACGGGGGCGACGCAGGCGTCGCTGCCGTCGAAGACGGCGGTCCACTCCTCACGGGTACGGCTCAGGAAGCGGTCGGCGACGGCCTTGCGCAGTTCGGGCCAACGCCCGAAGTCGCGGCGGGCGGGGGCGATCTCCTCGATGCCGAGGAGACGGACGAACTCCGCGTAGAACTGCTCCTCCAGGGCGCCGACCGCCATGTGGCCGCCGTCGGAGGTCTCGTAGACGCCGTAGAAGGGGCAGCCTCCGTCCAGGAGGTTGACGCCCCGCCTGTCCTGCCACCCGCCGGCGGCGAGCATGCCGTGGATCATGGTGGTGAGGTGGGCGGTGCCGTCGACGATCGCCGCGTCGACGACCTGGCCCTCGCCGTGCGCGCGGGCGTGCTGGAGGGCGGCGAGGACGCCGACGACGAGGTAGAGGGAACCGCCCGCGTAGTCGCCGACGAGGTTGGCGGGGATGGTGGGCGGGCCGTCGGGGTCGGGGCCGATCATGCCGAGGGCGCCGGTGATCGCGATGTAGCCGATGTCGTGTCCGGCGGTCGCGGCGAGCGGCCCCTCCTGGCCCCAGCCGGTCATCCGGCCGTAGACGAGGCGCGGATTGCGGGCGAGGCAGGCGTCGGGGCCGACGCCGAGGCGTTCGGCGACGCCGGGCCGGTAGCCCTCGATGAGGATGTCGGCGCGTTCGACGAGGTCGAGGACGGTGGCGGGGCCGTCCGGCGCCTTGAGGTCGACGACGGCCGAGCGCTTGTTGCGGTTGGTGAGGTCGCGGGCGGGGTCGATGCCCAGGCCGGGACCGCCGGGGCGGTCGACGCGGACGACGTCGGCGCCGAGGTCGGCGAGGAGCATCGCGGCGAAGGGGCCGGGCCCGATGCCGGCGAGTTCGACCACGCGTACCCCGGTGAGCGGGCCGTTCCCGGCGGTGTGCGTCGTGCTCATCGAGCCCCCAGGCGTGTGTGACACCAATGATGTAACACCGGAGATGCTAGGAACGTGTTCCACTCGGCACAAGCCCCCCGGCCGAGCAAGCGCTCGGAAGATACCGGAGCGGGAAGGTGGGTGTACCGACGGTTACCCGGGACAGGTACTCGGGAGTAGGGCGGCGGCGGGACGCGGTGCGGGACCCGCTATCCTCCGCCGACGACGAGAACCGCGCACGGCGGCGCGGTACGGCCGAAATGAGGGTCTGTATGGACACAGGGGCGGACGCGGGACGGGCCTACGACGTGGTCCTCTTCGGGGCGACCGGATTCGTCGGCGAACTCACCGCCGGGTATCTGGCCGCGCACGCGCCCGCGGAGTGCCGCTGGGCGCTCGCGGGCCGCAACCGGGCCGGACTCACGGCGCTGCGCGAGCGGCTCGCGGCCCGGTGGCCGCACTGCGCCGAGCTGCCGCTGGTCGTCGCGGACGCCGCCGACCCCGGCTCGCTGCGTGAACTCGCCGAGTCCACCCGGGTGGTGGCCACGACGGTCGGCCCCTACGTCTGGTACGGCGACGGGCTCGTCGGCGCGTGCGCCGAGGCGGGGACGGACTACGTGGACCTGACCGGCGAGGCCGAGTTCGTCGACCTGACCTACGTCCGGCACGACGCGCGCGCCAGGGAGACCGGCGCCCGCATCGTGCACGCCTGCGGATTCGACTCCGTCCCGCACGACCTGGGCGCGTACTTCACCGTCCAGCAGCTCCCGGAGGACGTACCGCTCCGGGTGGACGGCTTCGTCCGGGCAGGGGCGCAGTTCTCCGGCGGCACCTTCGCGTCCGCGCTGACGGCGTTCGGCCGGGGCCGGGAGATTCTGCGGGCGGCGCACGAACGGCGGCTGCACGAACCGCGGCTGGTCGGGCGCCGGGCGCGCGCGCCGCTGGGCGGACCGAGGTTCAGCCGGGAGACCGGGACCTGGGCGCTGCCGCTGCCGACGCTCGATCCGCAGGTCGTGGCCCGTTCGGCGGCGGCCCTGGACCGGTACGGGCCGGACTTCCGCTACCGGCACTACGCCTCCGTGAAGACGCTCCCGATGGCCCTCGGGGGCACCGCGGCCATCGGTGCGAGTGTGGCCGCGGCCCAACTTCCCCCGGTCCGCGCCTGGTTGATGGAGCGATACCAGGCGGGACAAGGACCGTCCTCCGAGCGGCGGGCCCGCAGCTGGTTCTCGGTGCGTTTCGTCGGCGAGGGCGGCGGACGCCGGGTGTTCACCGAGGTCTCGGGCGGTGACCCGGGGTACGACGAGACGGCGAAGATGCTCGCCGAGTCGGCGCTCAGCCTCGCCTTCGACCCGCTGCCGAAGACGTCGGGCCAGGTGACGACGGCGGTGGCGATGGGCGACGCGCTCATCGGGCGGCTGCGGTCGGCGGGCATCCGCTTCCGAGTGGCGCACCGGGGCTGAGCGGCCCGGGCGGTACGGGAGGGGTCAGGGCCGTACGAGGCGGAAGGGGTGACCGGCGGGGTCGGCGTAGACCCGCCAGGCCGCGTCACCACCGCCGTCGTCGAGCGGCTCGGCCCCGAGCGCGAGGACGGCCTCGTGTGCGGCATCGAGGTCGTCGACCCGCACGTCGAGATGGAACTGCTGCTCGGGCGCACCCCAGACGGGCGGCCGGTGGTCGGCCACGCTCTGGAAGGCGAGCACCGGACCGCCGTCACCACGCAACACGGCGGACCCCTCGCCGACGGCCCACCGGGCCTCGGGACTGTCCACCTCACCGCCGATCAACTGCCGGTAGAAATCGGCGAGTTCCCAGGCGTCCGGGCAGTCGAGAACGAGGCACCGCAGACGCCCGATCACACCGAGGCCCCGTCGGCGAGAACGTACGGCATGGCGCGGACCCGGGCGGGGACGACCGGAACGGCCCCGACGAGGTACGAGTTCGGGCCGCGCCCCGCGGAACGCGACGAAACGGAAAGGGGTGTTGTCATGCACCCCACTCTGCCGGGCCCGCGCACGACCCGGTATCCGTACAGGTACTCAGCTTGCCGTTCGGCGTACTCGGGAGGTGCCCCTCGGGCATCAGGCTTCGCCGAGGGCATCCCTCAGCGCGCTGCGGCACAGGGAGTCCGCGTGGCGGGTCGTCTCGGGGATGCGGTAGCGGGGGGTGAGGTGGAGGGTGTGGGCGCAGGCGTTGGGCAGGGAGACCCGGTGGCCGACCGAGACGAAGACCGGCTTCACCCGGGCCCGGGTGCGCAGGGCCCGGCCGACCTCCTCGCCGGCCGCCAGGAGCGGGGCGAAGTCGCCGCGTTCCGGGCCGGGTTGCTCGTAGGTGAAGGTGAACGGGTTCTTCGCGACACCGATCGACGGCCGGCCCGTGAGCACCCCGAGGTGGCTGGCGAGACCGAAGCGACGGGGGTGGGCGAGGCCGTAGCCGTCACAGACGAGCAGGCCGGGGTCGGCGGTCAGGCGGTCGAGCGCCGCGAGGACCGTCGGGATCTCCCGGAAGGCGAGCAGACCGGGGACGTACCGGAACGAGACCCGGCCGACCGCCGTGGCCTCCTCCACCACCTCCAGGGTCCGCGCGTCCAGGACGACGGCCGCGGCGGCGACGAGATCGCGTTCGTCGTCGTAGGCCACGTCGAGCCCCGTGACGTGGCCCATGCCGACCGCCGGCCCCTCCTCGTCGCGTACGAGGCGTCCGCTCAGCTCCTGCTGGACGGCCCGGGCGGTGGGCTCGTCGGCGGGCCAGCCCGCCGGAATCTCGATGATCGTCATGATGCGGGCCACCCTATGGGCGCCCGCCGGCCGGCTCCCGGCCCCGTGCCCCGGAAAGCGCCGTCCGGGGGGTGGAACGGTCCACCGGGGTCCGCGGCCCGCCCGGTAGCCTGGCGATCATGTTCGTTCTGGAATTGACCTACACCGCGCCGGTCGAGCGCGTGGACGCGCTGCTCGACGCGCACATCGAGTGGCTCGACGCGCAGTACGCCGCAGGCGTCATCGTCGCCTCGGGGCGCAAGAACCCGCGCGACGGCGGTGTGATCCTGGCCGCCGGGGTCGACCGCGCGGAGATCGAGAAGATCGTGGCGGCCGACCCGTTCAGCGTCGAGGGCGTCTGCGCGTACCGGATCACGGAGTTCTACGCGACCAAGACCGCCGAGGGGCTCGCGGCGTTCCGGGAGCAGCTTCCCTCCTGAGCACGGCCTTCCTGACGGCCCGGTGATCCTGCCTGACGGCCCCTCCTGAAGGCCTTCCGGTCAGTGGCGGCCCAGCGGGCTGAAGGCCTTCCGGTCAGTGGCGGTCCAGTCGGGCGATCCTGCCCTTTTCGCCCGCCGCCCAGCAGGAGCCGTCCGGCGTGCAGTCCACCGTGTCGTACGAGCCGGTGTCGACCGTGCGCCAGGTGCGGCCGCCGTCGGTGGTGAGGTCCGTGCCGGTCGGCCCGACGGCGAGCGCCGCGTTCCTGCTGTGCGGGAGCCAGGCGACGCCGGAGCGGTACGCGGGCGGCGGCGTGGCCGAGGCACGCCAGGTGCGGCCCCCGTTCCCGGTGACCGCGCCGGCCTGCGGGGACGGCTGGTCCTTGCGGTAGTCGCCGCCGACGGCGATGCCGTGCGCGCGGTCGCGGAAGGCGAGGCCGAAGACGCCACGGGCCGGGTCCCCCGCCGGGAACGGCGTGACGGTGGCGGTCCAGGTCAGCCCCCGGTCGGAGGAGTGGAGCACGCGCGCGGTGGCGCCGCCGCCGGTCGCCAGCCACACGTCCCGCGGCCCGGCCGACACCAGGCACTGGCCGCTCGCGGCGAAGCCGGCCTCTCCGGGGAGCGCGTCCGGCATCCCGGCGTTCGGCAGCACCTGCCAGGAGCGGCCTCCGTCGCGGGTGGCGAGGATGCGGTACCTGCCGTCGACCGGGTCGCTCATGGCGAGTCCGTGCCGGCGGTCGAAGAAGGTCATGCAGTCGTAGAAGGCCCGCGGATCGGTGTTGCGGAAGGACTCGGTCCAGGTGGCGCCGCCGTCCTCGGTACGCAGCACGCGCGAGGCCTCGCCCTCTCCGATGGCGAGGACGACGGCCCCGCGTGCGTCGAACGCCTCCACGTCACGGAACTCCAGCTCGCCCGCCCCCGGCGGCGAGACGTTTCGCCAGCTCCGGCCGCCATCGGTGGTCCGCAGCACCGTGCCCTTGGAGCCCGCGGCCCAGGCCGTCCTGCGGTCGACGGGCGCGAGCCCGCGGAATCGGGCGTCGGTACCGGTCGGCGTCAGCTCCCAGCCCGCCGCGTTCCTGTCGGTCGCCGCCGTGGGGGTCTCCCCGGCTCGCGCGGGCGCGGCCAGGGTCAGCGCGAGCGCCGCCCCGATCAGTCCCACCGACATCATTCGTCTCGTGTTCCCCATGGACGTCATGGCGCCGGAAGCTAGTGCCCCCGGCCCCTCCCCGTCCAGGGTGCGTCCCCCGCCCGGCGTTCCTAGGCTGGGTGCCATGACCGACCGTACGAGCGAGCGAGCGCCCGACGAGACGCCGAAGCTCAAGGAGTACGAGGGCGAGGGCATCACCGTCACGTTCGAGCCGCGCCGGTGTCTGCACGCGGCCGAGTGCGTGCACGGGCTGCCCGAGGTCTTCGATCTCTCCCGGCGTCCGTGGGTGCTGCCCGACGCCGCCGAGGCCGGTCTGGTGGCGGAGGTCGTCCGCCGGTGCCCCTCCGGGGCGCTGCAGTACCACCCGGCGGACGGCTCCGTCGAGCACCCCGACTCCCCCACCTCCGTCCGCCGGACGCCGTCCGGTCAGCTCGTGATGCGCGGGGACCTGCTCGTGAGCGGCGCGTACGGCGACCGGCACGAGACCCGGGTCATGCTCTGCGGCTGCGGAGCCTCCGGAAACCGGCCGTACTGCGACCACTCCGGTCCCTGCGCAGAGCCGGACGACGACGTACCCGAAGCGCGCTGACCTGTTCTGACCTGCGGCGATCCGTGCACCGCGGCGCCGTGCGCGGTCCTTGGCGCATCCGTGACGCAGCTCACGCACATCCGGAGTGCACGTTCCGGCCGCTCCGCTCGTCTTGTCAGGTGTCAGGTGCCCTGGTGTCGGGGAGACGCACAGGATCCGAAGTCCGCGTGAAAGGAGCCGGTCGTGTCCGCCGTCATCGAGCAGGCCGTCCAGGCCCGTCTGGTCGCATCCGCTCCGCGGATGGAGACCGTCCCCGCCACCCTGCGGTACGACCGCGAGGACCCGTACGCCGTGAGCATGGCGTTCCCTCCTCCGGCGACCCTGGAGGGCGTCGAGGTCTCCTGGGCCTTCGCGCGTGAGCTGCTCGTCCAGGGCGTCGAACGCCCGGCCGGCGTCGGGGACGTACGCCTCCGTCCGTACGGGTACGACCGCACGGTGGTCGAGTTCCATGCCCCGGAAGGCGTGGCCATGGTTCATGTCCGGACATCGGAACTGCGCCGTTTCCTGGAGCGCTCGCAGCACCTGGTGCCGGCCGGCCGCGAGCACCAGTACCTGGACTGGGACCAGGATCTGGCGGATCTGCTGCGCGAGCACCCGTAGCGATCGACTCCGGGCCACCCGGCGACGCCGCCCCGGCACCTGTTCCCGGGCCACCTTGCACCGGCACCCCGGCACCGGTCCCCTGGCCACCCACGGCTCGGTCCCGTAATTCGGTTGCCCCCTCCCGCTCCCCGGCCTACCGTTTCATCACGTCCATGTCGTCGTCCGATCGGAGAAGGACGTTGCTCGTCTGAGGTTGCGAGACACCGTGCCGCGCGTGCCCCCTGTGCCGCGTGTGCCGATCTCGACCTCGGCGTACGAGCCGTTCTGACGACAGACAGCCCGCGCCCCGGTGTCTCCACGCGTCGCATCACATCACGTCTGCGCTCACGCATCCGGGAGGCCTCCATGGCGCATCACCCCACGTTCATCACCTGTACCTCGCTCTCCTTCTCCTGGCCCGACGGCACCGAGGTCGTCGACGACTTCCGCCTCACGGTCGGCCCCGGCCGCACCGGGCTCGTCGGGCTCAACGGCTCCGGGAAGTCCACGCTCCTGAAACTGATCGCCGGCGAGCTGACCCCGGCATCCGGCACGGTCCGGGTCACCGGCGAGCTCGGTTACCTCCCCCAGAACCTGGTTCTGGACACCTCCCGGCGCGTGGACGAGATCCTCGGCATCGACGCGAAGCGGGCGGCACTGCACGCCATCGAGGCGGGCGACCCCGCCGAGGAGCACTTCACCGCCCTCGCCGACGACTGGGACGTCGAAGAGCGGGCCCGCGCCACCCTCGACCAGCTCGGGCTCGGCGCCGTCGGTCTCGACCGGACCGTCGGCGAGGTCTCGGGCGGCGAGTCCGTGCTGCTGCGCCTCGCCGCGCTGCTGCTCGCCCGGCCCGATGTTCTGCTCCTCGACGAGCCGACCAACAATCTCGATCTGCACGCGCGCGCACGGCTGTACGAGGCGGTGGAGAACTGGTCCGGAGTCCTGGTCGTGGTCAGCCACGACCGTGAACTCCTGGAGCGGGTCGACCAGATCGCCGATCTGCGGGACGGCGCCGTCGCGTGGTACGGCGGCGCCTATTCCGACTACGAGGCCGCGCTCGCCGCCGAACAGGACGCGGCGGAGCGGATGGTCCGCGTCGCCGAGGCGGACGTTCAGCGCCAGAAGCGGGAACTCGCCGATTCCCAGATGAAGTTGGCCCGCCGGAAGCGGTACGGACAGAAGAGCTTCGAGAACAAGGTCGTTCCGAAGATCGTGGCCAACAACCGCAGGAGCGAGGCCCAGGTCTCGGCCGGCAAGCACAAGGCGCTGCACGCCGAGCGCCTTTCGGAGGCACGGGAGCGGCTGGACGCCGCCGTGGAGGCGGTGCGGGACGACGACGAGATCCGCGTCGAACTGCCGCGCACCTCGGTGCCACCGGGCCGCGAAGTGCTGTTCCTGCGGAATCTGGAGCTGCGCTACGGGGCCCGGGTGGCCGGCGAGTTCGAGCTGCGCGGTCCGGAGCGGATCGCGCTGGTCGGCAGGAACGGCGCCGGGAAGACGACGCTGCTGCGGACGATCGCCGGGGAGCTCGCGCCGGTTTCGGGCGAGACAGAGGCGCGGGTGCCGCTCCGTTTCCTGCCGCAGCGGCTCGATGTCCTCGACGACGGGTTGAGCGTGGTGGAGAACGTGGCCCGGTTCGCGCCCACGGCGACGGGGAACGCGATCAGGGCGCGGCTGGCACGGTTCCTGTTCCGGGGAGCCCGGGCCGATCAGCCTGTCGGCACCCTGTCGGGCGGGGAGCGGTTCCGGGCGACGCTCGCGGCGCTGCTCCTCGCGGAGCCGGCTCCACAGCTGCTGATGCTGGACGAGCCGACGAACAATCTGGACATGGCATCGGTACGGAAGCTGACGGCGGCCCTCGACGCGTACGAAGGGGCGCTGATCGTGGCGAGCCACGACGTGACGTTCCTGGAGTCGCTGGGGATCACCCGCTGGCTGCTGCTCGACGGTGAGCTGCGGCCGACGACGGCGGAGGAGGTACGGGGCGCGGCGTCGAGCCCTCGGCAGGACCGGCTCACACCCGGTTCCGGCGGTGGAGCAACGCCCAGGATTCGGTGACTCGGTGGAGGCGCTGCGGACGCTGATCCGCGCGGTGGAGGCCGGCGCGGCGGACCATCCGGTCTTTCCGGCGCCGGCCGCCGGCCGGGCGCCGCGAAGCCATCCTCTTCGCGCCGGGGAGCGCTGTCCCGGGGCGCCGGAAAGCCATCCGCTTCGGGCCGTCGGCCGACTGCGCCGAGCTGCCGGACGTCTGCTCTGCGTAGTTTTTCGGAGGACCGTCGCAGGGCACCAAGGACGTGACCTGCGTCTCCGGCACCCCTCCGGAGCAGCCCACATAACGGAACGTAACCGGACATCGCCGGGACGGGGTTGGCCGATGCCTTACGGAGCCTTAACCTACGGTCTCGTAACCTACGAATCCGTAGGTATGCCCGTATGCCCCCTCTCCGTCCCCAGGAGTCCCCGTGACGCTCACCTCTCCCCACCTCGGCAGCCCGACAGGGTGGACCGACGCGCGGCTGCTCTACGCGCTGGAAGAGGTCGTGGAGAAGGAGCTCAACCGGCACCTGAAGGTCACCAAGGACTGGATGCCGCACGAGTACGTCCCGTGGTCCGACGCCCGCAACTTCCCCGGCTTCTTCGAGGACGGGGAGGCCTGGGATCCGGCGCAGTCCAAGGTGACCGAGATCGGCAAGATCGCCCTCGTCGTCAACCTGCTCACCGAGGACAACCTCCCGAGCTACCACCACGAGATCGCCAGCCTCTTCGGCCGCGACGGCGCCTGGGGCACCTGGGTGCACCGCTGGACCGCCGAGGAGGGCCGGCACGGCATCGTGATGCGCGACTACCTGCTCGCCTCGCGCGCCGTGGACCCGGACAAGCTGGAGCAGTTCCGGATGGCGCACATGAGCGAGGGCTTCGAGTCCGACAACCGCCACTCGATGCTGCACTCCGTGGCGTACGTCGCCTTCCAGGAGCTCGCCACCCGCATCTCGCACCGGAACACGGGCCACCAGTCCGGCGACCCGGTCTGCGACCGGATGCTGTCCCGGATCGCCACCGACGAGAACCTGCACATGGTCTTCTACCGCAACCTGCTCGGCGCGGCCTTCGAGATCGCCCCCGACCTGACCATGCAGGCCGTGCGGGACGTCGTGGTCAACTTCCGGATGCCCGGACACGGCATGCCCGGCTTCGAGCGGGCGGCGGCGCAGATGGCGATCGGCGAGATCTACAACATGCGCATCCACCACGACGACGTGCTCCAGCCCGTCCTCCGCTTCCTGAAGGTCCTCCAGATCGAGGGCCTCGGGCCGGAGGGTCTGCAGGCGCAGGAGGAGCTGGGGCTGTACATGAACGGCCTGGACTCCGAGGCCAGCAAGTTCGACGAGAAGCTCGCCGCCCGCAAGGCCCGCATGGCCGCCCGCGCGGCCGGCTGAGCGACGGACCGAGCGACCGGCCGGACGGCACCGGCCGGGCGACACCTGGCCGGGCGACAGCTGTGCGGCCCTCCGGCCGCGAGCGACGACACGACACGAGACGGGCGCGGCAGGCTGTGATCAGCCCGCCGCGCCCGTCCTGCCGCGTCCGTTCCGCCGCACCCGTTCCGCTGCGTGCCTCCGGACCCCTCGTACCCCCGCGCCGAGGCGTCCGCGCGCCCGCTCAGCCTTCTCGGCGCTTGAGTCGGAACCGCTCCTTCTCGGAGAGCCCGCCCCACACCCCGAACCGCTCGTCGTTGCGCAGCGCGTACTCCAGGCACGCCACTCGCCCTTCGCAGGCGCCGCACAGCTGCTTGGCCTCGCGGGTGGAGGAGCCCGGTGCCGGGAAGAAGAACTCCGGCCCGGCCTGAGCACACAGAGCGGTCTCCTGCCAGGACATGTCGGGCTCCGGTGCGGTCAGTACGGTGGTGTAGGTCTGCATGGCGTACACGCTGCCGGAGGGCCGTAAACGAGCCATCAACGTTCGATCAATGCGACGTTCGCGGCTGTTGGCAACGCGGCGCGCCGAAAGTCTTTGCGGCGTCGACGGGCATCGGCGATGATCGCCGCATGACGACCAGAAAGGCTCATGCCGCGTAGGCGCCCCGCTCCGCTCTCCCGCACTCGCGCGCCACCGGGTGACTCCCGCCCCCCTCACCCGTACCCGCGCCGCCGAGGAGAGTCCACCCGTGCAGACGTCCGCACTCGTGCCCTACGCCCGCCTGCCCCGCACGTACCACGACCGTCATGTCCTGACCAGCACCGTCGACGCCTTCGGCGCCGCCCACTGGCTGCTCGTCGAGCGCGCTCCGGAGCGCGGTGGCGACAGGCACCCCTACGACGCCCTGGTCGTCTCCGTCGAGGACGACGGCGGCGTCGAGGTCACGGAACTGAGCGCCCTGCGGGCCCGGTTCCCGCACCTGGACAGACTGCCGGACGGCGGATTCGTCGTCGCCTCGGCCCGCGCCCGCCGCGCCGACGCCGACGGCAGCCAGGTGCAGGTCTTCGACGCGCTGGGCCGCGAGACCTGGTCCTTCACCGTCGGGGACGCGATCGAGCACCTGCTCGCCGACCCGAGCGGTGCTCTCTGGGTCGGGCACTTCGACGAGAATCCGGCGGGCATCCGCCGCTGGAGCGCGACGGGTGAACTCCGATGGAGCAGCGGCGGCGTGCCCGGGGCCGGCTGGATCATGGACTGCTACGCCCTGAACGTGTCCGACTCCGTCGCCTGGGCCTGCCCGTACTCCGACTTCCCGCTCCTGGAGATCCGCCCCGACCGGCCCGTGCGCGTGCGTGCCAACACCGTGCGGGGTGCCACGGCGGTCGCCGTCCACGAGGGGCGGGTCGCCTTCTTCGGCGGATACGGCGACGAAGAGGACCGGATCGCGTACGGCGAACTCACCGACACCGCCGTCGAGCCCACGGGTGCCGCTCTCCTCACCCGGCCCGACGGCAGGCCCATCGGGCGCCGCCGGGTCGTGGCACGTGGCACCCGGATCCACGTCCAGGACGAACCGTTCACCGAATGGACCGTGTGGGATCTCAGCGGCTGACACCCAGGGCGGGAAGAACGGTCTCGGCGACCCGGTACGCCTCCTCCAGGAGCGGGTTTCCGGACAGGATGAAGGTGTCCACGCCCAGGTCCCGGTACTCCCTGAGCCGCTCCACGACCTGGGCCGTGGAGCCGACGACCGCCGTTCCGGGACCGGGCCGGAACAGGCTCATGCCGGGCCAGAGGTTCGGGTGGGTCTCCAGCTCGCGGGCCCTGGCCGGCACCTTGCCGCCGTGCTGGCGGAACTGGCGCTGCCAGCCCACGCCGTCCTCGCCCGCCCGTTCGCCGAGCTGCCGCGCGTACGTCGCCTCACTGGTGACGTCCAGGAGCCGGTCGGCCGCCGCCCACGCCTCGTCCTCGGTGTCGCGGACGATGAGGTGGAGGCGCAGGCCGATGCGGAGAGTACGGCCGTGGGCGGCGGCCCGGGCCCGTACGTGGTCGAGCTTCTCCTTCAGCAGGTGCGGCGGCTCGCCCCAGGTGAGGTAGACGTCGACGTGCTCGGCGGCCATCTCGATCCCGGGCGCCGAGGATCCGCCGAACCAGAGCGGGACGTGCGGCTCCTGGACGGGCCGCAGGTCGCGGAAGGAGGCGCCGGCGTTCCTGAGGTCGTAGAAGCGGCCCTTGTGGTCGAAGACCTCGCCCGCCGTGAGCCGCTTGACGATCGACCAGTACTCGGCGCTCAGTTCGTACCGCTCGTCGTGCTCGACGTGGAGCCCGTACTCGCGCAGCGAGGCGGTGGAACCGTTGACCACGTTGAAGCGGAGCCGGCCGCCGAACAGGTTGTCGAAGCTCAGCGCCATCTTGGCGAGCAGGGTCGGCGCGATCAGCCCCGGGTGGACGGCGAGCAGCGGCTTGAACCGGGTGCTCGTGGAGGCCGCGAGCGCCGAACCCAGTGGCCACACGTCGTAGAGGTCCGTGGCCAGCAACGCACCGGTGTAGCCGAGGCGTTCGACGGTTCCGGCGAGGTGTGCGAGGTAGCCGAGGTCGACGGGACGGCGGCCCGCCGGCTCCCAGGGGTACGCGCCCTCGCGCGGGATGATGTACCAGAGGACTTCGGGTGCCGGTGAGGTCATCGGGAGCCGGCCTTCCGGGGCAGGGCGTCCGCGACGCTGATCGCGCGGTCGATGAACCCGGTGCGGTGGAAGATGTCGGCCGCCCGCTGCTGCTCGGCGACGAACTCCTCTCCGATCTCCTCGATCGTCCAGGGCAGGGCGCGCAGCGCGGTCTCCCAGTCGTCGACCGTGCCGCCCTGGTCCGCGGCGGCGATCTCGGCGGCCTCGCGCGGGTGCGCGGCGGCCCAGTCGTCGGCCCGCCGGAGCGCCCGGGTCAGCGCCTCCACCACTTCGGGCCGTTGCTCGGCGAGGTCGCGGCGGGTGAAGAAGACGGACCGGTCGGTGATGACCTCGCCGGTACGGATCAGGGTGCGCAGCCCGCCGGCGCGGCGGGCTGCCGCGAGCTCGGCGCCCTGGGCGACCCAGGCGGTGATCGCGCCGGTACGGAGCTTCTCCTCGCTGCCCGGGTCGGCGCGTACGGCGGTGATGTCGGTGGCGTACGAGAGTCCCGCGTCGTCCAGGGCCTTGGCGACGAGGTGGGTCTGCCAGGAGCCGACGGCCAGATGGACGGTGCCGCCCTTCAGATCGGCGACGGTACGGACCGGGCTGTCCTCGGGGACGAGGAGTGCGCCGTGGTCGGGGCGGGGC
This sequence comes from Streptomyces flavochromogenes, assembly GCF_000717595.1. Classification (GTDB taxonomy): domain Bacteria; phylum Actinomycetota; class Actinomycetes; order Streptomycetales; family Streptomycetaceae; genus Streptomyces; species Streptomyces flavochromogenes. The sequence goes on along the minus strand of NZ_JNZO01000002.1, from coordinate 28,513 downwards.
GCCGAGACGGCGGTGTAGACGATGTCGTGTCCGGCGGCCTGCGCGGTGACCGGCGGGGTGGAGCCGGTGCCGCCGAAGTCGATGGTGCCGTCGGTGAGATGGGCACCCGTGCGGACTCCGTCGGTGTACGGGTACCAGGTCACGGTCTCCCCGAGTGCGGCGAGTTCCTCCTCCGCGTAACCGAGCCGGGAGAGGTGGTAGAGGGAGGGGTTGCTGCGGTGGACACCGATGACGACGCTCATGCGGAGGCTCCTTCGGGAGATGCGGGGGCGGGCCCGGGGATGGAGGTGGCCGCCTCGCCGGGCGCGTGGACGCCCAGGTCGGCGAGGAGGCGGCGGCGCAGGGCCACGAAGGCCGGGTCGCCGGGGTCTCGGGGACGGGGGACGGTGACGGGCTCGTCGGTGACCAGTCGGCCGTCCCGCAGGACGGCGACCCGGTCGGCGAGGCGTACGGCCTCGTCGACGTCGTGCGTCACGAGGAGCACGGCGGGGCGGTGGATCCGGCGCAGCTCGCCGACCAGGTCCTGCATCCGGAGCCGGGTCAGCGCGTCGAGGGCGGCGAACGGCTCGTCGAGGAGCAGGAGTTCGGGCTCCCGGACCAGGGCACGGGCGAGCGCGACGCGCTGGGCCTCGCCGCCGGAGAGGGTGGCGGGCCAGGCGTCCGCGTGACGTTCGAGACCGACTTCGGCGAGCGCCCGCAGTCCGGTGGCCCGGGTCGCGGCGCCGCGCGGGAGGCCGACGGTCACATTGGCGAGGACCTTCTTGGAGGGGATGAGCCGCGGTTCCTGGAAGACGATCGTCCGGGCCTCGGGGACGAGCGCCTCTCCCCCGTCGGCTCCGTCGAGGGCGCCGAGGATACGGAGCAGGGTGGTCTTGCCGCTGCCGCTCGCACCGAGGAGAGCCAGGAACTCGCCTCGTCTCAGGTCGAGTTCGAGACCGTCGAGGACGGATCGGGCGCCGAAGACCCGGCGCAGGCCTCGTACCCGTACCGCCGTGGCGGGAACCGATGTGGACGACGTCATCGGGCTCCTCCCCCGGGGCCGGCCGTGCGCCAGGGCATGAGGATCCGCTCCAGGCCCCGGACGAGAACGTCGGCGGCGAGACCGAGCAGGCCGTAGACGAGGATGCAGACGGCGAGGATGTCGGTGCGGGCGTAGCTCTGGGCCTGGGACATCAGGTATCCGATGCCTTCGGTGGCGTTGATCTCCTCGGCGGCGATGAGCGCGATGACGCTGAGCGTCATGGAGAGCCGCAGTCCTGCGAGGAGCGAGGGCAGGGCGCCGGGGAGGACGACCTGGCGGACGATCGCGAGTCGGCCGAGCCCGAAGCTGCGCATGGCCTCGACGAGTTTGCGGTCGGTGTTGCGGACGCCCCCGCTGGTGGAGACGTACATCGGGAAGGTGGTGGCGACCGCGATGAGCAGGATCTTCGCGGTCTCGTTGATCCCGAACCAGACCATGAAGAGGGGGACGAGGGAGAGGAACGGGATCGTGCGGAGCGTCTGGAGCGAGGAGTCGAGCAGCTCGTCGCCGAGCCGGGTGAAGCCGGTGGTGATGCCGAGGGTGAGCCCGGCGGCGAGACCGATGACGAGACCGATGCCCGAGCGGGTGAGGGAGGTGGCGAGCGCGTCGGGCAGCTGCCCGTTGCCCCACAGCTCTTCGACCGCGTCGATGACTTGAGAGGGCGATGCGAGCACGTCGGGGGTGAGGACGCCGGTGGCGGAGGAGGTCCACCAGAGGGCGAGGAGGGCGACCGGGCCGAGGGTGCGGACCGTCAGGGAGTACGTCCGGGAGCGGGGGCGGCGGACATGCGGGCGGGGGGTGACGAGTCCGGCGGGGCCGCCGCCGTCCGCGAGCGTCTCCTTCGTGGCCGCGGGCGCGGGCGCGGGGCCTGTGGTGGCGGTGGCCGGGGCCGTCATGACAGCTTCTCGATGTCGAGGAGGTGGGCGGCGATGTCGACCTTGTCCGGCGTGACCTTCTGGTCGGCGTAGAACTGGGCGACCGTCTCGAAGCGCTTGATGTCCTCGGGCCGGATCGGGTCGACGGTGCCCCCCTTGCCGATGAAGGAGATCTGGACCTCCTTGGCCCTGCCGTCGACGGCGGTGGGACCGGCGTCGGTGAAGACGTTCAGATAGGCGGCCGGGTCCTTCTTCTCCTTCACGCTGTTGTCGTGGAGGTAGGCGTAGAGCGCCTTGACGACCTCGGGGTGCTGCTTGGCGAAGCCCGAACGAACGGCGTTGAGGCTGTAGTTGTCGGATCCGATGGCGGTGCCGTCGGCCACGAAGTGGGCCTTGTCCGCGCCGATCTCGGCCACGGCGTAGGTGGACCAGACGGCCCAGGCGTCGACCTGGCCGGCGTTGAAGACGGCGGCGGTCTGGTCCGGGCGCAGATAGACCCGCTCGACCTGGTCGGCGGGGACGCCGGCCTTGGCGAGGGCTTTGAGGAGCAGGTATTCGCCGGTGCCGCCCTTGTTGACGGCGACCTTGCGGCCGACGAGGTCCTCGACGGAGTCGATGTCCGAGCCCTCGCGGACGAGGATGCCCTCGCCGACGGGGTCGGGGGCCGTGGCGGTGAAGAAGGCGAAGCCGGGGCTCTGGGAGAGGGAGGTGATGCCGGAGGTGATCGAGCCGGTCGCGATGTCGAGCTGGTCGGCGTTCATCGCCTGGGCGGCGGGCGCGAAGGGACCTGCGCTGCCGGTCCACACCACCTTGGCACCGACCGCGGCGAGAGCCTTGTCGAGGCTCCCGTCCTTCTTGCCACGGGCGAGCACGCCGGCGTTCCCGGGGTCGGGGATGCGGATGGTGACCGTGCCCTTCGCTCCCTTCGGCCCGTTTCCGGTGCCCTGGCCGACGGCCGAGTCCGCTGCGGGGCTGCCACCGCAGGCGGTGAGAACGGAGAGGGTGGCGAGGACCGCCAGAGCGACGCGGGTGGTGCGAGTGGCGGGCGGGGTGAGAGGGGCGAGTGGGCGCATGGCGGTCGTCCTTCGGGGTGCGGAGAGTGGGCGTGGGGCGGTGGTGACGAGGCGGCCGGTCACGGAATCGGCTGCGGCGACGTCCCCACCGGGGCGGCGGCCGCCCGCCGGCGGGCCTGTCGCAGCGGCTCAGGGTCGGCCCAGGCGCGTACGTCCACGGCCTCGGGCAGGAAACCGTGGGCCCGCAGCGCCTCCTCCTGCCGGGTGAGCAGGTCGAGGCGGGTGTCGGACAGGTCCGGGTGGAGGGTGCGGTGGGTACCGGGGCGGTAGGCCTCCGCGACGCCCTCGGCACCCGCACCGGTCTCGGCGCCGAGGATCCGCGCGACCTCGTCCGGCTCGCCGGCGGCCCAGTCGGCGGCGCGGAGCAGGACGGTCAGGAAGCGGGCGACGAGCTCGGGGTACTCGTCCAGGAGGTCCTGGTGCACGGTGAGGGGACGAGGGGTGCCGTTGTTGACGCGGTGCGCGGGGTCGGGGAGGGCGTCCAGCTCCACGGCCACCTCGGCCCCGGCGCGGCGGGCCGCCTCGACGGCGAGTGCGCCCTTCACGTACACGGCGTCGACCTCACCCCGGCGCAGGGCGTCCAGCTCCGCGGCCCACTGGCCCCGATGCCCGTCGGCGGGTACGTCGACGAGGCGCGCGTCGCCGAGCCCGTACCCGGCGGAGGCGAGTGCGCCCTCGAAGCCGCGCAGGGCCATCGCCCGCCAGAAGTCGATGGGGACCGGGTGCCGGGGCAGGGCGAGCCGCAGCCCGCGCAGGGCGGCGGCTCCCCGCACCGGGGAACCGGGAGCGACGAGCACCACCTGACGTTCCTCGATCCAGGTGAGCGCGACGAGCCGGGTCCGTTCGCCGCGTGAACGGGCCCACAGCGCGGGCACGTTGCCGCCCTCCCGGAAGAGGCCGGGCAGCGCGTGGGTGAAGTGGGTGGCGCGGTCGGCGCCGGGGTCGGCGTCCTGGAGGGAGCGGACGGCGATGCCGTCGGGTGCGAACTCCCGCTCCAGCCAGCCACGATCGGCGGCGACACCGGTGGCCGTGGGCACGGGGCAGCGGGTGAACCAGAGCGTGTCGGGCACGCGGGCAGGCGTCATGGAGGGACTTCCCGGGGTGAGGTGGGACGGCGTGGGCGGCGACCGGGCGCGCGGCGACGTCGAGCGTCGGCGGGGGCGCTGCCGGGGCGAGGGCGAAGGAGGTACGGGGGTACGGGGGTACGGGGGTACGGAGGTATGGGGGAGGCCGGTCGGACCGATGGGCGGCACGCGGCGGGGAGCCGGGCGGACGCGCGGACGGACGCGCGGACGCGTCTGCCGGCGAGGAGCGGGACCCGGCGAGGAAGCGGGACCTGGCGAGGACGCGGGACCTGACGAGGACGCGGGGATCCGGTCGGGTGGCGATCCTCGCGTGGGTCCGGACCCTCGCGTGGGAACGGTGCCCGCCCGGGGCGGGAGACCCGCATGGGACCGGATCTCGCACCGACCGCGACGTCGGCGCCCGTCGCGTCGTCGCGGAGCACCGCCGCGAGCGCCGTGCGGATGGGGTCAGCCGACGACGTCAGCCCCGCGGTACCTCAGCGACAGCCGGCCCCTGCGACGCGCGCCAGGTCGATGTGGCGGCGGCGGGTGAGGACGAGCGGCGCGGGAGAGGCGGTGGGCACACATCGCGCGGTGCGACGTGCGGTACGTCGATCGGTACGTCGTGCGTTCATGACCGGCCCTGCTCCCTCCGGCTCGGTGTCGCTGTGGTGGCTTGGCCGGAACCTTGCCACGGAAGCTCCGTCGGCGACAACTCGCCTCCCACCATGTGGGATTGCGTATGAACGGCATGTTTCCGACCTCGCCCGGGCCCTGATTCGGCTCCCGCCATGTGGGAGCGTGGGAGCCCGATCACCCACGGGGAGCGAACCCTATGACGACCGAGGCCGGCATCGCCCGACCCCCGGCGGGCGCCCAGGCGGTCCGCCGTGCACTGGATGTCCTGCACTGTTTCCACGACAACGGGCCCGACCTGAGCGCCTCCGACCTCGCGCGACGACTCGGACTCTCCACGTCCACCGCACACCGCCTCGCCCGGACCCTGCTCGGTGCGGGATTCCTGGAGCAGGACGCCCGGACCGCCCGCTACCGGCTGGGCCCGGCGATGACGGAGCTGGGACGGCTCTCGTACCACCAACGGGGGCTGCACCTGGCCGCGCCCGAGCTGTCCGATCTCGCCGAACGGACCGGCGCCACAGCCGACTTGGCCCTGCGCAGCGGCCCGCACGTGGTGATCGTCGCGGGCGGCTCGGTGACGCCGAAGGTGGGGCTGCGCCGGCCGCTGCACTCGACGGCGCTCGGAAAGGTGCTCCTCGCGTGGCCCCGGGCGGGCGAGGCGGGCCCGCGCTCCCTGCCGCCGCTGTACGCGTTCACCGAACGGACCATCGTGGAACCTCCGGCGCTCGCCGCCGAGTTGGCTCGCGTACGGGAAGCCGGGTACGCCCTGAACGACGGGGAGTCGGCCCACGGGGTGCGGACCGTGGCCGTGCCGGTCCTGGAACGGACGGGGCACGCGCGCTTCGCGCTCGCGGTGCGGGCGACACCGGAGCTGATCACCGACGCCCGGCTCGACTGGTACCTCGCGCAGGCCAGGGCCTGCGCCCGCGCCCTGGAGGTGCTGCTGCTCGCCCCGGCGGAACGGAGGGACCCCGGCGAGCGGGCCGGCTAGCCCGGACGGACGGAGGACCACCGGCGGCGGGCCACCGGCGGAGGACCACCGGCGGAGGACCACCGGCGGCGGGCGATGGGCGCTCGATGGCGGGCGACAAAGTTTCCGCACGGTCGTGCGTTCAGTAGGATGGAGGCATGAGCGACACCGTGACCAAGACGGACGGGCGCGTCGAGCGTGGAAACCAGACCCGGCGGCTCGTGCTCGGCCGGACCATGGACATCGCCTCGGTTGAAGGGCTCGAAGGCCTCTCCCTGGGGCGCATCGCCACCGAGCTCAAGCTGAGCAAGAGCGGCGTCTTCGCCCTCTTCGGCTCGAAGGAGGAGCTCCAGCTCTCCACGATCAGGGCCGCCGCAGCCGTCTTCGCCGAGAACGTCGTGACCCCCCTCAAGGACGTGCCGCCAGGGGCCCGGCGGGTGCGCGAGCTGTGCCGGAACTGGCTCACGTACTCCTCGGAGCGGGTCTTCGCCGGCGGCTGCTTCTTCTACGCGGTCTCGGCCGAGTTCGACGCCCGCACGGGCCCGGTCCACGACGCCGTCGCCCGGACCCGCCGCGACTGGAACGCCTACATGGAAAGCTCTTTGACGGAGGCTCAGGCCGTCGGCGACTTCGCCGGCGACCTGGATGTGGAGCAGCTCGCCTTCGAGGTGATCGCCCTCATGGAAGCGGCCAACGCGCAGTCCGTCCTGCTCGGCGACACGCAGACGTACGACCGCGCCGAGCGGGGAATCACCGCCCGGCTGCGCGCCTCGGCCACGGACAGGGGCCGGGTCGACCTCGACGCCGAGTAGGCCGGTAGCGCGACGAGGCTGGGCCCGAGCAGGGGGGAAGAGGCCGGGCCGCGGAGCGGGACGCGGCGCCGGGCTGAGCTCCCGCACCGCCCCCGCGCCCCTCTCAGCTCGCGGCCACCGGCTCCCCCGCCGCCGGTTCACCCGCCGGAGCCGCCAGGAACTCCACCGCCTCGCCGACGACCTCCGGGTCCCGCAGGATGCGCCGGTGGCCGAGCCCCTGGGTGACGACGAGGCGGGCTCGGTCGCCGTGGGCGCGCGCGAGCCGCCGGGAGTGGACGAGCGGCACCATGTCGTCACCCTCGTCGTGGAACAGCAGGATGCGCGCGGTGAGTTCGCCGGAGTCGCGGTCCGCTCCGAAGCGGTCCCAGATGCCGGGTTCACCCGGCACGAGCCGCCGCTCCACATGGTCCCGCATGCACCGCAGGACCCGGTCGTCCACGCCGAGACCGGCCTGGAAGCCCTTGATCAGCAGATCGAAGGAGCCGACTCCGCCGATGCCGACGAATCGGGTCGCACGGACGCCGTCCCGGAGGGCGAAGAGGGCGGCGAGGACCCCGAAGGAGTGGGCGACGACGGCGTCGAAGTCACCGTGTCGCTCGTGCAACTGCCGGATGATCTCCCGGTATTCGACGATATTGCTGGCCCGCCCCGGGGATTCGCCGTGGCCGGGCGCGTCGAAGGCGACGGGGCTGTAGCCGCGTTCCAGCAGCGCCTCGGCGAAGGCGGTGAGCCGCGAGGCGCGCGAGGACCAGCCGTGCACCAGCAGGACGGGCCGGCGGCCGTCACCCCAGGCGTACGTGACCACGTCCTTGCCGCGGACCTGGAGCCGTCCGGTGCGGGCGGCGGCGAAGAGATCCCGCTCCTGGGGTTTCGGCCGGGCCCGGCCGAGCGGGCGGACGAAGAGGTGGAATGCCAGGCGTCCGGCGGGCCCTGGGGCGACGCGGGCGGCAGTGTTCAGGACGGTGCGTACGAGCGGAGCCATCGGGTACATGCCGGATCTCCTCGGTCGGGCTTATGAAAAAATGCTAGCACGACCGTTCGTGTTGTTTTAAGGTCGAGACAGCGGGGTGGGTCGACCCCCCTCCCGGAAAGGGCCGGCCCACCCCGTCACTCCTCTTCGGATGGTTCTCTCTTCGCCCGGCTCGGCTGCACGCGCTTCGGTTCACCCGGCATCTTCGGATACTCCGGCGGGTACGGCAGATCACCGAGGCCGTGCTCCGCCTCGTCCCGTCGCGCCAGTTCGAGCAGGGACTCCAGGCTGAACCGTTCGTCGTCCATGTCGGCGTGGACGTCGCCCACCTCGGCGTACCGGACCGGCATCGTCCTGATGTCGAAGTCCCGCGGCACGGCGTCGTCGACCTCCTCCCACCGCAGCGGCGCCGACACGGGCGCGTGCGGTCGGGGACGCACGGAGTAGGCGGAGGCGATCGTGCGGTCCCGGGCCGTCTGGTTGTAGTCGACGAAGATCCGCTCGCCGCGCTCCTCCTTCTTCCACCACTTGATGGTGACCTCCTCCGGCATGCGGCGCTCCAGCTCCCGCCCGCAGGCGATGGCAGCTCGCCTGACCTGCGTGAACGTCCAGTTCGGCAGGATCGGGACGAAGACGTGGATGCCTCGTCCGCCGGAGGTCTTCGGCCAGCCGCGCAGTCCGTGCTCGTCGAGGACGGCGCGCAGTTCGTGGGCGGCGCGGACGGCGTCCGCGTAGTCCGTGCCGGGCTGCGGATCGAGGTCGATGCGGAGTTCGTCGGGGTGGTCGGTGTCGTCGCGGCGTACCGGCCAGGGGTGGAAGGTGACCGCGCCGAGGTTGGCGGCCCAGAGCACGGCCGCCGGTTCGGTGGGGCACATCTCGTCGGCGGAACGGCCGCTGGGGAAGGTGATGTGGGCGGTCGGGATCCAGTCGGGGAGGTACTTCGGGGCGCGCTTCTGGAAGAACGACTCGCCGGTCACCCCGTCGGGGTAGCGCTCCAGGGTGGTGGGACGGTCGCGCAGGGCGCGGGTGACACCGTCGCCGACCGCCAGGTAGTAGCTGACCATGTCGAGCTTCGTGTAGCCGGGTTCGGGGAAGTACACCTTGTCCGGATTGGACACGCGTACGGTCCGGTCGCCGACTTCCAGTTCCACCGCTGCCGCCTTGCCTGCCATGCCGGTCAGCCTAGGGCTCGCCGACAAGTCCCGCATACCGGACAATCGCCTCATGGATCTTCCGGTGATGCCGCCCGTGAAACCGATGCTCGCCAAGTCGGTGAAGCGGATCCCGCCCGGGATGCAGTACGAGGCGAAGTGGGACGGCTTCCGCGCGATCGTGCACCGCGACGGGCCGGATGTCGTCATCGGCAGCCGTACCGGCAAGCCGCTCACCCGCTACTTCCCCGAGCTGGTCGAGGCGCTCGCGGCCCGGCTGCCGGAGCGCTGTGTGGTCGACGGCGAGATCGTCATCGAGCACGGCGGCCACCTCGACTTCGACCGGCTCAGCGAGCGGATCCACCCGGCCGACTCCCGGGTCCGCATGCTGGCCGAGACGACCCCGGCGCTGTTCGTCGCCTTCGACCTGCTCGCCCTCGGGGACGAGTCGCTGCTCGACACTCCGCTGAGCGAGCGCCGGGAGGCCCTGGAGCGGATGCTCGCGGGCGTGGACGCACCGGTGCATCTGGCACCGGCCACGCGGGACGCCGAACTCGCCGCCCAGTGGTTCGAACAGTACGAGGGCGCGGGCCTGGACGGGGTGATCGCCAAGCCGCTCGACCTGCCGTACCGGCCGGACGCCCGCCTCATGTACAAGATCAAGCACGAGCGGACGGCGGATGTCGTGGTGGCCGGCTACCGCTTCCACAAGAGCGGACCGGTGGTCGGCTCGCTGCTGCTCGGCCTGTACGACGACAAGGGCGCCCTCCAGCACGTCGGCGTGTGCGCGGCGTTCACCGCGCAGCGGCGGGCCGAGCTCATCGAGGAGCTCGAACCGCTCCGGATGGACCCGCCGGACGGACACCCCTGGGCGGCCTGGGCGGAGGAGGCGGCACACGCGGGGGCACGACTGCCGGGCGCACCCAGCCGCTGGTCGGGGAAGAAGGACCTGTCGTGGGTGGCATTGCGGCCCGAGCGGGTCTGCGAGGTCGGCTACGACCACATGGAGGGCGACCGCTTCCGGCACACGGCGCAGTTCAAGCGGTGGCGCCCGGACCGGACGCCGGAGTCCTGCGGGTACGGACAGCTGGACGAGCCCGTCTCGTACGACCTGTCCGAGATCCTGACGTAGCGTCCGGACACTGTCCGGAGGACGCCGATCCGCCGAGTGAGATGCTTCACATTCGGCAAGCGTCCCGCCGCCCTCGACATCCCCGCATCACGCCTGTGTTCGTCGTACTCACGAGCGATACGCAGGGACGGTGAACATTCCCGCGCCGGCCACCCGGGCCCGTACCTGCGAGAACGTCCCCGGCCGCGCCCGGCGGCCGTACCCGCTCCCCCGCCCGGGCTCCCGCACGCCCCGCCGGAGCACCGTCGCGTCGTTGCCCCACCGCGACATCGCCGTGCCGGAACCCGTACGGCGATCCGGTACGTATGGAGGGCAGACCCTTCCGTACGCTTCCCGGACCCACTAGGACTGACCCGTGATCACCTCGCCCTCGCGCCTCGTACCCGTCCCGATCCCCGACCGTGTGGCCGCGCTGATCGGCTCCTGCCTGCCGCTGCACGTCCTCCAGGCCGAGATCGACGCGGACTGCGCCGCGCGCGAGGTGTACAGCTTCCGGGGACCGCTCTGCGCGGAGGACCGGGCGGACCGGGAGAACGCCCTCGCCGCGCTCGCCCGGGCCAACAAGATCCTCGCCAAGCACCACCCGAAGCTGCCGGTCACGCCCTGACGGGGCCGACCGGACACTCCTCGCCGGTCCGCCGTTCGGCCGTCCCCCGCATGCACCCGGTCGGGGCCGATGTGACGCTGCGAGAGTGACCACGACCAGCGACGCAGCGCCCGCGCCCCCGGCCGCCACCGAGCCACCCGTGCTCGACCGCCGCCGCCGCAACATCGTCTTCGGCACGATCATGCTGGGTGTCCTCCTCGCCGCGCTCGACCAGACGATCGTCGGCACCGCCCTGCCCACGATCGTCTCGGACCTCGGCGGCGCCGCCCACATGTCGTGGGTGGTCACCTCGTACCTGCTCGCCGAGACGGTCGCGACCGCCCTCGTCGGCAAGTTCGGCGATCTCTTCGGCCGCAAGGTGATCTTCCAGATCTCGGCGATCGTCTTCATCACCGGCTCGTTCCTCTGCGGACTCGCCACCAACATGACGCTGCTGATCGTCTGGCGCGGCCTGCAGGGTGTGGGCGCGGGCGGCCTGATGGTCACCTCGATGGCGCTCATCGCCGATGTGATCCCGCTGCGCGAACGCGGCAAGTACCAGGGTGCGATCGGGGCCGTGTTCGGGGTCTCCACCGTCATCGGCCCACTGCTCGGCGGTCTGTTCACCGACCACCTCAGCTGGCGCTGGGCGTTCTACGTCAACGTTCCCATCGCCATCCTCGTCGTGATCGCCGCCGCCCGCACGATCCCCTCCGTACGCTCGGCGAGCAAGCCGGTCATCGACTACGCGGGCATCGCGCTGGTCGCCGCCGGAGCCAGCGCCCTGATCCTGGCGACCAGTTGGGGCGGCAACGAGTACGCCTGGACGTCTCCCGTGATCATCGGGCTGTTCGTCGGCGGTGTCATCGCGCTCGGGCTGTTCTGCTGGGTGGAGACCCGCGCGGCGGAACCCATGCTGCCCATGCGGCTGTTCGGCAATCCGGTCTTCACCGTCTGCTCCGTGCTGAGCTTCGTCGTCGGCTTCGCCATGCTCGGTGCGATGACGTTCCTGCCGACGTACCTCCAGTACGTGGACGGGGACTCGGCGACCGTCTCCGGCATCCGTACGCTCCCGATGGTCATCGGTCTGCTCATCGCGTCCATCTTCAGCGGCAACGTGGTCAGCAAGACGGGCCACTACCGGACCTTCCCGATCGTGGGTTGTCTGGTGATGGGCCTCGGGCTCTATCTCCTGTCGCTGATGGAACCGGGGACCGACACCTGGCTCGCGTCGCTGTACATGTTCGTGCTCGGCGTCGGCATCGGACTGTGCATGCAGGTCCTCACCATCGCCGTGCAGAACACCGTCGACTACGCCGACCTCGGCACCGCCACCTCCGGCGTCACCTTCTTCCGCACGCTCGGCAGCTCCTTCGGCACCGCCGTCTTCGGCACGATCTACGTCAACTCCCTCACCCCCAACCTCCGGGCCGGGGTCGCGGAGGCCTCGGCCGTCGCCGGGAGCCAGGGCCTGGACCCGGCGGGCGTCGCGCAGGCGGCGCAGAGCCCGGACGGCGTGCACGGCCTGCCGGACCAGGTCGCGGAACCCATCGTCAACGCCTACGCCGACACCCTCCACACCGTCTTCCTCTGGACGGTGCCGGTCGCCGCCGTCGGCTTCGTCGTCGCGCTCTTCCTCAAGCAGGTGACGCTCCGCGACTCTGCGCGCGCCGCCGCGCCCGACATGGGCGAGGGCTTCTCGGCGCCCACCTCGTCGGGCGACTCCGCGCAGCACCTGGAACTGGTCGTGGGCCGCATCATGCGCCGGATCGACCTCGCCACCGCCCGGCGGATCCTCGACGTCTCCGACACACGGCTCGACACGGCCGGGGCATGGGCGGTGATGCAGGTCGAGCTCTACACACGGACGGTCGGCCACGCGAGCCTGGGACTGATCTCGGCGGGGCGGCGGGTCCCGCCCGAGGTGCTGCTGCCGGTCTTCGACCGGATGGTCGACGAGGGGTTCCTGACCCGCGACGGCCATCTGCTCTCCCACACCCCGGCCGGCAAGCGCGAGGCGGACGTCATCACGCACGCGTGGGGCGACTGGCTGTCCGACCGCGTCGAGCAGGAGAGCGGTCGGCCGAGCGGCCCCGAACTGCGGGTGGCGACGGACGCCATCGCCAAGAGGGTCGTGGCCGAGGACCTCGCGAACGGCCTCCCCGACCGGTCGCTCGGCATGGACGACGGGCGTGCCCTGAGCAGGACCACCGGCGCCTGACCCGGGACCGCTCAGGGTCACCCCGGGCCCCCGCGGCCCGCCGGCTCCGCGCTCCCCGGCTATGCGCTACTCGCCGACGTCGCCGTCCACGTACACCCAGGCGCCCTCGTGACGGGCGAAGCGGCTCCGCTCGTGCAGGGCGCCGGGCTCACCGCCGTGGACGTAGCGCGCGGTGAAGGTGACGGTGCCGTGCTGGTGGAAGGCGGTGCCGTCGGTGGCCGCCTCGATCTCCAGGCCGGTCCAGCGCATCCCCGGGTCGAAGTCGACCTCACCGGGCCGGGTCTCCGGCGCCCAGCTGCGCAGCAGATAGGCCTCGTCTCGGACGACGAAGGCGCTGTAACGGGAGCGCATGAGCAGCTCGGCGGTGGGCGCGCTGCCGCCCGTCCCCGTGTGGAACCGGCCGCAGCACGCGCCGTACGCGGCGTCGAGACCGCACGGACAGGGTGACTCCGCGGTCACGGCGGGCTCGGCCGGGCGGGCGGGGGACGTACGGGGGCGGGTCTTGCGTCGGGACATGCCGTCATTGTCCCCCACCGGGTGCGCGGTACCGGTGCGCCCGCCGGGGGCGAGTGGCGGGGCGCGCGGCCGGGGAGCAGGCGGCGGAGGGGGCGCCCCCGGCGCAGGGGCGGGCGCCCGGCATGTGGACGGCCGCGTGGACGCCGGGGCGGGATCCCGCTGCTCGGGGGAGGCGTCCGAGTAGCGTACGAGCATGAAACTGACGATTCTCGGAGGCGGCGGGTTCCGGGTGCCGCTGGTGTACGGCGCTCTCCTCGGCGACCACGCCGAGGGGCGGGTCACCCACGTCACCCTGTACGACCTGGACGAGGGGCGGCTCTCGGCCATCGCCAGGGTCCTGGCCGAACAGGGCGAGGGAGTGCCGGACGCGCCCGGTGTCACGGCGACGACGGATCTGGACGAGGCGCTGCGCGGGGCCGACTTCGTGTTCTCCGCGATCCGGGTCGGCGGTCTGGAGGGCAGGGCCGCGGACGAGCGGATCGCGCTCGCGGAGGGGGTGCTCGGCCAGGAGACGGTGGGCGCCGGCGGCATCGCCTACGGGCTGCGGACCGTGCCCGTCGCGGTGCACATCGCGCGCCGGATCGCCGAACTCGCCCCGGACGCCTGGGTCATCAACTTCACCAACCCGGCGGGCCTGGTCACGGAGGCGATGTCCCGGATCCTCGGCGACCGGGTCGTCGGCATCTGCGACTCCCCCGTCGGACTCGGCCGCCGGGTCGCCCTCATCCTGGGCGCCGACCCGGACAGGGCCTGGATCGACTACGTGGGCCTCAACCACCTCGGCTGGCTGCGGGGGTTGCGGATCGACGGGCGGGACGAGCTGCCGCGGCTGCTCGCCGACGAGGAGGCACTCGGCTCCTTCGAGGAGGGCAGGCTCTTCGGCCCGGAGTGGCTGCGTTCCCTGGGCGCGATCCCCAACGAGTACCTGCACTACTACTACTTCAACCGGGAGGCCGTGTCGGCCTACCGGTCGGCCGAGCGGACGCGCGGCGCCTATCTCCGCGACCAACAGGACGCCTTCTACCAGGAGATGGGGAAGCCCGACACTCCGGCCCTCGCGGCCTGGCACCGTACGCTCGCCGACCGGGAGGCCACCTACATGGCCGCCAACCGGGAGGCCGCCGGGATCGGGGAGCGCGACGAGGAGGACCTGGAGTCGGGCGGCTACGAGAAGGTGGCGCTGGCCCTCATGCGGGCCATCGCACGGGGCGAGCGGGCCACGCTGATCCTCAACGTCCGCAACGGCACGACCCTCGCCGCGCTCGACGCCGACGCGGTGATCGAGGTCCCCTGCTTCGTCGACGCGAACGGCGCCCACCCGGTGTCGGTGTCCCCGCTGCCGTACCACGCGGTCGGCCTGGTGACGGCCGTGAAGGCGGTGGAGCGGGAGGTCCTCGCGGCGGCGGAGAGCGGTTCGCGGGCGACCGCCGTCAAGGCCTTCGCCCTCCATCCGCTGGTCGACTCGGTGACCGTCGCCCGCCGCCTGGTGGAGGGCTACACGGCGGAGCACGCGGGTCTTGCGTACCTACGGCACTGAAGCGGCGGCGGACACCGACGAAACCGTCGTGAAGGCATACGACTGACGAACAACTTTACGAGAACAGGGGTGCGGCCTAGGCTCGCGCCCCATGACCTCACAGCGCACGGGAGTTCGACGAGAGGTGGCCCGCGTCGTCGCGGTCTGCCTGCTGGCCGCCGGTCTGGTGGGAACCGCACCCGCGGCGGCCGGGACGCCGACGCCCGGTGACGGTCCGGCCGTCGTCCCCGTACAGACCACCGGGCCCGCGGACCGGCGGTTCAACCTGGTGTTCATGGGCGACGGCTACACCGCGGCGGAGATGCCGGCGTTCCGCGCCGACCTCGACCGGCACCTGAACACCCTGTGGAGCATCGAGCCCTTCGCCTCCTACCGCTCGTACATCAACGTCTGGGCGGTGGAGGCCCCTTCGGCCGAGTCGGGTGTGGACTGCGACCCCGGCCTGGACGCCCCCGCCCGTGACACGGCGCTCGACATGGGGTTCTGGGGCGGCTGCAACGCGAACAGCGTGCAGCGGCTGCTGACCGTCGACAGCCGGAAGGCCGCCGCGCTCGCCGACCTCGTCCCGGGCACGAGCGGCGCCAACCGGCAGATCGTCGCCCTCGCCCACAGCTCCACCTACGGCGGCGCGGGCGGCGGTTACGCCACCGCCTCCGGCGGCAACGCGCTCTCGTCCCTCATCACCCCGCACGAGATAGGCCATTCGCTCGGCGGCCTCCAGGACGAGTACGACTACTACGCGCGCGGAGTGCCGGGCGAGACGTACTCCGGCCCGGAGCCCTCCTCCACCCACCACACCCTCCTGACCGAGCCCCAGATGCGGGAGCAGCGGGCCAAATGGTGGCGGTGGCTCGGCGAGGAGAGCGAGTCGGGCGGCGTCATCGGCCGCCACGAGGGCGGCATGTACAGCACGAAGGGCGTCTGGCGCCCGAGCCGCCACTCGCTGATGAAGACCCTCGGCTACGCCTTCGACCAGGTGGAGCGCGAGGTGATGGTCCGGGCGATCTCCGCCAAGGTGAACCTGGTCCAGGGCCACACACCCAACACCTCACCCGTCGGGGCGGACCGGACGGTGTGGGTCGACACCCTGCACCCGGTGGGCGGGGCGCTCGCCGTGACCTGGCGCCTGGACGGGCGGACGCTGCCCACCCGGGGCGCGCGCACCGTCGACCTGCGCGCCCTGCGCCTCTCCCCCGGGACGCACACGCTCACGGCGACCGTCACCGACCCGACGCCCTTCGTCCGCGACCCGGCGGTCCGCGGCTCGGCGGCGCTCACCCGGACCGTCGGCTGGACGGTGGACCCGGCACTCACCACCGTGCGCGACGGAACCCCGGCCGCGTTCACCGGCCACACCCCCCTCGGGGCGCCCGTCGGCGCCCGGTCGGTCGTCCATGCCGACACCACCCACCCGGTGGACCGCACCCCGGCCGTACGCTGGCGACTTGACGGGCGCCCCGTCGCCACCGGCCCCAACGACCGGGACCTGGACCTGCGTTCAGTGCCGAAGACCGCGGGCACCCACACGCTGACGGCACGTATCGCGGGCACGGACGAGGAGTTGAGCTGGACCGTGGACGCCCGCCCGGCGACGGCCTCGTACGAACTCTCGGAACCCCTGCGCACGGTGGGGCGGCACGGCCGGCCCGTGGAGTACGTGTACGACGGACCGTTCACCATGCGGCTGACCGCACGGGACGACCAGGAGGGCGCGGTGGTCAGGCAGTTCCGGGTGGACGGCGACGGCTGGTACACGTACTACGGCTGGCCGACGGACGCGGACGCGCCGTTCCGCTTCTCGCCGGGCGGCACGGTGATCGACGACCTCGTGTACGGGAAGCTGGGCCGGAGCCGTGCGGTGCCCTGGGACGACGCGACCCCCGACTACGGCACCCACAGGATCGAGTACCGCACGATCGACGCGGCCGGCAACATCGGCGGGACCGGCGAATTCCTGGTGACGCTCGTGGAGCCGTAGCGGACGCCGGAGGAAGCCCGCAACGGGAGGAGGCCCCGCCGACATGTCGGCGGGGCCTCCTCCCGTACGGATCCGATCAGGGCTTGCGGGCCACCGCGGCCCAGCCCGGGATGGGCTCGTCGCCCGGCACCGGGACCGGCTCGCCCAGCTCCGGATGCCACTCGGCGGTGAGCGAGACCCCGGGTTCGACGAACTCGAGACCGTCGAAGAACGCGGCGAGCTCGTCGCGCGACCGCGGCCGCAGGGTCAGCCCGCGCGCCTTGTACATCGCGACCGCCTCCGCCGCGCCCTCGGGGTTGAAGTCCCCGGTGAC
Source organism: Streptomyces flavochromogenes (assembly GCF_000717595.1). Lineage (GTDB taxonomy): Bacteria > Actinomycetota > Actinomycetes > Streptomycetales > Streptomycetaceae > Streptomyces > Streptomyces flavochromogenes. The sequence continues at coordinate 11,655 of NZ_JNZO01000002.1, read as the reverse complement.
ATGGGAGAGGACCAGGTAGCTGCCCGGCGCGAGCTGGTCCACGAGCTTGCGGACCAGGTCGTACGCGTTGTCCTCGTCCCCCACGAAGTGCAGCAGGGCGAGCATCGACAGCGCGATGGGCTGATCGAAATCAAGGACCTTTCCGGCCCTTTCGAGGATGACCTCGGGCTCGCGGGCGTCCGCCTGGATGTACTCGGTGGCCCCTTCCGGGGTCGAGCGCAGCAGAGCGGCCGCGTGCGCGAGCACGATCGGGTCGTTGTCGCAGTAGACGATGCGGGACTCCGGCGCGGCCTCCTGCGCGATCTGGTGCAGGTTGGGCTCGGTCGGGATGCCCGTACCGATGTCGAGGTACTGGCGGACGCCATGGGCGCTGAGCCAGCGGATGGCGCGGTGCATGAAGGCCCGGTTGACGCGGGCCATGTCCCGGCCACGGGCGTCGACGGTGAGCAGCTGGCGTGCCATCGCCTCGTCGACCGGGTAATTGTCCTTGCCGCCCAGGAACCAGTCGTACATGCGCGCCGGATGCGGCGTGCTGGTGTCGATCCGTATCTCACTCCGCGGGGATGCGGGGTCCTGGGTCATCGGCGCTCCTGGTCGGGATGAACGAGTGGCACTACAACAAGAGTTACGCGACGGTAGGGGTGGGACGGAAGGGGTCAGGTGAGCAGAAAGTCAGCCTGACCGGATTTGGCCCCCTGGATGAAAGCTGCGATCTCTCCGTGGGTGTAGATGAGCGCTGGTCCTTCAGGGTCTGCGGACTGTCGCACGGCGACCCTGCCGTCGGCCAGCTTCATGGCCTCCACGCAGTTGCCCCCGTTCCCGCCGCTCCACGGCTTGTGCCAGCCCTCGGCACCGAGCTCAGCGGCGGGCATGCCGTTGTATATGCGATCCATTCACAGCTCCTTGCGGAGATTCCGGAGAATCTCCTTCGTGCGTTGTGCAGTCGCGGCCTGCGCCGCCATGCGGTCCATGACCTCCAGGTGGGATGCCACCTCGGGGCGCGCGTCGAGATAGACGGCACCGGTCAGGTACTCGCTGTAGACCATGTCCGGCAGTTCGGGCATGGCGAAGCGGAAGAGGACGAACGGTCCGTAGGTGCCGGGGTGGTGGCCGGACGCGAACTCCGCGATCTGCAGGGTGACGTTCGGCAGCTCCGACGCTTCGAGCAGCCGGTCGAGCTGGTCGCGCATCACTTCGGGCCCGGCGCCGACCGGTCGGCGGAACACCGTCTCGTCCATGATCACCCAGAACTTCGGGGCGTCCTCCCTGGTCAACAGGGACTGGCGCTCCATCCGTAGGGCTACATGCCGCTCGGCGTCCTCGTCCTTGCCGGCATCACTGCCGCCACCGACCGCCCCGCTGCGCAGAATGGCGCGGGCGTAGTCCTCGGTCTGGAGCAGACCGGGGACGAACTGGGGCTCGTAGGCCCGGATGAGGCTGGCCGCCCCTTCCAGGCTGACGTACATGGAGAACCAGCCGGGCAGCACATCGTGGAACCGCTGCCACCAGCCGGGGAGATTGGCCTCCTCCGCGAGGGCGATGAACCCCTCGGCCTCGGAGTCCGTGATCCCGTACTCCCTCAACAGGAGCTGCACGTACGGAATCTTCAGCGCGACTTCGGCGGTCTCCATCCGCCGGACGGTGGCCGGGGCCACCCGGAGGATCTTCGCGGCCTCTTCCCTCTTCAGGCCGGCCCGCTCCCGCAGATCCTGCAGGCGCCTGCCGAGAACGACCTGTCCCACCGTGGGGGCGGACCGCGGCTCGCTCACTCTCAGACCTCCCCGACGCACTGTTTCGACGAGTGTGCCACGAAGCCGGGCCAGAGAGAACACAGCACTCTGGAATTTTCAGAGTGCCACTTGCCAAGTGTCCGACTCAGGAGGACAGTGTTCCGGTGTGAACCAGTACACGCTGCCGCCGTGCGCCACCGCGCCACGGCGACAGCGCCGTACGGCACTCCTGCCCCTTGTTGTGAGGAACCGGTCGTGGCTTCTGGTAACGCGCAGCCTTCAGGTCTCATGAGTCCCCGAGTCATGGCCCAGCGCCCGCAGCCCCAGACCGATACCGATGGTGTCCGCCGCTTCGCCTACGAGCTCCCCGCCCGCACGTCGTCGGTCGCGCGCGCCCGCCGGCTCGCGGAGGAACGGCTCATCCTCTGGGGCTGCGACCCCACCATCCGCGACACGGTGGCCCTGGTCGTCTCCGAACTCGTCACCAACGCCGTGGTGCACACCGCCAGCGACCGCTTCATATGCGAGCTCCGCGAGGGCGAGGACACGCTCCGGATAGCCGTGCGTGACGAGGGCGGCCCGGCGGACCCGCGGATACGCGACTGCGGCGAGGACGAACGCGGCCGCGGACTCCTCATCGTCGACGCACTGTGCACCGCCTGGGGCGCCGAGCGCACCGGACACGGAACGGCCCAGGTCGTCTGGGCGGAACTGGCCCACGGCATGGGGGAAACGTGCTGAGGTCGATGGCCACCCGCATGATCCCGCTGCTCCCCGGGACCCGCAGGTCCCTCTCCGGCGAACGCGTACCGGATCCCCGCCGCTCCGCCGAACTCCTCGGCACCCGAGGAGCCACCGGCTCCGCCCGCCCCCGCGAACTGGGCGCCACCCGCCTCGCCGTCCCCGTCGGACTCCACACCGGCCTCGGCTGCGACGCCGTCGGTGTCCCCGCCCGCTTCGGCTTCAAGATCCTCTCCCGCCTCCCCGCCAAGGGCTGCGTCTACGCCGACTCCGACTGGTGGTGGTGGCTGGTCCCGGCCGGCTCCGACCACGACGTCACCTGGCCGCTGCCCGCCTGCTACGCGCCTGGCGCCGAGATCCCGGACCGCCGGCCGCGCCTCATCCACCACCCCGACGGCACCTCCCCCTACACGCCGCCGATCCCGCTCTACCTGCTGGTCTGCCAACTCACCGGCATCGCGCCGTCCTGGGCCGGACCGCCGGTGAGCAGCGCACTCTGACGCGGACGGCAGCACACGGCCACGCGCGGCGGCCACCCTCCGCGCACGTCCGGTGACCGGCACAAGATCGGACAATCCCCGCCCGCGCGGCCTCCGACCACATAGGCTCGGAGACATGTTCACCCCGCAGGGTCCCAGCCTCCGCGAGCTGACCGTCCAGGCCCTCTCCTCCGTCGAGCACGGCTACGACCTGCTCGCGGACAAGTTCGACGCGACGCCCTTCCGCACCTCCGAACACCTCCTGACCGCCGTCACCCAGACCCTGGAGACGCTCGGCCCCTTCGACTCCGGCCTCGACGTCTGCTGCGGCACCGGCGCCGGCCTGGGCGTCCTCCGCTCGGTGTGCGCGGGCCCGATCACCGGCGTCGACTTCAGTACGGGCATGCTGACCCGGGCCCGCGAGGCCCACCCCACGGCCGGCCTGGTCCGCGCCGACGCCCTGGCCCTGCCCTTCGCACCGGTCTTCGACCTGGCGGTCAGCTTCGGCGCCTTCGGCCATTTCCTGCCGCACGAGCAGCGCACCCTGTTCGCCCAGGTCCACGCCTCCCTGCGCCCCGGCGGCACGTTCGCCTTCCCCATCGGGGCCCCGCCCCCGGTCGGCTCCCCCCTCTACTGGATCCTGTGGGGCTTCGACGCCACGATGCGCGTCCGCAACGCGGTCTGGCGCCCACCGTTCGTCATGTACTACCGCACCTTCCGCCTCGGCGACGTCCGCGCCCGTCTGGAGGACACGGGCTTCGAGGTCACCTTCCTGTCCGTCGACACCCTGGGCACCCGCGAGGACGGAAGCCCGCGCTGCCGCCTGGTGGTGGCACGCAAGACATAGGGACCGCCGCTATCCGACGTCGCCGCTCCAGAAGAGGGCGGGCCGGCCGGGGCCGACCTTCACCTCGACGTCGAGGACCGGGTTCTCGGCCGGCGGCATGTCGAATCCGTAGCCGCCCACGGCCTTCCTTCCGGGCAGCAGGGTGCCCGGGAGCCCGAGTCCGAGGTGGGGCGGCGCGCCGTCGAACACCCGAGCACCCTCCCAGCCCTCACCGTCCCTGACCTGCACCACCACGGTCGCGAGGTCCAGCCCGCCCACCACCGCGACGAGAAGGACCCGCCGGCGGAGCGGCGGGGGATCCTGGGACGACGGGGTGCTCAGCGGACCGGACGGCGCTCCCGCAGGTGGTCTGCCGCCGTCCGACAGGGTCGGTCCGGGAGTCCGTCCTTCGACCATGGCGTGCCTCCGCCGCTCGCACGACGGCATGGGCCGCCGCGCGGTTCAGGCCTTCTTGACCACGCTGGACTTGAGCTGCATGGCGCCGAAGCCGTCGATCCTGCAGTCGATGTCGTGTCCGTCGACGCCGTCGACCAGGCGGATGTTGCGCACCTTCGTGCCCGCCTTGATCCCGGAGGGGTTGCCCTTGACCTTGAGGGCCTTGACGACGGTCACCGTGTCGCCGTCGTTCAGCACGTTGCCGACGGCGTCCTTGATCACGCGCTCCTCCGCCTCCGCACCTGCGGCGGCGCCAGCGCCGTCGGCGGCCGGCACCCACTCGTGTCCGCAGGCGGGGCACACCACCAGATTGTTCATCTCGTAGGTGTACTCGCCGGAGCACTGGGGGCACGGGGGAATGTTGTCGATCACTCCCCCAGGATAGGCGGGCGTTCCCGCTGCCGCCCCGGGCCGCCGGGGCGCCGCGCACCACGCAAAATGCCGGTCGATACGAGATCGACCGGCATTTCCGCTGGTGTCCGAGGGGGGACTTGAACCCCCACGCCCGATAAAGGGCACTAGCACCTCAAGCTAGCGCGTCTGCCATTCCGCCACCCGGACAAGGTGTCTGCCACTGCGGGGTTTCCCTCGCGGCGACAGATGTAACTCTACCAGGGGTTCCAGGCGGCTTTCACCAGCGTTTTCCGTGGTCAGTGGGGTGGAGCCACCCCACTGACCTTGATCGAGTCCCGATTCTCCCGACCGTCCGCACGGGGTGCTGCCACTCACTCACACAGAGTGCGGCGGCACGGCGTTCGGCGGCCCACAGGTCTCCGGTCGGGAGGCCGAGGCCCTCGGGCCGTTCAGTGGCCCTTCTCCCGCAGCGAGTGGAGGTGGGCGCTCGACTTGCGGGCGAAGGTCAGCGAGTCGACGGGGTTGTCGTGCTCGGCCTGCCAGTGGTGGGCGTTCCGGCCGTGGCGGGTGCGGTTGACCGCCGATATGAAGCGCCGGTAGTCGATGTCGCCGTCACCGACGTCCGTCATCCGGTAGCCGTAGGGGACGGCGGAGTCGTCCCGGTCACCGTCCTTCACATGGAAGAGCGGATAGCGGTGGGGCTGGTCGAGGACGTAGTCGAGCGGGTCGAACGGGGCGGGGGTGCCGTCCGGGCGGACTGAGTAGCGGTACTGGCCGACGTACGCCCAGAAGATGTCCATCTCCAGGTGCACCAGGTCGGGGTCGGTCTCGGCGAGGAGGACGTCGTAGAGGCGTACGTCGGGGCGGTCGCTTGCGAAGGAGAACTCCTCCGAGTGGTTGTGCTGGTAGAACTTCATGCCGCGCTTCCTCGCGGCGGCGCCGAACCGGTTGAACTCCTCGGCGCATCGCTTCCAGCCGTCGACGGTGGAGCCGTAGCGCCACGGCCCGGAGGCGGTGCCGATGTGGGGCAGGCCCAGGGCTGCCGCGTCGTCGAGGACGCGGTCGAGGTTCTGGGCGAAGGTGTACGCGCCGGGGTCGCTCGCGTAGTAGCCGACGTGGCTGCCGATCGGGCGCAGCCCGTGGTCGCGGGTGAGGCGCTTGAGCTGGGCGAGGCTGATGGGGCCGGCGGAGCCCTGGCTGTATCCGGCGTACTCGACCTCGTCGTAGCCGTACTTCTGCAGCTCGGCGAAGACGGCGGCGAAGCCGAGGGTCGCGACCTTGTCGCGCAGCGAGTAGAGCTGGATGCCGAGACGGCCGGGCGGCAGGACGGGGCGGCCGTGCCCCTGGCCGGGCGATGCGGTGGCCTCGGCCGCCGCGGCGGCGGGGGCCGCCGCCCCGAGCAGCGCGGCGGCGGTCGCGCCGGCGGCGACGCCCAGCATGTTCCGTCGGCTGAGCCTGTGGACGAGCTCGGGGTCGTTGGCGGCTTCGGTACGGCGCGTGCGACTCATCTGTGGATAACTCCTTGGCTGTCGGAAAGGCCTGCTTCACTGGATTCGGCTGGAGGGATCAGCGGGGCTCCGGAGGGACCGGAAGGATCCCGAGCGGTCGGAGGGACTCGGTCGACTGCGCGGGTTCAGGTCGGGGTCTCCGTGACCCCGGCCAGCCTGAGCAGCAGGTTCTTCACATCGGTGGCCGCGACGCGGCCGTCCAGGGCGCGGGGGGTGGAGCACAGGATGAGCGGACCTTCCGTGTCGCTCGCGGGGAGGCGGCCATGGCTGCCGCGAAGAGGCGAGGGGTCGAGAGGGACGACCGCGAGCCGGTACCGCATACCGAGCTTCTTGCGGGCGATCTCCCTGGCGGCCTTGATCCGCACGTAGGGGTCGAGCGGGTCCATGAGGAGTTCGGCGGGGTCGTAGCCGGGCTTGCGGTGGATCTCGACGAGCTGCGCGAAGTCGGGGGCCCGGGCGTCGTCGAGCCAGTAGTAGTACGTGAACCAGGCGTCGGGCTCCGCGAGGGCCACCAGCTCCCCCGAGCGCGGATGGTCGAGGCCGTGTTCCTTCTTGCCGTCGTCGTCGAGGAGCCGCTCCAGACCGGGAAGGTCGGCGAGGGCTTCCCGAACGGCCGGCAGGTCGGTGGGGCGCTTGACGTAGACGTGGGCGATCTGGTGGTCGGCGACGGCGAACGCCCGGGAGGTCATGGGGTCCAGGTACTCCATGCCGTCCTGGGTGTGGACCTCCAGGAGGCCGGCCCGCCGCAAGGCGCGGTTGATGTCGACGGGACGCTCGACCCGGGTGATGCCGTACTCGGAGAGGACCACGACCGTGCGGCCCTCGGCGCGCGCCTCCGCGAGGAGCGGTGCGAGGACGGTGTCGAGCGCGGCCGCGGCCCGGAAGGAGCGCGGGTCGTCGGGGCCGTAGCGCTGGAGGTCGTAGTCCAGGTGCGGGACGTAGCAGAGGGCGAGGTCGGGGCGCCGGGTGCGAAGGATGTGACGGGTGGCGTCGACGATCCAGCGGCTGGAGACGAGGTCGGCGCCGGGGCCCCAGAAGTGGAAGAGGGGGAAGGTGCCGAATTTCTCGGTGAGTTCGTCGTGCAGGGCCGGAGGCCGGGTGTAGCAGTCGGGTTCCTTGCGTCCGTCGGCGTAGTAGACGGGGCGGGGGGTCACGGTGATGTCGGTGTCGGCGCCCATCGCGTACCACCAGCAGATGTTGGCGACGGTGTAGTCGGGATGGGTGCGGCGGGCGGCGTCCCAGAGGCGGTCGCCGGAGACGAGGCCGTTGTGCTGGCGCCACAGCAGCACGTCGCCGAGGTCGCGGAAGTACCAGCCGTTGCCGACGATGCCGTGTTCGGCGGGGAGGGTGCCGGTGAGAAAGGTGGTCTGGGCGGTGCAGGTGACGGCGGGCAGGACGGTGGAGAGCGGGGCCTGGGAGCCGCCGCGGGCGAGGGCGGCCAGGTGCGGCATGTGCGGCAGGAGCCTTGGGGTGAGACCGACGACGTCGAGGACCAGAAGGGGGGTGGGTGCGGGTGTGGCGGTGGATGCGTGCGGGGCTGCGGGCGCGGGGTCGCTCATGGCAGTTCCTTGAGGCCGAGGTCGGTCAGCAGGTCGCGGGCCAGGGTCAGTTCGGCGGCGATGCCGTCGGCGAGCCGGGCCCTGGTGCGGGGGCGGCTCTCGGGAGGAAGGGCCTGCCATGTGTACGTCTCGACCTCCAGGTGGTGGGTGCGCGGGTGCGGGCCGCCGACGAGGAGGGCGAGAGTGTCCCGGAGGACGGGGAGCGTGGAGCCGAGCGGTGGGGCGGGGGGAGCGTGCAGGGGGACGTGGAAGTGGGCGCGCCAGGGGGTCGCGTCGGGGAGACCGTGGGCGGTCGTGGCGTGGTGGTCGGAGGGGGCGAGCGCCTCGGGGAGGTCGTCGGTGCCTCGGAGGCCGGCGGCGGTTCGGGTGCGGGTCTGGTGGAGGAAACGGGGCTCGGCGAACGCGGCGAGCGCCGCCCTGACCTCGGGGAGGTGCGGGTGCTCGGCGTGGAGCGCGGCGGAGAGCTGCGCCTTGGGCACCGGGATGCCGGCGGCGGCGAGCGCGTCCAGGGCGGTGCGCGGGTCCTCGAAGGAGGTCGCGAGATGGCAGGTGTCGAGGCAGACGCCGATTCGGGTCGATCCGGCGCTCGGAGCGGAGCTCGGGTTCGGTACGGGGCTCGGGTTCGGTATGGGGCTCGGGTTCGGTGCGGGGCTCGGCTTCGGGGCGTGGCTCGGCTTCGGGGCGGTGGTGAGCGCGGCGACGGCGTCGGCGACGGTCTCGACGATGCAGCCGGGTTCCGGTTCGAGCCCGATCCGGATGCTCCGCCCGGTGAGTTCCTCCAGCGCGTCGAGCCGCCCGGCGAGCGTCGTCAGGGCGCCGTGCGCGGTGGCGGCGGCCTCGGCGTCGAACGCGGTGCGCCAGGCGAGGGGCAGGGTGGAGATGGAGCCTTCGATGACGTCCTCGGGAAGCAGCGCGGCGAGGAGCCGGGCGAGGTCGGTGGTGTGGGCGAGACGATCGGGGTGGGTCCAGTCGGGCTGGTAGACGCGGTATTTGACCTCGTCGGCGCCGAACCCCTCGTACGGAAAGCCGTTCAGGGTGACCACTTCGAGGCCTCGGCGGTCGAGTTCGGCGCGCAGGGCGCGAAGCGAGGCCGGGTCGGTGGTCAGGGAGCGGGCGGCGTCCCGGGCGAGCCAGAGGCCGATGCCGAGGCGGTCACGGCCGAGGCGTCGGCGGACCGGCTCACAGTGATCGCGGAGCTGGGCGAGGACGCCGTCGAGGGTCTCGGCCGGGTGCACGTTGGTGCAGTAGGCGAGGTGGACGGTGGAGCCGTCGGGGTGCCGGAAGCGCATGGGGACTCCTCATTCCCCGCCGCGGAGAACGGAGTTGCCCTCGTGCAGGTCCGGAGGGCTGGGGAGGTCGAGGTGGAGACGTCCGCTGAGCCCGTAGAAGGCGACGGGGTTGCGCCAGAGGACCTGGTCGACGTCGTCGTCCGTGAAGCCGGCGTCGAGCATCGCCCGGGCGACGGCGCGGGTCTTGAGGGGGTCGCTGCGGCCCCAGTCGGCGGCCGAGTTCACCAGAACGCGGTCGGTGCCGTACTCCTTGAGGATCGCGACCGTCCGGTCCTCGTCCATCTTGGTGTCGGGATAGACGGAGAAGCCGAGCCAGGAGCCGCTGTCGGCGGCCTCCTTGACGGTCGTCTCGTTGAGGTGGTCGAGGAGGACGCGGTCCGGGGCGAGCGCGGACTCGCGCACGACGTCGACAGTACGGCGCAGGCCGGTGACCTTGTCGCGGTGCGGGGTGTGGACGAGCGCCGGCAGGCCGTGGTCGGCGGCGAGCTGGAGCTGGGCGGCGAGCGCGGTGTCCTCGGCGGGTGTCAGGGAGTCGTAGCCGATCTCGCCGACGGCCACGACACCGTCCTTCGCGAGATACCGGGGCAGGTCGTCGAGGACGGGCACACAGCGGGGGTCGTTGGCCTCCTTCGGGTTGAGGGCGAGGGCGCAGTGGTGGGCGATGCCGTGCTGGGCCGCGCGGAAGGGCTCCCAGCCGAGGAGGGAGTCGAAGTAGTCGTGGAAGGAGGCGGGCGAGGTGCGCGGCTGGCCGAGCCAGAAGGACGGCTCGACGAGGGCGCGGACACCGGCGTCGTACATCGCCTGGTAGTCGTCCGTGGTGCGCGAGGTCATGTGGATGTGCGGGTCGAAGATGCGCATCAGGACTCCTCGGTGGGGGCGGTGAGGGCGAGGACGCGGGTCAGATCGGCGGGGACGTCGCGGCCGGCGGCGGTGCGTTCGGCGGCGTGGTCGACGAGCATCCGGGCGAGTTCGCCGTCACCGGCGGCGCGCTCGGCGAGTCCGGCGACTGCGGTGACGGGGACGTCGGTGAAGAGACATTTGAGGAGGGCGTGCCGCCAGGCGTGGGGGGTGAGATGAGCGGCTGCGTAGGGGCCGACGGCGGCGGCGATCAGGGTGGTGTCGTGGGTGCGGAGGGCGTCCTCGACGAGGGGCACGGCCTCGGGGCCAGCGACGAGGGCCGGGAGGGCCAGGAGGACCGCGCGGCGCTCGGTGGCGGCCCCGTGCCGGTAGAGACGGGTGAGGGTGTCGGAGTCGGCCCCGGCGGCCCGGAGGAGAAGGGTGCGGGCCTCGTCCGCGTGTTCCCGCCCGCAGTGCCGGCCGGCGGCGACGAAGCGCTCCTCCCACCCGGGGGCACGGGCCTCGGCCTCGGCGAGGGCGGAGTCCAGCCACGCGCGGGCGGCCGCGGCGACAGTCAGCATGTCGGGGCCTCCCGGCGCAGGAAGGAGAGGGAGGTGCGGGCGAGTTCGGGGCCGGCGTGGGAGTGGCGGGGCAGCTCGACGACGGTCAGCCCGGGGTAGCCGGCGGCGGTGAGTTCGGAGAGGGCGGCGAGCACCGGCGGGAAGTCGATCTCACCGTCGCCGAACGGCAGGTGCTCGTGCACACCGCGGCGCATGTCCTCGATCTGGATGTGATGCACCCAGGGTGCGGCTGCGCGCAGGCAGTCGGCGGGAGGGAGGGGTTCGAGGCACTGGCAGTGGCCGATGTCGAGGGTGAGGCCGAGGACGGCGGGCGGGGGGTCGCCGAGGAGTCCGCGCAGGTGGTGGAAGTCGTCGAGGGTGGCGAGGAGGTGGCCGGGTTCGGGTTCGACGGCCAGGGGGACGCGGGCGGCTTCCGCGGCCTCCAGGACAGGGGCGAGCGAGGAGGTGAGCCGTTTCCAGGCCTCGTCCGGTGGGGTGTCGGCCGGGAGGATGCCGCTGAAGCAGTGCACGGCGTGCGCGCCGAGGTCGGAGGCGACCCGAACGGCTCGCAGCAGGAGCCGGACCCGGGCGGCGCGGCCCTCGGGTTCCGGGTCGAGCAGGGACGGGCCGTGCTTGCGGCGCGGGTCGAGGACGTAGCGGGCACCGGTCTCGACGGTCACGCCGAGACCCGACTCGCCGAGGCGCCGGGCGACCCGGGCGGTGCGGGCGGCCAGGTCGGGGGCGAGGGGGTCGAGGTGCATGTGGTCGAGGGTCAGCCCGACGCCGTCGTAGCCGAGATCGGCGAGGAGCCCGAGGGCGTCGTCGAGTCGCAGATCGGTGAGGCCGTTGGTGCCGTAGCCCAGCCGCGGGCGGCCCGGGGAACGCGGAGAGGAGTGGGAGGAGGCAGGAGCCGCGATCGGCACGGCGGCCCCGGTGAGGGAAGGGGCCGGCCGACGGGAGGCGGGACGGGCGGTGCTCATGTGGGGCTCACCTTCCGGGCGAGGGCGCGCGCGGCCGGGACCAGGCCGAGCAGTGCGAGCGCGGTCCCCGGCGCTCCGGCGCGGGCGGCGAGCGCGGCCTGCAGCGGGATGGTGGCCCGGATCCCCCCACCGACGGCCCGCTCGGTGAGCGCCGCGGACGGGTTGAGCGCGGCGTGGAGGAGGAGGGTGGCCGGGGTACGGGCGTAGGCCAGGGCGAGGAGGGGGCCGAGACCGCGGGAAGGGTTGGGCCGGCCCGAGGAGGCGGGAAGGCGGGAGGGGCGGAGCCGACGGGGAGGGAGCGGCCGGCGGGAGGGGAGCGGCCAGGCGGACGGGAGG
>NZ_JNZO01000001.1 GCF_000717595.1 Streptomyces flavochromogenes | reverse complement strand
TCCTCGCGACCCGCCTCGTCTCCCGGATCCGTACCGTCCTGGGTGTCGAGCTGCCCGTCCGCGCGTTGTTCGAGACCCCCACCGTCGCCGCCCTCGCCCCCTACCTGGAGCGAGGAGGGGAGACCAGGCCCGCGCTCGTGCCGCAGGAGCGGCCCGCCGAGATCCCGCTCTCCTATGCGCAGCGCCGCCTCTGGGCGCTGAGCCGGCTCGGTGCGACGGCCGGCACGTACAACATCCCGATGGTCACCCGGCTCCGCGGCCCGCTGGACGCGGTCGCGCTGGAGGCCGCGCTCGCCGACGTGGTGACCCGCCACGAGTCCCTGCGCACCGTCTTCCCGGCGACGTCCGACGGCACGCCCTCGCAGGTCGTGCTCGATCCTGCCGAGGCGCGCCCCTATCTGCACGTCGTCCGGGTCGAGGAGTCCGCCGTCGAGACGGCCGTGGCCGCCGCGCAGCGCACCGACTTCGCCCTGGACACCGATCTCCCGCTGCGCGCCCAGCTGTTGGAGCTGGGACCGGAGGACCACGTTCTCGTGCTGGTGCTGCATCACATCGCCGGCGACGCCTCCTCGATGCGGCCCCTGGTACGGGACCTGGCCGCCGCGTACACCGCGCGCGCCGAGGGCGGCGCGCCGCAGTGGGCGCCGCTCCCGGTCCAGTACGCGGACTACGCGCTGTGGCAGCGCGAGGTACTGGGCGACGAGGCCGACCCGGACAGCGAGATCGCCCGCCGGCTCGCCCACTGGACGCAGACCCTCGCGGGTCTGCCCGAGGTGCTGGAACTGCCCACCGACCGGCCCCGCCCGGAGGAGGCCGGCCACGAGGGCGGACTCGTGCCGCTCACGCTCGACGGAGAGCTGCACGCCGGGCTGCTCGACCTCGCCCGCTCCAGCAGGACCACGGTCTTCATGGTCCTCCAGGCGGCGCTGGCGAGCCTGCTGACCCGCCTCGGCGCGGGTACGGACGTTCCGCTCGGCACTCCGGTCGCGGGGCGTGTCGACGAGGCGCTCGACGACCTGGTCGGCTTCTTCGTCAACACGCTGGTGCTGCGTACGGACACGTCAGGAAACCCGTCCTTCCGTGACCTGCTCGCCCGGGTCCGGGAGACCGACCTCGCCGCGTACGCCCACCAGGACGTGCCGTTCGAGCGGGTCGTGGACGCGGTCGCGCCGCGCCGGTCGGCCGCGCACCACCCGCTGTTCCAGGTCATGCTCTCCCTGGACAACGTCGCGCGGGCCGATGCGCGCCTCGCCGGACTGACCGTCGACGCCGTCGGCGAGCCGGCCGGCGACGGGGCCGGGCGCGCCAAGTTCGACCTGTCGGTGCGGCTCTCCGAGCGGCGCTCCGACGAGGACGGACCGGCCGGTCTGCACGGCACCGTGGCCTACGCGGCCGTCGTCGCGGACGCCGACCGACGGATCGAGGACCTCGACATCCTGGGCTCCGCCGAGCGCGAGCTGCTGCTCTACGGCTGGAACGACACCGCCCGCCCGCTGCTGATCGGGCGGGGCGCGGGTCCGGAGTCGATCGTGGCGATCGCGGTGCCGCGGTCGCCGGAGATGATCGTCGCCGTGCTCGCCGTGCTGAAGTCCGGCGCGGCCTACCTGCCGGTCGACACCGAGTACCCCGCCGACCGCATCGCGTACTTCTTCGAGGACGCCCGGCCCTGCCTGGTCGTCACCAGCGCCGACGCCGAGGAGCGCGTGCCGTCCGCGGTCGCCGCCGGCCGGATCGTCGTCGATGCGCCGGACACCGTCGCCGCGCTCGCCGCCCAGCAGGCGCGAAACCCCGTCGACGCCGACCGGACCGCCCCGCTGACCGCCCGCACGCCCGCGTACGTGATCTACACCTCCGGCTCCACCGGCCGCCCCAAGGGCGTCGTCGTCGAGCACGGAGGCATCCCCAACATCGTCCTGGCACGGACCGGTCCGTACGCGATGGGCCCGGGAAGCAGGGCGCTGCAGTTCGCGTCGCTCAGCTTCGACGCGGCGATGTCGGAGATCTGCACCCCGCTGTCCGCCGGCGCGTGCCTGGTGCTCGGCCCGGCCGACATGCTGCTCCAGGTCGCCGAACTGCCCGCGCTGCTGCGCGAGCAGGGCGTGACCCACGCGACGCTGCCGCCCGCGGTGCTCGCCCAGCTCTCGCCCGCGAGCCTGCGCACCGTCCGCACCCTTGTGACGGCCGGCGAGGCCGCCCCGGCCGGTCTGGTCGCCACCTGGGCGCCCGGGCGGCGCATGTTCAACGCGTACGGCCCCACCGAGACCACGGTCTCCTGCACCATGGCCGGGCCGCTCGCCCCCGAGGCCGGGGTGCCGCCGATCGGCGGCCCGCTGCCCAACACCCGCGTCTACGTGCTCGACCACCGGCTGCGGCCGGTCCCGGTCGGCGTCCCCGGCGAGCTGTACGTCGCCGGGATCGGCGTGGCCCGGGGCTATCTGCGCCGGCCCGGCCTGAGCGCCGAGCGGTTCGTCGCCGACCCGTTCGGGCCGGCCGGCAGCCGGATGTACCGCACCGGCGACGTGGTCAGCCGGATGCGTGACGGCCGACTGCGGTTCGTCGGCCGGGCCGACGGTCAGGTGAAGCTGCGCGGCTTCCGGATCGAACTCGGCGAGGTCGAGGCCGCCCTGACCGGCGCGCCGGGCGTCGCGCGCGCCGTGGCGACCGTCCGGGAGGACCGTCCGGGTGTTCGGCAGCTCGTCGGCTACCTCGTCGCGGAGGCGGGTGCCGGGCTCGACCTCGGAGCGGTACGGACGTACCTGCGGGCCGCCCTGCCGGCGCACCTGCTGCCGTCCGTCCTCATGGAGATCGACCGGGTCCCGCTGACCGTCAACGGCAAGACCGACAAGGCCGCACTGCCCGCCCCCGAGCAGCCCGCGACCGCCCACGCCGCCCCCGTGGCGGAACGGTCCCCGGAGCCGTCCGCCGACGACGACCCGCAGGCTCTGCTCTGCCGGATCGTCGGCGAGGTCCTCGGCCTGGCCGACGTCGGCGCCGACGACAACTTCTTCGCCCTGGGCGGCGACAGCATCAACGCCATCCAGGTCGCCGGCCGGGCCCGCCAGGCCGGGCTCGTCCTCACACCGCGGGACATCTTCCGCCACCAGACCGTCGCGGAGCTGGTGTCCGCGATCCGCCCGGCCGCCGCCGAGGCCGCGCCCGTCGCCGACGACGGCGTCGGCCCCGTCCCCGGCACCCCGGTGGTCCGCTGGCTGCACCAGCTCGGCGGCCCCTTCCAGGGCCTCAACCAGTCCGTGCTGCTCCGGGTTCCCGGCGGCCTCGGACAGGACGAGCTGACCCGGGCCGTCCAGGCCGTCGTCGACCACCACGACGTGCTGCGCGCCCGGCTCACCGGTGCCGCACTCGGCCTGCCGTGGAACCTGGAGACCGCGCCGCGCGGCACGGTCGACGCCCGTTCCTGCGTCAGCCGTGTCGACGTCCGGGCCGCCGCGGCCGACGCCACCGACATCGCCGCCGCGGTCTCCGCGCACGGCGAGGAGGCCCGGCGCCGGCTCGACCCGGAGAACGGCGTCCTGCTCCAGGTCGTCTGGTTCGACGCCGGCCCGGACGAGCAGGGCCTCCTCCTCGTCCTCCTGCACCACCTCGTCGTCGACGGCGTGTCGTGGCGGATCCTGCTGCCGGACCTCGCCGCCGCCTGGCAGGCCGCCCGCGAGGGCCGCGACCCGCGGCCCGCCCCCGTCGGCACGACCTTCCGCCGCTGGGCGCAGGCCCTCGTCATGGAGGCGCAGAACCCGGCCCGGATCGCCGAACTCCCGCTGTGGCGACAGCAGACGCAGGGCCGCGACCCGCTTCTCGGCGCGCGCCGTCTCGACCCCGCCGTCGACACCCGGGAGACCGCCGAGCATCTGACGGCCGCCCTCCCCGCGGACCTGACGACGGCGCTGCTGACCGACGTTCCCGCCCGGTTCCGCACCCAGATCAACGACGTGCTGCTCACCGGACTGACCCTCGCGGTCGCCCGCTGGCGCCGCCGCTGGAGCCAGGACGCGTCCCACGCGGTCCTCGTCGACATGGAGGGCCACGGCCGCGAGGAACTCGACGAGACCCTCGACCTGTCCCGCACGGTCGGCTGGTTCACCAGCCGCTTCCCCGTCCGGCTCGATCCCGGCCCGCTCGACCTGGACGAGGCACTGGAGGGCGGCGCCGCGACCGTCGCCGCGCTCGGGCAGATCAAGGAGCAACTGCGCGCCCTGCCCGACAACGGACTCGGCTACGGCCTGCTCCGCTACCTCAACGCGGACACCGCGCTCGCCCTGGCGGGCGCCGCCGCCCCGCAGATCGGCTTCAACTACCTCGGCCGGGTCGGCAGCGGCGGCGACACCCTCGGCGAGGCCGGACCCGCCGGCTGGTCCAGCGCGTCCGACCTGCGGATCCCGCTGCTCCCCGCCGACCCGGGCATGCCGTTCGGTCACTCCGTCGAGATCAACGCGGTCACCCGGGACGGCGACGGCGGGCCCCGGCTCCACGTCACGTACTCCTGGCCCGCCGGACTCTTCGACCGCGCCGAGATCGAGGAGCTCGCCGAGCTGTGGTTCACCGCCCTGCGCGCCCTCGCCGACCCCGGCCAGTCCGAGCGCGGTGACGCGTTCACCCCCGGCGACCTGCCGACGTCCGGGCTGACCCAGCCCGAGATCGACGACTTCGCCGCCGCACCCGGCGGACTGGAGGACGCCTTCGCGCTCACCCCGCTCCAGGAGGGCCTGTTCTTCCACGCCCTCCAGGCGGACGACAGCGGCACGGACGTCTACACCGTCCAGCTCGTCCTCGACCTCGAAGGCCCGCTGGACCCGGCCGCCCTGCGCACCGCCGGACAGACCGTCCTCGACCGGCACCCCAACCTGCGGGCGGGCTTCCACCACCGCGCGGACGGAGCGGCCGTCCAGGTCGTGCCGCGCGCCGCGGCCCTGCCCTGGGACGAGGCCGACCTCGGCGCACTGCCCGACGACACCGCGGAGCGCGAACTCGCGGCGCTCACAGAGGCCGCCCGGGGCCACCGGTTCGACCTGAGCCGGCCGCCTCTGGTCCGCTTCCTGCTGATCCGCCTCGGCGCCGAACGGCACCGGCTGGTCATCACCAAGCACCACATCCTGCTCGACGGCTGGTCCATGCCGCTGTTCCTGCGCGAACTGGTCACCCTGTACGAGAACGGCGGCGACGCGGCCACGCTGCCCGTCCCCGCCCCGTTCCGCTCGTACGTCGCCTGGCTCGCCGCACAGGACCGCACGGTGAGCGAACGGGCCTGGCGCGACACCCTCGCCGGGATCGAGGAGCCCACCCTGCTCGCCCCCGGCCGGGAACCGGCGGGACCCGCGCTGCCCGAGCAGCTCGTGCACGACCTGCCGCCGGAGCTCACCGCGACCCTCCAGGCGCACGCGGCCCGGGCCGGCGTCACCATGAACACCGTGGTCCAGACGGCCTGGGCGCTCGTCCTCGGCCGCCACCTCGGTCGCGACGACGTCCTGTTCGGCACCACGGTCTCCGGCCGGCCGCCGGAGCTCCCCGGCGCCGAGAACATGATCGGCCTGTTCATCAACACCCTGCCGGTACGGGTCCGGTTCGACCGCTCCGAACCCTGGAGCGCCGCCCTGGCCCGCGTCCAGGACGAACAGACCGCCCTGCGCACCCACCAGTACCTCGGCCTCGCCGACGTGCACCGGATCGCGGGCGTCCGGCCGCTGTTCGACACCGCCCTCGTGTACGAGAACTACCCTCTGCCCGAGGACACCGAGCGCTCTCCGTCCCGGCTGCGCGCCACCGCGGTCCAGGGCCGTGACGCGGCCCACTACCCGTTGCTGCTGGTCGCGTCGCTGCGCTCGCAGGGCCTGCGGTTCCGTCTCGACCACCGGCCCGACGTGCTCGGCGCGACGACCGCCCCCACCCTGCTGGAGCGGCTGACCCGTGTCCTGGAGTCGGTGGCCGCCGACCCGGACCAGCCGGTGGGGCGCGTCTCGGTGCTGTCCCGCGAGGAGCGCCGCGCGCTCGCCGACGGCGGCACGCGGACCCCGCTCGCCGCCGGCGCGCACGGTGCCCCGGGCGACACGATCCACGGCCGGGTCGCCGCCCTCGCCGCCCGCACTCCGGACGCCGTCGCGGTGTCCTGCGGAGACGAGCGGCTCACGTGGCGGGAACTGGACGAGCGGGCCAGCCGGCTGGCCCGGCTGCTGCACGAGCTGGGCACCGGCCCGGAGGACCGGGTCGGCATCCTGCTCGACCGGTCGCCGCTGCTGGTCGTCGCCTTCCTCGCCGTCCTCAAGGCGGGCGCGGTCTGCGTCCCGCTGGCGCCCGCCCACCCCGCACCGAGGCAGCGGACCGTCCTCGACCGGGCCGGCGCGCGCGTGCTGCTCACCGACGCGGCCCGCGCCGCCGACCGGGCCGGCGCGCCGGACGACGTCGTCCTGACCGTCGCCGTGGACACCGACCCGCGCCCGGCTCGCCAGGACCCCACCGACCCCGGCGCGGCCGTCGAGCCGGACCGGCTGGCGTACGTGCTGTTCACCTCCGGCTCCACCGGTGTGCCCAAGGGGGTGGCGGTCACCCACCGCGACGTCGTCGAGCTCGCCGACGAGCCCTGCTGGGCCCCGGGCGCGCGGGAGCGGATGCTGTTCCACTCGTCGCACGCCTGGGACGCGGCCCTGCTGGAGCTGTGGGGGCCGCTGCTGAACCACGGCACGGTCGTCGTCGCCCCGTCCGGCGAGACCGACCTGAGGGACCTGGCCCGGCTCCTGGTCGCCGAGCGCGTCACCGGACTCTGGCTGACGGCCGGCCTGTTCCGCTGGCTGGCCGAGGAGGAGCCGGACTGCTTCGCCGGAGTCCGTGAGGTGCGCACCGGCGGCGACGTCGTCCCCGCCGACGCCGTCCGCAAGGTCCTCGCCGCCTGCCCCGGCACCGTCGTCAGCAATGGCTACGGGCCCACCGAGACCACCGTGTTCGCCACCCACCACATCATGGAGGCGGGCGACCCGGTCCCGGACAACGTGCCGATCGGCTTCCCGCTGGACGGGATGGCGGCCTACGTGCTCTCCCCGGAGCTGGAGCCGGTCCCCGCCGGGGCCGTCGGCGAGCTGTACCTCGCGGGCTCCGGGCTCGCCCGCGGCTACGAGAACGACCCGGCACTCACCGCCCGTTCGTTCGTGGCCGACCCGTTCGGGGCTCCGGGGACCCGGATGTACCGCTCCGGCGACCTGGCCCGCCGCCTCCCGGACGGCGCCCTGGAGTTCGTCGGACGGGCCGACGACCAGGTGAAGCTGCGCGGTTTCCGGATCGAGCTCAGCGAGGTCGACGGCGCCCTCACGGCCATGCCCGGCGTGGCCCACGCGGTCTCCCTGGTCCGCGAGGACCGGCCCGGCGACAAGCGCCTCGTCGCCTACGCGGTGCCCGCCCCCGGCGAAACAGCCCCGGGCGCGGCGGAGATGCGCGCGCGGCTCGCCGAGACGCTGCCGGACTACCTCGTCCCGGCCGCGGTCGTCCTGCTCGACGCGCTGCCGCTCACCGCGAACGGCAAGCTGGACCGGTCGGCGCTGCCCGCTCCCGCCGAAGGCGCCGCGCGCACAGGGCGCGGCCCGCGCACCCCCCGCGAGGAGCTGCTGTGCGGCCTGTTCGCCGACGTCCTCGGCGTCGACGAGGCCGGCATCGACGACGACTTCTTCGCCCTCGGCGGCGACTCGCTGCTCGCGGCCGGACTCGTCAGCCGGATCCGCGCCGTCCTCGGCGTCGAACTCGGCATCCAGGCACTGTTCCTGGCGCCCACGGTCGCCGGACTCGTCGCCGCCCTCGACGAGGACGAGAACGCCGAGGCCGCCGCCGGAGCGCTGGACGTCCTGCTGCCGCTGCGCGCCCGCGGCGACCTCCCGCCGGTGTTCTGCTTCCACGCCGCGGGCGGCCTGAGCTGGCGGTACGCGGCCCTGCTGCGGCACCTGCCGGCCGGTCACCCGGTGTACGGCCTCCAGGCCCGCGCCTTCTCCGAGCCCGGCCACCGACCGGCGAGCCTGGAGGAGGCCGCCGCCGACTACGTGGAGCGGATCCGCTCCGTCCAGCCGTCCGGCCCCTACCACCTGGTGGGCTGGTCGCTCGGCGGCCTGGCCGCCCAGGCGGCCGCGGTCCTCCTGGAGGAGGCCGGAGAGGAGGTCGCGACCGTCGCGGTCCTGGACTCCTATCCGGCGCGGCCCGGCGACCCGGTCGTCGTGCCGCCGGCGGCGCAGGTCCTCGGCGCCCTCCTCGACGCGGCCGGCGTCGGCCCCGACCGCGGCGGGGAGGAGCTCACCCCCGAGGCGGGAGCCGCGCTGCTGCGGGCCCGCGGTGGACCGCTCGCGGCGCTGCTCGCCGACCGGGTCGGCGCCCTCGTGGACGCGTACCGCACCGGCGTCGAGCTGCGCGCCGGCTTCGCCCCGCGCCGGTACACGGGCGACCTGCTGCTGTTCGTCGCGAACGGCGGTGCCGACGGCCAGGGCTCCCGGCCCGGCGCCGGGCCTCTCCCCGCGGCCGCCACCGCCGAGAAGGCCGACCGCTGGCGCCCGTACGTCGCCGGCACGATCGCCGTCCACCCGGTCGACTGCCGTCATGAGGACATGCTGCGGCCCGAGCCGCTGGCAGTCGTCGGCGGCGCGATCGCCGCCCATCTGAACAACCGCACCACACGGAAGGACATCTGATGACCCGGGAGTTGTACGCGCTGGGGGAGACACCACCCCTGGGCGAGGTGCCCCGCTTCATGCACGCCGGCGTGATCCGCCGCGAGCGGTACGGGCCGCCCGAGCAGTCGATCCAGGTCGAGACGGTGGAGGTGCCGCCGGTCGGCCGCGGGCAGGTCCTCATCTGGGTGATGGCCGCCGGGATCAACTACAACGGCGTCTGGGCCGGACTCGGCACCCCCGCCGACGTCATCGCCGACCGTCAACGGGCCGGTGATCCGCTCGACTTCCACATCGCCGGATCCGAGGGTGCCGGAGTGGTCTGGGCCGTCGGCGAGGGGGTCAAGCAGCTCAAGGTCGGCGACCATGTCATCGTCGGCGGCGTCGCCTGGGACGAGTCGGCCCCCGACATCCGCCTCGGCACCGACCCGACCGCCTCCCGCTCCCAGCGGGCCTGGGGCTACGAGTCGAACCACGGCTCCTTCGCGCAGTTCACCGTGGCCGACGAGTACCAGTGCCACAAGAAGCCCCCGCACCTCACCTGGGAGGAGGCCGGCTGTTTCCTCGGTGGCGGCTCCACCTCGTACCGCATGCTCATGGGCTGGCACCCGCACACGGTCCGGCCGGGCGATCCCGTCCTCGTCTGGGGCGGCGCAGGCGGTCTCGGATCCATGGCGATACAGATCGTGAAATACTTCGGCGGAATTCCGGTCGCCGTGGTGTCGGACGACGATAAATTCGACTACTGTAAGCGCCTGGGAGCGCACGGCGTCATCAATCGGAACGATTTCGACCACTGGGGTCGGCTGCCTGATTCGAGCGACACCGTCGCCTACCGGGAATGGCTCTCGGGGGTCCGCTCCTTCGGCCGTGCCTTCTGGGACGCGCTCGGCGAGCGCAGAGACCCCGCCATCGTCCTCGAGCACCCCGGCCGGGCCACCCTGCCGACCTCGGTCTACGTCTGCGACCGGGCCGGCATGGTCGTCACCTGCGCCGGCACCAGCGGCTACAACGGCGACATCGACCTGCGGTTCCTCTGGATGTTCCAGAAGCGGCTCCAGGGCTCGCACGCCGCGAACGTACGCCAGACCGCGGCGATCATCGAGCTCGTCGCGGCCGGCCACATCGACCCCTGCCTCAGCCTCGCCCTGCCGTTCGCCGAGATCGGCCGGGCGCACCAGATGGTCTACGAGAACAAGCAGCCTCCCGGCAATGTGGCGGTTCTCGTGAACGCGCCGGAACCGGGCCTCACGGATATGCGCTGAAATCTTTTCGAAAAGGTTGCCGATCTTTCTCTGATTGGTTAGAAAGAATGGCGACGGAAACAAGCAGTAACCTCGGGAAACAGAAAAGGGAAAAGAAATGACGAACCCGTTCGAGAACGCCGACGGCCGCTACCTCGTCCTCGTCAACGACGAGGGCCAGCATTCCCTGTGGCCGGACTTCGCCGAGGTCCCGGCCGGCTGGGAGGTCGCCTTCGCGGAGAACGACCGCCAGGCCTGCCTCGACCACATCGAGGCCAACTGGACGGACATGCGCCCCAAGAGCCTCGTCCGCGCGATGGCGTCCTGACCCGGTGACCGGCCCCGACGCCGTCACGGTGCTCTGGGGCCCCGTCGCCTCCGGCGAACGGCGCGCGGCGCACACCACGCTGCTGCGCGCCGCCGCGGAGCTCACCGGCAGCCCGCTCCACCGGATCGGGCTCGCCCACGAACCCGGCGGCCGCCCCCGGCTCACCGGAGCCGCCGCCCGGCTCCACGTGAGCGTGAGCCACAGTCCGGGAGCCCGGGCCGTGGCACTGGCCCGGAACCCGGTCGGCGTCGACATCGAGACCGTACGGCCGCTGCCCGCCCTCGCCATGGCCCGGCGCTGGTTCGCCCCCGCCGACGCCGACTGGCTCGGCCGCCTCCCCGCGGCGGACCGGGTCCCCGCCTTCTACTGGCTCTGGACCCAGAAGGAGGCCGTCGGCAAGGCCCGCGGCCACGGACTCGCCCACGGCGGGCTCACCCAGCCGCTGCTCCACCCCCCGCACTGGCCCCCGCCCTCCGCCACGGGCAGGACGCCCGCCCTGAGCGCCCTGCCCGGCGGGACCGGGGCCGCCTGCACGGTCCTGCCGACCGGCACCGGCCCGCACGGCTCGCACGTCCTCGCGGTCGCCGGCCTCGGCGCCCCGGGCGCACCGGTCGACCTGCGCCACTGCGACGCATGACCCCCCACCGCACCCCACCCACCACCCTCACGAGAGGAGGCCCCGGAATGACGCACCCCACCGACGACACCGACCGGGGTTCCTGGACCGGGCGGCTGGCCCGCCGTTGTCTGCGGCACCGGCGCAGCGTGCTGGTCGCGGTCCTCGCCGCGCTCCTCGGGACCGCGACCAGCGCCCTCGTCCCCCTCGTCACGATGGTGATCGTCGACGACGTCGTCCTGCGCCCTGCCCGCTCCGCCGCCCTGTGGACCGGAGCACTGCTCGCCGTCGCCGCCCTCGGCTACCTCGCCGCGTACCTGCGCCGCCTGTACGCCGGACGGCTCGCCGCCGACGTCCAGCACGACCTGCGGGTCGACCTGTTCCGCTCGCTCTCCCGCCTGGACGGCGTACGCCGCGACGAACTGAGCACCGGTCAGCTCCTGGGCCGCGCCTCCGGAGACCTCAACATGGTCTTCGGACTCGTCTCCACCCTGCCCACCGCGATCTCCAGCGCGGCCCTGCTGGCGGTCTCCCTGATCCTCATCGCCACGCTCTCCCCGCTGCTCGCCCTGGTCGCGCTCGCCCTGGTCCCCGCACTGTGGTTCATCGGCCGACGCAGCCGCACCTGGCTCTACCCCGCGACCTGGTACGCCCAGAACCAGGCCGCCGCCGTCGCCGGAGTCGTCGCCAGCTCCACCGCCGGCATCCGTGTCGTCAAGGGATTCGGCCAGGAACAGCGGGAGATGGACCGGCTGGCCCTCGCCGCACGGCGGCTCTTCGCCGGCCGTATGCGCGCCGTACGGCTCAACGCCCGCTACGGGCCCGCGCTCCAGTGTGTGCCCTCCCTCGGACAGGTCGGAGCCCTCGCGGTCGGCGGCTGGCTGGCGGCCCGCGGCCAACTGAGCCTCGGCGCCCTCCTCGCCTTCTCCGCCTACCTCGCCCAGCTCGTCGGCCCCGTCAAGACCCTCGCCGCACTGCTCACCATGGGCCAGCAGGCCGGCGCCGGGATCGAGCGGGTCCTCGAAGTGATCGACACCCGCCCGGTGCTGACCGAAGGCGCGGGCCGACTGCCCGAAGACGGCCCCCTCGGCGTCGAGTTCGACCACGTCACCTTCGCGTACGGCCCCGGCCGGCCCGTCCTCACCGACCTCTCCCTCCGCATCGAACCCGGCGAGACGCTCGCCCTCGTCGGCGCCCCCGGATCGGGCAAGTCCACCCTCGCCCAGCTCCTCTCCCGCTTCCACGACGTCTCCGAGGGAACCGTGCGGATCGGCGGCGCCGACGTCCGCGACCTGACCTACGCCTCCCTGCGCGGCGCCGTCGCCGGCGTCCCCGAGGACACCGCCCTGCTCACCGGAACCGTCCGCGAGGCCATCGCCTACGGCCGTCCCGACGCCGACGACGCCGAGATCCACGCCGCCGCCCGGACCGCCCAGGCCCACGCCTTCGTCGCCGACCTGCCCGACGGCTACGCCACGGTCATCGGCGAACGCGGCGCCCTGTCCGGCGGACAGCGCCAGCGCCTCGCCCTCGCCCGGGCGCTCGCCGCAGCGCCCCGTGTCCTCGTCCTCGACGACGCCACCTCCGCCGTCGACGCCCGCGTCGAACAGCGCATCCACGACGCCCTGCGCGACCGGGCCGGGGGCCGCACCACCCTGATCGTCGCCCGCCGCCGTTCCACCCTCGCGCTAGCCGACCGGATCGCCGTCCTCGACCACGGCCGGATCGTCGACCTCGGCACCCATCACGAACTCACCGCCCGCTGCCCGCTCTACCGCACGATCCTCCAGCACGAGCCCGCCACGGCGCCGGCCGAGGAAGCCGCCCCCCAGCCGCAGGCCCCCGCGGGGCACCGGAAGCGCCCCGCCCCGGCCACCCCGAAGACCGCCGCCGCCCCGCACTCCGCGGCCACGCGCATGCAGGCCCGCGTCGCGGCACTGCCGCCGGCCCTCGATCTCCCTCATGTCGACGAGGCGGAGGCCGCCCGAGACCCCCGGGCCGACGGCACGAGCGAGTTCGGGCTGCGCCACCTGCTGCGCGGCTACCGCCTGCCGCTCGCCCTCGGCCTCGGCCTGGTCGTCGCCGACGCGCTCGCCGGGCTCACCCTGCCCTTCGTCCTGCGGCACGGCATCGAGGGCGGAGCCCACCACCTCGCCCTCACCGCCGTCGCCACGGCCTCCCTCGCCGCACTGGCCCTCGTCCTCGCCCAGTACGCCGTCCAGTGGGCCGCGGTCCGGGTCACCGGACGCACAGGGGAGCGGCTGCTGTACGGGCTGCGGATCCGGGTCTTCGCGCACCTGCACCGCCTGGGGCTCGACCACTTCGAGAACGAGGCGTCCGGCCGCACCCTCACCCGGATGACCACCGACGTCGACTCGCTCTCCTCCTTCCTCCAGACCGGCCTCCTCAGCGTGCTCGTCAGCGCCCTCACCCTGCTCGGCGTGCTCGTCGCGCTCGGCGCCGCCGACGCCGGGATGCTCCTCGTCGTCCTCGCCGTCCTGCCGCCGATCGCCCTCGCCACCGTCGTCTTCCGCCGGGCCTCCGCCCGCAGCTACACCGACGCCCGGGAACGGCTCGCCGTCGTCAACGGCGCACTCCAGGAAGGCGCGGCCGGCATGCGCACCGTCCAGGCGTTCCGCCGCGAGGAGTCCGTCGTCACCGCCTTCGCCCGGCACAGCGACGCCTACCGGCGCGCCCGGGTCCGCGGCCAGCTCCTGTCCGCCCGCTACTTCCCGTTCATCCAGTTCCTCGCCGCCTCCGTCACCGCCGTGGTGCTCGCCGTCGGCGCCCACCGGGTGGCCGCGGGCACCATGACGGTCGGCGCCCTCGTCGCGTACCTCCTCTACCTGGACCTGTTCTTCGTCCCGGTGCAGCAGCTCTCCCAGCTGTTCGACGGATACCAGCAGGCGCGGGTGTCCCTGCTGCGGATCCGGGATCTGCTCCGGCTGCGCAGCACCACCCCGGTCGCCGCCGACGCGCTCCCCGTCCCCTCCCTGCGCGGCGAACTCGTCTTCGACGACGTCGACTTCCACTACCGCGACGGCCGCCCGGCGCTGACCGGGATCCGGCTGCGCATCCCGCAGGGCCAGACCGTCGCCTTCGTCGGCACGACCGGCGCCGGCAAGTCGACCCTCGTCAAGCTCGCCGCCCGGTTCCACGACCCGACCCGCGGAACCGTCCGCGTCGACGGGACCGACCTGCGCGACCTTGACCTCACCGCCTACCGGAAGCGGCTCGGCGTCGTCCCCCAGGAGCCGTACCTCTTCGCCGGAACCGTCCGGGAGGCCATCGCCTACGGCCGGCCCGACGCCACCGACGCAGAGACGGTCGACGCGGCCCGCCGGGTCGGCGCCCACGACACCCTCAGCGACCTCGACGGCGGCTACGACCACCGCGTGACCGAAGGCGGACGCAACCTCTCCGCCGGTCAACGGCAACTGATCTCGCTGGCCCGCGCCGAACTCGTCCGCCCCGACGTCCTCCTGCTCGACGAGGCCACCGCCGCCCTCGACCTCGCCACCGAGGCGCTGGTCAACCGGGCGACCGAACGCCTCGTCAGCGGCCGTACCGCCCTGATCGTCGCCCACCGCCTCAGCGTCGCCTCCCGAGCCGACCGCATCGTCGTCGTCGACGAGGGCCGGATCCGGGAGGACGGCTCCCACGACGAACTCCTCGCCCTGGACGGGACCTACGCCGCACTGTGGCGCGCCTCGCAGGGGCGCCCGCCCGCGGCCACCGTCCCACGGCCCGCAACCCCCACCCACGACTCCTACGAACGGAACGCTTCATGAGCGCCACCATCCAGCCGGCCGGCCCGGACGCCCCGGCCGACGACCGGCCCCCGCGCGTCGTCCTCGCCCAGCCGCGCGGTTTCTGCGCCGGGGTGCGCCGTGCCATCGGCATCGTGGAACGCGCCCTCGACCTCCACGGCGCCCCGGTGTACGTGCGCAAGGAGATCGTGCACAACCACCACGTCGTGGCCGAGCTGGAGAAGCGCGGTGCCCGCTTCGTCGACAGCGAGGAGGAGGTGCCCGAGGGCGCCGTGTGCGTCTTCTCCGCCCACGGCGTCTCGCCCGCCGTGCGCGGCGGCGCCGCGGAGCGCCGGCTCGAAGTCATCGACGCCACCTGCCCGCTGGTCTCCAAGGTCCACCAGGCGGCCGTCCGTTACGCCCGCGACGGCCGGACCATCCTGCTGGTCGGCCACGCCGACCACGAGGAGGTCGAGGGCGTCCGCGGCGAGGCCCCCGAGCGCACCATCGTGGTCGAGAACGAGGACGACGTCGCCGCCCTCGACCTGCCGGACGACGCGCCGGTCGCCTACCTGACCCAGACCACCCTGTCCTTCGACGAGACCCGGCGGGTCGTCGACGCGCTGCGCGCCCGCTTCACCGACCTCGCCGGCCCCGCCGACGGCGACATCTGCTACGCCAGCCAGAACCGCCAGAACGCCGTCAAGGCCCTCGCCCGCCGCAACGACCTCGTCCTGGTCGTCGGCTCCCGCAACTCCAGCAACTCGATCCGCATGGTCGAGGTCGCCCGGGAGCACGGCAGCGCCGCGTACCTCGTCCCGGACGCCGGCCACCTCGACGCGACCTGGCTCGCCGGGGCGTCGAGCATCGGCGTCAGCTCCGGCGCCAGCGCCCCGGAGATCCTCGTCCGCGGACTCCTCGACCGGCTCGCCGCACTCGGCTGGCACGACGTCGAACTGGACGACGGCATCGCCGAGGACGTCGTCTTCTCCATGCCCGCCCGGCTGGCCGACCCCGTCACCGGCCGAGTACCCCGGACCCCCCTGGCCGATGAGGCCCTGTGACCAGAACAGGATCTGCCATGACGTCGATCGCATCGGTCCACGGACCCGACGACCTGCGCGCGCTCACCCTCCCGCAGACCGAGGAGCTCGCCGCGGACATCCGGCGCCTCCTCGTCGAGGAGGTCACCCGCACCGGCGGCCACCTCGGCCCCAGCCTCGGCGTCGTCGAGCTCACCCTCGCCCTGCACCGGGTCTTCGAGTCCCCGCGCGACCAGATCCTGTGGGACACCGGGCACCAGACCTACCCCCACAAGATCATCACCGGCCGGGCGGCCGCCTTCGGCACCCTGCGCCAGCCGGGCGGACTCTCCGGCTACCCCTCGCGCACCGAGTCCGCGCACGACCTCATCGAGAACTCCCACGCCTCCACCGTCCTGTCCTACGCCGACGGCCTCGCCAAGGCCCACCGGCTCACCGGCGCCACCGACCGCGCCGTCGTCGCCGTCATCGGCGACGGCGCCCTCACCGGCGGCATGGCCTGGGAGGCCCTGAACAACCTCGCCGACGGCGCCGACCGCCCGGTCGTCGTCGTCCTCAACGACAACACCCGCTCCTACGCCCCCACAGTCGGCGGCATCCCCGCCCACCTGGCGCACCTGCGCACCGAGGAGCGCCCCCCGCACTCCGTCTTCGAGAACCTCGGCCTCGCGTACGTCGGACCCGTCGACGGACACGACATCGCGGCCCTCGAAGAGGCCCTGCGCCACGCCGCAGGACTCGGCCGACCCGTCGTCGTCCACTGCCTGACCGAGAAGGGCCGCGGCCACGCCCCCGCCGAACAGGACGAGGCCGACCGCTTCCACGCCGTACGCCCCCGCCCCGCCGCCCGCACCGCGCCGCGACCCGCCCCGGAACCCGCCTGGACCGACGTGTTCGGCGAGGAGCTCGCCGCACTCGGCGCCCGGTGCCCCGACGTGGTCGCCCTCACCGCGGCCATGCTCGCCCCCACCGGACTCACCGCCTTCGCCGAGCGCTTCCCCGACCGCACCTTCGACGTCGGCATCGCCGAGCAGCACGCCGTCACCTCCGCCGCCGGCCTCGCCCTCGGCGGACTGCACCCCGTCGTGGCGGTGTACGCGACCTTCCTCAACCGGGCCTTCGACCAGATGCTGCTCGACGTCGCCCTGCACCGCGCCCCGGTCACCTTCGTCCTCGACCGGGCCGGCGTCACCGGCGACGACGGCGCCTCCCACAACGGCATGTGGGACCTGTCGCTGTTCCAGATGGTCCCCGGCCTGCGCGTGGCCGCCCCGCGCGACGCCGCCACCCTGCGCCGCGCCCTGCGCGAGGCCCTCGCGATCCAGGACGGCCCCACCGCGCTCCGCTTCCCCAAGGGCTCCGCGGGCCCCGACATTCCCGCCGTCGCCACCCTCGACGGCATGGACGTCCTGCGCCGCGCGGACTCGGACGCCCGGGACGTCCTGCTCGTCTCCGTCGGCGCCATGGCCGGGGTCTGTCTGGAGGCCGCCGACCGCCTCGCGGAGCACGGCTTCGGCGTCACCGTCGTCGACCCGCGCTGGATCGCCCCCGTCCCCGCCGCCCTCGTGGAGCTCGGCCTCGGCCACTCGCTGGTCGCCACGGTCGAGGACGGCGGCCGCAGCGGCGGCGCCGGAGCGGCGATCGCCCAGGCCCTCGCCGACGCGGGCGCCCGCACCCCCGTCCGTACCTTCGGACTGCCCCAGCGCTTCCTGGACCACGGCCGCCGCGACGACATCCTCGCCGCCCACGGCCTGACCGGCCGCCACATCGCCCGCGCCGTCGTCGAGGCCCTCGCCGGCCGCGACGGCTCCGTCTCGATCGACGACCTGGCACCGCAGCCCGTCGGCGCCGACCAGTGAACCGCCCGGCCCTCACCCTCACCAGAGCAGGAGACACCCCATGACGGTCGCGCTCGGCATCCCGTCGATGCCCGCCCCGGTACTCGGCGCCCGCCGCCCCACCCGCCAGCTCCAGGTCGGCAAGGTCGGCGTCGGCAGCCGGTCCCCGATCTCGGTGCAGTCCATGACGACCACGCTCACCTCGGACGTCAACGCCACCCTCCAGCAGATCGCCGAACTCACCGCCGCGGGCTGCGACATCGTGCGGGTGGCCTGCCCCTCCCAGGACGACGCGGACGCGTTGCCCGCGATCGCCGCCAAGTCGCCGATCCCGGTGATCGCCGACATCCACTTCCAGCCGCGCTACGTCTTCGCCGCCATCGAGGCGGGCTGCGCCGCGGTCCGCGTCAACCCCGGCAACATCAAGAAGTTCGACGACCGGGTCAAGGACATCGCCCGCGCCGCCAAGGACCACGGCACCCCCATCCGCATCGGCGTCAACGCCGGCTCCCTGGACGCCCGGCTGCTGAAGAAGTACGGCAAGGCCACCCCCGAGGCCCTGGTGGAGTCGGCGCTGTGGGAGGCGAGCCTCTTCGCCGAGCACGACTTCCACGACCTCAAGATCTCCGTGAAGCACAACGACCCCGTGGTCATGGTCCGCGCCTACGAACTCCTCGCCGACGCCTGCGACTACCCCCTGCACCTCGGCGTCACCGAGGCCGGTCCGGCCTTCCAGGGCACCGTCAAGTCCGCCGTCGCCTTCGGCGCGCTGCTGCGCCAGGGCATCGGCGACACGGTCCGGGTCTCGCTCTCCGCGCCCCCGGTCGAGGAGGTCAAGGTCGCCGACCAGATCCTTCAGTCGCTCAACCTGCGCCCGCGGAAGCTGGACATCGTCTCCTGCCCGTCCTGCGGCCGCGCCCAGGTCGACGTCTACAAGCTCGCCGCCGAGGTGAGCGCCGGCCTGGAGGGCATGGAGGTCCCGCTGCGCGTCGCCGTGATGGGCTGCGTCGTCAACGGCCCCGGAGAGGCCCGCGAGGCCGACCTCGGCGTCGCCTCCGGCAACGGCAAGGGCCAGATCTTCGTCAAGGGCGAAGTCGTCCGGACCGTACCGGAGTCGAAGATCGTCGAGACGCTGATCGAGGAGGCGCTGCGGCTCGCCGACGCCTTCGACACCTCCGCCCTCGGCACGGGCACGCCCGAGGTGATGGCCGTGGGCTGACGCCGTGCGCGGGGGCCCGGCCGTCCGGCCGGGCCCCCGCGCACGGCGTCGGTCGCCGACGGCGGACAGGATCGAGGAGGACCAGGAGCCGACCGGGTCAATCCGTGACGGGCAGGCACTCGGCGAGCAGGGCGACGATGTCACGCCAGGCTCGCTCTGCGTGCCGTGGGTGATAGCCGACGCCGGGACGCACCTTGTGGTCCACCGAGGGGTGGTGGAAGGCGTGAAGGGCTCCTCCGTAGGTCACGAGGCGCCAGTCGACGCCCGCGGCCTGCATCTCTTCGGTGAACGCTGCCCGTTGCGCGGGCGGCATGATCGGGTCTTCCGACCCGACCCCGGCCCATACCGGGCAGCGAATGCGTGCCGCCTCGCCCGGTCGGCCCGTGGTCAGTGCGTTGACCGTCCCGATCGCGCGCAGGTCGACGCCATCGCGACCGAGCTCCAGTGCGACGGCGCCCCCGGTGCCGTACCCGACGGCGGCGGTCCGGTCGGGGTCGGCCCGTGGTTCGGCACGTAACACGTCGAGCGCCGCGTGACCGATTGCTCGCAGCCGGTCGGGGTCGGCCAGCAGCGGCATGCAACGGGCCAGCATGTCCTCCGGGTCGTCCAAGTACCGTCCGCCGTGGAGGTCGAAGGCCAGCGCCACGTACCCCAGCTCGGCCAGAGCCTCGGCCCGGCGGCGCTCGACATCGCTGAGCCCTGTCCCCTCGGGTCCGATCAGGACTGCGGGCCGGCGCTCGGCACCGGCCGGGAGCGCGAGGTGTCCGATCATCGTCAGGTTGTCGGCCGGGTAGGCGACCGTACGGGTGGTGATCGTCGTCATGCGAACCGACGGTAATCACTGTTCCGCCCGCCCGGCGTGGTGTTCACCGACGGCAGAGCGAACACCGTTGCTGTTCAGCCGCGTTCGGCCTACCTCACCGCCGCGGCCGTGAAGAGGGGCTTCAGTTGATCGACGAACTGTCACCATGAGAGTGTCTTCGCAGATGCATTCAGCGAATGGTGTCTCATGCGGGGGGACTTCGAACTGTGGCTGTAACCGTGCCCGATTGGGCCGACACCCTACTTGACGTCATCGGTGTCAACTGGCCGAACGTCGACGAGGACGCCTATCGGGACATGGCGGACTCGCTGAGGGAGTTCGCCGAGGACATCGAAGACGACGGTCACCTTGCGAACCAGCATGTGCAACGTTTGCTGTCGTCCGGCCACGGCGAGGCCATCGACGCGGTCAGCGGCCACTGGGGCAAGGTCAAGGACAAGCACATCAAGGACATCGCCGGAGCCGCCCGCACCATCGCGGGTGCCCTGGACAACGCCGCGATGGCGATCGAAGCCATGAAGTACGTGGCACTCGGTCACCTGGGCGTGCTGGCCGGCAAGGCAGGCGTCTCGATCGCCCTGATCCCGGTCACCGGCGGGTTGTCCATGCTCATCGGCGGCGTGGCGATCGGGGTCGCCCAGCAGGCCATCCGCAAGGGCATCAAGGAGTGCCTGGAGGAGGTCGTCGCGTACATCGTCTCCGCGATGACGGAACCGGCCGTCGCCGCTCTGGAGAGCATGGCCGCCGATCTGGTGGTCCAGCTCGGGGCGGACGCCCTCGGTCTCCAGGACGGCGTGGACGTGAACCAGGTGGGCCAGGCCGGCAAGGACGGCTTCGACGAGGGCGTGGCGGGGGCCAAGGACGCCCTGCACCTCGCTTCCGCCGGCACCCCCGTCGGCTCTGCGCGCGGGGCGGGAAAGGGTGTGAGCATCGACCACGCCGAACACGACCGCGCCGGCACCAAGCTGAACCTGGTCAGTGCCGGCGTCCACGGCAAGACCGCGGGCAAGCTGACGAAGGCCAGGTCTCAGCACAGCAGGACCCGTGGCAGGGACGACATCGCCGGTGCTCTGGACCCTGTGGTCGACAAGGCGATGGAGGCCCTCGGAAAGGCCACCAAGGAGATGGGCGACCACCTGGGCACGACACTGCCGAAGGCGGTCAAGGCGATATCCGAGAATCAGAAGAAGACCGACCAGGACATCAGGGACCGGTTCGCCCGGCAACGCAAGGACCCGGACGCCGGGCCGGACGGCGGCTCCGCCGGTGCCGGCTCCCGACCCGCCGGGCGGGACTCCTCCCGCACCAAGGCGAACGCCCTCAAGGACGCGAAGGACGATCCCCGCCGCAACAGCATCTCGTTGGAGAAGAAGACCTGCGAGAACGACCCGGTCGACGTCGCCACCGGCGAGATGACGCTCCCGCAGACCGACCTGTCCCTGCCTGGCACCCTGCCGCTCGTCCTGCGCCGGACACACCTTTCGGAGTACCGCTACGGCCACTGGTTCGGGCGCAGTTGGGCCTCGACCCTGGACGAGCGGATCGAGTTCGACCCGCTGGGCGGTGGCGCCGTCTGGGCCCGGGAGGACGGTTCCCTCCTGGTCTACCCCCGACTGCCGCTGCCGGACGACACCGAAGGCGTCCTGCCCCTGGAGGGTGCGCGGCTGCCCCTCGTCCACGGCGGGCACGAGAACGCCGAGACGACGTACCGGATCACGGACCCGCACTCCGGCCTGACGCGCTCCTTCACCGGAGGCCCGTACAGGGCGTCGTCCGCGTACTGGCTCACCGGGATCTCCGACCGCCACCTCAACCGGATCGCCGTCACCCGGATGTCCGACGGCGCCCCGACGGCCGTTGCCCACGACGGCGGCTATCTGGTCACGCTCGCCGTCGAGGACGCCCGTGTACGGGAACTGGCGCTGCGCACGCCCGACGGCCCGGTCACCGTCCTGCGCTACGGCTACGACCCGCAGGGCAACCTCGACGCCCTCACCGACTCCTCCGGGCTGCCGTTCCGCCTCACCTACGACCCGGACGCCCGGATCACCTCCTGGACCGACCGCAACGACTCGACCTTCCGCTACGTCTACGACGGCGCGGGCCGGGTCGTCCGGACGGTCGGCCCCGACGGCTTCCTGTCGTCCACGTTCGCCTACGACGTCCACGCCGAGACGGGCGACCGGATCACCCGCTACACGGACTCGTTCGGCGCCACGAAGACCTACCATCTCAACGGTCGCCTCCTGGTGACCGCCGTGACGGACCCGCTCGGACACACCAGCCACCAGACGTGGGACAGCGATGACCGGTTGCTGTCCCGGACCGACGTGCTCGGCCTGACCACGGACTACACCTACGACGAGCACGGGAATCTGACCCGGGTCGCCCACCCGGACGGCTCCACGGCCGATGTCACCTACAACGAGCGGCACCAGCTCGTCTCCGTCACCGGCCCCGACGGCGCCACGTCCCGGCAGGAGTACGACGAGCACGGCAACCCTACGCTCTTCACCCGCCCGGACGGCTCCACGACCCGGCTCACCCATGACGCCTCGGGCCACCTCACCGGGATCGCCGACTCCCTCGGGGAGCTGGACCGGCTGCGCTGCGATCCGGCCGGTCTCCCGCTGGTCGCCCGTGGCCCGCTCGGAGCGGTCACCCGCTACACCCGCGACGCGTTCGGCCGCGCGGTCCGCATCACCGACCCGCGCGGACGCACCACCGCACTCGAATGGACCGTCGAGGGCAAGCTCGCCCGCCACACGGCCCCGGACGGCTCCCAGCAGTCCTGGATCTACGACGGCGAGGGCAACTGCCTGGTCCACACCGACGCGCTCGGCGGCGAGACACGGTTCGAGTACACCCACTTCGACCTGGTCGCAGCCCGGACCACACCGGACGGCGCGCGGCACGAGTTCGCGCACGACACGGAGCTGCGCCTCGCGGGCGTCACCAGCCCGCAGGGGCTCACGTGGACCTACACGTACGACCGGGCCGGACGTCTCGTGGCGGAGACGGACTTCGACGGCCGCACGCTTGCCTACGCCCATGACGCGCTGGGCCGCCTCGCCGCCCGGACGAACGGTGCCGGACAGACGGTCCGCTACGAGCGCGACGTGGCGGGCCGTGTGGTCGCCAAGGACGCCGAGGGCGCCGTCACCCGCTTCGGCTACGACATCCACGGCCACCTGGCGAGCGCGATCGGTCCCGATGCCGAGCTGTCGTTCGTACGGGACCCGTCCGGCCGCATTCTGCGGGAGGCGTGTGACGGCCGCCAACTGACCCATGTCTACGACGCGTCCGGTCGCAGAATTCGCCGCACGACTCCCTCGGGGGCCGTCAGCACCTGGTCCTTCCCGGCGGACCTGCGCGCCGAACTGAACGCCTCGGGGCACCGGGTGGTCTTCGAGTTCGACGAGGCGGGCCGCGAGATCACCCGCCGGATCGGCGACACCCTGGCCATCGAGCACGCCTACGACGCGCTGGGCCGCCTGACCGACCAGAGGGTGCGCGGCGCGGGAGACCGGCCCGTACAGCAGCGCGCGTACACCTACCGCCCCGACGGCCACCTCACGGCCGTCGACGATCGGCTTGCGGGCCGTCGACAGCTGGAGCTGACCCGGGCGGGCCGGGTCACCGCCGTGACCGCGGAGGACTGGAGCGAGCGGTACGCCTACGACGAGGCCGGCAACCAGACAGAGGCGGACTGGCCGGGCAGCGACGCCGGCACCGGCTCACGCGCGTACACCGGCACCCGCCTCACCCGAGCGGGCCGCGTCCGCTACGAGTACGACGCGCAGGGCCGGGTCGTCCTGCGCCAGAAGACCCGCCTCTCCAGGAAGCCCGAGACCTGGCGCTACGGCTGGGACGCCGAGGACCGCCTCGTGTCGGTCACCACCCCGGACCGCACCTGCTGGCGCTACCTCTACGACGCGATGGGGCGCCGGGTCGCGAAGCAACGCCTGTCGGCAGACGGCACATCGGTGGCCGAGGAGACGCGCTTCACCTGGGACGGCGACCTCCTGTGCGAACAGACGAGCGTGTCACCCGACTCCGCCGAGTCCGTCGCCCTCACCTGGGACCACGACGGAGCGACCCCGGTCACGCAGGTCGAACGGCGGCTCCTGAATCAGTCCGAAGTGGACCGCCGCTTCTTCGCCGTCGTCACCGACCTGATCGGCACCCCGCGCGAGCTCGTCGACGAACAGGGCGAGGTCGCATGGCGCACCCGCGCGACGCTCTGGGGCACCACCACCTGGAAGCGCGGCGCGACGGCGTACACGCCGCTCCGCTTCCCCGGCCAGTACTTCGACCCGGAGTCCGGCCTCCACTACAACCGCCACCGCCACTACGACCCCGACTGCGGCCGTTACGTCTCCCCGGACCCGCTCGGCCTGGTCCCGGCCCCGAACGCAGTCGCGTACGTCGACAACCCGACGACCTGGACCGACCCCCTGGGCCTGGCCGGCTGCCCCCACCGGGGCGCGGACAGGCCCCGGCACAGCGTGGTCCTCGGCGTGGACGTGCCGCCGCACCACCCGTCGGAGTCGCTCGCGAAGTTCCTTCGCAACAACCCGTCGGAGCCGGGCTACCCGGGTGCACACACGTACAACGGGCCCGACTACGCCGGTGAGGAGGCCGGAGGTCCGGTCTGGATGACGAACGTGATGGCCGCCGTCGGGGACCGCAACACCACCCTGTCCATCACCCTGGACGGAATGCCGAACAGCCGCGGTGAGGTGGGTAACTGGAGCACTCCCGAAGACATCGTGGACGCCTTCCAGACAGCGGCGCAGCACGGAGCCCAGTTCAACAGCCGACACGAGAGCCACTATCCTCGGCGCGGTGACGGAACCGCGTGGGAGATGAGCGAAGTGGCCTACGCGGTGCGCAACTACGACGGGGACACCGCGTGGCAGGACCCTGAGGAGCGGCGTTCCGGCCGGTCCTGGGACGACATCCACTGGTACACCCGTGACGAGGAGGACCAAGAGAACGGGGGGTACAGGGAGATCAAGGTACCCAGGCCCGACATTCCCGAGATCATGCCGGACCTGTCCAGACTTCCGGACAACCTGAGGAACGAACTCCCCGACTATCTGAGGAACGCCGACTGATGACCGACGACGACAAGATCCGGAACGCACGGGGCATCGTGGCCGCGGAGTGGGCGACGGTCCTGGCCTACGGCCCGGAACGCATCGATCCGATCGTTCCCCGCACCGCCTACGGCCATCCGGCCCTGCGGACGCTGTTCCCCATGGTCGGCCACGGCGTCCTCTACCTGAGCCGGTGCACCCGGTACCCGTGGACACACGACGTGCCGACCGCCTTCCCCCAGGTCGCCGGCGGCTACCGCGTCCGGCGCGAGTCCGACCGCACGCTCGTCGGCGTGGCAGGGACCGTGGAGGAGGCGTACGCGTTGATCGCGGCCAGCCTTCCCGAGGGCTGCGGCCCGGCCGTGGACGGCACTCCGGACGATCTGTGACGCGTGTCAGGCTCAACAGTGCCTTGGTCGTCGATCTGTCGTGATGCGGTATACGCGTGAGTGGTGAGGGACGCCCACGAACTCTCGGCCGTCAAGGTGGAGGACAACCCGACCCATGTGGCGGCGGCGCTCCTGGTCCTGGACATGGCAGCTGACATCGTGGCGACCCATCCGAACCCGCATCGCGGGGTGGCGGTGCTCGATGCTTCCTGTCGTTCGGGACGGAGGCCGGCCGGGCGGTGCGACGGCCGCGCGACCATGTGCGGGACGCCCGGCGGCAGCCCCCTCCCGGATCCGATCGATCTTCCTGAGATCCTTGCTGTGCGACGCCCCTGTCGGTGCAGTGAGCTACGCCCTTGACCCTGGGCCGGGCCGGCGTCGCCGTCAGACCCCGTCGCGGCCGGCGTAGCGGGAGCGCGCCCAGAAGGGCAGGACGAACCAGCAGCACAGGTACCAGGCCACGACTCCGGCCACCAGCCACGGTACGTAGTGGTCGTGCGTCGCCACGCGCAGGATCAGGAAGAGCGAGGACGTCAGCGTGGCAAGGAGCAGCACGAGGCCGGCGAAGGTCAGCCGCGAGGCCCAGGCGACGCCCTGGGGCTTGAGGTTTCGTCCTGACACGATGCGGTGAAACGCCACCGGTGCGATGAGGGCCCCCGTGGCCAGGGAACCGAGCACGACCGTGATCAGGTAGATCGTCCTGTCGGTCTGTCCCAGGTTCTGGAAGGTCGGGGTGAAGACCACGGTGAGCAGGAAGCCCAGCATGATCTGCACTCCGGTCTGCGCGACCCGTATCTCCTGCATGAGCTCCGTCCACCGGCGATCCGCACGTTCCTCGTGCGTCTCGTCACGCGTGGTTCTCCGACTATCCGTACCGCTCACACTCGTCTCCTCCGTCGCGATCGTGGCGCCCTTATGCCCCGGATCACGACACGCATTCGCAGTCTCGTTCGATGCATGCGCAAGCGTTCGGCTTCGGGACGGCCGGGCCGGAGACGAAGACGGCTGCGACCCGGTCAGTGCGTACGGTCGTCCGGGTCCATGGGCTCCCCCGCGTCCGCACGACCGGCGTCTCGCGGGGCAGGAGTCCTGAGGGACGGCTGGAGTCTCGGGGATGCCGGACGGTGTTCGGTCATTCGGGCGACTGGTGGGCCCTGCTGTCCGTCCCGGTGGTGTTCCGGATGCCGTTCGCACCCTTCCTCATGGCGGGCAGGGGACCTGGTGCGCCCGGCTCGGCTGGAAGCCGCGGCCACGGCGCGGGCGTCACGGTGCCTTCCTGGCTGCTCGGTCACGGCATCACCCGCGCGGTGCCCGCCGTGCGCGCGCCGGAGCCGGACCGCCCCGCCGCCGGCCTGAGCCGGTCCGTCCCGGGTGGTCACGCAGGCCGCCCGGTGGCCGAGGCCGCCGAAGGCGACCACGACCACCGGGCGGAGCCGCCCGGGTCCCGGGCTGCGTCGACGCGCGCCGCTCAGCAGTTCCGGATGGACCACACGGGCGTCCAGTCGTACGTGAAGGGCGTGGGCTCCGGCAGGACGACGTCCAGCACCTGGCCGTTCTGGCCGTAGAAGAACGCGGCGGCGCCGACCTGGTTGTTGACCACCTGGCCCACGCCGTTCCAGTGGGACAGGGAGTACTGCTGGCACCGGTAGAGGAAGAAGACCTTGTACTTGCCCACCACCGGGTCCCAGACCCCGGTGCAGAGATTCCCCGACGCGCACGTGACGGGACTGCCCGACGACGTGTGCACGTAGTCCGCCCAGGGCGAGACCGTCGGCGACACGGCCGCCACGGCACGCGAGGACGGCCCCTCGCCGCGGGGCGCCGGCGGCATGACCATGGTGTGGCCGCCGCCCTCGCGAGGCCCGTCCGAGGCCGCAGCCTGGGCCGGGCCCGCCGCGAAGGCGGACACCAGCACCCACAGGAGGGCACCGACCACACCGAGGGTGGAACGCCAGGTACGCGACATCGTCACTCCTTCTCCGGGAATCCCCGGGTTCACTTCGTACTCGTGCACAGCGGTACGTCCGGCAACTGGTTGTCCGGATGGCTGATGTAGATGTTGGTGACGTAGCCCCCGTACTGCGGCAGATACGCCCACCAGTCGTTGGTGTACGGCGGGACGGAGACGAGCTGCCCCTTCTTCTGACAGCCCACCAGCACCTCCACGCCGGCCGGGAGCCGGGTCAGCAGGTTGTCCCCGACGACCGGTTCCCTCCGGACGGCGACGTCCTGACCCCACGTCCCGTACCACTTCCCCTTCGGCGCCGTTCCGCCGGGAACGTTCAGGGAACGGGTCAGCCGGCCGAGGTCGGTGTACGCCTTCCCGTACGACGTGCCGTCCGGGTGCAGCGTGAGGACGGCCACGATCGAACGGTCACCGGTCCCGACGGTGCCGGTCGTGTGCAGCGCCGGTCGGCTCAGGTCGACGCTCGCGTCACCCGCGCCGACGGACGCGGGAGCCGAGGTGTCGCTCCCACGGGCCGCGGTGGTGCTTCCGGAGCCGCAGTTCCCCTTCGCGTAACTCCCCGACCAGCCCTGCTTCACGGCCCACGGGCGGTCGAACGAGGCGGCGATGCCGAAGTGCTGGTCGAAGGCGTCCGAGGCGCACCGGGTCGACTGGCGCAGACGCTCCATGACGAAGTCACGAACCGGCGCGGGAGCGGACTCCAGGATGTGCCGGTAGGTCTTGACGATGTCGCGGGCCGACATGGCCGTGTAGCCCCAGTACCCCTCGTAACCCGCCGGCGGGGGAGCGGTGTCGGAGAGCCCGAGCCGCGTGACCATGCGCGCGACGATCGCCGGCCCGCCGTAGGCCGACCAGTAGTGGTTGGCGGCGGCGTCCTGACTGCTGCGGAGCATGACGTCCAGCCGCGTGCGGTCGGCGGCCGGGAGGGTGTCGGGGCTGCGGTTCCACAGGAAGTCGAGGGCGAGCAGGAGCTTGACGACCGACGCGGACCGGAACGTGGCGGCCGGGGCGAGCTGTTCGGTGAACGTCCCGGTCTGCCGGTCGAACACGGCCACGCCCGCCGTGACCCCGGCGGGAACCTGGGGGCTCGCGGGCGTGGCCGACACGGTGGCACCCGACGGTTCCGTCGCGGCCGAGGCGGAGTGCGGGAGTGCCGCGCCGGTGAAGGAGAGGGAGAGGAAGGCCGCGGTCGCGGCGAGCAGGCGCCGAGGCGTACGGCGAGCGGTGGTGTGGGAGTGTCGGGCGATGCGGAACATGTCGTGAGGGGTCCTCGCTTGGTGTGAGGGCGCACTGGTCTCGGAACGGGCCGGCCGGACGAGGGCGGCGCGACCGCGGCGCGGAGCCCCTGGCGGGACGCGAGGGGCTCCACGGGAGCGGCCCGGGCGGACGACTTCCGGACGCCTACGGGATGTTGCACTCCGTCATGCCAGGCCAGGGATCGACCGACGTCCACACGTCGACGGCGGGGATGAAGCCCCACCCGTGATTGCCTTCCCGACCGGGAGCGATGCGGTCACCCATGGTGTAGTACCAGATGTTGTTGCCGCCGCTGTGCGGGGGGCCGCTGGCCCAGCACACGAAC
This sequence comes from Streptomyces flavochromogenes, assembly GCF_000717595.1. GTDB lineage: Bacteria > Actinomycetota > Actinomycetes > Streptomycetales > Streptomycetaceae > Streptomyces > Streptomyces flavochromogenes. The sequence continues at coordinate 500,130 of NZ_JNZO01000001.1, read as the reverse complement.
CAGCTCGGCGAGGTGTCGATCCAGCCGATCACCGGGCACGCGGGGATGAAGCTGCCGCAGCCGCGCAGCGGGGCTCCGGCACGATTGCCGCACACCCAGTCACGCGTCCAGGTCCGCCCCGTGTACGCGTCGTAGTGGCTGACGTTGCGGGCGGTGCACGACGCCTGGGCCGCGAGGGGCGCGGCCTCAGCCGTGGGCGGCGCGCTGCTCACCGCGCGGGTGGTCGTGCCGGCCTGCGGCGACGACGCCTGAACGGCGCCGGCGCCGAACAGCACGGCCAGGAGGGCGGCGAGCATCGCCACCGCTCGTCTCACAGACATGTTTCGGCCCCCGTTGTCGAGAATGCACTGGTCGGACGGCCCTGCGGAACCAAGGAGTCGGCACGGGGCGTCGCTTGAGAGCCGAGCCTTCCACTCGGTCTCCGTCCATGTCATCGCCTGTGGCCATGCGACATGCAAGACGATCGATAAGGGATTCATCATGGTTACTGGCGAAACGGCCGCTGGAGGCGCCGCACCGACGGGCCCCGACCCGCGGACGCCGAGCGCCCATCAACTCCGGCTGTTCGTCGCCCTCGCGGAGGAACTCCACTTCTCGCGCGCCGCCGCCCGGCTGTTCATCACGCAGTCGGCGCTGAGCCAGCAGATCAGAGACCTGGAAAAGCGCCTCGGGGTGCGGCTGTTCGACCGTTCGAGCCGGGCCGTGACCCTCACCCCGCAGGGCCGGGTGCTGTTGGCGGACGCGCGCGGCGTGGTGGCGGCCATGGAGCGGCTGAGCCGCAGCGCCTCGACGCAGGCGCGCAGGCTCTCCGGACGGCTCGTCGTCGGCACCATCGGCGCGGAAGCGGCGATGCCCTATACGCACGCCGTGCTGCGTCTGCTCAACGAACGGCACCCGTTGGTCCAGGTCGACGTGGTCAGCCTCCACTTCGCCGACCACTTCGACGCCTTGTTCCGCCATGACGTCGATGTCGCCTTCCTCCGTCCACCGGTCCCGCCCGGCGTCGAGGTGCAACACCTGGCCACAGAGCCGCGGTTGGCCTGCCTCTCGGCGAGCGACCCGCTCGCGGACCGCGACCGGATCACCCTCGCCGAGCTGGCCCGACACCCGGTGATCGACGTCCCGCCGCAGGTGCCACGGCTCTGGTGGGACTTCTGGGCCGCCGACCCGCGACCCGACGGCACCCCGGTCCGGTACGGACCCGTCGCCTCGGACCTGGAGGGCCTGCTCCACCTCGTCGCCCAGGGCAAGGGCATGTGTTTCCTGCCGGCCGCCGCGCGCGACCTCTTCCCGCGCCCCGGCATCCGCTACGTCGAGGTCACGGACCTGCCCCCGTCCACGGCGGGCCTCGCCTGGCTGAGGGAGAACCGCACGGAACCGCTCGTCGAGGCCGTGGTGGCAGCTGCCGGACACGTGGCCTCGGCGCGGGACCGGGGGGCCGCCCGGGGCAGGAGCCAGGTTGAGGACTGACCCCACGTCACAGGTCGCGGCCACTCCGGGAGCGGGACCCCGGGCCGCTGTCCCTCCCAGCGTCCGGCGGTGGACATCGGGCGGCACGTGCAGGAGGGGCCGGAGCACGTCGGGACCGCGCCCCCGGAGGGCGACGCTGTACGCGCCGGGGGCCGTCTTCGCGGGGATGTTCCCCTGTGCCGTCGACCCGTACGGGGTGACGGTGCCGCGGGTACCGCCGTAGCCGGTCGCCGTCGTCACGGCCGACGAGAGCGGGTGCCCGGTTGCCGGTTCGGTGCGTTCGCGGCGGTGATCCGTCACCTGCTCAGGGTTGTGGCCCTGCAGCTGACGCAGGCGAGACCACTCGACCGGCCGTAACGGTGGATCGGCTCCGCGCAGAGCGCGCATGGCCCGATCTCCCACACCGGACAGCCCAGTTCGTCTGCGATGACCGCGCGCTCGCGGGTGGACAAGCGGCGCATCTGCACCGGCCGTCTGGGGGCTCGGTAGGGGTGATCGGGGGCGGTGTCGAAGGTGTGGAGGCCCGTAGCGGACATCATGTCCCGCCGGGGACGCGGGTCGCTGAAGTACTGGCGGTCCTGGTTGCCGTAGCGGCAGGAGCTGTCGAGTTCCTCTTCGGTGTAGGTGACCGGCTCGTCATCCGCCGGCAGGTCCTCCGGCTCGCCTTCGCCGTCGTCGGTGAGGTCGCGCCACCGCTGCACGTCTTCGGCAAGCGCCCAGAGGTAGGAGGCGCGCCGTGGGTCCTGGGTGTCGCGGACACGCACGGCTACGTGCTCGCCGTCGGCACTGGTGACGACGAGTTCGTCCAGAGCGGTGGCGCGTTCCTGCGGGACGCACAGGGCGGGCAGGAACCAGCCGCTGTGGAACTTATCGCAGTGGGAACCCGTTTCAGGGCCGGATCGCTCGCTGCTCGCGGTGCACTTCCAGATTTGGAGGTGCCGCACACCACCTCGGAGGATCATCGCCAGGGGCGAGACGATGCGTTGCCAGGGCACGTCATCCACCCTCGCCCATGGTGCGCGATCGATGATCTCCGACGACGCGTCGCCGGTCACCCAGAGGGGCGCTATGCCAACCGTACGGCGGCGCTCCGGGCGAGCGGCCGGCGCGGCGCTGCCGACGTACGAACATCCACGGTGTCTTGTCGGCGAGTGCGCACTGGCAATCGCCGCCCTGGTAGTCGGTCAGGCACTGCAGAAGATCACGGTCCCGCTCCCCGACGGGCTGGGTGATTTCCTCCAGCAGTCCAGGGCGGTCCGGGTGGCCCAAATCCTCGAAGGTCAGATTGATCGTGATGCCGTACTTGGTGTGGTACACCCCGTAGGCCATGGAAAAGACGATAAGCGCTCGCGCGACGTGCGGTAAGGGCGCCCGCGGTTGGCGGAGGCGGCAGTCCTGATGGCCGGCCTCCACGCTGCGGATCCCGTGATCCCGGCGCGGGCAAGGGCGTGCCTTCCTGAAGCATGGGGCTGTGGTCACGCTGATCGGCCGGAACTTCCACTCCCGTAGACCACACCACGCCCTAGACTGCGACCGCTCCAAGACCTGGAGATCATCGGGAGGGCGTGCAAGATGAGACGAGCACTGATCAGCGCATTCGCGGCCGTGGCGTTAGTCGTGTCCGGGGGGAGTGTCGCCACCGCTTCCGACAGCGCTCCGCCACGCACCACGCACGGCCCCTGCCAGTACACGCAGACCCCGGACGAGCCGCCGGCGCGGCCTGTTCCGCTGCCGCCCGACCCGCGGCGCACCCCCAGTCGTGGCACGGTGGACCTGGCAGTTCCGACCAGCCAGGGCTCGCTCCTGCTGCACGTGGACCGGGCCAAGGCCCCGTGCACGGTTCAGAGTTTCCTGCACCTGGCACGACACGGGTTCTACGACCGTACGGTGTGCCACCGGCTGACGGCGTATCCGACGCTGAAGGTCCTGCAGTGCGGCGACCCGACCGGCACCGGTGAGGGCGGCCCCGGGTACAAGTACAAGGACGAGCTGCCGGTGGACCTGCCGCCCGCACCCACCGATCCCACCGGCACGCGCCGCCTCTACGGGCGTGGCCTGCTGGCGATGGCCAACGCCGGTCCGAACACGAACGGCTCACAGTTCTTCGTCGTCTACGGCGACTCCGCACTGCGACCGAACTACACGGTGTTCGGCACGGTCGGCCCCGACGGCCTGACGACACTCGACAAGATCGCCGCCGCCGGCATCGAGCCGACCGCGGAGAACCCGGCACCGGTCGACGGCACACCCGTCCTGCGGACCGAGCTGCTCCGCGTCCGGCCGTCTTGCCGGCATTGACGCACCGTGACGTGGCCACGCCCTCGACGAGCTGGCCTGGCGCCGGCGGCCGCCCCAGGCGGACTGTGCCGACCGAGTGAAGCGTCCGGGTGTGGAAGGGAAGGGCTTCGGACCTTGTGCCCAGACTAGGTGAGCGCCCAAGGCCCAACCTCTGCACTCCGTACGGTGCTTCCCCTGGACACCGCACCAGTTGTCCGGTCCCGGCTCCCTGCCGGGGCCGGACTCCGTCCTGGGCGTACGGGCGGCCCGACCCGCGTAGCTCCGAGCGTGTTCAGCCATCGGCCGTCGCCGATGCACCTCCGGCTGTCCGGCTGGCGTCCGGGAGGCCCCGCATCGTCCGCCGCGACGCGCCTCCCGTCAGAAGACACTGGCCAGGAGACCCCGGCCGGCGGCTTCCGCGGTTCAGTCGGGCCCTGGTCAGATCGTGACCGGGCCGTGGGCGGTGGCGAACTCGACCGAGACCAGGCCCGGTTCCTCATCTTCGACCCAGGTGACGTCAACCTGGTCGAGGGGGTGGTCGGCCGGTTCGCCGAGGAATTCGGCGATGGAGGTGGCGTCGCCGGCGATGGAGACTCCGTGGATGGTGGTGGAGGTGCGCGGGTCGGCGCTCGGGCGCTTCTCGCTGGGGACCAACCACTGCAGGAAATAGGGCAGTTGTGGGTCCTCCAGCAGTTCCAGCAGGCCGATCTGCTTCCACCTCAGGTCGAACCCGTCGGGGCGGACACGATGGCCCTCGGTCGAGGTGCGGCCGAGGCGGGCCTCGACCGGGGCGATGTCGTCGACGGAGACCACCCAACCGAGCCAGCCGCCGCCCTCGGCGGCGCGGCGGGCGACCGCCTGGCCGAAGGGTGCGCGGTCGGCGGCGGGGTGGTCGAGTGTGGTGACGACCTCGACGTAGGTGCCGCCGCTCAGCGGGAGGATGAAATTCCGGGTGCCGAATCGCGGGTGCACGCCCCCGTCGACGAACCCGGCGCCTAGAGCCGATCCGATCCGCTGGACGGTCGAGACGAAGCTGTCGCGGGCCACCGCATAGGACACGTGATCAAGTCGCACTTCGGCATCATCACCCGACAACCCGTCCAGATCCCGACGCCACGCCCGCCGCCCAGGCCGCGTCCGCCGTGGATTCAGCCGTGGAGCGGATGGATCATCGCCATCCCGGCTGAGGAGGCCCGGTTGAAGCCGGGCAGCGGCACCGCAGCCTCGTCGAGCCCACGCCCGGCTCGATCAGCCGCTGCCACACGATTTCGATCCGGCGTGCAGGACCATGCGCTAGGCACTTCCGAGAGACGTTCGTCTTGGATCTCGCGTCCGTCCTGCGACTTAACCGGATCCGTTACTCTCTGGACAACGTTGTCATCGCTCGGCAGAGTGGTGCCTCGCACAGTTCTGACAGTTCTGGAGAGGTTGGACGGATGGTGTACGGAGCGCTGGACATCGGTGGCACGAAGATCGCCGGGGCGCTGATCGACGCCGAGGGGCGTGTCGTGGTGAGGGTGCAGCGGCCGACGCCCGCGCGCGAGTCCGCCCAGGCGATGATGGCCGTGGTGACCGCGGTCGTGAACGAGCTGGCAGCCTGCCCCGAGTGGGGCGCGCTGTCGTGCCTGGGGATCGGGAGCGCCGGGCCCGTGGACACCTTCGCGGGCACGGTGAGCCCGGTGAACATTCCGGCCTGGCGTTCTTTCCCCCTGGTGGAGCAGGTGCGGAGCCATCCCGCCGTCCCTGACGGCGTTGAGCCGGTGCTTGTCGGTGACGCGGTCGCGATGGCGGCGGCGGAACACTGGATCGGCGCGGCGAAGGGCGCGGCGAATGCCCTGTGCATGGTCGTGTCGACCGGGGTCGGCGGCGGCCTGATCCTGGGCGGTTCCGTCCATTCCGGGACGACGGGGAACGCCGGTCACATCGGGCACATCACCGTGGACCAGAACGGTCCGGTGTGCCCGTGCGGCGCTCGGGGGTGCGTCGAGCGGTACGCCAGCGGTACGGCGATCGCGGCCCATGCGCTGGAATCGGGCTGGACACCCCCGGCCGGCCTTCCCGCCACGGCCCGCGAGGTCGAGTCGTCGGCCCGTGCGGGCGATGCGAGGGCGCTCGCCGCGTTCGACCGGGCGGGCCGAGCCCTGGCCGCAGCCATCGCGGCCACCGCCGCGCTCGTCGAACTCGACCTGGTCGTCGTCGGAGGCGGCGTCTCCCAGGCGGGCGACGTGCTGTTCGGGCCGCTGCGGCACCACCTGAAGTCGTTCGCCGTCCTGGATTTCACGCGCGACCTTCCGGTCGTGCCCGCCGGACTGGCTCTCGACGCAGGGTTGATCGGCGCAGCTGCCGCCGGCGTCGCAGCCTCCGGACTGTACCGGGCCGGCGCGGGCGCGACCGGGCCGATGACCACCTGACGCGAGGGCCTCCACCGGATACGGGTCGAACCCTCTCAAATGCACCCGTGAGCTCGGACGCCGAGCGCCTTTCGAGGGCCCTGCGGCGTCCCCGCTCTGCCCCCACCTGTTACGCACTCCAGGAAATGAGCATGGATCTCCTCCTCAACACTGTTCAGACCTACGACTGGGGCTCGCGCACCCTGCTGCCGGAGCTCATGGGTGTGCCGCCCACCGGAGCCCCCCAGGCCGAGCTCTGGATGGGTGCCCATCCAGCGGCGCCTTCCAGGGTGTCCCGGGGGGATGCGGTGGTGCCGCTGGACCGGGTCGTGTCCGGGGATCCGGAGGGCGAGCTCGGGGCGGTCACCGTGCGCCGGTTCGGGTCCCGGCTCCCGTTCCTGCTCAAGCTTCTGGCGGCCGATACGCCGCTCTCGGTGCAGGTGCATCCGGACCTCGCCCAGGCCCAGGCCGGATTCGCGCGGGAGAACGCACTCGGTGTGCCCCTGGACGCACCCCACCGCAACTACCGCGACGACCAGCACAAGCCCGAGATGATCGTCGCCCTCACCCAGTTCCGGGGGCTGTGCGGCTTCCGGAACCCGTCGCACACCGCCGACCTGTTCGACTCCCTGGAAGTGCACGCGCTGCAGCCGTACGCCGAGACCCTGCGCGTCGTTCCCGAGAGGCAGGCGCTTGCGGAGGTCTTCCGGGCCTTCCTCCGGCCGCCCGCGGGCCTGCTCGATGCCGTCGCCCAAGCGCTGGCAGCCGCGGCGGCAGGGACCACGGAGGCTCGCCTCGCTGCGTATGCCCGCATTGCCAGGACCCATCCCGGCGACCCGGGACTTCTGTCCGCTCTGATGCTCCGATACGTGGAGCTGAGCCCTGGCGAGGCACTGTTCCTCGGGGCCGGAGTCCCGCATGCGTATCTCTCCGGGCTCGGGGTGGAGATCATGGCGAGCTCCGACAATGTCCTGCGGTGCGGACTGACCTCCAAGCACGTGGACACGGAGGAACTGGCCCGTGTCGTCCGCTTCGACGCGCCCCCGGCCCGCGTCCTGACCCCGAGGGAGGAGGGTGGAGAGGAGGTGTATCCGGCACCGGTGGACGATTTCCGCCTGTCGCGGTGCCGCCTGCACGCCGGTGAACGACGACGCGCGAGGCTGGACGCACCGCAGATCCTTCTCTGCGTCCGTGGCAGCATGACCGTTTCCCTGGCGGGGGAGAGCATCAGCATCGGCCCCGGTCAGGCCGTGTACGTGTCGGCGGGCGCCGAGGCCGTCCTGGGGGGAGCCGGCACGGCCTTCCGTGCCACGACGGGCACTGCTGGATTCCGCTGATGAACGGCAGCGTGTCGCTAAAACTCCCAACTAAACTTAACCGGTTATGTTCCGGCTGTTGTCATCAACCATGACGACCTCTAGCCTCAACTCGGCCGCCAGGAATCGGCAGGAGAACTCGCCGGTCTACGAAGGCGATGACCTGAACCGCACCTGCGGTTAATCCCCACTGCCCGGACCGAGCCGCAGTACCACCGGGCAGTGGGGTCCGGCGGCGATTCGCCCACCACCTGTGGGCCCGCAGGGGCGACCAGCCCCGGACAGCCGCGATCTCACTCCATGTCAGGCACGGTCGTTCCCCGCCCTTTTCCGGGGCGGGCGCGGCACCGAGTTGGGAGCACCACATGAACAGGACACGGGTCCTCTCGGCAGCTACGCTGCTCGCCCTCGCAGCCACGATCACCTCGGTTCCCGTCACCGCCCAGGCCGCCGGGCGGTCCGACGGCTTCCGCGTCGTGGACGGACGCCTCGTCGACGCCACCGGCAAGGACTTCGTCCTGCGCGGCGTGAACCACGCCCACACCTGGTACTCCGGCCGCACCGGGCAGTCCCTCGCCGACATCAAGGCCCTCGGCGCCAACTCCGTGCGGGTGGTGCTCTCCACCGGCACCCGCTGGACGAAGAACGACGCCGCCGATGTCGCGGACGTCGTCGCGCAGTGCAAGGTCAACCGGCTCGTCTGCGTCCTGGAGGCTCACGACACCACCGGATACGGCGAGCAGGGCGGTGCGGCCTCTCTCTCCGAGGCCGTCGACTACTGGCTGGAGGTGGCGAGCGCCCTCAAGGGGCAGGAGAAGTACGTCATCGTCAACCTCGGCAACGAGCCCCACGGCAACGCCGGCTACACCGCCTGGACGCAGGACACCAGGGACGCCATCGGACGGATGCGCACGGCCGGCTTCGACCACACGCTGATGGTCGACGCGCCCAACTGGGGGCAGGACTGGTCAGGCACGATGCGCGAGAACGCCCCCGCTGTCTTCGCGTCCGACCCGGACCGCAACACCGTCTTCTCGATCCACATGTACGGCGTGTACGACACCGCCGCCGAGGTCGAGGACTACCTCGGAAGCTTCGTCGACCGCGGGCTTCCCGTCGTGGTCGGCGAGTTCGGTGACGACCATTCCGACGGTGACCCCGACGAGGACGCCATCATGGCCACCGCCCGCCGACTGGACCTCGGCTACCTGGGCTGGTCCTGGAGCGGCAACGGCGGCGGCGTCGAGTACCTCGACCTCGCCACCGGCTTCGACGCGAGCCGGCTCAGCTCCTGGGGCGAGCGCCTCTTCCACGGCCGCGACGGCATCCGCCAGACCTCGAAGGAGGCCGGCGTGTACCGGCGCGGCTGTTCCATCGCCTACCGCCTGGACGACTGGGGCACCGGCTTCAACGCCGACATCACCGTCCGCAACACCGGCGAACAGCCCCTCAAGGGGTGGAAGCTCGACTTCGACCTCCCGTCCGGTACCACGGTGAACTCCGCCTGGAACGCGTCCGTCACCCAGACCGGCCGGCAGGTACGTGCCACCAGTGAGTCCTGGTCCGAGTCCGTCCCGGCCGGCGGGGCCGTGAGCTTCGGCGTCAACGTCGCGGGTCCCGGTGCGGTGCCCGCCTCCTTCAGCCTCGACGGCCTTCCCTGCGCCAAGAGCTGACCCCCGTACCGACCCCCGTACCGTCCCCGCCGCGCCGGGTGCGAGAGGAGCGGGTTCTGTGGGCACGTCCCTGCCCATGAGCCCGCTCCTCGTCCGTTTCCACCGTCCCCACCGGGACGACGCACGGCGTCGAGGGGCTGCCTCCCGGAGGCAGCCCCTCGACGCCGTGCGCTGGCCTACGTCCGCCGAGGCGGCCCCGTCGAGCCACGCGGCGTCAGAGAGGGAGTGGGCACCTGGTTGGGGCCCGTGTGTGTTCCCTCGATGACTCCGAACAAGGTTCGGGCTACCTGCTCGCCGAACTGGTGCACATCGTGGCTCATCGCCGACAGCGGCGGATGGGTCAGGCGGCACAGCTGGGAGTCGTCCCAGGCGAGCAGCGAGAGGTCATCAGGGACAGCGAGCCCCATCTCGGCCGCCACCGCCGCTCCGGCGACGGCCATGATGTCGTTGTCGTACACGATGGCCGTCGGACGTTCAGGGGCCGTCAGAAGACTGCGCGTCGCGCGTGCCCCCTCCTCCCCGACGAAGCCGGTCGCCACCTGCCGCCGGCCATCGAGGCCCAGCTCGGCCATGGTCGCCTCGAAAGCAGCGGCGCGGATGCCGCTGTGGCCGAGGCCGGCGGGACCGCCGACGCGGGCGATCCGCCGGTGCCCGAGCGCCGCCAGATACCGCACGGCTTCCGCCGCCGCCGAGGCGTCGTCCGTCCAGACCGAGGGGAACCCGCCGGTCAGGGACGGATGTCCGACGGCCACCACGGGCATGCCGAGCGCCCGTAGCCGGCGGATCCGCGGGTCGTCCCGGTGGAAGTCCACCAGGATCGCCCCGCCGACCGTCCGGCTGCGCCACCACTCCTCGTACAGCGCGCACTCCTCCTCCAGGTCGCGCACGAGTCGGAGGAGGAGGGAGCAGGACCGTTCGGCGAGGACGTCCTCGATGCCGGAGATGAACTCCATGTAGAAGGGTTCGAGCCCGAGGAGGCGGGCCGGCCGGCAGAGTGCCAGGCCGACGATCCCCGTCCGTCGGCCGGAGAGGTTGCGTGCGGTCTGGTTCGGGCTCCAGCCGAGCTCCCGGGCCGCCGTGAAGATGCGCTCCCGGGTCGTCGGGGACACCCCCGGCCGGTTGTTGAAGGCGATGGACACCGCACCTTTGGATACCCCCGCCAGGGCGGCCACGTCGTTGATCGTGACACGCCGGCCGGGGATGGGAGAGGCTGGAGCGCTCACGCCGCTCCTATGCTGAACAGGGCGGCCCGTACGGACTCCGGGTCGCCGCCTGCCCAGCCGCGGACCGCGATGCGGACCTCCTCGCCCGGCAGCAAGGTGACCAGGCCGTGGTCGGCGCTCGCCGCGGGGGTCAGCCGGTCGGCCTGGAGCAGGAGGTCCCGCACGAGGGTGCGGGCGGTGACGGTCACGACCGAGTCGCCGTCCCCGGCCGGCTCGATCCGTATGTCGTACGAGGGCGCCGGGTAGGCGAACGCCCTGTCGAACACCGGCAGATGGACCGCCCGCAGACCGTCCGCGTCGGCGACGAGGAGCTCCTTGCCGGAGTCGGCCTCGGGCAGCAGTGAGGCCGGGATCACCATCCGCAGCACGGTCCGGGCGGCGGCCTCCAGGTCGAGCGAGGCCTCCTTCAGCACGGTGCCGTCGGCGGCGAGGCGGCGCAGGAGGACCGTTGTGCGCCAGGTGGTGCCGGACTGGTTGTCGAGGGCGAGCATCGGCCCCTCCTCGGCGGGCACCAGGCTGAGGAGGCGGTCGGCGTAGACCCGGCGCAGCTCGTGGTAGAGCGGCTTGAGGCGTCCGTCGCCGTCGATCGCGGCCCAGGAACTCACCGGCCAGCAGTCGTTGAGCTGCCAGACGACCGTGCCCGCGCAGACCGGCCAGTGGGAGCGCCAGTGCTCGATGCCGGCGGCGACGGCGCGGGCCTGGACGACCTGGGCGAGGTAGTGCCAGCGGTCGAAGTCGTCCTGGGGGAGCCCGAAGTGGCGCTCGATGCCGCGGTTCAGTTTGCCGTTGCCGTCCTCGGCCTTCTGGTGGTGCATCATGCCGGGGGAGTCCGGGGAGAGGTCCTCGCCGGGCAGGGCTCGCCGCAGGGTACTGATCGCGGGCGGGGCCTGCCAGCCGAACTCGGCGCAGAAGCGGGGGACGTCGGTCCGGTACTCGGCGTAGTCCTGCCGGTTCCAGACCTCCCACGAGTGGTGGGTGCCGTGCCTGGGGTCGTTGGGGTGGTGGTCCCAGGAGCCGGACCAGGGGCTCCCGGCCGTGTAGGGGCGGGTCGGGTCGAGTTCGGCGACGATCCGGGGCAGGATCCCGAGGTAGTAGCCCTCGCCCCAGGAGTCGCCGGCGAGGGGGGCCTCCCAGTCCCAGTCGCGGAAGCCCCAGAGGTTCTCGTTGTTGCCGTTCCACAGGACGAGGCTGGCGTGGGACATCAGCCGGACAACGTTGTCACGCGCCTCTGCCTCCACCTCTCCGCGCAGCGGCTGCTCCTCGGGGTAGGCGGCGCAGGCGAAGAGGAAGTCCTGCCAGACCATCAGTCCCAGCTCGTCGCAGACGTCGTAGAAGGCGTCGTCCTCGTAGATCCCGCCACCCCAGATGCGGACCAGGTCGATGTTGGCTGCGGCGGCCTGGGTCAGGCGGGCGCGGTAGCGCTCGGGCGTGACCCGGGAGGGGAGCACGTCGTCCGGGATCCAGTTGACCCCGCGCGCGAAGATCCGCACGCCGTTGACGACGAAGGTGAAGCCGGTGCCGTGCGCGTCGGCGGAGCGGTCGACGGTGACGTCGCGGAAGCCGATCCGCCGCGACCAGGAGTCGAGCGGTGCGCCGTCCTCGTCCAGGAGCTCCACGTCGAGCCCGTACAGCGGCTGGGAGCCGTATCCGCGCGGCCACCACAGCTCCGGCTCGGGCACCTCGAGGCGGAGGACGGTCTCCGTGCCCTCGAAGGAGGTCTCGCCGACCACCCCGGCCACCGTGGCGCGCAGTGTGAGGGGGCGGTCCGTGCCGCTTTCGGTGCGGGCGGCACGGATCCGCAGTTCGAGGTGCCCGGTCGTGTCGTCCACGGTGACGAGCGGGCGGACCTCAGCGAGCCGGGCGGTCGACCAGCGCTCGATCCGCACCGGCCGCCACATGCCGGCCGTCACCACGGTCGGGCCCCAGTCCCAGCCGAAGGAGCAGGCCATCTTGCGGATGTACTGGAACGGTTCGGGGTAGACGTTGGGCCGGTCGCCGGTGAGCGCGCGGACCCGCTCGGCTTCGTCGTACGCCGAGTCGAAGCGCACTTCCAGCGGCCCCGACCGGCCCGTGACGTCGAAGCGGTGGATGCGGTGCATGTTCCGGGCCGTACCGAGGGATGCGCCGGCGAGCAGGACCTCGGCAGCGGTGTCCAGGCCCTCGAAGACCAGTTCGGAGCGCTCGTGCCCGTCGTCGTCGGCGTCGAGGTCGGTCACGTACGACCACGCCTGGCGCCCGACCCAGGCGATCTCCGTCTCGTTCAGCCCCAGGAACGGGTCCGGTATGGCCCCGGCGGCGAGCAGATCGGTATGGACACAACCGGGCACCTGCGCCGGGAGCAGTGCGCCTCCGTGGCACAGGCTCCACCCTTCGTGCAGCTCGGTGACAACCTTCATGGTGTGCGGCTCCAATCGCCTGGCAGTGGGCGGGATGCGTGTACGGGCCGACAAGTTAGCCGTACATTTACTTAACTGTCTATGAACCGGTGAAGCGCGACCAGCACGGTGCGTAGCGCAACGGCCATACGACGTCATCGGACCTTGACAATCGGCGGGTCCCGGTAACGATTGGGCATCACGCTGGAAATCAGCACTTTACCGGTTCACGACTGGCTGACATAGTGCCGTCATCCCACCGATGACCTGAGCCGTGACTTTGAAGGAGTTGGGCCATGGGGAAGAAGACCACAGCGCTCTCGGGAGCGCTGCTGACCGCCGTGATGCTGACCGTGTCGGCGTGCGGAGGCGGAGGCGGCGGTGCCACAGGCGAGACCGCCGCCGCTCCCGCCGACCCGAAGGAGGTGTCGGGCGAGATCAAGGTGCTCACCCAGCGAACCGACCTGGTGCAGAACGGCGCGCTGAAGCAGTACGCCGCCGACTTCAACAAGATCTACCCCAAGGTCAAGGTGTCCTTCGACGGGATCACCGACTACGAGGGCGAGGTGAAGATCCGGATGAGCGCCAAGTCGTACGGCGACGTCCTCTTCATCCCCGGCGCGGTGGCCAAGAACGACTACCCGAAGTTCTTCGCTCCCCTGGGAACGACGGCCGAGTTGTCGTCGAGGTACCGCTTCAGCGACAAGACCGAGGTCGACGGCAAGGTCTACGGCATCGCCCAGTTCGGTACCGCCAACGGCTTCGTGTACAACAAGGCGCTGTGGAGGAAGGCCGGCGTCACCGCCTGGCCTGAGACGCCGCAGGAGTTCCTCGACGGGCTGAAGGCGGTCAAGGCCAAGACCGGGGCGACCCCGTACTACACCAACTTCAAGGACGGCTGGCCGCTGGTGCAGTGGACCGCCAACAACGGCTCGGTCGGCTGTGACGCGCAGGCGGGCAACAAGCTGGCAGGACCGGTCTCACCGTGGAAGGAGGGCAGCGAGCTCCGCACGATCGACGGCCTTCTCCACGACATCGTCGAGCAGGGCCTGTCGGAAAAGGACCCGACGACCACCAACTGGGAGAACTCCAAGTCGCTGCTGGCCGACGGCAAGATCGGCGCGATGATGCTGGGCTCCTGGTCGATCACACAGATGCAGGGCGTGGCGAAGGACTCCGGCTTGAATCCGGCGGACATCGGGTTCATGCCCTTCCCCGTCCAGAAGGCCGGGAAGTTCTGCGCGGCACTGGTCTCCGACTACCAGCAGGCCGTCAGCGTGCACTCGAAGAACAAGACCGCCGCGCGGGCCTGGATCGACTGGTTCACCGAGAAGTCGGGCTTCGCCGAGAAGGAGGGCGTCGTCTCCGCGGTCAAGTCCGCCCCCATGCCCGCCACGCTCAAGGAATTCGTTGACAACGATGTCACCTTCTTCGACCGCTCAGAGGCCAAGACGGCCGCGGTGAACGACATCGACGACGCAGCGGAGATCGGGCTGAACAAGCAGGACTACCGCCAGAAGCTGATCGACACGGCCCGCGGCGCCGAGAAGGGCAGCTTGGAGGACTTCTTCGCCGACCTGAACAAGAGGTGGGACGAGGCGGCGAAGACCGTCGGTAGCTGATTACCGACGGAGTGGGCCCCGGCCGCACGACACGGGCCGGGGCCCCTGGACCTTCCGCGGCAGCGGACACGAAAGGCCGACATGACCCAGACAACCGAGACTGCACCAGAAGGCGCCGCCATGACAGGGCGATCGACCAGCGACAGCACAGGCAGACGGATGCGGCGCGACCCCCAAGGTGGCCCGCCCCCGCGCAGCGGGCGCAGCACCACGACCGGACGGACCCGATCCTGGCGTGACTCCCCGCTTCGCAGGATCACGCCCTGGCTCTTTCTTGCCGCCCCTCTCGCCCTGCTGATCACGTTCACCTACGTGCCCGTGGCGAGCATGATCTCGTACAGCTTCACGGACTGGGACGGGGTGAGCCCGGAGCGGGAGAACGTCGGGTTCGACAACTACGTACAGATCTTCACCCGTCCCGAGCTGTTCCGGGTGTTCTTCGTCAGCGGCTACTACCTTGCCGCGTCCGTGGTCCAGATCGCCGTCGCGCTCTACTTCGCGGTGGTCCTCAGCTTCGACCTGCGGTTCCGAAACCTCTTCAAGGGGATTCTCTTCTTCCCCTATCTGATCAACGGCGTCGCGATCGGCTTCGTGTTCCTGTACTTCTTCCAGGACGGCGGCACGCTCGACGCGGTGCTGTCCTGGTTGGGCGTGGCCACCGACCATCCGTGGCTGGGTGATCCGGCCTCTGCCAACGTGTCCCTCGCCGGCGTCTCCGTCTGGCGCTTCACCGGACTGAACTTCGTCCTCTTCCTCGGTGCGATTCAGTCCATTCCCGGGGAGCTGTACGAGGCGGCCGAACTGGACGGCGCCGGGAAATGGAAGCAGTTCCGGCACATCATCGCGCCCAGTATCAAACCCGTGATCAGTCTCAGCGTCATCCTGGCGATCTCCGGCTCACTCTCGGTCTTCGAGATTCCCTACATCATGACCGGCGGCGCGACCGGCACCCAGACCTTCGTCATCCAGACGGTCAAGCTTGCCTTCCAGTTCAACAAGACCGGCCTGGCCTCGGCCGCGGCCGTGGTGCTCCTCCTGATCATCCTGCTGATCACCTGGATCCAGCGCCGGCTCGTGCCCGACGACAAGGTGGACCTCGTATGACCTCCCCCGACCTCACCGCAGCACCCGCGCCCGCAGGCACACGCGTCTCCAGGCGCCGCCTGCCCGTCGGAAGCGTCCTGACGTACCTGTCGCTCGTCGTGGCGTCCGCGGTCGTCCTGCTCCCGCTCGTCGTGGTCCTCCTCACCTCGCTGAAGACCTCGGACGAGGTCAAGGAGGGCGGCGCCCTCTCCCTGCCGGGGAACTGGCTGAACCTCGAGAACTACGTCACCGCGTTCAACGACGGCCACATGTTGATGGCCTTCGGGAACACCGCGTTCATCCTGTTGTTCTCCATCGGCGGCACCGTGATCATCGGTTCGATGACCGCGTACGCCGTGGACCGATTCGACTTCCAGGGCAAGAAGCTCGTCATGGCGGGATTCCTCATCGCCACACTCGTGCCTGCCGTCACCACGCAGGTGGCCACCTTCCAGGTGATCAGCAGCTTCGGACTCGTCGACACCCGATGGGCCCCGATCCTGCTCTACATGGGTACCGACATCGTGTCCGTGTACATCTTCCTGCAGTTCATCCGGGGAATTCCCACCTCGCTGGACGAGGCGGCCCGGCTCGATGGAGCCAATGCCTTCACGATCTACCGGAAGATAATCTTCCCGCTGCTCAAGCCCGCGATCGCCACGGTCGTCATCATCAAGGGAATCACCACTTACAACGACTTCTACATTCCCTTTCTGTACATGCACTCCGAAGACCTCGGCACGATCTCCACCGCGCTCTTCCGCTTCAAGGGCCCCTTCGGAGCCCATTGGGAGGCCATTTCAGCAGGGGCGATCCTCGTCATCCTGCCGACGCTGATCATCTTCCTGCTGCTCCAGCGCTGGATCTACAACGGCTTCTCACAGGGAGCCACCAAGTAGGGAAGAGCGACGGAACGTGAGGCCGGCCGGACGACGGGACGGTCCGGCCTCCTCGGTCTCCCTGCGGTCGGACGATCAGCCCGCGTCCGACTCCGGAGGCGGAGCGGAGGTGCTGCCCCGGGGGGTGAAGTAGGCGTAGCCCTCGCGGACGCTGCCGATGTCCTCCCCACCGATCAGGGCGAGCAGCGCGGTCGCGGAACGGGCTCCGTACGCCGGGATGTCGCGGGTGACAGCCGACAGCGTCGGGCGTACGACCTGCGTGAGCGGCGACTCGTCCCAGGCCACGATCGACAGGTCCGCCGGGATCGACAGGCCCAGCTCCTGTGCGACCGACAGTGCGGCCACCGCCATGATGTCGTTGTCGAACACCATCGCAGTCGGCCTTCGAGGCGCGATCAGCAGCGCCCGCGCGGCCCGAGCACCTTCGTCGCCGGTGTAGTCGGTGTGCACCACCGTCGCCTCGGGGATTCCGGCCTCCCGGCATGCCTCCGCGAGGGCGGCGTCCCGGATCGCCGTATGCGCGAACGCGGCCGGGCCCGCCACCCGCGCGATCCGCCGGTGGCCCAGGGCCGCCAGGTACCGCACGATCTCGTGGACGCTCTCGCCGTCGTCGGACCAGATGGCCGGCAGGCCCCCGGCCGCTTCCGGTGGGCCGATCGCCACCGCGGGCAGGTCCATGCCGCGGACGGCGCCGACCCTCGCGTCATCGGTCTGCAGGTCCATGAGCAGGACGCCGTCGACTCGCCGCTCTCCCCACCAGCGCCGGCAGACCTCGATCTCCTGCGCCTGGTCCGTCACCATCTGGAGCATCAGCGCGTACGACCGCTCGGCGAGCACCGTCTCCACGCCGCTGATGAACCCCATGAAGAACGGCTCCACCCCCAGCGTCCGCGCCGGCCGCCGCACGACCAGTCCGACCGCCTGTGCCCGCCCGCCGGTCAGCGCCCGGGCGGCGCTGTTGGCGCGCCAGCCCAGTTCCTCGGCGATGCTCTTGATCGAGGCGCGGGTGGCCTCGGAGACTCCGGGCTGGTCGTTGAGCGCGTACGAGACCGCCACCTTCGACACACCCGCCCGACGCGCGATATCCGCCATCGTCGGCCGTTTCACTGCCACCCCAGCTCCATCCTCAATCTCGATACCCCGACTCTACCGCCCGGTCATGGCCCTCAACGGCGGGTTTCTGCGGGCGCACGGGGCGACAGCGCGAAGCGGCGGCCGGGCTTCGGTATCGAGAGCTCCCACTCAACAGGCGTGCAATGCAGGCCAGTTGAATCCATTGACATGCTCTCGGGCCCTCTCTGCGGTTCCCTTCGATTAACCGGTTAATTTGTGATCGGGTGAGCCGCCCCGTAGCCGACCGGTTTCTCCACCAGCTCCCTCCGGACGAAAGGGAACCCCCCCATGAGCACGCCCCCCGTGCTGTTCCACGGGCAAGAAGAGCCACCACGCCGTCCCCGACCCCCACCGACCCGGCCACGCCGCCCACCCCCGGACCGACGGATCCCACGGCCCCGCCCACCACGGAGCCGACCGGGCCCACCACGCCGCCCACGACTCATGCGGCGGCCGGCTGCGCCGTCACCTATACCCTCGCCGACTGGGGCACCACCTTCAACGGCGGCGTGACGATCCGCAACACCGGCGGCACCCCCGTCGCCGGCTGGCAGCTGGCCTTCGACTTCCCGGGTGACCAGCGGATCACTCAGATGTGGAACGCCGTCCCCGAGCAGGACAGGCGGAACGTCACCGCGACCAACCCGTCCGGCTACAACGTCACCATCGTCCCCGGCACGACCGTGAACTTCGGCTTCAACGGCACGTCGTCGGCGGGCACAACGGGGTGCCGACCGCCTTCACCCTCAACGGGAAGCCCTGCACCACCACCTGACCGCACACCTCACAGCACCTGGGGTGTCCGCTTCAGCGGGCACCCCACTTCAGCATTCAGCCCCGGAAGCCCATGGCCGGCCGTTGTCGAGGATGCCCACGCGCGAGTGCTTTCCGGCTTGCTGCCGCAGATCCGCGTGAACGGCGAGGAGGTACGGGCGAATTTAGTCAGAGTTTCGCAAATCTTTGACGGGTCCCCGTCGGTACTGGAATCGGACGGCCCGCGCGCCGCATGCTCTTACGAGAGCACGCCGCCGTCCTCTCCCCAGGGAGCCCCGGCCGTCCTGAGGCCGCGGGACCGGGCTGCCCTCGTACACGGTGAGCCTCAGCCCTGGCCCACACGCCGCTACCGGACGCGTGCCACGGCGAGAGGGGCGACCGGCACCGACGAAGGAAGCCCGCAGAAGACATGAACCACAGCCCGCTCGACCACCGTTACCGGGGCGAACACCCGATCCGCACCGTCCACTATCTCTTTCGGCCCGACCACGCCCGGCTTGCCGGAGCCGTCGCGATCTTCTTCGCGAAACACGCGCCCGTCTGGTTGCTCCCGCCGGTGACAGCCAACGTGATCGACGTCGTTGTCGAGCACCGGGCGATCTCCGAACTGTGGTGGAACTGCGCCGTGATGCTCACGGTCCTCCTCCTGAACCCGCCGCTGCACCTGCTGTACGTCCGCTGGATGCACGGGGCGATCCGGCGGCTCGGCCGCGACCTGCGGTCCGCCCTCGTGACCCGGATGCAGCAGCTGTCCATCGGCTTCCACAGCCGCACCAGCTCGTCCGTGCTGCACGCGAAAGTGGTCCGGGACGTCGAGACGATGGAGACGGGAATCCAGCAGACGGCGGACAACGGACTCACCGCCGTCGCCACGCTGGCGGGCGGCCTGGCCGTCATCGCCGTGGTCACGCCGGTCTTCCTGCCGGTCTTCCTCGTCCTGATCCCCGTCGCGGTGCTGCTGATCGGGGCCCTGCGCGCGCGGCTCGGCGAGGGGAACACCTCCTACCGGCGTTCGGTGGAGCGCATGTCCGCCTCGGTCAGCGATATGACCACCCTCATCCCCATCACCCGGGCCCACGCCCTGGAGCGCACGGCGCTGGGACGGGTCGGGCGCGAGCTCGACCAGGTACAGAGGGAGGGGACGCGACTCGACCTGCTCAACGCCCGCTTCGGCTCACTGTCCTGGGTCGTCTTCAACGGGCTCGGTACCGCCTGCCTCGCCGGCGCGGCCCTCGTTGCCTACTACGGATGGGCGTCGGTCACCGCGGGCGAGGTCGTCATGCTCAGCGCCTACTTCTCCACCCTCACCGGGGCCGTCACCAGCCTGCTCGCTCTCGCCCCCGTCGTGGGCAAGGCAGTGGAGTCCCTCAAATCCGTCGGCGAGGTCCTCCAGGCACCTGACCTGGAGGTCAACGACGGCAAGCGGCAGGTGGAGTCGGTCGCCGGGGCCTTCCGGTTCGAGGGCGCCGGTCTCACGCACGGCGACGGTGGCGAGCCCGCTCTGAGCGACGTCGACCTCGACGTGCCGGTCGGTACCACCCTCGCGATCGTCGGCGGCTCCGGGGCGGGGAAGTCCACGCTGCTCAACCTCGTACTCGGCTTCCACCGTCCCACAGCGGGTCGGGTCCTCCTCGACGGACAGGACATGGCCGACCTCGACCTGCGGAGCTACCGCAGGTTCGTCTCCGTCGTCCCCCAGGAGTCCGTCCTCTTCGAGGGAACCATCAGGGAGAACGTCACCTACGGCCTGGAGGACGTCGACGACGGGACGCTGCGGAGCGCGCTCCGCGACGCCAACGCCGCCGAGTTCGTCGACGCACTGCCGGATGGCCTCGACACCATCGTGGGGGAGCGCGGCACCCGCCTCTCGGGCGGCCAGCGCCAGCGACTCGCGATCGCCCGCGCTCTCATACGCGACCCCAGGGTCCTGGTGCTCGATGAGGCCACCTCGGCGCTCGACGCCCGCTCCGAGGCCCAGGTCCAGGAGGCGCTCGCCCGCCTCGTCGCCGGCCGGACGGTCTTCGTCGTGGCCCACCGCCTCTCCACGATCAGACAGGCCGACCGGATCGTGGTGCTGGAGCGGGGGCGGGTGGTGGAGTCCGGACGCCACCGGGAACTGCTCGAACGGGGCTCCGCGTACGCGCGCCTCCAGGCGACCCAGCTGGCCTGACCCGCAGTACGAAGAGGGGCGCCCTCCCTTCCCGAGGACGGGGAGGGAGGGCACCTCGATCCTCAGTGGTCGGCGGCGCCGCCGCGGACGACGCAGGAGCGGCTGTTCTCCCAGCCCCAGCCGTCGCCGTCGGGGTCGGAGGAGGCGCCGTTCACGCAGTACGGGTAGCCGTTGGGAGCCGTGCCGCCGGTCCCACCGCCTCCGCCTCCGCCGCCGTAGATCGTGGCGCGGGTGGAGGTGGCGGCGATGCCGTCGGCGCCGTGGAAGAAGCGGTTGCCCCAGGCGGTCAGGGAGCCGGCGTCGAACCCGGTGACCATGTCGAGGTACTCGACGCCGCTGCCGTTGCCGCTCCAGGACCAGCCGAGGTAGCCGACGCGCAGCGAGCGGGCGGTGGCCATGATGGCGTTCTCGTCGGGGTTGCCGTCGCTGTGGTTGTCTCCGAACTCTCCTACGACGATGGGGAGTCCGTTGTTCACGAAGTGGTTCAGGTAGCCCTGGACCTCGGCGGCCGTGTCGTACACGCCGTACATGTGGATCGAGAAGATCGTGTTGCGGCGGGGGTCGGAGGCGAAGACCGAGGCCGCGTTGTCGCGCATCGTGTTCGACCAGTCCTGGCCCCAGTTGGGAGCGTCGACCATGAGCGCGTTCTCGATGCCGGCGTTCCGCAGCTTGCTGATGGCAGTCTTTGTGGCGGCGGTCCAGGCGGAGTAACCGCTGTTGCCGAAGGGCTCGTTGCCGATGTTGACGACGACGTAGTCCTCCTGGCCCCTGAGGGCGCTCTTGACGCCCACCCAGTAGTCGGCGGCCTGGCCGAGGGTGGCGGCGGCGCCGTCCTCGCCGTATCCGGTGGTGTCGTGCACTTCCAGGACGCAGATGACCTTGCTGGTCTTGCAGTCGTCGACGATCGACGCCAGCTGCGAAGAGGTCGTCTCCGTCCAGCGGTCGCCGCTGGAGAGGACGACGCGGACGGTGTTTGCACCCTTGGCGGCGATGTCGGCGATGGCGTCGGTCTCGCCCGGGTACCAGGCGTAGGCGTGGTTCACGCCCCGCATCACGAATT
The DNA here is from genome assembly GCF_000717595.1 of Streptomyces flavochromogenes. Taxonomy (GTDB): domain Bacteria; phylum Actinomycetota; class Actinomycetes; order Streptomycetales; family Streptomycetaceae; genus Streptomyces; species Streptomyces flavochromogenes. The sequence continues at coordinate 478,685 of NZ_JNZO01000001.1, read as the reverse complement.
CGTTGCCGTTGGCCTCGTAGATCCGGCCGTTGCCGACGTGGATGCCGCTGTCGGCGGCCTGGGCGGCTCCGGCGGTTCCGAAGACGGGCAACAGCAGCCCGACGACGCCGGCGAGGGCACTGCCGGCGGCCGTCAGCCACGTCCTGCGCGATGACTTGGTCATGCCTCTCCTCATAAGGGAAACGGGAAGGAGCCCGTGTGCGCAGCACTCTGACAATGAGACAACGTTGTCAGAGCGCAAAGACCGAGCCGCTGGTCCGCGCGCCGGGGGTGTCCACCATGAGGCACCCGTGGCCGAATCGGTGTCAAGCATGAAGGGCGATTTCATGGCGAAGAGAGGAGGTGGTGAAGTCAGTTCAGTGAACCTGCACTGAACGTGTAGCTGTTCTCATGGCTCTGATATCGCGTGTCACTCATGTGTCTACTGAACCGTGGCTTGCCGAACCGAACCGCCGGGGCAGGCCGCGTTCGAGGCTCCGCCGCACACGGCGTCGCACATCCATCAGCCGCCGGACCGTGCAGTTCGCTGGTCGATCTTCATCGGCATGCCGGCCGGCGTGGTGCTTCGGGGGGACCGTGTCCCATGAGGCAGAGCGAGGCTGATGCCCGACGCGTCGGTGCGTGGACAGTCGTCGTCCGTGTGGGTGGACTGGCCTCCCTCGTATTGATGGCTCATCAGGCAAGTCGGCATCCGGTCGGCATGAGTCGAATACGTGCGGGGAACGGTCGCCATTCCGTCCCTCGACCACGTGACGAAAGCACTGGCCGTAGCCGACGAAGAATTGGTGCTGGAGATCGTCATGATGCGGGGTGCGGTCTGCGCAATGGTGAGGCGCGGGCGGTGATGTCAACAATGTCGTGGCGCAGGACGTGTACCGGGTGCGCGAGCAGATCCACTCCAACACGCTGAAGCCGGCGAAGCTGAAGCACCGCAAGGCGGGGGGCCTGAGGTGCCGCTGCCGCGGTCGGTGCGGGAGGCGATCGAGCGGTACGAGGCCAAGCACGGCGCCACGAGGGACGGGTATCCGCTGCGCGGTCCGGGCGGCTACTTCACCGAGGGCATGGAACGGCGCCGGGTGAAGAAGCTCTTCGCGGACCTCCCACGATTCGGCACAGTCGCCGACGCTATTACATCGAGACCGAGGCCGGTGGCGGCCCGCAGGCGGGCCGTGGTGGTCGCCACGAGGTGGGCCGATTCGGCCTGGTGAGCGGTCGCGAGCCGCAGGGAAGGCCAGCCGGGCCGATCCTCGGAGCTGCTCATGCGGTTGGTGCGACAGTGCGCCGCCCGGCCCTCGGACCGGGCGGCGCCTCCGTACGCGTGGAACCTCCGTACCCCCCACGGGACGTCGGTGCCGACGCGCATTCATCCGGCGACTACACCGCGGGGATCGCCCGAGGGAGTGCCGAGTCCACGGTGCTGCTCGCCGGACCACCCGCCCACCGTCGGCGGGTTCCCGCCGGGGCGTCCGGCCTCACGCTCCGGTCAGGAGACGTGTGACCGGGGCCGCCCCGGGCAGGGCGAGGACCGCGCCCACGGCGTCGATCGCAGCGCCCGGCGCCGGTGGAAAATCCGCGTTCTGGGGCATGGGGCAAGGCGCTTTCGGCAGTGTGTGCCGGTGTGAGCCGAGAAGCTCACCGGCGGGGCGGGAGGCACGTTAGGCAGGCGGTGTTACCCGCGCATTACCAGGGTCGGGGCGGCGGAGTTGTGCCGTGCCGACGGGGCTGCGACCAGGGGGTGCGGCGGCCGCCGGCAGCCATGGGGCCGGTGAGAGGCCGGGGAGGCTCCGGAGTGGACCTCATGCGGTCGGTAATTCCTCTGTAACGCCCTCTCCCTAGCGTCCGGATCCGGCACGTCGCCCGCCCCGGCTCTCCCCCAAGAGCCGAAGGCGGCGGGCCTCCCCCGCACCAGCCCTGGAGGAGCACTCCCATGCACCTGCCCCCGTCCCCCCGGCGTAGATCCGCCGCGTGGGCCGCTGCCGTGGTCACGGCCGCGGCCGCGTTGATCGGCCCCCCGTCCGCGGCGGCCGCCCCCGCCCCCGCGCCGTCTCCCAAGGTGGACTCCGCACTGCTCGACACCCTCGGGGAGGGGGAGGACTCGACCTTCTTCGTGGTGCTGAAGAGCCAGGCGGACCTGTCCGGCGCCAAGCGCAGGGGCAGCCACGCGGCGAAGACGACCGCGGCCTTCACCGCCCTGCGCGACAAGGCCCGCGGCAGCCAGCAGTCGCTGCGCGCCTTCCTCGACAAGGAGAAGGTCGGCTACGAGTCGTTCTGGATCGCCAACGCCCTCAAGGTGACCGGTGACGAGGAGCTCGTGGACGAGCTGGCCCGGCGTTCGGACGTGGAGAGGATCGTCCAGGAGCGCCACTACGCGCTCGACGCGACGGAGAGCGCCGTCACCGGCGACGCGGCCACCGATGCCGACCCGGTCACCCCCGAGTGGGGCGTGAAGGACGTCAAGGCCGACCAGGTGTGGGACCAGTACGAAGACCGGGGTGAAGGCATCGTCATCGCCAACATCGACTCCGGTGTGCAGTACGACCACCCGGCGCTCGTCGGCAACTACCGCGGCAACAACGGCGACGGCTCCTTCACGCACGACTACAACTGGTACGACCCGACCGGCCAGTGCACCACCTCGGCGCCCTGCGACAACAACGGTCACGGCACCCACACCATGGGCACCATGGCCGGTGCGGGCGGTGTCGGCGTCGCGCCCGGCGTGACGTGGATGGCCGCCAAGGGCTGTGAGTCGACGTCCTGCTCGGACTCCTCGTTGCTCGCGGCCGGACAGTGGATCCTCGCCCCGACCGACAGCAACGGGCGGAACCCGCGTCCCGACCTGGCCCCCGACATCGTCAACAACTCCTGGGGCGGCGGCGACACGACGTTCTACCAGGACATCGTCGAGGCCTGGAACGCGGCCGGAATCTTCGAGGCGTTCGCCTCCGGCAACGACGGCGACGGCGTGACCTGCTCGACCGGGCACGCTCCCGGCTCGCAGGCGCCGGCCTACGGCGTCGGCGCGTACGGATCCGACGGCAAGATCGCCAAGTTCTCCGGCTTCGGCCCGTCCCTCGTCGACGGCTCGATGAAGCCGAACATCTCCGCGCCGGGCGTCAACATCCGCTCCACATGGCCGGGTTCGACGTACAAGGCCATCAACGGTACGTCGATGGCGACCCCGCACGTCGCCGGAGCCGTGGCCCTGCTCTGGTCGGCGGCCCCGTCGCTCATCGGCAAGATCGACGAGACCCGTCAGATCCTGAACGACGGCGCGGTCGACGTGGACGACACTCACTGCGGCGGCACCGCCGACGCCAACAACGTCTGGGGCGAGGGCAAGCTCGACGTCCTCGCCTCGGTGAACGCCGCCCCGCGCAGCGCCGCGACCGTGACCGGCACCGTCAGGGACGCGGCCACCGGTACCCCGGTGTCCGGCGCCCTGGTCGACTTCCGTGCCGGCGACGTCAGGCGCCAGGTCACGACGGCCGCCGACGGCACGTACACGCTGCACGTCAACGCCGGCACCTACACCGTCACCACGAGCCGATACGGCTACGCGACCGCCACCGCGGAAGGCCTCGCCCTCACCACCGGTGAGCAGGCCACCCACGACATCGCGCTAGGCGCCGTCCCGACGCGCACCGTCTCCGGCACCGTCCTCGACGTGACGGGCAAGCCGCTCAAGGGCGCCACCGTGCAGTTCACCGACGCCCCCGTGACCCCGGTGACCACCGACGCCACCGGCGCCTTCCGCCTCCCGGCCGTCGCCGAGGGCACCTTCACCCTGCGGACCACCCCCGCCTCACCCGCCCTCTGCAACGGTGTCCACTCCACCTCGGTGACCGTGGACGGCGACGAGACGGTCACGGCCGCGCTGCCCCCGCGCACCGACACCAGCGGCACTTCCTGTGCCCCTGCGGCGTACCGATGGATCAACGGCACCACCAAGACCGGGCTGACCGGCGACGAGAACGCCAAGACGCTCGCGCTGCCGTTCCCCGTGAGCTTCTACGGCACCTCGTACACGTCGGCGAGCGTCACCACCAACGGCCTGGTCAACTTCCTCGCCCCCCGCCTCGGCGACTACACCAACGTCGCGCTGCCGAGCGCCGCGCAGCCCAACGGTGTCGTGGCCGCACTCTGGGACGACCTGATCGTCGACAAGAAGGCCACAGTGATGACGGCCACCACCGGCACCCCGGGCCACCGCACGTTCGCGATCGTCTGGAACAACGCCGCCTTCGCCGAGGACACCACCGCCCGCATCACCTTCGAGGCCGTCTTCGACGAGGCCACGGGCGCGATCACCCTCCAGTACCAGGGCGTCGGCGCCGACTCCCGTACGAAGGGGGGCAGCGCGACCATCGGCATCGAGAACCAGGCCGGCACGGACGCCCTCGGCTACTCCTTCGACCAGACCGTCCTCACGGACCACTCCGCCATCCGCTTCACCCCGAAGGCCACCTCATGACTCCGCACTCCCGGCGGGCCCTCGCTCTCGCCTCCGCCCTCGTCGCGGCCGGCCTCACCCTCGGCACGCTGCCCGGCACCGCCCTCGCCGACGACTACGGCACCGACGGCGCCCGCGTCCTGACCGAGGACCAGGCTCGCAGCCTGGAACAGCGCATCCAGGTCGACCCCTACGCGAACGCCGACACCTCGGCGGCGAGCGTGGGTGTGGAACAGCACGGGGACGCGCCCGACGCTCCGCTCTCGTCGCTCGACGACGCCACCGCCGGATCGGCACTCAGCGCGCGGACCACCACCCTGGAGACCAGCCGCGGCATGGCCGCGACCACCGCCCTCTCCGGCACCAGCGGGGGGTACGCCGTCCTGCACAGCCTCGGCAGCGTCGCCCGGCATTCCGCCGACGGCCAGGAGATCTGGCGCCGGGACAACGCGTCGCTGTACGCGGAGTGGCAGGTCAAGCCGGTGCGACCGTGGCTGGTCGAGCCGGGACCGGCCCGCATCACCATGGGCTACAACGCGGTCAGCCCGTTCACCGATGCCTCCGAGCACGGATTCGCCACCGGCGACCTCACCGGAGACGGTGTCGCCGACATCGCCTTCACCGCCGAGGTCGGCGTCAAGCCGTCGCGGGCCTTCACCGTGCCCGGCTCCACGCTCTCCACCGGGACGTTCGTGACCCTCCTGGACGGCGCCACCGGCAGGACGCTGTGGAGCAGGCTCTTCGCGGACGCCCAGCAGATCGCACTCGTGGACGGCACGCTCGTGGTCGCCGACCAGCCGGTGACCAACAGCAGCGCCCCGGCCACCGCCACCGCCACCCTCCAGGCATTCCGCTTCTCGTACACGGACGGCGCGCTCAGCGCGGAGCGGCTCTGGACGTACGACACCGGCGTGCGGGCCGCCCGCTGGGGCGACCTCCTGCAGCTCGGTTCCGGACGCCTCGCGGTCTCCTGGAACGTGCGGAAGACCACCACCGCCGCCGGCGAGAGCCATACAGCGGTCCTGGACACCGATGCGGGAACGACCCTCTGGAAGGCCGACGGCGCGCTCTACTCGCGGCAGCTCCGTCTCGACTCCACACGCGAGCGCCTCGTCGCCCTGGAGCAGGCCGACGCCACCGACGGTGTCACGTACCAGCTGGCCGCGTACGCCCTCCCCGACGGCTCCCGCAGCACGCTCGACACCCGCGTCAACGCCGTCGCTCTCGGCCTGACCACCGGCGACGTCAGCGGCGACAAGCTGCCTGAGTACGTCGTCAGCGAGGACACCCTCGACCCGAACCTCTGGATCAACGCCACGACCGTGCGCACCCTGGGAGGTGACGACGGTGCCACCCAGCTGTGGTCGGACACGACGAAGCGTGAGGCAGGAAACCACCAGGACGGGCCGTCCGCCTTCGGCCTGAAGGTGGTCGCCGGGCAGATCCTGGCCTCCTACACGGTCACCGAGGGCCATGAGGGTGCCACGAACTACGGCGGCTCGCGCTACGCGCGCATCGTCTCCTTCGCCGGAAGGTCGGGCGCCGTCCGCTGGGAGCACACCGGACCGGTCGCCTCGCAGATGTACGCGGAGCCGTTCCGCAAGGGCGATGCCTGGTACGCGCGGACGGTCGACCCGGACCAGAACATCCACACGTACAAACTGGACAACGGAAGGCGCACCGATCTGACCGCCCTCCAGGGCGATCTGTCGGTGGTGCGGGCCGTGGACGTCAACGGCGACGGCAGGAAGGACCTCGTCGCAGGAGGCGAGTCGCACGGCCTGTGGGCCTACGACGGCCCGTCCCTGGTCGCGGGCAAGCCCAAGCTGCTGTGGAAGAAGGACCTTCCGGGCCGTGTCTACGGCCTCCAGCTCGCCGACACCGACGGCGACGGGAAGCCCGAACTGGTCGTCGCCGACGGCACCTCCGCCCTCGTGCTGCGCGTCCGGGACGGTCGGACCCTCGCCGACATCGACGGCGAGGGACAGCTGGTCCGCTCCGTGACCGCGGGGGACGCCGACGGCGACGGTCGCTCCGAGGTCTTCGTGCCGACGGACCGGGTCCGCGCCTACTCCGGGACCGGCAGGCCCCTGTGGACGTACACGCCCGAGGGGCCCGCCGTGTACGTCTCCGACCTCGCGTTCCAGGACGGCAGGGTCTTCGGCACGTACAACACCCACGGCACCCTGGAGGCCGCCGACATCACGACCGACGGCTTCGCCCTGGAGGCGACCTCCGGCCAGGTGGCCTGGACGGCCGACCCGGCGTACGACGGCAGCCCGATCTACGGTTCGCTGATCGGGAACGGCACCTTCGCCTCGAAGGACATCCCGTACGCCGACGGGCACGCGGTGGTCATGGTCTGGACGGTCGAGGACGCCGTCGGCCCGAAGACCAGGGTGGAGATACGGGACGGCCGTACGGGCGAGGTGCTGCACGCGGCGAACGCGGGCGGCTTCAACACGGTGGGGACCTGGTCCACCGGGCCCGAGGGACTGGTCCTGACCGGCACCGCCTCGTTCACCACATACGGGCCGGGTGGCAAGGACTCCAAGGTGTTCACGCTGCCGCCCGTGCACAGCGGAACGTTCCTCACCGGACCGGGCGGGCAGCGGCTGCTCGCGGCGGGTGGCGAAGGAGGCTGGGACGTGTGGGACCCGTCGATCCTGGCCGGCACCGTGAACTACCCGTCGTCCCTGGTCCGGCAGACCGCCCTCAGCACACGCGGCATCACCGCGGCCGACCTCGACGGCGACGGCGAGGACGAGCTGATCGGCACCCCCCTGGACACGGTAGGCCACGACCAGGCGATGGAGCAGTCGGGTGCCCGCTACCGGCTCTCCGACGACCCGCTGCACGGCCTGATCGTGGTGAAGCTCAGCAGGTCCTGACACGACGGCACAAGGAAGGGGCGTGGGCACGAGGGGCAGGGGCGGCGCGCGCCGCCCCTGCCCCTCGTGCCGACCGGGGCCCCGGACCGGGGCCTCAGCGGAGACGCCCCAGGTCCGGGGGCTACAGTTGCTGCCCTCATGGCACCAGCAGACGCGCGAAAAGCTCCGCCCGACCCCGCCGGCCCGGCCCCCGCCGCACCGCTGCTCCGTGTGCACCTCTTCGATGGTTTCAGGGTGGTGCGCGAGGGGGGACCGCCGCTCGCCGAACGCTGGCCGCGACCCAACTCCCGCACGCTCGTCAAACTGCTCGCCCTCGCCCCGGGCCACAGCATGCACCGCGAGCAGCTCATGGACCTCTGCTGGCCGGACGCGGACCCCACCGCCGCTGTCGGATCCCTGCGCGTCGCCCTGCACGCGGCCCGGCACGCCCTGGAACCGGAGCTCCGCCCGCGTGCCACGTCCTCCTACCTCCTCGGTGAAGGCACGCTGCTGCGGCTCGCGCCCGACACCGTGTGGATCGACACCGACCACGCCGAATCCCTGGCCGAGCAGGCTCTGGCCTCCGGTGACCGGTACGAGCTCTCCACCGCCCTGGCCGCGTTCGCGGGAGAGCCCCTGCCGGAGGACCGGTACGAGACGTGGGTCGGGCCGCTGAGGGAACGGATACGCGTCCTGCGCGAGCGCGTGCTGCTCGCCCTCGCCGAGGCCCAGCTCGCCGACGGTGCCCCCGACGACGCCGCCACCACCGCCCGGCTCGCGGTCGCCGAGTCGCCGACGGAGGAGCGTGCCCACCGCGCCCTGATGAGCGCCTACCTGGCCCAGGGGCTGCGCCGACAGGCCCTGCGGCAGTACCACCGGTGCCGCGAGCTCCTCGACGCCGAGCTGGGCGTCCGGCCGGGCGCCGAGACCGACCGCCTGCATCTGGCGGCCCTGGACACCGATGCCGCCCCGGCGCTCGCTGCCTCTCCAGCGCCCGTCCCGGTCCTGCCTGCCCAGCTGCGCACACCGGCCGCCACTCCGCTGTGCGGGCGCACCGAGGAACTGGCCCTGCTGCTTGCGCCCGACGCACCGCCGGTGCAGCTGCTCGGCGGCGAGGCCGGCCTCGGCAAGACACGCCTGGTGACGGAAGCCGCGAGGCAGGCTGCGGACGCGGGGGCCCAGGTCCTGTGGGGCGCGGGGCACGACGCGGAGGGACGGACGCCGTTCGGTGCGTTCGTCGAGGCGCTGGACGCGTGGCTCGCCGACCGGCCGCCGTCCGAACGGGCGCGCGTCGGCGGCGAGTACCCGGAGCTCGCCTCGCTCCTGCCGTCGCTGGGCCGGACGGGAGGCGGTGCCGGCCGCAGCCCGGAGGAGGAACGGGACCGGCTCTTCCGCGCCACGGCCGGATTCCTCGGCGACGTGGCCGTCCGCGCGCCCGTCCTCGTCGTCCTCGACGACCTGCACGCCGCCGACGCCGGCTCCTTCCAGCTGCTGAACCATTTGGCCCGGCGCGCCTCCGTCGGCCCGGTCGGGACCCTGCGGTTCCTCGTCACCTACCGTCCGGAAGAGCTCGCCGAGACCGATCCGCGCCGAGCCGGCCTGCGCTCCCTGGTACGGCTACGCCTCGCCCGCCACGTGGAGGTGAACCGTCTCACGCGCGCGGAGTGCCTCGCCCTCGCGGCGGACGCGCTCGGCCTGCCGTCCGGCGCCGACGCGCACCAGCGGGTGTGGGAGTTGTCCCTCGGCAATCCGCTGTTCGCCCTGGAGGTGGCCCGCGCCCTCGGTGACGGCCCGCCGGGCGAGCTCAGAGCGCCGAAGGGCGTACGGGAACTTGTGGCGGCCCGGCTCGCCCGGCTTGACCCGCCGGCCCGCCGAGTCGTGGAGGTGGCGGCCGTCGCGGGAGGTGACGCCGCACTTGCCGAAGTGCTCGACGTCGCCGTGGGAGGGCTGCACCCTCACCTCACCGCGCAGGAGGCGACCGCCGGGGTGGACGCCGCCATCGCCGCCTCGGTTCTGGCGGAGCGGGAGGTGGTCGCCGACGGGCGCACGGTGTCCGGCCTCGCCTTCCGTCACCCGCTGGTTCGGCTCACCTGCTATGACCAGCTGTCGCAGGCCCGCCGCGGACAACTGCACGCCGCGTACGCCGAAGCGGTGCTGCGCCGCCGCCCTGATTCGGTGGACACCCTCGCCGCCCATCTGACGCGGGCCGACGACCCGCGCGCCAACGGCTATCTGCGGCAGGCGGCCGAACGGGCCGCCGCGCTGTGTGCCAACGACACCGCCGACCACTACTACGCCCAGCTGACCGAACGCCTTGACGCGTCCGCCCTGGAGGCGGCCCGGGCCCGGGTCGACCGGGCGGCGGTGCTCCAGCGGATGGCGCGCTACGACGACGCGGCGCGTGTGCTCCGTGAGGCGCTGGCGGAACTGCGTCGGCGCGGCTCTTACGACGGCGAGGTCCTGGCGGCGGCGCGACTCGCCGAGGTCCTGGCCAAGTCCCGCTCCACCGCGGAGGGTTTCGCACTGCTCGACGCGGCCTCGCCGCGTGAGGACACGGCTCCGGAGACGGCCGCCGCGCATCACGCGGCGCGGGCCGTGCTGTGCTTCGTGACCGGGCGCTACCAGGAGTCCGTCGAGGCGGCCGGCGCGGCACACGAGGCGGCGCTCCTGGTCGCGGGTCCGGCGCGCCGCAGGCTCCTCGCCCGCGCTCTCGGGGCGCAGGCGACGGCCCTCGCCCTGGCCGGGCGGTTCGCCGAGGCGCGTCCGGTCGCGGACGCGGCGCTGCCGCACGCCGAGGCGTACGGAGATCCGCAACTGCTCGGCCAGGTGCTCTCCGTGCTGCGCGAGCACCAGCGGCGCTCGGGGCTGCTGCGTGAGGCCGTCGCGACGGGTGAACGGGCCCTCGCCCTCGCCGAACACTCCGGCGATCCGACGGCCGCCTCCTTCGAGCGGGCGAACCTCGCCGAGATCCACCTGCACCTGGCGGATCCGGTGGCCGCCGCAGACCTGGCCGAGCGGGCGGTGCGAGGGGCCCCGTCGGCCACGGAGTGGTGCGTGCCGTACGCGCTGGCCGCGCTCGCCCGGGTCAGGATGCGCGACACGGCCCGCCGGGATGAGTGCGACGACCTTCTGGAGCGTGCCGGGCACATCGCGCGAGCCCAGGGCGACCAACAGGCGCAACGTGAAGTGCGCACGGCCGAAGCCGAGTTGCTGATCCGCCGGGGCAGCCCGGACGAGGCGATACGCCTCCTCGACGGCACGCACGGCACCGGGTGTCTGGTCGCCTGGGCCCATCTGGTGGCAGGGCGGGTGGCGGAGGCGATCGCCGCGGCCGAGGCGGAGGCGGCCCGGGCGGCGGGAGCGGGCGAGTTCCTGGCGCGGGACCTGGCGCACATGGTGTTGCGTCGGGCCGTGACGCCGGGGGAGTGAAGCAGCCCCGGCGCGACGGCAGACTTCGCGGTGCCCGGGGCGCATGAGCTCCGTGCAGGGCGGGGGAGCCGCGGTGTCCGGGGGCGGTCGAGCCCCGTGCGCACCGACGGAACCGCAGCCAGTTACAGGGCCGTTACTCCGTGGCGGCCGTGGAGGACGCGCCGTTGAGGCGGCGTCCTTGCCACGTGAGGCTTGGGGCTCACCCTGACGAGAGACAGGAGGCACCATGCTGGAAGCCCTCGGACTCACCGACGACGAGGCAGAACTGTATGTCGCCTTGGTGCGCTCCGGCCCTTCCCCGACCGATGAGTTCGACCGACTTCCGGGTCTGCCCGACCTACCCGGGGGCGGGGTGAGCGGGGCGCTGGAGGGGCTGGTCGCGAAGGGGCTGCTCACCCGGACCGCCGGAGAGCCCGCCCAGCTCATCGCATCGCCGCCGGACATCGCCGGGGAGGTCCTGTTGCTGCGCCGCATGCAGGAACTCCAGCAGGCCCGGGCTGCCATGGGACGCCTGTCGGCCGAGTACCACAGCAGCCCGAGGGACGGTCTGGGGCGCGCGTCGGTGGAGTTCACGGACCGGGCGGCCGTCGCCCAGCGCGCCGACCAGATGCAGCGGGGGGCACGCGAAGAGGTGCTCATCTTCGACATGCCGCCCTACGTGTCCTCCGCGGAGGACGGCACCGCATTGGGCAACGACTGCGAGATGGACCAACTGGCCGCAGGGGTCCGCTACCGGACCGTCTACGACCAGATGTCCATCGAGCAGCTCGGCGGACTCGACCGGATCAGGCGATACATCGACGCGGGCGAGGACGCCCGCGCGATGCCGCGTCTGCCCCTGAAGATGCTCATCGTTGACCGCAGGCTCGGCATCGTGCCCGCCCTCCCCATGAACACGGAACACGCCGAGGGGTCCGCGCTCATCCACCCCAGCCCGCTCCTCGACGGACTCATCGGCCTGTTCGAGCAGACCTGGAGCAGCGCGCTGCCGCTCGATCTCGTGCACGACGGCCACCGGGCCGGACACGAGCTCGACGAGACCGAGGCCCGGCTGCTCACCTTGCTGCTCAGTGGTCTGACGGACGAGGTGATCGCCCGTCAGATGGGGGTGGGGCGACGCACGGTACTGCGCCGGGCGCGTCATCTCATGGACCGGGCCGGCGTCGTCACCCGGATGCAGCTGGGGTGGTACGCCGCGCAGCACGGCTGGATCGGGTCGAGCCGCGCAGCCGTCGGCGCAGTGCGTATGACCGCTGGTCAGAATGGTTGCGGCGCATAGGTGCCGTTGTCGCCAAAGCGCACCGGACACGTCTTCTGCCCCCTTCCTCCACGCCGGTAGCGTCCGGCACACGCACTGAATCCGGCGCAGCGCGTGCCGTCCGTGACCTGTGTTCCCGGACGGACTCACGCGCCCCGCCGCCCCCGATCGAGGAGGAGCACGTGCAGCACCCCCACCGCGGGAGAACCATACGAAGGCTGATCGCGACGGCCGTAGTCATCGCCGTCGGCGCCTCGCCTTCCGCCGTCACCACCGCACAGGCCGAGCCGAGGATCACCGGGCTGGTCCAGCCGGCCGCCAAGGGCGCCACGAAGGCCACGGAGTCCACGGTCACCCTCGTCACCGGTGACACCGTGACGGTGTCCACCGCCCCGGACGGCAAGCAGTCCGTCACCGCCACGGCGGCCGAAGGCACGTCCAAGACCTTCCAGACGTTCTCGGGCCCCGACGAGGACCTCTACGTGTACCCGTCCGACGCGATGGACGGCATAGCCTCCGGAGCCCTGGACACCAAGCTGTTCAACGTCACCCGGTTGATCGAGGACGGGCACGGGGACGCCCGGGCGGACGAACTGCCGGTCATCCTGGCCTACGGCGACAAGCCCGGCGCGTCCACGCTCAGGAAGCGGGCCGACGCACTGCCCGCGAGCCGCGGGGGAGCGGTCCTCGACCGTCTCGACATGGCGGGCGCCGAGGTCGAGAAGGCGGGCGCCGGCGCCTTCTGGCAGCAGGTGAAGCCGGTCACCAAGGGGTCCATGGCGGGCAGGAGTGTCACCGAGCCGGGCGCCGCCGGGGTCACCAAGCTCTGGTACGACGGCAAGGCGAAGGCCGCCCTCGACACGAGCGTGCCGCAGATCGGCGCGCCCGAGGCCTGGGCCAAGGGGTACGACGGCAGGGGCGCCAAGGTCGCCGTCCTGGATACCGGGATCGACCTGACCAACGCGGACGTCAAGGACAACCTCACGGTCAGCAAGAGCTTCGTACCCGGGCTGACCGCGTCCGACGGCCAGGGCCACGGCACGCACGTCGCCTCTACCATCGCGGGCAGCGGCGCCAACTCCGGCGGGAAGTACAGGGGCGTCGCCCCCGGCGCCGACCTGCTCGTCGGCAAGGTGCTCGACAACGGGGGCAGCGGCCAGTTCTCCTGGATCCTGGAGGGGATGGAGTGGGCCGCCGCCCAGGGCGCCGACGTCATCAACATGAGCCTGGGCGGCCCCGCCGCGACACCCGACGACGTCATGACCGAGGCGGTCGACCGGCTCAGCGCCTCCACCGGCGCCCTCTTCGTCATCGCCGCCGGTAACGCGGGCCCCGGTGCGACCACCATCGGCAGCCCTGGCACCGCCGACTCGGCGCTGACCGTCGGCGCGGTCGACAAGTCCGACGTCCTCGCCGGCTTCTCCAGCCGTGGCCCGCGCGTCGGAGACAGTGCGATCAAGCCGGAGATCACCGCACCAGGTGTCGGGATCGTCGCGGCACGCGCGGCGGGCACCGCGATGGGCACGCCGGTCGACGCGTTCTACACCTCCGCCAACGGCACGTCGATGGCCACGCCGCACGTCGCGGGCGCCGCCGCCATCCTCGCCCAGCGGCACCCCGACTGGACCGGCCAGCGCATCAAGGCGGCCCTCACCGGGCATGCCGAGGTCATCGCCGGACAGACGGTCTACCAGCAGGGCAACGGACGCGTGGACATCCCCGCCGCCCTCGACCCCGCGCTGGAGACGAGCGGCACCGCCGACTTCGGTCTGATCGAGTGGCAGGAGTCGGGCTACGAGAAGGAGACCCGCAAGGTCACTCTCTCCAACACCGCCGACGTCGCCACCACGGTGAAGCTCTCCACCGATATCAGCGGCGATCTGCCCTCGGGAGTGCTGGTCACCTCCGCGCCGGAGGTCACGCTTCCCGCGGGTGGCACCGCCGAGGTCACCCTCACCCTCGACCCGGCCGCCGTCCCCGAAGGCCAGTACAGCGGCCACCTCACGGCGACCGCCGCCGACGGTGCGACGGTGCACACCGCGATCGGCTTCATCAAGGAGCCCAAGCGGCTCGGTCTGACGATCGACCTGAAGGACCGCAAGGGCAAGGGCGGGAAGGCCGGCTTCACGGTGATGGGGCTGGACAACGACTACTTCCAGAGCATGACCGTCACCTCGGGCCGTACCGAACTGCGGCTGCCGGCCGGTACCTACACAGTGAACGGGCTGCTCACCACCACGGCCGAGGGCACCGCCGGGACGGACTTCGCGACCGACCTGTTCAGTCTGCCGGACATCGACCTCACCGAGCACGACGCGTCGGTGACGGTCGACGGCACCAAGGCCACCGACTTCGACATGCGCCTTCCCGACGAGAGCCGCGCGGTCGAGGACTCCGACATGTCGTTCCAGCTCACGCGGTACAACGACGGGCGTGTGAGGCGCAGTTCCATGGGGATCGCCGGGCTCACCAACTGGAGCCAGGAGCGCTACGGGGCCGTCCCCGCACCGGGCGCCACGACCGGCGAGCTGTTCACCTCGTTCTACCAGAGCAAGCGCGAGCCACTGATCCGGGCGACCGTGACGCGGCCCGAGGCGTTCCCGCTGGCGGCGCGTACCTCCAGCTATCTCAAGCGTTTCGAAGGCACTCGGAAGTACGACGTCGTCGACGCGGGCGCCGGCACCGCGGCGGAGATCGCGGCGGCGGGCGTCAGCGGCAAGACCGCTCTGATCCACGTGGACCGTGTCAACGGCGGCTCGGGCCCGTACAAAGCGGCCGAGGCCGCGGGCGCCGAGGCGATCGTCATCGTCCCCAACAGCGCCGCCCCGCAGGCCACGGTGGTCACCGGACTCAACGTGCCCTACTTCTCGACCACGTACGCCGACGGGAAGAAGCTCACGTCGGCCGTAGCCCAGGGACGTACCAGCATCTCCCTCAAGGGAGTCGAAGAGGCCGGATACCACTACGCCGGCCAGTGGGACTTCGTGAACGGCATCCCGGAGAGCCTGCGGGTCACCGCACGCGCCGGGGACCTCGCCACGGTCAGGAACTCCTTCCACTCCGACGGCGCCGAGCGGATGGGCTACCACACGACCCACGCCTGGGGCACCTACCCCATGACGTCGGTACGGTCCAGCCAGTTCCTCCAGCAGGGCCACGAGCGGACCGGCTACCTGCGCGCCGGTAACGGCCTCACCTACGCCCAGCACGTCATGGCCCGTACCGACCACCCCGCCAGGATGGTCGAACTCCCCAAGAGCTACACCGCAGGTGCGACGACGGCCGAGGACTGGTTCGGCCCGGTCATGCACCCGGGCAACACGACCGAGCACTACTGCAACTTCTGCCGCACCGACGCGGGCACGCTCTTCCTCCCGCAACTCGGCGGAGACAACGACCCGGGGCACTGGCTCGCCAGCAACCGGTCGCGGGCCTGGACGTACTACCGCAACGGCGAGAACATCCCCACCGGCACACCGCTGATGGTTCCCGAGAAGGCGACGTACCGTTTCGTCGACGACACCGCCCGCACCAATGACTACGAGGGCGTTCAGCTCGGCAAGAAGACCCACACCGAGTACACGTTCACCTCGGCCGCGCCGACCGGCATGAGCGTCCCGAACTGCCGGCTGAACGTGCCCAAGGCGACCAAGTGCGAGGCCCTGCCCGTGGTCCTGGTCGACTACGGCATGAAGGCCGACATCCTGAACAGGGTCGACGCCGACGCGGACCACACGATCACGATCGACGGCTCCCGCGCCAAGGCCTCTCCCGCCTCCACCGAGATGGCCGGCGCGAAGCTCTCCGTCAGCTACGACGACGGCGCGACCTGGCAGCCCCTCAGCGTCAAGCGGAAGGACGGCAACACGTTCAAGGCGACCTTCCGGCACCCTGAACTCGCCGCCACGAGCGGGTTCGTGAGTCTGCGGTCCGAGGTCTGGGACAGCGAGGGCAATCGCACCACCCAGGAAGTCACCAAGGCGTACGCGCTGAAGTAGTCCGCACCACACATGCCGTCGGTCGCAGCCCCAGCGCGACCGGCGGCATGTCACCAATGCGCCACTGGCCTTCCCTTCTTTCGGCCTTGATGGCCGGTTAGCGTCGCGGACATCCCACTCAACCCGAACGAGGAGAAGTCCGTGCACCACCCTCCGAGAGGCCCGAGGACGCGGCGATTCGCAGCCGTGGCTATCCTCACGGCCGCCGTCACCATCGGCGGCAGCGGCGCACAGGCGACACCATCGCCCACTGCCGGCGCCCCCACCGCCTCCGTCTCCGGGATCGTACGAACCGGAACCCAGTCGGACGACGCGGGCAAGCACCTCACCCTCATCACCGGCGACACCGTCGCCGTCCGTACGGACGAGGACGGCACCCCGTCCGTGACCGTCCTGAGCGACGGCGGTGGACCCTTCCAGACCTCGACCGGCGACGACGGCGATCTGTACGTCTACCCGCAGGACGCCCTGGACGCCCTGGACCGAGGCTTCCTGGACAAGGAGCTGTTCAACGTCACCCGGCTGCTCGCCGACGGTCGCGGCGACGCGGCCACCGGCGAGATACCCGCGATCGTCGACTACCGGGGCCAGCCCTCGGCGAAGACCATCGAGACCGTCGCCGACAGCCTCCCCGGCAGCGAGCCCACGACCGTCCTGCCCGAACTGGGCATGGCGGGCGTCGACATCGACAAGGCCGACGCCGCCGACTTCACGTCGGCCGCCACCCGGTCCACCGGCATCACCAAGATCTGGTACGACGGAAAGGTCGAGGCCGCCCTCGACCGGAGCGTCCCGCAGATCGGCGCTCCCGACGCCTGGGCGAAGGGCTATGACGGGAAGGGCGCCAAGGTCGCCGTCCTCGACAGCGGCGTCGACCTCACCCACGCCGACCTCGCCCCCCGCGTCACGCTGACCAAGAGCTTCGTCACCGGCGAGGACATCGGCGACGGCTACGGCCACGGCACCCACGTCGCCTCCACCATCGCCGGTACGGGCGCGGCCTCGGGCGGCAGGTACAAAGGCGTCGCCCCCGGCGCCGACCTGCTCATCGGGAAGGTCCTCAACAACAAGGGCGGCGGCGACTTCGCCGATGTCCTGGCCGGCATGGAGTGGGCAGCCGCGCAGGGCGCGGACGTCATCAACATGAGCCTCGGAGCCACCGCCACCCACAGCACCGACGCCCTCACCGAGGCCGTCGACTCGCTCAGCGCCTCCACCGGCACCCTCTTCGTCGTCGCGGCCGGCAACGACGGCCCGGACGAGATCACCGTCGCCTCCCCGGCCACCGCCGCGTCCGCCCTGACGGTCGGCGCGGTGGACCGCAGCGACAAGATCGCCCCGTTCTCCAGCCGCGGCCCACGCATCGCCGATGCCGGGATCAAGCCGGAGATCACCGCGCCCGGCGTCGGGATCGTTGCCGCCCGCGCCACCGGCACCACCCTCGGCGTCCCCGCCGACGCCGGGTATACCACCATGAACGGCACCTCGATGGCGACCCCGCACGTCGCCGGTGCCGCCGCGATCGTCGCCCAGCAGCACCCCGACTGGACCGGCGCCCGCATCAAGGCCGCCCTCACCTCACATGCCAGGACGGCTGCCGACCAGAGCGTGTACGAGCAGGGGTACGGGCGGGTCGACGTCGCCGCGACCGTCGGCTCCGACCTCGACCTGGCCGGAATCGTCGACTTCGGGCTGGTGAAGTGGCAGGACACCGCCTTCGACAAGCGGACCCGCACGCTGACGTTCACCAACGACGGCACCACGGCCGCGTCCCTGAACCTCACCACCTCCGGCACCGCGCTGCCCGCCGGAGCCCTCACCCTCAGCGGAGGCGGCCAGGTCACCGTCCCCGCCGGAGGCACCGCCGAGGTCACAGCGACCCTCGACCCCAACCTCCTGCCGGCCGGCCGCTACACCGGCTCCCTCACCGCCACCGCGGCCGACGGCCGGTCGGTCCACACCCCGGTCGGCTTCATCAAGGAGTCCCCGAAGCGCGCCGTGACGGTCGGCTTCAAAGACCGCTTCGGCAAGACCCCCACCGGGGTCGAACTCACCGTCCAGGGACTCGACAACGACATCGTCGCCGGCTACCGCCTCAAGGCGCGGGACAGCTACACCTGGCGGCTCCCCGTCGGCCGGTACTCCATCATCGGCTCGCTGACCTCGGCCGACGCCGAAGGCCGTGGCAACGTCGCCTACTCCACGGACCTCTTCGCGTTGCCGGAGATCGACATCACCGAGCAGGACCAGGAGGGACTCACCGTCGACGCGGCGAAGGCGAGCGACCTCGACCTGACGGTACGGGGCGAGAAACGCCCGCTGGAGGACTCGCACTTCTCGCTCCTGATGCAACGCACCAGCCCCGACGGGGCGGAGCCGCAGCAGCGCGGGATCACCGACGTGCTGAACTCCTCCGACCAGAAGTACGGGGTCGTGCCGAGCGAGACCGCCACCACGGGTGAGCTCACCCTGTCGACGTTCATCACCGCACGCGAGCCGCTCCAGCGGCTGTCGGTCACCAGCCCGGTGCGCCGCGACATCACCCTCCGCACCCCGGGCAACGCCGCCCGCTTCGACGGCAAGAAGAGGCTCACCCTGGTCGACGCCGGAGCCGGCACCGAGGCGGACTTCGCCGCACTCGACGTCAAGGGCAAGGCCGTCCTGATCACCGCGACGAACATGGTCGGCATCACCGAGCAGGCCCGGCGGGCCGTCTCCGCCGGAGCCGTCGCGATGATCGCCGCACCGGCCGCCGAAGGCCCCATCACGAGCTTCGTCGGCACCAACCTGGCGATCCCCGTCTCCACCACCGACTACGACGACGGCCGTGCACTCGTCGCGCGCGCCGCGAAGAGTCCCGTCTCCGTCGCCCTGACCGGCGTGTACGAGTCCGGCTACACCTACGCCGCCCAGTTCTACGACACCGGCCGACTCCCCGCCTCCCTGGCGAAGACCACTTCGGACCACGACTACGTCAGCGTCCGCAACACCTTCCACGCCGACCAGGCCCGCCGCGTCGGCTTCGAGTCCCTGGACACATGGGGTCCGTACGGCATCCCGTCCATCCGCACCGCCCAGTTCGTCGGTGAGGGTGGCAGCCGCACCGACCACATCCTGGCCGGCCCCCGGCTCACCTACCAGCAGATGGTCATGCCCACCACCGGCTACACCGCCCGCATGGAAGGTCCCGTCGTCCGCTATCCCCAGGCGGGCCGCCACTACTCCGACACCTGGTACGACGCACCCCTGCATCCCTCGGCCGCCACCCAACTGCCCTGTGCGTTCTGCCGCACCGACGCCGGTACCGTGCTGACCGACAATCAGGGCGGCGACGGCGACGCCGACCACCGGCTGACGTCGGGCCGCTGGCCGACCTGGACGTACTACCGCGACGGACAGAAGATCACCGACCTGGGTACCCTGATGATCCCCGGACAGGCCGACTACCGGCTCGTCCAGGACACCAGCCGTACCTTCCCCTTCGCCGGAGTCACCCTGGGTACCAAGGTGAACACCGAGTGGAACTTCCGCTCGGCCGCGCCCACGCACAACACCGTCGAGGACTGCGGCACGGTCCTGGCCGGCGCGAAGGTCTGCGCGACACTGCCGGTCGTGGTGCTCGACTATGACATTCCGGTCGACGTGCTCAACCGTGCCGCGTCCGCCCGAGAGTTCACCTTCACCGTCAGCGGAGGGCGCGCCAAGGGTTTCACCGGTTCGTCCGCGATGGCCGGGGCGACGGTCTCCGTCAGCTACGACGACGGAGCCACCTGGAGCGACACCCGCGGCCGGCGCCGGGACCCCAACTCGTTCGAGATCACTGTCGAGCACCCCGCGAAGACCGCCACCAACGGGTTCGTCACTCTGCGGACGGAGGTGAGTGACGGACACGGCGGACGCACCGTCGAGACCATCACCCGGGCCTACGCCCTGAAGTAGCCCGTCCCGCCGGCCGTCCGACAGCGCCGTCCGGACGGCCGGCAGCACCGGCTCGTACACCGGTCCGCGTGAGCGGCGTACCCAGCCCGCGCGGACCGCCCGGTCCAGCGCGGATCCCGGCACCCCTGACATCCGCACCTGAGCGGGCGACAGGGGTGTCGGCGCTTGTGCCAGGAGATCGAGCAACTCCGCCACGGCGGGGGGTTCGTGACGCAACCGGTCCGTCACCGTGGCCCGGCTCAGCGTTCCCCGCGCCACAGACAGTGCGAACAGCGGGTTCCCGCCCGAGGACCGGTGGATCTCGGCCGCTCGGAGGGGTCCCACCAGACGGGCGCATTGGGCCGTGCTCAACCGCCCGAGCACCCATTCCTGCCCTGGAGTGCCCAGGTGCGGCACTACCGCGTCTCGCTGCCGGTGTGCCACGACGAACCGCACCGGACGGCGGGCGCACCGCCGTATCAACCGCCCCAGGAACGTCCGGGCCGGTAGCGGCAGTCGCTCGGCGTCGTCCACCAGCACCGCCACCGGGTGCAGATCAGAGAGCTCCGCAAGCAGGTCCGAGAGTGACGACAGCATCCGTGGGGTGGGCGCCCGCCGGGACACCTCGGGGTCCGTCGCCTCGGGACACCGGTCTGCGAGCACCGCCCTGGCCCGGGCGGGCAGGTACCGCACCAGCTCCTCGAACGCGGTGAGCATCGCCGTGTAGGGGCTCGTGCCCTCGACGGTACCTCGTACCCGCAGGACGCGGACCCCTTGCGCCCCCAGGCCCCGAGCGGACTCGTGGAGCATCCGGCTCAGGCCGATCCCCGGTTCTCCGGTGAGCGTCATGACCGGGCGGTCGGTGCGGCGCGGCACCGTCGTCAGTGTGGCCAGCTCCCGCCGTCGGCCGATGAACGCGCCCGTCGTCCGTGCGGCGACCGACGGGGCCGCCGGGCCCGGTCCGGCCACCGCCCGCGCGAACAGCTCCCGCAGACAGGGGTCCGGGTCCAGACCGTGCGCCTGGGCCTGGGCTTTCCGGTGCAGGTGGTAGTGGTCCACGGCCTCCCCATGGCGGCCCAGCCGCAGCAGGACCTCCAGGAGCGCCCGGCAGACGTCACCGGCCGTGGGGTCGACGGTCAGGACCCGCCGCAACGGCCCGACCGCCCGTTCGGGGTGGGCGCCCGCCCGGTGCACGGCAGCGAGCGCGAGCACCGTCTCCCGGCGCAGTGCTCGCACGTCGCGCCGGCATTCCGCGACGAGGGGCTCGGTCTCGTCGTCGGGCAACAACTCGGGGACCAGACCGAGCGCCGCCCGCTCCAGTGCCTCCGGCGAGAGAGGCTCCAGCCGAGCCGCCTCCCGTAGGCTCCAGAGGTCCACCCGGACCAGGCCGGATGCCAGGCGCAGTTCTCCACCGGCCCCTGCCCGTACGTACGAGGAAGCGGCGCGCGGAGCCAACTCCGGTTCCAGGAAACGGCGCAGCGCGTGCAGTGCGACGCGCAGACTGCCCGCCGCCGCGGTCGGCTCCGCGTGGGGCCAGAGCAGTGCGGCCAGCCGGTCGCGGCGCATGCGCCGTCCCTCGGCCAGGGCGAGGGTCCGCAGCAGTCTGCGGGCGCCGGACCGGGGCCAGCGGTCCTCGGGGATCTCCACCCCGTTCCTCAGGACGCGGAATCCGCCGAGGAGCTGGATGTCCAGTGGTTCGGCCGGCGCTGATGTCATGGGGTTCCCCGCTCAGGGTCGATGGAGAGTCCGGGGCACGTTAGGCGGCGACCGTTACCCGGCCATTACCCCGAGGGCGCGGAGCGGAGGGTGCCGGGCCGCTTCACCGCCATGTCACAAAAGCGCCGGGCGGGAGGCCTGTTGCGCACGTCATACGCCGCGCAGGCTTCCGGCGGGCTCGAACCCCCGGGCCCTAGGAAGGGAGTTACCCCACTCATGCGCAGACCTGTAGCACAGGGCTCCGTGGCGCTGGCGCTGACCGCGCTCCTCGCCGCCGCGGGCACCGCACCCGCGACGGGATCGGACACCGAGGGCGAGGCGCGCCTGACGGCGCTGAACCCGTCGAAGTCAGCCGTCGCGGCCCACACGGTCCGCCTGATCACCGGTGACAGCGTGGTGGTCACCGGCACGGGCGATCAGCGGATCGTCACGTTCGCACCGGACGCGGACAGCCCCAGCGGCGTCGCCGAGATCCAGCAGTACGGCACCGACATCACCGTCATCCCCGAAGAGGTGCGGTCCCTGCTCGACGCGGGCGCACTCGACACGCGGCTCTTCGACATCGACGGGCTGATCGCCCAGGGATACGCCGACGGTGCGGATCTGCCCCTCATCGTGCGCCACGCCGAGGAGTCCGCTCCTCTCCCGGCCGGTGCCGAGCCGGTGCGGACGGTGGCGGCTCTCGACGCGACGGCCGCCGTGGTCGCCGCGCCGCGCACCGGCGCGTTCTGGAAGGGGCTGCGCTCCGCCGCGCGGGGCGCGACCGCGAAGAGGCTGGCCGGCGGTGTCGAGAAGGTGTGGCTCGACGGCAAGGTCAGGGCCACCCTGGCCGAGAGCGTCCCGCAGATCGGCGCCCCCGAAGCCTGGGCGAAGGGCTTCGACGGAAAGGGTGTGAAGGTCGCCGTCCTCGACACGGGCGTCGACGCCACCCATCCCGACCTGGCCGGACGGATCACCGAGGCCCGCAACTTCACCGAGACCGGCGACGCCGTCGACCACCACGGCCACGGCACCCATGTCGCGTCCACGGTCGGCGGAACCGGGGCCGCGTCGGGCGGGAGGAACAAGGGGGTCGCCCCGGGCGCGGACCTCATGGTCGGGAAGGTCCTCAACGACGCCGGCCAGGGCAGCGACTCGTCGGTCCTGGGCGGGATGGAGTGGGCCGCGCGCAACGGGGCCAAGGTCATCAGCATGAGCCTGGGGACCGCCGCGGCCACCGACGGCACCGACCCGCTCAGCACGGCCGTCAACGAGCTGACCGCCGAGACCGGGGCGCTCTTCGTCATCGCCGCGGGCAACACCGGGCCCGGCGCCACCACCATCGGCTCACCGGGCTCGGCCGACTCCGCGCTGACCGTCGCGGCCGTCGACAAGCAGGACAGGATCGCGTCGTTCTCCAGTAGGGGCCCCCGCCTCCGGGACAGCGCGCTGAAGCCCGACATCGCCGCCCCGGGGGTGAACATCGTCGCGGCACGCGCCGCGGGCACCACCATGGGCACCCCCGCCGACGCGCACTACACGGCGGCCAGCGGCACCTCGATGGCCACCCCGCACGTCGCGGGTGCTGCCGCCATCCTTGCCGGGGCGCACCCCGACTGGACGGCCGCCGACATCAAGGGCGCCCTCATGTCGGCCGCCGCCGTGGTCGGCTCCGGGGCCTTCGCGGAAGGCTCGGGCCGTACCGACGTGCCCGCCGCCCTGGAACAGACCGTGTGGGCGACCAATGCCTCCTTCGGCACGGTCGCGCCCCGCGGCGCGGCCGAACCGGTCACCCGGCAGATCACCTTCCACAACACCGCGGACCGGCCCGTCACGCTCGCCCTGACCGGCGCGCTCACGCTGGACGCGACCGGAGCGGTCGCGGAAGGCGCCCTCACGCTGGGGGCCGACACCGTGACCGTGCCGGCGCGCGGGAGCAGCGAGGTGGCGGTCACCGTCGCCCCCGACCTGGCCTCGGCGTACGGCACCTACACGGGCACGGTCACCGCGACCGGCGACGGAGTGACCGCGCACGCCACCGTGGCGCTCAACCGGCAGCAGCCCACGGTGAAACTGACCTTCAAGGGCGTGATGCCGGACGGCACCGCCCCGACGACGGGCACCTCGGCCTTCCTCTACGACCTGCGTGCCGACAGGGCCCCGACGTCGATCCGGCTCGGAGCGGGCGGTATCGGTTCCGCCCAGGTCCAGCCGGGCCGCTACACGATCGTGGGACACCTCCAGCAGGGCCAGGAGTACGTCTCCTTCGGGATACCCGACATCACCGTCGGCGACCAGGACATGAGCGTCACCGCCGACGGCCGCGACGCCGTACCCGTCAAGGCGACGACCCCCGAGCGCAGCGAACTGCGGAACCTGATCCTCGCCGTCGGCAGACGCTCCGCCGAGCAGAACTTCGGCGTCACCAGCACCATCGTGCTGGGCAGGGCCGGCGGCCACCAGTGGGCCATCCCGGCCTCGAAGCCGCGGGACGGAACGTTCGGCCTCACCACCAACTGGATCCTCCAGAGCCCGCCCGTCATCGCGAGGGCACAGCTCCGCTCCGGCATGCTCGACCTGGCCGCCGAGTCCTTCCTCGCGTCGGGCCGGTTCGACGGCACCCGCTCCTACGCCACCGTGGACGTCGGACACGGCTCGGCGGCCGAGCTGGCCGAGCACCCCGTCGGGGACAGGCTGGCCCTCTTCCGCGAGGGAGGGGAGGACATCTACACCGTCCTTCCACGGCTGATCGCCGCCGGCGCCGCCGCGGTGATGGTCGTCAACGAGATCGACGACCGGCAGGTCGGCACGTACCCGAGCACGGTCCCGGTCTTCGGTGTTCCCAAGAGCAGCGGTGACCGGGTCGCGGCTGCGCTGGCCGAGGGTCCGGTGACGGTCAAGCTGACCGTGGAGAGCCACCCCTCTTACGCCTACGGGCTGGTGCGCGGAACGGCCGACGGGATCGCCGCCGACCAGACGTACGCTCCCACGGCCTCGGAACTCGCCGGGATCAAGCTGAAGAACTACTCGCCCGCCGCCGACCCGGCAGCCCTCAAGGGCAGCCAGGACGGCTGGCTCGGGTACAGCGAGATCACCGGTCGCGGCTCCGGCGGCTTCGGCGCGCTCACCTTCGGCACCACGCAGCGCGTCTACGTCAACGCGAAGGACGCCAAGTGGCAGCGGGTCGCCGTGCCGCTCGGCAACGGTCCCGCGATGCTGGCCCCGCTCAAGCCGTACACGGCCGGAACGACCGTCACCGAAGAGTGGTTCAAGCCGGTGATGCGGGCAGCGACGCCGAGCACCGCAACCTCGCCCGACACCGGCATGCCCGCTTCGCGCAACGACGAGGGCATGCTCGTCCAGATCCCTGTGTGGGCCTCGGCAGCCGCCGGTTCCTGGGAGGGAGTGTCGATGCGACCCGGTGACACCAACGAGTTCCGGGCCTACCGCGACGGGCAGTTCCTGGGAGCCGCGCCGGTGGCCTACGCACGGATCACCGGACTTCCGGCGGCGAAGTCCTCGTACCGGTTCGAGCTCGACGCCAAGCGCACCGAGGCCTGGTGGGGCGTCAGTACCGAGGCCCACACCGCCTGGACCTTCGACTCGGCACAGCCCGCCGGCGTCGACTGGGAGACGCTGTCGCTCCTCGACGCCGACTACGTCCTGGACGGTGTCGCTCTTGACAGCACCGTCGACGCGGCCCGCACTCATCGCCTGGAGGTCACCTTCCGCAACCCCGGTGCACACTCGCGCCTCACCGGCGCGACGATCGGTGTCTCGTACGACGGCGGCAGCACCTGGACCACCCTGCGGAGCGACGTCACCGATCGCACGGCCACCGTCGGCATCAATCCTCCGCGCCACGCGGAGACCGTCTCGCTGCGCGTCCGGGGCACGAACGCCGCGGGCAGCACCCTCGACCAGACGGTCCTGAACGCGGTCCGGGTCGTGAACTGACCCACCACGTACGCCGACGGGCTGTAGCTCCCACTCTCGGCAGAGTGGGGGCCGCAGCCCGGACGCCGTACGGCCTCGACGTCCAGGTCACGCCTGGGGACGGCGCCGGGCAGGGTGTGATCCGGTACCGGGCCGGACGTGATCCACCCGTAACGCCCTGGCATGAATCGGGTCTCGTTAGGAGAAGGACCGATCGCTAGGATCCCTCACATGTCCATAGCCGCAGCGCAGTCCGGATCCGGGCCCGTCCCCCTCCGGATCCGACTGCTCGGCGGATTCCGCGTCAGCCGGGAGAACGGAGCGCCCGTCGCCGAGCGCTGGCGGCGCACCACCGGACGGACCCTGGTGAAACTCCTCGCGGTGGCACCGGAGCGTACCCGGCACCGCGAAGAGGTCATGGACGTCATGTGGCCCGAGGCCGCTCCGGCCACCGGGCTGCGCAACCTGCGCGTCGCCCTCCACGCCGCACGCCACGCCCTCGAACCCGAGCTGGCCCCCCGCGCCGGATCCGCCTACCTCCTCTCCGAAGGGGACCTGCTGAGGCTGGCACCCGACACGGTGCTGGTGGACGTCGAGGAGTGGGAGGCCGCCGCTCGCGAGGCGCTGCGTACCGGGAACCTCGACGCGATGTCCGTCGCGCGCGCCGCCCTGGGCCCCGAGCTCCTCCCCGAGGACCGGTACGAGGACTGGGTCCAAGCTCCCCGGACGGCACTGGGTCGGCTGCGCGACCATCTCACTTCGGGCCTCAGCGAACGGCTGATCGCCCAGGGGCAGCCCGAACAGGCCCTCCAGGTGTTGCGCGGCGCGGTCGAGGACGTGCCCACCGACGAGGCCAGGCATCTGCTGCTCGCGCGCACCTTCCTCGACACCGGGCAGCCGCGCCTCGCCGTCCAGCAGTACCACGCCTGCCGGGAGGCGCTCTCCGAGGAGCTGGGCGTGAGGCCCTCGGCCGAGTTCGAGGAACTGCACCGCTCGGCGCTCGCCGCCATCGCCCCGCGCCAACCCGTCCCGGTCGGCGTACGGCCCCAGCCGCTGCCCGCGGCGATACGGCAGCCCGCCCCATTGCCCCTGATCGGCCGTCAGCGGTCCCTGAATCTCCTCACCGAACACGCCACTTCTGCCACTGGCGGCGCGCTGGTGCTCGTCCGCGGCGAGGCGGGCATCGGCAAGACCCGGCTGGTCGCCGAGGCCGCCCGCAAGGCCGCCGGAAGCGGGGTCACCGTGCTGTGGGGCGCGGTCCACGAGGCAGAGGGGCAGACGCCCTACGGAGTGTTCGCCGAGGCGCTCGACAGCTATCTCGCCGCCTGCCCTCTGGACGAGCGCGCCGCTTTCGGTGCCGAACACCCCGCCCTCGCCGCCCTCCTTCCCAGCCTCGGGGCACCGCCGCCCGCCGTCGGAAGCCCCGAGGAGGAACGCGGCCGTCTCTTCCGCGCCGTGTCGGGGATGCTCACCGACCTCGCTGCCGTCCGCCCCGTCCTGGTCGTCCTCGACGACCTGCACAGCGTCGACCCCGGCTCGCTCAGCCTGCTGCACCACCTCGTCCGCACCGCTCACACCCGGCGCTGGCGGTTCATCGGCACCCGCCGCGACGAGCCCGCCACGACAGGCGGAGGAGAGGCCTATGCCCTGGACGCGTTCATCAGCCGCCGGATGGCCATCGAGATCGACCTGTTGCGGCTCGGCCGCGCACACTGTGACGAGCTCGCCACCCTCGCCACCCGTGACCAGTCGCCCGAAGGCCTACCCGCTGACGTCTCCCGCATCTTCGAACTCTCGCTCGGCAACCCTTTGTTCGCCTTGGAGCTCGCTGCCGGGCAGCCCGCCGAACGACGCGCGCACGGAATACGCACCGGCTCCGCCCCGGAGGAAGTCGAGATCCCCGACCGGATCAGAGGCCTCGTCGCCCAGCGCCTGGCACGCCTGCCCACAGACGCCCGCCGGGCTCTCTCCGCGCTCGCCGTCGCCGGGCGCGGCACGGTCGCCCTGGCCGAGCTGGAGCCGGTCGCGTCCCGCGGCATGCACCCGCCGCTGAGCGGCCCGGCCGTCGTCGCCGCGCTGGACGCCGCCGGCGAAGCGGGTCTGGTCGACGAACGTGACAGCGTCATCGCCGGCCGCCCCAGCCCCGGCTACGCCTTCCGGCACCCCCTGGTCCGCCTCGCCTGTGCGGACCAACTCGGCAAATCTGCGCGCCGGTTGCTGCATTCCGCTTACGCCGACGCCGTCCTGGGCGTACGGCCCGACGCGGTGGACACCGTCGCCTACCACCTCTCCCGCGCCGACGACGCCCGCGCCCCCGAGTTCCTCCGTCGTGCCGCACAGCGCGCCGCTGCCCTCTACGCCAACGACACCGCCTGCGGCTACTACGAGGAGCTGATCGCCAGGCTGGACGCCGAGGGCGACCCCACCGCGGCTCTCGTCCGCCTCGACCGGGCCGACGTGCTGCGCCGCGCCGCCCGCTACGGAGAGGCGGAGGACACCCTGCGCAGGGCCCGTCGAGAGCTGTTCGACGCCGGCGACAGGTCCGCTGCCCGACGTGCCACGGTGGCGCTCGCGGAGGTTCTCGGCCGGTCAGGGCGGCCCGAGGACGGCCTCGTCGCTCTCACCGAACTCGCCGCGACGGCCGCCACCGCAACCGCCGAAGAGCGCGCCTCCCTCTACGTCTCCACCGCGGCCCTCAGTTTCCACGCGGGCCGTCCCGTCGACGCCGCGCTCGCCGCAGACCGGGCAGAGGACGCCATGGCCCACCTGCCCGAACGGGTACGACTTCCGCTCCACGCACGGCTGCTCACCGTTCGTTCCGCCTCGCTGCTCGTGGCCGACCGCCCCCGCGACGCCCGGCTGACCGCAGGTCGGGCGCTGGAGGCGGCCACCCGGGCGGGCGATGTGGCCCTCCAGTCCAGCGCCCTGTCCGTGGTCGGTGAACTCGCCCGCAAGGAGGGACGGATGGAGGCGGCCCGCGACCTCGCCCGACAGGCCGTCGCCCTCACCCGGCGGACAGGAGACCCCTCCGTCCTCGCGTTCGACCAGAGCAACCTGGCAGGGGCCGAGCTCCTCGTCGGAGCCCACCAGAGGGCCGACGCGCTCGCCGAGTCCGCCGTGAAGCTCGCCCGCACCCTGGGATCCACCTGGTGCCTGCCCTACACCCTCGTCACCCTCGCCGAGATCCGGCTGCGCACCGGGCGCCTCGACGAGGCGGAAACCTCCCTCGCCGAGTGCGCCCGCGCCCTCGGCGACAGCGGAGATCCACAGGTCGGCGCGGGTATGCGACGGCTCGCGGCCGAGCTGGCCGAGCTGCGCACGGCCCGTGTCACCACTCCGTGATCACGGTAATCGCCGGGTAACGGCCCCTGGCTAGCTTCTCCCCGCGGGCCTCGTCTCGGACCGCGCAGTCCACTTCCGGACCGAACGCGGGGAGCCCCATGCATGCCACGACCGGTGCGGACGGCACCGTGACCGCCGTCGTCGACGCGGGTGGTGAGCCGTGGCATCGCGTACAGGCACTGCTCGAAAGACGCCTGGACGACCTGCCGCCGGAGAGCCTTCTCGAAGTGGTGACCGCCGACCGGCACGTGAGCGCCGCGCTCCCCGGCTGGTGCGCCGCCTCCGGCAGCACGCTCCTGGCCACCGAGAAGACCGCGGACACCACCTCGTTCCTGCTGCGCGTGCCTGCCGACACCGAACCGCACGTCGCTTCCATCCACCTTCCGGAGATCTCGTGAGACGCCGCTATCGCGCGCAACTGACCCTGGTACTCGCCACTTCCCTGCTCTGCGCGCAGCCGCTCGGAGCAGCTGCCACACCGACGCCCGAGACTACTGTCGCCACCCCGGCCCTGACCGAGGTTCCGGCCCGTTCCGCATCCGTCACCCTCATCACCGGTGACCGGATCACCGTGGCCACCGCCCCCGACGGGACGACGTCGTACACCGCCGTCCCGCCGGAGGGCGCGGCACCCGGCCGGATCCTCACCCGCAGCGACGACGGCGGCGACGCGTACTTCTATCCCAGTGACGTCATCGGCCAGGTCGGCACGGTCCTCGATCCCGAGCTCTTCAACGTCAGCGCGCTGATCCGCGACGGCTTCGACGACGCGCACCGCGACTCCCTGCCGCTGATCGTGCAGCACGCGGCCACCGCCGAGCCCGAGGCACTGAAGGCCGATGGACTGCTGCCGGCCAAGCGGAAGTTCGCCACCCTGCACGCCCGTACCGCCGTCCTCGACAAGAACGAGGCGGACCGGGTCGGCAGGGAACTCGCGGACGCGACCCCCGCCGCGGGCGGCACGGCGCCGCGCGTCCTCGGCGCCGACGCCGGCGAGCTCAAGGGCATCAGCCGCATCTGGCTCGACGGCAAGGTGAAGGCCGACGCCCTGGACCGCAACCTCACCCAGGTCGGCGCGGACAAGGCGTGGGCGGCCGGACGTACCGGCAAGGGTGTCAAGGTGGCGGTCCTCGACACGGGCGCCGACCAGACCCACCCCGACCTCGAAGGCCGCATCAGCGCCACCGCCGACTTCACCGGCAGCGGCGGCGTCCTGGACAAGGTGGGACACGGCACGCACGTCGCCGCCACCGTGGCGGGCAGCGGGACGGGTGCCCCAGGCGTTCGCTCCGGTGTGGCCTACGACGCCGATCTGATCGTCGGCAAGGTCCTCGGCGACGACGGATCCGGCTCCGACTCGCAGGTCATCGCGGGCATGGAGTGGGCGGTCGCGCAGGGCGCGAAGGTCGTCAACATGTCACTGGGCAGCGGCGCGACCAACGGCGCGGACGCGGTGACCACGGCCCTGGAGGGCCTGGCGACCGCCTCCGACACCCTCTTCGTGGTGTCCGCGGGCAACAAGGGCCCAGGCGTCTCCACGGTCTCGGCGCCCTCCATCGCCCCGCACGCCCTCTCCGTCGCCGCCGTCGACTTCATCGGCGGCACCGCGTCGTTCTCCTCGCGCGGCCCGTCCTTCAACGGCACCGTGAAGCCCGAGATCGCGGCCCCCGGCGTCAACGTCGTCGCCGCCCGCGCCACGGGCGTCGCCATCGGCACCATCCAGTCCGACCCCCGCTACACCGCCCTCTCGGGTACGTCGATGGCCGCCCCGCACGTGGCGGGAGCCGCCGCCGTGCTCGCCCAGGAACACCCCGACTGGTCGGCCGACCGGCTCAAGCACACCCTGATGTCCACGGCGACCGCACCGGCCGCGAACCAGGGCGTCCACGAGGTGGGCAGCGGCGTCATGAATCTCGACGCGGCGCTGAGGCAGACCGTCGTGGCCGACACCGGCGCGGTCGACTTCGGCAAGGCGGGGGCCGACGGCGGACCGATCACCCGCACCGTCGAACTGACCAACACCGGTGAGGCGGCGGCCACGCTCGACCTCGGCGCCACCCTGGCCACCGCCGGCGCGCAGACCCCGGCCGGCATGATCACTGTCTCCCCGTCCCACGTCGAACTCCCCGCCGGCGGTGCCACGAAGGCCACCCTCACCGTGAACGCCGACGGCACCCCGACCGGGGCGTACTCCGGGGCGCTCACGGCCACCGGCGGCACCGGCGGACTTCGGATACCGCTGGTCCTGGACCGGGCCAAGAACCTCACCGTCAGCAATCTCGACCGCGCCGGCAACCCCACCGCGGGCCAGGTGTCCCTACTGAACACGGACAACGGCAGCACGTACACCTTCCCCATCGGCACCGGCGGGACCGCGACCGTCCGGGTTCCCGACGGCCGCTACATCGGCCTCGCCTCCCTCTCCATGCGGACGGACGGGGTCAACCAGCTCGCCGTCGTCAGCGCCGACGTGGCGGCCGACCAGGACGCCGTCGTCTTCGACGCCCGCACCAGCCGGCCCTGGAACGCCTCCGTGAAGGGCCGCGACACCCGGCAGGAGTCCCTGACGGCCAACGTGCGGCGCGGCACCGACGACGGAAAGTACGCGCTGACCCGCACCATCGTGGTCGGCGGCGCCTACGGGGCCTTCGGCACCGACGCCCTGTGGATCACCCCCACCACCGACGCCCACCTCGGCACCGTCCTGTTCAACGAGCACTGGCGGCTCGCCGACGCCCGGAGCGACCACTACGCGGGTGACAGCTCCGCGCTGTACGACCTGGCGTTCACGGCCGACAACGTGCCCGCCGACCCCCGGCACGCCCTGACGGACCTGGACATCGAGAAGCTCGCGAAGGTGAGGACCACCCACCGAGGCATGAACGAGAGCCTCCGGTATCAGGAAGGCAGCACCCCGTACGGCACCGGCCTGACCGACCTGAACGTCACCTCTCCCTCCGGTCTCACCGTGCCTCGCTCCCGGGTCGAGTACATCACCGCGCAGGGCGTCGCCTGGCTGCGCTTCAGCTACCGCCGTGTCGCGAACGTGGTGATGGACTACACCCCCCAGAAGTTCACCTACACCCCGGGCCGTACCACCAGGGCCACCTACTTCGAGGGCCCCCTCTCGATGGCCGCCGGTGGACAGGTCACCGGCGCGCGGCTCCAGCTGGCGTTCAAGGACAGTGTCAACGCGGTCGGCCGGAGCGGCACGTACGGTGACTTCAACGTCCCCCAGCGCTGGTCCTCCACCACCCGCCTGTACCGCGACGGCGTCCTCGTCGCGGACAAGGGCAGCACGATCGACGAGACGTTCACGGACGCCGGCCCGGCCTCGTACGAGCTGACGCGCTCCTTCACCTCGCAGGGCGTCTTCCCCATGGGCGGAGAAGGGACCGCCACCTGGAAGTTCTCCGCGGGCGGCGGTGCGAGCACCGAGGCCACCCCGGTCGGGCTGCTGAACGCGACCTTCGACGCCCCGCTCGACGACCTCAACCGGGCCCGTCCCGGCCGCCTCCTCGACGTGACGGCACAGCTCACCGGCGCCCAGGGCCGGCTCGACGACGTCCGCGCCTGGGTCACCGCCGACGGCGGCGAGACCTGGACACCGACCCCGGCGCTCGGCGGCCACGGCGGGCGCTACCACGTGATGGCCCCGCCGTCCTCGCTGGTGTCCGGCGGATTCCTCGGGCTGCGGCTGACCGCGCGGGACAGCGCGGGCGGTTCGCTCGACCTGTCCCTTCCGCGGGCGATCCCCGTACGCTGACGCGCGCCGCGCCGGCGTCCCGGTCCTGATCGGGGCGCCGGTTTCGGCGTGTGTACGGGCGAGGCCTCTACGGGGAGGGAGTGTCGAACCCGGTGGACCCGGCCGCGGCACCGCCTCCGTCACGCGCGACCGCGATCCCCGCGCCCGCTAGGGTCACCGGGGAGCGTCGTCGCGCAGGAGCAGGGCGGCCAGGGCCAGGGCGTTTCCGCGGGGGGAGGCGATGTCGAGGCCGGTGAGCTCGGTGATTCTCGCCAGCCGGTTGTCCACGGTGTTGGGGTGCAACCCGAGCCGGTGCGCGGTGCTGCGCCGTTCGTGGCGGTGCTCGATGTGGACGCGCAGGGTCTCGATGAGTTCGGGCCGGGCGCCGAGGGGATCGAGGAGAGCGGCGATGCGGTCGCTGCTCTCGTCGTGTCGGGAGAGGTGGTACTCCAGCAGGACGTCGTCCATGCGGTGCACGCCGGCGGGTCGTCCGCAGGCGCGGGCGACCCGGACGATGTCGGTGGCGGTGCGTGCGGCGGTCGGCACGTCCCGGGGGGTGGCGGCGGTGACCGCGGCCACGCGGACGTCGTCTCCGCAGGCCTGCCGGAGCCGCACGGTCAGCTCCTCGCAGGCACGGACGCCGTCGGTGTCGTCCGGCCGCCGAGGGGCGATCACGTGTCCGCCGTCGGCGCCGAGCAGGGACGCGGCCCCCGCGTCGAAGGTGCGGTCCAGGACGGTCTGGACGCGGCGCGTCCGGCGGCGCTCCGCCACGGCCGAGGCATCGGGATCCCGCTCGCACGGAACATACAGGTGGACGACGAGGGTGGGGCCTTCGAGTCTCAGCTCCTCGAAGGCCCGCGCGGGGGGCAGGGAGCCGTCCAGCAGGCCCCGTACGAGGGACCGGTGGTGTTCGCGGCGTTCGGCGGCTAGCGCGGCCTGCTCGTCGAGGTAGGTCTCGGCGACGGCTCCGATGACGGCCTCGTGGCTGCGGAGGAGGAGGTCGACGAGTTCCAGGAGCGCGCCTTCCTCTCCGACCGCGGTCTCGTCCCTGAGGGCCTGCCAGAGCACGTGGACGGCGGTGGAGTGGCTGCGCAGCAGGGTGTGCAGGGGCATCCCCTCGTCGGCGCGCTGGGCGGCGCGTTCCCGGAAGAGGCGGTAGTCCCCGGCGTCGTTCCGCCCGTCGCGTACGCGGTGCAGGAAGAGGCGCAGCCCGTGCCGGACCGTCGCGGCGACCTCCACGTCCTTCACGTCGGTGGGGAGTTCGCTGTATCCGGGCAGCCGCTCGAACGATTCACGGGCCATGCGGCGGGCGAGCTCGTTGACGCGGCCCTCGCACCGGGCGGCGAGCGCCCGGGCCGCGGGCGAGAGGGCGGGACGGCCGTCGTCGGGTGCGGACGGCGGGGTGCTCGGCACCGATGCTCCTCCCGGGGAGATGTGACGGATCACAACACAGGGCGTGAACGACTGTGAAGGCTGCGGATATCCCCCCGCCAGCCTCCGACGCAGACTCTACAGACACCAGAGGGCCACACGGGAGGCGCGGGACGCGCTCCCCGGGGTGACGTGCGAGGAGCCGGAAACTATGACGGAACACAACTCCAGCGGTTACATGGAGTACGCGGACCGGGTCTGGCGCGGGGAGGAGTCTCTGCTGGCCCACTTCACGGGGGAGTTCGCCGGCGGCGGACTCGTGCGGGTCGCCGAGCGGACCGGCTTCTTCCCGGCCTTCGCGAACGTAGCGGTGTTCGACACTGGGGACGGGCTGGTGCTGGTCGATTCGGGCGACTTCCGTACGGCGTCCCAGCTGTACGACGCGGTGCGCAGCCGCTCCCGGGCGCCGGTGACCACCATGGTGTACACCCACGGTCACGTGGACCACGTCTTCGGTGTGGGCCCCTTCGACCAGGAGGCCGCCGACGCCGGCACGGCGCTCCCGGAAGTCGTCGCGCACGAGGCGGTGGCGGCCCGCTTCGACCGCTACCGGGAGACCGCCGGCTACAACACCTGGATCAACCGACGCCAGTTCGGCGTGCCCTCCCTGAACTGGCCGACGGAGTACCGCTACCCGGACACCACCTACCGCGACCGGCTGACCCTGCGCAGGGGAGAGCTGACCTTCGAGCTGGTGCACGCCCGCGGCGAGACGGACGACCACACCTACCTGTGGATCCCGGAGCTGAAGACCCTGTGCACCGGCGACCTGTTCATCTGGAACTCGCCCAACGCCGGCAACCCGCAGAAGGTGCAGCGCTACCCGGTGGAGTGGGCGGCCGCCTTGCGCGCCATGCAGGAGCTCGGCGCCGAGGTCCTGCTCCCCGGACACGGCGTGCCGATCCTCGGCGCCGGCCGCATCCGCCTGGCCCTCGGCGACACGGCGGAACTGCTCGAATCCCTGTGCACCCAGACCCGGGACCTGATGAATGCCGGCGCCCGCCTCGACGAGGTGCTGCACGGCGTGAAGGTCCCGCCCGGCCTGCTGGACAAGCCGTATCTGCACCCCGCGTACGACGAGCCGGAGTTCGTCGTACGGAACCTGTGGCGACTGTGGGGCGGCTGGTACGACCAGAACCCCGCCAACCTCAAGCCGGCCCCCGAAGCCGCGCTGGCCGCCGAACTCGCCGAGGCCGCCGGCGGCGCTCGGGCGCTCGCGGACCGGGCCGGGCGGCTGCTCGCCCGCGGCGAGCTGCGTCTCGCGACGCACCTGGCCGAGACCGCCGCGTTGGCCGCACCCACCGACCCCGACGTGGCCCGGATCCGGGCCGAGGTCTTCACCCGTCGGGCAGCGGCGGAGACCTCGACGATGGCGCGCGGCGTCTTCAACTGGGCCGCCGCGGAGTCCGCCGCCGTGGCGGAGGGCACCGACGTCGCCACCGAGCTGACACGCAGCGACGAAGGGCGGCGACGAGCCGCGGGCGTCATCAGCGTGGGCGTCGTCGACGACGACAGCTGCGGCTGCGCCGCCGCCATGGACGACATCGCAGAGCAAGGGGTGTGACCGTGGACGCAGCGACCGCGATGATGCGGGGCGCGAGCCCGACGGCCCCGAGGGCAGGTGGCCGGCAGGCATGGGCGACCACCTGGCTCCTGCTGGTCTTCATGCTGGTGAACTTCGCCGACAAGGCCGTCCTGGGGCTGGCCGGGCCGGAGATCATGAAGGAGTTCGGACTCACCCGCCAGGAGTTCGGCACGGCCCAGGCCGCGTTCTTCAGCCTCTTCTCGCTCTCCGCGCTGGGCGTCTCGTTCCTGACCCGCAAGGTGCGCACGTCGGTGCTGCTCCTGGTGATGGGCGTGCTGTGGGCCGCCGCCCAGCTGCCGATGCTCTGGGGTGGGGCGGGCTTCGCGACGCTGATCGCCACCAGGGTGTTGCTCGGCTTCGCCGAAGGGCCCTCGGCCCCGGTCGCGGTCCATCACGTCCACGGTTGGTTCGAGCAGCGTGAGCGCACGCTGCCGACGGCCATCCTCATGGTGGGCGCGGCGGCGGGGGTGGCGGTGGCGGCGCCCACCCTCGGTGCGGTGATCTCCCACTTCGGCTGGCGCTGGGCGTTCGGGGCGGCCGGGCTCGCGGGCCTGCTGTGGGTGGCGGTGTGGAGGGTCAAGGGCAAGGAGGGGCCGCTGGCCCCGCCGGTGGGCCGTGACGCGCGTTCTACGGAGGGGAGCTCGGGGGCCGCGGACGTACCGCTGCGCGCCGTCTTCCTCTCCGGCACTTTCGTCACGGCGGCACTGGGCGCGTTCGCCGCCTATTGGGTGATGAGCGCCAAACTCACCTGGCTGCCGGACTATCTCCAGACCGTGGTGGGCTGGGACCTCGACCGGGCCGCCGCCGCGGTCGGCGGGGGAGCCGTGGCCAACGGCGCGGTCCTCCTGGCGCACGGGTTGCTGGCCCGCCGAGCCGCTCTGCGCGGAACGGGCGGAAGGCTGCCGGCCGGTGCCGGCGCCGGTCTGCTCCTGGTGGCCTCGGCGGGCGCGGTGACCGTGTTCGCCACCGTCGACACGCTGTGGATCAAGGTCCCGATGATGTTCGGCCCGATGGCGGTCGCCCTGGTCATGATCACTGCCGCGCAGACGGCCATCGCCCGCATCACACCGCCCTCGCAGCGCGGCGTCGTCCTCGGCGCCCTGGTGGCGGTCTTCGCCCTCGGCGGCATCGTCTCGCCCCTGGTCCTCGGCCGGATCGTGGACAGCGCGGCGACGGCCACGGCCGGCTACGAGAACGGCTGGCTCGTCACGGCGGCCCTGTTGCTGTTCACCGGCCTCCTGGCGGCGTGCTTCATGCGCCCTGAAAGGGACGCCGAGCGGCTCGGCGTCCCGGAGTCACCGGGCGCAGCGGCCCCCGTCGTCCACTGAGGGCGCGCCCCGCCGGCCCGGCGCAGACCGCGACGGGGCGCTGGGGAAGTTCCGGATGCGCCCCGGAGACGAGTGTGGAAGTTTATGGCAAAACGTATTAAACGGGTGAGGAGATCGGTGTGCCGGAGTTGACCGTCGAGGAGGCGCGGAGCGCCGCGGCCGAGGGCTGGATCTGGGGATACGCGCTCCTGCAGAACTACCGGACGATGTATCCGCAGGCGGTCGACCCGGACGACCCCCGGTACGTGGGCGGGTTCGGGCGCTTCCGCCACTACTCGGAGCCGTTCACCCCGGCCAACACGGACGTCGTGACCCCGAACAACGACACCCCGTACTCGTGGGCGTGGCTGGACCTGAGGGCGGAGCCCCATGTGGTGTCGGTTCCGGCCGTGGACCGGTACTACGTCCTGCCCCTGCACGACCTGGACACCTCGTACGTCGGCTACATCGGCGCCCGCACGACCGGCTCGGAGGCGGGCGACTACCTGGTCGCCGGGCCCGGCTGGGACGGCGTGGTCCCCGAGGGCATCGCGGGCGTGCTGCGCGCCGAGACCTTCCTCGTCGGGATCTTGGGCCGTACGTATCTGGCCGGTCCCGACGACGTACCGGCCCTGCGGGAGATCCAGGAGCAGTACCGGCTGCGCCCGCTGTCGGAGTTCACCGGCACCACCCCGCCGCCGCCGGACGAGGAACCGGTCTGGCCCGTCTGGCGGGAGGAGGATCTCGACACCGTCGAGTTCTTCACCCTGCTGGACTTCCTGCTCCAGTTCTTCCCCGTCCTGGGCACCGAGCGGGAACTGCGCGGCCGGCTGGCCGCGCTCGGTGTGCGGGGCAGCGGGGAGTTCGAGCCCGCCGCGCTGAAGCCGGAGATCCGCGCCGCGATCCAGCAGGGCATCGAGGACGCCCAGGCCCGCCTGGAGGAGGCGAAGAAGGACGCGGTCGACTCCACCCACTGGTTCGGCACCCGCGCCGAGCACGGCACCGACTACCTGACCCGCGCGGTCGGCGTCGACAAGGGCCTCTACGGGCTGCCGGCGGCGGAGGCCTGGTACGCGGGCTGGGCCGGGGACGACCAGGGAAACCGGCCGCCGAACGCCTCCACGCACGACCACGTCATCCGTTTCGCCCCCGGGGAGCTGCCGCCGGCCCGCTACTTCTGGTCGGCGACGATGTACCGCCTGCCCGAGCGGCTCCTCGTCGCCAACGAGATCGACCGCTTCTCGATCGGCGACCGGACCCCGGGCCTCGTGTACGACGACGACGGCGGCCTGACCCTGTACGTAAGCAAGGGCCGCCCGGCCGATCCGAAGCAGGCGGCGAACTGGCTGCCCGCGCCCGACGGGCCCTTCACCATCGCCATCCGCGTGTACGGCCCCGACGCCTCCGTACTCGACGGCTCCTGGACCCTGCCCGCCCTGAGCGTCGAAGCCTGAGAGAGGACCCCGTCGTGCCCCACCGGACGGACAACCTGGCCGACTTGGCCGCAGACGCGTACGTCTACGGCTACCCCCTCGTCTTCGACGCATCGATGATCTCCGCCTTCATGCACAAGGGCTTCGGCTCGCTGCCTCCCACTCCCTTCAACCGGTTCGGCCACTCCACGAAACTGGCCACCCCGGACGCCCACTTCGTGTCCGTGAACAACGACACCGTCTACTCGATCGCTCAGGTCGACCTCTCCGGCGGCCCGGTCCTGCTCCACGTGCCGGACACCGCCGGCGCGTACTACGTCCTGCAGTTCGTGGACGTGTGGAGCAGCAACTTCGCGTACCTCGGACAGCGCGCCACCGGGACGGAGGAAGGCGACTGGCTCATCACTCCGCCCGGTTGGTCCGGCACCGCTCCCGACGGGGTACGCGGGGTGATCGACGCCCCGACCGCCGTGATCTCCATCGTCGGCCGCAACGCCTGCGACGGCCCTGAGGACATGCCCCGCGTGCAGGCCCTCCAACAACAGCTCACGCTCACCCCGCTCGACAAGACAGCCCACCGGACCGGTCTGCCGACCCCGGATCCCGATGCCCCCGAAGAGCTGCGCTTCTACGAGCAGCTGCGCGTGTGGATGGCTGACTTCCCACCCGCCGGGCCCGACCAGGACCACCAGGAACGCTTCCAGCCGCTGGGCCTCCTCGAAGAGGGACCCTCGCCGTACGTGAACGCCGAACCCGCCCTCGTCAAGGCCCTCACCGAGGGGCTCGCGACCGGCAAGGCGCGCGTCGAGGCAGCGGCGAATCCGCCCGCCGAAGGAGAACGTCCGCCGGGCGCCTGGGTGATGAACCCGCATCTGTTCGACTACAACCTCGACCACTTCGGCGTCGGAACCCTGGACACCCCGCAGTGGCGGATCGCCGACCGTGAGGCGTCCTACCTCGTCCGGGCCGGTGCGGCACGCTCCGCGCTGTGGGGCAACCATGGCTACGAAGCGGTGTACGCGCACACCTTCACCGACGCCGACGGCGAGCAGCTGAACGGATCCCGGTCCTACACCCTGCGCTTCGAAGAGCAGCCGCCCGTCGAGTCGTTCTGGTCGGTGACCATGTACGACACCCCCGACTACTACCTCGTCGAGAACCCGGTCGGCCGCTACTCGCTCGGCGACCGCACCCCCGGCCTCGTGTACGGCGAGGACGGATCCCTCACTGTCGTCATCCAGCGCGAGCGCCCCGAGGACCCGGCCGAGGCGGCGAACTGGCTGCCCGCTCCCGCCGGCGACTTCCGCCCCATGATCCGCCTCTACACGCCCGGCCCGTCCGTCCTCGACGGCACCTACAGGCTTCCGCCCATCACCGCAAGGAAGTGAGGTAGCGATGGGAGACGCCATCGGGGGGATGCTCGCCTCCGCGGTCGGCATCGCCATCAGCCCCCTTCCGCTGATCGCCGTGATCCTCATGCTGGCCACCCCGAAGGGCCGGCGCAACGGCGTCGCCTTCACGGCGGGCTGGGTGGTCTCGCTCGCGGCGCTCGTCACCATGGTCGTCCTCGCCGGCTCGGGCGGGGACGCCTCGGGCGGCGACGACGGGCCGGCCTCCTGGACGCTGTGGCTGAAGCTCGGCCTCGGGGTGCTGTTCCTGATCATGGGCGTCAAGCAGTGGAAGGACCGGCCCCGGGAGGGTCGGGCGGCCGAGCCGCCGGCCTGGATGAAGGCGATCGACACCTTCACCCCGGTCAAGTCGGCGGGACTCGCCGCCGCGCTCGCCGTCGCCAACCCCAAGAACCTGGTCCTGGCGGTCGGCGGCGCCGTCTCCATCGCCGCCAGTACCGCCTCGGCCGGCGGCAAGACGGTCGCCGCCGTCCTGATGGTGCTGATCGCGTCCCTGTGCACCCTGCTGCCGCTCGGCGTCTACCTCCTCGGTGGCGATGAGTCGGTGAAGGTGCTCGGTGAGTGGAAGGCATGGATGGCCGCCCACAACGCGGCCATCATGACCACGGTCCTGGTCGTCCTCGGCGCCAAGTACGTCGGCGACGCGGTGAGCGGTCTGGCGGGCTGAAGGTGCACGTTCCCGTTCGTCGGCTCCGGCGCCGTCTCGGCCGCCCGAAGCCCGCGGACGTGGGTTCCGGGCTGGTGACGGGGCTCTTCTCGATCCCGGAGGGCATGGCGTACGCGGCGATCGCCGGCTTCAACCCGGTCGCCGGACTCTACGCGGGCGTGGTTCCGGCGATCGTCGGCTCGCTGACCTCCCGGACCGTCCTCATGGTCACCACTCTGACCAGCGCACTCGCGCTGACCTCGCAGAGCGTGCTCTCGGACGCCGGCCTCGACCCGAAGGACGCGGGGAACGTCGCCACCCTGACCCTCATGGCGGGCGTGGTGATGCTCCTGATGGGCGTGCTGCGGCTGGGTGTGGTCATGAGCTTCGTCTCCAACGCAGTCATGACCGGCTTCTCCACCGGCATCGCCCTCCAGATCATCACCGGTGTCCTGAAGGACGCCACCGGCTACACACCGGAGGGTGACAACCGCCTCGTCCAACTCGGCGACTGGATCGCCCACATCGCCGACTGGCACCTCGCCGCGACCCTCGTGGCCGTCGCCACGATCGCCGTATGGGCGGCCACCCGTCTCGTACGACGCCTGGAACCGGTCGCCCTGCTCGTCGCCATGGTCGCCGCCTCCGTGGCCGTCGCCCTGCTCGGCACGAACGTCGAACTCGTCGGCGGCATCGCCCACATCCCCGCCGCCCTCCCCGGCCTCTCCGCACCCGACCCGTCCGCCGTGCCGCACCTGCTCGGCGGCGCGGTCGCGGTCGCGCTCGTCGGCCTCGCTCAAGCGGCGAGCATCGGCCCGTCCGTCCCCAACCCCGACGGCTCGAAGTCCTCCGTCAACGGCGACTTCGCCGCCCAGGGGCTCGCCAACCTCGCCGGCGGCCTCTTCCAGTCGCTGCCCTCCGGCGGCTCCCTGTCCCGCACCGGCGTCGCCGTCTCCGCCGGCGCCCGCACCCGCTGGGCGGGCATCCTCTCCGGCGTCCTGCTCGCCCTGATCGTCCTCGTCTGCGCCCCGCTCGCCGAACACATCCCCATGCCCGTCATCGGCGGCCTGATCCTCGTCGTCGGCGGCGAGCTGATCTGGGGCAAGCGCCACGACATCCGCCTGGTGCTCCGCACCTCCCGCCTGTCGTCGGCGGCGATGATCCTCACCTTCCTCGCCACCACGCAGCTCCCCCTGCAGCAGGCGATCGTCCTCGGCGCCGTCCTCTCCCTGTTCCTGTACTGCGTCCAGGCCGCCCGCCGCGCCCGCCTCGTCGCCCTCGTCCCCGACGACCGGGGCCGCTGGCGCCCCGACGACGTCCCGGAGCGCCTGCCGTCCGGGGAGGTCACCGTCCTCTACTACGACGGCGTCGGCTTCTTCGCCGAACTCCCCGGCATCGAGAAGTCGCTGCCGCCCACCGACGACGCCCGCGGCGCCGTGCTGATCCTGGCCATGCGGGGCGTCCCCGACGTGCCGTCGTCCACCATGACCAAGGTCCTTCGCCGCCACGCCCAGGACCTCCACCGGTCGGGCGGCCGGCTGATCCTCGCCGGCGTGGAACCGGGCCTCGCCCGCTCACTGAAGGCCGCCGGTCTCGACCGGGACCTCGGCCCGGGCGGCATCGTCCCGGCAGGAGGCGCCCTCTTCGACCCCCTCGACCAAGCCCTGTCCGGCGCGCGCGCCTGGATCGCTTCACCGGACCGAGCCCCCGGCCGGGACTGACAGGTGAGCGAGGTGCGCTGAGACACCTGTGAGCACTTACCAGGTGGGTAGCCCTCCCGAAGGAGGACACGCCCACTGGCGCCTTCGCCGGGCTCATGGGCCGTGGCCACCCTCGGGGAACCGCCCTGCCGAAGGCTGGGGGAGGGACCCCGGAACGCACCTGGAACACCTCGCGGCCGACTCCGCGCGGCAGTTCCTCCAGGATGCCGCCGACCGTCTGGGGCGCCCCTGCACGCGTACCGAGCCCACCGGACGAGTCGAGTGCGAGGTCGTCGCCGCGGCCGAGGGGTGTGACCTGCTGATCCTGGCCCGGGACGGCGACCGTGCCCACCTCGGACCGCACAGCCTCGGTCCCGCCGCACGCTTCGTCGTCGACCACGCCCCCTGCCCGGTGCCGCTCGTGTGGCCCGAACCGCCGCCGGGACCGCCCACTTCGCCTCCTCCTCTTCCGCGTCGTACCGGCTGACGGGCGACGAACCGCCAGCCGGCGGGGCCGGTCACGCGCCTTGCTTCCGCGCGAGGCCGGCCGCGAGCAGGAGGCTTGCTGTGGCCGACGTGGCCGACGTGGCCGACGTGGCCGACGTGGCCGACGTGGCCGACGTGGAAGGGGGCTGAGCGGGACTCAGCGATTGAAGGTCAACCGCGGTGCCGCGTTGCGGGCCAGCGAGTGGGCCTGGTCGGGCCACCAGGTGCCGGCCGGCGGGTCGACGATGCCGTACTCGGGGTCGATCGTGCCGCCGGTGTTGCGCGTGCAGCTGCCGTCGGACTCGCCGGGGATCTTGACCCACAGATAGGCGTCGACGAGCGGGACACCGGTGTCGGCGGTCGGGCGCGCGCCGAGGCCGCGGCCGGGCGCGTTGCACCAGATCTCAGGGTCGCCGGTGTACTTGCCGGGCTCCGGGGTCCAGGCGCCCAGACCGTTGCGGCTGGTGTCGATGACGAAGTGGTGCAGGGCGTCGTTCGGCGGGGTGCCCACGTTCTGGTCGAACCAGGCGTCGGTCCAGCGCCAGGTGGCCGGGTCGGCGGAGTCGACCGCGTTGCCCGGGGCGCCGTCGTTGGGCGCGGCGGGCGAGTAGTACTGGGTGGCGCACCAGTCGGTGTGCCCGCGGGCGTGCTCGGGTCCTTCGGTGGCGAACCACATGCACTTGGCTATCCAGCTGCCGTAGCGCGCGTTGTGATCGGTGGGGTGGGTGTTGGACACGTTGAGGGCGAAGCCGTCGCTGTCCTGGACACCGGCGTCGAGCAGTCGTCGCGCCATGTCGCCGACGGGCCGCCACAGGACGTTGCCCGCGTCGAGGTAGACCGCGGTGCGGGCCTTGGCCTTGATGGTCCTGACGGCGTACGCGAGGTCGGCGACGCGGGTCGCCGTGAGTTCGCCGGTCGGGTCCACGCCCGGCCCGCAGTCGCTCGGGAGGAGGGCCAGGCCGTCGGGCTCGACCACGACGACGGCCTTGCTGTCGCCGATGCCGGCGGCGAAGGCGTCGATCCACTGCCGGTAGGCGGCGGAGGACGCGGCGCCGCCGCTGGAGTACTGGGTGCAGTCCCGGCCCGGCACGTTGTAGGCGACCAGGACCGGCGTCCGGTTCACCAGCCGGGCCTCGCGGACGAGGCTTCTCACCTTGGTCCGGACCTCGTCGGGTGTGCCTTCGGTGAACCAATCGGCCTGCGGCCAGCTCGCGAGCCTGGCCATGTTCAGGGCGTTCGCGAAGTCGCCGTTCCCGAGGTCGGTGAGCGCCTGCTTGGCGGCCTTGCTGTGCGGGTCCACGTAGAACCTCGTGGCCGGGGTGAGCGCGTCCGCGACGGGTGCGGCCTGCGCCTGCGCCTGCGTCGCGATGAGGGCGGCGCAGGCCGCGAGCGCCGCGAGGGCGGCGGTCGTACGGCGCCGGAGGCTGCGTGGATTCATGGGGGCTCCTGGTCGGAGGGATGGGGCGAGGAGGGCCGGTGGTGCCTGTGGCCCGGTCGCGGGGGCGGCGGATACCGGGCCACAGGAGTCGGATGTCAGTAGCCGTAGATCATCTTGTAGGCGGCCTCCGGGAGGAACTGGCCGGCCGTGGAACCGGTTCCGACGCCACAGTTGCCGTCGGACTCGCCCGGGGCCTTGATCCACAGCAGCATCTCGGCGCCGCCGCCCAGCCGGGTGGGCGTGCCGATGCGGCGGCCGGCCGCGTTGCACCACTCGCCGTTGGAGCCGTTGCCGTTGCGGCTGGTGTCGACGACGAACGGCTTGGTGTAGCCGTAGCGGGCGACCAGTTCGCTGTTGACGGCGTTGCCGTAGGCGGTGTTCTGGGCGGTGGTGTAGTAGTTCGAGATGTTGAGGGAGAAGCCGTGCGCCTGTCGGAGCCCGGCTTCGTGGAGGCGCTGGGCCATCGTCGCCGCGCTCACCCAGCCGGGGTTGCCGGCGTC
Source organism: Streptomyces flavochromogenes (assembly GCF_000717595.1). Lineage (GTDB taxonomy): Bacteria > Actinomycetota > Actinomycetes > Streptomycetales > Streptomycetaceae > Streptomyces > Streptomyces flavochromogenes. The sequence goes on along the minus strand of NZ_JNZO01000001.1, from coordinate 434,106 downwards.
GAGATAGACCCAGGTGTTGGGGGCCTGGCGGTTGAACTCGGCGAGGGCGCCGCTGATCATGCCCTGGCGTTCGCGGATCTGGGTCTGGTTCAGGCAGCCGTAGTCCGCGAGGGAGTCGGGTTCGAGGACGACGACGGCCGGGCGGTTGGCGATTCCGCCGGCGAACTGCGCGATCCAGGTCGCGTAGGCGGAGGCCGACGAGGCTCCGCCTCCGGAGTGCCCGCCGCACGAGTCGCGGAGGTAGATGTTGTACGCGACCAGGACGGGCAGCTTGTCGTGGGAGTCCGCTGCGCCGACGTACGCGCCCGCCGCGGTGCCGATCGTGCCGCTCCAGGCGCCGAACCAGCGGGCCATGGGCGTGTTGGCGAGGGAGGTGTTGATCGCGGGGGATCGGCCGTCGCCGGGGTTGGCGGCGACCCACTTCCTCGCGCTGGAGTCCGGGTCCGTGTAGAACCCGCTGGTCATGGTGGTGGGATCCGCAGCGTGGGCGGACGGGGCGACGGCGAGCGCCAACGGCAGTGCGGAGAGGGCTGCGACGAGGGCGCGGATTCTGCGGCGCATGGCTGTACCTCGATTTCCTGACGGCGGACGCGTCGACCGCTCTCGTCCCGAGCGGTGCGACGCGGTGAGGAATTGCGGTGGTACGAAGTTCTCGGTGCGGCGGCTCACGGAGGCGGCGCACCGGCGGGGACACCAGCGCACTCCGGACGCACAGGAGCCAGTGGAAGCGCTCCCACTGGAAGCGTTCCCAGGCCACGATCTGTGGGGCCGAGGTGTGGCCGTATCGTGTGATGCGTCCATCGAGACTGTCAAGTGCGCCCACTTGAACAGCACTTCACAGGACGAGGGGAAGGGTTTACAGTCCTGAAACTGGAAGCGCTTCCAGCCTTCCAGGTGTTCAGATGGAGTGAGGAGGGCAGCTCATGGCGCAAGGTGTGCCGAACCGGCAGTCGACACTCGACGAGGTGGCCGAACTGGCCGGAGTCTCGCGATCGGTGGCCTCGCGTGTGCTCAACAACGCCCCGCACGTCAGCCGCGCGAAACGCGAGGCCGTCGCCCGGGCGGTCCTTCAACTCGGATACGTGCCGAATCCGACCGCCCGGGCGCTGGCGACCCGTCAGACCGGTGCGGCCGCCCTGGTCGTCTCGGGAGAGGATCCGTCGATCTTCGCGGACCCGTTCTTCGCTCAGGTGATCGTGGGTGCCTCGGCCGCGCTGGAGGAGGCCGAACTACACCTGATGCTGTGTCTGGCGGCCTCCGACCGGGGGCGCCGGCGCGTGGAGCAGCTTCTCCGGTCCAAGGGGGCCGACGGAGTGATGCTGATGGCGCTGCGCGAGGACGATCCGCTGGCCCGCATGGCGGAAGAGACGGAGATTCCCGTGGTGTTCGGCGGGCGCCCGGTCGGTTTGGACCCGCGTTGGTATGTGGACGTGGACAACCTCGGAGGAGCGCGCGCGGCGACCGAGTACCTGATCTCGCTCGGCCGGACCAGGGTCGTGACGATCTGCGGGCGGCTGGACACGGAGGTGGGGCGCGCCCGTTACCGCGGCTACCAGGACGCCATGCTGGCGGCCGGCCTCGAACCGTATCCGCCGGAAGCCGGTGACTTCACCGAGTCGAGCGGCGCGGCCGCCATGGCGGCGCTGTCGGCGCGGCACCCGGAGCTGGACGGAGTGTTCACCGCCAGCGACAACATGGGGGCCGGGGCGTTGCGCACACTGCGTGATGCCGGCCGCCGCGTCCCCGCCGACGTCGCCGTGATCGGCTTCGACGACCTGGCCGTGGCCAGGATCTCCGATCCGCCGCTGACCACGGTGCATCAGCCCGTAGAGGGTCTCGGTCGTGAGATGGCGCGCATGCTCGTCGCGCTCATCAACGGGCAGGCCCCCACCCCACTGATCCTCCCCACGCGTTTGGTCACCCGCGCCAGCGCCTGACGAACCGCCTCCCGACCGGGCCTGGCGTACGGCCCCGTGCTCCGGCCCGCGCTCTGCGTGCGCCCCCCTTCCCCGCTGGCCCGTGCGCCCTTCGGCGCTCACCCGCGCCCCGCGTACGGCCTGCCCCCTGCCAGCCGGCTTGACAGACCGTCAAGGTGGCGGCAGGGTTTCGACGCCACCTTTTGGGAGCGCTCCCACTCTGGGAAGGCGCGCCCGCGGCGTCGATCACCACGTCGAAGTCCGCGAGACCGGAGGCGCGGTCCCACGTCCGGTAGGCGGTGGCTCCGAAGCGACGGGAGAGATCGGCTCGGTCGGGGCTCGTACCGACGACGGGTCAGCTCGCTCGGGGAGAAGGCGCAGAGGAGCTGTACGGCGAGCAGCCCGAGGGCGCCGGAGCCGATGACGGCCACCCGTGAACCGGGCAGCGGGCGCGCCTTCAGGACAGCGGCGGCCGCGCAGGCGGCCGGCTCGAGGAACGCGGCGGCGGTGAGATCGGCGTCCGGCGCGAGGGTGTGCAGGAGACGAGCGGGGAGGACCCCCGGCGGCTCACAGGAAGCTGCCCTGGGCAGTGGTCGGAGTGGAACACATGGGGCGACTCCTGACGTTCGATATTTCGGTCGTCGTTCGAAATTGTGTCGCGACGATACGAAGCGTGGTGGGGCGTGTCAACGGGCCGCATTCTGCGGGGTCTTCTGTGTCGAACGGCCCTCAGCGGCTCTGTTAACGCTCACATCCTTGAGGCGGAACTCGATGCGCCGCGACTCGTCACTCCGCATCAAAAAAGGTAACGGCCGTACGAGCCCTTGAGTTACGAGTCTGTTAGCGCTCACAATGTGTCGCGTTCGGCAGCCCACCGGTCGTCGGGGGCCTAGGCGCACTCCGCCTCCGCCCAGCTCAACCACTGCTGCGCAGCCACACCTTCGCCGGGCCCCGCCCCTCCAGGGCACCGCCCTGTACGACGCACGTCCCGAAAGGAACCACGACATGGCCCACAGAGCCCTCCGTGTCATCACCGCCGCTGTTCTGGCCGCTGGTGTGCTGACCGCCTGCACCACCGAGCCCGCGCCCACCGGTACCACCGGCGGCACCGGCAAGGGCTCCTCCGACGGCAAGCTGGTGCTCGGGTTCGCCCAGGTGGGAGCCGAGAGCGGCTGGCGCACCGCCAACACCAAGTCCGTACGCGAGGCGGCCGAGAAGGCCGGCATCACGCTGAAGTTCTCCGACGCGCAGCAGAAGCAGGAGAACCAGATCAAGGCGATCCGCACGTTCATCCAGCAGAAGGTGGACGTCATCGCCTTCTCCCCGGTGGTGGAGTCCGGCTGGGACACCGTCCTCAAGGAGGCCGAGAGCGCCGGCATCCCGGTGATCCTCACCGACCGTGCGGTCGACTCGCAGGACACCTCCCTCTACCGGACCTTCCTCGGCTCCGACTTCGTCAAGGAGGGGCAGGAGGCCGGCAAGTGGCTCGTGAAGGAGTACGAGGGGACCTCCGAACCGGTCAACGTCGTCGAGCTCCAGGGCACCACCGGCTCCGCACCCGCCAACGACCGCAAGGCCGGCTTCGCCGAGGTCGTCAAGGGCGACTCCAAGTTCAAGGTCGTCGCGTCCCAGACCGGGGACTTCACCCGCGCCAAGGGCAAGGAGGTCATGCAGGCCTTCCTCAAGTCCCACAAGGACATCGACGTCCTGTACGCCCACAACGACGACATGGCCCTGGGCGCCATCCAGGCCATCGAGGAGGCGGGCAGGAAGCCGGGCACCGACATCAAGGTGATCTCCGTCGACGGCATCAAGGACGCCTTCGTCGCCATGCAGGAGAAGAAGATCAACGTGGTGGTCGAGTGCAACCCGCTCCTCGGCGACCAGCTGATGGAACTCGCCGAGAAGGTCGCGGCGGGGGAGAGCGTCCCGCGACGGGTCGAGGTCAAGGAGGGCGTCTTCACCCAGGACCAGGCCGCGGCCGCCCTGCCCGGCCGCCAGTACTGACCCGACGCCCGCACCAGACCGGGGGCGGTCCTCGCGCCGCCCCCGACCCCTCAGGAGAGGAGGGCGGATGGCAGTCCCACCCACCCCCACACCCACCCGCACCGACCGGCCGGTCCTGGAGGCCCAGGGCATCCGCAAGGTGTTCCCCGGCGTCCTCGCCCTCGACGGCGTGGATCTGCGCCTCTTCCCCGGCGAGGTCCACGCCCTGATGGGCGAGAACGGCGCCGGGAAGTCGACCCTCATCAAGGTGCTCACCGGCGTCCACCCGCCCGACGCGGGAACGGTCTCCGTCGACGGCAGCTTCCAGCGATTCGCCGAACCGCTGGAAGCGCAGCACGCCGGAATCAGCACGGTGTACCAGGAGGTGAACCTGTGCCCCAACCTCTCGGTCGCGGAGAACATCCTCATCGGCCGTGAACCCCGGCGCCTGGGGCTGGTCCACTGGTCGGCCCTCCACGAACGCGCGGCACGGCTCATCACCGAACTGGAACTCGACCTCGACGTCCGCATGCCGCTGGGCACGTACTCCCTCGCCGTCCAGCAACTGGTCGCGATCGTACGGGCCGTGGACGTCAAGGCGAAGGTCCTCATCCTCGACGAGCCCACCTCCAGCCTCGACCGGGACGAAGTCGCCCAGCTGTTCACCCTGGTCCGCAGACTGCGCGACCGGGGTGTCGCGATCCTCTTCGTCACCCACTTCCTCGACCAGGTCTTCGACCTGTGCGACCGGGTGACCGTCCTGCGCAACGGGCGCCTCGAAGGCGAGTACCGGATCGACGAGCTGACACCCGTCACCCTCGTACACCGCATGGTCGGCAGCGAACTGCGCATCCTGGACGAACTGGCCGAGACATCCCACACCGGCCCCACGGCCGGCACCGGTTCCGGGGACACGTCCTTCCTCAGCGCCCGCGGCCTCGCCCGGGCCGGTGCCGTCCAGCCCTACGACCTGGACATTCACCGTGGCGAGGTCATCGGCCTGGCCGGGCTCCTCGGCTCCGGACGCACCGAGGCGGCCCGGCTGCTCTTCGGCGCCGACCACGCCGACGGAGGCGAGCTGCGGATCGACGGCAAGCGCGCCGTCCTGCGCTCGCCGCGCGCCGCGATTGCCCACAAGATCGCCTTCTGCTCGGAGAACCGCAAGGCGGAGGGTCTGATCGGCGAACTCACCGTCCGCGAGAACATCGTGCTCGCCCTCCAGGCCGCACGCGGCTGGACCAAACCCCTTTCCCGCACCCGGCAGGACGAGATCGCCGCCCGGTGGACCGAGGTTCTCGACATCCGCCCGGCCGACCCCGAGGCACAGGTCCGCAACCTCAGCGGGGGCAACCAGCAGAAGGTGCTGCTCGCCCGATGGCTGCTCACCGACCCCCAGCTGCTGATCCTGGACGAACCCACCAGGGGCATCGACATCGGTGCCAAGACGGAGATCCAGAAACTGGTCACCAGCCTGGCCGCGGAAGGCACAGCGGTCCTCTTCATCTCCGCCGAACTCGAGGAAGTGCTGCGGCTGAGCCACCGCGTGGGCGTCCTGCGCGACCACCGGCTCGTCGCCACCCTCCCCAACGACACGACCCTGACGCCCGACCGGATCCTGGGCGCCATCGCCACCGGAGCCACCTCATGACACCACCTGACGACACCGGCGCCGGGGGGCGCCCGGTCCGGGCGCCCGGCACCCGGCGGCTCATGGAGCACCGCTTGTTCTGGCCCGCCGCCGTGCTGGCCGCCCTGCTGGTGGGGAACGTCGTGTTCACCCATGACTTCCTCGCCGTCCGCGTCCAGAACGGACACCTGTACGGCAGCCTGATCGACATCCTGCAGTTCGGTGCCCCCCTGATCCTCGTCTCGCTCGGCATGACGCTCGTGATCGCCACCCGGGGCATCGATCTCTCGGTCGGCTCGACGGTCGCCATCGCCGGCGCCCTCGCGTGCGAGCACATCACCACCGCGAAGGACCCGGGGAGCCTGTCCACCGTCCTGTCCGCAATCGCGCTGGCGGTCGGCGTGGCCGCCGCGATCGGACTGCTGAACGGCTTCCTCGTCGCCCGGCTCGGCGTCCAGCCCATCATCGCCACGCTGGTCCTCATGGTCGCCGGGCGCGGCGTGGCCCAGCTGATCACCGACGGCCAGATCATCAGCGTGTCCAGCAGCGCCTACAAGATGATCGGCGGCGGCTACTGGCTCACCCTCCCCTTCGCCGTCCTCCTCGCCGCGGCCCTTGTCGCCGTCACCTCCCTCGTCACCCGGCGGACCGCGCTCGGGCTGCTCATCGAATCGGTGGGCGGCAACCCGGTCGCCAGCCGACTCGTCGGCATCCGGGCAGTCGGCCTCCTGGTCATGGTCTACGTCGTCAGCGCCGTGTGCGCCGCGGTGGCGGGCCTGATGATCAGCTCCAACGTGTCCAGTGCGGACGGCAACAACGCCGGCCTGTGGATCGAACTGGACGCGATCCTCGCCGTCGTCATCGGCGGCACCGCCCTGACGGGCGGTCGCTTCTCCCTCGGTGGGACGGTCCTGGGCGCGCTGATCATCCAGACCCTCTCGACCACGATCTACACCCTCGGCGTACCGCCCGAGACCACCCTCGTCTTCAAGGCCCTGGTCGTCATCGTCGTGTGTCTCGTCCAGTCGCCCGCGTTCCGCGCGCGACTCTCACGCCGTCGCCGAACGGCCGCCCCGGACCCGGCATCCGCGGCCGGCGACCTGACGGCCCGCCGGCAGGAGGTCCACCCGTGAGCACCCCCCTCGCCAAGCCGTTCCACCGCTTCTCGGCACGGCACGCCGCCCGCCTGCCGCTCATGGTGACGGCCACGCTGCTGGTCGCGATGTTCTCGATCGGCTCCGTGCAGTACGAAGGCTTCTTCTCCGCGCAGGTCCTGCTGAACGTCCTGATCGACAACGGCTTCCTGCTCGTCGTGGCGATCGGCATGACGTTCGTCGTCCTCACCGGCGGGATCGACCTCTCGGTCGGCTCGATGGTGGCCCTGTCGACCATGCTGACGGCCTGGCTCGTCGAACAGAACGGCCTGCCGCTCGCCCTGGCGGTGCCGGTGGTCCTGCTGGTGGGAGCCGGGGGCGGCGCCCTCATGGGCTGGGTGATCCACGCCTTCGAGATCCAGCCCTTCATCGTCACTCTCGCGGGCATGTTCCTCGCCCGCGGCCTCTGCTACATGATCAGCACCGAGTCCATCTCCCTCACCGACCCGACGACCACGCGGATCGCCCAGACGCGGGTGCTCCTGCCCGGGGGCCTGTTCGTCTCACCCGCCGTGATCATCGCCCTGGTCGTGCTGACACTCGCCTTCGTCGTCCTCCACCACACCCGCTTCGGCCGCACCGTCTACGCCTTGGGCGGCAACGAGTCCTCCGCCCGTCTCATGGGCCTGCCCGTAGGGCGCACCAAGGTCGCGGTGTACGCCGTGAGCGGCCTGTGTTCCGCCCTCGGCGGTCTGCTGCTGACCTTCTACATGCTGTCCGGCTACGCCCTGCACGCCGTCGGCATGGAACTCGACGCCATCGCCGCCGCCGTGATCGGCGGGACGCTGCTGACGGGTGGTTCCGGTTTCGTCCTGGGAACCGCCCTGGGCGTGACGGTCCTCGGCCTGATCCAGACCATCATCAGCTTCCAGGGCACGCTCAGTTCGTGGTGGACCCGCATCGTCATCGGCGGTCTGCTGTTCGTCTTCATCCTCCTCCAACGCCTCTTCGGAGGATCGCGCCAGGTGGAATAGACCCCTCGCCGAGAGCGAATCCCGGGCCGTCCTCCGCGTACGAACGCGGCCAGGGAGGGGGCAGGGCCATCCCTGCCCCTTTCCGGCTGTGCCCTCTCGCCGACAAGGAACCTCCATGAACCCATCACCGTCCCCCTTCACCGGGGTCCCCCCGGTCTGCCGCCCCGATCCGTACGCCGGACAACGATGGACCTTCGGCTTCCCCGGCGGACTCACGGCGGAGGTGCACACCCGCGGCGCCCGCCTCCACGAGCTGTGGGCTCCGGACCGGAACGGCACCCCGGCCGACATCGTCCTCGCTCCCCACGACCCCGCCCGGGCGGCCGACACCGCCCGGTACTTCGGCTCCACCGTCGGCCGCTACGCCAACCGCATCGCACACGGCCGGTTTTTTCTGGACGGGAAGCCGTACCAGCTGACCACGCAGGAGAACGGCCACTGCCTGCACGGCGGCACCGACGGCTTCGACACCCGCCTCTGGGAAGCCGAGAGCGTGCACACCCCGGAGTGGACCGGTGTGCTCCTGCGCCTCCGGAGCCCGGACGGCGACCAGGGGTTCCCGGGAAACCTGGACGTCACCGTCAGCTGTCTCATCGGCCGCGACGGCGAACTCGCCTTCACCTACTCGGCGGTCACCGACGCGGCCACCCTGGTCAACCTGACCAACCACGCGTACTTCAACCTCCACGGCGAGGGCGCCGGCGACATCCTCGGACACGAACTCGCCGTGCACGCCTCCCACTACACTCCGGTCGACGACGACCTCCTTCCCCACGGGGACCACCGCCCCGTCTCCGGCACCGCGTTCGACCTCCGCCGGCCGCTGAGGATCGCCGACGCCCTGGCCCGCCCCGGCGCGGACGGCGGGTACGACCACAACTTCGTCCTGAGCCCGCATGGCGACGAAACCCTCCGCCGGGCCGCCGTCCTCCACGCGCCGTCCACGGGCCGCAGCATGGAGGTGCTGACCACGGAGCCCGGACTGCAGGTCTACACCGCGGGCCAGTTCGACGGAACGGTCCTCGGCAAGAGCGGTACGCCCTACCGGGCGGGCGCCGGCATCGCTCTGGAAACCCAGCACTTCCCCGACTCCCCGAACCGCCCCGGTGACCCTTCCGCGGTGCTGCGCCCCGGCGACGAGTACCGGTCGAGGACGGTCTTGCGGTTCAGCACGCGCGGCTGACCGCGTACGAGCACGCTGACATGGCTGTGCCCGCCGGCGGAGGAGCCGGCGGGCACAGCCATGTCCAGAGCGTTGTCAGGCTCCCGCCCTGCGCTTGTTCCACACGTCGAAGCCCACCGCCGCGAGCAGCACGAGGCCCTTGATGACCTGCTGCCAGTCGGTGCCCACCCCGACGAGGTTCATGCCGTTGTTGAGCACGCCGAGGACCAGGCCGCCGATGATGGCTCCCAGGACGGTCCCGACTCCACCGCTCATCGACGCCCCGCCGATGAACGCGGCGGCGATGGCCTCCAGTTCGAAGTTCACGCCCGCCTTCGGGGAGGCCGCGTTGAAGCGCGCGGCGAAGACGAGCCCGGCGAGCGCCGCGAGCATTCCCATGTTGAGGAACACGGCGAAGGTCACCTTCTTGTCCTTGACCCCGGACAGCTTGGCGGCCGGCAGGTTCCCGCCGATCGCGTACACGTGGCGGCCGATCACCGCGTTGCGCATCACGTAACCGAAGCCGACCAGCAGCGCGGCCAGGATCAGGAGGACCACGGGGGCGCCCTTGTAGCTTGCGAGCAGCAGGGTGGTGACCAGGACAGCGGCGACCAGTGCCGTCAGCTTCAGCGCGAACAGGCCCGTGGGAAGCGGCTCCAGAGCGAATTCGCGCTGGCGACGGCGGTCCCGTACCTCCTGGAACACCACGTAGGCGACCAGTCCCAGGCCGAGGAGCAGGGTCCCGTTGTGGTAGTTGGTCTGCGGCCCCACCTCCGGCAGGAAGCCGTTGGCGACCTTCTGCAGTCCGTCCGGGAACGGGCCGAGCGTCTGACCCTTGAGGAAGATCTCCGTGAGCCCGCGGAACAGCAGCATGCCGGCGAGGGTCACGATGAACGACGGTATGCCGACGTACGCGATGAAGAAGCCCTGCAGGGCTCCGGCGACGGCTCCCAGCAGCAGGGTGAGGAGCACCGCGAGGGGCCAGGCCACATGGTGCTCGACCATGAGCACCGCCCCGATGCCACCGACCAGGGCCATCAGGGAGCCCACGGACAGGTCGATGTGCCCGGAGACGATGACGATCATCATGCCGATGGCCAGGATGAGGATGTAGCTGTTCTGCAGCACCAGGTTGGAGACGTTCCGCGGCAGCAGGAGGTCGCCGCCCGTCCAGATCTGGAACAGGAGCACGATCAGGGCGAGTGCGAAGAGCATCCCGTACTGGCGCATGTTCCGCCGGACGCCGTCCAGAAGCACCCGGGTCAGCGGTGCCCCGGTGGACGGAGTCCAGCGGCCATGAGGCGCCGGCGTGGTCGATTTCGTGCTGACGTCGGTGCTCATGCCTGGTGTCCTTCGCTGGAGGCGGCGCCCGCGGTGACCGCCGGTGGTGCGGGGGTGTCCTGCGTCATGTGCCGCATCAGGACTTCCTGGGTGGCGCCCTCGCGGGCGACTTCGCCGGTCAGCCGGCCCGCGGCCATGGTGTAGATGCGGTCGCACATGCCGAGCAGTTCGGGCAGCTCGGAGGAGATGAGGAGAATCGCCTTGCCCTCGGCGGCGAGCCGGTCGATCACGGTGTAGATCTCGAACTTGGCTCCCACGTCGACTCCGCGTGTGGGCTCGTCGAGGATGAGGACGTCAGGCCCGGCGAGGATCCACTTGCTGAGAACGACCTTCTGCTGGTTGCCGCCGGAAAGGCGGCCGACCGGCTCGAGGACGTTCGGAGCCTTGATGTTCATGGTCCGCCGGTACCGTTCGGCCACCTTGCGCTCCTCGTGCCCGTCGACGACGCCGCGGCGGGCGAGGGCGCCGAGGGACGCGAGCGAGATGTTCCGGCTCACGGAGTCCCCGAGGTTGAGCCCGTAGTGCTTGCGGTCCTCGGTGACGTACGCGATGCCGTGGGCGACCGCCTCGGGGACCGTGCGTGTCCGTACCTCGCGGCCGTCCTTGAGCACGGTGCCCTGCTCGTAGAGGCCGTAGGAACGGCCGAAGACGCTCATCGCGAGTTCGGTGCGGCCGGCACCCATGAGTCCCGCGACGCCGACGATCTCCCCGCGGCGGACCTGGAGCGAGACCCCGTCGACGGCCTTGCGGCCGCGGTCGAGGGGGTGACGTACGGTCCAGTCCCGGATCTCCAGGACAGGGCCGGCGGAGGGCGGGCCCTCGTACGGCGTGCGGTCGGGGAACCGGCTGTCGAGGTCCCGCCCCACCATGCCGCGGATGATGCGTTCCTCGGTGGTGGCGGGGTCCCTGACGTCGAGAGTCTCGATGGAGCGCCCGTCGCGCAGGATGGTGACGGAGTCGGCGATCTGAGCGATCTCGTTCAGCTTGTGCGAGATGATGATCGACGTGATGCTCTGGCTCTTCAGCTCCCGCATCAGCCGCAGCAGCTTCGCGCTGTCCTCGTCGTTGAGCGCCGCGGTGGGCTCGTCGAGGATCAGTAGGCGGACGTTCTTCGCCAGTGCCTTCGCGATCTCCACGAGCTGCTGCTTGCCGACACCGATGTCGGCGACCCGGGTCTCGGGGTGTTCGTCGAGCCCGACCCGCCTGAGCAGTTCGGAAGCACGGCGCAGCGCCTCGTGCCAGTCGATGATCCCGCGCCGGGACGGCTCGTTGCCGAGGAAGACGTTCTCGGCGATCGACAGATAGGGAACGAGTGCGAGCTCCTGGTGGATGATGACGATGCCGCGCTGTTCACTGGCCCTGATGTCCTTGAACCGGCACGGCTCGCCTTCGAAGAGGATCTCTCCTTCGTAGGTGCCGTGGGGGTGGACGCCGGACAGGACCTTCATGAGCGTCGACTTGCCGGCACCGTTCTCTCCGCACAGGGCGTGCACCTCGCCGCGCTCCACGGACAGGGTCACGTCGGACAGTGCTCTGACCCCGGGGAATGTCTTGACGATGGACCGCATCTCGAGGACGGGCCCGGCCGGGGGCGAGGCGAAGACGGGAACCTTGGGGGAGTGGGCCGGGGCGGGCGTCACCGCAGTTCCTCGGCGTTGATGTAGCCGGAGTCGACCAGGACCTTCCGGTAGTTCGTCTTGTCGACGCTGACCGGATCGAGCAGGAAGGCCGGGACCACCTTCTTGCCGTTGTCGTAGGTGGCGTCGTCGTTGATCTCGGGCTTCTTGCCGGCGAGGACGGCGGTCACCATGTCTGCGGCGACCTGCGCGAGTGCGCGCGTGTCCTTGTAGACGGTCTGCGTCTGCTGGCCCGCGATGATCGACTTCACCGAGGCGACCTCCGCGTCCTGGCCGGTGACGACCGGCAGCGGCTTGGCGGCGCTCCCGTAGTCGTCGGACTTCAGGGCGGACAGGATGCCGATGGAGATGCCGTCGTAGGGGGAGAGCACGGCGTCGACCCGGGCGGTGGAGTACGAGGAGGTCAGCAGGTCGTCCATGCGCTTCTGCGCCGTCCCTCCGTCCCAGCGCAACGTGGTGACCTGGTTGAGCTGGGTCTGCTGGGAGCGTACGACCAGCTGCTTCTTGTCGAGGTAGGGCTTCAGTACCTTCATGGCGCCGTTGAAGAAGTACTTGGTGTTGTTGTCGTCGTTGGACCCGGCGAACAGCTCGATGTTGAAGGGGCCCTTCTTCGAGCCGGCCTTCAGCCCCAGCTTCTCGACGATGTACGTGGCCTGGAGCTCGCCGACCTTCTCGTTGTCGAAGGAGGCGTAGTAGTCGACGTGCGGGGAGCCCAGGATGAGCCGGTCGTAGGAGACGACCGGGATGTGGGCGTCGGCCGCCTGCTGCAGGACGTTGGACAGGGCCTCGCCGTTGATGGCGGCCACGACCAGGGCGTCGACGCCCTGAGTGATCATGTTCTCGATCTGGGCGACCTGCTGGTCGGGGTCGTCCTCGCCGTACTGCAGGGTCGTGGCGAAGCCGGCCTTCTTCAGGCTTTCGGTCATGTTGCGGCCGTCGGCGATCCACCGCTCGGAGGATTTGGTGGGCATCGCGATGCCGATGGTGAGTTCCTTCGTGTCCTTCGACTCCTGGCTGCCGCCCTCGCTGTTCTGCCCGCAGGCTGTCAGGAGCAGGGCACAGCCGGTGGTCACGGCCAGGAGGGCGGATGCGGATCGGAACTTCTTCATGGGTTACCTGGCAATCCCGTCGTCGAGGGCGGCTCCGGCCGAGGGACGGGTCCGGCGGCGGCGCGTGAGCTCGCACCACCGGGACGGCGCCGTTCCGGCTGGGTGGCCGGGGCGTCGGCGCCCCGGTCGAGGTTGATTGTTAGCGCTCACAACAGCGTGATACAAGAGGCGCTAAGGTTTTTCTCGCATCGATATACAGCCCGTAAGCACGGAGAAGGGAGGCGAACGTGGTGCATCCCGCGGATGACGTCCGCCCGCCGACGATGGCCGACGTCGCACGAGAGGCGGGGGTCTCCCATCAGACCGTCTCCCGGGTGCTGAGCGATCACCCCAACGTGCGCGCGGCCACCCGGGAACAGGTCACCCTGGCCATCGAGCGGCTGGGCTACCGTCGCAACTCCGCCGCACGCGCCCTGGTGACGCGCCGTACGAGGACGCTGGGTGTCATCGCCGTCAACACCGCCCTGTACGGCCCTGCCAGTACCCTGACCGGCCTGGAGGAGGCGGCCCGGGAGCAGGGCTACCTCGTCTCGACCGTCAGTCTGCGCACCGGAGAGGGGCAGGGGCTCAAGGACGCCATCGACCACCTCGCGTCCTGGGGCGTGGAGGGCGTCGTCGCCATCACCCCGCAACGCTCGCACGTGCAGGCGCTCGCCGAGCTGGACGCACCCTTCCCCGTGGTCACGGTGGAGGGTGGACACCAGCTCGACCTGCCCGGCGTCTCCCTCGACCAGGAGCTCGGCGCCCGCATGGTCACGGAGCACCTGCTCGCCGCCGGGCACGGCAACGTCTGGCACGTGGCGGGCCCCGACGACTGGCTGGAGAGCGAGGCCCGCACCGCGGGGTGGCGCACCGTCCTGGAGGAGAGCGGTATCCGCCCTCCGCGCGTACTGACGGGGGACTGGAGCCCGCTGTCCGGGTACCGGGCGGGACAGGAACTCGCGGGACTCGCCCTGGCCCGTCGCGGGACGACACCGGTCACGGCCGTCTTCGTCGCCAACGACCAGATGGCGCTCGGCGTCCTGCGGGCGCTGCGCGAGGGCGGGATCCGCACCCCCGGACAGGTCGCCGTCGCCGGCTTCGACGACATCCCGGAGGCCGAGTTCTTCCCTCCGCCGCTGACGACGGTCCGCCAGGACTTCGCCGCCATCGGGCGCCGGAGCATCGGGCTGCTGGTGGACCACATCGAGGGTCGCGCCCGGAAGGCCGAGCACCTCCTGGTGGAACCGCAGCTCATCATGCGCGCGAGCACGCGCCCCTCGAACGAATCCTGACGCGGGGGGTGGGCTCTCGCCGCCACCTCATGGAGGCCGGCGTCAGGTCTCCTGTCCGCTGTTTCTGCTGTCCGGGGCCTGCCGTCTGTCGCTCGATGTCCGGCGTCCGGCGTCCGGCTGCGTACGCGCGTCGGTCCGCCCCCGCAAGCGCTCCGTCGACCGTTCCGTCCGCTCGTCCTCCCACGGGGCCGGTCGCGACGCCGGGCCGTCTCAGGGGCGGTAGGTGAGCGCTCACTTCACAAGCTCGGCTTCCTGCCGAAAGTTCGGCAAGAACTGCACGCAGCTCTTGTCCAGATTGATTGTGAGCGTTAACAATCAGGGTGCTCCTCTGGCCCTGTTCATGACGAGAGAGACCGCATCGTGACCACACACACCGTTTCCGGCCCCGCAGCCCCTCACCAGCCCGAGGCATGCACCATCGGAGTCGACTTCGGCACCCTCTCCGGGCGCGCCGTCGTGGTCAGGGTCCGGGACGGCGCAGAACTCGGTTCGTCGGTCCACGAGTACCGCCACGCAGTCATCGAGGACCACCTTCCCTCCACCGGCGCCCCCCTGCCCCCCGACTGGGCCCTGCAACACCCCGAGGACTGGCGCGACGTCCTGCGTACCGCTGTGCCGGCGGCGCTCGCCGACGCCGGAGTCGACCCGGCCCGCGTCATCGGCATCGCCACCGACTTCACCGCCTGCACGGTCCTGCCGACCGCCCAGGACGGCACTCCGCTCGCCCTGACGTCCGAGTGGGCCGACCGCCCGCACGCCTGGCCCAAACTGTGGAAGCACCACGCGGCCCAGGCCCATGCCGACCGCATCAACGCCCTCGCTCACGCACGCGGCGAGAAGTGGATCGCACGGTACGGCGGCAAGATCTCCTCCGAGTGGCAGTACGCCAAGGCCCTGCAGGTCCTGGAAGAGGACCCGGCCGTCTACGCCGCCTCCGCCCGCTGGATCGAGGCGGCCGACTGGATCGTCTGGCAGCTGACCGGAAGCGAGTCCCGCAACACCTGCACCGCCGGCTACAAGGGCATCCACCAGGACGGGACCTACCCCTCGCCCGCCTTCCTCGCCGGACTCCACCCGGACTTCGCCGACTTCCCCGCCACCCGCCTGGAGCACCCCCTGTCCCCGCTGGGCTCCCGCGTCGGCACCCTGAGCAGCCGGGCCGCAGACTGGACGGGTCTCCCCAAGGGCATCGCCGTCGCGGCGGGCAACGTCGACGCCCACGTCGCCGCACCCGCGGCGGGCGCCGTGGAGAACGGCCGGATGCTCGCCATCATGGGCACCTCCACCTGCCACGTACTCAACGGCGCCACCCTCGCCGAGGTCCCCGGCATCTGCGGGGTCGTCGACGGCGGCATCGTCGAGGGTGCCTACGGTTACGAGGCCGGTCAGAGCGCGGTAGGCGACATCTTCGCCTGGTGGCTCCGCCAGGGCGTCCCGGACCACTACCGCGCCGAGGCCGAGGCAGCGAGCGAGGACCTCCACGGGCTCCTGACCCGCAAGGCCGCCGACCAGCCGGTCGGCGCGCACGGCCTGGTGGCCCTGGACTGGATGAACGGCAACCGTTCCACCCTGGTCGACCACCACCTCTCCGGAGTCATCGCCGGCCTCACCCTCGACACCCGGCCCGAGGACGTCTACCGGGCCCTGCTCGAATCCACCGCCTACGGCACCCGGGTGATCGTCGAGACTTTCGAGGGCGGCGGGATTCCCGTCGAGGAGTTCATCGTCACCGGAGGGCTGAGGAAGAACGCGCTGCTGATGCAGATCTACGCCGACGTGCTCCGCCGCCCCGTGTCCGTCGGCACCTCCGAGCAGGGTCCGGCGCTCGGCTCAGCCATCCACGCCGCGGTCGCCGCGGGCGCCTACCCCGACGTCCGCTCCGCCGCTTCCGTGATGGGCAGCGTCCAGCGCCACGCGTACGTGCCCGACCCCGCACGGGCGGACGCCTACGACGCGCTGTTCGACGAGTACCGCGCCCTGCACGACCACTTCGGTACCGGAGCGGACCTCCTCCTGCACCGCCTGCGACGGATCCGCAACACCGCGCGCCTCGTCACCATCTGCTGACCGGGGCGCCTCGCCACCACCGGCCTCCGCCGGCCCGACCTCTCCGCCCCAGCACCTCCGAGGAGCACACCCGACATGACGCTCGCCCAGCCCGACCGCGAGATCTGGTTTCTCACCGGAAGCCAGGCCCTCTACGGCGACGACACCCTGGCGCAGGTCGCCGACCAGTCCCGCGCCATCTGCGACACCCTCGCCGGGCAGCCCCGGATGACCGTCCGCCTGGTGTGGAAGCCGGTCCTCACCGACGCGGCGGCCATCCGCGCGATCTGCCTGGAGGCCAACGCCGACGACCGCTGCATCGGTCTTGTCACCTGGATGCACACCTTCTCCCCGGCCAAGATGTGGATCGCCGGCCTCGATGCCCTGAGCAAGCCCCTGCTCCACCTGCACACCCAGGCCAACCGCCAACTGCCCTGGTCCACCATCGACATGGACTTCATGAACCTGAACCAGGCCGCCCACGGCGACCGCGAGTTCGGCTTCGTCCAGACCCGCCTCGGTGTCCCGCGCAAGACTGTGGCGGGCCACGTCTCCACCCCCGAGGTCGTCGACCGCATCGCCGGTTGGGCCCGCGCCGCCGTCGGCCGCTCCGAACTCACCACTCTCAAGCTCGCCAGGTTCGGCGACAACATGCGCGACGTCGCCGTCACCGAGGGCGACAAGGTCGAGGCGCAGCTGCGGTTCGGGGTCTCGGTCAACACGTACGGCGTCAACGACCTCGTCGCCGCGGTCGACGTTGCCGACGAGGACACCGTCACCGCCCTCGTCAAGGAGTACCAGGACCTCTACACCCTCGCGCCCGAGCTGCGGACCGGCGGCGAGCGCCACGCATCCCTGCGCTACGCCGCCCGCGTCGAAGCCGGTCTGCGCACCTTCCTCACGGACGGCGGGTTCCGCGCCTTCACCACCAACTTCGAGGACCTCGGCGGTCTGCGCCAGCTGCCCGGCCTCGCCGTGCAGCGCCTGATGGCGGACGGCTACGGTTTCGGCGGCGAAGGGGACTGGAAGACCTCCACACTGCTGCGCGCGCTGAAGGCCATGGCCCACGGCCTGCCCGGCGGCACCTCCTTCATGGAGGACTACACCTACGACCTCACGCCAGGCCAGGAACTCATTCTCGGCGCCCATATGCTGGAGGTCTGCCCCTCCCTCACGACGGCCACGCCCAGCTGCGAGATCCACGCGCTCGGCATCGGCGGACGCGAGGACCCGGTCCGACTCGTCTTCGACGCGGATCCCGGTCCGGCCGTCGTCGTCGGTCTCGCCGACATGGGCGACCGGTTCCGCCTCGTCGCCAACCACATCGACGTCGTCGCCCCGCCCGAGCCGCTGCCCAAGCTCCCCGTCGCCCGGGCCGTCTGGCGCCCCCGTCCCGACCTGCGCACCTCCACCGAGGCCTGGCTGACGGCCGGAGCGCCGCACCACACCGTCCTGACCACCGCCCTCGGCGGCGAGGAGCTCGGCGACCTCGCCGAGATGCTGCGGACCGAACTCGCCGTCATCGACGAGGGCACCACGGTCCGGGCCTTCACGCGCGAGATGCGCTGGAACCAGGCGTACCACCGTCTGGCCCAGAGCCTGTGAGCACCCCCGCCACCCCGTCCACCCCCACGAGGACGGAGCCCTCCGTGAGCACCGCCGTCTCCAAGGAACTGCGGCGGGAGGTGCTGGAGGCCAACCTCCGCATCCCCCGGGCCGGTCTGGCCACCCTCACCTGGGGCAACGTGAGCGGAGTGGACCGACAAGCCGGCGTCTTCGTCATCAAGCCCTCGGGTGTGGCCTACGACGTGCTGACCGAGGAGGACCTGGTCGTCGTCTCCCTGTCCGACGGAAGCGTCGTGGAGGGCCACCTGCGACCGTCCACCGACACAGAGACGCACCGGAGCCTCTACCTGGCCTTCCCCTCCATCGGAGGCGTGACCCACACGCACTCCACCCATGCCGTCGCCTTCGCTCAGGCCCGTCGTCCGATACCGGTGCTCGGCACGACCCACGCGGACACCTTCAACGGTCCCGTCCCCGTCACCGCGGCTCTCACCTCCCAGCAGTGCGCCACGGACTACGAGTACAACACCGGCCAGGTCATCGTGGACCTGCTGGGCCGTGACGACATCCGGGCCCGCGAGGTCCCCGGCGCCCTGGTAGCCCACCACGGCCCCTTCACCTGGGGCGCCGACGCCACCGCGTCCCTGGAGCACGCCATCATCTGCGAGGCGGTGGCCGAGATGGCCCTCCACACCATCGCCCTGGGCACGGTCGAGCCTCCGCAGCACCTCCTGGACCGCCACTTCACACGCAAGCACGGCCCGGACGCCTACTACGGCAACCCCTCCTCCGCCTGATAGCACCGAGGGGAGCCAGGATCATCCTGGCTCCCCTCCAGGGTGCGCCGCAGCGTGTCAGGTGCGGGTCCAGCGCTGGTTGCCGCTGTTCCAGCAGGAGTAGAGCTGGATCAGCGTGCCGTTGGCGGTGCCGTTGGCAGCGGCGTCGAGGCAGAGGCCGGACTGGACGCCGACGATGGATCCGTCGGAGTCGAGGCGCCACTTCTGGTTGTCGCCGCCCCAGCAGCTGTAGATCTGGACCTTGGCGCCGTTGCCTGTGCCGGCGGCGTCCAGGCACTTGTCGCCGTAGACCCTGAGCTCACCCGCGGCGGTGTGGGTCCACTGCTGGTTGGTGCGGTTGTTGCAGTCCCACAGCTGGACCTGGGTGCCGTCGGTGGTGACGGCACCGGGTACGTCCAGGCAGCGGCCCGAGGCGACTCCCTTGATCGGTCCGGAGCCGGGGGAGGGGGTCGGAGTGGGGTTGGGGTTGGGGGAGACGGAGTTGAGCGCGTTGAGGACGGAGGAGTAGGCGGGCTTCTTGCTGCCGTCGCCGTTGAAGAGCAGCGGCGTGTGCTCGGCTCGCCAGGAGTCGGTGTCGCGCACGCCCCAGACGGTGATGCCGAGGCAGCGGGGAACAGCCAGGCAGTCGTTGGTCACGTTGGCGTAGGTCGTGCCCGAGGCGCCCTGGATGTCGAGTTCGGTGATGGCCACGTCGACGCCGAGGGCCGCGAAGCTCTGCAGGGTGGTGCGGAAGTTGCCGTTGTAGGGGCTGTCGTTGTTGAAGTGCGACTGGAAGCCGACGCAGTCGATGGGCACGCCGCGCTGCTTGAAGTCCTTGACCATGGCGTACATGGCCTGGGTCTTGGCCCACGTCCAGTTCTCGACGTTGTAGTCGTTGTAGCAGAGTTTGGCGGCCGGGTCGGCGGCACGTGCGGTGCGGAAGGCGACCTCGATCCAGTCGTTGCCGGTGCGCTGCAGGTTGGAGTCGCGCCGGGCTCCCGAGGTGCCGTCGACGAAGGCCTCGTTCACGACGTCCCACTGGCCGATCTTGCCCTTGTAATGGGCCATCACGCCGTTGATGTGGTTGTTCATGGCCTGGCGCAGCGCGCTGCCGCTGAGGTTCTGCATCCAGGCGGGCTGCTGGGAGTGCCAGGCCAGGGTGTGGCCCCGTATCCGCTTGCCGTTCTGCACCGCCCAGTTGTAGACGCGGTCGCCGGCGGTGAAGTCGAACCGGCCCTGCTGGGGTTCGGTGGCGTCGATCTTCATCTCGTTCTCGGCGGTCACCGAGTTGAACTCGCGGTTCGCGATCGTCGTGTACGTCGAGTCGCCGAGCCTGCCCGAGGCGATGGCGGTGCCGAAGTACCGGCCGCTCTGCGCCGCCGCACTGCCGAGCGTGCTCTCGGCGGCGTGTGAGGCCGGCGGCGCCACCAGCACGGTGGCGGAACCGAGGACGCCGACGATCAGCGCCGCGCCGAGGACACCTATTCTCCGGCGGACGGTGGACGGGGGAATGGCATGTGAACGCATGGCTGGACCTCCGGTACGGAAATCACGGATGGATGCGAGCGCGGCGGAAAGATTCCGCGAGGATGATGTCCGCGTGCGTGGATAAAAGACGCGGACCATCAGGGCGCAATGATACGAGGCCGGCGCCGCGACATGCAGGTCAAGGGGCGGTGGCGTCCTCGGGATTCAGTCTGGAAACACTGCAGGAACATGTCAAGTGTTTCGGAGATGTTTCGGGAATTCGGCCCGAGAATGGGGCCTTTGAGGCCTCTCGAAAGGGTCCTTCAAGGAATGTCGGGAGCGCCATGAACGAAGCAGTCCCTATCGAAAGTATTTCGATGGGGACTGCTTCGTTCATAAGCGAGTTATTGCTTCGGTTCCCATTTCCGGGTCGTCGATGCCTGTCGCCCCGGAGGGCCGGCGCGGGTACGCGATGTCGAACCACGTGAAGTGGGCGTGGTTCGTGGACGGCTGGCCGTGGGAGGTGGCGTAGAGGCCGAGCTGGACGCTGGTGAACAGCGGCGTGAGGAACGTGGCTTCGACGGTGGCCAGGTCCTGCCAGGTGCCGTCGGACGCCGCGTGGGCGAAGGTGTGGCTGAAGCCCCGGACGCGCATCCCCAGGCGAACGGGCCCCGGGGGGACGGGAGCGCCGGCCAGGACCTCGGGCCCGTGGCGGAGGACGAGTCCTTCCTCGGTGCGAAGGAAGAGGAGGTGGGTGTCGTCGTCGAGGACGACGGCGAGGCCGGCCTGTTCATCGGGTGCGGCGGGGGTGAAGCGCAGTTCGGTGGAGACGTCGCAGTCCGGCTGTTCCTGCGGGCGGACCAGGAGGGAGGGGACGGTGCGTTCGCCGAGGCGTTCGGGGCGGAGCTGGAGGCGTATCCCGTCGCCGGTGGTCCAGAACGGCGCGCGGGGGGTGCGCAGGGTGCTCCAGTCGGTGGAGAGCGCGGCGAAGTCGTCCTGGAGACGGCGCCGGGGGCTCGTGTGGTCGACAGGGGAGAAGACCGGCCAGCCGTCGTTCCAGGTGACCCTGCTGAGGAAGGTCTCGCGTCCGATGGCGGAGCCCGGGCGGACGCCCAGGAGGACGGCCCGCCAGTCGCCGTCCGGGGTCTGCACGAGGTCGGCGTGCCCGGTGCAGGTCACGGGGCCCGTGGCGGGAGGCAGCACAGGGTTGTCGGGGGCGCCCTCGTACGGGCCGGTCACGTGGTCCGCGAGCGCGGCCACCACGCTGTGGTCCACGTCGGTACCGCCCTCCGCGGTGAGCAGGAGATAGGTACCTTCGATCTTGTAGATGTGCGGGGCCTCCGACCAGCGGGCGCCCGGTCGGCTTCCCGACCACAGGACGTACTCGGGTCCCGTGAGCCGTCGTTCGCGGGGAAGGTACTCACGCATCCAGATCTCGGTGCGGCCGGCGGCCTCGTCCAGCACACGGGCGGCGGTGAACCAGGCCCGGCCGTCGCCGTCCGGCCCGTCGTCGAAGAACAGCGACGGGTCGAAGCCCTCTCCTTCCAGCCAGTACGGTTCCGACCAGGGCCCGGCCGGGTCGTCCGCCGTGACGACGAAATGTCCGGGGCCGTCCATCAGCGTGCAGACGAGGTGAAAGAGCCCGTCATGGTGGCGGATCGTCGGCGCGAACAGGCCGCGGGAGGGCTCGCACCCGTCGAGATCGAGCTGGGACGGCCGGTCCAGCGCGGAGCCGAGACGTCGCCAGTTCACGAGATCGCGGCTGTGGAACACGGGAAGCCCCGGGAACCACTCGAAGCTCGACGTCACCAGGTAGTAGTCCGCCCCCACCCGGCAGACGGACGGGTCGGGCCGGAACCCGGGCAGCACGGGATCCCCGAAGGACGTGGTCACGGCACCGGGACGATCTCGACCGGCACGGACAGCACCCGGTCGGCCGCCGGGTGACGTACGGGGCCGTGCAGGGTGAAGGAGCCCTGGAGCGGGAGGTCGCCGCTGGACCGTCCGACGGCCACGCCGATCTCTCCGGGCTCCACTCTCCTGCGCAGGTCGACACCGGTGAAGGAAGTCCGGTCGGCGTGGACGGAGAAGGTGATCCGGGCGGCCTCGCCCGGCCGCAGCTCTACCCTGCCGAATCCGGCGAGCCACCGCCTCGGTCGCACGACGGACGCCTCGGGGTCCGAGAGGTAGAGCTGGACCACCTCGGTCCCGGCCACCTCGCCGACGTTGCGTACGGTGACCGCGACGGAGACGGCTCCGTCCGTCGGGGCGACGGGATCCACGGAGAGATCCGAGCAGGTGAAGCTGGTCCAGCTCAGCCCGTGCCCGAACGGGAAGAGCGGAGTCGGGTCCACCGAGCTCCAGTCGGTGTGCCCGCCCAACGTGGAGTGCAGGTAGGTGCCGGGCTGTCCCCCGACCTGGCGGGGGATGGAGACGGGGAGCCGCCCGGATGGCTCCGTGGCCCCGCTGACGATCCGGGCCAGCGCCGTCCCGCCCTCCTCGCCGGGGAAGAAGGCCTGGACGACGGCCGCCGCGCGCTCCGCCAGCGAGCCGAGCGCGTAGGGGCGTCCGGAGACGAGGACCAGGACGGTCGGCACCCCGGAGTCCAGCACGGCGGAGGCGAGTGCGGCCTGGTCGCCGGGCAGGTCGAGGGTCTCGGCGTCACAGCCCTCTCCCGAGGTGCCCCGGCCGAACATGCCCGCCCGGTCGCCGAGTACCAGCACGTTCACCTCCGGATCCTCCGCGGTGACCGTGAACCCGGCAGAGGCGAACGCCTCGCCGAGCGTCGGGATCTCCAGCCCTGGGGCGCCGGGCAGCGCCACGTGGTTGGGGAAGGAGTAGCAGCCGAGGAACGACTGGGGGTCGTCGGCGTACGGCCCGCTGACCGCGACCCGGCACGGACGCAGCGGCAGGATGCCGTCGTTGGCGAGCAGCACGGTGGACCGCTCGGCCAGGAGCCTGGCCAGTGCCCGGTTCTCCGGCGGGTCGAGGTCGACCGGTTCGGGCTCGACGGGTTCCCAGTCGGGGTCGAGCAGACCGAGTGCGGCCTTCTGCAGCAGGACCCGCTCCGCGGCCCGGTCGACGAGCTCCTCGGGTACGTCTCCCGACCGTACGAGCGCGGTCAGCGGCTCGCCGTAGCAGCGTGCCGTGGGCAGCTCGACGTCGATTCCGGCGGTCAACGCCAGCGCGCCGGCCGTGCCGCGCGACCCCGCGACGCCGTGCCGGCTCTCCAGGAAGGAGACGGAGTAGTAGTCGGCGACGACGACGCCGTCGAAACCGAACTCGTCCCTGAGCAGTCCGGTCAGCAGGCGTTCGTCGGCGGCGACCGGGACGCCGTCCACGTCGGTGTAGCTGTTCATCACCGACCGGGCGCCTCCCTCGCGCAGCGCCCGTACGAAGGGCTCGACCAGCACGTCGGCGAACTCGCGCGGCCCCGAGGCGACGGGGGCCATGTTCCGGCCGCCGCGCGAGGCCGAGTAACCGGCGAAATGCTTGAGCGTCGCCACGATGCCGGCGCCTTCCAGGCCCTGCACGTACGCGGTGCCGATCGCCCCGACGAGATAGGGGTCCTCACCGATGCACTCCTCGGTCCTGCCCCACCGGTAGTCGCGGACCACGTCGAGCACCGGAGCCAGCCCCTGGTGGACGCCGACCCGCCGCATCCCCTCGCCGATGGCCCCGGCCATCCGCCGCACCAGCCCGGGATCGAAGGACGCGCCCCAGGCGAGCGGCCCGGGGAAGACCGTGGCCCCGAACGTCATGAACCCGGTCAGGCACTCCTCGTGAGCGATCGCCGGGATGCCGAACCGGCCGGCCTCGGTCACCTGCCGCTGGAGTGAGGCGAGCCGCTCCATCCCGGCTTCCGCGGTGATCGGAGCGGTTCCGTACACCCGGGTGAGCTGGCCGAGCCCGAGCCCGACGATGTCGTCGAGGCTCGGCGCGGGTTCGCCGGAATCGTCCTCCATCGGCGCGACGGGTGTCCCGGGATTCGAGGGCAGTGCCCAGAAGCCGGCGAGTTGCCCGGTCTTCTCCTCCAGCGTCATCCGACTCAGCAGATCGGCGACTCGCACGGAAGCGGGCAGCAGAGGATCACACCAGGGCTCGGTCAAGGGGTTCTCCTAGGGACGGGGCGGGGCGGTGGAGACCCGGACCTTGAGCTCGGTCGAGAGCTCCATCCGAGGGCTGACCAGGGGCTGGTCCTCCAGAAGCTGGAACAGTGTGCGGGCGGCGAGCCGGCCCATCTCTTCCAGCGGCTGACGCACCGTCGTCAGCGGAGGCGACAGCCATTCGCACATCGGCAGGTCGTCGAAACCGACCACACTGAGGTCCTGCGGGATGCTCAGTCCGCCCTGCCGGGCGGCCTCGTAGACGCCCATCGCCTGCTGGTCGCTCCCGGCGAAGACGGCCGTCGGTGGATCGGGCAGGGCGAGCAGCTCCTGGGCACACCGGAACCCGCCCTCGTGCTGGAAGTCGCCGAACCGGATCAGGTCGCGCTCGACCTCGATCCCGGCCCGCTCCAGAGCGGCCCGGTAGCCGTCGATGCGGGCCTGGCTGCAGAGCATCTCCTTGCGCCCGCCGATCGCGGCGATCCGGCGGTGCCCCATTTCCAGCAGGTGCTCGGTGGCGGCGAGGCCGCCCGCCCAGTTGGTCGCGCCGATGCTCGGCACGCCGTTGCCCGGCAGGTCGATCGGGTCGATGACGACGAGCGCCACCCCGCCCCGCTCGATCTGGGCGCGCTGAGCCTGGGTGACCGACGCGGTGACGAGGATGACGCCGTCGCTGTGGTGCAGGACCGGCAGTGCGGCCCAACTCGACGGCGTGGCTTCGCCGGGCGGGACGAGCGATACGACGGTGCCGACGCCCCGTTGGGCGCACTCGGCCTCGACGCCGCGCAGTATCTCCACCGCCCACGCGCTGTCCAGACCGCCGATGATCAGGTCGACCAGGCCCGACCTGCGTGCCCTGCCCTGCCGACCGGGCGGGAGGTAGTTGTGGGACCGCAGCAGGCCCTCGATCCGTTCGCGTGTCGAGGGCGCGACATCGGAGCGGCCGTTGATCACCTTGGAGACAGTGGCCTGGGAGACCCCTGCCTCTGCGGCGATGACCGCCAGAGTCGCACGCTGCTCGCTCAACTTCTCTCCTCTTCGACGCCGTCGATCGACGACGGATATCGCAAACTTTCGAAGAGTTTCTGATCGGTGTGACTGCTTGTCAAGCCCAGGATCACAAGCTTTTCCGAGATGGATCGGTGAAAGGTCTTGACCGTGCAGCCTGGTGTTCCTAGTTTATGGCACCACAGAATTCGAGAGTGTTTCGAAAGGTTTTCGGGCGCAAAAGCGGCGTCGTACCCGGCATCCCCATCACGGAGGTCCCATGGCCAGCACTCCCCCGAGCCGACGAAACTTCCTGGCACTCGCGGGCTTGACCGCACTGTCCGTCTCCATGACCGCGGCCTGCGGGGCCGGCGCGTCGGGCGGAAGGGCGTCGGCCGACGGCAAGGTGACGTTCGAGTGGTGGAACATCGCCACGACGGAACCGGGCAAGTCGCTCTTCCCGCAGATCGCCACGGCGTTCACGACCGCTCACCCGAATGTCGCGATCAACACGACCTCGTTGGAGAACGAGGCGTTCAAGTCCAAGCTGACCGCCACCACATCCTCGGGCAAGCTCCCCGACGTCTTCCAGACCTGGGGCGGCGGCGTGCTCCAGCAGCAGGTCGACGCGGGGCTGGTCGAGGACCTCACCGACCTCCTGGACTGGTCGTCCCAACTCACCCCGGTCTCGCTGCAGGCCTACCAGTTCGGCGGCCGCACCTACGGGGTGCCCTACGACATCGGCATGGTCGGCTTCTGGTACAACAAGAAGCTCTTCGCCAAGGCCGGGATCACCACCCCACCGTCCACCTGGGCCGAGTTCCTCGACGACGTCCGGAAGCTCAAGGCGGCGGGCACCACCCCGATCGCCCTCGCGGGCAAGGAGAAGTGGCCGGGCCACTACTACTGGGCCTACCTCGCGATGCGCGTCGCCGGCCTCCCCGCGCTGGAGAAGGCCGCGACCACCAAGGACTTCACCGGCGCCGGCTTCGTCCAGGCGGGCGTCCACCTCAAGGAGCTCGTCGACCTCCAGCCGTTCCAGACGGCCTTTCTCGGCGCCGGCTACGCCACCCCCGGCGGGCAGGCCGCGACCATGGGCAACAGCGAGGCCGCCATGGAGCTGATGGGGCAGTGGGGACCGTCGGTGCAGAAGGACGCGGGCGCCGACCTCGGAGCGGACCTGGGCTTCTTCCCCTTCCCGACGGTCGACGGCGGTGTGGGACAGGCCACCGAGGTGTTCGGCGGCGGCGGTGGCTTCGCGCTGCGCAAGGGCGCCCCGAAGGAGGCCCTGGACTTCCTGAAGTTCTTCGTCCTGGAGAACGAGTCCAAGCTGCTGGCATCCAACGGCTACCTGCCGGTGGTCAAGGGAGCGGAGAGCCGGCTCACCGACGCCAACAAGAGGGTGGTGGCCGGCAGCCTGGGCAAGGCGACGGGCTTCCAGCTCTTCCTCGACCAGGCCTATCCGCCGGCGGTCGGCCAGGAGGTCAACGACAGCGTCGCCGACCTCATAGCCGGCAAGAAGACCCCTGAACAGGTCACCGCCTCGATCACCGAGGCTGCGAAGAGTGCCTAGCTTGTTGTCCACCCTGACAAAGGAGCGGACGGAGGAGGCCGTGCCGACGCCCCCGCCACGCCCGGCCCGGGCGCGCCTGCGCGGGTGGGGACACTGGGCGTCGGTCGCCTGGTTCCTCGTCCCGGCCCTGGTCCTCTTCCTCGTCTTCGTCCTCGCCCCGATCGTCGTCGCCGTCTTCACCGGCTTCTTCAAGTGGGGCGGGATCGGCCCCATGGACGACTTCGTCGGCTTCGCGAACTACACCAGGCTCTTCGACGACCAGGTCTTCCTCGGCGACCTGGGACGCGGGCTCTACCTGATCGTCCTGTCGATCACGGTGCAGCTGCCGTTCGCGCTGCTCACCGCGGTCCTGCTCAACCAGAAGCTGCGCGGCCGGGCCGTCTACCGGATGCTGTTCTTCGCGCCGTACATCCTGTCCGAGGTGGTCACGGCCGTCCTCTTCACGATGATCTTCCTGCCCGGTGCCGGCATGGCCGACCATCTCGCCGGGCTCCTGGGCCTGGAGGGGCTGCGGGGCAAGTGGCTCGCCGACCCCTCGACGGTCATGCCGACCCTCTTCGTGGTCATGATCTGGAAGTACTTCGGCTTCCACATGATGCTCTTCCTCGCCGGACTGCAGAGCATCCCGACCGAGATCCTGGAGGCCGCGTCCATCGACGGCGCCGGCGCCTGGCAGCGCTTCCGGCACGTGACGCTGCCGCTGCTCGGGCCGACCATCCGGATCAGCGTCTTCCTGTCGATCATCGGGTCCATCCAGCTCTTCGACCTCGTCTGGGTCATGACCGCGGGCGGGCCCAACCACTCCTCCGAGACGATGGCGATCGCGATGTTCCAGTTCGGGTTCAAGCGGTACCAGGTCGGCTACGCCAGCGCGATCAGCGTGGTCCTGTTCATGATCAGTCTGGTCTTCTCCCTCTTCTACCAGCGGTACGTGCTCCGCCGTGACCTGAGCGGGGCCGTCACCTCGGGAGGCGCCCGATGAACACCCGTCGGACGGCGCGCGGCCTTTCGCTGCACGCCGTGGTCTGGCTGATCGCCGCTTTCGTCGTCGTGCCGCTGATCTACGCGGTGATCTCCGGGTTCAAGAGCACCGGCGAGCTCACGACGAACCCGTTCGGCCTGCCGGAGCAGTGGAAGATCGGCAACTACACCGGAATTCTCGGCGACGGAATGTTCTGGCGGCAGATCGCCAACAGTGCGGGCATCGCGATCGGCACGACGGTCTGCGCGGTGGCGGCCTCCGCGATGGCGGCGTTCGTACTGGCCCGCTATGCCTTCCGGGGCAGGGAGTTGTTCTATACGCTTTTCACGATCGGGCTGATGTTCCCGTTCGCGGTGGCCGTCCTGCCGCTCTTCCTCATGCTGCGCACTTTCGGCCTGCTCGACAACCCGCTCGGAGTGATCCTCCCGCAGGCGGCTTTCGGGCTTCCCATGACGATCGTGATCCTGCGTGGTTTCTTCCGGACCATCCCGGCGGAGATCGAGGAGGCCGCCACCATGGACGGCTGCGGCAAGCTCCGCTTCTTCTGGAAGATCCTTCTGCCGATGGCACGTCCGGCGCTCGGTACGGTCTCGGTACTGTCGGTCGTCGCGAGCTGGAACAACTTCTTCCTGCCGCTGCTCGTGTT
The DNA here is from genome assembly GCF_000717595.1 of Streptomyces flavochromogenes. GTDB lineage: Bacteria > Actinomycetota > Actinomycetes > Streptomycetales > Streptomycetaceae > Streptomyces > Streptomyces flavochromogenes. The sequence goes on along the minus strand of NZ_JNZO01000001.1, from coordinate 405,777 downwards.
CAACGACCCGAAATGGCAGACGATCCCGGTCGGCGTCCAGCAGTTCCAGGGCCAGTACTCGACCGACTTCGCGCTCGTCCTCGCCTACATCGTGCTCGCCATGGTCCCCGCCCTCGCCTTCTACGCCGTCGCCGAGCGCCAGCTGATCGGCGGCCTCACCGCCGGCGCCACCAAGGGCTGACCCGTCCCGCGTGCCCTCCACTCCGAGGAGACCCCGTGAAACGCCTGACCGCGCTGACCGCAGTCATATTGTTAGCGCTAACAACTCACGTTGCCGCCGCTGACCCCGCGCCACCCGCCCCCCGCCCCGCTATCGACTTCCGGGCCGAACTCCAGCCCATCGACGGATTCGGCTTCTCCATGGCCTTCCAACGGGCCGACCTGCTGCACGGCACGCGCGGACTCAGCCCTGCCAAGCGGCGCGAGGTGCTCGACCTGCTGCTCGGCAAGGAGAAGGGCGCGGGCCTGTCGATCCTGCGCCTGGGTATCGGGTCGTCGACCGACCGGGTCTACGACCACATGCCGACGATCCTGCCGTCCGATCCCGGCGGGCCCGGCGCCCCGCCGAAGTACGTCTGGGACGGCTGGGACGGTGGCCAAGTCTGGCTCGCCAAGGAGGCCAAGGCGTACGGCGTCAAGCGGTTCTTCGCCGACGCCTGGAGCGCGCCGGCCTTCATGAAGACCAACGGCAGCGAGAACGACGGCGGCGAGCTCCTGCCCGAATGGCGTCAGGCCTACGCGAACTACCTCGTCCAGTACGCGAAGTTCTACCAGCGGGAAGGCATCCCGATCACCGACCTGGGGTTCACCAACGAACCCGACTGGACGGCGACCTACGCCTCGATGCGGTTCACCCCGCAGCAGGCCGTCGACTTCCTCAAGGTGCTCGGGCCGACCGTTCGCGCGTCCGGACTGAAGACCGGCGTCGTCTGCTGCGACGCAGCGGGCTGGGGCCGGCAGGTCGCCTACACCGAGGCCATCGAGGCGGACCCCGAGGCCGACAAGGCCGTGCGGACCGTCACCGGCCACCGCTACAGCGGTCCGACCACGGTCCCGCAGCCGACCGACAAGCGGGTCTGGATGTCGGAGTGGTCACCGGACGGCACCACCTGGAACGAGAACTGGGACGACGGCAGCGGTTACGACGGCCTCACCGTCGCCGCCGACATCCAGAACACCTTGACCGTCGGCAACGCCAACGCCTACGTCTACTGGACCGGCGCGTCCCTCAACGCGACCCGGGGACTCATCCAGCTCGCCGACCCCGGTGACGACTACCGGGTGTCCAAGCGGTACTGGGCACTGGCCGCCTTCAGCCGGTTCATCCGCCCCGACGCCGTCCGCGTGCCGGTCACGGACGCCGACCCGGCCCTGAGTGTCACGGCCTTCCGCAACACCGACGGCAGCCGCGTGATCGAGATCCTCAACACCGCGACCACCGAGAAGTCCGCCGAGTTCGCCCTCCGCGGCGGCCACGACCGGCACCCCGAGGGCTACGTCACCGACGAGACCCGCTCGATCACCCCGGCCGACGTCGCCTCCGCGCACGGTACGACCCTCACGGCCACGCTCGCCCCGCGCGCGCTGACCACGATCGTCCTCGACTGAAACGACGGACCCCCTCCGAGGAGTCATCCATGTCCATGTCCCGGCACCTCATCGCCCTGTCCGCCGCCGTCTGCCTCGCGGCCGGCCTCGCCGCCGCGCCCGCGAGCGCCGAGCCGCGTCCCAGGACGCTCGGCGAACTGGCCAGGAAGCACCACAAGTACTTCGGCTCGGCCACCGACAACCCCGAGTTCACCGACGCCGCCTATCTGAAGCTCCTCGGCAGCGAGTTCGGGCAGACCACCCCTGGCAACGCCATGAAGTGGTACGCCACCGAACCCGAGCCCGGCGTCTTCGACTTCACCGCCGGCGACGAGGTCGTGGCCTTCGCCAAGGCCCACCACCAGAAGGTCCGCGGCCACACCCTCGTCTGGCACAGCCAGCTCCCCGCCTGGCTCACCGAGCGCAGCTGGACCGCCGAAGAGCTGCGCCCCGTCCTCAAGAACCACATCCAGAAGGTGGCCCGGCACTACAAGGGCAAGGTCATCCACTGGGACGTCGTCAACGAGGCCTTCAACGAGGACGGTACCTACCGCGAGTCGGTCTTCTACAAGACGCTCGGCCCCGGCTACATCGCCGACGCCCTGCGCTGGGCCCACGAGGTCGACCCGCACGCCAAGCTGTACCTCAACGACTACAACGTCGACGGGATCGGCCCCAAGAGCGACGCCTACTACCACCTGATCAAGCAGCTGAAGGCCGACGGCGTCCCGGTGGAGGGCTTCGGCATCCAGGGGCACCTGGCACTCCAGTACGGCTTCCCCGCCGACGTCAAGCAGAACATGCAGCGCTTCGCCGACCTCGGCGTCGAGGTCGCGGTCACCGAGCTCGACATCCGGATGAACCTCCCCGCGACCCCGGAAAAGCTCGCCACCCAGGCCACCTGGTACGCCGACTACGTCGAGGCCTGCCTCAAGGTCAGGAAGTGCGTCGGGGTCACCATCTGGGACTACACCGACAAGTACTCGTGGATCCCCTCCGTCTTCCCCGGTGAGGGCGCCGCGCTGCCCTACGACGAGAATCTGGCGCCCAAGCCCGCCTACCACGCGATCAGGAAGGTGCTGGGCGGATGATCAGGACGGCGATCGTCGGAACGGGCGGGATCGCGGGCATCTGCCACGTACCCGCCCTCCGGGCGCAGGCACACCGCGCCGAGATCGTGGCCGCCGTCGACGTGGACGCCGCACGCGCCGAGGCCTTCGCGGCCGAGCACGGCATTCCCGCCGTCTACACCGACCTGCGCACGATGCTCGACGAGCAGTGGCCGGACCTCGTGCACCTGTGCACGCCGCCGTACCTGCACGCCGAACAGACCGTGGTCTGCCTGGAGTCCGGGGCGTGGGTGTGGTGCGAGAAGCCGGTGGCCCTTTCGCTGGCCGAGCTCGACCGGATCCACGCGGCCGAGGGCACCGCCGCCGCGGGCGCCGTGTTCCAGCACAGGTACGGCTCGGGCGCCCGGTACCTGCGCGACCGGATCGCGGCCGGGACCCTGGGCCGTCCGCTGGTCGCGCAGTGCGTCACGGCGTGGTACCGCGACGACGCCTACTACGACGTGCCCTGGCGCGGCACCTGGCGGAGCGAGGGCGGCGGCCCGACGCTCGGCCACGGCATCCACCAGATGGACCTGATGCTCGCGGTGCTCGGCCCATGGGCCGAGGTACGCGCGATGGCCGGCCGCCTCGCACGCGACGTGCAGACCGAGGACGTGTCCACGGCTCTGGTCCGGTTCGAGAACGGAGCCCTCGCGACGGTCGTCAACAGCGTCCTCTCGCCACGCGAGGAGAGCTACCTGCGGTTCGACCTCACAGGTGCCACGGTCGAGCTGCGGCACCTGTACGGCTACTCCAACGCGGACTGGACGTTCACCGCCAGGTCGCCCCACGCGAAGTGGGAGCCGCCGGACGACCTGCCCAGCTCGCACACCGCTCAGCTCGCGGAGTTCCTGGACGGCTACGAGGCCGGGATCCGGCCCGGCCTCGGCCGACCCACCATGGAACTGGTCACCGCCCTGTACAAGGCAGCGATCACCGGTCTGCCGGTCCGGCGCGGAGAGATCGACGCGACCGACCCGTTTTACGGATCGCTCGACGGGGGACACCCGGAGGTGTTCCGATGACGTCCGAATTCCCCGAGCACGTCGAACTCCCGGAGCACTTCGAGCTCCTGGAGCGCTTCGAGCTCCTGGAGCGCGAGGACGCGCTGACCGTCCGTGCACGCGGCACCGACCTCTTCCGGTACGTGCACCGGCCGGTCATGGACCCCTTCGAGGCGCCGAAGCCCTACCTTCATCCGGTGCGCACCCTCGCCGGCGACGTGGTCACCGCGTACCGCCCGCACGACCACCGCTGGCACAAGGGCGTCCAGTTCACGGCCTCATGGGTGTCGGGACAGAACTTCTGGGGCGGCGGCACCTACCTGCGTGGGCAGGGCTACGTCGACCTGCCGAACCTCGGCACGATGCGCAGCCTCTCCCTGGCCGCCGAAGAGAGCCCCGGCCGCGCCGTCGTCACCGAACACCTCGCCTGGCACACGATGGCGGGGCAGCACTGGATCGACGAGCGCCGCACGCTGACCGCGCGCGACGTCGAGGCCGACTCCTGGACCCTGGAGATCACCACCTCGCTGACCAACGTCCTCAGCACCGCCCTGATGTTCGGCAGCCCCGGCACACAGGGCAGAGACCTGGCCGGATACTCGGGCCTCTTCTGGCGCGGCCCGCGCGACTTCACCGGCGGCGGGGTGATCGGCCCCGGCATGGGCGAGCAGGGCGACTGGCTGGCCTTCGTCGGCACGCACGACGAGGTCGACCGCTCCTCCACGCTGCTGTTCCTGGACGATCCGGACGCCCCCTGCCACTGGTTCGTCCGCAGTGAGCCCTTCCCCGCCGTCAACCCGTCCCTGGCGTTCGACAGGGAACTGCCGCTGGCCCCGGGCGACACCCTGTCGCGCCGCTACAGGATCGTCGTGGCCGACGGCGCGTGGACCCCCTCACGCCTGTCCCGCCACGTCGAGGAACACCCGTGGTGACCCCGCTTCCCGGCGGGGTGGGGATCTCCGGGCTGACCGTGTACGACTGGGAGGCCGCCGACGGGCTGTGCGGCGGTACCCCGCACATGCACCTCGTCTGCTCAGAGGCGTACGTGGTCATCGGCGGCGAGGGCAGCGTCCAGACCCTCACCACCTCCGGTTTCGCCGACACCCCGCTGCGCCCCGGCGACGTCGTCCGGTTCACCCCCGGAACAATCCACCGCCTCGTCAATGCCGGCGGCCTGCGTCTCGTGGTCCTCATGCAGAACAGCGGCCTCCCCGAGGCCGGCGACGCCGTCTTCACCTTCCCCGCGCCCGTGCTCGCCGATCCCGACGCCTACCGGGCGGCGGCCGTCCTGACCGGCGACCATGCCGCGGCGGCGCGCCGCCGCCGTGACCTGGCACTGGAGGGATTCCTGACCCTGCGCCGCGAAGGAGGGCTGCGGGAGTTCCACAGCGCGGCGCACCGCCTGAAGAGCGAGTTGCTCGACGCCTGGTGGTTCCGCTGGCGTGACGGCCCGCTGGCGGCGACCCTCGCGACCGGATGCCAACTGGCAGGGCTGAAGGCCGGAGACCTCTCCCACCTCGATCACGGCGAGGTGTCGCGGCTGGAGCGCCCGGAGGACCCGGTATTCGGCATGTGCGGCCGTCTCCGTCCCTATTCCGTCCCCGATCTCCCGACGCGCCCGCCGCGCGGTTCGTCGAAGTCATCTCACCCCCACCCACCGAAGGAGCTCTCCTGATGAGATTTCGCCGTCCACCCCTGGTCCTGAGTCTCGTCCTCGCGGTCCTGTCGTCGCTGCTGCTCGGGGCCTCTCTCCTCACCGCCCCGCCTGCCGCCGCCGCGACCGTCGACACCAACGCCTGGTACCTGCTGGTCAACCGCAACAGCGGCAAGGCCCTGGATGTCTACAACCTGGCGACCGGTGACGGCGCCCGCATCACCCAGTGGACCAGGAACGACCAGAACCAGCAGCAGTGGCAGTTCGTCGCCTCAGGCGACGGCTACTACCGTGTCAAGTCCCGCCACTCCGGCAAGGTCCTGGACGTCCAGAACAGTTCCACGGCCAATGGCGCCGCGATCGTCCAGTGGGCCGACGTGAACGGCACCAACCAGCAGTGGCGCCTGGCCGACAGCGCGGACGGCCACGTCAGGCTCGTCGCGCGCCACAGCGGCAAGGCCCTCGAAGTCCAGGGCGCCTCCACCGCCGACAACGCGAACGTCGTCCAGTACGACGACTGGGGCGGCGCCAACCAGCAGTGGCAGTTCGTCAAGGTGGGCGGCGGCACCCCCGGCACCTGTGCCCTTCCCTCGACGTACCGCTGGTCGTCGACGGGCGCGCTGGCACAGCCCAAGGCCGGATGGGCCTCGCTCAAGGACTTCACCGTCGCCCCCCACAACGGCAAGCACCTCGTCTACGCGACGACCCACGGCACCACGGGGACGGGAGTGGGCTGGGGCTCGATGAACTTCACTCCGTTCGCCGACTGGTCGCAGATGGCCACGACGGGCCAGAACAAGATGTCGAATTCCGTCGTCGCACCCACGCTCTTCTACTTCGCGCCGAAGAACATCTGGGTGCTCGCCTACCAGTGGGGCAGGACCGCCTTCTCCTACCGGACGTCGACCGACCCCACCAACCCGAACGGATGGTCGGCGGAGCAGGAGCTCTTCTCCGGAAGCATCGCCGGGTCGGGAACGGGCCCCATCGACCAGACGCTCATCGGCGACGGGACGAACATGTACCTGTTCTTCGCCGGTGACAACGGCAAGATCTACCGGGCCAGCATGCCGATCGGGAACTTCCCGGGCAGCTTCGGCTCGTCGTACACGACGGTCATGAGCGACACGGAGAAGAACCTCTTCGAGGCGCCCCAGGTCTACAAGGTCAAGGACCAGAACCAGTACCTCATGATCGTCGAGGCCCGGGGCGCGAGCGAGCACCGCTACTTCCGCTCGTTCACGGCAACCAGCCTCAACGGCTCGTGGACGCCGCAGGCCGCGACCGAGAGCAACCCCTTCGCCGGCAAGGCCAACAGCGGCGCCACCTGGACCAACGACATCAGCCACGGCGAGCTGATCCGCGCCGGCGCCGACCAGACCTTCACGATCGACCCCTGCAACCTGCAGTTCCTCTACCAGGGTCGTGATCCCAACTCCGGCGGCGACTACGGCCAGTGGGCCTACCGCCCGGGTCTGCTGACGCTCCAGCGCTGACCACGTGGCGGGCCCGGTCGTCGCCCGGGCCCGCCATGGTCGCGGGCCAGGGCCGCGTCCGGACCCGCGTCACCTGTGCCGGCCGCCCACCGGGCGACGCCGGCGGACCGACCCCGTCTCACGTCGTATTCTTTGCCGACGCAGAGGCCGGTCGCCGTCCGCCGGTGGACCGCTTCCCTGGAGAGGGTGGGAATGGGGCTCATCGACGTGGACCACGCGGGGCTGGTCGTCGCGGCGCAGGCCGGTGACGACGGTGCGCGCGAGGAGCTGATCGCCGCGTACCTGCCGCTGGTCTACAACATCGTAGGGCGAGCGCTGAGCGGCCATGCCGACGTCGACGACGTCGTCCAGGAGACCCTGCTGCGTGTGGTGCGCGACCTGCCGGCCGTGCGCGCCCCGGAGAGCTTCCGGTCCTGGCTCGTGTCGATCACGCTCCGCCAGATCAACACCCACCTGCACCGGAAGCACGCCTTCGCCGAACGGACCGCGGTCATCGACGAGGCGCACCGGATACCGGACGCCGGCGCGGAGCCTGTGGACACGGCGATCCTGCGGCTGCATGTCGCCGACGAGCGCCGTCGCGTCGTCGAGGCCGGCCGATGGCTCGATCCGGATCATCGGGTGCTGCTGTCGCTCTGGTGGCAGGAATGCGCCGGTTCGCTGAGCCGTGACGACATCGCCGCCGCGACCGGGCTCACGGTCGCCCACGTCGGAGTGCGCCTGCAACGCATGCGTGAGCAGCTGGAACTGTGCAGGACGATCGTCGCCGCGCTGGAGGCCGACCCGCGCTGTACCCGACTGGACGAGGCCGTCGTCGGCTGGGACGGCTCGCGCGCATCGGTGTGGCGCAAGCGCTTGGCGCGGCACACCCGTGACTGCCCGGTCTGCACGGCGCCGACGGCGGAACGGGTTCCGGCCGAGATGCTCCCCCTCGGCCTCGCGACACTGGCCGTGCCGGCCGGACTGGTCTCCGCGCTCGCCGCCAAGGGCCTGCTGTCGGGTACCGCCGCGATCGCCGCCGGGCCGGCCGCGGCACACCTCGCTGTCGGCACCGCGACGGGGGGAGGTGGCCTGCCCGTCGCGCTGACCGGCAAACTCGCGGCGATCACCGCTCACCCGCTGGTGAGCCTCGCCACCGGCGCGGTGCTCATCGCCGGAACCGCCGTATATGCGACCTGGCCCGAACCGGCGCCTCGGGTGCCCGCCGTCATCGCCGCCCCCACGGCCGGCACCGCCTCGCCGGCCCCGTCGGGCACCAGGACGTCGGACGAACCGTCCCCCGTGAGTCCGTCCGCCGCCGCAGCCACTGTTCCGCTCGGCGCACGGTCGCTGGAGTCCGTGGACGAACCCGGACTGTTCGTCACTCATACCGGCGACCACGCGACGCTCGGTCGGGTCTCCGCGTCCAGCGGCGCGCAGACCCGCGACCGGGGCACCTTCACGGTCATCGCGGGGCTGGCCGACACACGGTGCGTCACCTTCCGCGCCGCGGACGGCCGGTACCTTCGCCACTACTACCTCCGGCTGCGGCTGAGCGCCGACGACGGCAGCAATCTGTTCCGTGAAGACGCGACCTTCTGTCCGCGCCCTGGGTCGGTCGCGGGGGCGGTGACCCTGCACGCGCACAACTATCCCGGCTCCGTCCTCCGCCACCGTGACGGAGGCATCTGGCTCGACGGCTCCGACGGAACACGGACCTTCGCCGGGCAGGCATCCTTCATCGTGCGCCGGACCTGGTCCTGAGAGTCGCTCCTGCGCCATGCCGTTTCCCACCAGGCAGTGAGGCGGGTGCCTTGCACCGCCTCCGCGGGGACGACCGAACCGCGGGGCTCGGCATAACGCTTTCTGCCTGCGACATGCGTCACTGAGCGAACTTCCGGGCGGCGCGACTTTTCTGTTACGCGACCGCGAGTTCGGCAGCCTCCACTTCAGGGGTGACCTTCCCCCACTGGCATATCCCCCCTGAAGAGAGGCCTCCCATGACGCAACGCCCCCACCTGAACCGCGACCCGCGAGGAAAGGCATGAAGGGCCTGCACCGGCTCCGCCGCCGTCGCCGTACCTGGGCGATAGGGCTGTCGGCCGCGGCGGTGGTGACCGGTGTCGTGACGTTCCTCCCCAGCTCCGCGGGCGCCGCAGGCCTGGGTACTCACGCGGCCCCCTCGGGCCGGTACTTCGGCACGGCTGTGGCCGCAGGCCGGCTCGGCGACTCGGCGTACACCGCGATCGCCGACCGGGAGTTCAACATGATCACCCCGGAGAACGAGATGAAGTGGGACGCCATCGAGCCGTCCCGCGGCCGTTTCGACTTCGGTCCCGCGGACCGGATCGTCGACCGTGCCCTGGCACGCGGTCAGCGCGTACGCGGCCACACCACGGTCTGGCACTCGCAGCTCCCCTCCTGGGTGGGCTCCATCCGCGACGCGCAGACGCTGCGCGGTGTGATGAACCACCACATCACCACCCAGATGAGCCACTACAAGGGCAAGATCTACGCCTGGGACGTGGTCAACGAGGCGTTCGCCGACGGCGGCAGCGGCCGGCTCCGTGACTCGGTCTTCCAGAAGGTGCTGGGCGACGGTTTCATCGAGGAAGCGTTCCGCACCGCCCGCGCGGCCGATTCCTCGGCCAAGCTCTGCTACAACGACTACAGCATCGAGAACTGGTCGGACGCCAAGACTCAGGGCGTCTACCGCATGGTCAAGGACTTCAAGTCCCGTGGCGTGCCGATCGACTGCGTCGGGTTCCAGAGCCACTTCGGGGCGGGCGGCCCGCCGGCGCGCTTCAGGACCACCCTGGCCGCCTTCGCCTCCCTGGGCGTCGACGTCCAGATCACCGAGCTGGACATCGCCCAGGCGTCACCCACCCACTACGCGAACACGGTCAGCGCCTGCCTGTCCGTGGCACGGTGCACCGGCATCACGGTGTGGGGCGTCCGTGACAGCGACTCCTGGCGGAGCGGCGAAAGCCCCCTGCTGTTCGACCGGAACGGCAAGCCCAAGCCCGCCTACACCGCCGTCATGAACGCTCTCACGTCCGGCTCCGGCCCCACGCCGACCAAGCCGACCGACCGTGCCGGGGAGATCAAGGGTGTGGCCTCCGGCCGCTGTATCGACATCCCCGGCTCCGCCACCGCCAACGGCACCCGGGCGCACCTGTGGGACTGCAGCGGACAGGCCGGCCAGCGCTGGACCCACACCGCCGCCAAGCAACTGAAGGTCCATGGCGACAAGTGTCTGGACGCCAAGGGCAAGGGCACCGCCAACGGCACCCCGGTGATCATCTGGGACTGCAACGGCGGCGCCAACCAGCAGTGGAGCATCAACACCGACGGCACGATCACCGGTGTCCAGTCCGGGCTGTGCCTCGACGCCGTCGGCGCGGCCACCGCGAACGGCACCACGATCCAGCTGTACACCTGCGCGTCGGTCGGCAACCAGAAGTGGACCGCCCCCTCCGCGACGGGCAGCGGCGCGTGTGCTCTTCCCTCGACGTACAAGTGGAGCTCCACGGGCGCCCTCGCCCAGCCGGCGAACGGATGGGCCGCGGTGAAGGACTTCACTCACGCCATGCACAACGGCAAACACCTGGTCTACGCGTCGAGCGCGTCGGGAACCTCGTACGGCTCGATGGCGTTCAGCCCCTTCACGAACTGGTCCGACATGGCGTCGGCCGGCCAGACGAAGATGAGCCAGAACGCGGTGGCACCGACGCTCTTCTACTTCGCGCCGAAGAAGATCTGGGTGCTGGCGTACCAGTGGGGGGCATCGCCCTTCAGCTACCGCACGTCGAGCGACCCCACCAATCCCAACGGCTGGTCCGCGCCGAAGCCACTGTTCACCGGCAGCATTCCCCGCACCGTATCCGGCACCGGCCCGATCGACCAGACGCTCATCGGCGACGGGACGAACATGTACCTGTTCTTCGCCGGTGACAACGGCAGGATCTACCGGGCGAGCATGCCGATCGGGAACTTCCCGGGCAGCTTCGGCTCGTCGTACACGACGGTCATGAGCGACACGGCGAAGAACCTCTTCGAGGCCCCCCAGGTCTACAAGGTCAAGGACCAGAACCGGTACCTCATGATCGTCGAGGCCCGGGGCGTGAACGAACAGCGCTACTTCCGCTCGTTCACGGCCTCCAGCCTGAGCGGTGCGTGGACCCCACAGGCCGCGACCGAGAGCAACCCCTTCGCGGGTAGGGCCAACAGCGGAGCCACGTGGACCGACGACATCAGCCACGGTGACCTGGTCCGCAGCAACCCCGATCAGACCATGACCATCGACCCCTGCAACCTGCAGTTCCTCTACCAGGGGAAGTCCCGCACCGCGGGTGGCCCCTACGACCGACTGCCGTACCGGCCGGGCGTCCTCACCCTGCAGCGCTGACCCGCCCGATCCACGGTTACCCAAGGAGAACACCCCCCTCATGAACAACCCCACGAACGGCGCGCGCCGCGGGCGTCACCGTCGTCGCTGGAGCGCCACCGCCCTGCTGCTCGGTGTGCCCGCCGCCGTCGTCCCGTACCTCCTGTTCACCCAGGAGGACTCGCAGGCCGCGACGGTCGACGCCAACGCCTACTACCGGCTGCTCTCCGTGCACAGCGGCAAGGCCCTGGACGTCAACGCCTTCTCCACCGCCGACGGCACCCGCATCCAGCAGTGGACCGACCAGAACACCGCCAACCAGCAGTGGCGGCTGCGGCCCACCGGCGACGGCTACTACGAGCTGGTGAACCGCAACAGCGGCAAGGTGCTGGGCATAGCCGGCGATGCGACCGCACAGGCGGCCGCCGCCGAGCAGCAGACCGACAGCCCCTCCGCCTCCCAGGAGTGGCGGATCGACGAGGTGAGCGATTCCGGCGCCGTCACCTTCACCTCCCGCAGGAGCGGTCAGGTCCTGGACGTCTCCGGAGGCTCCACGGCCGACGGCGCGGCGGTCATCCAGTACGGCGGCCATGGCAGCACCAACCAGCAGTGGAAGCTGGTGAAGACGGCCGAGGCGCCAGCCACCGGGACCGGACCGTACACGTGGAGGAACGCCCAGGTGGTCGGCGGCGGTTACGTCACCGGGCTGGTGTTCAACCCGCGGGAGAAGGGTCTGCTGTACGCGCGTACCGACATGGGCGGCGCCTACCGTTGGGACACCGGTGCCGAGCAGTGGATCCCGCTGACCGACTGGCTCGGCGAGAAGGACTGGAACCTGCTCGGCATCGACGCGCTGGCCACTGACCCCGTGGATTCGAACCGCCTCTACCTCGCGGCGGGCACCTACACCAACGAGTGGGCCGGCAACGGCGCGATCCTGCGCTCCACCGACCGGGGCCGCACCTTCCAGCGCACTGAGCTGCCGTTCAAGCTGGGCGGCAACGAGGACGGCCGCGGGGCGGGCGAACGGCTCGTGATCGACCCGTCGGACAACCGCACCCTGCTGCTGGGCACCCGCAAGAACGGCCTGTGGCGCAGCACGGACAGCGGTGTGACATGGCGGCAGGTCTCCTCGTTCCCCGTCAAGGACGGGGCGAGCAGCGGCGCGGGCATCTCCTTCGTGACGTACGGTCCGGCCGGCAGCAGGACGATCTACGTCGGTGTCGCCGACAGGTCCACGTCCCTGTACCGCTCCACCGACGGCGGCAGCACCTGGCAGGCCGTCCCCGGGCAGCCCACAGGACAGCTGCCGCAGCACGGCGTGCTCTCCGGTGACGGCTCGCTGTACCTGACGTACACCAACGCCCTCGGACCCAACGGCGTGACGGCGGGTTCGGTGTGGAAGCACACGCCGGCCGGCGGGGCCTGGGAGAACATCTCCCCGTCCCAGGGCGACTACGGGTTCTCCGGCCTGTCCGTCGACCCGCAGAAGCCGTCCACGGTGATGGTCACCACCCTCGGCCGCTGGTGGCCCGAGGACGAGATCTACCGGTCCACCGACGGCGGCACGACCTGGAAGCCACTGGCCGGGAAATCGGTACGGGACGCCTCCGCCGCTCCCTACGTCGGTACCCACACCGGGCACTGGATGACCGCCCTGGCCATCGACCCCTTCAACTCCGGGCACGTGCTGTACGGCACCGGCAACGGCATCCTGCGCAGCAAGGACGCCGACGCCTCCGACCGCGGAGGCACCAGCCACTGGAGCATGGGTGCCCGAGGGCTGGAGGAGACCGCGCTGATGGACGCGATCGCCCCGCCCGGCGGAGCCACCGTCATCACCGCCATGGGTGACCAAGGCGGCTTCCGCCATGACGACCTGACCAAGGTGCCCGCCGGGCGGCTGAACAACCCGATGATGACCAACAGCACCGACATCGACTTCGCCCAGGCCAACCCCTCGATGATGGTCCGCGTCGGCCGGGGCGGCGCGCAGGACGGCGCCTACTCCACCGACGGCGGCATCAGCTGGACCGGCTTCAAGACGGAGCCGGCGGCCGGCGCCCAGGACGGCCATGTCGCGCTTGCGGCGGACGGCTCCACCATCGTCTGGACCCAGGCCGGCCAGGCCCCGTACCGCTCGGCCGACAAGGGGGCCGGCTGGTCCAAGGTCCGCGGCCTGGGCACCGGCGCCGTCGTCGTCGCCGACCGCTCCTCGGCCAGGACCTTCTACTCACTGTCCGGCGGCACGCTCCACGCCAGCACCGACGGCGGCGCGACCTTCACCGCCCGCGCCACGAACCTGCCCGCCGGCCGGCTCACGGCCGTCCCCGGCGTCGCCGGAGACCTGTGGATCGCCGGCGGCGGCCAGGGGCTGCTGCACTCCACCGACGGCGGCCGCACCTTCACCACGCTCGCCACGGTGCGGTCCGCGTCCGCCCTCGGCTTCGGCAAGGCCGCACCCGGCGCCTCCTACCAGGCCCTCTATCTGATCGGTACGGTCAAGGACGTCACCGGCGTCTTCCGCTCCACCGACAAGGGCGCCACCTGGCTCCGCGTCAACGACGACGCCCACCAGTGGGGCGCCATCGGAGGCGTCGGCGTCGTCACCGGCGACCCCGACACCTACGGCCGCGTGTACGTCGGCACCAACGGACGCGGCCTCCAGTACGGCGACCCGTCCTGACCCTCCCCCCCAGCGGGGCCGCAGGCACGGCGCCTGCGGCCCCGGCAGGTGCTACGGCCTCCCCCCCCCGGGAGGGGCGACCCGTTGCCGACACGCCTCGGGGGCTGCTTGCGCGGCCGGCTCAGTCGGACCGGGCGGGGGCTCGTAGTTCGACCTTGTACCCGCCCTGTGGGGTGGATTCGGCGGTGAGGATGCCGTCGAGCAGTTCGGCGCGTTCCTTGAGACCGATGAGGCCGTGGCGGGCGCTGGGCAGGGCGACAGACGGGCGGGTGGGGGCGGTGTTGGTCACGGTGACGCCGAAGTGGTGAGCGTCGTGCCACAGGCGTACCTCGGCGCGGGCGCCGGGGGCGTGTTTACGCACGTTGGTGAGTGCTTCCTGGACCGTACGGTAGACGGTGCGCTGAGCGGTGGTGCTGATGCCGGCGGGAAGCTCCCCGGCCAGGGTGGTCTCGATGCCGCTGTTGGCGATGAGCTGCCGGAGGTCGGCGAGGGTGGGCTGGGGGGTGAGTGCGGTTTCCCTGCCGCCTGAGGCGCGGAGCAGGGTGACCATGTGGCGGAGTTCGTCCAGGGTGTTCGTGCTCAGGGTGCGGATGGTGCGAGCCGCCTCTCGGGCGTCGAGGTCCTTGGCGGCCACCTGCATCGCTCCGGCCTGTACGGCGATGAGGCTGACCTGGTGGGAGACGACGTCGTGCATCTCGCGGGCGAGTTGGGCGCGCTCGCTGGCGAGGACGGTCTGGGCGTGCAGGGCACGTTCGTGTTCCCGGGCCTCTTCGACCTCGACGAGCTGTCGGGCCACGTCGTGCCGGGCCTGCACGAGCTGGCCGAACAGGACGGGGGCGACGGCCGTGGCCAGCGTGTAGACGAACTGGACGAGCGTCCATGTCCGGTCGCCGTCGAACGCGTCGGACAACGGCCAGACGAGGGTGTCCACCCCCGCGTTCAGCAGGGCACAGCCGGCCAGCATCGGTCGGTTGCGGGTGGACGCGGCCAGTGTGTACAGGGCGGTGATCGGCGCGACCGCGACGTCCATGAAAAGGGTCATGGGCAGGGTGAACAGGAAGACGGCAAGCGGGAAGCGCCTGCGCAGGAACAACGCCGTGCTGCCGAGGGCGACGCAGGCCCAGACGAGAGGGGTCCCCTCGCCGTAGAGGTTGATCCAGGCGTCGAGCACGGCGAGGACGACGAGACCCCCGTCGACGGCCCAGGGGGGTACGCGCCGCCACAGTGCCCGGCCCGTGCTCATCGCCCGTTGTCCCGTGACGGGTTGTCGCCGTTCCTGCCGAGCAGTCCGGCGCGCTCGGCGAGCAGTGCGGCCTGGACACGGCCGGCGACCCGCAGTTTGTTCAGGATCGAGCTGACGTGGTCCTTGACGGTGCCCGCGCTCAGATGGATACGGGTGCCGATCTCGGCGTTGGACAGTCCTTCCGCGACCAGGACGAGGACGGCGCGCTCCCGGTCGCTGAGCAGGTTCACCCGTGCCACCTCCGCGTCCTGGGGTGCTCCCGCCCCAGGATGACCGCGCAGCAGCGCGCGTGAGGCTTTCGGGGACATCACCACCCCGCCGGCGGCCAGGGTGCGCACGAGCTGGGCGAGCTGCTCGGGTTCGGTGTCCTTGAGCAGGAAGCCGGCGGCACCCGACCGCAGCGCGGTGAGGATGTACTCGTCGGTGTCGAAGGTGGTCAGCATGGCGACGTGCGGCGGTGCGGCCAGTTCCTGGATCTTCCGCAGGACGGTCAGGCCGTCCACGTCCGGCATGCGGATGTCGAGGAGTACGACGTCCGGCCTCTCGCGCCGGATGACGTCGGCCGCCTGCGCCCCCTCCGCGGTCGCGACGACCTCGATGTCGGCGGACGCGTTCAGGATCATCTGGAAACCGGACCGCACCAGGGCCTCGTCATCCACCACCACTACCCGGATCACCGGCGTTCCGCCTCACACTCGTCTGCTCCGTCCGGCCTCTCGGCGATCCGTGTCGGCACCCGCACCCGGGGCGTACACGCTCTCGTACGGTGATCGCCTGCCGTCGACAGTACGTCCGGCAGGGTACGCGGTGGCGCGATGACCGTGGAGTGTGGACATCCGGCGGGTCGGCTCCAGCCGTTCCGGGGGGACGATCCCGCCTGTCGGCGGGCAGTGCACGAAGGACGGCGGATGGTGTCCGTCGTCCTTCGTGCGCTGGAGTCGGTCCATGGGCCCGCACGAGTCCGCGGGCCGCAGCCGTTTCCCTACCGTTCGAGGACGACCCCGTCATGCCCCGCCCGTTCCTGCGTCAGCCCGTCCGCGCTCTGCGTCGCTGTGCGGCGCGACCCCGTGTGCTCTTCGGGGGTGTGTACGGGGCGGTGCTGGCCAGTTCCATGGTGGCCGCCCTGACGGAACAGGGTGAGACGGCGCCCGCCGATCGGTTCAACAGCGCCCAATGGCTCCTGGTGACGGCTTTCGCCTCGGCCTTGGCCCACGGCTACGCGCATCTGATGGCCCTGCGTGGCGACCGGACCCATCACGGTGTGCGCGCCGGGGTGCGGCTGTTGCTGTCCGAGTGGCCGTTGGTGGTGGCGACGGTGCCGACGCTGGGCGTGCTGCTCGGCGCCGCCTGGGGATGGTGGCCCACGGCGGACGTCGAGTGCGTGGTCTTCGCCGTGAACGTGGTGCTGCTGTTCGCCTGGGGTCTGTCCGCGGCCCGCGCCGCCGGTCGCACCTGGGGCTCCGCCGTGGGGATCGGCACGGTGGACGCGTTGCTCGGCCTCGTGGTCGTGGTGGCCAACGCCGTCATCAAGTAGGACGGTGGGCCGTCCGGGCCCGCGAACCGTCCTGGGCGCCGTTCCGCCACTCGGCGGGGCTGGTCCCGGCCGGTCGGCGGGGATCTCACCGAAGCCCGTCGGATGGTCCGCTTCCTGGCGGCGCCCGGAGATTGTCCGTATCACACAGATATAGCCGCCGCAGGAGAACTCGCCTCCACTGCCCCGCTCTTCGACCGAGTCCCAGGAAGCTCTCCGGAGGTCCCTCGACGGGGCGCCTGGTCGGGGTGGATCTGGCCCGCGCGCTGGCGGTGTTCGGCATGTACATCGTGCACATCGGCCCGCCGCTGTCGGCCACGGACGGCGTCGCCAGATGGGTCCGGTATCTTGCCGACGGCCACTCGTCGGTTCTGTTCGCCACCCTCGCCGGGTTCTCGCTGATGCTGATCGCCGGGCGCCGTGAGCCGAAGACCGGCCTGGCGGGTCGGCAGGCGAAGGCCCGGATCGCGATCCGCGCCGTGGTCCTGCTGGCGCTGGGCACCGGGCTGGCGATGGAGTACGGGGGAGTGATCATCCTCGGCTTCTACGGTGTCTACTTCCTCCTCGCCCTGCCCCTGCTGCGGCTGTCCGCCAAGGCACTGGCGATCACCGCGGCCGGGCTCGCGCTCGTCACACCCCAGCTGGCGTTCGTCCTGAACTCGCGGCTCAGCGAGTCCGTCCAGCAGACCATCGACGCCTACGACCCGCTCAAGAAGATCAGCGAGGTCGGCGTGCTCGACCTGCTGCTCACCGGCTTCCATCCAACGATCACGTGGATGTCGTTCGTGGTCGCAGGCATGGCGCTGGGCCGCCTCGACCTGTCGTCCGTCCCCGTCCAGCGTCGCCTGGCCGCGCTCGGTGCCGCTCTGACCGTCGGCGCGTACGGCCTGTCCCTGCTGCCGGCGGGCAAGGACGCGCTGCGCAGCATGGCGGAGGACGGGAAGTCGTCCGCCGGGTTCGAGAAGGCGTCGTCCTTCGGCAGCGGATCCTTCGAGGCCCCCCGGCGGGCGGCCTCGGAACTGCTGTCCGCCGGGCCGCACAGCGGCACCACGTTCGACATCGTCGGCAGCGTGGGCGTCGCCATCCTCGTGATCATGGGCGGGACGGTGCTGATGGACCGCCTGCCGCGCCTGCGCAGCCTGGCGAAACCCGTCATCGCCGTGGGCACCATGTCCCTGACGGCCTACGTCGGTCACTTCCTCGCCCAGCCCATGCTCGGCACATCGGCCGGCGAAAGCAGCCAGACGTCCTGGATCCCCGTGCTCCTGTTCATCCTCGGAGCGATCGCGTTCGCCGCGGGCTGGTCCCGCTTCTTCCGCCGCGGACCGCTGGACGCGTTGCTCAACGCCGCCACCAACCGGCGAAGCACATCCGATGAGGCCGGGCCGGGACGTTCGGCACGCATGGCCCGTCCCGGCTGCGCCGATCCACGCGTGGCACTCCTCGTGGTCTCTGCGTGGACCTCCGCCCCGCCGTGCGGCGGGGGCGGCCGGTGGGGGACACCCGCTCTACCCGCCGGGGCGCCCCGCCGGGGTCAGGAGCTGGGTCGCGGCCAGCTGTGTGTACAGCTCGTCCCTGTCCACCAGTTCCTCATGGGTGCCGATCGTACGGACCGTGCCGGCGTCCATGACGACGATGCGCTCGGCGTTCGTGACCGTGGACAGGCGGTGGGCCACCACCAGGACGGTGGTCTCGCGTGCCGTCTCGGCGATGACGTCCCGCAGCGCCAGCTCGTTGGGCGAGGTGAAGGGCTGCGACGGCGACCGGCTGGACGCTCCGGAGGTCCCGGCGATCCAGCTGAAGGCGCGGGGGAGGGTGCGCTGAACTGGGGTTTTCTCCCCGGAGTCGATGTAGGGGTGGGGATGCCTCGGCCTGCCTGTCGCTGTCGTCGCGAGTGTGGGAGGGAGGCGTGTGGCAGCGCCTCCCGGTCTCGCGGTAGGCGGGTGTGCTTCCAGGATGTGCTCGCGTCCGAGCGGGTCCGGTCAGCTGAATGCTGACCCTTTGCCGAGTTTGATGACAGGGCGTCAGGCGCGCGACATCTGGTGCGGGGAGTGTCGGCGGGCCGGTCTTTCCGCTCTCCAAAGCGGCTTCACTCTCCCCAGTTGCTCCTGCTGCCCGGCGGCGTCCGCTGGTGAGAAGGCCCTTCTTGGCTCGGCGTAAGGCTAGGCGCCGCTTGGGAGGGTCGGCAGCGCACGCTGCCGAGATGATGGTCTCTGCGTCCTGCCTGTGCGGTTCGCTTCGGTTGCGCCGTCGAGTGACAGGGGCGGGAGCCGGGATGTGTGAAGTGGCTCGGTCGAGTCGCCTCGTTGGCCCAGGCGGGTTCTCCGTGCGATCACCTCTGGGGATCGGCGTCGCGGCCTTGCCGAGTTCGGGCTGGTGACACGGCGTGGCTCTCGTCCTTCACCGGTTGTGCGCTGTCGTGCCAACTCCTGGGCGCAGGAGGTCAACGCGGTCGGTCGGGTCGCTCGTAGCTTGACGAAGTGCCGAGCCGCCGATGCGGCAGGTGCGCTATCGATTGCTTCGAAAGGACCCCTCATGTTCGACATCAACAAGGTGCAGGCCGCTCCGAGCAAGGACCTGCTCACGCCCGACAACTCGGTCATGCTCTTCGTGGACCACCAGCCGCAGATGTTCTTCGGCACCGGCAGCGGCGACCGGACCGCGATCATCAACAGCACCGTGGGTCTCGCCAAGGCCGCCCAGGCGTTCGACGTGCCGGCCGTTCTGACCACGGTCGCCGCCGAGTCCTTCTCGGGCCCCCTGCTGCCGCAGCTCGCGGAGGTGTTCCCCAAGAACGAGATCATCGACCGCACCACCATGAACGCCTGGGAGGACGAGGCGCTCGTAGCGGCGGTCAAGGCGACCGGACGCAAGAAGATCATTGTGTCGGGTCTGTGGACCGAGGTCTGCCTGGTGCTGCCCGCGCTCTCGGCGCTGGAGCAGGGTTACGAGGTGTACGTCGTGACCGACGCCTCCGGCGGCGTCAGCCCGGCCGCCCACGAGCACGCGCTGCAGCGGATGATCGCCGCCGGCGCCGTCCCCGTGACCTGGGTCCAGGTCCTCCTGGAGCTGCAGCGCGACTGGGCGCGCCAGGAGACGTACGGCGCCGTCATGGAGATCGTCAAGGCCCACGCGGGCGCGTACGGCCTGGGTGTCGTGTACGCGCAGTCGGTCATCGGCGCGCACGCGGCCGGCTGACCCCTGTGGACACCGGCATTCTGATCCTGCGTCTGCTGGTGGGACTGCTCGTCGCCGGGCACGGTGTGCAGAAGGTCAGCCGACACCTGGGCGGCAAGGGACTCGAGGGCGGTACGGAGGAGTTCCGTGGTGACGGTTTCCGCGGCGGCGCCCTCACCGCCCTGGCGGCGGGCGGCGGTCAGATCGGCTCCGGCCTGCTGCTCGCCGCCGGCCTCCTGACCCCTCTCGCCGCCACCGGCGCCATCGGGGTCATGACCGTCGCCCTCACCGTGAAATGGCGCCACGGGCTCTGGGTGCAGAACGACGGGTACGAGTACCCGCTCGTCCTCATCGGCACCGCTGCCGCGCTCGCCGCCACCGGCCCCGGCGCCTGGTCCCTCGACGCGGCCCTCGGCCTCACGCCGTACCCCCTGGGGTGGGCCGCCCTCGCGCTCGTGGCCGGTCTCGGCAGTGGGCTCCTCACCCGGCTCGTCCTGCACCGGCCCCCCGCCGCCCCGGCGATCGCCGAGCGCTGAGCGCGAGCAACGCAGACCGGGTCCGGCCGGCCGCGCACCCCCGACCGGGCGGCCGGGCCCACCCACCCACTTCTCCCTGTACAGGAGTACTCGATGGACACCCTCACGTCTCCGCACGGCGGCGGTCAGCCCCTGCTGCATCAGAAGGGCGCCGAGATCCAGGCGTTCGGCACGCTCAAGCAGCTGCCGATCGGCCTCGGCCACGACACCCGTATGTACGCCTGCCAGCGGCTGAACCGCGTCCTCGCCGACACGCAGATCCTCTACTCCCTCTACAAGAAGCACCACTGGCTCATGCGCGGGGCGACCTTCTACTCGCTCCACCTCATGCTGGACAAGCACGCGGAGGCCCAACTGGCCATCGTGGACGCGCTGGCCGAGCGGGTCCAGAGCCTCGGCGGCGTCGCCGTCGGGGACCCTCGCCACGTCGCGGAGCTGACGGCGATCCCCCGGCCACCGGACGGGGTGGAGCCGGTTCCCGTCATGTTGTCGCGGCTCCTCGACGCGCACGAGCGGATCCTGATCGACGCGCGGGACGCTGCCGCCCGGATCTCGGCCGAGGGCGACGAGGGCAGCACCGACCTGCTCGTCTCCGAGGTCATCCGTACCGGTGAGGCGCAGGTGTGGTTCCTGGCCGAGCACCTCGTGGACACCCCGCTGGTACGCGGCTGATGGCGGCCCCGGACGAGGACGCGTACGACGTCGTCGTGGTCGGCGGAGGGCCGGCCGGCGAGGTCGTCGCCGACCGGATCGTCCGGTCGGGGCTGACAGCCGTCGTCGTCGAGGCAGAGGCGGTCGGCGGCGAGTGCTCCTACCGTGCCTGCGTGCCGAGCAAGGCTCTGCTGCGTCCCGGCGCCGCCCGAGCGGAGGCCCGCTCGGTCGACGGGGCCCGGCAAGCGGTCACGGCGGCACTCGACCCGGCGCGGGTGTTGGCCCGCCGCGACCGGTTCACCGGGCGCGGTGACGACACCGGCCAGGCCGACTGGCTCGACGGTGCGGGCATCGCGCTCGTACGGGGCCACGGACGGCTCGCCGGTGAGCGCCGGGTGGAGGTGACCGCGCCCGACGGCACGGTCCGTACCCTGCAGGCCCGGCGCGCGGTCGTGGTCTGCACCGGCACGGAACCCGCCCTCCCGCCGGTCGAAGGGCTCGACCGGATCGGTGTGTGGACCAACCGGCAGGCCACCACCGCCGACGCGGTGCCCGCGCGGCTCGTCGTCATCGGCGGGGGAGTGGTGGCCTGTGAGATGGCCACCGCATGGCGCTCGCTCGGCGCCTCCGCCACCCTGCTCGTCCGCGACCGGGCCCTGCTGACCGGCTGGGAGCCGTGCGCCGGCGAAGAGGTCACCCGAGGGCTGAGCGATCTGGGCGTCAGGATCCGCTTCGGGGTGTCGGCCGTCCGGGTCGCCCGTGACGAGACCACGCGCACCGTGACCGTGGAGACCGACGACGGCACCGCCCTCGTCTGCGACGAGGTCCTTGCCGCCGTGGGCCGTCGCCCGCGCACGGCCGACCTCGGCTTGGAGACCGTCGGACTGCCCGTCGGCGACTGGCTCCCGGTCGACGACACCTGTCGGGTCACCGCGGGGATCGACGGCGACTGGCTCTACGCCGTCGGCGACGTCAACCGGCGCGCGCCTCTGACCCACATGGCCAAGTACCAGGCCCGTGCCTGCGCGGCGGCGATCGTCGAGCGAGCCGCCGGGCGTCCGGCCGTCACCGGCGGGCGGCAGCGGTGGAGCGCGGAAGCCGACCGTTTCGCCGTGCCGCAGGCCGTCTTCACCCGTCCCGAGGTGGCGAGCGTGGGTCTCACCGAACGCGCGGCACGCGAAGCGGGTCTCGCGGTACGCACGGTGGAGTACCGCATCGACGACGTCGCCGGCGCCGCGCTCCACGCGGACGACTACCGCGGCCTCGCCAAGCTCGTCGTCGACGAGACCCGAGGCGTCGTCGTCGGCTGCACCCTCACCGGCCCGATGGCGACCGAGCTCATCCACACGGCCACCGTCGCCATCGTGGGCGAGGTCCCTCTGGAGCGCCTGTGGCACGCCGTGCCCGCCTTCCCGACGGTGAGCGAGGTCTGGCTCCGGCTCCTGGAGGCGTACGGCCTCTGAGGTCTGGCCCCTCCCCCGAGCCCCGCTCGACGGGCGTACCCCTCCCGCTTGACCGAGCACAACCCAACGCTTCCCCCCCCCACCCGACAAGGACACACCCACCCATGCAACTCACGAGGCGCACCCTCGCCCTCGCCATGCCCGCGACGCTCGCCGCCCTGATCGGCGCCGCACCCGTGAGCCGCCCCGCCGCCGAGAACACCGACCGGTACGTTCCCAAGCCCACGATCGTCCTGGTCCACGGAGCGTTCGTGGACGCCTCCAGCTGGAGCGGCACGATCAGGCGGCTGCAGCACGCCGGCTACCCCGTCCTGGCCCCCGCCAACCCGCTGCGCGGTCTCGCCGCGGACACCACCTACCTGCGCAGCGTGCTGGCCGCTGTCGACGGACCCGTCGTCCTGGTCGGCCACTCCTACGGCGGCGCCGTCATCAGTGGCGCCGCGGTGGGCAACAGCCGTGTGAAGGCCCTCGTCTACATCGCCGCGTTCACCCCGGACAAGGGCGAGAGCGCGGCCGAACTCGCCGCCAAGTTCCCCGGCTCCACCCTCGGCGACACCGTGAACCCGCGGTCGTACCCGCTGCCCGGCGGTGGCACCGGCACCGAGCTCGTCATCGAACGGTCCAAGTTCCACCGGCAGTTCGCCGCCGACGTCCCCACTGCCGACGCGGCTGTCATGGCCGCGACCCAGCGCCCGGTCGCCACCACCGCGCTGGAGGAGAAGGCCGGGGAAGCCGCCTGGAGGACGATCCCGTCCTGGGCGCTGATCGCCACCGCCGACAGGAACATCCCGCCGGCCGCCGAACGGTGGATGGCCCGGCGCGCCGGTTCGCAGATCACCGAAGTGGACGCGTCCCATGCAGTGGCCGTGTCCCGCCCGGCCGTGGTCACCCACGTGATCCTCGCCGCCGCGCGGGCGCCCCGCTGACTGCTCTACCCGCCCCGTACCTCCCCTGAAGGAGAACCCCTCATGAAGAACCGTCCGGTCCTCGAACCCGCCGCCCAGGCGTTCGCCGATGCCACCGCCCAGCCGCCGTACCTCTACCAGATCCCCGTCGCCGAAGGCCGTAAGGCCGTGGACCACGTGCAGAACGGTGAAGGCGTCCCCCTGCCGGACGTCGACGAGGAGTGGATCACCGTCCACGGCGGCCCGACCGGTGACGTCCGCGCCCGGATCGTCCGCCCCCGCGGCGCCACCGGCCCGCTCCCCGTCATCCTCTACATCCACGGCGCGGGCTGGGTGTTCGGCAACGCCCACACCCACGACCGGCTCGTCCGCGAACTCGCCGTCGGCACCCGGGCGGCCGTGGTCTTCCCCGAGTACGACCTCTCGCCCGAGGCGCGCTACCCCGTCGCCATCGAGCAGAACTACAGCGTCGCCCAGTGGGTCGCCCGCGAGGGCCACCACAACGACCTCGACGGCACGAGGATCGCCGTCGCGGGCGACTCGGTCGGCGGCAACATGAGCGCCGCCCTCACCCTCATGGCCAAGCAGCGCGGCGACGTCACGCTCGTCCAGCAGGTCCTCTTCTACCCGGTCACGGACGCGAGCTTCGACAACGACTCGTACCACCAGTTCGATGAGGGCTACTTCCTGCGCCGCGACGCCATGAAGTGGTTCTGGGACCAGTACACGACCGACGAGGCCGAGCGCGCCCAGATCACCGCCTCGCCGCTGCGTGCCTCCACAGAGCAGCTCACCGGCCTGCCGCCGGCCCTGGTCATCACCGCCGAGGCCGACGTCCTGCGCGACGAGGGCGAGACGTACGCGGCGAAGCTCCGTGCCGCCGGCGTCCCCGTCACCGCTCTGCGCGTCCAGGGGGTCATCCACGACTTCGTGATGCTGAACGCGCTGCGCGAGACGCATGGAGCGGAACTGGCCATCGGCGTCGCCACCGACGCTCTGCGCAAGGCCCTCGCATGACCGGGCCGTCCATGAGCATGCCGGTGGCGGGCCTCGTCCCCGCCCAGCGCCGGGAACCCGCGCAGGCCGACCTTCTCGTCCGCAATGCGAAGGTGTTCACCGGCGACCCCGGCCGACCCGAGGCCCGTGCCATCGCGATCCGCGACGGCCGGGTCGCGGCCCTCGGAGACGACCACGACCTCGCCCATCTCGTCGGGCCGGGCACGAAGGTCGTGGACGCCCTGGGCCGCCGGGTGATCCCAGGACTCAACGACTCGCACCTGCACGTCATCCGGGGCGGCCTGAACTACGTCCTGGAGCTGCGCTGGGACGGGGTACGGAGCCTCCGCCAGGCTCTGGCCATGCTGCGTGAGCAGGCCGGCCGCACCCCGAAGGGGCAGTGGATCCGGGTGGTGGGCGGCTGGACCGCCGAGCAGTTCGCCGAGCGCCGGATGCCGACCGTCGCCGAGCTGAACGCCGCAGCCCCCGACACCCCGGTCTTCGTCCTGCACCTGTACCAGTCGGCCCTGATGAACCGGGCCGCGGTGCGGGCGGCCGGGTTCACCCGCGACACCCCCGATCCTCGCGGCGGCCAGATCGTCCGGGGCCGGGACGGCGAACCCAACGGAGTCCTCCTCGCCGCCCCGAGCGCGCTCATCCTCTACTCGACCCTGGTCAAGGCGCCGGCTCTCGACGAGGCCGACAGACGGACATCGACACGGCACTTCCTGCGGGAGCTGAACCGCTTCGGCCTGACCTCCGCGGTCGACGCCGCCGGCGGCTTCCAGAACTTCCCCGACAACTACGCGACCGTCGTCGACCTCGCCAGGTCGGGGGAGCTGACCCTCCGCATCGCCTACCACCTCTTCCCGCAGACGGCCGGGCAGGAACTCGCCGACCTGAAGCGCTGGACCGAGGTGGTCAAGCCCGGGGACGGGGACGAGTGGCTCCGGCTGAACGGCGCGGGTGAGAACCTGACCTGGGCCGCTGCCGACTTCGAGAACTTCTCCGAGCCCCGGCCCGAGCTCGCCGAGGGCTACGAGACCGAGTTCGAGAGCGCGGTACGGCTCCTGCTCGAGAACGGCTGGGGCTTCCGCCTCCACGCCACGTACGACGAGACGATCCGCCGCGACCTGGCCGTCTTCGAGAAGCTCGCCTCGGAGGGACTCTTCCCCGGCGGCAACCGGTGGCTCTTCGACCACGCGGAGACCGTCTCGGCCGGCAGCCTCGACCGGATCGCCGCCCTCGGCGGAGCCGTCTCCGTCCAGAACCGCATGTCCTTCCAGGGCGCCGCGTTTCTCGACCGCTACGGTGCCGAGGCAGCCGCCCACACCCCGCCGGTGCGGGCCATGCTCGACCGCGGCCTGACCGTCGCCGCCGGAACCGACGCCACCCGCGTCTCCTCGTACAACCCCTGGGTCGCACTCCACTGGCTGGTGACCGGGCGCACCGTCGGCGGCACGTCCCTCTACCCGGCGGGGAACCTGATCGACCGGGAGACCGCCCTCGGCCTCTACACCCGGGGCGGGGCGCAGCTCACCGGCGAGCAGGACGTCAAGGGAACCCTGCGCGAGGGCTCGTACGGCGACCTCGCGATCCTCTCCGACGACTACCTGACCGTCCCCGAGGGCGTCATCCCCGACATCGAGTCCGTCCTCACCGTCGTCGGCGGCCGCATCGTCTACGCGACCGCGGAGTACGAGGGGCTCGACGATGCCCTTCCGCCGGTGAGCCCAGAGTGGAGCCCCGTGGCCCGCTTCGGCGGCTACCAGAGCGGTGCCCGTCAGGCGTCGCTCGTGGCCGAGGCCGTCGCCGAGTCCGAGCAGCACCGCCGGTGGCGTGTCGCCCGCGGCTCGGTCCCCCAGACCACGCCGTCCTTCGTCGACCCCTGCTTCGATCACTGAAAGAGAGACATCCGATGACTGCCGCCTCCCCGGCCGCCGACGGCGGCGAACTGGACCCGGCCGCCCCGCCCGGACGCCGTTTCGAGCCGGACCTCCGGTCGATGACACGGATCAACCTGCGCCCCATCGCCTCACCCATGCCGCTCGGATTCTTCACGATCGCCATCGCGTCCGTGATGACGGGCTGCCTCCAGCTCGGGATCCTCGGCGAGGAGGCCCGCACCGCCGTCGCCTTCACCGTCCTGCCGGCCTTCGCCCTCCAACTCCTGGTCAGTGTCCTGGCCTTCGGCGCCCGTGACGTGATCGCGGCGACCCTGATGGCGGTGTTCGCCGGCAGCTGGCTGCCCTACTCGCTCATCATGCTCAGCGGTGCGGCCGACGGCCTGAAGGTCCTCGGCGTCTTCAACCTGGCCCTCCTCTGCTTCGGCGCGTTGATGACCGCCGTGACCGGGCCCAAACGAGCGCTGTGGCTCGTCCTCGCGGTCTCCCTGCCCCGCTGGGCGGCCACCGGCCTCGCGGGCGTCACCGGCGCCGAATGGCTGACGCGCACGTCCGGGGCGCTCGGCCTGCTGGTGGCGGTCGTTGCGATGTACACGGCGTTCGCCCTGATGCTCGAGGACATGCGCAGCGAGCAGGTCCTGCCCATCGGCCGCAGCGGCCCCGCCCACCTCGCCGTCGAAGGCGACCTCGCCGTCCAGCTCCGCAACCTCGAACGCCATGCGGGCGTGCGCCGCACCCTCTGATCGCAGCCACCGCCCCCGTCACACCACGACCGCACAGGAGCACCCATGGAACCCCGAGTGACCGACCGGCCCGAGAAGTCCCGGTACGAGGTCCTCACCGGCGACGGCACCGACATCGCGGGCTTCGCCGAGTACCACCTCTCGGAGGGCGAGATCGCCTTCTTCCACACCGAGATCGATCCCCGCTTCGGCGGCCGGGGCCTGGG
This sequence comes from Streptomyces flavochromogenes, assembly GCF_000717595.1. GTDB lineage: Bacteria > Actinomycetota > Actinomycetes > Streptomycetales > Streptomycetaceae > Streptomyces > Streptomyces flavochromogenes. The sequence continues at coordinate 378,520 of NZ_JNZO01000001.1, read as the reverse complement.
CGGGCTGCTCGCCCGCGGCGCCCTCGACGACGCCCGGACCCGCGGGCTGCGCGTCCTGCCGTCCTGCCCCTTCATCCGGGGCTGGATCGGCAAGCACCCCGAGTACGCCGACCTGGTGCCCGAGGCGCGCCGCGCCCGCTTCGGCCTGTGAACCACCCCACCGCCGCCTTCCCCGTCTACTCACCGAGGAGTTCCCCCATGGCCCGACACGCCCGCCCCACCGTCGTCCTGGTCCACGGCGCCTTCGCCGACGCCTCCAGCTTCGCCCGTGTCATCCCCGAACTGACCGCCGCCGGCCTGGAGGTGATAGCCCCGGCGGTGCCCAACCGGAGCCTCGTCGACGACGCCGCGTACATCGCCTCCGTGGTCCGTGCCGTCGAAGGCCCCGTCATCCTGGTGGGGCACTCCTACGGCGGCGCCGTCATCACCCTCGCCGGTACGGAGGACAACGTCCGCGCCCTGGTGTACCTCGCGGGCTACGCCCTCGAGGAGGGCGAGAGCCTGGGCGAGCTGCAGGGCGGCTTCCCCGACTCCGGTCTCGGCGAGGCGCTCGTCTACACCCCGTTCCCGGTGGCCGGTTCCACCGAGAACGGCACCGACGTCTCGGTGGCGATCGACCGCTTCCCCGCCCTGTTCGCCGCGGACGTCGACCCCGACCTCGCCGCGGTGCTCGCCGTCTCCCAGCGCCCCCTGGCCGCGCGGGCCTTCTCGGAGGCGGCGCCGGTCGCGGCGTGGAAGACCAAGCCCTCGTGGGGCCTGGTGGCCTCCTCCGACCGGACCATCAATCCCGACGTGGAGCGCTACGGCTACGAGCGCGCCGGCATGACCACCGTCGAGGTCGACTCCTCCCACCTGGTCATGCTTGCCCAGCCCACGGCCGTGGCGGAGCTGATCCTGGAGGCGGCCGGGTCCACGGGGCACTGATCCGACGCTTGAACTTCGAACGATTGGTCTCTGTCGTTCGAACGCTGTAGCTTTCCGAAACGTCCGCCGAGAACTTGCGGCGGGCGATCGGAGGAAGCACAACCATGAGGTTCGGCGCGAGGCTCGCGCTCGCGGTCATCACCCTCGCCGTCACGGCCACCGCCTGCGGCACCCCGCAGGACAGCGGTTCGCGCTCGCACACCACCGCGGACTGCGGACCGTACGCCCGGTACGGCAAGCACCCCGGCACCGAGGTCACCGTCTACGCGGAGAACCGGGACCGGGAGGCCGATCTGTTCGAAGAGACCTGGGCGGACTTCGCGGACTGCACGGGAATCGACGTCCAGTACGAGGGGGACGGGGAGTTCGAGGCGCAGATCCAGGTCCGGGTCGACGGCGGGAACGCGCCCGACGTGGCGTTCTTCCCCCAGCCCGGTCTCCTGGAACGCTTCGCGCGGGACGGGAAGCTCAAGCCCGTGAGCGCCGGCGTCGCCGCTCTCGCGAAGCAGGGCTGGTCGGCCGACTGGAACAGCTACGCGACCGTGGACGGCACTCTCTACGGCACGCCGCTCGTCGCGAACGTGAAGTCCTTCGTCTGGTACTCCCCGAAGTTCTTCCGCGACAAGGGGCTGAGCGTTCCCCGCACGTGGTCCGAGCTGATGGCCGTGACCGAGAAGGTCGCGGCGTCGGGCGTCAAGCCGTGGTGCGCGGGCATCGAGTCCGCCGAGGCGACCGGCTGGCCCGTGACGGACTGGATCGAGGACGTCCTCCTTCGCCAGCAGGGCACGCACGTCTACGACCAGTGGGTCGCCCATGAGATCCCGTTCAACGACCCGCGGGTGATCAAGGCCATGGACAGCGTGGGGTCCATCCTCAAGAACGACCGGTACGTCAACGGCGGCTTCGGCCCGGCCCGGTCCATGGCGTCGATCTCCTTCCAGGAGGCTGGCACGCCGGTTCTCTCCGGCGACTGCGCGATGCACCGCCAGGCCTCGTTCTACGCCGACATGTGGCCGAAGGGCACCGAGATCGGACCGGACAAGGACGTCTACACCTTCCTCCTGCCGGGGGCCGACCCGGCGAACCGCCCCGTACTGGGCGGTGGGGTGTTCACCGCGGTGTTCGTCGACCGTCCCGAAGTGCGGGCGTTCCAGGAGTACCTGGCCTCCGCGGACTTCGCGAACGCGCGCATGAAGAAGGGTCCGTTCGTCTCGGCGAACAGGGGCGTGGATCCGGCGAACGCCGCGACCCCGGTCGACAGGCTCTCGATCCAGCTGCTCCAGGATCCCCGGACACAGTTCAGGTTCGACGGTTCAGACCTGATGCCGGCGTCGGTCGGCGCCGGGACGTTCTGGAAGGGGGCCGTCGACTGGATCGGCGGCGCGAGCACCCGGCAGGTCGCCGACTCCGTCGAACGGTCCTGGCCGAGCCACTGATGTCGTTCGACACCGTCGCCCAGCAGCCCAAGCTGATGTACCTGCTCCAGGGCGTCGCCGCCTTCGCGGCGGTGGTCGCCCTGGTCCTGCTCGCGCTGCACCGGGGGCCGGTACGGAGGAGGGCCGCGGCCCTGATCCTGCTGACCCCCGCGCTGCTGCTGCTCACGGTCGGTCTCCTCCTGCCCGGTCTGCGCACCCTGGTGCTGTCGTTCACCGTCGGCGGGGGAGACGCGTGGGCCGGCTTCGACAACTATGTGTGGATGTTCACCGACCACCGGGCGCTGGTGGCGCTGCGTAACACCCTGGCGTGGGTGGTGCTCGTGCCGCTGACGTCGACCGCGGCCGGTCTGCTCTACGCGGCGGCTGTCGCACGGTCGCGGTTCGGGGCGCTCGCGCTGTCCCTCGTCCTCATGCCGATGGCGATCTCCCTCGTCGGCGCGGGTGTCGTCTGGAAGTTCGTCTACGCCTACCGTCCCTCGGAAGCCGGGCAGATCGGGCTGCTGAACCAGCTCGTCGTCGGGTTCGGCGGCGAACCCAGGCAATGGCTCGTGGACTCCCCCTGGAACGTCCTGTTCCTCATCGGGGTGATGGTGTGGACCCAGGCGGGCTTCGCGGCCGTCCTGCTGGACGGCGCGATCAGAGCCGTACCCACGGAGCTGACCGAGGCCGCCCGGCTCGACGGCGCGTCCCCCCGGCAGATCTTCCGGCGGATCACCCTGCCGTCGATCAGGCCCACGCTGCTCGTCGTGCTCCTCGCCCAGGCGATCGGCACCTTCAAGGCCTTCGACATCGTCAAGACCATGACCGGCGGACAGTTCGACACGGGCGTCATCGCCCACGAGATGTACGACCAGGCCTTCCGCTACGGCGAGACAGGCCGCGGCGCGGCGCTCGCCGTGCTCCTCTTCCTCTTCGTCACCCCCTTCGTCGCCCACCAGATCAGGGCGCAGCGGAGGACGAGGTGAACGGCGTCCGGGAGCGTCTCGCCTCCCGCGCCTTCACGTCGGTCGCCGTGGTGATCGCGGTCCTCTGGACGACACCGACCCTCGGTCTCCTGCTCTCCTCGTTCCGCCCCGAGGAGGAGATCAAGACGACGGGCTGGTGGACCGTGTTCGGTACGCCTCACCTCACGCTCGACAACTACGGCGAGGCGCTGTCCGGCGGCGGGAACGGGTCGGGGCGGCTCGCGGAGTACTTCGTCAACTCCGTCGTCATCACCGTTCCCTCGGTGCTGTTCCCGCTCGTCCTGGCCTTGTTCGCGGCGTACGCCCTGGCCTGGATCGACTTCAGGGGGCGCGACGCGCTCGTCGTCGGCATCTTCGCGCTCCAGGTCGTGCCGCTCCAGATGGCGCTCGTCCCTCTCCTGAAGCTCTTCTCCCAGGGCTGGCTCTTCCTGCCCGCGTGGCACCTCACCGGACCCGCTCGGTTCGGCCAGGTCTGGTTCGCCCACACGGTCTTCGCGCTGCCGTTCGCAGTGTTCCTCCTGCACAACTTCCTGGCAGGACTGCCCCGGGACCTGATCGAGGCCGCCCGCATCGACGGCGCGTCGCACGGGACGCTCCTGCTCCGGATCGTGCTGCCGCTGGCCCGCCCGGCCCTGGTCAGCTTCGCCATCATCCAGTTCATCTGGGTGTGGAACGATCTCCTCGTGGCACTGACCCTGTCCGGCGGAACGGCCGAGACCGCGCCGATGACCGTCAGACTGGCGAGCCTGGCCGGGACCTACGGCAACGAATGGCAGCGGCTCACCGCGGGAGCCTTCGTGGCGGCGGTCGTCCCGCTGCTCGTCTTCTTCTCCCTACGGCGGCACTTCGCACGGGGACTGCTCGCCGGATCGGTCAAGGGATGAGCCCCGACCGGCCCGACGAACGAGCCATGGCCACGCGGCTGAGCCGGCCCGGACTGCGGGGCCGCGAAGCCGAGCTGGAGCGGCTGCGCGCCCTGGTCGAGGCGGTGCGCGACGGCGAGGAAGGAGCGATCGCGCTGCTCCTGGGCGAGCCCGGGATCGGGAAGACCGTGCTGCTCCAGGAGGCCGTCTCGCTGGCACGGGCCCACGGATTCCTCGTCAGCCACGGACGTGCCGAGGAGCTGCACGAGCTGGCCCCCCTCGCCTCACTGGCCTCGGGCCTCCTGCACGGCGACCCGCCACTGCTCTCCGGCACGGACTTCGCGGACCTCGCCGGCCACCACGACCAGCGCATCTGGCTCGTAGAACGACTGGCCCAGCTGATCGAGGAACGCTCGGCGGGCACGCCCCTACTGATCGCGGTCGACGACGTCCAATGGGCCGACCCGCTGAGCCGCTTCGCCCTCAGTGTCATGCCGGCACGGCTGCTCAGCTCTCCGGTCCTCTGGCTGCTCACGGGCAGGGAGGACCCGGAACTGCACGGGCAGGGACCGCGGACGACGACCCTCCCGCTGCGGCCGCTGTCAGAGACGGCCCTGGCCGAGCTGGCCCGCGACGTCCTCGGCGGGGACCTGCCGGCGCGGGTCGAGGAGCTCCTTGACGGGGCGGGCGGCAACCCGTTCCTCGCGGCCGAGATGCTCACAGGCATCGCGGCGACGGGCGCGGACGGGCCGGAACCGCCCGAGCGGCTGGTCCTCGGCGTACGCGGCCGACTGGCCGACCTCCGGCCGGACACCCTGCACTTCCTGCGGATCGGCTCGGTCCTCGGCCGCGCGTTCTCACTCGCCGACGCCGCCGCCCTGTGCGGCCGGCCCGCCTCCGCACTCAGCGCCGAAGTGGACGAGGCCATCGCCGCCGCCCTCCTCCACGACGACGGCGAACGCCTCCTGTTCCGACACGACCTGCTCCGCCAGGCGGTGTACGCCGACCTTGCCCCCTCCGTACGCCGGGCGCTGCACCGGGAGGCCGCGAGCCGTCTCGTCTCGGCGGGCCGGAGCTCCGTCGACGCGGTCCCGCACCTGCTGAAGAGCGCCGAACCCGGTGACATGGAGGCGATCGGACTGCTCGGCACAGCCGCCGAGGACGTGGTCGACGTGATGCCCGACCTCGCCGCCGACCTGGCCGTACGCGCCCTGGAACTCGTACCGCCCCGTGCGCCCATGGCGTACGACGTGGGCGAGCGGGCCATCGTCGCGCTGACCCGCGCGGGCCGGTACACCCGGGCACGGGACACCGGCGACGCGCTGCTCGCCCGGCAGCCGCCCCTCGACGTCTTCGCCCGTCTGCAGTCCGTACTCGGCGACACGCTGTGGCACCTCGACGACGTCCACGAGCTGACCCGCCGCACGACGGCGGCGCTGGCAGCCGTCACCGACCCCGCGATCCGCGCCCGCCTGACCGCCCGGCAGGCCCTGGCCCGGTCCCGCGGGAGCGACCTCGGGGCCGCTCGCGAGACCGGCGAACGGGCGCTCGCCGAGGCGGAGCGGGCCGGCGACCGGGAGGCCCGCGTCCTCGCGCTGTGGGGCCTTGGCGAGATCGCCCTCAACGCGGGCGACTGCGCCGCCGCCGTCGAACACCACACTGCGCTGTGTGTGTTCGACACGGCCTTCCTCCCCGAGGAGGCCGTCGCCCGGATCCACACGGACGACTTCGACACCGTACGGCGACTGCTCCGGACGGCGGGCGACGCCCCCCTGCGCCCCGCCATGCTGATCTGGGCCCAGGGAACCCTGAGCATGGGGCTCGGCCGGCTCGACGACGCGGACGCCGACTTCATCACCGTCGAGCGGCTCGAAGCGGACCTCCACGTGCCCGGCAACCTGGTCAACCTCCGCGTCAACCGCGGTCTCCTCGCGATGCTGCGCGGCGACCGCGAAGCCGCGCGGGAACACCTGGACGTCGTGCGGGCGGCCGTGACCGACCGGCCGAACGCCGGCAACCACGCCACGCACCAGTACTTCGAGGCCGTCGTCGCCGACTCCGGCGGCGACCACGCGGCAGCGGCCGAACTGGTCCGGTCCGTGCAGCGGGACCACCCCTTCCTCCGGTGGCGGCTGCTGCGCCCTCATGTCGTCCAGGCCGTGCGGATCGCCCTGCGCGGCGGGGACCGGAACCTGGCCGAGGACCTCGCGGACCAGGCCGCCGAACACGCCGCTCGCAACCCCACCGTGCCGACCGCCCAGGGGACCGCCGCCCACGCGTCCGCCCTGGTGAACGGCGACCACGGACTCCTGGAGCGGGCGGTCCGCATCCTCCTCACCGGCCCCCGGCCGCTGCCCCTCGCCGCCGCATCCGCCGACCTCGGGCGCGCGCTGCTGACCTCGGGCCACGCCGCCGCGACACCCGCCCTGACCAGGGCGCACGGCCTCTACGCCCAGGCCGGGGCCGACGCGGAGGCCGACCGGGTCCAGGCCGATCTGGAACGAGCCACCAGCCGCCCCGGCCGGCGCACCGGACGCCTGCGGCCGCGCGCCGACCAGGGCTGGGACGCGCTGACCGCCTCGGAACGCAAGGTGGCCCGGCTGATCGCCGCGGGTCACTCCAACCGGTCGGCCGCGGAGGCCCTCGTCGTCTCCCCGCACACGATCAACACCCATCTGGCGTCGATCTTCCGCAAGCTCGGGGTGCGCTCGCGGGTCCACCTGGCCCGGATCGTCCTGGCGGAGGACGACACCGGAACGGCCACCGGCCGCTGAGCAACCTCTGCGCCCCCGTGCCAGGTGCGGTGCGCAGGACGGCAACAGGAGGCGCGGGACCGGTCCTAGCGTGACGGGCATGCCGCGCCGCTCCGACGCGCGGACCAGTCCACCCGAAACGAGGGAACCCCCATGCCGTACATCACCGTGGGCCAGGAGAACACCAACCCCATCGAGCTGTACTTCGAGGATCAGGGTGCCGGGCAGCCGGTCGTCCTCATTCACGGCTTCCCGCTCGACGGGCACTCCTGGGAGCGCCAGAGCGCCGCGCTGCTCGACGCCGGATACCGCGTGATCACCTACGACCGCCGCGGTTTCGGGCAGTCCTCGCAGCCGACCACCGGCTACGACTACGACACCTTCGCGGCCGACCTGAACACCGTGATGGAGGCCCTCGACCTGCGGGACGCCGTCCTCGTCGGCTTCTCCATGGGTACGGGCGAGGTCGCCCGCTACGTGTCCACGTACGGCTCCGCCCGCGTCGCCAAGGTCGCCTTCCTGGCCTCCCTGGAGCCCTGCCTGCTGAAGAGCGACGACAACCCGGACGGCGTCGCCCCGAAGGAGTTCTTCGACGGCGTCGTCGCCGCCGTCAAGGCCGACCGCTACGCCTACTACACGGCCTTCTTCAGCGACTTCTACAACCTCGACGAGAACCTGGGCACCCGGATCAGCGAGGAAGCGGTCCGCAACAGCTGGAACACCGCGGCCGGCGGCGGCTCCTTCGCCGCGTCCGCCGCGCCGTCGACCTGGTACACCGACTTCCGCGCCGACATCCCGGCCGTCGACGTGCCCGCTCTGATCCTGCACGGCACCGCCGACCGCATCCTGCCGGCCGAAGGCACCGCGCGCCCGTTCCACAAGGCGCTCCCGTCGGCTGACTACGTCGAGATCGAGGGCGCCCCGCACGGACTGCTGTGGACCCACGCGGAGGAGGTCAACGCCGCCCTCCTCGCCTTCCTGGCGAAGTGAAGACGCCGCACCGTTGACCCGCTAGGTGACGCCGGTGCCCCGGCGTCACCCCGGCCCCCGGTCCCGGCGCGGGAACCGGACGACCTCAGGAGAGCAGACGCCCCATGCAGTTCGGCATCTTCACCGTCGGGGACGTGACCCCCGACCCCACCGACGGCCGTACTCCGTCGGAACACGAGCGCATCAAGGCGATGGTCGCCATCGCCCTCAAGGCCGAGGAAGTCGGCCTTGACGTTTTCGCGACCGGCGAGCACCACAACCCGCCGTTCGTCCCGTCGTCGCCGACGACCATGCTCGGCTACATCGCCGCCCGTACCGAGAAGCTGATCCTGTCCACGTCCACGACGCTGATCACCACCAACGACCCGGTGAAGATCGCCGAGGACTACGCGATGCTCCAGCACCTGGCCGACGGCCGGGTCGACCTCATGCTGGGCCGCGGCAACACCGGTCCGGTCTACCCGTGGTTCGGCCAGGACATCCGCCAGGGCATCAACCTCGCCAAGGAGAACTACACGCTGCTGCGCCGGCTGTGGCGCGAGGACGTCGTGGACTGGGAGGGCACGTTCCGTACGCCGCTCCAGTCCTTCACGTCGACACCCCGGCCCCTGGACGGCGTCCCTCCTTTCGTCTGGCACGGATCCATCAGGTCCCCCGAGATCGCGGAACAGGCCGCCTTCTACGGCGACGGCTTCTTCCACAACAACATCTTCTGGCCGGCCGACCACACCAGGCGCATGGTGCAGCTCTACCGGCGCCGGTTCGCGCACCACGGCCACGGCCGGCCCGAGGACGCCGTCGTCGGCCTGGGCGGACAGGTCTTCATGCGCAAGAACTCCCAGGACGCCGTACGGGAGTTCCGTCCCTACTTCGACAACGCTCCCGTGTACGGCCACGGCCCGTCGATGGAGGACTTCACCGAGCAGACCCCGCTGACGGTGGGCTCTCCCCAGCAGGTCATCGAGCGGACCCTGTCGTTCAGGGAGAGCGTCGGCGACTACCAGCGCCAGCTGTTCCTGATGGACCACGCGGGCCTGCCTCTGAAGACCGTCCTTGAACAGCTGGACATCCTCGGCGAAGAGGTCGTGCCCGTCCTGCGGAGGGAGTTCGCGAAGGGGCGTCCGGCCGGCGTGCCGGAGGCCCCCACGCACGCGTCGCTCCGAGCGGTCCGGGAGGTGTCCGCCGCATGAGGCTGATCGTCGTCTCCGCGGGGCTGAGCACCCCCTCCTCCACCCGCCTGCTCGCGGACCGGCTGACCGAGGCGGCCCGCGACGAACTCGCCGCCCGCGGGCAGGTGCCGTCGATCGAGGTCGTGGAGCTGCGGGAACTGGCCGGCGACATCGCCGACCACCTCGTGACCGGATTTCCGCCGCCGCGACTGAGCGCCGCGATCGACGCGGTGACGGCGGCTGACGGCCTGATCGTGGTGACTCCCGTGTTCGCGGCCTCTTACAGCGGTCTCTTCAAGTCCTTCTTCGACGTGATCGATCCGGAAGCCCTCTCCGGGAAGCCGGTCCTGACTGCGGCGACGGGCGGTACCGCCCGCCACTCCCTGGTCCTTGAGCACGCCGTGCGCCCGCTCTTCGCCTATCTCCGCGCCGTCGTCGTCCCCACCGGCGTGTTCGCGGCCTCCGAGGACTGGGGCTCGGGGGGAGACGAGTACACCGACGGCCTGCCCGGCCGCGTTCGCCGGGCGGGCGTCGAGCTCGCCGCGCTCATTGCGGCGCGCCCGGTCGGTGAACAGCCTGAGGACGACGTCGCCGACCTCGAACGGCAACTCGCCGACCTGCGCTTCGACTGAGACGGGCCTCGGGCCGGGCGACGGCGGGGTGGTTCATATGGTTCATACTGTTCCGCCGTATGAGCGTGAACCGAGTGACGACAAGGACCGTGCCCGAGGAACTCGAGGGTGCACGGACGCCCCTCCGCGGCAGGGACGCCGAACTGGCGTTCATCGAGGCGCGGCTCGACGCGCTCGACCGGGGCGAAGGCGGGATCATCCGCGTCGAAGGCCCCGTCGGCATCGGCAGGTCCAGGATCCTCGTGGAGGCCGCGGCGGCCGCGCGGCGGCGCGGGACGAGGGTCTTCGAGGGGACGGCGGACCCCGACGAGCACTTCGTGCCGCTCGGTCCCTTCCTCGACGGCGTGCTCGGCGGCAACGAGCCGCTGTCGGGAGTCGTCCGTCTCCGGGACCTCGCCACGACACCCGGTCAGCGGTTCTGGCTGCTCCAGGAACTGGGCGACCGCCTGCGGGAGACCGTGCGGAACGGCCCGCTGCTCGTCGTCCTCGACGACCTCCAGTGGTGCGACGACCTGACCCTCCTCACCTTTCACACCCTCGCGGCCGGACTCTCGTCGCACGCCATCCTGTGGCTGGTCGCCGTGCGCGGCGGCAATGTGCCGTCGGGAGTGCGCACGACCCTGGACAGGATCCGGCAGGCAGGCGCACACGAGCTCGCGCTGGGAGCGCTGGGGGACCGGGCGACCGCACAGATCACCGAGGACGTCCTGGGCGCCGCTCCCGACCCGGACGTCCTGAGCGTCGCCCGCCGCGCCGAGGGGGTGCCACAGCTGCTGGTCGAGCTGCTCGGCTCCTGGCGTGCGGACGGGGCGGTGACGATCGAGAACGGCATGGCCGGGCTGTCCGCCGGCCCCCCGACCCCACGGGTGCTTCCCTCCGTCGAGCGCCGCCTCGACCAGCTGTCGGCGGAGGCCCGGGAGCTGGTGCGGACGGCGGCCGGGGTGGGCGGCCCGGTCACCGTCGGACAACTCGCCGAACTGCTCGGCAGGTCCCCGGCGGTGCTCGTCACGGCACTGCAGGAATCCCTCGACGCCGATCTGCTCGCCGAGAGCGGCGACCGCCTCGCCTTCCGCCACGACCTGATCCGCGAGGCGGTGGGAGCCGGCCTCCCCCTGCCCCTTCAAGCCGCCGAGCCGCCGTGGGGGAGCGCGGCCTCCTCCGTCGAGCGTCCCGGGCCCTCGGCGGGAACAGCGGGCCGGGACGCCGCGGAGGCCGACCGGCTGCGCGCGGAAGCGGCGGAACTCGTGTCCACCGCACCCGGACCTGCTGCGGAGCGCAGCCTCAAGGCCCTGGAGCTCACCTCGGCGGACGCCCCGGAGCGGCCTCGGGTCATCGCCGAGACGATCCCGCTGCTCTGGCAGACGGGCCGAGCCGCGCAAGCGCGTGAGCTGGGGGCCGCCGCCCTGGCGGCCGGCGGTCTCGGACCCGAGGACGAGGCCCTCATACGCCTTGCCCTGGCACGCCTCGCCGTACAGTTCGACTTCTCCGAGGCGGTCCGCCAGGCCCGCGCCGGCGCGGAACTGCCCGGGATATCCGCGACCGCGAGGGGGCGACTGCTCGCCATGCTCGCTGTCGGCCTGTCGATGTCGGGCGAGCACGCTGCGGCCGAGCAGGTCGCCGCGGAGGCGTGGGAGACCGCGGCGGCAGCGGGGGACCGCACTGCCGAGGCCACGCTGACTACAGTCCGCTCGGCCGTCAGTTTCCACCGCATGGACCTGACCGAGGCTTTCCGGCAGGCCGAGCGGTCCGCCGCGCTGGCCGACGCCCTGGGCGTCAGCACCTCGCTGTGGGTGCCGGAGGCCTTGTGGCACGCTCTCCTGTCGAACACCACGGGACGCACCGCGGAGGCGCTCGCCGTCGCGGAGGAGGGCATCCGGATCACCAGGGAGCAGGGTCGCACGGCCGCCACCCGCATGTGGCTCATGACCCGCACCCGCGTCCTTCTGGAAACCGGACGGCTGTCGGACGCCCGGGCCGACGCCGAAGCCGCGTCCCCGGCGACCGGCGATCCCGGCCCGGGCAACCTCGCCGACGTCACGCTCCGGTACGTGATGCTGCGCGTCGCCCTCCATACCGACGACCGGCAGACCGCAGAAGCGTACGCGGCGGAGGCGAGGCGCATGCGGAGCGACGGCGCACCCGTCGTCCGGCACTTCGGCACCTGGATGCTGGCCCTGATGGCCGACTTCGCAGACCGGCCCGACCGCGCCATGGCCGAACTCGACGAGGTGATGACGTCGCCCGCTGCGGACCGGCCCGCCTACGCCGGCCTGATCGACCCCGCCGACGCCCCGGTGCTCGTCCGTATGGCGCTGCGCGCGGGCAGGCACGAACGGGCCGCGCAGGCGGTCGCCCTGGCCGAGAAGCGAGCCGTGCTCAATCCCGGCTTCGCGTTCCTCGCCGCCACCGCTGCGCATGCCCGAGGGCTCCTCGACAACGACCTCGCCCCTCTCGTACGCGCCGTCCGGCTGTACGAGGACTGCCCTCGGGTACTGGCCCGGGCGTCGGCGCTGGAGGACGCCGGACGCAAGCTCGCGACCACCCGCAGGTCCGAGGCGGTGCCGTACTTCGAGACGGCCCTCGCGCTCTACGCGCGATCCGGTGCCGTGCGGGACGTCGCACGCGTCCGCCGGCGCCTGCGGGCCGCCGGCGTCCGCCGCCGGCCCTCGGCGGCCGGACTCTCCGACGCATGGCCCGAGTTGACGGCCGCGGAACTACGGGTGGTACGTCCCGTGGCCCGAGGGCTGACCAACCAGCAGGTGGCCGAGCACCTCTCCCTCTCACCGCACACGGTGAGCTCGCACCTGCGCCGGGCCTTCACCAAGCTGGACGTCACCTCGCGCGCCGGGCTGACCCGGCTGGTCAAGCACCGTGACAGCGGAGAGTAGTCGGTTCGTATCCCACGTGGGTGTCGTGGCAATGGACGATTCATGCGATGTGCCGACGTCGTCGTTTCCTCAGACTGATCAAGAACCGCGGAATGCAGAGGTCTGCGGGGAACAGTTGATCGAGAGAGGAACAGCGCATGACCGTAAGGCTCCAGCGAGCCCGCCCCGGCAGCCCCGAGCTCCAGGCATTCGTCGACGAGCTCGCGGAGCGGCTCGGGCGGTCCGTCGCCGTCGACGACCCGCTGGTCCGCATGGTCTGCACGAGCCGCCACTTCGGCGACGAGGACCCGGTGCGCATCGGCACCCTGTTGCAGGGCCGCGCCGACAACGCGGCCATCCGCCATGTCCTCGCCCAGGGCGTGACCCGGTGGTCCAGACCCGGGTTCATCGACGGCCGTGACGATCTCGGACTGCTGCCCCGTTACGTCGTGCCGCTGCGCGAGCGCGGACATCTCCTCGGGCTGCTCGTGGTGGTCGTGCCTGAGAAGACGCTGGGGGAGGAGGAGACCGCTGCCATCGCCCGGGCCGCGGACGCCATGTCGGCACAGATGTACGGAGAGCAGATCGCCGCCGACACCCGGAAGGCCGACGAGCGGGACCTGGCCCTCGCACTCGTCGGCGCCGACGTCGCCGCACGCATCACCGCGCGTCGGCACGGCAAGGAACTCGGGCTGCTCGGGGCGGCGGAGCACGTCCTGGTCACCGTCGTCCAGCTGAGCTGCGGGACGGAGCTCGTGCGGCAGTCCGAGGCCGCCCTGTGGGCGGCCTTGGAGGGGTTCCGGCAGACGCGCACCGCCCAGGGCCTCATCGCGATCGGCAAGGAGCGGGCGCTGCTGCTCCAGCTCCGAGACCGGCCGCCCGGCCAGGACGAGATCGCCGCCCAGTCCGCTCGCATCCTCGAGGAACTCCGCACCTTCCTCGACCCGTCGGCGGACCCCGTGATCGGCGTCGGTGGCAGGCACGCCGGCCTGGACGACGCATGGACGTCGTACGAACAGGCGCTCGTGGCGGCCCGCGCGGCACGCCGACTGCCCACCCTGAAGAGCATCGGTGACTGGGAGTTGCTCGGGGAACTCGCCGTGCTGCTCCAGCTTCCCGAGTACGTCCTGAACGCGTCCCTGGTCCCGAAGCCGCTCCGGAGCTTGAGCGAGGCTCATGGCGGCGACCGCCTGCGGGACACCCTGCGCTGCTTCCTCGAACACGCGGGATCGATTCCCAGGACCGCGGACACCCTGGGCATCCACCGCACCTCGCTCTACTACCGCCTGCGCCAGATCCAGGAGACGACCGGACTCGACCTCGACGACGGCGCCCACCGGCTCACCCTGCACCTCGGCCTCAGGATCGAGGAACTCCTCGCTCCGGGCGCCGACAGGACCCTGTGACCACGGACTCGCTTCGACAAAGCGAGGAGGATCCACGGCCTGATTCCTACAGCTCGCGGTGGTTCAGGCGACGGGCGCCATTCGATGATGTTCGAGACGGGCGGGAACGACGTACCGCCTCTGACCAGGGGAGAGGTCATGAAGGAACTGATCACGACGGACGGCGCACGGCTCGCCTACCAGGACACCGGCGGCGAGGGCGTTCCGCTGGTGATGCTGCACGGCTGGGGGCAGACGCAGGCGATGTTCCGCCACCAGGTCGAGGGACTTGCGCCCGGTCGTCGCGTCGTCACCGTCGACCTCCGCGGCCACGGGAAGTCCGGCAAACCGCGTCACGGCTACCGCATCGCCCGGCTCTCCCGCGACGTGCTCGAACTCGTCGACCACCTCGGGCTGGCCCGTTTCGACGCGCTGGGCTGGTCCATGGGCGTCTCCGTGTGGTGGAGCTTCGTCGACCAGTACGGGACCGGACGGATCCGGCGCTTCGTCGCCGTCGACCAGCCCGCGGCGGTCGCCGCCGTGCCCTGGACGACTGAGCGGGAACAGCGGGACTCCGGCGCCATCTTCGATGTGTCGGGGCTGTTGTACCTGGGCGCGGCACTCGCGGGGCCGGAGGGCGACACGATCCTCGCCGACTTCGTGCGCGGCATGTTCACCGGCGAGCCCGACCCCGAGGTGCTGGCCTTCGTCGCTGAGGAGATCAGGTCCACGCCCGCCTACGCTGGCGTACCGCTGCTGTTCGACCACTGCGCGCAGGACTGGCGCGACGTGCTTCCCCGGATCGATGTGCCGACCTTGGTCATCGGCTGTGAGGGAAGTCATGTGCACCCCGATTCGCAGCGCTTCGTCGCCGAACGGATTCCCGGCGCACGCCTGCACGTCTTCACCTCCGACGTGGCGAGCTCGCACTTCCCCTTCCTGGAGAACCCGCCGGCCTTCAACGCCGTGGTGGAGAAGTTCCTGGCCGAGCAGCGGGCGATGGGGGCGTGAACCCGCCCCCTCCGCCCGCACGAACCTACGGCTAGGAATCCCCATGACTCTCACACTGACGTCACGTGCGCCCGAGCAGGTGCCCCGGCAGGCGTCTGATCCGACCTCGCTCCCCTCCCGCTCGGGGTGGCTGGTCCAGATGCTCTCCGAGATGCCGGACACGAACGACCGGAACCACGTCTACCTCGGTGTCCATGTCCGTGGGCCCGTCACCGTCCTCCATGAGCGTGCCAAGACCCTGTTGGAGCCGAACGACCTGGTCTTCTGCGACCCGGCCCGACGGCACCTGCTGCAGTTCGGCGAGGACTGCCAGATGATCTTCTTCCGGGTGCCCCGCTGCTATCTGGGCGTCAGGGAGGCGGAACTGGACCAGGTGCTCGGCGTCCCCGTACGCGGCGGGGAGGGGATCGGGGCGCTGGCGTCCGACTTCCTGACCGCGCTCGCCGCAAAAGCGGAGTTCCGCCGGTCCACGATCGGGGACCGGCGTGCCCGGACGGCTGTGCACCTCCTCTCCGTCCTGGTCATGGAACTCCTCGAAGCGGACACGACGGACGAGACCGACGACGCGTCCGGGACCGGCAACGAGATGCTGTCCCGCATTCGCGCCTACATCGAAGAACACCTGATGGACCCCGACCTGTCACCGGATTCGATCGCACGCGCCCACCACATCTCCGTCCGATACCTGCAGAAGCTCTTCCAGAACGACGGCAGCACGGTGAGCCAGTGGGTGCGGCAGCGCAGGCTCGAGTTCTGTCGGTTCGAGCTGGGCCGCTCCAACCGGAGAATCACCATGGCCGCGGTGGCGCACCGCTGGGGCTTCAGCAGCCCCTCGCACTTCAGCCGCACGTTCCGCGGCGCCTACGGCATGAGCCCCAGCGAATGGCAGGCGCTGGCGACCTCGGCCTTCGCACCGACGCATGCGGGCGCACAGGACGAGCGAAGGCGCTGAGACGCGTGTGCGCCGTCATGACAGCGTGGTTGCGCGCAGAGACAAGAGGTGCCGTTTCCTCGGCTCTACCGTGAGTAACAGTCGCACGGACCTCTACCGAATTCCGGGCCGCGCCCCGACCGTCGTCGTGACGACGTCCCACACGTGGCCCGACACTGAGAAGAGAACTCGCATGACCCACCCCACCGTCGTCCTCGTGCACGGCGCCTTCGCCGACGCGACAGGCTGGATAGGCGTCATCTCGGAACTCCGGAGCAGCGGTATCCCGGTGATCGCTCCGTCCAACCCGCTCCGGGGCCTGACCGCGGACGCCGCTTACCTCGCCTCGGTCCTGGCGCAGATCGAGGGTCCGGCCGTACTCGTCGGCCACGCGTACGGCGGTGCGCTGATCACCGTGGCCGGCGCCGCGGAGAACGTCGTGGGGCTCGTCTACGTGGCCGCCTACGTGCCCCACGAGGGCGAGAGCCTCGGCCAGCTCCAGGGGGGCTTCCCCGAGCCCCCGCTGGCGGGCAACTTGAAGGAGTGGACGTACCCGCTCCTCGACGGCGACTCCGCGGTCGAGGTCACGATCGAGGAGACCGCCTTTCCCTCCGTCTTCGCGGCGGACGTGCCCGAGGACGTCGCCGGCGTCCTGGCGGCGGCTCAACGCCCGCTCGCCACGGCCGCGTTCACCGAGCGCGCGCCCTCGGCAGCGTGGCGGACGAAACCGTCCTGGGCTCTGGTGGCCGGGGCGGACCGCACGATCGGCCCCGAGGTCCAGCGCTTCGGCGCCGCACGGGCCGGAGCCGTCGTCGTCGAACTCCCGGACGCCTCCCACGCCGTCGCCCTGTCCGAGCCCACAAGGGTCGCCGACCTGATCAGAGACGCCGTACGGGCGACGAGCTGACCGACCGGCCATCGGAATCGACAGGAGTGGGACCGCGTCAGCCGGTACGCCACGCCCTCAGGACGGACGGGAGGGCCCTACCCACCTGGCCGCGGAGCGCGTCCCGAGTGACGGTGACAGCTTCCACTTCAGCGCGGCGTCCTGATCCGTGGGCGGGTCACCTCGACGAGTACCGTGGCCGAGGTGATCACCGGAAGGTCGGCGTCGCGGGCGGCGGTGAGCCACTCGTGGACCTCGCGGTCGTGCTGTACGGCCTTGGCCAGGTCCTCGCTGTCCAGGACGAGAGCGCCGCTCACGCGGCTGCCCCGGCCCCGAACGAGGGGCTGCCGGGCGGCTTGGGGTCGGCGAGCCGGCTTCCAGGGCGATCGAGCGTCGACCGGCCGATGACCGAAGGGGCTGTGTTCTCTGAACCAGAGTGGTGTCGGTGCCCGACAGGCCGGTGCGTGGACGCGCGTCGTCCGTGTGTGCAGAGGGGTCTCCCACATGGTTGACGGGTCGTCAGGTAAGTCGGCATGCGGTCAGCATGAGTCGCCGGGCGTTCCCGGAGGATTGCCTGAACAGGCTTCTGTGGTGGCGCGAAAGCCCAGGTAGGAAGCCGTCTCGCCTGACCGGAGCGATGTTCCTCACAAACATCGGACGGGGGTGCCGGTGTAGAGTCGCGACCGCCCTTGACCTGCAGAAAGCAGGCAGGGAGCCGTCTTAGAGGAGTCCATCGTGCTGCGCACCATGTTCAAGTCCAAGATCCACCGGGCCACCGTGACCCAGGCCGACCTGCACTACGTCGGCTCCGTCACCGTCGACGCCGACCTGATGGAGGCGGCCGACCTTCTGCCGGGTGAGCTCGTGCACATCGTCGACATCGACAACGGCGCCCGACTCGAGACCTATGTCATCGAGGGCGAGCGCGGCTCCGGTGTCATCGGGATCAACGGCGCCGCCGCACACCTCGTGCACCCCGGCGACCTCGTGATCCTCATCAGTTACGCGCAGATCGAGGACGCAGAGGCCCGGACGTTCGTGCCGCGCGTCGTGCACGTCGACGGCGACAACCGCATCGTGGAGCTGGGGACCGACGCCTCCGCGCCCGTCCCCGGGAGCGACACGGTGCGCGGCCCGCACGCCGTGCCCGGGCCCGCCGCCGAGTCCGTGACCGCACACGTCTGACCCGTCCACGCCGAGGGAGCCTCGTCTCGTGGCCGAGCCGGAGATCCGTGACGACCGGGCGAACGGACGCCTGGAGGCCTTCGAGGGCGGCGCCCGTGTCGGTGTCGTCGTCTCCTTCGTGCTCGCCGCCGAGCCGCACGCCCTCGTCGCCGTGCACACCGTCGTCGAGGACGGCCACGAGGGCAAGGGCGTCGCCGGAGCGCTCGTGCGCGCGTTCTGCGCGATCGCCGCGCGTGAGGGCGTACCCGTCGTGCCGCTCTGCCCGTACGCCGCCGCCTGGGCGGAGCGTCACCCGGACGAGGCCCCGATGGCCCCCTCCGAGGTGGTCGACGCGGCGAAGCTGCAGCTGAAGGCCACCCCGGGCCTGTGGTGACCATGACCGGCACCCTGGCCCTGCTGCACACCTCGCCGGTCCACGTCCCCGTCTTCGACGGGCTCCGCGACCGGCACCATCCCGGGCTCGTCCTGCGTCACCTCGTCGACGAGGAGCTGCTGGCGCGCGCCCGTGAGGCGGGGCCGGAGGCGGTCGGCGGGGCGGTGGCCGCCGCGCTCGCGGCGGCCGTCGCGGACGGCGCCGAGGCCGTGCTCTGCACCTGCTCCACCATCGGCGGGATCGCCGAGCGGCAGACGGGCGTCCTCGGCGTGCCCGTGCTCCGGGTGGACCGGCCGATGGCGGCGGAGGCCCCCCGGTACCGCCGGATCGTCGTCGTGGCCGCGCTGCGCTCCACCCTCGAACCCACCGTCGCCCTCATCGCCGAGGAATCGGGACCGGAGACCTCGCACGTCAGCACCGTCGTGGTGGAGGGGGCTTGGGAGCTGTTCGAGGCGGGGGACCGGGACGGCTACCTCGACGCCGTCGCGGCCGCCGTGGACGGTGCGCCCCCGGTGGAGGGCTGCGTGGTCGTCCTCGCGCAGGCGTCCATGGCCGACGCCGTCGACCGGACGACCACCTCGCGCCCCGTCCTGGCGAGTCCACGCCTCGGGCTCGCCGCCGCGGCCGCAGCCGTGTCCGGTTCGCGCGGTGCGGTCGGCGACTGACCCGAAGGACGGGATCCGGCGGGCGCCGCGGCGTCCGCCGGGCCACTCTGGGGAGGGAGGAACCCGTCGACCGAGAGGTCCGTGATGACCCACCCGTATCCCGATCCGCTGCCGCCCTCGCCCATTCCGCCGCCCGTTCCCTCACCGCCGCCGGTCCCCCCGCCGAACCCGGTCCCGGCCCCTCCGGACCCCGATCCGAGCCCGGCGCCGCAGCCCGGCGGGCCCGTACCGGAACCCGAGCCTCAGCCCCAGCCGGGTCCCGCCGGTCGCCGTCCGCCGTCAACGGGAAGGTGACATAAGGACCTTGGGCTTTGGCGTATCCCTTGTCACGGAGCGTGCGCCACCCCTAACTTGGACGGCTGCTGCTGTGTTCAAGGGGGGCCCATGGCCGTACGCGGACGTCACCGCCGCCACCAGCCGAGCCGGATCAACCGTGCCTCGCTCACCGTCACCGCGGGAGGCGCCGGAATGGCGCTGCCCTTCATCGGCGCGGGCACCGTCCAGGCCGCCTCGCTCGACGTCTGGGAGAAGGTCGCTTCCTGCGAGTCGACCTCCCACTGGCACATCAACACGGGCAACGGCTACTTCGGCGGTCTGCAGTTCAGCCAGTCCACCTGGGAGGCCTACGGCGGCACGCACTACGCGCCGCGTGCCGACCTCGCCTCCAAGGACCAGCAGATCGCGATCGCCGAGCGGGTGCTGAAGGGGCAGGGGCCCGGCGCCTGGCCGTCCTGCGGCCCGGGTGCGGGCCTCGCCCGGGGCGGAGACGGCCCGGGCATCGCCCCGGGTACGGCGACCGCGAAGGCGTCGCGCGGCGGGAACGCGCCCAGCACCGCCTCCCTGCCTGGGCAGCGCGCCTTATCCGAGCGGCCGGCCGGGAACGCCGGCCCGACCGCCGTCCCCACCGTGCGTGAGATGTACACGGTGACGCCCGGCGACTCCCTGTCGAAGATCGCCCGTGACGAACGGGTCCAGGGCGGCTGGAAGCGCCTGTACGACGCGAACCGGCCCGTCGTCGGCGACGACCCCGACCTCATCCTTCCCGGCCAGCGCCTGACCCTGCGCATCGCCGCCCCGAAGAAGCCCCCGACGAAGGCCCCCTCGGCCACGACGTCCCCGCCGAGGCTCTCGGGACCGGGCACCGCGCCCCGGACGCGCCCCGTCGCACCGCCGACCACGAAGCCGGTCGCCCAGCCGCCCGTGGCGAAGCCGGTGGCCAAGCCCGTGGCGAAGCCCGCGGCCAGACCGGCCGTGAAGCAGGTGTCCAAGCCCGCCACGAAACCCGTGGCGAAGCAGACGTCCAAGCCCGCCGCGAGGCCCGCGGTCAAGCCCAAGGCGAAGCCCGCGTCCAGGCCGCGGCCGCCCGCCGCGGCGGAGGACCGCTACTCCGCCCCTGTCTCCGCCTCCATCGGCACCCGGTACGGCAAGCCCGGGTCGTCATGGTCCAGCGGCTACCACACCGGTGTCGACTTCCCCGTGCCCACCGGCACCTCCGTCAAGGCCGTGGCGGGGGGACGGATCGTCTCCGCCGGCTGGGGAGGCGCGTACGGCTACCAGATCGTGCTCCGCCACGACGACGGCCGCTACAGCCAGTACGCCCACCTCTCCGCGCTCGCCGTCCGCGAGGGCCAGCGGGTCACCGCCGGCCAGCGCATCGGCCGCTCAGGATCGACCGGCAACAGCTCGGGACCGCACCTGCACTTCGAGGTACGGACGGGTCCCGGGTACGGCTCCGACATCGACCCCCTGGCCTACCTCAGGGCGCGCGGGGTCTCCCTCTGACCCCGCCGCTGGTCCGGAGTCCGGCGCACGCCCCTGACCCGACGCCGGGAGTGACTCGGCCGGCACCGTCATCCGGTCCAGCGTGAGCTGGATCAGGCCGCCCGCGGCCACCGCGCCGCTGATCAGCGCGGCGACTGTGCCCGCCGTGCCGTAGCGGAAGCTCTCGCCGAACAGGGTCAGGCCCACGGCCGCGGCGACCACCGGGTTGACCACCGTGACGGTGGCCAGCGGCGCCGCGAGCCCCGCGCCCCGGTACGAGGCCTGGGACAGGAGCAGCCCGGTCACGGCGAGCGCCGAGAGCACGA
Organism: Streptomyces flavochromogenes; assembly: GCF_000717595.1. Taxonomy (GTDB): domain Bacteria; phylum Actinomycetota; class Actinomycetes; order Streptomycetales; family Streptomycetaceae; genus Streptomyces; species Streptomyces flavochromogenes. The sequence goes on along the minus strand of NZ_JNZO01000001.1, from coordinate 357,398 downwards.
GCAGCGCGGTCCACTGGGCGAGCGGAGCGCCGGGCGTCCACTCCTCCGCCACCGACTTCGTGAAGACCGAGGCGATACCGAAGGAGACACCCGCGGCGGCCGCCAGGACGACGCTGCGCAGCACCGACCTGCCCACCAGGTGCGCGGCCGCGAACAGGGCGGCCACCACGGCGAAGGTGCAGCCCGCGAGCAGCCACCGGTCGCCGTCGGCGAGCGACCGCGCCTCGGCACCGCTCGTCAGGCTGAGCAGCCCGGCCAGACCCACCGTGGCCATCACCGCGCCGCGCCAGGCCCGCGATCCCGCCCTGCGGCCGACGAACAGCGCCGCCATGGGCAGCGCGAACACGATCGTCAGCGCACCGAGCGGCTGGACCAGGCTGAGCGGTCCGTACGCGAGGGCCGCGACGTGCAGGGTCGCGCCGACGCCGTTGAGCAGGACGGAGCCCCACCAGGCCGGGCTGCGCAGCGGCGCGTAGCGCGGACCTGCGGCGGAGGCCGCGACCCGCTCCTGCACGATCGCCGCGGCCGCGTAGGCGACCGCCGAGACCAGGGCCAGGAGAACGGACAGCAGGAGGGGACTCATACCTTCCACGATCTCTCTTCCCGGCCGATCGCGTCGTCGTACCAGGGGACGTCTTCGCGGGTACACCTGTCGCAGTACATGGGCCCGACGTACGCCTGGAGATGTACACCCGTGCAGGTCAGAACGGGTGCAAAGCGACTTTTTCGAGCTGTCCGGAGGCGCTCGCGGAGAGGCGGTACGGTGTGCGGAAATCGTCGGATCCGGACCCGCGGGGACGGGCTGAGGACAGAACCAGGGGGAGCTCGGGGTGGATCTTGTGGAGAGCGGGTCGGTGGGCGGATTCTTCGCCCTGCGCACCAGCCCGCCCGAGACCGGCGGAGCGCACCGCCCGCTCGCGCGCCTGTACGCGGGCGACGACGGCCCCCTCCACGCGCGCGTGGACCGGGTGGCCGCCCGGCTCGGCGCCCCCGAGCGGCGCGTCGGGGCGTCCGTCGCCCACCTGGGGCTCGCCGCCCGGCTCTGGTCGACCGCCCTCGGGCCCGCCGCCCTGCACGGCCGGTTTCCCGCCCTCGACCCCGCCGAGCTGCACTGGGACGGGGCGCTCACCTCCCCCGACGACCTGTGGTGGGCCGGCTCCGACACCCGCCCGGCGTCCGTCGACGCGATCCGCGCGGCCGTCCAGGAGGCCCACCTCGTGCCGCTCCACGCGGCACTCCGCCGCGACGGGCACATCTCCCCGCGCCTTCTCTGGGGCAACGCGGGCTCCGCCCTGGCCGGCGCCCTGCGCGAGCTGACGCGCTGGGCACACGCCCACGGCCGCCCCGAGGTCGCCGCACGGGCCGCCCGCCTGGTCTCCGGACTCCTCGACCACCCCGACCTCGCCGGTACGGTCCGCGGCCCCCGGCTGCGCCGCGCCAGCTGCTGCCTCTACTACCGCTGCCCCGGCGCGGGACTGTGCGGCGACTGTGTCTTCGACCACGCCCCCCGAACGGGTTTGGAGGGGCGGCCCCCCGCTCCGTAAAGTTGCGGAGGTTGCCGTCCCGCGAGCCCACGGACGGTGACAGCCCACGAACGGTGACGTACGAGCGAACGAGGAACCCGAAGGCCATGACGGTGACCGAAGAAAACCAGGACTACGGGCCGGGTATCGACCCCGATCGCCTGGCCGTCTGCCTCGGCGTCCTCGACGAGCTCGACAAGCTGGACGTCGACCACCCGGACGCCATCCGCGTCCGGCGCGCCACCGCCGGGATCTACCGGACCGTGAAGCAGCGCCGCCGCCAGGAGCGCCGGGCGTCCAAGACCGCCAACGACAAGGCGGTCACCGAGGCCACGGCCACCGGCTCCGCGCAGCGCATCGACGACGAGACCGAGGGCATCCTGCCCTCCTCCGTCACCGAGGAGGGCAGGATCGCGGGGATACTCCAGCGTCCGCGCTCCTGCTACGTCTGCAAGACGCGGTTCGTCGAGGTCGACTACTTCTACCACCAGCTCTGCCAGAGGTGCGCCGCCGAGAACCGGGCCAAGCGCGAGGCCCGCGCCGACCTCACCGGCAAGCGCGCCCTGCTCACCGGCGGCCGGGCGAAGATCGGCATGTACATCGCGCTGCGGCTGCTGCGCGACGGCGCCCACACCACCATCACCACCCGCTTCCCCAAGGACGCCATCCGCCGCTTCAAGGCGATGGAGGACTCGGCGGACTGGATGCACCGCCTCGAGGTCGTCGGCATCGACCTGCGCGACCCGGCCCAGGCCGTGGCGCTCGCCGACCAGATGACCGAGGCCGGGCCGCTGGACATCCTCATCAACAACGCGACGCAGACCGTGCGCCGGCTGCCGTCCGCGTACGCGGCCCTGGTCGAGGGCGAGAACGCCGCGCTGCCGGCCGGCGAGCTGCCCGCCCACCACGTGATCGGCGCCTTCAACTCCGGCGCGGTCGGCGAGCTCGTCGGATCGTCCGAGCTTCCCGCCGGCGTGCGCGACCTTGAGGCCCAGCAGGTCGCCGACCTCGCGCTCGTCGCGGGCAACGCCACCATCGCCAAGCACCTCGACGGCACCGCCATCGACGCGGGCGGCCTGGTGCCGGACGTCGTGGACTCCAACACCTGGGTGCAGAGCATCGAACAGATCTCCCCGGTGGAGCTCCTCGAGACCCAGCTGTGCAACTACACGGCGCCGTTCATCCTCATCAGCAAGCTGCGTCCCGTGATGGCCGAGGCGGCGAAGAAGGCGGCCAGCGGACGTTCCTACGTCGTGAACGTCTCCGCCATGGAGGGTGTCTTCAGCCGCGGCTACAAGGGCGCGGGCCACCCGAACACCAACGCCGCCAAGGCCGCGATGAACATGGTGACGCGGACCAGCGGCGAGGAGATGTTCAAGACCGACGGGATCCTCATGACCTCGGTCGACACCGGCTGGATCACCGACGAGCGTCCGCACTTCGACAAGCTGCGCCTCGCCGAGGCCGGCTTCCACGCCCCGCTCGACCTGGTCGACGGCGCGGCCCGTGTCTACGACCCGATCGTGCGCGGCGAGGACGGCGTGGACCTCTACGGCTGCTTCCTGAAGGACTACGCTCCCGCGAACTGGTAGAAACCGTCCGCGACCGGTCGTACGAGCGGATTCCGTCGCCTGACAAGAGCGCCTCACCGGCCAGGTGGGGCGCTCTTTCGGCTCGGTTCACCCGATTGCGTCACAGTTCGGAGCCCGGTAGAGCGCGGGCGTGCTCATTTGGTTACTCTGATGTTCACGGTCGGCCACCGAGGAGACACACCGTCCTCACGGCCTTCCAGGGACAAGGCCTTCCACCAAGGCCGCGGTCCCGCCCGACGAACGGCGCCACCGCGACCGACCGGCACTTGTCCTACAGGTACGTGACACGAAGGAGTGCGCGGTGACACCAGAACTGACGAAGCAGGAACCGCGACCGGCCGAACCCAAGAAAGACCGGCCGCGCAGGAACGGTGAGCTGGGAAGCCTCGAAGTGTGGGCTCACGCAGCCCCGATCCGGCTCGCGGGCTACGAGGACGACCTCGCGGAGCCCCACATCCTGCCCGGTATCGACTGATCCCCTGCTTCATCCCCGGTGCCCCCGGCCGTTCGCGGCCCGGGGGCACCGGTGCGTTCAGCGGGGCCCGTGCGCCGGTTCCCGCAGCCGGGTCGGCGGCAGGTACTCGCGTACGAGCGTCCGGTGCCACCAGGCCCCGGTCGCCCGGAGTTCGCGCCAGTTCGTGTACCGGTACCGGTAGAGCCGGGCGCGGACGAACGTCGGTGGCGCGTCGGGGAACGGGTTGTGGGCGAGCAGCCGCAGGGTGTCCCGGTCGCCGTCGAGCAGCCGCTCCACGAACGGGCCGAACCAGTCGCGCGCGTACCCCGGGCTGAGCGCCGCGAACCACATCAGCCAGTCGAGCCGCAGATGGTACGGGGCGAACTGGCGCGGCAGCCGGCGCGGATCACCGGGCTTGCCCTTGAAGCCGTACTCCCGCCACACCGTGCCCGCGTGCGGGGCCGGGGCGTCGGTGCCCTCGACCACGATCTCGTCCCTGATCCGTCCGACCGTGCCGAACGCTCCGTACGTGTTGACCAGGTGGTACGGGTCGTACGAGCGGTTCATCGCCTGGTTCCGGGAGAGCAGGTTGCGCACCGGGCGGTAGCTCCGTACCAGGACGAACGCGGTGACCGCGACGACCACGACCACGTACCAGAGCGGCGGATCAGGCAGGGGGTGCTCGCCGGTGACGGGGGAGGCGTCCACGACGGAGAGGGCGAGCACGATGGTGATCCAGTTCAGCCAGGCGAAGTTGCCGGAGAGCACCAGCCACAACTGGGTCGCGATCATCAGACCGGCCGCGATCGTGGCCACCGGCTGCGGGGTGAACAGAAGGAACGGCACGAAGAGCTGGACGACGTGGTTGGCCGCCACCTCCACCCGGTGCAGGGGGCGCGGCAGATGGTGGAAGAACCAGCTCAGCGGACCGGGCATCGGCTGGGTCTCGTGATGGTGGTAGAGGCAGGTCAGGTTGCGCCAGCACGGGTCGCCGCGGATCTTGATGAGCCCGGCGCCGAACTCGACCCGGAAGAGCAGCCAGCGCAGCAGGAAGAGCACGAGGACGGGCGGCCCCGTCTCGTCGTTGCCGAGGAAGACCGCGAGGAACCCGGTCTCCAGGAGCAGCGACTCCCAGCCGAAGGCGTACCAGGTCTGGCCCACGTTCACGATCGACAGGTACAGGGCCCACAGGACCAGCCACAGCAGCATCGACACCGGCAGCGGAACCGCGTCCCCGGCGCCCGCGAGCAGCGCGAGGGCGAGCGCGGCGCCGGACCAGGCGACGGCGGCGAAGAGGCGGTCGGAGTAGCGCCAGTGGAAGAGCGACGGAGTGCTCCGCGGCCGGGTCCCGCGCACGTACTCCGGTACCGGGAGCATGCCGCGCTCCCCGATCAGCGCCCGGAACTGCAGGGCCGCCGACAGGAACGCCACGCAGTACAGCCCGGCGAGGCCCCGCTGGAAGACGATCCGGCTCAGCCAGTGGTCGGGTGCGGTGAACCACTCCATCACTTCCAGTATCGGCCCGGGATCACGTCCTGACGAGGCGCCGCAGCGTCCGGCCCAGCTGACGCGCGTACGCCCGCTGGAGGAGGGGGATCACGGGGCCGCCGAGCCGGGTGTACCAGGCGGCGGGGCGGCTGAACGCGGTGACCGCGAACCGGACCGTCCCGTCCGGATCCAGGTGGACCATGAAGGACTCCTCGCCGCACTCCGGATGCCCGGTGAGGGTTCCGTAGGCGAAGCCGATGCGCTGTTCCTCGTACGCCGTCCAGATCACCGAGCAGGGGGCGCCGAGCCGGAGCGGGCCGAGGCCCGCCGATATCTCGACGGACACGCCGGGTGCGGCACGCTCGGAGCCGGCGAGGAGGCGCGCCCCGGTGGCGCGGTGCATCCGCCAGGTGGTGACGGCGGCCCCGGCGGCCTCGAAGGCGGCCCGGCCGTGGCCGACGACCGACTGGTGCCGCAGATGGTGGTAGCCCTCGGGGAGGGCGTCCGGGGCGCGGGTGGCGGCGACCTCGCGGTAGCTCAGGGTCGGGCGGGGGCGGTCTGGCCGGGACAGGCTGCTCATGAGGCGGGTCATGCCGGAAGCTCCGTTCGCGGGTGAGCCGTGGGGCGGGTGGGGTTGGTGGGAACCGGGGGAGTCGAGAGGTGCGCCGCCTGCGGGTGGTCCGAGCCGAGGCGACGGTGGGCGAGCAGCGCGCAGACCGCGAAGCCCAGGGCGTTGCCCAGGCCGTGGGTCGCGGCCGTCCAGGTGAGATCGAGGTGCGGAAGGCCGGTCGCCTCGCCCAGGGCCCAGCTCAGCGCGAGCAGCATGGTGACGAAGAGGACCAGGGCGGAGAGCGCGAGCAGCCCCCGGGTGAGGCGGTCGGCGGCAAGGGCGCGGCGCTCGCGCAGGGTCAGGACCGCGACCGCCGTCATGCCGGCCGTCAGGACGACGGCGCCGAGCAGCTCGGCCCAGTCGTCGACGAAGTAGCCGAGCAGGACGAGCAGGGTGCCCGCGGGGACGCTGAGCGCGGCGAAACGGCCGGTGGGGCCGTCGCAGACGCGGCAGAGGAGACCGGCGACGAGGGCTGCGGCGAAGCCCGCGAAGTGGAAGTGCGGGACGGTCAGCGCCAGGATGTCCAGGTCGAAGCCGAAGAGCGGGTACGAGGCCCGTTCCGCGACCAGCGCGAGGCCGGCGACGGACGGCGCGACCAGGGCGGTGAGGACCGCGACCTCGCCCGGCACGAGGGACCGGGTCAGGAGCAGCCGGGCGGGGGCCTGGAGCGCGAGGGCCAGCGTGGCGAGGGCGTAGACGGCGGCGAGCGCGGTCGAGAGTCCGGAGCGGGGCAGCCACAGGGCGAGCGCGCCGGGGGCGGCGAACAGCGGCCAGGCCCGTCGGAGCGGATCCCATCCGGGTGGTCGGGGGCCGTCGAGGAGTGCGAGCCCCGTCGGGACCACCCAGAACATGCCGATCGTGACGACCGTTCCCACCAGGACCGACAGTGCGGTCATCGCGCATCCCCCCCACTTGAACGTGTTCAACTGGCGAGTTCGAGCGTAGAGCCTTTCTTGAACGCGTTCAAGTGCAGGGGTCGACACGGTCGGCCGCCCTCCGCTTGCGGGGCCCGGCGCACTGCGACAGACATGAAGGACTGGCCGGAACCGGGCGCCGTGGCCCGGGGGAGAGAAAGCGGGAGAACCAGGTGCGCTCACCCTTCGACCGGACGCGGCGAACCCCCACCGCTCCCGGCGCGACCCACCCGACCGCTCACGATCCGACGGCTCCCGACCCGACCGTTCCTCGCGTGACGCCCCGCGCCGCCGTGACCCGTTCCGCCCTCGCGGCGCTCACCGCGTCGCTCCTCCTCGCCGGGTGCACCTCCGTCTGGGAGGGATCCCGGGGCGGCGCCCAGCCCGCCGCGGCCGGTTCGACGCAGGACGTCCTCCTCCAGCCGCACGCCGCCCAGGGCCCCGACCCCTTCACCGAGTCGTCGGCCAGGGCCACCTCGCAGGGGTCGTCCCCGGCCCGGAACCCGGACACCGGGGGCGCGCAGGTCCGTGAGGTCACCGGCTCCACCCCCGGCCTCTACGGCGGCACGCGCGCGGAGGGCAGCTGCGACGTCGAGCGGCAGGTCGCGTTCCTCTCCGCCGACCGGGACAAGACCCGCGCCTTCGCCGAGGCCGCCGGCATCCCCGAGGCCAACGTCCCCGACTGGCTGCGCGGGCTGACCCCGGTCGTCCTGCGCTCGGACACCCGGGTCACCAACCACGGCTACCGCGAGGGCAGGGCCAACGCCTTCCAGTCCGTCCTCCAGACCGGCACGGCGGTCCTCGTCGACCAGTACGGCTCCCCGCGCGTCCGCTGCGCCTGCGGCAACCCCCTCCGCACCCCGGCAGCGGTCCGGGACGGCGTCCACCAGGGCGAGCCCTGGGACGGCTTCGACCCCGAGCGGGTGATCGTCGTCCGGCCGACCACCACCGTGGTCACCAGCCTGGTCATCGTCAACACCGCCGACCGCAGCTGGATCGAGCGCGCCACCGGCAGCGACGGCGCCGAGGACCGCAAACCCGCCGTGGAACCCGGCTGCGACCCGGACGCGTGTGCCCTCGCCGACGCGACACCCGACGGCGCCTCACCCGACCCCGCCACCCCGGACACCCCCTCCCGGGCGCCCGCCCCGGTCCCCCCGGCCCCGGAGAACCCGCTGCCCGACGCCTCCGGGACCGGTGGCACCGGCAACGACCCGAGCCCGACCGATCCCGAGCCGTACCCCGTGCCCGACACGGACCCCCGCCCGCAGCCGGACCCCGCCGACCCGTACGCGGTCCCCCCGGGCGAGCAGACCGTCCCGGACGGCGAACTGCCGCCCGAGGAGCTCTTCCCCGCCGACCCGGTCCCGGATCAGCCCGAGACCTTCGAGGGATGAAACGGATCTTCATGGTGCGCACGGGCGGAGCTGCGCCTAGCGTGGCCCCATGAACGCGGGCAACGGGGGCGGGGATGCGGTCGAGCGGCTCAGCCGCGTCCTGGAGGGAAAGGGCGCAGGGACGGCGCGGATCCTGGCCGCGTTCGGTACGGCCTTCCGGATGGGCGGTTTCGACTGGGATCTCGCCGACGGCACGATGATCATGGACGAGGCCGCTCTCGACGTCTTCGACCTGGACCGTGCGGACTACGACGACCGCCCCGAGTCGCTCGGCTCGCGGGTCCTGCCGGACGAGGCCCGCCGCCTCGACACCCTGGTCGCGCAGGCGCTCAAGGACGGCAGCGCGGAGTACGGAGCGTACTTCCGCATCCGCCGCCGCGACGGAGGGCACCAGTGGACCCACACCCAGGGAATCGTCCACCGCGACGACACCGGCCGCCCGGTCCGTATCGTCGGCGTCGTCCGGGACGCCACCCATGAACTCAGCGAGTCCGCCGCCCGGCTCGGCCTGGACGAGGGGCGGCGCCGGCGCGCCGGGGTCGTCGAGGGCACCACGGCCGCCCTCGCCTACGCGCGGACCGTGCAGGACGTCATCGACCTGCTCAACGACTCCCACGCGCTGGAACACTTCGGCGCCGCGAGCCTCGTCATGGGCCTCCTCGACGCAGGCCGCATCCATCTGGTCGCCGAGGGCCCCGACGGTGCCTTCGTGCCGGGCACCCGATTCACCCGGGTGGACGAGCCGTACCCGATGAGCGAGGTGATCCGCACCCTGCGGCCGCGGTTCATCGAGTCGCCCCGGGACTTCGCCGACTCCTTCCCGGTGCTCTGGCCGCACATCAGCGGACTCGGCATCACCGCCGCCGTCTATCTGCCGCTCATCGCCCAGGCCCGGCCCATCGGCGCGCTCGGGCTCCTCTACAGCGACAAGACCGGCTTCAGCGAGGACGAGCGGACCCTCCTCGTCGCCCTCGGCAGCAGCATCGCCCAGAGCCTCCAGCGGGCCATGCTGTACGAGCAGGAGCACGACCTCGCCGAGGGGCTCCAGCAGGCGATGCTGCCCCGCCGGATCCCCGACGTGCCGGGCGCCCAGACGGCCGTCCGCTACCGTTCGGCGCGCCTCGGCCGGGACATCGGCGGCGACTGGTACGACATCATCGCGCTCCCCGGTGGGCGGGTCGGCGCCGTCATCGGGGACGTACAGGGCCACGACACCCACGCGGCGGCCGTCATGGGCCAGCTGCGGATCGTGCTGCGCGCGTACGCCGCCGAGGGGCACACCCCGGCGACGGTGATGGCCCGCGCCTCCGTCTTCCTGCACGAGCTCGACACCGAACGCTTCGCCACCTGCACGTACGCGGAGGTCGACCTCGGCACCGGGGTCGTCCAGGTGGTGCGCGCCGGCCACGTCGATCCGCTGATCCGGGAGATGGACGGCCGCTGCCGCCGGATCCCCGTGGAGGGCGGACTGCCGCTCGGGCTCTCCGCCGAGTTCGGCCGGCTCGACTATCCGGTGACGACGCTGGAGCTGGACCCCGGGCAGACGCTGATGCTCTACACCGACGGTCTCGTGGAGAAGCCCGGATCCGACCTCGACGAAGGCCTCCAGTGGCTCTCCTCCCTCGTCCGGCGCGGCCCCGCCGACCTCCAGGAACTCGCCGACCACCTGTGCGACGTGGTCGCCGACCGGGGTGGTGAGGACGACGTCGCGATCCTGCTCCTGCGCCGCCAGGCCGCGGCCGCCGCTCACGGAGCGGGCCGGTTCCAGCAGCACGTGGCCCAGAACGACCCCGAGGCGCTGAGCTCGGCCCGGCACATGATCAGGGCCGCCGTCCGGGCCTGGGGCGCGGAGGAACGGGCCGACGAGATCGAGCTCGTCGCCGACGAGCTGATGACCAACGCGCTGATGCACACCGACGGCGGGGCCATCGTCACCCTGCGGATCCTCGGCGGGACCGAACGGCGGCTCCGGGTGGAGGTCGAGGACCGCTCCAGCGCGCTGCCCCGGCGCCGGGAGGCGGGAGAGGCGGGCGTCTCCGGGCGCGGACTGCTGCTCGTCGACCAGCTCTCCGACGTCTGGGGAGTGGAGTCGCGGGGGAGCGGCAAGTGCGTGTGGTGCGAATTCACCGTGCAGAACTGAGCCCGTCACAGAGAGGTGCGACTGTTGACAGAAGGGCGAGACTGCTGACAGAGCGTGCATCGATCGTCCTTGACCGTAACTGTCGGTACGCGATTGACTTCGTGCTCCCGGCTCTCCGTGCCGCCCGTATGTGAGGACACCCGTGAGCAGCGAGCTACTGGCACCGCTAGACCTGGCCTTCTGGCACCTGGAATCCACCGCGCACCCCCTGCACCTCGGGGCGCTGGTCCACTTCGGCCCCGCCCCCACGGACAGCGGCCAGGAGCCGCCCGACGTCCTCGGCCTGCTCGCCCGCCGCGCCGCGGCCGTCCCCCGGCTCCGGATGCGCGTCCGCGACGTCCTGATCCCCGTCGGAGGGGCCGCCTGGAGCGCCGACCCCGACTTCGACGTGAGCCGGCACGTCCACGAGATCGCCCTCCCCGGCGCCGACTTCCCCGCCGAGGCCGCCCGCCTCGCCGCCGAACTCATGGAACGGCCCGTCGCCCGCGGTCTGCCGCCCTGGGAGATGTACCTGCTCAGCGGCGCACCCGACGGTTCCTTCGCCGTCCTCGTGAAGCTCCACCACGCCCTCGCCGACGGCATGCGCGCGGTCGCCATCGGCGCCGGGATCTTCGACGAGATCGCCGCGGGCCGCCGCACCGCGGGACGCGCCCGGCCCGTACCCCCGCGCTCCTGGCTCCCCGGGCCCGGACGGCTTCTCGGCATGGCCCGCGACCGGCTCGGCGACCTCGGCCGGGCCGTCGAGGTCGGCGCCTCCGTCGTCCGCGCCAGCCGTCTCGACGGACGGCCCACCGCCGCCCTCGCCGCCGAGTCCAGCGGCACCCGCCGGATCGCCACCGCCTCGCTGCCCCTGGAACGAGTCCACCGGATCCGCCGCGTCACCGGCGGCACCGCCAACGACGTCCTCCTCGCCCTGGTCGCCGGGGCCCTCCGCCGCTGGATCGACGGGCGCGGGCTGCCCCTCCCCGGAGCCGACCTCCGGGCCCTCGTCCCCGTCTCCCGGCGCCGGCCCGGTACCCCGCCCGGCCCCGGCAACAGCCTCTCCGGCTACCTCCTCGACCTGCCCGTCACCGAGGCCGACCCGGCGGCCAGGCTGGCCGCCGTCCGGGGCGCCATGGACCGCAACAAGGCCGCAGGCCCCCTCAGGGGCGCCGGAGCCGTCGCGCTCCTCGCCGACCAACTGCCGCCGCTCGCCCACCGCTTCGGCGCCCCGTTCGCCTCCGGCGCCGCCCGGCTCCTCTTCGACCTCCTGGTCACCCAGGTGCCGCTGCCCCGCTCCGCGCTCTCCCTCGGCGGGGCGCCGCTGCGCGCGCTCTTCCCCATGGCCCCGCTGGCCCGCGGCCAGTCGCTCGCCGTCGCCATGTCCCCGTACGGCGGCCAGGTGCACATCGGCCTCGTCGCCGACGGCGAGGCCGTCCCCGACCTCGACGCGCTGGCCGATGCCCTCACGGCCGAACTCGACCTCCTGGACCCGCCGGACACGCCGTAACCCCGGGGCTCACGCGGTACGGAGCGTGCCCCGGAAACCCCGTCCGGTCCGCGGGGGACACGACGCACCCCCGTCCGGCCCCCGGTGGGCACGCCCCCGAGGGTGTCCGGCGCGCGACCCCGCCACCCGTGCGGCAGGGTGGAACCATGCCCGAACTCCCCGAGGTGGAAGCGCTCCGCGCGTTCCTCGACACGCACCTGGTGGGCAAGGAGATCGCCCGCGTGCTGCCCGTCGCGATCAGCGTCCTCAAGACGTACGACCCGCCCCTGAGCGCCGTCGAGGGCGCCGAGGTCACCGCGGTCGGACGGCACGGGAAGTTTCTCGACCTCACCGCCGCGGGACCCGCCGGCGAGCTGCACCTCCTGTTCCATCTCGCCCGCGCGGGCTGGCTCCGCTGGCAGGACCCGCTGCCCTCGGGACCGCCCAAGCCCGGCAAGGGCCCGCTGGCACTGAGGACCGCGCTCACCGGCGGCGACGGCTTCGACCTCACCGAGGCGGGCACCACGAAGCGCCTCGCCGTGTACGTGGTGCACGACCCGCAGGAGGTGCCGGGCGTCGCGCGGCTCGGACCCGACCCGCTCGCCGAGGACTTCGGCCCCGAGGAGTTCGCCGCGCTGCTCTCCGGCGAACGGCGCCAGATCAAGGGCGCCCTGCGCGACCAGAGCCTCATCGCCGGCATCGGCAACGCGTACAGCGACGAGATCCTCCACGCCGCGAAGACGTCCCCCTTCAAGCCCACACAGAACCTCACCCCGGACGAGACGGCCGCCCTCTACACGGCGATGAGGACCACCCTCCACGAGGCCGTCGAACGCTCCCACGGCCTCGCCGCGGGCAAGCTCAAGGCCGAGAAGAAGAGCGGCCTGCGCGTCCACGGCCGCACCGGCGAGCCCTGCCCCGTGTGCGGGGACACCATTCGCGAGGTCTCCTTCAGCGACTCCTCCCTCCAGTACTGCCCCACCTGTCAGACCGGCGGCAAGCCGCTCGCCGACCGCCGCCTGTCCAGGTTCCTCAAGTAGCCCGACGCCGCGGAGCCGCCCCCGGCCGCCCGTTACACTCCGCCGCATGCTGCGCGTACTGGCCGTCGACGACGAGGAACCCGCCCTCGGGGAACTGCTCTACCTGCTGCGCGCCGACCCCCGTGTGCGCTCCGCCGAGGGCGCGGGGGACGCCACCGCCGCCCTCCGCAGGATCGGGCGTGCCCTGGATGCCGGACCGGACGGCGACGACGCCGTCGACGTCGTCTTCCTCGACATCCACATGCCCGGCCTCACCGGACTCGACGTGGCCCGTCTGCTCGCCGGCTTCGCCCGCCCGCCGCTCGTCGTCTTCGTCACCGCCCACGAGGGTTTCGCGCTCCAGGCCTTCGACCTGAAGGCGGTCGACTACGTCCTCAAGCCCGTCCGCCGCGAGCGCCTCGCCGAGGCCGTCCGCCGCGTGCACGACCTCGTGCACGCCACCTCCGCCCCCGCCCCGACGGGGCCCACCGCGGCCTCCGTGCCCGAGCAGATCCCCGTCGAGCTCGGCGGGATCACCCGGTTCGTCTCCGTCGACGACATCGTGTACGTCGAGGCCCACGGCGACTACGCCCGCCTCCACACCGATCACGGCAGCCACCTCGTCCGCATCCCGCTCTCCACCCTGGAGGAGCGCTGGGCGGCCCGGGGCTTCGTCCGCATCCACCGCAGCCATCTCGTGGCGCTCGCCCGGATCGACGAGCTCCGCCTCGACGCCGGCGCCACCTCGGTACGGGTCGGCGACACCGACCTGGCGGTCAGCCGGCGGCACGCCCGCCCCCTGCGCGACCTGTTGATGCGCCGCGCCGGAGGCTGAGCCCACCCGCGCCGCCCCCTACCGCAGGCGCTCCCACCTGCGTAGACTCCACGCGACCCGGGCCCGACGGCCGCTCCTTCCGACCGAAGCGGACGACGATGTCCGAGCAGCACCCTCCCCCGGCCCCCGGCCGAGGGGACCCCCAGCGCCGACCCCGCCGCGAGACCGTCACGTACGCCTCCGCCCACGGCGCCCGGACGACCGTGCCGGGCCCCGCCCGGCGCCACGCCGTCCATCCGCCGGCGCGCTCCGAGATCGACGAGCAGACCACCCTCGGCCACACCTACGTCCGCTCCCTGATGCGCAGCCAGCTGCGCGCCGCCCTCACCGCCCTGGGCGCGCTCGCGCTGCTCGTCGGCTCGCTGCCGCTGCTCCTCGCCCTGCCCGCCCCCGAGGCCTTCGTCTGGCTCGCCCTCGGTGTCGGGGTGTACCCCGTCGTCTGGGGGACAGCCCACTGGTACGTCCGGCGCGCCGAACGCAACGAGCGCGACTTCACCGGCCTCGTCGAACGCTGAGACGCGCCCCATGAACGAGCCCCGGAAGCACCGGACCCCGAGACACAGGACCCGTACGAGCGATCCGCACGCGGGCGCCGCGTGAACCAGACCTACGCCGTCGCGGCCGTCACCGCCGTCGTCCTCGCCACCGTCCTCATCGGGGCGCTCGGCCTGCGGATCTCCCGGACGACCTCCGACTTCTACGTGGCCTCGCGCACCGTCCGGCCCGGCCTCAACGCCGCCGCCATCAGCGGCGAGTACCTCTCCGCGGCCTCCTTCCTCGGCATCGCCGGGCTCGTCCTCGTCCAGGGCCCCGCGATGCTCTGGTACCCGGTCGGCTACACCGCCGGCTACCTCGTGCTGCTGGTCCTCGTCGCCGCCCCGCTGCGCCGCTCCGGCGCGTACACCCTCTCCGACTTCGCCGAGGCCCGCCTCGAATCCCCACAGGTGCGCCGTCTCGCCAGCCTCTTCGTCGTCGGCATCGGCTGGCTCTATCTGCTGCCCCAGCTCCAGGGCGCCGGGCTCACCCTGGAGATCCTCACCGGCGCCCCCGACTGGGTCGGAGGACTGCTCGTCGCCCTCGTCGTCACCGGGACGGTCGCCGCGGGCGGCATGCGCAGCATCACGTTCGTGCAGGCCTTCCAGTACTGGCTGAAGCTGACCGCCCTGCTCGTCCCCGTCCTCTTCCTGCTCGCCGCCTGGTACGGCGACGGGGCGCCCAGGGCCCGCTTCGACGCCCCCGCCGTGCTGCGCGGTCACACCGTCGTCAAGGTCGCCGACACGGTACGGATCGGGCTCGACGCCCCGCTCACCCTCACGGTCACCGGCAGCGTCGACTCGGTCCCGTACGAGAAGCGGACCGTGACCCTCGCCCCCGGCACCCATCACGTCCTCGGCGGCACGACCCTCGCCTTCGCCCCGGGAGCGGCACTGCCCGAGAGGGTCGCCAGCGGCACCGACCCGCTCGGCTGGTCCCAGCCGCTGGCCGGCGGCCGCGACGGACACCAGCTGTACGCCACGTACGGGCTGATCCTCGCGACCTTCCTCGGCACCATGGGCCTGCCGCACGTCGCCGTCCGCTTCTACACCAGCCCGAACGGCCGGGCGGCCCGCCGCACCACCCTCGTCGTGCTCGGACTCGTCGGCGCCTTCTACCTGCTGCCACCGCTCTACGGCGCCCTCGGCCGGATCTACGCCCCCGAGCTCGCCCTCACCGGCTCCGCCGACGCCGCCGTGCTCGTGCTGCCCGACCGCATCCTGGGCGGGCTGCTCGGCGACCTCCTCGGCGCGCTCCTCGCGGGCGGCGCCTTCGCCGCCTTCCTCTCCACCGCCTCGGGGCTCACCATGTCCGTCGCCGGAGTCCTCACCCAGGACGTGCTGCCCTCCCGGGGCGTACGGCACTTCCGTCTCGCGACCCTGCTCGCCACCGCCGTACCGCTAGCCGTGGGGGTGTTCGCCTCGAAGGTGCCGGTCGCCGACGCCGTCGGCCTCGCGTTCGCCGTCTCCGCCTCCTCCTTCTGCCCGCTGCTCGTCCTCGGCATCTGGTGGCGGCGCCTCACCCCGCCCGGCGCGACGGCCGGGCTGCTGCTGGGCGGCGGCTCGGCGCTCGCGGCCGTGATGGCGACCCGGGCGGGGCTCGCCCCCGAGGGCTGGCCGCACACCCTGATGGCCTGGCCGGCGGTCTGGTCGGTCCCGCTCGGCTTCCTCACCATGGTCCTGGTCTCGCTGGCCACACCCCGCCGCGTCCCGTCCGGCACTCCGGCGCTCCTCGCCCGCCTTCATCTGCCGGAGGAGATCATCGGCACCGTCCCCGGACCCGCCCACGAGGTCCGCCGATGAGCGGCATCGCCCTCGCCGCCGCGGCCGCCGCCGGAGCCGTGCTGCTCGCCGCGGGCTTCGTCCTCGGGCGGCTCGCCGCCCGGCGCGGTGGCCGCTCTGCCGATCCCGACCTCGGCACACCCGTCGAACGGGCCACCTTCCACACCCTGCACACCGCCTCACTCGCCGCGCCGCCGCTCCGCGCCGGGCTCACCGAGGAGACCGCGCGCAGGGCGGCCGGCACCCTCCGCTCGCTGCTCGGCACCGAGGCGCTCTGTCTCACCGACCGGGGCGCCGTCCTGGCCTGGGACGGACCGGGCGAGGACCATCACCGGGCGCACGTCCCGGAACAGGCCGCCGAGACCCTGGAGACCGGCCGCAGCCGGTCCGTGCACACGGACTGCGCCGACCCCGCCTGCCCGCTGCGCTGGGCGGTGATCGCCCCGCTCACCGGCGAGGACGGTGTCCTCGGCGCGCTCGTCGCCTACGGCTCGCGGGAGTCGGCCGTCCTGGTGCGGGCCGCGACCGAGGTGGCCCGCTGGGCCTCCGTACAGCTGGAGCTCGCCGAACTCGACCGCTCGCGCACCCGCATCGTGGAGGCCGAGATCCGGGCGCTGCGCGCGCAGATCTCCCCGCACTTCATCTTCAACTCCCTCGCCGCCATCGCCTCGTTCGTGCGCACCGACCCGGAGCAGGCGCGCGAACTCCTCCTCGAATTCGCCGACTTCACCCGATACTCCTTCCGCAGGCACGGCGAGTTCGCCCAGCTCGCCGACGAACTGCGGTCCATCGAGCAGTACTTGGCGCTCGCCGGGGCGCGCTTCGGGGACCGGCTGAAGGTGACGCTGCAGATCGCCCCCGAGGTCCTCCCGGTCACCCTGCCCTTCCTGTGCCTCCAGCCCCTCGTGGAGAACGCCGTGAAGCACGGACTGGAGGACCGGGAGCGGGGCTGCCGGGTCACGATCGCCGCCCGCGACGCGGGGGCGGAGGCCGTGGTGACCGTCGAGGACGACGGCATCGGCATGGACCCGGAGCTGCTCCGGGCTGTCCTGCGGGGGGAGCACCCCGCGGGCTCCGGCATCGGCCTCTCCAACGTGGACGAGCGGCTGCGCCAGGTGTACGGGGCGGAGTACGGCCTCGTCATCGAGACGGGGGTCGGCGCGGGGATGAAGGTGACGGTACGGATCCCCAAGTACCGTCAGGGCGTGCACCGTTCGTCACCCTGACCGGGGACGGCCGGGTAGGGACCGGGCAGGGGGCCGGGTCAGCGCAGGTGCAGCGAGAGATGGGCGAGCGGCAGGCCCAGCTTCCAGGCGGGCAGCCAGATCTGCTCCTCCTCGTCGACCGCGCAGCCGGACTCGTCGTCCGTCCGGCCGTCGAGGTCGGCGGCGCGGACCCACGTGTCGCGCAGACCGCGCCACGCGGTCTCCGCGAGCGCGAGGTCGGGGCCGTCGCCGCCGGCCGCGCGGCGCGCCGCGAGCCGCTCCTCGACCCAGGGCGGCCAGGGCCGGTCGTACGCCGTGTGCCGCAGCCATTCGTCGACGCGGCCCGCGGGCCGGCCGCCCACCGGTCCGTCCGGCTCCTCCGAGAGGTGGACGGTGAGGGCGAGCGCCTGGAGGCCCGCCCGGTACTCCAGTGAGCCGGGTGCCACGAGGGCGGCGGCCCGCAGCACCTCGTCGGCCAGGTACTCGGCGCACAGCCAGGCCATCGGGACGGCGAGTTCGCCGCCACTCGTGCCGCCGGCGCCGTTCGTGCTCTCGGGGCGCAACGCTCCCACCTTCTCCCGGACATCGGGGACCCGGACGTGTGGGACCCGGGGAGAGCTTCCTCCGTGGAGGGCGCCCGCGTGTCCCGCTTTGCTCAACTCGCCCGTGTGGTTTCGGATACGTTTCCCGGCCGGATCGGTGCCGGTGGGGTTTCTGATGTCCCGGGTGGTGCACGGGGCGGAGGAGGTGTCTCCGGCAGCGCCTGAGCCCACGTCGGCGGCAGCTGCGGAGGCACCCGCTCCGCCGGCCGCCGGGGTGGCGGCCGGGGAGTGGCGAATCAGCCGAGGAGCGCGTACACCGCGGTCGCGTGGGCCGCGGTCTCCTCCGTGCCCTCGGCCGTCATGGTGATGTCGGCGAAGGCCATCCGCTTTCCCGCCTTGGTGAGCCGGGCCCGTACCAGGACGTCGGCGCCGACGACCGCCCGCTGGAAACTGATCGACTGCTGGACGGTGGTCATGGGCACGAAGCCGTCCCGGGCCGCGGCGACCGCGATCACGGTCGCCGTGTCGGCGGCGGCCATCAGGGCTTGCCCGGACAGGCCCCCGCCCTCCCGGGCGAGCCGGTCCGACCACGGGAGCCGGAGCACGGCCTCCTGGCCGTCGACCGATGCGACGGTGAGCCCGAGATCGAGCACCCAGGGCGCGAAGTTGTCGGCGAGGATCTTTTCTGCGGCGGCGAGTGTCAGCGTCACGGCGTCATTGTGAGGCCGTGACGCGGGGCCGGGCAACGGCCGCGCGGTGCGGCCGGTAGCCGGGCAGCGAGCGGCCCAGCTGCCGCAGTGCGTAGTGGGAGCGGGACTTGACGGTTCCGGCCGGGATCCCGAGGTCGACGGCGGCCTCGTTGACGGTCAGGCCGTGGAAGTAGATCCGGACCAGGACCGCCCGGTGCTCGGGGCTCAGTTCGCGGACGGCCGCCCGTACGTCGAGCGCGGCCTCGGCCGAGGCGGTGGCGTCGTCGGGGTCGGGGGTCACCGCGAGGACGCCGTCCCCGATCTCGGCGGGCCTGGCGAGGCGTGAGCGCCGGGCGTCGATGGCGAGGCGGCGGGCCACGGTGAAGAGCCAGGGGCGCATCGACTCGTAGGGGCCGTCGAAGGCCTCGGGGTGGAGCCAGGCCCGTACCAGGGTCTCCTGGGCGAGGTCCTCGGCCCGCTGGCGGTCCCCGTAGGTGAGGCCGAGCAGGAAGGAGAGGAGTGCGGGGCCGTGGTCCCGCTGCAGCTCCTCGAGGGTCCGTTCGTCGGTGGTCGCCGTTGTCATGCTCCCCGCCTCTCCTGCGGCTCGTCGTCCGGGGCGTATCGGAACCCATTCGGACGACGAGGGACAGGGAACGGACAACGGTCTGCGACGAACGGTCGCACCGAGCGGCGAATGGTACGGCGAGCGGTCACGAGGCGGTCGACCGGAGTCACTGCGTCCGTTTCAGCGGGGTTCCGGAGGTTCTGCGGCCTTGACCCTTGACTGCGGCTTTACTGCGAGATCAATTCGTATGAACGGATGTTCATCCTACGAATTGGGCGGAGTGCCGACATGACCTCACGCGCCAGACCCGCGGGCGTGGTGGCGCTCGCCGCCCTCCTGCTCGCGGCGACCGGATGCAGCGACGGGAGCGGTCCGGCCGGGGGAGCTCGCAGCCCCGAGGTCACGAGCGGGCGACCGGGATCCCCGCAGCCCGCCGCCCCCTCCGCCGCGCCCGGCGGGGCGTCCGCGCCCGCCGGGTTCACCCTCGTGGCCTCCGGAGACGTCCTCCCGCACGACTCGATCATCCGCCGCGCGGCTCAGGACGCGGTCGGGGGCGGCTACGACTTCACGCCGATGCTCTCCGGGGTGAAGTCGGTCGTCTCCCGCGCCGACCTGGCCATCTGTCACATGGAGACCGTGTACGGGGAGGACGGCGGGCCCTACACCGGCTACCCCGCCTTCACATCGCCGCCCGAGGTCGCGGCCGCGCTCAAGACCACCGGCTACGACTCGTGCTCCACCGCCTCCAACCACACCCTCGACGACGGGGCGGCGGGCCTCGCCCGCACCCTCGACGCGCTGGACCGGGCCGGTGTCCGCCATGCCGGCTCGGCGCGTACGGCCGAGGAGGCGGCGAAGCCCACGCTGCTCACGGCGGGCGGCGCCACCGTGGCCCAGCTGGCCTACACGTACGGCACCAACGGCTATCCGATGCCGGAGGGACAGCCGTGGGCGGTGCGGACACTCGACGAACAGAAGGTGATCGCCGACGCCCGCGCCGCCCGCGCGGCCGGCGCCGACGTGGTCGTGGTCAGCGCCCACTGGGGCAGCGAGTGGCAGACCGAACCCGACGAGCGGCAGCTCACGCTCGGCCGGGCGCTCACCGCCTCACAGAGCGGCGGCCGCCCCGACATCGACCTGATCATCGGAACGCACGCCCATGTCCCGCAGGCGTACGAGAAGGTCAACGGCACCTGGATCGTCTACGGGATGGGTGACCAGATCGCCGGGGACATGATCAACCACGAGGGCGCCTACGACCCCCGCGGCAACCAGGGCACCATCGGCCGCTTCACCTTCGGCCCGCCCAGGACCCCCGGCGGGCGCTGGGAGGTCACCAAGGCCGAGTTCGTCCCCCAGTGGTTCGACACCGGACGCGGCCGGGTGGTCAACCTCGGCGCCGCCGACGGTTCCGACCCACGCCACACCGAGATCCGGGACACCGTCCGGCGCGTGGTGCTCAGCCGCGGCGCGGCCGCGGACGGCCTGGTGATGGGCAGGTAGACCGCCACCGGCCACCCGGGCCGGTCGCGGCCCCGTCACCGCAACGACCGGCCGGTCGCGGCGTGCAGCCCGGGTACGCAGCGGCCGGCGGGTCGCGGCGTGAAGCCGGGGCACCGCAGCGGCCGGTCGGTCACGGTACGACGGTGACCGGCCAGCGGCCCGCCTTCACGAGCCGCACGGCCACGGAGCCCACGAACCGGTGTCCGGCCGACTCGGAGGCGCCCACCACCACGGCGTCCGCCGTCAGCTCCTCCGCCGCCCGGACCAGGCCCGCGTAGGCGTCGCCCCGGAAGGTGTGGAACTCCCACCGCATCCGCCAGAGGTCCTTCACGCGCTCCGCCGACGCACGGATCTCCGCGACAAGCTCCTGGGCGATCTCCTCGGTGGTCCCCGCCATCGGCGCGCCCATGGCGGCCCCCGCCGCGATCACCGGCTGCACGTAGACGAGCGCGAGCAGGGCGTTCTGCCGCCGCGCGAGCCCGGCCGCGTACGCCGCCGCGCGCAGCGAGGAGTCGGATCCGTCGACTCCCGCCATGATCACTTTCGGACCGTCGGTACCGCGTTCGAACCGACCGGGCTGCTGTTCGCTCACCCTTCGAGATTATCGGCTCATCGGGTGCTTTCGACCGGACGGCCGGTGTCGATGAGCCGCGCCGGGCCTCATCCGTATGAACCATTAGTCATGAAAAAGGATCAGATGCCCCATGGTCGCCGTGCGGTGCTTCGGCTTGCCGCTGCCCTCGGTGCCACCGCCACGGTCGGAGTCATCGCGGCGGACCGGCTCGCGGCGCCCGAACGGGCCGGCGGGACCGCCGCGCCTCCGGCTCCGCCCCGCCGGGGTGCGGGACCCGCCGCCGGCCCGCAGGCGCAGGCCGCCCGGCTGCGCCCCAGCTCGTACCGGCTCCAGCCGATGACCGCGTACGCGCCCCCGGCGTTCCGGCGGGCGGTGCCGCCGGTCCGGCAGCGGCCGTTCCTCAGCCTGTCCGGGGTCGGCCGCTCGATGGTGCTCAGCTTCGACGACGGGCCGGACCCCCGCTACACCCCGGGCATCCTGGAGACCCTGCGCCGCTACGACTGCCGGGCCATGTTCTTCGTCTGCGGCGAGATGGCGGTCGAGAACCCGGACCTGCTGCGCGAGATGGCCGCGGACGGACACGTGGTCGGCAACCACTCCTGGTCGCATCCCCTCATCCCCGAACTGCGGCCCTCCCGCATCCGCGACGAGCTCGGCTCCACGAGCGAGGTCGTCGAACGGACCCTGGGGGCGGCCCCGCTCTGGTACCGCGCGCCCTACGGGGCCTGGAACCGCCACTCCTTCGAGATCGGAGCCGAGCTCGGCATGGAGCCGCTCGCCTGGACCGTCGACACCCTGGACTGGAAGGAGCCCGGCACCGACACGATCGTCCGCCGCGTCCTCGACGGCGCCGCGCCCGGCGCCGTCGTCCTCTCCCACGACGCAGGCGGCGACCGCGCCCAGAGCGTGACCGCGCTCCGCCGCTATCTGCCCGAACTCCTCGACGCGGGTTACCACATCACCGTCCCCCGGCGCTGACCGCTCGGGTCCGCGCGGCAGGGGCGGGGCGTGGGCTCGGGCGCGGCCGCGTAACGGGCTCCGGTACGGGAAGGGGTCCTGGAACGGGGAAGGGCCCCGGCACCACCAGGTGCCGGGGCCCTTCCCCGTGTCCCGCTAGCGGGAGCCGACCATCCGCGCGTACACGACGACGTTCCCGTCGTAGCCACGCGCGCGCGTGTAGCCGCCGCCACAGGTGATGACCCGCAGTTCGGGCTCACCGGTGTCGGCGTACACCTGCACGCCCGGGAAGTTGTCCTTCGCGTACACCTCGAGTCCGTAGATCTCGAAGACCGCGACCCGGCCGTCGTATCGCTCGACCTCGATGTGCTGGCCCTTCTCCAGGGAGCCCAGGCCGTAGAAGACCGCGGGGCCCTGCGCGTTGTCGACGTGACCGACGACCACCGCGGTGCCGCGCTGGCCGGGGGAGATGCCGTTCTGGTACCAGCCGGCGAGGTTGGCGTCCTGGGGCGGCGGGGCCGCCACCCAGCCGTCCGGGTCCAGGCCCACGTCCATGATCGGGGCCGCGACCTGGATCGCCGGGATCTTGATCCGGGAGGCGGGGGCGAACGGCAGCGGCTCAAGGCCCTCGGTCGCCGCGTCCTGCGGCGCGACGGGACGCGCCACCGGTCGGGCCGCCGCGGCGGGCTGCGGAGGCCCGAGCGCGACGTCCACTCCGTTGCGCATCATCGCGATCCCGGACAGCATGGCGAGGGCCAGTACGCCCCAGGGGCGGCGTCTCCTGCGCTGGAGGACGCGGAAGTCCTTCGGGGGCATGGTTCTCCCTTCGTGGCGTCGTCAGAACGGTAAGGGCGACCTGACGGGCCGTCGCGCCGGACGGGGCGAACGGGTGGGGGCCACCGCCGGACGGGTGTCGGAGCGCGGGTACGCGGGTACGCCGACGCCCCTCCTGCCGTGCGCGCCCGGGGCAGTGGGGAGCGCGCCCCGGGTGACGGGCAGCCGACAGGTGGGTGACTCGGGGCTGACCCATCCGAGTAATCGTCAGATAAGCGGCTCGATCAGCCCTGACCTGCGGTTCCTCCCCCTTCGGGGGTCCGATTCCGGGCGTGTCGCCTCACCGAGGTGGACCAGTGCCGAAATGCGCAGCTCGCTCTGACTTGTGATGGTTCGTCATGGAAGGCGTACTCGTCGACACTCCCGGAGCACCGCTTTGGGGCGTCTTCCACTGGAGGTTCAACCATGCGTGCTGCACGCACTCTGGCGGTGACCGCCACCGCGATCGCGGCGGTCGGCCTCGCGGCCCCCCTTGCCGCCGCCACCTACGGTCCGGGCAACGTCGTCAGCGGTGGCTCGAACAACACCCCGAGCAACGTCACCGTCAGCCCCTTCGAGGTCCACCCCGGGTCGACGCTCACGATCACCGCCAGGGGCTGCAACCGTGGCGGCACGGTCACGTCCAACGCCTTCCCGGACGCCACCCTCTCGGGCGGCAACGGCGTCTCCACGGCCGTCGCCCGCGTCTACAACAACG
The DNA here is from genome assembly GCF_000717595.1 of Streptomyces flavochromogenes. Lineage (GTDB taxonomy): Bacteria > Actinomycetota > Actinomycetes > Streptomycetales > Streptomycetaceae > Streptomyces > Streptomyces flavochromogenes. The sequence continues at coordinate 334,077 of NZ_JNZO01000001.1, read as the reverse complement.
CCACTCCCGGCAACTACAACCTGGCCGTCAGGTGCAACGGCGGCTCCAACGTGGTCACGGAGCCGTTCCGGGTCCTCCCGGGCCGCGGCGCCCAGGGCGGTCTCGGCGGCTCGATGGCCCCCACCTCCACGGAGATGGCCGTCGGCGGCAGCCTGGTCGCCGCCGCCGCGCTCGGCGGCGGGCTCTTCATCGTCCGTCGTCGCCGTATGACCGGTGCGGGGGTCTGACCGGTCGAACCTCCCGGTCCGGCCCGCCCTGCCCGTCGCCCCCGAGTCCCTGCCGGGACCCGGGGGCGACGGGCGTCCACGGACGCCCGGCACCGGACCGGCCACGACCGGCCGCTCAGTGACGACGGGTCGCGCCGGACCGGCGACGCACCACGTACACGCCACCGACGGTCGCGGCGAGCACGAGTGCACCTCCGGCGACCAGTTGGAGCGGCTCGACGCCGCCCACCGAACCGCCCAGACCGCCCTGCACCCCGCGCGGGGGAGTGAGGATGGTGGAGCTGATCGTCGGGGTGGCGGTCGGAACGCCGCTGATCGTCAGGGTCGTGGTGTCCGAGATCCCGCCCGTGCAGTTGAACGACACCGTGTACACGGCGCCTCGTCGGGCGTCCGCGTCCACGGTGGCGATGGCCGCCGACCCCGGTGCGATGGTGACGGTGTCGAAGATGCCGGCCGAGGCCGTCGCCGTACTGGCGCAGCCGGGGGCGCTCAGCGTCACCCGGCCGCCCGGCGCGACGACCGAGGGCGACACGACGAAATCGCCCGGTGCCTTCGCCCGTGCCGCTCGCGGGTTCGGTGCGGGAGCACCGTCCGCCGCGACGGCGGTGGGGGCGGCCAGGGCGAGGGCGGCCGCCCCCAGCAGGGCAGTGGTCGCGGCACGTATCGCGCGCATGGTGAATCCTCCGGGTCCCGAGGGGCAGCCGCGGAAAGGGGGTTTCCGCGAAAGACCGTGCGTACACCTCGATGTCCGAAACGCTAGAAGCGCACTACCACAGCCGCGATCCCAGACGTGCGAATGGGGCATGCATGTCCCCCTAGTGGCCCACCCGGCCGTGTCGCCTCACGGTGTGAGCTGCGGAAACAGATCGGTGAACGGCGCGGCGGTGGCCGAGATGCCCCGGCCGAACGGCGCGTCGAAGTCCCAGATGAGGAACAGCAGGAAGGCGATCAGCACGCTGAAGAGTCCGGCGAGCAGCAGTTCGCGCCCGGTCCTGCGGATCTGCAGGGTGAAGATCAGGCCGACCGTCACCAGGGCGCCGATGATCAGGCCGAACCACACCACCCCCGGCATGGTCGCCCCCGCGTTCTGCCCGCGGGCCCCCCGGGCGTCGTCGGCCACCGCCACCTGGTCGACCAGCGGTTGGTACGCCTGTCCCTCGAAGTCGTCGGCGGGCCGGTAGTCGGTGACGCTGCGCCGCACCTTCTCCAGGAGCGCGGTGCCCTCCTCGCTCAGCTCGCCGTTCTCCGCCATGTACGTCCACTCGTCGTTGACCACATAGCCGACATACGCGTCGACATCGGCGCGGATGCGCTCACGGACCGCCTGCGGGTACACCTCGGCACGTGCCGAGATCTCGTGCATCGCCTGTGCCTCCTGCCGCACGGTCTCCTGGGCGGCGCCACGGGCCTCCCAGACACCGGCGATGGCGAGACCGAGGACGATCGCGTAGATCACGCCGATCATCATCGTCATGTATTCGATGACGTCCGGGGTCTCGCTCGGATCGTCGTCCTCCGGGATCCGGCGGTTGTTGATGACGACGATCGTGAGGACGACGGCGCACGCGGCAGCCATCGCAAGGGTGAGAACAAGCCATTCAGACATGGATTCCTCGTGCGGGACTCAGAGGGGCAGAGGGGTCGTTGCGACGGCCGGTCACTTGGACCGGGGGCGCAGGATCGCCGTCGCGAGCACCGCGGGCGCGGTGATCATGAGGGTCGCGGTGACGACCGAGGTGCCGTTCTTCGGCTGGGGGCGCGAGGCGCGGCGGTAGTGGGGCAGCGCGACGGGGCCGGGCGCCGGGGCGCGGGGCCGCACGGTGGGCGGCGGCGTCGGGCTCGGGCTCGGCGGCGGGGGAGGCGGCGCGGGCGCGGGCTCCGGCGGCCTCGTGGTCGGCGGCGCCGGGGCCGGCGGTTCCGGTCGGGGCGCCGGCCTGGCGGTTGGTGGCTTCGGCACGGGCCGGGGTGGACGAGAGGTGGGCGGTGGCGGGGGCGGCTCCGGCTTGGGGGAGGGCGAGGGCGTCGGGGACGGGGAGGGGGACGGCGGTTCGGGTGTCGGCGTCGGCTTCGGTGTGGGGGAGGGCGTGGGCGTCGGCTGGGGCGTGGGCGACGGGCACGGCGGCGGCGGCTCGGTGGGGCAGGGCTTCGGGTGGTGGTGATGGCCGTGCCCGTTGCCCTTTCCCTTGCCGTGGCCCTTGCCGTGGCCCTTCCCGTGGGGGCCCTTGCCCTTCCCTGAGTCGCCGTCACCGCGAGCGTCGACGGGCCCGTCGACGGCGATCGCCACCGCGACGTGGGAACCGCCCGGGCCGGTCGAGGCGTGGGCGCAGGCGTCCGCGGCGGCGGGCACCGGGGTGGCGAGCAGCCACACCAGTCCGAGGGCCGCCAGCGGCCGCGCGAGGAGTGATCCGTACAGAGACACGCCGTCGAGCTTGATCACGGCTGCGGTGGGCCGGGGCGGAAACACCTGGGATTCGCCGGATGGAGCGGATCTTCGGTCGCACTGGTTTGACGTTTCGCCTCACTCGAAGCCGGCCGGGGAGACTCGGCGGGGCTCAATGCCCGTGTATCGCCGGGCGGATGGATTCCGGAAGGCGGCGGACCGGGTCCGTTCCGGCCTCGGATCGATAACTGTCCGGTTGTCGCCCTGTCGGAGGGGAAGGAGAAGGGGGCATCCTGCACCGGCGACCAGACCCCTCCGGCAGCAACAACCGAGGTACGGGCGGGACCTGGGCGTCCACCGCGGGGCGGCCGCACTCGGCCGAAGAGCCGACGCACACTCATATGCACGTGAATTTGCACAGTCGGAAGGCGTGAACTCTTCGTTCCCGAGAGCACGTGCCAATGGCGTGTGACCAAGAACGGACCGCTAATTTCCGTTTCTACTCGCTCTCTCGGCGGGCGATCAGTAGCCTCACCTCGAACACCGGCCGCGAACACATGGCCGCATCCCCCATGGCGACTTGTTGGAGACATTGATGGAGCGTCCCGCCTGGGCTCCGCCTGGTATCGACATTTCGGTGCCGAGCGTGTCCCGTATGTACGACTTCTATCTGGGCGGCTCGCACAATTTCGAAGTGGACCGGGAAGCGGCGCGCAAGGCCATGGAGTTCATGCCTGGCCTGCCCAAGATCATGCAGGCGAACCGTGCCTTCATGCGGCGCGCCGTCCGTCACGCCGTTGACAACGACGTCACCCAGTTCCTGGACATCGGGTCCGGCATACCCACCTTCGGCAATGTGCACGAGGTCGCCCGGACCGCCGACCCCGCGGCCCGCGTCGTCTACGTCGACCACGACCCGGTCGCCGTGGCCCACAGCCGCGCCGTCCTGGAGGGCGACGAGGGCGCCGCCGTCGTCGCCGCGGACCTGCGCAAGCCGGCCGACATCCTCTACAGTCCCGAGGTGTCCCGACTCCTCGACCTGGAGCGGCCGGTGGCGCTGCTCCTCGTCGCCGTCCTGCACTTCCTGGAGGACGAGGACCGGCCGTACGAGGCCGTCACCGAACTGCTCGACGCCCTCGCGCCCGGCAGCCTCCTGGTGCTCACCCACGCCTCGTACGAGGGCATTCCGCTCTCCGAGGAGCAGGCCGGCGGCACCGTCGGGGTATACCGGAACATCCGCAACCCGCTGGTGATGCGTTCCGGTGCCGAGATCACCCGCTTCTTCGAGGGCACCGAACTGATCGAGCCCGGCCTCGTCCCGATGCCCGGCTGGCGTCCGGACAGTCCGGTCGAGGAGGAGGATCCCTACGCCTTCTCCGGTTTCGCAGGGGTGGGGCGCAAGGCGTGAAGGTCCCGTCTCAGCCGTCCGGCGGCGTTGCCGAAGCCGACGGCCCGGAGGACAGACTCAGGCGGTTCGTCACCATCTGGAGCCGTGCCATCTTCCCGGTGACCGCCACCTCGCTGACCCGTGCCGAGTTCGAGGTCCATCTGCTGCCGCTGGCGCGGACCCTGAACGAGGCGCTGCACGCCCGGCCGTTCGACACGGCCCCGGCCCAGCGCACCGGCGCGGCGCTCGTCGCCGCCCACTGCACCGACCCGGACGCCCTCGGCCGCAGCCTCGGGGTCGTGGACTCGTACCTGGTGCTCTACTGCGGTACGGAGTCGGACCTGCCGGCCGAGGAGCTCCGGGCCCGCTGCGCCCGGCTCCAGCACGCGATGGCCACCGGCTACGCCCAGGCCCTGCGCGAGCGGACCCGGGCCGAGCAGGAGGCCATCGCGCGCTCCGCGCTCTCCGCCCGCAGCGCCGCCGAGATCGCCCTGCACGCCACCGAGAGCCGCTTCCGGGCGGTCTTCGACGGGGCGGCGATCGGCATCGGCATCGCCGACCTCGACGGCAACGTCCTGGAGGTCAACGAGACCCTCACCCGGATGTTCGGCGGAATGGAGGGGCCGCTGCGCAGCCGGAACGTCAGCGAGTGGGTCCACCCGGAGGACGGCCCGCACGTCTGGAAGCTGTACGACGAGCTGGTCCGCGGCGACCGTGAGCACTACCGGGTGGAGAAGCCGTACTACCGCGGAGACGGAACGGTTCTCTGGACCAACCTCACCGTCTCGCTCCTCCGCGACGCCGAGGGCAACCCCCAGTACCAGCTGGCCCTCATGGAAGACACCACCGAGCGGCGCCTGCTCCATCTGCGCCTGCGGTACGAGGCCACCCACGACGCGCTGACGGGGCTTCCCAACCGGACCCTGTTCTTCGAGCGCCTGGAGAAGGCCCTCGCGCCCGGCGACAACGCCCGCTTCGGCCTCTGCTACCTGGACCTCGACGGCTTCAAGGTCATCAACGACAGCCTCGGCCACTCCACCGGAGACCGGCTCCTCGTCGAGGTCGCCGACCGGCTGCAGAGCTGCGTCACCGGCGCCGGCGAGATGGTGGCCCGGCTCGGCGGCGACGAGTTCGTCGCCCTCACCACCGGTGCCGCCGGCGAACAGGACGTCACCGAACTCGCCGACCGCATCCTCGCCGCCCTCGCCACCCCCTCCGCATCGACGGCCGCGAACTGACCGTCCGCGGCAGCCTGGGCGTCGTCGAGGGCCCGGCCGGCGAACGCACCCCGGCCGAGGTGCTGCGGAGCGCCGACATCACCATGTACCGGGCCAAGTCCGCCGGCGGCAACCGCTTCGAGCTCGCCGACCCGGAGGCAGACGCCCGCGCCATCACCCGGCACGGCCTCACCACGGCGCTGCCGACCGCGCTGGAACGCGGCGAGTTCTTCATCGAGTACCAGCCGCTCGTCCACCTCGACGACGGCAGCGTGCACGGCGCCGAGGCGCTCGTACGGTGGTGCCATCCGCAGCACGGAGTGCTCGGCCCCGACCGGTTCATCCCGCTCGCCGAGGACACCGGGCTCATCGTGCCGCTCGGCCGCTGGGTGCTCCAGGAGGCCGTGCGTCAGGCCCGCTTCTGGCAGGCCCGGCACGCCGACGGAGGACCGCTGCGGATCAACGTCAACCTCTCCCCGACGCAGCTCCACCATCCGCGCCTGGTCGCCGACACCGTCGACGTCCTGGAACGGTCCGGGCTCGAACCGGGCGCGCTCTGCCTGGAGGTGACCGAATCGGCGCTCATCGGCGCCGACGAGGACCTGCTCAAGCCGCTGCGGCAGCTCGCCGAGATGGGCGTGGACATCGCGCTCGACGACTTCGGCACCGGCTACTCGAACCTGGCCAATCTGCGCCGGCTGCCGGTGAGCGTCCTCAAGCTCGACCGCTCCTTCACCCGGGGCATGCAGCAGCATCCGGTGGACCCGGTCGACCTCAAGATCGTCGAGGGGATCGTCTCCCTGGCGCACAGCCTGGAACTCGCCGTCACCGTCGAGGGCGTGGAGACCGGGGCGCAGGCCCGCCAGCTCCGCGACCTCGGCTGCGACACGGCCCAGGGCTGGTACTACGCCCGCCCCGGCGCCCCGGACCGCATCCACTCGCTGCTCCTGGCGGACGCGGTCTGAGACCCGGACGTACGAAACCGGCCTCCCCGCGCGAAGCGGGGAGGCCGGGAAGAGAGACGGGGGAGGAAAGCGGAGAGGCTATTTCATTGGAGTATGAGAAGGAAGCCTCTCCATGGCCTCGCCCCGGAAAGACCGTAACACTCAGGCGGGCAGCAGGTCGCGCAGATTTTCCGGGGTGAACACCCGCGAGCCGGGGGCGAGACCGTCCGGCCGTTCCAGACCGATGTAGGTGACCGGGGCGTCCGGCACGGTCCGGCCGTCCCACAGGGTCGTCCGCACGCCCGACTCCTCCATCAGCGCCACGAGGTGACCGACCGTCAGGGACGTGCGTCCCATCAGGCCTCGCAGCAGGACCGCGATCGACACCCGGTGCCCCTCGACCTGGTTCGCCGACGGCGTTCCCCTCAGGTACAGGTGCAGCCAGTGCGCGTGCCAGCGGCCCTCGTCGTCCCGGCGGAAGGCGAGCGGCAACGCCACCCGGCCGGGGCCGCGCAGATCCGACTTCATGCGCACCGTACGCGGCTCGAACGGCCGGCCACGCTGCTCGGACTCGCGCAGCATGAAGCCGAAGAAGCCCTCCGCCACCTGGTCGAAGCCCTCACCCGAGAAGACGTGCACCTGCGGCACGATGAACGTGCCCCGTACCGCTCCGAGCCGCAGATCGATGAACTCCGAAGCCCCGTCCGGGGCTTCGGTGATGTCACCCGAGTGCCGGCCCTCGACGTCCGTCAGGGCCGTGTACGACAGCCAGGTCACGGTCGAGTAGTCCGCGTCCAGGACGAGCGCCGACAGATCGAGGTCGGTCGTGTGCCGCGCCTCCCGCCAGTACGTGAAGAAACGCAGCAGCTCCCCCTCGACCGGCGAGACCGAGCCGCGCGGCAGCACGCCGAGCCCCGCCGAGGCCGCCCGTCCGCTCAACGGCAGGGCCACGGCCAGGACGTCCGGGTCGATCAACAGGTGCCCGGAGGAGGGGAGCCGGCGTCGGGTCTCGGCGTCGAGCACCGCGATGAGCCGCTCGCGGTCGCTGTCCTCCAGCGGCGGACGCGTGTCGTCGGCGACCCACGCCTTGCCCTCCCTGTTCACGAAGACCCTGCGCACGCCGCCGCTCCCGCCCGCGCGGTTCTGCAGGTGCTCGCGCACCGACAGGACGACTCGGCTCGACACCTCCGGCGCGGCCCGCTCGACGGCCGCGAGGACCGCCTCCCGCTGCTTGCCCTCCGCCGCGATGCGCAGCAGCCGATCCAGAGCGCGGAACAGCCGGCCCGGGGCGGCGGCCAGCAGCTCCGCAGCGCCCGCGACCTCCCCTCGTTCCAGCAGCTCCTCCACGCGACTGTCGAACGACGGCGCCTTCCGCTCGCCCCGTGCGACGGCGAACACCTCGGCGGCGTACGGCCAGTGCGGGTACTCGTGGGGGTGCAGGCGCTCCCCGAGGCGCTTCCACGCCTCCGCGTGCGCGGACACGTCCGACAGCTTCGCCGGGGACGCGGCCACCACCGCGTCGAGACCCGCCAGCAGGACGCGGCGGTGGGGACGGGACAGCGCCCGGAAACGGGTGGGCTCGCGCAGGGTGACATCGCCGTCCGCGAGGACGCAGGCCAGCCGCAGCACGTCGGTCACGGTGTCGAGCAGCGGCGTCGCGCCCACCCGAAGCCGGGCGTGGTTGACGACGGCGCGGCTCTCCCGGACCGTGATCGTCTCGGGCTGCGGGCCGTCCGCGCAGTGCTCGGCGAGCACGGCCAGATCACGCAGATGCTCCTCGCCGAGTGGCGTCGAGCTGCCGGCCAGGGCCAGATACAGCGCGGTGACCTCGGTGTCCGCGTCCGCGCCGAGGTGCAGCACCGTCAGCCGGTCGCCGGCCGCCGCGATCAGCTCGTCGTGGACGGAGAGCATCTCCTCGTACGTGTGCCGGTAGCGGCCGTACGAGGGGAGGGTCAGCAGGTCGAGGACGCCGGCGCTCAGCTGCTCGACGGTGCGGGCGCGGGTGCCGTCGTCGGCGAGCGCCTCGGCCACGCACGCCCTCCAGAAGTCGAGCGTGTCCGGCACGTTGTCCGGGAAGTCGACGAAGTAGACGTTGTGCCGCACGTGGTCGCCGACGAGTTCACGGACGGTCGCGAGGGTGCGGACGGCGGTCTCGACGACCGTGGGACCGGCCAGCCCGGACAGGCGCTCGACCAGGTCGCCCGACAGCTTGAACCCGGCGGTCATCAGGGCCGCGTCGAACCTGCGCGCGGCGACGGCCCCGTCCCCGGCCGGACCGGCGGGTGAGGGGAGACGGCGGGTGTGCCGGACGACCAGGTGTTCGAGAGCGTGGACCATGGAGGCATGCTCGCAGCCGCCGACGGTCTGTCGCACGCGGATTTACGGGGGTGCGGGAGGGGGGACCGGGGTGAGGGAGGAGCGGCGGGGGCCGGGGCGACGACCCCCTCAGCCGGTGCCCGCCGCCCGGTCCGGGCCGCTCCGCCGCGAGGTCAGCAGCATCCGCTGGAGCTCCCGCGCCGCCCTCGGCGGTGCGACGTCGCTCCGGTGCGCCAGGGCGATGGTCCGGCGCAGGCCCGGCCGGGCCAGGGCGGTCACGCGGAGGTCCCGGCCCGCCCGCGCCGCCACCATCGCGGGGACGACCGCCAGCCCGAGCCCGGCCCGTACGAACCCGAGGACCGCGTCCAGCTCACCGCCCTCGACCGTGAACGCCGGCTCGAAGCCCTCGGCCCGGCAGGCCGCCACGGTCAGTTCCCGCAGGTCGTAGCCGTGCCGGAACATCACGAGCGGCTGGTCCCGCAGGTCGGTGATCCGTACCGGGCGGCGTGGCGCCGGGGCCGAGGCCGAGGAGACGACCACCAGGTCCTCCCGGAGCAGCTCCACCGTCGTCAGGGCCGGTGACGGGCTCGGCAGCGGCAGCACCACCAGCGCCAGGTCGAGGGCCCCGCGGGCCAGCTCCCGTACGAGATCGTGCGAGCCGCCCTCCTCGATGAGGAGCTCGATCCCCGGGTGCAGGTCGTGGAAAGTGCGCAGGACGTCCGGCAGCAGCCCCGTGCACAGGCTCGGCGTCGCGCCGAGCCGTACCCGGCCCCGCTTCAGCTGGGCCAGCTCCTGCACCTCGATCCGGGCCGTCTCCGTGTCGGCGAGGATCCGGCGCGCGAGCGGCAGCAGGGCCTCACCCGCGTCGGTGAGCGTGATGTTCCCCCGGGCTCGGCTGAACAGCTCGGCGCCCAACTCCTGTTCCAGGGCTTTGATCTGCTGGGAGAGCGAGGGCTGCGAGACATGGACGCGTTCGGCGGCCCGGGTGAAGTGACGGGTCTCGGCCACGGCGACGAAGTAGAGGAGCTGCTGGAACTGCATGGTCACCAGGGTAGGCGACCTTCATAGGGTAGGCCTATCGAGATCAGCCGGACCATGTCTTGGACCTCTGGGGCCCTTCGGCCCTAGCGTCGTGAGCATGGCTCTGGCACCCACGAGGGACCGGACGGCGGGCCGCCCGCCGTCCCCCACACCGTCACGCGGATTCCTGTCGTCGACCCTCGGCAAGAAGACGGTCATGGCAGTCAGCGGGCTGCTCATGCTCGGCTATCTCGTCGCCCATGTCGCCGGCAATCTGAAGGTCTTCTTCGGCCCCGAGGAGTTCAACGCCTACGGCCACTGGCTGCGGGTCATGGGCGCCCCCGTCCTGCACCACGAGTGGGCCCTCTGGCTCGTCCGGATCGTGCTCCTCGCCGCCGTCGTGGCCCACGCCGTCTCCGCGTACCAGCTCAGCCGCCGAGACGTGCGGGCCCGCCCCATCGCGTACGTCCACCGCCGCAAGCGCTCCTCGTACGCCACCCGCACCATGCGCTGGGGCGGGATCATCCTCGCCCTCTTCATCGTCTGGCACGTCCTCGACCTGACCACCGGCACCGTCCACCCCGGCGGTTTCGAGGAGGGCAAGCCCTACCAGAACGTCGTCGACACCTTCTCCACCTGGTACGGCAACGTCATCTACATCGTCGCCATGCTCGCCGTCGGCCTCCACGTCCGGCACGGCTTCTGGAGCGCCGCCCAGACCCTCGGCGTCGGCAGCGCCCGCCGCGAGCGCCTCCTGCGAGGCCTCGCCGACACCCTCGCGCTCGTCCTGACCGCGGGCTTCGTCTCCGTCCCCGTCGCCGTCATGACCGGAGTGGTGAGCTGATCCATGACCTCCACCGAATTCGCGGCCTACGCCACCGGTGAGCCGATCACCGACACCAAGGCCCCCGCAGGACCCGTCGCCGAACGCTGGGACACCCGCCGCTTCCAGGCCAGGCTGGTCAACCCCGCCAACCGTCGCAAGCACCGCATCATCGTGGTCGGCACCGGCCTGGCAGGCGGCTCGGCCGGCGCCACCCTCGCCGAACAGGGCTACCACGTCGTCCAGTTCTGCTTCCAGGACTCCCCGCGCCGGGCCCACTCCATCGCCGCCCAGGGCGGCATCAACGCCGCCAAGAACTACCGCAACGACGGCGACTCGATCCACCGTCTCTTCTACGACACCGTCAAGGGCGGCGACTTCCGCGCCCGCGAGTCCAATGTGCACCGGCTCGCCCAGATCTCCGTCGAGATCATCGACCAGTGCGTCGCCCAGGGCGTCCCCTTCGCCCGCGAGTACGGCGGACTCCTCGACACCCGCTCCTTCGGCGGCGTCCAGGTCTCCCGCACCTTCTACGCCCGCGGCCAGACCGGGCAGCAGCTCCTCCTCGGCGCCTACCAGGCGCTGTCCCGGCAGATCGCCGCCGGAAACGTCGAGATGCACGCCCGCACGGAGATGCTCGACCTGGTCGTCGTCGACGGGCGGGCCCGCGGCATCGTCGCCCGCGACCTGATCACCGGCGAGATCTCCACCCACTACGCGGACGCGGTGGTCCTCGCCAGCGGCGGCTACGGCAACGTCTTCTACCTGTCGACGAACGCCATGAACTCCAACGCCACCGCCGTCTGGCGGGCCCATCGGCGCGGCGCGTACTTCGCCAACCCCTGCTTCACCCAGATCCACCCCACCTGTATCCCGCGCACCGGCGACCACCAGTCCAAGCTGACCCTGATGAGCGAGTCGCTCCGCAACGACGGCCGCATCTGGGTCCCCAAGGCCAAGGGCGACACCCGCGCCGCGGCCGACATCCCCGAGGACGAGCGCGACTACTACCTGGAGCGGATCTACCCCTCCTTCGGCAACCTCGTCCCGCGTGACATCGCCTCCCGCGCCGCGAAGAACGTCTGCGACGAGGGCCGCGGCGTCGGCCCCGGCGGGCAGGGCGTCTACCTCGATTTCGCCGACGCGATCCGCCGCATGGGCCGGGCCGCCGTCGAGGAGAAGTACGGGAACCTCTTCGACATGTACGCGCGGATCACCGCCGAGAACCCGTACGAGGTCCCCATGCGGATCTACCCCGCCGTCCACTACACGATGGGCGGACTCTGGGTCGACTACGACCTCCAGACCACCGTCCCCGGGCTCTTCGCCATCGGCGAGGCGAACTTCTCCGACCACGGGGCCAACCGGCTCGGCGCCTCCGCCCTCATGCAGGGCCTCGCCGACGGCTACTTCGTCCTCCCGGCCACCATCAACGACTACCTCGCCCGGCACCCCCACGCGGAGCCCGTCACCGACGACCACCCGGCCGTGAAGGAGGTGCTCGCCGAGACCGAGGACCGGCTGAACCTCCTCCTCGCCGTCGACGGCGACCGCACCCCCGACTCCTTCCACCGCGAACTCGGCGAACTCATGTGGGAGTACTGCGGGATGGCCCGGACGGAAACGGGCCTGCGGACCGCACTGGCCCGCATCCCGGAGATCCGCGAGGAGTTCTGGAGCCGGATCAAGGTCCCCGGAACGGGCCGGGAGTTCAACCAGTCGCTGGAGAAGGCCAACCGCATCGTCGACTACCTGGAACTCGCCGAGCTGATGTGCCTCGACGCGCTCCACCGCGCCGAGTCCTGCGGCGGCCACTTCCGCGAGGAGTCCCAGACGCCCGACGGCGAAGCCGCCCGGCACGACGAGGAGTTCGCGTACGCGGCGGCCTGGGAGTTCGGCGGCACCGGCACGGCCCCCGTCCTCCACAAGGAGGACCTCACCTTCGAGTACGTCCACCCCACCCAGCGGAGCTACGCATGAGGCTCACCCTGCGCGTCTGGCGCCAGCGGAACGCCGACACCCCCGGCGCGATGTCCACCTACGACGTGGACGGGATCTCCGCCGACATGTCGTTCCTGGAGATGCTCGACACCCTCAACGAGGACCTCATCCTGCGCGGCGAGGACCCCGTGGCCTTCGACCACGACTGCCGCGAAGGGATCTGCGGCGCGTGCAGCCTCGTCATCAACGGCGACGCGCACGGGCCGGAGCGGACCACGACCTGCCAGCTCCACATGCGGTCGTTCCACGACGGCGACACGATCGACGTCGAGCCCTGGCGGGCCTCCGCCTTCCCCGTCGTCAAGGACCTGGTCGTCGACCGCTCCGCCTTCGACCGCGTCATCCAGGCCGGCGGCTACATCTCCGCCCCCACGGGCTCGGCCCCCGAGGCGCACGCGACCCCCGTCCCCAAGGCGGACGCGGACTCCGCCTTCGAGCACGCCGAGTGCATCGGCTGCGGCGCGTGCGTGGCGGCCTGCCCCAACGGTTCGGCGATGCTCTTCACCTCCGCCAAGGTCAACCACCTCAACGTGCTGCCCCAGGGCTCCCCGGAACGCGAGACCCGGGTCCTCGACATGGTGGCCCAGATGGACGCGGAGGGCTTCGGCGGATGCACCCTGACGGGGGAGTGCGCGACGGCCTGCCCGAAGGGGATCCCGCTGCCGTCGATCTCCGCCATGAACAAGGAGTGGCTCCGGGCGCGGAGGAAGGTGAAGGGGTAGGGGGCGGGGTCACAGCGGTGTGGCGTACGGGTCGAGGGACGCCCAGCCCTTGAGGGTCTGGACGTAGAGGAGGCCGCCCGCCACGATCACCCCCGCCTCGCTGTTGCCCGCGTCGCTCATCCCCGCGGGCAGCACGAAGCGGGCGGTCAGGGTGTGCCGGGTGAGGTCGACGACGACACCGGCGGTACCGCACACGACGTAGGCCCGCTGACCTGTCACCACCGGGGGAGCGTCGGTCGGCCCGCAGGCGAGGCCGAGCGGCAGCTGCCAGAGCGGGCCGCCCGTGACGCCGTCCAGCTGGGCGAACGAGTGGTCCGGGCGATCGGCCTCGACCACGCCGAACAGGCCGCGCTCGGCGACCGTGAGCGAGGCGATTCCCCGGTTCGCGAGGTCCAGTTCGGCTTCCTTCCGGCCGGACCGCTGTACAAGGTGCCCGTTGCCGCCCATCGCCCAGCAGAAGTAGGCCGGGGGCTGGCCCCCGTCGCGCGGCGGAACCACCGTCAGCCCCCAGGGGAAGCACGGTCGCCGGAGTGCCGTCGTCGCCACGGTCGAGCCGTCCGACGTGCGCAGGCTCAGGACGGTCTGCGCGTCCGAGAGAGGGTCCTTGATGGTGAGGACGTGGACGCGGTCGCCCGAGATCCGCACCCGGGGATACCCGATCCCCTGGACGACTCCGGGGCGCCGCCAGCGCGGATCCCCGGTGGCGGCGTCGACGGAGAACACGGTCCCGTCGAACGTCGCTCCGTAGAAGACTCCGCCGGACGCGGTCAGCCGGCCGACAGTGTCCCCTTTCTCGCGGGTCCACAGCGTGTGTCCGTCGGAGAGGGCCACGGCCCGCAGGCCGCCCGTGGTGGAGACGGCGATCGTCCCGCCGACGACCGCGGGCTCCCACCCCTCCGCGACCGCCGCCGGCACCGACCAGATCGTGCGTCCCGTGGCCGCGTCGACCCGGACGAGCCTTCCCTTCCGCGTCACGTCGTGCGGTGCCGTGCAGACCAGTGACGCGTCGACGAACACACAGCCCTTCAGCTCTGTGCCGACGGCCCACGCCCGCCAGCCCTTCGGACGGCGCCCGGGGGCGTCGGCGTACGCGTGGGTGGTGCCGGGATCACCCCCGTACACCGGGCTGTACGCCGTGCTCGCCGCCAGTACGGAGGCGTCCGGCACCCGTGCCTGTGGCGTGCGGGATGCCGGGGAGGTGACAGGGGCCGACGGCCCGCCGCTGCCCGCGGCGTCCGGTGCGGTCATGTCCCGCCACCCCATGTACGCGCCCGTCCCCGCGACGAGGGCGACCACCGTCGCCAGGGCCACCAGGGCCTGCCGACGGGGCCGGAACCGGGGACGGCGGGCCTGCTCGGTGGGCGAGGGCGGGTGCGGCCCGGCCACCGTCGGAAGGGGTGGGCGGCGGCCCCACTCGATCTCCGGCACCGTGCGGAACGCCGTCAGCAGGTCGTCGGGGCCCGGACGTTCCGCCGGGTCCTTCGTCAGGCACCACTGGACGATCTCCCGGACGGTGCCGGAGAGTTCCGCCACCTCCGGCGGCTCGTGGACCACGTTGTACGCCGTCATGTACGGGCTTCCGCCGTCGAACGGTCCTTTGCCCGTCGTCGCGTAGCAGAGGACCGCGCCCAGGGAGAAGACGTCCGTCGCCGAGGTCACCCGGTGCGGGGCGGAGAGCTGTTCGGGGGACATGAACGGAGGTGTGCCGAGGATGCGGCCGGTGACCGTCATGGTGCGGTGATCGGGCGCCCGGGAGATGCCGAAGTCGATGACCCGGGGGCCGTCGTCCGTGAGCAGGACGTTGTCGGGCTTGAGGTCACGGTGGATCACGCGCACCTGGTGCATCTCGCGGAGCGCCTCGACCAGGCCCACCGCGAGGACGCGCAACTCCGTCCCGGAGAGGGGCCCTTCGGAGTCGACGCGGTCGCGGAGCGTCCGCCCGGGGACGTATGTCGTCGCCATCCACGGCCGTGCGGCGTCGGGGTCAGCGTCGACGACCGGTGCGGTGAACGCGCCGCTGACCCGGCGCGCCGCCCGAATCTCCTGGCGGAAGCGCGTGCGGAACTCCGGGTCGGCGGCGAACTGTTCGTGCACGATCTTCAACGCGACGGGCCGCCCCGAGTCCGCCTGCGCCAGGAAGACGGTTCCCATCCCGCCGGCTCCCAGCCGGTCGTGGAGCGCGTACCCGCCGATCCGGCGTGGGTCGTTGTCCCGTAATGCCACGTCGTCCCCGTCCCCCGGCCTCGTGTGCGAGAGAGCGTACCGGGCGGCGGAGTCCGGATCAGGACAGTCTTGGGGCGTGGGCTCCGCCACACGGTGCACCCCGCATCGAAAGATCATTCACAGAATGATCACTTTCTCCGTAAGATCTTCGCTCAGGGGTGCTGTCCGCCCTCCGGACAGCAAGATCAACTCTGTTCAACTCTGTACATTGTGTGGCGAGTTGTCCACTTCGCAGCCAACCGGCTTCCGGTGATTTCCGCCCCGCCCACCCTCCCGGGTACTGATGGGCTCTGCCGGGGGCATATGACCAAACCCCCGGTCGCACAGACCATTTGGGGGTTTCATGTCCAGCATCACCCGCCGCCGGGTTCTCGGCGTCGCGGCCGGAGCCGCAGGGGCCGCCGCGAGCCTCGCCCTGGCCGGTTCCGCCGTCGCCGACGGTCCCCGAACCGCCGCTCCCGCGGCCGGCCCGGCCCCGGCGTCCTTCGACGAGGTCTACCAGGGCCGCCGCATCAAGGGCGGGCCCGCGCACGGGGGAGGCCACCACGGGGGGCACCACGGAGGCGGCTACTCCGTGACGATCGACGGCGAAGAGCTGCACGTCATGCAGAACGCCGACGGCACCTGGATCAGCGTGATCAACCACTACGAGCCCGTCGCCACGCCCAAATCGCTGGCCCGCGCGGCCGTCCGCGAACTCCAGGGCGCCCCGCTCGTCCCCCTCACCCTCGGCTGATCGATCCAGGAACGGCACCCGTCATGACCGTACGCAAGAACCAGGCCACCCTCACCGCCGACGAGAAGCGGCGCTTCGTCAACGCCCTCCTGGAGCTCAAGCGCTCCGGGCGGTACGACGCCTTCGTCACCACGCACAACGCCTTCATCATGAGCGACACCGACAACGGCGACCGCGTCGGTCACCGGTCGCCGTCGTTCCTGCCCTGGCACCGGCGCTTCCTCATCGAGTTCGAGCAGGCACTGCAGTCCGTCGACCCGACCGTCAACCTCCCCTACTGGGACTGGACGGCCGACCGCACCTCCCGCTCCTCGCTGTGGGCGCCCGACTTCCTCGGCGGCACCGGGCGCGCCCGCGACGGCCAGGTACTCGACGGTGCGTTCGCCCGCAGCGGCAACCGCTGGACGATCACCGTCCGCGTCGACGGCCGCGACTACCTGCGGCGCGACCTCGGCGCGGGCGGCCGCCAGCTTCCCACCCGCGCCGAGGTGGACTCCGTCCTCGCCATGGAGACCTATGACACCGCCCCGTGGAACAGCTCGTCGGACGGCTTCCGCAACCACCTCGAAGGGTGGCGCGGTGTGAACCTCCACAACCGTGTCCACGTCTGGGTCGGCGGTCAGATGGGCACCGGGGTCTCCCCGAACGACCCCGTGTTCTGGCTGCACCACGCCTTCATCGACAAGCTGTGGGCCGACTGGCAGGCCCGCCACCCCCGGTCCCCGTACCTGCCGGCCGCGGGCACCGCGAACGTCGTCGACCTCGGCGACACCATGCGCCCGTGGAACGACGTGACCCCGGCGGACATGCTGGACCACACCCGCCACTACACCTTCGACACGGCGGCCTGACTCCGTCGGATCAGGACCCGGACCCGGACCTGGACCCGGGCTCCGGCTCCGGCGGCCGCACCCCCGCGGACCCCGGCTCCGTCGGCCCGATCCCGCCGGACGGACATCAACTCCGTCCGGCGGGCCCCAGGGCCCGGAGCAGATACGGCGCGGTGCGGCTCTCCGCCGTCCGTGCCACCCGGTCCGGGGGACCCGAGGCCACGATCCGGCCGCCCTCGTCGCCGCCGCCCGGGCCGAGGTCGACCACCCAGTCCGCGGTGGCGACCACGTCCATGTCGTGCTCGACGACGATCACCGAGTGACCGGCGTCCACAAGACCGTGGAGCTGCCGCATCAGGACCTCGACGTCGGCCGGGTGCAGCCCCGTCGTCGGCTCGTCCAGGACGTACAGGGTGGGGGAGCGGTGCGGC
Source organism: Streptomyces flavochromogenes (assembly GCF_000717595.1). Classification (GTDB taxonomy): domain Bacteria; phylum Actinomycetota; class Actinomycetes; order Streptomycetales; family Streptomycetaceae; genus Streptomyces; species Streptomyces flavochromogenes. The sequence continues at coordinate 316,820 of NZ_JNZO01000001.1, read as the reverse complement.
CGCTGGAGCTCGGACGCGAGCTTGATGCGCTGTGCCTCGCCCCCGGACAGCTCCGTCGCGGGCTGCCCGAGCCGCAGATAGCCGAGACCCACGTCGAGCAGGGCGCGCAGGCTCCGCGCGGCGGCGGGCGTGCCCTCGAAGAACACGGCGGCGGACTCGACGGTGAGATCGAGGACCTCCGCGATGGTGAGGCCCCGCAGACGCACCTGGAGGGTCTCGGGGTTGTAGCGGGCGCCGTGGCAGTCGGGACAGGGCGCGTACGTACTGGGCAGGAAGAGCAGCTCGACCGAGACGAATCCCTCGCCCTGGCAGGTCTCGCACCGGCCACCGGGAACGTTGAAGGAGAAGCGGCCCGCCCTGTAGCCGCGGGCCCGCGCCTCCGCGGTCTCCGTGAACAGCTTGCGCACCACGTCGAACAGGCCCGTGTACGTGGCCAGGTTGGAGCGAGGGGTGCGCCCGATGGGCCGCTGATCCACCGTCACCAGCCTTTCGACCCCGGAAAGTTCCTCGGTGAGCGCGCTCACGAGCGTCGACTTGCCCGAACCCGAGACGCCGGTGACCGCCGTCAGCACCCCGACGGGGAAGGCCGCGTCGACCGCCCGCAGATTGTGCCGGGTCACCGGGCCCGTCCGCAGCCAGCCGGCCGGTGCGCGCACCGCCCGCGCGGGTCCGGGCTCCCGGTCGAAGAGGAAACGGCGGGTCGCGGACGCCTCGACGTCCGCGAGTTCACCCGGCGGTCCGCTGTGCAGGACCCGTCCGCCGTGCACCCCGGCGAGCGGTCCGACGTCCACGAGCCAGTCGGCGTGCCGGATCACGTCGAGGTGGTGCTCGACGACGAAGACGGAGTTCCCGGCGGCCTTGAGCCGGTCGAGCACCACGAGCAGGGCCTCCGTGTCGGCCGGGTGCAGGCCGGCGGACGGCTCGTCCAGGACGTACACCACGCCGAAGAGCCCCGAGCGCAGCTGGGTGGCGAGCCGCAGCCGCTGGAGCTCGCCGTTGGAGAGGGTGGGGGTGGCCCGGTCCAGACTGAGATAGCCGAGGCCGAGCTCGGTCACGGTCGCGATCCGGGCGACGAGGTCGCCGGTCAGGACGCGCGCGGTCTCCCCGTCCTCCGCCGCCGTGGTGGCGAGCAGCCCGGCCAGTACCGTCAGCGGCAGCGACGCCAGGTCGGCGATGGTCCGGTCGGCGAACCTCACCGCGAGCGCCTCCGGCCGCAGCCGGCCGCCGCCGCAGACCGGGCAGGGCGCGCTGGTGAGGAAGCGCTCGGCCTTCGCCCGCAGCGTCGGGCTCTTCGAGTCGGAGAAGGTCCGCAGGACGTAGCGCCGGGCGCTCATGTACGTGCCCTGGTAGGGGCGTTGGATGCGGTCGGCGTCCCGTACCGGGTGGACCGTGACGACCGGCTGCTCATCGGTGAAGAGGATCCAATCCCGGTCCTTCGCGTCGAGCTCGCGCCACGGCCGGTCGACGTCGTACCCGAGCGTGTCGAGGACGTCCCGCAGGTTCTTTCCCTGCCAGGCACCCGGCCAGGCGGCGATGGCACCCTGACGGATCGACAGCTCCGGCTCGGGTACGAGGAGTTCCTCGCTCGTGTCGTGGATGCGGCCGAGGCCTTGACACGAAGGGCAGGCGCCCGCAGCCGTGTTGGGGGAGAAGGCGTCGGAGTCGAGGCGTTCCGCCCCCTCCGGATAGCGGCCCGCCCGGGAGAACAGCATGCGGAGGGAGTTGGAGAGGGTGGTGACCGTACCGACCGAGGAGCGGGCGTTCGGGGAGGACCGGCGCTGCTCCAGGGAGACCGCGGGCGGGAGCCCGGTGATCTCACCGACCGCGGGCGCCCCCACCTGATGGATCAGCCGCCGTGCGTACGGCGCCACCGACTCGAAGTAGCGCCGCTGCGCCTCCGCGTAGATCGTGCCGAAGGCCAGGGACGACTTGCCGGATCCGGAGACCCCGGTGAAGACGACGAGCGCGTCGCGGGGGATGTCGACGTCCACTCCGGCGAGGTTGTGCTCACGGGCGCCGCGGACACGGACGTACGGATCATGGTGGCTTTCGGGCATAACGTGATTTTATCCTTGGAGTCGCTTCCGTCCTGGTCGGGGCAGGGGCAGTGCGCGGCGGGGGCGGCGCGCGGAGGTGCCGGAGCGGCGCCGGGTGGAGGTGCCGGGCGGCGGCGCCCGACGGAGGCGCCGCGAGCGCCGGTGGTGTCAGGCGGGCAGCGACCGCCGCGCCCGCGGCGTGAGGCCGACCGCCCTCGCGAGCCGCCGGTACGACTCGCTCAGCGCCGCCCTGTCGTACGTGCTGGTGGTGACCAGGACCTCCTGCGCCCCGGTCTCCTTCACCGCCCCCTCCAGCGCCCCTGCCACCTGCTCCTCCGTGCCGTACAGGTGGCCGCTCAGCCCCGACTCGTAGAAACCGCGCTGCTTCTCCGTCATCGGGAGCTCCTCGATCGCCTCGGGCGCGACGAGCGGTGGGAAGACGCCCCGCGTCCGGGAGTGGGCGAGCGACCAGGCCTCGGGCATCAGCAGCCGCCGGGCCTCCGCCTCCGTCTCCGCCACCGCGACCGTCCCGGCGATCACCACGTACGGCTCGGCGGACCACGAGGAGGGCCGGAACCCGGAGCGGTACGTCTCGACGGCGGCGAGCAGCCGGTCACGGCCGCGGAGGTCGCCGATGACCAGCGGCAGTCCGGCCGCCGCGGCGATCGACGCGCCCTCGCCGGTCGCCAGGACGAAGGGCGGCACCCGCAGCCCCTCGGCGGGTCGGGCGTGCACCTGCGGGTGAGCCGTCTGGTCGCCGGTGAACCACCCGAGCAGCTCGCCGAGCTGCTCCCCGAAGCGGTCGGCGTCGTCCTTGTCCCGCCCGAGCGCCCGGCGGATGCCGTCGGTGAACCCGACCGAGCGGCCGACGCCCATGTCGATCCGGCCGGGGAAGAGGGCCTCCAGGACACCGAACTGCTCCGCCACGACCATGGGTTGGTGGTTGGGGAGCATCACCCCGCCCGTGCCGACCCGGATGCCCGTCGTGGCGGCGGCCACGGCGGCCGCGAGGACCGTCGGCGCGGAACCGGCGACCCAGGGCACGCTGTGGTGCTCCGACACCCAGAAGCGGTGGTAGCCGAGGGCCTCCACCTCCTGGGCGAGGCGCACGGTGTCCCGCAGTGCCTGGGGGGCGTCCTCGCCCTCCCGGGTGCGGGAGCGGTCGAGGACCGAGAAGCGGACGTCGCCGGGAAAGGTGCTCACAAGGGGTTCAACACTCGGGACGGGGAGGGATTCCCGTATCGCGCTCTTGATCCACAGCGCCGGGGTGCGGCCTGCGCCCACCTTCTAGGCTGGGCCGCGTGACAGCCGACAACCACCGGCCCCTGGCCGTCTTCGACCTCGACAACACGCTCGCCGCGACCGCCCACCGTCAGCACTTCCTGGAGCGGCGCCCCAAGGACTGGGACGCCTTCTTCGCGGCGGCGCCCGACGATCCGCCGCTGGACGAGGGGATCGCGCTGTGCCGCGAGGCGGCCGAGGAGTGCGACGTCGTCTACCTGACCGGACGCCCGGAGCGCTGCCGCCGGGACACCCTGACCTGGCTGGCCGCGCAGGGGCTCCCGGAAGGCCCGGTCCACATGCGCCGCAACCGGGACTTCCGCCCGGCCCGGGTGACCAAGGTGGAGATCCTGCGGCGGCTGGGCGCCGACCGCGCCATCAGGATGCTCGTCGACGACGATCTGCTGGTCTGCGACGCGGCCGAGGGGGCCGGATTCCCCGTCGTACGCGCCCGGTGGGCGACCCCGTCCGAGGAATTGAGGGACGCCCAGGAGAAGGAGGGCCGGACCTGATGAGCGCGGAGGGGTTCACGTCGGCACCGGTGGTGGTCCGGATGGAGGCCTACGACCGGTCCGAGATCTTCGGGGAAGCCGCCGACCCGTTCGGGGTGGATGAATGGGGTCTGGTCTGGCTGCCCAAGGAGTACCACTTCGGGATCAGGTCGGAGGGCCGGCTCCTCGCCCACGCGGGGCTCCTCGTCCTGCCCCTGTCGGTCGGCGGCAGCCGGATGGACGTGGTGGGCCTCGGAGGGGTCGCCGTCGCCTCGGACCGGCGGGGCCGCGGGCTCGCCGCACGGGTGGTGGGCGGAGCGCTTGAGCACGCGCGAACGCTGGGGCCCGAGTTCGCGCTGCTGTTCTGTCGCCCGGACGTCTCCGGCCTCTACGCCCGGCTCGGCTGGAACGAGGTGGTCGGCGACGTGGAGGTGGAACAGCCCGACGGTCCGGTGACGATGCCTCTGCGGACGATGTGGTTCCCGCTCCGGAGGGGGAGCCGGTGGCCCGAGGGGCCGGTCCGGCTGCATTCCCGTCCGATGTGACACGGAGGTGACGCGGACGCGACGCGGGAGCGTGCTCCGTCTCGACTCGCGGCGGTCTCCGGTTCCGTGCAGTGTGGATGGAGTCGTCATGCGTAAGGAGAGGCCGCCATGGGAGATCACGTCTACCGCGTCACGGAGATCGTCGGGTCGTCCTCGGAAGGCGTGGACACCGCCATCCGGAACGGGATCACCCGCGCCTGCGAAACGCTGCGCTCGGTCGACTGGTTCGAGGTCACGGAGGTCCGCGGCCATGTCGAGGACGGGCAGGTCGCCCATTTCCAGGTGGGTATGAAGGTCGGCTTCCGCCTGGAGGAGCCGAGCTAGGGCCTGATCTGCCGGACAGGCCCCGCGGGCCTGTCCTTCGCAACGCTCCCGACGATGCCTCATGGCGTCGCTCGGGGGCTTTGTCGTGCTTCCTCCTCCGTCGCACAGCGGATCAAATGTCACCGACGGGTAGTTACCTGGGGTAATGGAACGCATGGTGCGCTCGCTGTGCGGAACGGGATGGTCAAGGACTTGACCATCCCGTTGGTCCAGACCAGAATCCAGGCCACATACCCGCGCGAACACCCCGTTCGGTCCCCCCATGTCGGGTCAGCCCCCCATGCCGCACGACCCTGTGCTGAACCGCAGAAGGTGACCTACGTGAAGAACCGCCATCTGGCCTGCCCCCTGGCAGCCGCCACAGCACTCGCCCTCGCCGGCTGCGGGATGCTCCCGGGCGGCGGCGGGACGAAGACCGTCAACATCTGGCTCATGCGGGACAGCGTCAGCGAGGACTTCCTCAACCGCTTCACCGAGGCGTACGAGGAGGAGCACGACGGCGTCGAACTCCAGGTCACCATCCAGGAGTGGACCGGCATCGGAAAGAAGGTCACCGAGGCCATCCAGGGCTCCGGCGGACCCGACGTCATCGAGGTCGGCAACACCCAGGTCGCCCAGTACGCCGACACAGAGAAGCTCTTCGACCTCACCCTGGAGTCGGTCCGCGACCTCGGCAGCGAGGACTGGCTGCCAGGCCTCGCCGAGCCCGGCAGCATCGGCGGATCCCAGTACGGCATCCCCTGGTACGCGGCGAACCGCATCGTCATCTACAACAAGGACCTCTTCGCCGACGCCGGCATCGACAAGCCGCCGGCCACCCGCGCCCAGTGGCTCACCGACACCGAGAAGCTCAACAGCAAGGGCTCGCAGGGCATCTACCTCGCCGGCCAGGACTGGTACACCCTCGCCGGATTCATCTGGGACGAGGGCGGCGAACTCGCCACCGACAAGGGCGGCGAGTGGACCGGAGCGCTCGAGAGCGCCGCGGCCCGCCGCGGCATGGCGTACTACAAGGAACTCCAGGCCCTCGGCTCCGGCCCCAAGGACGCCGACGAGCAGAACCCGCCGCAGGCCGACGTCTTCGCCAAGGGCGACGTGGCCCAGCTCATCGCCACGCCCAGCGCCGTCGCCGCGATCGTCAAGGCCAACCCGGCCCTCAAGGACAAGCTCGGCTACTTCCCCATACCGGGCGCCAAGGAGGGCCAGCCCTGCGCCGTCTTCACCGGCGGCTCCGACCTCATCATCCCGGAGAACGCACCCCAGCGCGGCGCCGCCCTCGACGTCGTCAAGGCGCTCGCCGGCGAGAAGTGGCAGACCGACCTCGCCCGCACCATGGGATACGTGCCCAACAAGAAGGGCCTCGCCTCCGTCGTCGCCGGCCAGGAGGCCACCGCCGTCATGGCCAAGGGCGCCGCGCGCGGCCGCGCCACCCCCAACTCCCCGCAGTGGGCCAACGTCGAGGCGGACAACCCCATCAAGCCCTACATGACGGCCGTCCTCCAGGGCGAGGACCCGCTGAAGGCCGCCAAGCTGGCCTCGGCCGAGATCACGGACACCCTCGCCGAATAGCATTCAGCGCCTCCACACCCGCGGGTCCCCGGACGGTCACGTCGAATCCAGCCGGTGACGGAAGAAGTAAGGAGCCGGGCCACCGCTCACACGGCCCGGCGCCGTCCCTTCCCCTTCCGTACGCCGGAGGAGCCCGACATGGCCGCACCGACCCCCACGCTCGCCGTCCCCGCTCAGCCGCTCCCCGTCCCCGCCCAGCCCCGGCCGCTCGTCGAGCAGCCCTCGCCGGGGGCCCGCGCCGAGCAGGCGGCACCGCGGACCCCGGCCGAGGAGCCCACCCCCCGCTACCTCGTCGGGCTCGCCCGTGACCAGGAGGACGTCCGCGCCGCCCAGCGGCTGCGCCACCAGGTCTTCGCCGGTGAACTCGGCGCCCGGCTCGACGGCCCGGAGCCCGGCCTCGACATCGATGCCTTCGACGCGTACTGCGACCACCTCCTGGTACGGGAGGAGACCACCGGCGAGATCGTCGGCACCTACCGCATCCTGCCGCCCGACCGGGCCGCCGTCGCCGGGCGCCTCTACTCCGAGAGCGAGTTCGACCTCACCCGGCTCGCTCCGGTCCGGCACGACCTGGTCGAGGTCGGGCGCTCCTGCGTCCACCCCGCCCACCGCAACGGCGCCGTCATCGCCCTCATCTGGGCCGGACTGGCCCGCTACATGACGAACACCGGCCACAACTGGCTCGCCGGCTGCTGCTCCCTCCCGCTCGCCGACGGCGGCACCCTCGCCGCGGCCACCTGGGACACGGTCAAGGCCAAGCACCTCGCCCCGGAGGAGTACTGGGTCACCCCGCACAAGCTCTGGAGCCCCGAGGGCATCACCCGCCCCGAGGGCCGCACCGAGCTGCCGCCGCTGCTCCGCGGCTACCTGCGGCTCGGCGCCTGGGTCTGCGGCGCCCCCGCGCACGACCCCGACTTCGGCGTCGCCGACCTCTACGTCCTGCTCTCGCTGCGCCGGACCAACCCGCGCTACCTCAACCACTTCCTCGCGCTCGCCCCGGCACGGTGAACGGGACCACGGCCCTCTCGCCGTGGCTCCCCACGGCCCCCTGCACCCCCGGCCACTGCGCCGCCCACCCCGAGTCCGGCCACCGCCGGCGAAGCGCCGAGGCGGACCCGGCCGGGGCCGTCCGAGCCGTGGGCCGGCTGATCGCGGGACTCGGCACCGTCATCCTCGGGCTCCTCCTCGCCCCGCCGGCCGGCCTTCTGCCGGCCGCCACCCGGCTGACCCTGGTCCGGTACTGGATGCGGGCGGTGGTCCGCGCCTTCGGCGTCCACGTCCGGTACGAGGGCGCGGCCGCTCCGGCCGGCGGCCCGCTCCTCGTCGTCGCCAACCACGTCTCCTGGCTCGACATACCGCTGATCGCCGCCGTGCTGCCCGGCCGCACGGTCGCCAAGTCGGAGGTGCGCCGCTGGCCCGTCCTCGGCACGCTCGCCGCGCTCGGCGGCACCCTCTTCATCGACCGGGAAGGGATCATGGCTCTCCCCGGCACCGTGCGGACCATGGCCGGTGTGCTCGCGGGCGGGGGCCGGGTGGTCGTCTTCCCTGAAGGCTCGACCTGGTGCGGACGAGAACGCGGCCGGTTCCGTCCGGCCGCGTTCCAGGCCGCCCTCGACGCCGGGTGCGCCGTGCAGCCGGTACGGATCGACTACCGGCCCACGGACGCCGCCGCCTACGTGGGGGCCGACCCGCTCGGCTCCTCACTGTGGCGGGTCGTGTCCATCCGACGGCTCACCGCCGTCGTCCGGCTCGGGGAGCCGCTTCCCGGCGCGCTCTACCCGGACCGCCGTGCCCTGGCGGCCGCCGCTCAGCGGGCGGTGGCCAGCGACAGCGCGAACCTCCCCTCGCTGTCGGTCCACCAGCGGTCGAGGTCGAGGTCCGCCTCCGCGAGCTCGGCCCGGACGCCCGCCTGACGGAACTTCGCGGACACCTCCGTCCGCATCTCCTCGCCCGCCGCGAACGGCACCACCAGATCCAGCTCCGGGATCTTCACGGTCAGCGCGCGGCGGGCCCGCAGCCGCATCTCGATCCACTCCCGCTCGCGGTCCCACACCGCCACGTGGTCGAAGGCGTCCGGGTCGAAGTCCGCGCTCAGCTCCCGGTCGATCACCGCGAGCACGTTCTTGTTGAAGGCGGCCGTCACCCCGGCCGAGTCGTCGTAGGCGGCCACGAGAGTCGACTCGTCCTTCACCAGGTCCGTGCCGAGCAGCAGCGCGTCGCCCGGCGTGAGCATCGCCCGTACGGAGCGGAGGAAGGTCCGCCGCTCGCCCGGCAGCAGATTGCCGATCGTCCCGCCGAGGAAGGCCACCAGACGCGGCCCCGGCGTCCCGGGCAGTGCGAGCCCCCGGGTGAAGTCGGCGACCAGGGCGTGCACGTGAAGCCCCGGCCGTTCGGCGAGCAGGGACTCCGCGGCCCCGGTCAGCGCCGACTCGCTCACGTCCACCGGCACATATCCGTCCAGGCCGGGCAGCAGCGCGTCGATCAGGAAACGGGTCTTCTCCGAGGAGCCTGAACCGAGCTCCACCAGGGTTCTGGCCCCGGTGGCGGCGGCGATCTCCGGCGCCCGCTCCTTCAGGATCTCCCGCTCGGCCCGGGTCGGGTAGTACTCGGGCAGCCGGGTGATCTCCTCGAAGAGTTCGCTGCCCCGGGCGTCGTAGAACCACTTCGGCGGCAGCTCCTTGGGGGAGCGGTTGAGCCCGTTGAGGACGTCGGCGCGCAGATCGGCGCCGGCGGCGTCCGGGGCGAGGGTGCGGGTCAGCTGGAACGGGCTCACGCGGAGGGCTCCTTGAGCGGGGTGAGGGTGACGTCGGCACGGGTGGCGGTCACGAGCGTGCGCCCGGGAACCTCCCGCCAGCGCGGATCGTCGTCGTACGGTTCGGAGGCCACGACCACCCGGTCGGGACCCGTCAGGTACCAGAGGCTGTTCTCCCAGGCGGTCGCGGCGATCAGCGACCCGTCGGTGAGCAACAGGGTGAGACCGGAGCCGGGAGCCGCTTCGGCGGCCTCCCGCACCGTGTCGGCCAGGGCTCGGCCCGGCGCGTCGCCGGACCGCAGCCGGTGCAGGACGAGCGCCCAGAGCAGCGCCGAGTCGGTCCGGGCCTCCAGTCCGAGCAGCTCGCCGGCCGGGAGGGTCGCGGCGAGCGGCGCGAGCGAGTCCGGCCAGCCCCTGACGGCGCCGTTGTGGCTGAAGAGCCAGGGCCCGGCGGCGAACGGCGCCGCTGCGGCCTCCCCGTCGGCGCCCGGCAGGGTCGCCCCGCGGACCGCGGCGAGCAGCGCCCGGGAGCGCACCACCCGGGCCAGGTCCGCGAAGGAGAGGTCGCCCCAGAGGGGGCCGGAGCGCCGGTACCGGGCCGGTACCGGATCGCCCTCGGCGTACCAGCCCACCCCGAACCCGTCGGCGTTCACCACGCCGCTGGTCTGTGCACGGGGCTCCCAGGACTGGCGCAGCAGAGCGTGCTCGGGCCGGACGAGCAGCTCGCCCAGCGCCACCGGTTCGCCGACGTAGGCGATATGACGGCACATCAGTCGAGCTCCGCGCTGCGGGCCGTACGGAAGCCGGAGAAGATCTGACGGCGCACGGGCAGGTCCCAGTTACGGAAGGTGCCCCGGCAGGCGACCGGGTCGACGGCGAAGGAACCCCCGCGCAACACCTTGTGGTCGGGGCCGAAGAACACCTCCGAGTACTCCTTGTACGGGAACACCGTGAAGCCCGGGTACGGCAGGAAGTCGCTCGCCGTCCACTCCCACACATCCCCGATCAACTGCCGTACGCCGAGCGGCGACGCACCCTCCGCATAGCTGCCCGCGGCGGCCGGACGCAGGTGCCGCTGGCCGAGGTTGGCGTGCTCGGGACCCGGATCGGCGTCACCCCACGGATAGCGGCGCGAGCGCCCGGAGTCCGGGTCGTACCGGGCGGCCTTCTCCCATTCGGCCTCGGTCGGCAGCCGCCGGCCCGCCCAGCGCGCGTAGGCGTCCGCCTCGTACCAGCTCACATGCAGGACCGGCTCGTCCTCCGGCACCGGCTCGGTGACCCCGAACCGGCGGCGCAGCCACTGGGCGCCGTCCCGGCGCCAGAACAGCGGGGCCTCGATGGCGTGCTCCCTGATCTGCGCCCAGCCCTCGGGACGCCACCAGCGCCGGTCCGCGTAGCCGCCGTCGGCCATGAAGGCCAGAAAGGCGCCGTTGGTGACCGGCACGGTGTCGATGTGGAAGGCCGGCACCATCCGGATGTGCGCCGGACGCTCGTTGTCCAGGGCCCACGGCTCCTCCGAGGTCCCCATGGTGAACGGACCACCGGGGACGAGGACTTCGGTGGGAAGCGGGCCGCTCCGCAGGGGCGGCGGCGGGGGAGCCGTCAGCGCCGCGGGGCCCTTCCGCAGCTGATGGGTGATCAACATCGTCTCGTCGTGCTGCTGTTCGTGCTGCGCGACCAGACCGAAGGCGAAGGCGGCGCGCAGCAGCGGACGCCCGTCGAACTCGGCGCGCTCCAGCACGTCGAGGACGCGCAGCCGTACGTCCGCCGCGTAGGTCCGGGCCTCGCCCGGCGCGAGCAGCGGCAGCGAGGGGCGGGCGGACCGCGGGTGCTCGAAGGCGTCGTAGAGCGAGTCGATCTCGGGCCGCAGCGCCTCCTGCCCGCCGACGGCCCGCCACAGCCACACCTCCTCCTGGTTGCCGATGTGCGCCAGGTCCCAGACCAGCGGGGACATCAAGGGGGAGTGCTGGGCGGTGAGTTCACCGTCCTCGACGCAGGAGGTGAGCAGCGCCGTCCGGGCCCGCGCCGCGGTCAGGGCGTCCAGGGCGTGACGGCGCAGGGCCTCGGGGCCCAGCTCGGTCCGGGTCTCCGTCATGACGTCAGCACCTCCAGGTCGTCGGCCGGGCAGCTCCCGGGGATCACGTACCGCTCGTGGAAGGCGGCGACGGCCTGCCGCACGTCCTCGCTCGCCCCGATCCGGGGCAGCGCCTCGATCGCCGCGGCGAAGACGGTGAGCGCGGTGGCGTGCAGCTCGGCGTCGGTCAGGCCGTCACGCGCCGCCGCCAGCCAGAGCGGGTTGCGCGGGGCGGGGGCGTAGCCGGCCCGCTCGGCGAGCGGCTTCACCGCCCGGTACACGGTCTCCGCCGCCTTCGGGTCCTCGAACACCGCCGTGGTCACGGCCACCGGCACCATCCACCCGTCCGGGCCCGGCTGCGCGTCGACCATCCGCAGCTCCAGATGGCCGCGCGGCCTCACCGGCGGGAACAGCGTCGTCATGTGGTACCGCAGGTCGTCGGCGTCGGCCGGCCGGGGCAGGCCCGAGCGCAGCCAGTCACGGAAGGTCAACCCCTCCGGAACGGCCCACGGGCCTTCGTCGGCCCGTACGCACAGCACGGGGGTGTCCAGGACATGCGCCGCGTACTCGGCGCGCGGCTCCCCGTCCGGCAGGGGGGCGAGCGTCCGCCGGGGGTCGAGGTCCGCCCACAGCGCCTGCCGCGTCGAGCGCCAGCCAGTGCGACGACCCTTGTGCAGGGGGGAGTTGGCGAAGGCCGCCACGAGCACCGCTCCGAGGAGATGGGCGAGCTGCCAGCGCCGGTGGTAGCCCAGCGGTCCCGGCTCCTCGAGACCCGCGTCCAGACAGATCTGCACCGACGCCGAGTCGCACATCATCGCCCGGCCGGCGGGGCCGGTGCGGTCCAGTGCTGCCTCCATGGCGTCGTAGCGCGGCTCGTGGAGCAGCCGGCCGCGCGGCGAGTGCCAGGGGTCGACCCCGTATCCGCTGAGGGTGAGGCCGAGTGGTCCGAGCGCCGACCGTACCGCCCGGAGATCGGCGGCGAGGGAGTCGAGGCATTCCATGAGCGAACCGGCCGGGCGCGAGCTGAGCTCCAGCTGCCCGCCGGGTTCGAAGGTCAGGGACGACACCAGCGGCAGGGACCGAACGGTGTCGAGGGCCGCCGCGAGCCTCGGCGGACGGACGGGGAGCCGGGGGTCCCGGAGCTCGTGCACGAGCCATTCCAACTCCACGCCCACGGTGCGGGGTGGGCCGGTCTTGAAGCAGATACATCGCAGCAGTTCCTCCGCCTCCGCCTCCGCGAGAGGGGGTTCGCCGCTCCGTATGCCGCTGGACGACATCCGTACACCTCCTGGTCGTCAGGCCGGTCGTAGGGACCGGCCCCGGGAAGTTCTGCTTCCACCTAAAGCCACCGTCGAGCGGCGTGCAAGAGCGCCCCGAACGCGCCGAACACGCTCCTCGCACCCCACCCGGCCGGAAACCGCCCCGGGCAGGACCTGTCGGGACCCGGCCGGATCCCGGGAAAATCCGTTGTCCCGGCCGGGACGAAACGATCATCCTGAGGTCATGAGTGCACGACTGCGCGCGATCGCGCGGCAGACCGAGGAGATCGTTGCCGCGGGCCACTACCAGGTCCCCGACGGCCGCACCGTCTCCGTCGCCGAAGACCTCGCGGCCGCCCTGGCCGGAACGCGTCTCCACGGCCCCGAGCCCGTCACGGTCACCCCCGACACCGACCGGACGCCCACCCTCGACGTCACCGGCGAGAGCAGCCTTGCCGCCGCCCGGCGGATGACCGCCGCCGACGCGGCCCGCCCCGTGGCCGTCCTGAACTTCGCCTCCGCCCGCAACCCCGGCGGCGGCTACCTCAACGGCGCCCAGGCCCAGGAGGAGGCGCTCTGCCGCTCCTCCGCGCTCCACGCCACCCTGCTCCGCGCCCCCGACTACTACACCCACCACCGCGAGGACCGCGACGTCCTCTACACCGACCGGGTCATCCACTCGCCCCGCGTACCGGTCTTCCGCGACGACCGCGGCGCCCTCCTCGCCGAACCCTTCACCGTCGGGTTCCTGACCTCGCCCGCGCCGAACGCCGGTGTCGTCCGCCGCCGCACCCCCGCCCTCGTCGACCGGCTGCCGGGCGCCCTCGCGTCCCGGGCCGAGCGGGTCCTGGAGACGGCCGCCGCGGCCGGCTACCGGCGCCTCGTGCTCGGAGCCTGGGGCTGCGGCGTCTTCCAGAACGACCCCGAACAGGTCGCCGGAGCGTTCATGGCTCTCCTCACCGGGGACGGCCGCTTCGCCGGCCACTTCGAGGAGATCGTCTTCGCCGTCCTGGACCGCGCCCCGGGCACACCGACACGGGCCGCTTTCGCCCGCGTCGTCGGGGCGGCCGCCGTCTGACATGCGGTGCTCGCACCCCCGTGCCAGGCTGAGGGGATACGGACCACAGTCCGACACCCGTCACGGGAGGCACGATCGTGGGCAAGAAACAGACCCGGACGAACCGGGGAGCCCGTACCGGCGGCCATGAGCACCGCACCGAGGCGACCACGAAGGAACAGACCTCGGCGGCTCCCAAGAGCGAGACGTCGATGCCCCTCGTGGAGCACGCGTCGCACCGCAAGGAACGGAAGTTCGGCCACAACTGAGGGTGGCCACAGACGAGTTCGGCCACGACTGAGCGAGCCAGGACCGAGTTCGGACACTGCTGAGTCCGGCACGACTGAGCGGGCGACGACCGAGTTCGGAACCGACTGAGCCGAGTGGGCCGACGGAGCGAGGCGGGGAGCCGACGGGGGTACGAGGCCGGGGCCCGGCGCCGTCATGGCACCGGGCCCCGGCCCGTGTCCTCCCTGTCGGGAGTCGACTACTCCCCGTCGACGACCGTGATCTCGACGCTCTTCTCCGGCGCCCGGGGCGCCGGGGGCACTCCCGTCCCCAGCCGCTCCTGAGCTGCCGGGTTCATCGTGGACAGCAGCTGGCGGGCCAGACCCAGACCGGTCCCGCCCATGGTCAGCGCCTTGGCGAACACGTCCGCCATGCCGTCGGCGCCGTTGAGCAGCACCATCTGGTCCACGTTCCCGAACGCCGACGCGCCCGCGGACACGATCTCCGGCCACTTCTCGGCCAGTTGCTGCGCGACCACGGCCTCCTGGTTCTCCGCGAGCGCCGCCGCACGGGCCTTGATCGACTCGGCCTCCGCCAGACCCTTCGCCCGGGTCGCCTCCGCGACCGCGAGCCCCTTGGCGTGCTGTGCCGCCGCCTCCGCCTCACCGGTGAGCCGGGTCGCCGTCGCCATGGCCGCGCTCGCCAGCTCGGTCTCCTTCGCTTCGGCCTCGGCCGCCGAGATCCGCGCGTCACGCTCGGCCGCGGCCAGCGTCCGGGTCTCGTACGCCATCGCGTCGGCCGGCTTGCGGACCTCCGCCTGGAGCTGCTGCTCCTTCCGGTGTCCCTCCAGCTCCGCGACCCGGGTCTCCTGGACGACGACCTCCTGGCGCGAGGCCGCCTCCGCCAGCGGACCGGCCTGCCGGGCCTTCGCGGACGCCTGGTCCCGCTCGGCCTGGTAGCCCGCCTGGAGGATCTCGCTGTCGCGGGTCGCCTCCGACATGCGTGCCGCGGCCTGCTGCTCGGCCTCGGTCGCCCGCCGGTTGGCCTCGGCCTGCGCGATCCGCGCGTCCCGCTGGACGGCGGCCGCGTGCGGGGCGGCCAGGTTCTTGATGTACCCGGTCGGGTCCTCGATCTCGTGGATCTGCAGCGAGTCGACGATCAGGCCGAGCTTCTCCATCTCCGTGCCACAGGCCGAACGCGCCTGCCCGGTCAGCTTCTCCCGGTCACGGATCATGTCCTCCACGGTCAACCCGCCGACGATGGCACGGAGATGACCGGCGAAGACGATGTGCACCCGCTCGCTCATCAGCTTCTGCTGGTCGAGGAAGCGGCGTGCGGCGTTGGCGATCGACACGAAGTCGTCACCGACCTTGAAGATCACCACACCCCGGACCTTCAGAGGAATGCCCTGGTGGGTGACGCACTCGACGGACAGCTGGGTCTCGTTGAGGTCGAGCGAGAGCTTGCGCACCGCCTGCACACCCGGCAGGACGAGCGTGCCCCGCCCGGTGACGATGCGGAACCCCATACCCGCGCCGAGGCCCTCGTTCTTGTGATTGGAGCCGGAGATGATCAGTGCCTCGTTGGGTTCCGCGACGCGCCACATCATCTTGAAGACGATGACGAGAACGGCGAAGGCGCCGACGACGGCGCCCGCGAGAATGCCGATGCCCATGGACATGGTCCCCCTTCACCGGAGCCGGTGCGGATCCGGTGAAGGGAGTGTGCGCCTGTGACCGGCGCCACTCAACGGTTGCGTCAACTGTCGTACGCGGCTGTGACATAGACGGTGCGTGGAGGGAGATGTTCCATGACCATCACCACCGTTCCCACGTCGATCCGCTCCTTCGGGGAGGCCGGATGGGCGAGGAAGTGCTCGGCACCGCCCCGGATCCGGACGATCACCTCACCGACGAGACCGGGCCCGACGGTGCCGGTCACCCGGCCGAGCAGTCCCACCATCGAGGAGTCCATCGACGCGTCGTCCATGCCTGAACGGTACGTCAGATCCAGTCCTCCAGCGCGGACATGAACCCTTCGAAGTCGTCCCGGTGGATCGTGTGACCCGCCCCCTTCACCGTACGGAGCTCGAATCCGCGGTCCGTCAGCATCCGGGCGTGCTCAGGCCGCACCAGCGTGCTCGGATCGGCGAGGGTGACGAGGGAGGGCACCACGGGCCGGACCGGCCACATGTCGGCGCCCACGAACTCCGTGAGGCCGTGTGCCGTCCGCTCGTCCCAGTCCCGTACCGACGCCATCTCCACGTCGACGTCCTCGTCCGGCCAGTGCGGGTTGAACCCCTTGATCTGCTCCCGCGTCATCGACTTGCCCCGGACGAACATCTCGGCCCGGTAGCCGCAGGGACCGGCCGACAGGTGCCAGGCCGGGTCGGAGTACACCGCCCGGGCCGGCGCGAGACGCTCCACCGCCCGGGCGAGCACGAGCCCGCCCAGGGAGTGGCCGATCGCCAACTCCGCTCCTGAGGGCAGCGATTCGACCAGATCGTCGGCGTGGTCCTCCGGTCGGTACGCCTCCGGCCCCGCGGCCCGCCCACTCAGCCCGTGCCCCCGCAGGTCCACCGCGATCACCCGATAGCCGTGCTCCGCGAGTGCCGGGCCGACCCGCCGCCAGGTGCGGTGGTCGGCCATGAGGCCGTGGACGAGCAGGGCGATCCGGTCGCCCGAACCCCAAGTGAGCGTGTGCAGACGCACGGTGCGGCCTTTCTGACGGTGCCGGGCGGGCGCCGGCCGGGGTCAGCGCACGCTGCGGATGGGGCGCACGGCGAGCGCGCCGACTACCGACAGTACGGCGGCGATCAAGAACAGCGCCGTGTACCCGCCACTGAGCGAGACGACGAGCGAGGCCACGAAGGGGGCGACGATCTGCGGGCCCGCGTTGGCGACGTTGAGGACACCCATGTCACGGGCGGCGTCCTCGGCCTTCGGCAGCACCATGGTCACCAGCGCGGTGTCGACGGCCATGTAGCAGCCGAAACCGAGGCCGTTGACCGCGGAGAAGGCGAGCATCGCGGTCCAGCTCGTCGAGACGGCCGGGATGAGCAGGGCGACGGCGGCCAGCGCCGCGGAGGCGCCCACGAAGAGCTTGCGCCGGTCGAAGCGGTCCGACAGCCAGCCGCCCAGCACCGTGGAGACCACCATGGCGATCGCGTTGAGCGGCATGAGGATCGCCACCGCCTCCTCGGGGCTCAGCCCGGCGGGCAGCTCGGTGTGGTCCTTGAGGATGTACAGCTGGAACCCGGCCACCGCGAAATAGCCCAGGACCAGCAGGGCACGGCCGATGAAGGCCCAGCGGAAGTCGTGGTCCGTGAGGGCGCTGCCGAAGGCCGCGAGCTGCGCCCTCACCGGCAGCGGGGCCTTCGCGGGCATGCGCCGCTCCCGGGCGCAGGCCGTGAACAGCACGGCGGTGGCCGCGACGATCGCGCCGAAGACGAGATAGCCGGTGCGGTAGTCCTCGGAGAAGGCGGCGCCGACCAGGGCGCCGATCGTCGAGCCGACGGGGAGGCCGAGGCCGACGGCGGCCGAGGCCCTGCCCCGGGCGGCCATGGGGACCCGGTCGGGGACCACGGAGGTCAGGGCCGCCTGGTAGATGTTCATGACGGCCTGGCCGAGGCACCAGGCGATGGTCACCAGCAGGATCGTGTGGACGCTGCCGAGGAGCAGCATCACGGGCAGCGCGAGCAGACCGCCGGCGAGGATCCACGGGTTGCGGCGGCCCGAGCGGTCCGAGAGGGCGCCCGCCACGGGGTTGAAGACGGTGGCGAAGATCGCGGATATGCCGGAGACGAGGCCGAAGTTGGCCACCTTGCCGGCCGGGTCGATCTCCTCGATCTGGAGGGCGAGGAGCAGTCCGGGGACGCCGATGTACAGGGCGTACATCGCGGTGTTCCCGGCGAGGAGCAGGGGCAGCAGCCCGCGGGTCGGCCGGCCGGACGCGGCGGAGCCGGGCCCCGGATCGCCGGTGTCCGACGTGGTGGGGCCGGGGGAGGAAAGGGCCACGGTGCCCTCCTGGGGTGATCGCCCGACAAGGGCGAGAAGCGGATCGAACGATTTAGTTACACGTGTCAGTGACACGTGTGAGCATTGTGTAGCACCCGTTTCCGGCCATCCGCCAGACCCGGGGCCGGATTGTTCTGGAAAGATGCCGAAGCGATGAGTCAGCCAACCGAACACACCCCCGAACGCCCCAGCGGGCGCGCGGTCCCGACCAGCGCCGACGTCGCCCGTCTCGCGGGCGTCTCCCGGGCCACCGTCTCGTACGTCCTGAACAACACCTCCACCGTCCGCATCAGTGAGCCCACCCGCCGCCGGGTGCGCGAAGCGGCCGAGGAGCTGGGGTACGTGCCCCACGCCGCCGCCCGCAGCCTGCGGGCCGGCCACAGCCGGATGGTGCTGCTGCCGACCTCCCACGTGCCGGTGGGACCGCTGTACAGCCAGTTCTTCGACGAGTTCCAGTGGGCCCTGAGGCGCCTCGACTACACGGTGGTCCAGTACGGCAGCGTCGGCCTGGAGGCCGAGGAGGCCGCCCGCGCCTGGGCCGAGCTCCGGCCCGTGGCCGTGGTCTCGCTCGGCGAGGTCCGGCTGACCGGGCAGGGCGTCGAGATCCTCAAGAGGTCCGGGGCACGGGCGGTGATCACCCTGGGCGCCCAGGGCGTGGAGGGCACCCACGCCCTCGTCATGGACCAGGGACGGGTGGGCGAGGTGGCCACCGCCCACCTCGTGGAGAGCGGCCGGCGCCGGATCGGCGTCGTCATCCCCGAGGAGCCGGGCCTCGCCATGTTCTCCGGCCCCCGCCTCGACGGCGCGCGGCGCGCGGCCCGCGGCACCGACGCCACCGTCGTACCCCTGCCGCTGCGGTACGACGAGGAGTCGGCGAACGAGCTCGCGGCGCGCTGGCGGGAGCTCGGCCTCGACGCCGTCTTCGCCTACAACGACGAGTACGCGATGCTCCTGATGCGGGCGCTCCAGGACGTCGGCCTGGCCGTGCCGGAGGAGGTCGCCGTCGTCGGCGCGGACGACCTGCTGCTCGGCCGGCTCCTGCGGCCCCGGCTCAGCACCGTGAGGATCGACATGGTGCTCGGACGTGAACTCGCGGAGCTGGTCGACCGGGCCGTCCGCGAACCGGAGGTCCCGCCCCGCACCCGCTCGCTCCTCGCCTCACAGGTCGTCCGGCGCGAGTCCAGCTGACCGGCCGCCCGGCGAGCGGGCGGTCGAGCGCTTAGCGTCGATCCATGAGCACAGTTCCGCAGCGTTTCGAGATCCTGCTGGTGCCCGCCCACGTCGAGGACCGGGGCGGCGCCGCCGTGACGGACAGCGCCGTGCGCACCGCCGTCGTGGAGGCCACCGGGCGGCGGGGCGAGTCGGGCTATCCGATCTACGAGGGCCACGGCATCAGGGTCGACATCGACCCCGAGACGCGCACCGTGGAGGCGCTCCTCGTCGACGGACGCGAGCTCGACTACGGCCTCACGGCCCTCGCCCGCCCGGTGGGGCGTGACTGACCTGGGGCGTCCTGTCCCGAAGGGGCCCGTTGACAGGGCGGTCCGACGGGCAGAGACTCTGCGCGCGCGCCAAGACGAGAGTGCCGAGGGCGAAAGTCCTGTCACCAGGCGAACAGAGTCGTTCCGAAGGTCACGTGGGAGAGAACCGATGAGCATCCGCGACGTCTACATCGTCGACGCCGTCCGCACCCCGATCGGGAAGTTCGGGGGCGCCCTCGCCTCGGTACGCCCCGACGACCTCGCCGGACACGTCGTCCGGGCTCTCGTGGACCGTACTCCCGCGCTCGACCCGGCGCGCGTCGACGACGTCTACTTCGGCGACGCGAACGGCGCCGGCGAGGACAACCGCGACGTCGCGCGGATGGCCGTCCTGCTCGCCGGGCTGCCCGTCTCGGTGCCCGGCGTCACCGTCAACCGCCTCTGCGGCTCCGGGCTCGAGGCCGTCATCCAGGCGGCCCGCGCCATCGCCCTCGGCGACGCCTCCGTGGCGATCGCCGGCGGTGTCGAGTCGATGTCCCGCGCCCCCTGGGTCCTGCAGAAGCCCGAGCGGGCCTTCCCCGCGGGGCACCAGCAGCTGCACTCCACGACTCTCGGCTGGCGCATGACGAACCCGCGCATGTCCGCCGAGTGGACGGTCCCGCTCGGCGAGGGCGCGGAGCTGATCGCCGACAAGCACGGCATCACCCGCGAGCAGCAGGACGCCTTCGCGCTCGCCAGCCACCGCAAGGCGGCCGAGGCCTGGTCGAAGGGTCTGTACGACGACGAGGTCGTCCCCTACCCGGGCGTGGAGCTCTCCCGCGACGAGTGCATCCGCGACGCCACGTCGATGGAGGCCCTCGCGAGGCTGAAGCCCTCCTTCCGTCCCGCCGGCGGCACGGTCACGGCGGGCAACTCCTCACCGCTCAACGACGGCGCCGCCGCCCTGCTGCTCGTCGACGAGGACGGGCTGCGCGAGACCGGCCGTGAGCCGCTCGCCCGGATCCGCACGTCCGCGGTCACCGGCATCGAGCCCCAGCTCTTCGGCCTCGGCCCGGTCGAGGCGGTCCGGCGGGCCCTGGAGAAGTCGGGTCGTTCCTTCGCGGATCTGCGGACCTTCGAGCTGAACGAGGCCTTCGCGGCCCAGTCCCTCGGCTGCCTCGCGGAATGGCCGGAACTGGACCCCGAAATCGTGAATCCTCGCGGTGGGGCCGTCGCCATCGGCCACCCGCTGGGTGCCTCGGGCGCCCGCCTCGCCGGATCGGTCGCCCACCAGCTGGCGGCGGCCGGCTCGGGCACCGGCCTCGCGGCCCTCTGCATCGGCGTCGGCCAGGGCCTCGCCCTGGTCCTGGAGCGCTGAGCACCAGGACAGCACGCGAGGGGGGTACGGGAGTCGCTCCCGTACCCCCCTCGCGGTGGATCACTTCTGCTTGGCGTCCTCGACGGACTTGCGGACCTCGTCCATGTCCAGCTTCCGTGCCTGGCCGATGACGTCCTCCAGAGCGGCTTCCGGCAGGGCGCCGGGCTGCGCGAAGATCGCCACGTTGTCGCGGACGATCATCAGCGTCGGGATCGAGCGGATCTCGAACGCCGCCGCCAGCTCCGGCTGCGCCTCGGTGTCCACCTTGGCGAAGACGAGGTCCTCGTGGCGCTGGGAGGCCGCGTCGTACACCGGGGCGAACTGACGGCAGGGACCGCACCAGGAAGCCCAGAAGTCGATCAGGACGAAATCGTTCCCACTCACGACCTCGTCGAAGTTGTCCTTGGTGAGCTCTACGGTGCTCATTGTTCCTACCTTTCGGGGATCTCCTGGCGGTGTCCTCACGGTCCCCTGGGGACTCGCCCCGCACAACGGCGTATCGAGCCGCGCTATTCCGCACCGCTGAGCCAGACTGTCACCCATGACACGAACGGTGGAGAGCGAGCACGAGCACGAGTACGACGTGGTGGTCCTGGGGGCGGGCCCGGTGGGCGAGAACGTCGTCGACCGGGTGCGGGCCGCCGGCCTGAGCGCCGCGATCGTCGAGAGCGAACTGATCGGCGGCGAGTGCTCGTACTGGGCCTGCATGCCCAGCAAGGCCCTCCTTCGCCCCGTGATCGCCCGCTCCGACGCCAGGAAGGTGGCGGGCCTGCGCCAGTCGGTCTACGGCCCGCTCGACGCACTGGAGGTCTTCGCTCACCGGGACGAGGTCGTCGGCGACTGGACGGACGACGGCCAGGTGGACTGGCTCGACTCGATCGGCGTACGGATCTTCCGGGGCCACGGCCGTCTCCTCGGGCCGCGCCGGGTCGAGGTCGCGGGCCCCGAGGGCGAGCGTCACGTCCTCACCGCACGCCACGCGGTCGCCGTCTGCACCGGCAGCCGCGCCGTCCTGCCTGACCTGCCCGGCCTGTCCGGGGCGCGCCCCTGGACCAGCCGCGAGGCGACCAGCTCCGACCGGGTGCCGGGGCGGCTGATCGTGGTCGGCGGGGGAGTCGTGGGCGTCGAGATGGCGACCGCCTGGCACGCCTTCGGATCGAAGGTGACGATGCTCGTACGGGGCGGGGGACTGCTGCCCCGGATGGAACCCTTCGTCGGCGAGCACGTGGCCGCGGCCCTCACCGCGCGCGGCGCGGACATCCGTACCGGCGTCTCGGTCACCGCGGTCGTGCGCGACGGCGGTACGGGACCGGTCACCGTGGTCCTGGAGGGCGGCGACCACGTCGAGGGCGACCAGGTGCTGTTCGCGACCGGCCGGGCCCCGCGCACCGAGGACATCGGCCTGGAGAAGGTCGGTCTGAAGCCGGGCTCCTGGCTCGACGTCGACGACAGCCTCAGGGTCACCGGCACCGACTGGCTGTACGCCGTCGGGGACGTCAACCACCGCGCGCTCCTGACCCACCAGGGCAAGTACCAGGCCCGGATCGCCGGCGCCGCGATCGCGGCCCGTGCGAAGGGCACGGAGGCCCTGGACGAGTCGAACTGGGGGGCGCACGCGGCCACCGCCGACCACGCCGCCGTACCGCAGGTGGTGTTCAGCGACCCCGAGGCGGCCGCCGTCGGGCTCTCGCTCGCCGAGGCGGAGCGGGCCGGCCACCGGGTCCGGGCCGTGGACCTCGACATGAGCCATGTCGCCGGGGCGGGGCTCTACGCCCAGGGCTACCGGGGGCACGCCCGCATGGTCGTCGACCTCGACCGCGAGGTGATCCTCGGCGCGTCCTTCGTCGGCCCGGGCATCGGCGAGCTCGTCCACTCGGCGACCGTCGCGGTCGTCGGCGAGGTGCCCATCGCCCGCCTGTGGCACGCCGTGCCGTCGTACCCGACGCTGAGCGAGGCGTGGCTGCGTCTCCTGGAGGCCTACCGGAGCTGACGAGTCGTCAGGACGCCGCCCCGTCCGGGACGTCGCCGGAGCCGGAGGCGTACGGGGCGATCAGCGCCCGCACCGCCGACCGGGCCACCTCCAGGGCGGGCCGCGGGTCGCGGCCGGACTCCTGGCCAAGGACGACCCGGGTGCTCAACCCGTCGAGCAGGGCCAGGAGTTCGGAGGCGCGCGCCCCGGCGTCGAGCGGGGCGAAGCGACGCCGCGCGACACCCGCCGCGAGCAGCGCCTCCAGGTCCTCGTGCCACCCCCGGTCCAGCTCGTCCTGGGCCTCGCCGAGCGCGCTGTTGCCGGGGGTGCGGGCCCACAGCTCGATCCACAGGGTCCAGCGGGGATCGCGTGGCCCGCGGGGCAGGTAGAGCACCAGGAACCGGTCGAGCTTGCGCTCGGCCGTGATCCGCCGGGACAGCAGCGCACGGCGCTCCTCGGCCAGCGCGGCCTCGCTCCACCGGAGGGCGGCGAGCAGCAGCAGGTCCTTGCTGCCGAAGTAGTACAGGATGTGGCCGCCGCTCGTGCCGAGCCGCTCCGCGAGCGCCGACATCGTGAGCGAGGAGAGGCCGTCCTCGGCGATCGCCGTCATGGCCTCCTCCAGCATCCGTTCCTGGGTGACGTGCCCGTCCCGCCGTCGTGCCGCCCCTGCCACCGCCACTGTCCCCGTTCCGCCGATCCACCGGTGCCTCTGCTGGGTCGACCTTAATCGCAACCCTCGAAGGTCTTGACGTGGCCGGAACCCATCGCACATCTTGAATGCCATTCAAGAACTTAGAACGTCATTCAAGACGGCGTTCACGACAGCATTCACGGCAGCGTCCGCGACGACGCTCAGGATCAGGAGGTGCGGTGTGCTCGGACACGAGACGGCGCCCGGAACCACGGGGGCCACGGCGACCACGGCCCGGGACGAGGTGTTCCAGGTCGAGGAGCACGGGATCGACCCCATCCCCGACGCCGAACGGCACGGCAGCGCCAAGGACGTCTTCTGGCTCTGGTTCGGCTCGAACCTCACCTTCACCTACGTCATCAACGGGGCCCTCGCCGTCGCCTTCGGACTCTCCTTCTGGCAGGCCACCGCGGTCGTCGTGATCGGCGGCCTCTCCTTCCTCGCCATCGGCGCGGCCGGCCTCAGCGGGGTCCGCACCGGCACCGCCACGCTCGTCATCTCCCGCGCCGCCTTCGGCCTGCGCGGCAACTGGCCGGCCGGTCTGCTCAACTGGATCGTCAGCATCGGCTACACCATCGTGAACACCGTGGTGGGCACTCTCGCCCTCGAGGCCTTCTTCGCCGACCTCGGCTGGAGCGGCGGCTCCGCCACTCGCGCCCTCGCCCTCGGCGTCACCCTCGCCCTGACCTTCGCCGTCGCCCTCTGGGGCCACGCCACCGTCCAGTTCGCCGAGCGCTGGATGGCCTACGTCCTCGCCGTCGGGTTCGCCGCCCTGCTCGTCCTCGTCCTCCCGGGCGCCGACACCTCCGCACCCTCCGCCGCACCCGGCGCCGCCGGCTGGAGCCTCGCCTTCGTCGTGATGCTCGCCGGCCCCTTCTCGTACCTCCCCATGCCCGCCGACTACACCCGCTACCTGCCCCGTACGACCTCCCTCAAGGCCGTGACCTGGAGCGGAGCCCTCGGCGGTTTCGTCTCCTCCGTCGCCCTCGGGGTCGCCGGGGTGGCCGCCGCGACCCAGGTCGACATGACCGACGCCGTCGCCGGCACCGAGAGCCTGCTCCCCGGCTGGTTCCAGCCGCTCTTCCTCGCCCTGGTCCTCGGCGGGTCCGTCACCAACTCGATCATCACGCTCTACTCGTCGAGCCTCAACCTCCAGGTCCTCGGCATCCCCTGGAGCAGGGCCCGCGCCATCGTCATCAGCGCCGCCGTGACGGCCGCCGGCTCCCTCGGCGCCCTCTTCCTCACCGACTTCACCACCTCGCTCCTCTCCTTCCTCTCCCTCCTGATCATCGTCTTCGCCCCCTGGGGCGGGGTCTTCCTCGCCGACATGGTGCTCCGCCGCTGCGCATACGACTCCGCGGGACTGCACGCGAGCATCGGCGGTGCCTACTGGTACCGCTCCGGCTGGCACCCGCCCGGCCTGACCGCGCTCCTCGCGGGCCTGCTCTTCTCGGCGCTGACCTGCGACTCCGAGCTGTGGACCGGCCCGCTCGTCGCCCCGCTCGGCGGCGCGGACCTCACGCTGCTCGGCGCGGGAGTCTCCGCGCTCGTGTACGTGCTCCTCGCACGCCGGACGGTCGCGCCCTTCCACCCCTGAGAGCCCCCGGCGCCCCGAAACCGCCCGAACACCCCTCGTACGTACGTCACGGAGTCACCCCGCATGAACGGCACCACCACCCCCTCCTCCGCCTCTTCCCCGGCCCCTTCCGCAGGCCGCCTCCCCGCCGACCTCCTCCTCACCGGCGCGCGGATCCACACCGTCGACCCCGCACTCCCCGAGGCCGAAGCCCTCGCCGTCCGTGACGGCCGGATCGTCTGGATCGGCTCCGACGCGGAGGCACACGCCTGGTCCGGACCCGGCACCCGGGTTCTCGACGCCGGCGGACGGCTCGTCCTGCCGGGCTTCGTCGACGCCCACAACCACGTCCGCCTCGGCTCCGACGACGCCTGCGTCCAGCTCGCCGGCGCCCGCACCCTCGACGCGATCCACGACCGCATCCGCGCCTGGCACACCGCGCACCCCGACGCCGAGTGGATCGAGGCCGAGGCCTTCGACTACTCCGCCGTCCCCGGGGGGCGCATGCCCACCGCCGCCGACCTCGACCCGGCCACCGGCGACGTCCCCGCCCTCGTCCTCAGCTACGACGTCCACACCGCCTGGCTCAACACCGCCGCCCTCCGCAGGCTCGGCGTCGACCGCGACCACACCGACCTCCCCTTCGGGCGGGCCGTCACCGACCCGGCCACCGGCGAACCCACCGGATTCGTCAAGGACTTCGCCGTCAAGGGGCTCTCCCGCGACGGTCACCGCGCCCTGCGCGCACTCGGAGTCCCCTGGGCCGCGCCGGACCGGCAGTACGGCCGGCTCGCCAAGAGCCTCGACGACGCCATCGGCTTCGGCATCACCACCGTCGTCGAACCCCAGAACTCCCTCGACGACCTCGCCCTCTTCCAGCGCGCCCGCGCCGAGGGACGGCTGCGCTCCCGGATCGTCGCCGCGCTCTTCCACCCGCGCGGCACGACCGACACCGACCTGGACGCATTCCGGGCCGTGTCCGAGGAGTTCGCGGACGACCGGCTGCGGGTCGGACCGCTCAAGCTCTACATCGACGACGTCGTGGAACCCCGCACGGCCGCCCTCCTGGAGCCGTACGCGGGCTGCGCCCACCACCGCGGCGACACCTTCTACCCGCCCGAGGAGTTCGCCGAGCTGCTCACCCGGCTCGACGCGCGCGGCTTCCAGTGCTTCGTCCACGCCACCGGCGACCGGGGCATCCGGACCGTGCTCGACTCCGTGGAGCGGGCACGCGCCGCCAACGGGCCGCGCGACGCGCGCCACCAGATCGTCCACGTCGAATGCCTCGACCCGGCGGACACCCCGCGCTTCGCCGAACTCGGCGTCGTCGCCTGCATGCAGCCCCGGCACGCCGCCCCGGACATCGCGGGACCGGGCCAGGACTGGGCCGAGAACGTCGGCCCCGACCGCTGGCACAAGGCCTGGCCGCTGCGCAGCCTGCGCGAGGCGGGCGCCGTCCTCGCCCTCTCCAGCGACTGGAACGTCGCCGAGATGGACCCCATGGTCGGCATCCACGCCGCCGTGACCCGCCGCCCGCCCGGCGGCGGGGAGGCGTGGACGGCGGGGGAGACGATCGACGTCGAGACCGCGGTCGAGGGCTACACGATGGGTTCGGCGTACGCCAACTTCCTGGAGCACGAGCGGGGTTCGCTGACCGTCGGCAAGCTCGCCGACTTCGTCGTCCTCTCCCGCGACATCCTGCGGATCGCACCGGAGGCGATCCCGGGCACGGTGGCGGAGACGGTCGTGGTGGGCGGCGAGGTGGTCGTGGAGCGCTGAGAGGGGGCAGTGGGGCAGGGGGAGCACGCGGGGCACGACCCGACTCGGAGGCGCAGGGCAGGCCCGGCCGGGGTCGGCCCGGGCCGGGCGGGATGCCGGCGGTCAGGGCCGCCATCGCGGCGCAGCGGTGCCGGTCAGTGGGCGTCGCCCGTGGTCTCCACCGCCATCCGGCGCGCGAAGGTCCGGCCCGCGTCCCGTGACTCGTACACCCCGTCCCCGGTCGCGACGAGCAGACGGCGGGCGTCCACGACCGTGAGCGCCTGCGGTGCCCCGCCGGGCACGGTGGAGACCCGGGTCCAGCCGGCGCCCCCGCCCGTACCGCGGAAGAGGACGCCGTCGGGACCGACACCGAAGAGGGCGTCGGGGGCGCCCCACGAGAGGTACGCGAGGACGCGGCCCGTACCGGTCGCGAAGGTCCTGCCGCCGTCCGTGCTGCGGGCCACACCGGACTCGGTGGAGGCGAGGACCGTCCCCGGGTCGGCGGGGGAGACGGCGATGTCGAGGGCGCGCAGCGCCGCGCGGTCGTCCCAGGTGACGCCGTCGGCACTGACCCGGAGCCGTCCGTTCGCGCTGTCGTACCCGTAGACGGTGGAGTCGCGGGCGGTGTCGAGGGCGTGGAAGTCGACCTTCCCGGCGAGCGACTTCTCCCGCCAGGTGCGCCCGGAGTCCGTCGACGCGACGAGACCGAGGTCTGCGGGACCGCCGGCACCCGGGGCCGGGTGTCCGCTCGCGAGGAAGTCGCCGTCGGCCGTGACGGTGAAGCCCATGAAGTCGTCCCGGCGGTGGCCGACGGGGATCGGATCGCCGTCGGCGTCGGGTGTGTAGAGGCCCTGGTGGGTGGCGACGTAGAGGCTGCCGTCGCGCAGGCCGAGCCCGTGGATGTGGCTGAGGGCCGCGGCGGAGCCGGCGCGGGGGGCCCTGCCGTCGGAGGAGCCACCGGACGACGCGCATGCGGTGAGGGCGAGGCCGAGGGTGAGGGCGGCAGCGGCGGTGGCCTTGGGGAGGGGGAGGCGCTTCGTCATCGTTCCTTCGCCCGGGAGCAGGGGTACGGCGCGGCGGGGCGGCCCGCTCCGGAGAGGGACGGGCCGCCCGTGGCGCGCGGACGTATCCGTGCGCCGTGTGTACGGGAAGGGGGAGCCGGACCGGATCAGAGCCGGTCGAGGATCTTCTTCAGGGCGGTGACCTCGTCGGACTGGGTCCGTACGACGTCGTCGGCGAGCGCCTTGGCGGTGGGGTTCTCGCCGTTCCTCTGCTCGTCCTTCGCCATGTCGACGGCGCCGTTGTGGTGGGCGATCATGAGCTCGGCGAACGTGCGGTCGAAGGCCTTGCCCTTGACCGCGGCGAGGTCCTTCATCTCCTGGTCGGACATCATCCCGGCCATGCCGTGGCCGCCCCCGCCGCCGTGACCGGCGGACTCGGGCCTGCCCCAGCCCTTGAGCCAGGCCTTCATCTTCTGGATCTCGGGGTCCTGGGCCTGCTCGATCGCGGTGACCAGCTTCTTGACCTCGGCGTCCTCGGCCCGGCCGTCGGCGAGCTTCGCCATCTCCAGGGCCTGCTCGTGGTGGGGGATCATCATCTGCGCGAACATGACGTCCGCGTCGTTGAAGGCGCCGGGTGCGGCGGTCGCGCCGGAGGAGCCGGAAGCGGAGGCGGACGGGGCGGCCGAGGCGGAACCGGACGCGGAGGCGGACGTCGTGGCGGACGGACCGCCGTGGTCCATTCCGCTGATGCCGTCGTCCGTGCCGCAGGCGGTGAGCAGCAGCCCGGTCGCGGTGGCGGCGCCGACGAGGGCGAACTTCCTGACGGTGCGAGGGGTGATGGAACGCATGGTGATACCTCGTGTGCTGGTCGTACAGACGGAAAGGTGCAGGCCGAAGGCGTTCACGGGCAGCGCGAGGCGCCCGCGGTGGCGATACGGCCTAGATCCGCAGGACGGACAGCCGGGCGAGGTCGGGAGGTCGGGGCGGGGGCGCGTGCGGCCCCAGCGCGGTCGTCAGCCGCGCGAGCAGCACGGTGAGCCAGTCGGGGCGGCGGCCGAGCGCGGCTCTGACGAGCCCCGCGAACAGCCAGCCGGCGAGGACGGCCACGCACAGAGTGGTCATGTCCGTCCCCGAACCCGGCTCGTGCCCCGAATCGGAGCCCTCGTCACCGTGGGCGGCGACGGAGTGGTGGGCGGACACCGAGCCGGTCCCCGTTCCGCCGGCGGACCCCTCGGGGTGGCCGACGGCGTGCATCAGGAACACCCCGAGCGCGAGCACGACGACGAGCAGAAGCTGCGCCAGGGCACCTTCTGCTCGTCTGCGGCGTTCCGCTCGGTGTGTACGCACGGCCAGGACCTCCTGGCCGCCGAATATACCGGACGGGGGTATCGGTGGAGTGTCAGGCCGGCGGTGTCTCGCCTGCCATCGCGGCGGCCATCCGCAGGTGCGGCGCGGCCTCGTCCGTACGTCCCAGGCGCTCCAGGGTGCGGCCGAGCATCAGCCGGGCGTAGTGCTCGACCGGGTCGCGCTCCAGGATCGCCCGCAGCTCGGTCTCGGCCCGGGAGAGCTGGGCGGAGTGGTAGTAGGCCCGGGCGAGAAGGAGCCGCTGGGCCGTCTGCTCCGGGTGCTCCGCGACCAGCCCGGTGAGGATGCGGACGGCTGTTCCGTACTCCTTCGCGTCGAAGAAGAGCCGGGCCCGGTCCCAGCGCTCGCCGGCCGTTCCGAACTCGTAGTACGTGTCGCTCACTTGCTCGCCCTTTCCCGAGGCCTGGATCTGTCACCCTGTGGGGTGGTCGACCACGTCAACACAGCGAGATGGTTGAACATTCCACAATGGTTGCCGTCTCCGGACAGGAACAGGTTGAGCATGAGCAATCTTGATCGCCAGGCCGCGCTGACCGTGTGCGGCGGCCGCGGATTCGTCGTCGCCGAGCCGGTACGGGAACTCCTCAGCCCCCGCCACGTCCAGCTCGGCGAGTCGACCGAGGTCCGCCGACTGCTCCCGAACCTGGGCCGGCGGATGGTCGGGGCCTGGGCGTTCGTCGACCACTACGGCCCCGACGACATCGCCGACGAACCGGGCATGCAGGTCCCGCCGCACCCGCACATGGGACTCCAGACCGTCAGCTGGCTCCACGAGGGCGAGGTCCTGCACCGCGACTCCACCGGCAGCCTCCAGGCCATCCTGCCGCGCGAGCTCGGCCTGATGACCTCGGGCCGGGCGATCTCCCACTCGGAGGAGAGCCCACGGCCGCACGCCCGCTTCCTCCACGGAGCGCAGCTCTGGGTGGCCCTCCCCGACGCCCACCGCCATGTGGAGCCGCACTTCCAGCACCACGCCGACCTGCCCCGGATCACGAGCCCGGGCCTGACGGCCACGGTGATCCTCGGCGAACTCGACGGCGCCGTCTCACCCGGCACGACGTACAGCCCGATCGTCGGCGCCGACCTCGCGCTCACCTCCGGCACGGAGACTCGCCTCCCCCTGGACCCCGACTTCGAGTACGCGGTCCTCGCCATGTCCGGCGAGGTCCACGTCGACGGCGTCCCGGTCCTGCCCGGGTCCATGCTCTACCTCGGCTGCGGCCGCACCGAGCTCCCCCTCCGCGCGGTCTCCGACGCCGGTCTGATGCTCCTCGGCGGCGAACCGTTCGAGGAGGAGATCGTCATGTGGTGGAACTTCGTGGGCCGCACGGACGAGGAGATCCGGGAGGCGCGCGAGGCCTGGACGACCGGCACCCGCTTCGGCGAGGTCAAGGGCTACGACGGCGACCCCCTGCCGGCCCCGAAGGTCCCGGCCGCCCACCTGAAGGCCCGGGGGCGGGTGCGCTGACCTCGACCTCCTCCCGGCCGACGCCCGAAGGGCGCTCGCCGGGCCGGGCCATGCCTCTGGCTTTCGGTGACGGCGCCGGGCGTGTCGGTGATGCCGTCGTGGCATCGGCCGGAACTCCGGCCGTGAGTGACGGCGCGGCCGCCGCATCCGGGGGCCGCGCATGTGTTCCTCCGGTGCCCGGAGCGGCCACATGCCGGTCCCCGCACGGCCCATGAGGAGCCGGGGCGGTGAGCCGGCGGCGTTCAGCAGGTTCTACATCTGCTCCGCCGTGGTGGCGGTGTCGTCCAGGAAGCCGCCCGACTGGTGCTGCCACAGCTTCGCGTAGGCACCCTCCGTGGCGAGCAGCTCGTGGTGCGTGCCCTGCTCGACGATGCGTCCGCTGTCGAGGACCACGAGCCGGTCCATGGTGGCGACCGTGCTCAGCCGGTGCGCCACCACGAGGGCCGTCCGCCCGTCCATGAGGCGCCAGAGCGCGTCCTGTACGAGGATCTCGCTCTCGGAGTCCAGGGCGCTGGTCGCCTCGTCGAGCAGCAGGATCGGCGCGTCGCGCAGAATCGCCCGCGCGAGGGCGACCCGCTGGCGCTGGCCGCCGGACAGCTTCACTCCGCGCTCTCCCACCATCGTGTCGAAGCCCTCGGGCAGCGTGTCGACGAACTCCGTGACGTGCGCCGCCTCGGCCGCACGGCGGATCTCGGCGTCGGTGGCGTCCGGCCGGGCGAAGGCGATGTTCTCCCGCAGGGTGCGGTGGAACATCGCCGGGTCCTGCGGCACATAGGCGATCAGGCTGCGCAGTTCGGCCTGCCGCAGCCGGCTGATGTCCTGCCCGCCGATCGTGATCCGGCCGCCGTCGATGTCCGTCATCCGCAGCAGCAACCGGGTGAGCGTGGTCTTGCCTCCGCCGGACCGGCCCACGAAACCCACCTTCGCCCCGCTGGGCACGGCCAGCTCCAGGCCCTCGAAGAGCGGCTTCGCGCCCGCGTGGGCGAACGTCACCTGCTCGAAGCGGACATCGGCGCCGTCGGAGAGGAGCGGTTCCGGCGTCTCCGGGTCCCGTACGGTCGGCGGCGTCTGCAGCAGGTCGGTGAACTGGGCGGCTTCGGTCATCGAGCTTTCCAGGCGGCGGTAGATCTGGTTGAACTCGAACATGATCCGTGTGGCGTTGGAGTAGTAGGTGAAGGCGACGACGACGGCCTCGACGCCGTGCTCGCCCGCGCCCAGAGAGAGTGCGAGCACCAGGCCGAGGACGTTGGTCAGCACGGACATCGGTGCGATGAGCGTGTCGATGCGCAGGTTGCCGTAGTCCCATGAACGCAGCGTGAGTCGGCGCGATTCGGCCACGCGCGAGCGGTGTTCGGCCGCCTCGCGTTCCTCGGCGGCGAACGACCGGACCGTGTCCATGTTCATCAGGCTGTCGGAGACGTGGCCCGACACCCGGGCGATCGCCTCCTCCCGCTGGTCGACGAGCGCCTGGCGGCGACGGATCAGGGGCCGCACGCACAGGGTCGTGACCGCGATCATCGCCAGGAGCCCGACCACGAGCAGGGGTTCGTACGTCCACAGCACCACCGACGCGAACACCAGGGGTACGAACTTGCCCATCACCGAGAAGGTGAGCGTGTCGACGAACTCCTCGAACCGCGAGGCGAAGCTGAGGACCCGTTTGGTCAGCGAGCCGGCGAAGTTGTCGTGGAAGAAGGCGGCGTCCTTGGCGAACAGCGCGTCCATCCCGATCACGTACAGGTGCTCGATGCCGAGCGCGTCAAGACGGTTCAGACAGTGCAGCCCGACGCGCCACAGGGCCTCGGCGAACAGCAGCACACCGGCGAAGCCGAGGACGTACGGCAGCATCGGGCCGAGGCCGCCGTCGGATTCCCCCGCGATGCGGCCGACGAGCTTCGCGACGATCAGCGGCACGATGTAGAAGATGCCGATGTTGCCCAGGGCCGGTAGCAGCATCGCGGGCACGGTCCACCGCTTGAGCCGGGTCAGCTCCCGTGTGTAGAAGCGAAGCGCGAGAAGCACCGAGCCCTTGCCCGGCGAACGCTTGCGCGATTCGGGTGTTCCCATCCATTCCTGCCTTTCGGATCAAAGTAGACAGGATGGGCAGTTTTCCGTGAACGGAGTCACGCCGTCCAAGGGTTTTCCCGGGGTGGCTCCAGCGGAGCCCCTCGCGACCCGGTGGTGCAATTGGCCCCAATTATTCCTCTGGTTGACAGGTCATCGTCTCAGGGGCCGATAATTCCGGCCGCAACGCCGAATCGGAGGGGCCATGGACGCGAGGGACGCACGTGCACGTATTCCGGAGGACACTTCCTCCGACGGGGACGCCGCGTTCGCCCGGTCCGGTGTCATCCGACGCCGGCAGAGGCTCGTCGGCCGCGTGCTGGGTGCGGCGGGACTGACCGCGGCCGTCGGCGGGATCGTGCTCCTCGGCACCGGATACACGACGGCCACCGTCGCAGGCGACTCCATGAACCCGACCTACCCGCAGGGCGATCGCGTCTTCTTCGAGCGCATCGAAGCGGGCGAGGTCGAGCGGGGCGATGTGGTGCTCCACCGGGCGGAGGACCGCAACGGGATCCGGCTCCTGCTCCGTCGTGTGATCGGCATGGGCGGCGACCACGTCCGGCAGGGCCCCGGCGGTCCCGTGACAGTGAACGGGGTACCGCTGACGGAGCCGTACGTGAAGGACGGCGATCCGTCCGGCGTCCCCGTCGCGTACGACGTGGTGGTCCCCGAAGGGATGCTGTTCCTGCTCGGCGACCACCGCGCGAACTCCCTCGACTCCCGCTTCTCGCTCGACGAGCAGTCGGGCGGCGTCGCGGCCACCGCGGTCGAGGCCCGGGCCCTCGAGAACCGCACGGGGCTGCTCCTGCTGGTGCTGACGGCGTTGTGCGGGCTGCTCGGCACCGTCGGCGGGCTCGCCATCGAGATCGCTTCGCGCGCCGCGCGGCGGGAGAGCCCGTACCTCCACCCGCCCGCTCCGACGGGCCCGGGTCGATGAGGGTCAGGGGCCAACGGCTGCTCGACGGGAGATGAGCCGCCCAGGCGGCCCGCCGCTCAGGGGCTGCGTCGCTTCATCGCTCAGGAGCTGCGTCGCTGCGTGTCGTCGTGTGCCTTCCGCGCGCTCTCGTGGACCCGCTCGATCGCCGCGCGGGCCTCGGCCGCCATCTGGTCGGCCTTGCCCTCGGCCTCCAGGCCCGTGTCGCCCGTGGTCTTCCCCGCAGCCTCCTTGATCGCGCCCTTGCCCTTCTGCACGGTGCTCTTGCGCATGATCGGGTTCCTTCCGTCGAATCCCACGCCGGGTCGCTTGCCTTCTCCCTGCCGCTGCCCCTGATGCCGGGGTTCATGCGGGGGTAACGGGACGGCCGGTCGCCGACGGGCGCCCGTGCGTGCGCGGACGTGGACGCGCATCCCCCGCGCTCAGTCCGCCCGCCGCCGTGCCGCCGCGTCCCGTCGTCGGGCCACCGCCCGCAGCAGCAGCCGCATCAGGCACACCACGGTGATCACCCACACCGCGGAGAAGAGCCACAGCGCACCGGACGACGAGGACGCGACCGCGAGCAGGAACAGGGCCACGCAGCCGATGGCGAGGACGGCGGTGGACCAGCCGAGGCGATGCCGCAGGGCCGCGCCCCAGCTGCCTTCCGTGTCCGCTGTGGTGTGCCCGAGCGAACGCAGCCTGCGGTTGAGGGACGCATCGCCGCGAAGGCCGGCTTCGATGCCCTCGAGGATCTTCCGTTCCTGATGGGTGAGCCTGGGATGGGGATCGTGCATGCCGAACTCCCGTCGAGCGTCGAGCGGTCCGGTCACCGTCGGGTCTCACGGATCACGGTCGGGTCGCCCATGCCGTCACGGCGTCACCGGTCACGTCCAGGTGGTGCGCAGACGATCCCGGTGCGCCGCGAGCCATGTGCCGAAGTCCTGGAGGGCGGGGTTGAGGCCCCGGACGGCGTCGATGTCCCGGGCCTCGGTGAAGTGCTGCTCGCAGTCCGCGTAGTACTGGAACATGTTCCCCGACTCGTCTGCGCCCGGGAATCCCTGCGCACGCCATTCGTTCGGAGTGAGGGGGCGGTAGCGCACCGGTTCGCCGAGCGATTCCGTCAGGGCCGCGGCCATGTCGGCGACCTTGAGGTGTTCGCCGGCGATGCTGACCGTCGCCGCGATGAGATCCGTACCGCGTGCGAAGACGGCCAGTGCCGTCCTGCCGACGTCGTCCACGGCCATCCCGGAGAGCCTGGCGTCGCCCATCGGGTACGTCAGCCACAGCGCCCCGTCCGCGCCGCGCTGCGGGGCGAAGGAACCGAACAGGTTCTCCCAGAAGAAGGTGGTGCGGAGGAACGTCGTCGGCACGCCCGCGTCGAGGAAGAAGCGGTCCGCCTCGGCCTTTCCGTCGAAGTGCGGCACCTTGTAGTGGTCCTGGAGCGTCGGCATCCGCTCGTCGTCGAGCGGCACGCATTCCCGGGTGTCCTCGAGCGTCGACCAGATGGCGTGCTGCACCCCCGCGTGCGAGGCGGCCCGGGCCAGGGCTTCGGCCTGGGTCTTCTCCCGCTCCGCGGACATGTGCTCCCAGAAGTTCGTCATCAGGAAGGCGCCGTACGCGTGCTCGAAGGCGGGGCCGAGGCTCGACGGGTCGTCCATGTCCCCCCGTACGACTTCCGTACCCAGCTGCTTCAGCTCCGCGGCGGGATCCCCGTCGGGGTGCCTCGTGACGGCACGGACCGTGAACGCTCCGTCCCGGTCCGCGAGAACGGCCCGCACGAGGGCCCCGCCCTGCCGTCCGGTCGCGCCGAACACCGTGATGATCTTCTTGGCGGTCATGACTGGAATCGCCTCGCAGCCGCGTGCGGAACCCGTGGGGCCCGAAGGCCTCCTCCGGGAGTCTTCCCGCGAACGGCCCTCCGCATGCGAGGGCCGACCGGACACCTCGGCCCCGTGACGAGGACTCGGTCTCGACCGCGGTCTCGGCTTCGGGCTCGGCTTCGGAGTGCAAGAGGAGCCGCCGGCGCCGGCGGATACGGGCGGCGCGGGCGTCCAGGGTGACGGCGGCCCGCGGGACCGGGCCGTCGGAGCCGCGGTCCCGATCGACGACGCCCCTACGTACCCGTGGCCGGAGCCGGTGACTCCTTCGGTGAGCGTCCCAGTGAGCGGATCGCGGGTACGGAGAGCATGACGCCGATCAGGGCGACGCCCATGACCGACGAGAACAGCAGCACCCGGTCCGCGCCGTAGGCGTCCGCCGCCGGGCCGGCCAGGGCTCGGCCCAGGGGGATGACCATGATGGAGCCGGCCACGTCGTACGCCGAGACGCGGCTCAGGACGGCGAGCGGGATGTGGGACTGCACGCTCGTCGCCCACATGACGCCCCAGAAGGCGAACCCGCAGCCCGCCACGA
Organism: Streptomyces flavochromogenes; assembly: GCF_000717595.1. Classification (GTDB taxonomy): domain Bacteria; phylum Actinomycetota; class Actinomycetes; order Streptomycetales; family Streptomycetaceae; genus Streptomyces; species Streptomyces flavochromogenes. The sequence continues at coordinate 281,127 of NZ_JNZO01000001.1, read as the reverse complement.
CGCCGGTGAGCGCCGTCACCGTGAAGGACCAGCCCAGAGCGGGTGCGAGGGGGTTGAGGGCGAAGAAGAACATCGCGCAGGCTCCCGCGACCAGCGGGCGCCTCGGGCGGACCCGCATGCCGAGCAGGCCGCCGACGATCGTGCCGGCTCCGTCGGCCGAGGCGATCCAGCCGTAGCCGCTCGCACCGTGCTGTTCGGTGAGCAGCGCCGCGCCGAGCGGCAGCGCCGGGCCGAAGACGAACAGGCCGTACACCGCCCACACCGCGATGACGCCCCACAGCCACGAGCGCGACCTGAACTCGTGCCAGCCGGTGGCCAGCCGGTGCCACATCGGGTCGTCGCTCTCGTCCTTGGCGGTGCCGAGCCGACGCAGCGGTGCCAGGCCGAGGGCGCTCAGCGCGTACGCCGCCGCGATGACCACGAACGAACCCGCCACGTTCCAGTAGGCCACGAGAAGGCCTGCCACGCCCGGTCCGAGCAGCGTGCAGATCGCCTCGGAGATCCGCAGCAGCGCGTTGGCCCGCTGGATGTCCTCGGCGACCCGGGGGACCAGACTCGCCAGACCCGGCTGGAACATCGCGGTCGCGGCGCCGCTGAGCGCGAGCAGCGCCATGATGTGCCACAGCCGCACGTCCGAGCCGATCAGCAGTACCGCGAGCGCCAGCATGGCCACCATGCGCACCACGTCCGCGCCGACCATCATCACCTGCGGCGTGAACCGGTCGGCGAGCACGCCGCCGAACAACACGAGCAGCACGATCGGTGCCATCCACGCGGCGAGGGCGTATCCCACACCGCCCGCCCCGTATCCCGCGCCGAGCACGGCGGTCGTGAGCGACACCATCAGCATGCCGTCGGCGAGCAGCGAGGTGCTGCGCGCGGTGAAGAACAGCCGGAAGCGACTCGATCGCCACGGGCTGGGAGGAATGGCCTGCTCCCGTTGCGCGGTTGCCTCATCCATCGTCATGTCACATCCCGGTCCCGGCCGGTCCCTTCCCTGAGAATCTGCTGCCGGAGCCAGGCGCTGGTCCGGTCCGCCTCCGTCGGCGGGTTCTGGACGATCACGTACCGGCGCGGGGCCAGTACTCCGGGGCGACCGGGGAGCGCGTCCATCAGTGCGGTGTGGGCCCGTGCCGGTGTCAGCGGGGTGTCGCCGGCGGCGATGTACGCCGTCAGGATCGCGTCCTTCGGCGTCGGGCCGTCCGGGGTCGTGGCGTCCGGCGTCGCGGCATCCGCGGTCACGTGTACGGACAGGCCCTCCAGGGCCTCGCTCAGTGCCTGCGCCACGAGCGGCGGCGACGTCCAGGACCCGTCGACCCGGCACCACCTCGGTCCCCGCTCGACGGGACGGACACCCGTCACCTCGGTCAGCGACGCGAGGGGTACGTCGTCCGTGGCGGCCGCCTCCAGAAGCCGTACGAGGCCGGTCAGGAAGGCCTCCGCCTCGTCCCGCTTGAACAGCGCGGGATCCGACCAGGTGCTCAGGTGCAGTACCGGGCGGATCGCGTGGACGAAGGTCAGGACGCGGGTCGGCAGCACCTGGTCCGGGCCCCAACTCAGTTCCAGATCAGGTCCATTGGCTGTCTCCGGGGTCGCGGCCGCCGCAGCCTCCTCGGCCGCGGACGTGACCGTCGTGACCGTTGCGGGAAGCGTGCTGACGTCGTTGAAGACGACATCGCGCGCGAACCGGCTGCCCCGTTCGTGAGTCGTCCTCCCGATCATCTCCCAGAGCGCCACCGCGTCGAACCGACTGTGCCGGTACGCGTTGAGCGCCGCCCCCCAGGCCTTCTTGAGCAGTGCGTCGAAGGTCGGTACCCGGACGTCGAGGGCGAGCAGCGCGTCCTGGGACAGCGTGTTCACCGAGCGGGTGAGCCGGGGGTGGTAGCGGTTGGACGTCGGGACGGCGGCCACGCACGCGGGCTGGTCCGTACGGTGGGCGACGAGCGCGCACCACGCGGTCAGCAGCACTGTGGACGGCATGCCTCCGGTCCGCTCGGCCACGAGCGCGAGGGCCCGCGCGGCCCGCCGGGAGCGGAGGGTGAGCTGCGGAGTCCGCACGTCGGTCCCCTCGGCGCCCGGCTCGGCGAACATGGCCTGGGGTCCGGTGCGGATGATCCGCTCCCAGTACCGCAGCGAGGCCTCGGACCTGCGGAGCCCGGCCGGGGTCGCCTCCTCGGCGGCGAGGCCGAGCGGTGTGAGGGACGCCGGCGGCGGGAGGGTCTCACCGGCGAGCAGGCTCAGCCACTCCTCCTTGAGGACCGCGAGGGCGCTGACGTCGGTCACGGCGTGGCTCGCCGCCACGGCCACGAAGACGGGTGCGCCGGACCGGGCGACGAGGGAGATGCGGAGGGGGAAGTCCCGGTCCAGGGCGAAGCGTTCGGCGCGGGCCCGGCGGGCCAACGACTCGGCGTACCCGGTGGGGTCGTCCGGCAGGTCGTCGTGATCGAGGACGGTGACCGTGAACGTCCCTTCGGCCGCCACCACCTGCTCCCGGGGTGCGCTCCCGGCGGCGTGCGGAAACGTCGTACGGAGCGCCTCGTGCCGTACCGCGAGCGCCCGGAGGGCCTCGATCGCGGACTCCGTCCGTGTCCCCTCGGGCACGGGCCACACATCGTGGATGTTGATGTGGTCCGGCTCGTCCCGCAGCATGCAGCGGATCATGTTGGCCTGCCCCATGGAGACGGGGCCCCGGCGCTCCTCGCCCCCGGCGTACGCCACGGTGAGGGTGCGGGCGTTCCTCGGGGGGACCGTCCGGCTCGCGCGGGTCAGCGACTCCCACGCGTCGGTCAGCAGGGCGAACTCCTCCATGTCCTGCCGTGCCTCGTCGAGGAGCTGCTCGCGGAGAGGGGCGAGGGCGTCGGCCGCGCCGGTGTAGCGGCCGCCCAGGGCGCGGTAGGAGCGGTCGAGGACGGCGAGCCGTTCGGCGTTCGCCGACCGGTCCACTCGGGTGCTGTTCCTGACGAACCCGGAGACGACGGAGGCCCGGACGTGACCCTCGGCGTCGAGCAGTGCGTCACCGGCCTCCGTCATCGCGGAGTAGACCGACGCGAAGTGGGGTGTGGAAAGGAGGTACTTGGCGAAGCGAAGCTGGTAGGCGAGGAAACCGGCGTCCGAACGGCGTTCGTCGGTATGGAAGTTGACGATGTGCCGGTTGTGGAGGACGCCCGGGAGGCGGGCGTCCTGGACCAGATGGATGAGGAAGTAGTCGCTGCCGATGGTGTCGGTGGCGGGTGGCAGCGGCACCCGGCCGTACACCTCGCGGTCGAAGGCGATGTTGCACATGTCCACACGCGTCGGGCTGACGCTCATGAGAGTCGTCCGGTCTGCGGTGTACGCGGCGGTTCCGGCGCCCCGGAACGACTCGGCGATCAGGTTCCTGCGCCAGATCTCCGGGTAGTCGGAGGGGACCGACAGGCCGACGACGTCCTCGTAGATCCCCGGGTCGATACGGCGGATCTCCTCGACGTCCACGGACATCTCGCCGACGAAGGAGCCGCCCACCAGGGACACCGGCCGGTCCGCGCAGGCGGGGTCGAGCCTGCTCCGGGAGACCAGACCGGCCACGTCGGCGGCTCGCAGCCCCAGTGCCGTGAGTTCGTGGTGGAGGGGGAAGACCGGTTCCCCGTCCAGGTACTGGTAGCGGCTGTCCGAGTCGCGGCGGTGGACCGACGTGCAGCCCAGGGCCTCCGCGAGGAGGAAGGCGCGGTTGGTGCAGGCGCCGTAGGAGACGCGGTCGGGCAGCATCAGGCGGAGCACGCGGTCCGGCGCGGGGACGCCGGACCGGGCGATGACCTCCCGCAGGAAGTCCCGCTGCTCGTCCTCGTCGAGGTGGTGGACGACGACCCCGGGGACGACGGGCAGCGAGGCGATCACGGCGCGGTGCTCGGCGACGATCTCGGCGTCGGAGGAGTCCAGGACGAGGAGCAGCACCTCCACGCCGAACGCGCGGGCGCCGTACGCGGCCTCCTCGGCCACGGCCCGGACGGTCGCGGCGCAGGCCCGGTGGGTGGGCAGGGTCAGACAGACACGGCGCACGCCGGCTCCCCTCCCTGGTCGGGGACGGTGGCGGCGCCCTTGCCGGCGGCCGGGTCCGGGCTCGCGGCCGGGCTTCCGGCCGGAGCCGCCGCGCGGGTGGCCTCCGCGCCCGCGCCGGTGCCCGTGTCCGCACCGACGCCCGCGCCGGTGCCTGCGCCCGCGCCGTCGGCCGAACCCGAACCTGAACCGGTGCCCGGACCCGAAGCCGCGCCCGCACCCTCGCCTCCGTCGGACGTGGATGCTTCCGCCGCGTCCTTCCACGAGGTGAGGCCCAGCAGACGGCTGCCGAGGTCGTTCAGGGTGGCAGTCGGGTACCGCTTGGACTCGTGGAGCACGGGGTCGCCCACCAGGGTCCGGTTCCAGCGCGGGGTGCGCAGGTGCCGCCAGGAGTCGACGCGCGACCGCCTGAGCCGCTCGTGCTCCTCGAGCGCCGGCATCATCGACAGGTACTGGACCGCCCTCACCTGGTCCTCGGACACATTGCGTGCCACGCCATGGGCGAGCAGTCCGTTCCAGATCAGCAGGTCGCCGGGGCGCAGATCGGGGCGTACGACGGGGTACTCGGTGCGGTCCACGGCGGGTCGCAGCGGGTCGCGGTCGGCCGGCTGGGCGACCTTCCACTCCTCGAATCGCCGGAACAGCTCCGGGTCGCACTGGAAGCCGCCCGACTCGGGCCGGGTGTCGTTGAGCGCGATGATCCCCTGCACGCGCTGCGGAGGGACCCCGAGCGTGGTGTCGATGTCCCAGTGCAGTTCGATGTCGAAGCCGCGGTCCGTGGGCTCGATGAGGGCACGGTCGCGGTTCCCGATGTTGGGCGGGTTGAGGTTGAGCCGGTCCTGGGTGACCCACAGCTCCTCGCAGTCCCAGACGTCCACGAAGGCGTCGTAGACGCGCTGGGCCTGGCGGTTGTCCCAGAGGAGCTGGTGGTGGTACGCCTCCACGAAGCCGTAGACGTGCAGCTGTTGGTCGAGCTCGGAGCGGAACGGCCGGTCCTCGTACCAGGTCTCCGGCCTGTCCGGGTCGAGGCCCTGGAAGTCCCAGGCGAAGTCGAGCAGGCGCTTGGCAGCCTCCGCCGGGATCGCCTCGCGGACAATGACGTAGCCGTACGTCTGCCAGTGCGCGAAGTCCTCCTCGGACAGCACCCGCAGCGGCCGTGACTTCTTCAGCTCCCGCAGCGTGGTCTGGGCGAGATAGGACTCGCCGTCCGCGCTGAAGTACGGCAGGTCCGAGGCCGCCCGGTGGAGGTGGGGGCGGCGGCGGGGGCGATGGGGTGCGGGCGTCGTCATCTGGTCCCTCCAGGGCGGGAGTCGGGGCAACGCGTTCCCCGGCCGGTGGACAGCACGGAGAAACCCTCGGCGCGGAGCCGGGGGCGAGTGGCACGGGCAGACGGAAGGGCGGACGTCGGGGGTACGGAGCGGACGCACGGCGGCGCCCGGCGCGGGATGTGTGGGCCACGCCGTTCAGAACAATTGGTTTAGACCATACTTGTTGTCAAGTGACGTCTCAATATGCGGAGTTGCATGTGGCAGCCTATCGGCTTTGGTCTAGACAACCTGCACGAGGCTGACCTACTGTCCCCTTGCGCAGTCCGGTCCCGCAGGGATGTCAGCCGACTTCATCGCTGCTGCGCTTCGCGGTCGAAGGCGACCACGTCCATGGGCGTTCACCCGCATCTCGGTTCGCCCACGCCCAGAGGGAGCGGTTTCCATGAGCACACGCAGCACCACGGCCCTGCCGGACGGCGGCCTGAAGAGCCCGGGCGCGGGCCTGATCACACTGGACCCGGTCCGGACCGCGCTCCTGCGAGGACTCGACGAACTGCTCACCGGACTCGCCGCACGACTCTCGGCACCGGAGGTCGTCGGCCCGCCGCTGCTGTCCGTGGAGGGCCTGACGCGCCTCGACTTCTTCCGCAACTTCCCCCATCTCGGCGTCTCCGCCGGACACTTCGCCCCGGACGCGCTCGACGGACTCGCGGGCGGGGAGGCGCCGGGGGAGCTGCCCCTCCGGCCGACCGGCTATCTGCTGCCGTCCGCGACCTGCTACGGACTGCTGCTCTCCCTGGAGGGCCGGGACGTCGGCGAGGAAGGCCTCCGTCTCTCCGCCGCCGGCCGCTGCTTCCGCAACGAGACCCACTACGACGGCCTGCGCCGCCTGTGGGGCTTCCACATGCGTGAGGTCCTGTACCTCGGCACCAAGCAGGGATCCGTCGAACACCTGGAACGGGGAGCCGAGTTCATCCTCGAAGCGGCCGCGCTGCTCGGCCTGGAACTGACCAGGTCCGTGGCCGACGACCCCTTCTACGACAAGGGCGGCTCCCGGGCCAGGCTGATGGCGCTCGACCCGGTCAAGCACGAGTTCTGCGCCCCCGACGGCACGGCCATCGCCTCCGTGAACCGGCACCGCAACTTCTTCGGCGAACGGCTGGACATCCGCGCGGGCTCGGAAGGGCCGGCGTACAGCGCCTGCGTCGCCTTCGGCATCGAGCGCTGGATCCACGCGATGATCCTCGCCCACGGCACCCCCGAGCAGGCCCTGGACCGGCTCCGCGCCGCCCGCGTCTGAAGCGAGGCCGCCGCTTCGCCGCGCCGCCCCGACGCATCCCGCATCCCTTTCCCGATTCCCCACGACAGCTGTGAGCAAGGAGCGACCTCTTCCCATGGAACGCATCGCCGAGTGGCTGCACGAGAAGAACCCCGGCCTCGACGGCCCGATCGCCCACGACGAGGACCTCATCGAGGCGCGTCTCATCGACTCGATGGACTTCCTGGAGTTCATCGACCTCCTGGAGGAGCTCTCCGGGAGCAGCATCGACCTCCAGGAAGTCACCATCGACGACTTCCGCACCCTCGGCCGCGTCCAGGAGCGCTTCCTGAGCGCCGCCGGCTGAGCGTCCCCCGATGACGGGCGATCCCGAGCCGGACCGGGCCACGGCACTGGCCATCGTGGCGACGACCCCGGAAGTGCTGGCCCACCCCGAGCTGGACGAGGGCATGCTGGCCCCGTGGGAACGGCGTCGCCTCACGGGGATACGGCTGCCGAGCCGCCGGGACGACGTACTGGCGGCGCGCCTCCTCGTGCGGCTGTGCGTCGCCCGCGTCACCGGCCTCCCGCCGGACACGCCGGTCCTCGCCCAGCTGTGCCCCGGGTGCGGCGGGCAGGGCCACGGCCGCCCGTACCTGCGTGGCCGCCCCGAGACGGGCGTCAGCCTCAGTCACGCCGACGGTCTCGTCGCGGCCGCCGCGGGGCCGGGCGCGATCGGCATCGACGTGGAGCCCTCGACGCGCCGCCCCGGCCCCGTCCACGTACTCCGCCGGCTCCTCCCGGAAGCCGACCTCGCGGAGGCCGCGGCCGCACCGGATTCCGGCCCTGCACTGCTGCGTCTGTGGGTCCGGGCGGAAGCCCGGCTGAAGGCCGGCAGCACCGATCAGGACGACGGGGGCGAGATGCGGCTCCTCGACTGGACGGACCGGCCCCGCGCGGCCGTCGCCGCCGTGGCCTGCACGACGCGGATCACGATCGCCTCCGCATGACGATCCGCCCCCGCCCCTACCCCAGAGCCTCCCTCCGTGTCGCTCCGGAAGGTTCCGGGTGCTCCCGAGCGTGTCCTCGTCGCCACCTTCCAAGCGGCCGGGAACCACGTTCGTCACGCACCCCAGCAGGAGGTCACGTTGACCGCGCAGCACCCCACCCGCAGAAGCATCCTGAAGTCCGCCGGCGGGCTCACGGCCGCGATGGCCCTGGGCGCCGGAGGCGTCCTCGCGGGGGCGTCGACGGCCTCGGCGGCCGGTGACGGCATCGGCCTGCGCATCGTCGACCGCAACGAGAGCGACCACCGGATGTGGTACTACCGCTTCGCGACCGACGCGATCGGCTGGAACCCCGGCGTGAACGTACTGCTCCCGACGACTACCACTGGAGCGGCCGCACCTACCCCGTCCTCTATCTCTTCCACGGCGGCGGCACGGACCAGGACTTCATCACCTTCGACCGCGAGGGCATCAGGGCCTGGACCGCGGGCAAGCCGATCATCGTGGTCATGCCCGACGGCGGACACGCGGGCTGGTACTCCAACCCCGTCAGCTCCAACGTCGGCCCCAGGAACTGGGAGCACTCCCACATCGCCCAGCTGCTCCCCTGGGAGGAGGCGAACTTCCGCACCTTCGCGGAGTACGACGGCCGCGCGGTGTCCGGGTTCTCCATGGGCGGCTTCGGAGCGCTGAAGTACGCCGCCAAGCACTACGGCCACTTCGCCTCGGTCAGCGCCCACTCCGGCCCGGCCAGCCTGCGCCGGGACGGCGGCCTCGTGGGCCACTGGGCCAACGCCTCGGCCGCTGCCCTCGACCTCAACGGCGGCACGATCTATGGCGCCCCGTTCTGGGACGAGGCCCGGGCGGTCGCCCAGCGCCGCACGCTCTCGCCGTCGCGGGTGAGCCAGGTGCCGTCGCCGAGCGGCACGGCGGTGACCCCCTGCGGCCGTGGGTAGGCGAGTTCGGCGAGGGGCCTGAGGGTGCGGGCGTCCAGCAGGAGGTGGGTTCCCTCCTCCGCCCACTGTTCCTCGGCCGACACCACGAGGATCCGCTCGTCGTCGACGAAGCCCGGGGTGTAGCCGACGAAGCCCTCCCCCTCGGAGAGCACCTCGCCGGCCTCGACGATGACGTCGTCGGCGCCGTCCTGCGTGCGGCAGAGGTAGCCTCCGCCGACATCCTGGCTGATCAGCACACCGTCGGCGCCGAGGCCGACGTAGGGCTCCTCGGCGGTGCCCGCCGCCCGGACGTCGAGCCCGGCGGCGGTGCGGGCGACCAGGAGACAGTGCGTGCCGTCCTGGCCCATGGAAGCGGTGAGGAGCACGTCGGGGCGCGCGTCCGGGAAGTGCTCGAAGGCGTACGTCGCCGAGAAGGACGCCAGGGTGTGCTCGGCCAGCACCTCACCGGTGGTCAGGTCGAGGGCCCGGCAGACGTCGCCCGCGTACGATCCGCCGGGTCCGTGGGGCCCGGCCATGGCCGCCAGGAGGACCCGGCCGGCCGGGTCGGGCGCGCACGCCCCGGACGCTCCGGGTGAATGCCGCCACTCCTCGTGGCGGTGCTCCCACCGGACGGTCCCGTCGGCCTCGTACACGGTGACGGCCTGTCGGCCGCTGACGGCCAGGGCACCGCCGGGGAGCGGTGAGCAGTAGGTGCCGGAGGCGTCCGGTGCCGGGTTCCGCCAGGTGGCGCGGCCGGCGAGCACCCGGGACGGATCGGTGTCGACCCTGCCGACGGTGATCGTGCCCTCGTGCCGGGTGACGAGCCAGTGCGCGCGGTCGCGCAGGAGCAGGCCGTCCATGTTCCCCAGCCCCTGGGTGATGCCGGGCAGGGACTCGTGGGCAAGCGGCCGTACGGGTACGCGGGGGTGGTTCATCCACGGTCTCCTCGTGCCGACCGTCCGTGCGACATGCGCCCATTGTGACGCCGCCGCACCGCCGATCGGCGGAGTTCCCGGTGCCCGGCCTGTGATCCTGACGACAGGAGGTCGTCGCGGGTGGTAGGTCGGTGGGATGCAGCCAGGCACATCACCGACGGTCACGGTCAGCCCCTTCCTGCGCGCGGCCGCCGCGTACGCGTGGCGGCTGCTCGTCGTCGGCGTGCTCGTCTACAGCCTGTTCGCGGTGCTCGGACGGTTCCACGAGATCGGTGTGGCCCTCTTCCTCGGGCTCGTGATCACCGCGCTGCTGCGCCCCCTCGCCGATGTGGTCGCGCGGGGGCTGCCCCGGCCGTTCGCCGTGGCGCTCACCCTCCTCGGCAGCATCGCGCTCGTCCTGGGCGTGCTCGCGCTCGTCGGGGAGGCGGTGGCGGGGGAACGGACGACCCTCGTGCGCGAGTTCCGGGTGGGGGTCGACCGGATCGAGGACTGGCTGGAGCGGCCTCCGTTCCGGCTGAACCCGGGAGCGTTGAGCGACCTCCAGGCGAAGATCGGGGAGTACGTCTCCAGCCATCGCTCGTCCCTGGTCAGCCAGGCGGTGAGCGGAGCCCATCATGTGGTGGCCGTGCTGACGACACTCGCCCTCGCCGTGTTCTCCGCGGTGTTCTTCATCCACTCGGGCGACCGCCAGTGGGCCTGGTTCCAGAAGCAGCTGCCCGGGTCGGTCCGCGAGCGGGTGGCGGTCGGCGGGCGCGCCGCCTGGCGGACCTTCACCGGCTACACCCACGGGATCGTCCTCGTGGCGGCGGTGAACGCGGTGCTCGTCGGGATCGCCCTGTGGCTCCTCGGTGTCCCGCTCGCGGTGCCGCTGGCCCTCCTGGAGTTCGTGGCCGCGTTCGTGCCGCTGATCGGCTCGCCCGTCGCCCTGGCGGTCGCCGCCGTCGTGGCGCTGGCCTCGCAGGGTCCGCTGATCGCCGCGATCGTGATCGGTCTGATCGTGGTGATCGGTCAGATCGAGGGCCACCTCCTGCATCCGCTCGTCATGAGCTGGGCCGTACGGCTCCATCCGCTGGTGGTCGCGATCTCGGTCATCGCCGGTTCGATCGCCGCGGGCATCGTGGGCGCCGTGGTGGCGGTTCCTCTGGTCTCGGTGGTCTGGTCGGTGCACACGGCCCTACGGGATGCCCGCGCGGCGACGAGGGAGGCCGGGGCGGCGACGGCGGAGGGCGACGCGCCGAGGACGGAGGGCTGACGCTCGCGGGCACCCGTGGACGCCTCTGCGGAGCCTCTGGGAGATCGACGTGCCCCTGTGCGCGAACTGACGGACGGCCAGGAACCGATGCGCCGTCGGTGTCCGAAAGTGCATGCCTGATAATCGATCATGCGGCAGCGGGGGGTGACGCACGGCTGTGTGGTGACCGGCACGGGGCCGGCCCGCTGTCGCGTCGAGGCTTGGGGGCCGCATGGGATCGGTGGTTGCGTCAGAGGCTGTCGGGGTACGTGAGGACAGGTTCGCCTGGTTCTGCCAGACCGTGTCCACCGAGGTCATGCCCGTCATGCTCAGCACCCGGCACACGGCCGACTTCCGGGCGAGCGTCACGGACCTGGACCTCGGTGCGGTGCGGCTGTCCGCCCTGGCCTGCTCACCGGTGGCGTCGCGACGCACGCCGATTCACGTCCGGCGCGGCGACCCCGAGCACCTTCAACTGGCCCTCGTCACACAAGGCGCGGTCAGGATCTCCCAGCGGGGCAACGACGCGGTGATCGCCGGGGGACTCGTCCTCACCGACACCTCACGGCCGAGTGAGGGGGCGTGCCTGGGGGAGCAGGTCGAGTCGGTCGTCCTGCAGATTCCCCGGCAGGCCCTGGCACTGCGCGCGGACCGGGTGGACAGGCTCCTCGCACGGGACCTGGCTGCGGATGTGGGGTCCGGGGCGATCGTCGCCGACTTCCTGCGGACGCTGCTCAGACGCGGCCCGCTCTGCGGCCCGGAGGAGCTGCGCGGGATGGGGGCCGTCGCCCTCGACCTGGCCGTCGTGTTCCTCGCGCAGCAGCTCGGTGACCCCCGTGAGGCGCCCGCCGAGGTCCGTGCGCGGGAGACGGTGCGGCGGATCCAGCGCTTCATCGAGAACAATCTCGGCGACCCCGACCTGACGCCGCAGGTCATCGCCGATCGGCACAACATGTCCCTGCGACGGCTCTACACCCTCTTCGAGGACGAGCCCCTGACCATCTCGGCACGTATCCGCCAGACCCGGCTGGAGCGCGCCCACGCCGACCTCGCGTGCGGAGCCGGGAGGGGCCAGTCGGTGCAGGCGATCGCGGCGCGCTGGGGCTTCTCCAGTGCCACCGGTTTCAGCCGGGCGTTCCGTGAGGCCTACGGGATCACCCCGACCGAGCACCGTGCGTCGTCCCAGGTCGCCCCACGGCACGGATAGCACAGGAACTCTGCACGTCAGGCACACCATCGCACGCTGCCGGGGCCTAAGTTCACCGCTGGAGACACCATCCCAGCACGAACGGAGACACGGGACATGAACGTACGCACCAGGGTTGCCACCGTCACAGGGGCCGCCGCGCTGGCCTTCGCCGGAGTGCTGGGCTCCGCGGGGCAGTCGTTCGCCGCGTCGAACGGGCAGCAGATCCACTTCCACGACAGCAGCGGTCTCGTCTACTCCATCCGCGTCCAGGGCTACAACCAGAACGGCGATGTGGCGGCGGGCTGTTTCAGTACTCCGGGCAAGGACACCTGGGTCGGCGGCTGGTGGTGGAAGGGGGAGGTCAAGGTGACCTTCTACAAGGGCGGTTCCTGCTCCTTCGCCACGTACTTCGGGGAGACGAACGCGTGGGTTCCCACCTCGCAGAGCGGCGACTGGACGACCGTCTCCTCCTGACCCCGGGAGGCCCTCAGGCCGTGGTGCCCGCTCCCGCCGCGGCCCTGGTCCCGGACCTCTCGCGAGCGCCACTTCTTCAGACGATCAAGAGAATGAGATGGATATGTCAAGCCGCATGGCCAAGTTCGTCCGCCGCGCCGTGGGTACGGTCGCCGCCGGCGTGCTCGTGTCCCTGAGCCTTCCCGCGTCGCCCGCGTCCGCGACCATCGGCACCGAGTGGCAGAGGCTCACCAACTTCAACAGCTCCAAGTGCCTCGAGGTCGGCGGCTGGAGCACGGCGAACGGTGCCGGGGTCGGGCAGTGGGGCTGCCATCTGGGAAACAACCAGCTGTGGTTCTTCGGCAACTCCAGCAAGCAGGTGTTCAACGCCAACAGCGGTAAGTGTCTCGAGGTCGCGGACTGGAGCCGCGCCAACGGTGCGCCCGTCCGGCAGTGGGACTGCCACGGCGGGGCGAACCAGCAGTGGGAGTGGGGCGGCACGACGGTCGACGGGGTCGACGTGATCGTCCTGTGGAACGTGAACAGCGGCAAGTGCCTCGAAATCGCGGACTGGAGCCGCGCCGACGGTGCCGGGGCCCGCCAGTGGGACTGCCACTACGGAAACAACCAGCTGTGGTACGCCGCCGACGTGACGTGATGTGACACGGAAGCGGCCCGGCAGGAGGGCCCCCGCCCCGTGGCGCCCGGTCGACGCGAACGTCCCGCGCCGGGGCCGCGCGTCCCGGATGTGGCGCGGGGGTCTTGCGCGGGACTTCCGGTCTCTCTACTCTCCGGCCAATGGTTAGGAATATTTCCTAACCATTGGCCATGGAGGGAAAGGGAGTTGTCATGCGTCGACGAAGCGTCTCGCTTCTCGGGCTCGCGGGTCTGCTGGCGTTGCCCCTGACGGTGCTGCCGCAGGCACAGGCCGCCGACAGTCTGGTGTCCACCGGAAAGGCGGTGACGGCCTCGTCCGTCGAGACCTCGGCCTTCGGGCCCGGTCTCGCGGTGGACGGCAGCGCGGCCACTCGCTGGGCGAGCCTCGAAGGGGTCGATCCGCAGTGGATCCGCATCGACCTCGGTGCGAATCACACGATCTCCCGGGTCAAGCTCAACTGGGAGGACGCGTACGGGAAGACGTACCGGATCCAGACCTCGGCCGACGGCTCGACCTGGTCCGACGTCTACTCCACCACGGCCGGTGACGGCGCGACCGACGACCTCACGGTCTCCGGCAGCGGCCGTTACGTCCGCATGTACGGGACCGGTCGCGGCACCGCGTACGGCTACTCCCTCTGGGAGTTCGAGGTGTACGGCGCGCCCACCGGCACCGGAGGCGGCGGCGGCACGGCCGTCCCCTTCGGAAGCCACCTCAAGCCCTATGCCGCCGGCATGCTGAAGCCGTCCGGCTCCCAGGCCACCCTCGACCAGAAGGTCGTCGACTACTACAACAAGTGGAAGTCCGCCTTCGTCCGGCAGAACTGCGGCAACGGCTGGTACCAGATCATCTCGCCCGACGCCGACCACCCGTACGTCGCCGAGGCGCAGGGCTACGGCATGGTCGTCGCCGCGACCATGGCCGGCGCCGACCCCGACGCGAAGAAGATCTTCGACGGCCTCGTCAAGTGGAAGATCGACCACCCGTCCGCCGTCAACCCGAACCTGCTCGCCGCCGAACAGGACGTCAACTGTCGCAGCGTCAACGGCGGTGACGGCGCCACCGACGGCGACATGGACGTGGCCTACGGCCTGCTCCTCGCCGACAAGCAGTGGGGCAGCACCGGCACGTACAACTACAAGGACCTCGCGCTCAAGCACATCGCCGCGATCAAGAAGGACGAGCTCAACCCGACGACCAAGCTCCTGAAGCTCGGAGACTGGAGCAGCTCCGGCGACCAGTACTACTACATATCCCGTACCTCCGACTGGATGGTCGACCACTTCCGCGCCTTCCGTACGGCCTCCGGCGACACGACGTGGGACGCCGTGCGCACCGCGCACCAGACCCAGATCTCCCGTCTCCAGTCGACCTACGCCTCCGGCACCGGACTCCTCCCCGACTTCGTCGTCGACACCAACACCACGCCCAAGCCCGCCCCGGGCCAGGTCCTCGAGGACCCCAACGACGGCGCGTACTGGTGGAACGCCTGCCGCACCCCGTGGCGCATCGCGGACGACGCGGTGACCAGTGGCGACGCCACGTCGCTCGCGGCCGCGCGGAAGGTCAACAGCTGGATCAAGACGAAGACCGGCGGAGACCCGAACAAGATCGCCATCGGCTACAAGCTCAACGGCACCCAGATCTCGGCGGGCAGCGAGGCCGCCTTCTTCGCCCCGTTCGCGGTGGCGGCGATGACCGACTCCGGCAGCCAGGCCTGGCTGGACGCCCTGTGGAACAAGATGCTGGCGACCCCGATCGACACCAGCAGCTACTTCTCCGCGAGCATTCAGCTCCAGGTCATGATCACGGCCTCAGGCAACCACTGGGTCCCGTAGCGGCACGGACAGCGCCTTGAGGCAGTCCGTCAGGGCCGCAGTGGTGGCGCCGAGCGGGAACCGCGCGGCGAGCTGCCCGTCGGGGCGTACGACGAAGCCGGTGGCGCCGTCGGGGAGGTAGATCCGCGCGAACGCCCCGGCGGCGTCCCGGTACACCGGAGCACCCAGGGCCGGGGCGGTGTCCGGATCGGCTTCCCGTGGGAGCAGGGCGACGACGTCGAGCGGCAGTCGTTCGCCGGCGGCCGCCCTCGCCGCCGCCACGGCCCGCGCGAGCCCGGTGACATCGGCCCCGTACAACACGGCCACGTGTCCCGGGCGGTCGCGCAGGACGTCGAGCAGCCGCATCGGGTGGACGGCGATCGGTGTGCTCAGACCGCCGCAGTCCGGGGCCCGATCGCCGGGCTGCGGCGCGTCGACCGGCCCGTACGGGGCGCCGGCGAGCGGGCCGCCCCGGTAGCCGACGAGCAGTTGGGCCTCGCGCAGCAGCAGGGTCGTCAGGTCGTCCCGATCGTTCTCGATGCCCCGGGTGGCGTGCCGCACGGTACGGCCGACGACCTCCTCGCCCACCGGGCGGCGCTCGGCGTCGTAACTGCCGAGCAGCGCGGGCCCGGCCTCGCCCTTCACCACGAGGGCGAGCTTCCAGGCCAGATCGGCGGCGTCCTGGATGCCGGTGTTCATGCCCTGGGCGCCGGTGGGCGGGTGGATGTGGGCGGCGTCGCCCGCGACGAAGACCCGCCCCTCGCCGTAGCGGCCGACGATGCGGTGGCTGATGCGGAAGACCGACGACCAGCGCAGCTCGGAGAGCCGCGCCGGGCCCGGGGCCAGCCGGTCGACGACGGCCTGGAGGTGGGACAGCTCGGGGCCGTGACCCCCCTGGAGGCCGTGGGCGAGACCGTCCGACGGGGAGGCGGTCCGGGGCGGTTGCGCCGCACCGTCCAGTTCGGGCGGCACCTTCATCGACATCCGGTAGCGGCCGGCGCCGGGCAGCGGGATGCAGACGAGGACGTCGTCGAGGGACCCGTCGGCGGCACGGTGCTCACAGCGGAGCGCGTACCCCCGGGGCAGGTCCCAGTCGGACTCGGCCACGACGTCGCCGAGCATGTACGACTCCGGGAACGCGCCGCCCTCGTACGACAGGCCCAGTGTCTTGCGGACGACGCTGTGGGCCCCGTCGCAGCCGATCAGATAGGGGACCCGCAGCTCCTCGGTGAACCCCGACGAGCTGCGCAGCAGCGCGGTCACCCCGTCCGGGTCCTGGACGAACGACACGAGTTCGGTCCCGCGCTCGATGTGCGTTCCCAGGCCGGCGACGTACTCCTCCAGGAGCCGCTCGGTCTCGTACTGCGGCAGCGCGGCGAAGCCGTACGGCACGTCCGGGGGCAGCTCCAGCACGATCCGTGCCGCCTCCGCGCCGTTGACGTACGTCAGTTGGCCGCGCATCGGGACGGCGGCCTCCAGGACGGCACGGATCAGACCCATCCGGTCCCACAGCTCCAGGGTGCGCGGCTGGATCCCGACGGCCTTGGCGTACGGGAGTCTGGCCGGCAGCCGGTCGACGAGGCGGCAGCGCACCCCGTGCCTCCGGAGCTCGGCGGCGGCGCTCAGGCCGACGGGACCCGCGCCCACGATCAGTACGTCGGTGGTGGTGCCGGTGTGCGCCACGGGTGCCCTCCAGTGCCGGCCGGCTTCTCGCCAGGTCCCGTTGTCCATGGTCACCCGCGGCCGCCCGTTCGGCGAGCCGTGCCGTGCCGTCCGGACCGTGTACGCGCGCGTGGGGCGTCCGGACGGCGGAGCGGTGAGGGGTGCACGGGGTCCCACCACGCGAACCGGCGTACGGAACCGGTGGGCGACGCCAGGCGTCCCTCCCGGTCATGAGCGAGAACCCCGCCATCGATCCGGACGGCTTCAGCGAGGTTGCGGAGGCCACCGAGGCCACCGGTGGCACCAGCGGCGGCGATGACAGAAGCGACGCCGACGACGACGGACGGACCCAGGGCGCCGTCGGCTGTCTGCTCGCCGTCGCCGGGGTCGCCGTCGCCGGGGTCTTCGCCCTGCCCCGAGCCGCGTACAGCATCGACGGCGGGTTCGAGGCGCACGCCCGGGACTGGAGCGTCATCCTCGTCGAGCTGCCGCTGATCCTCCTCGCCGGCCTCCTCGTCCCGCCCATGACCTGGGCGGCCGCGACGCGGTGGCTCCGCCCGTGGGCGGCGTTCCTCGTCTGCGCCGCCGTCGTCGCGCTCGGCATCTGGGGCGTCGCGGCGGTGTGGCATCCCCGCCAGGGGCCCGATCCGGGGTACGGACCCGGCATGTGACGGCCCTGGGAGTGGCGATAGCGTGCCGGGCGGGAATCCCTCCGGGGGCGCAGGAAAGAGCGAGGAATTCATGGCACAGGAACAGATCCGCCCGTTCGTCGTCTCCCACCCGGTGGGCCGTGTCGTCGGGGGCCGCGAAGAGGTGCGCGACGACGAGTGGGGCGACGTCGAGTCGGTCATCCGGCTGGACGCGGAGTCCTTCGGCCCCGAGGCGCTCGCCGGCCTGGACGCGTTCTCGCACCTGGAGGTCGTCTACCACTTCGACCGCGTACGACCGGACGCCGTCGAGACCGGTGCCCGTCACCCGCGTGGCAACACGGAGTGGCCGCTGGTCGGGATCTTCGCCCAGCGCGGCAAGAACCGCCCCAACCGGCTCGGTCTCTCCCGCTGCGTGCTGGTGCGCACGGACGGCCTGGACATCCATGTGCGGGGCCTCGACGCGGTCGACGGAACGCCGGTCCTGGACGTCAAGCCGTACATGGCCGAGTTCGCCCCGCAGGGCCCGACCACCCAGCCGGCCTGGGCGGACGAGATCATGCGGCACTACTACTGAGCGGCTGACGCCACGAGCGGGCGCGGCGGCCACGGGTGCGCACGCGATCGGACCTCAGCTCTCCACGATGCCCCGGACCACGCCCAGGTCCACGAGGTCCCGAGGGCGCAGGCGGAGTTGGTCCGCTGTCGCTGCGGATTCCTCCGGCGATCTCTTGAGGATCGACGCGGCCGCCTCCGGCGCGATCACCGAGAAGTAGCTGTCGGGAGTGGCCCAGAGATGGCCGGGGGCCGCGAGGGCGAGGGCGCCGCCCGAGCCGCCCTCACCGATGAGGAGCGAGGTGACAGGGACGCGCGCGGTGGCGACGGCGGCGAACAGCTCGGCGATCGCCGGGCCCGCGCCGGCGTGTTCCGCCGCCGGGTCGTTGGCCGCGCCCGGCGTGTCGACGAGGGTGAGGACCGGGATCCCCAGCCGGTCGGCCAGCCGCACGAGCCGGGTGGCCGTGCGGAAACCGGCCGGGCGGGTCGCCGTCCCGCACTGCGCCGCGTACGCCACCGTACGGCCGTCGGGGAGCCGCCCGAAGCCGCATCGCATCCCCGGGTCGACCCCTCCGGCGCGGTCGCCGGAGATCTCCTGGAGGACGGAGAAGTGCGCGTCGAGGTAGGCGGCAGCCCGGGGCCGCTCGGCGTGCCGGGCCCGGGCCACCGCCTCCCGGCCGCTCGCCGCCGGCGGCGTGTCCGGGTCGCCGAGCGCGCGCGGCGCCGCCGCCCGCCCTTCGGCGGGACGCGTGAGCAGGGAGAGCCAGCGCCCGAGGGTGTCACGGAGCGCGTCGGGCGCCACGATCGCGTCGACGTGGCCGTGTGCGAGCTGCGCCTCCGCGGTGTACGCGGCGGGGTCCGCGTCCGGCGGGCGGACCCGGGAACCGGCGAAGCCGACCTGGGCGCCGGGCAGCGCGAGCACCACATCCGATCCGGCGCCGAGCGTGGCCCAGCCGCCGCCCGTCGTCGGGTCACGCAGCACGGCGATCTGCGGCAGCCCGGCGGCGCGGGTGAGGGCCGACTCGCCCGCCAGAAGCTGGAGTTGGAGCAGCGCCCGCATGCCCTCGTGCATCCGGCTGCCACCGGTCGCCGGCAGCACGACCACGGGCAGCCGCCGCGCGCGAGCCCGCGCGTGGGCCGCGGCGACGCGCGCACCCGTCCGCTCCCCGACGGAGCCGCCGAGAAACCCGAACTCGAAGGAGATCAGGACCGCCCGCACCCCGCCGATCCCACCCGTGCCGCAGACCACCGACTCGGTCTCGCCGGTACGGGCCGAGGCGCGCGCGTGCGCGGCGGAGTAGCCGGGCCACCCCAGCGGTCCGTCGTCCGCCAACGGCCCCTCCTCGAAGGGGAACTCGGTGAAGTCGTCGCCGGCGACGAGGGCGATCGCCTCGCGTGCCGTCGTCGGGTCGCTCATCCGGACCTCGCAGCTCGTCGACGGGGTGGGGGCCCGCCGCCCAGCGGTGGCCGCCGGGAACCGGACCCGTTGGTGCGTCGCCACCGTAGCGTCCGGCGGCCCTACGGCTCCGGCCGCCCCCGTCCCTCCGTCACGGAGGGCCCGCGCCCCAGCGGCCCCGTCCCTCCGCCACCGTGGCTCCGCGCTTCTGCCGGCCCCGACGGTCCCGTCCTCCGTCAGGCCAGGATGCCGCTCCCGTGCGGCGCGTACAGGTCGAGGAGCCGGACCCTGGTCACCTGGAGGCGGTGGGCCAGGATCGCGCCCACCCAGAACATGACCGAGGCTCCGAACTCCGCGTCCGAGCGGCACATCGAGCGCACGGCCGGGGCGTCGAACTCCTGCGCCCGGACGGGGGTCATCGCCTCCGCTCCCGACTGGCACAGATACGGCGGGAACAGCCACGACAGGCCCACCAGCTCACCGTGGTGCAGGGTCTCGATCACCGGCGCCCCACGCCCCGGCACCTTCGCGTCGAGCGTCACCGCGCCCGTCTTCACGATCCAGAACCGGTCGGCGTGCTGCTGCTCCTCGAACAGCCGGTGACCGGATTCGAAGTACACGTCCTCGGCGAAGGCCATCAGGCGCTCCCGGTGCTCCGGCGGCAACGTGCTGACCTTGGGTGCGGCACTGCTCATGGCGGACCCTCCTCGCGCACTCGGCTCCCACCCCCAGTGTCCGCCAGGCCGCCCCCACGCGCGCGTACGCGGGGCGGACGGCTGCCGCGCCCCGCCCGTACGCCCTCGCGCGGCGTCCCAGGCCGGGGCCCGCGCGCGTGCCCCGGCCTGACATGCGGGGCCACCGCCCCTCCCGTAGCGGGACGGCGGGGGCACAGGGCGGGAGCAGGGGCGGATCCGCTCCTCGCGCGGATCGGTACGGAACCCGTGGCAGCCAAGCCCGCGATCGTCCTCGTCCAGAGCTTCTGGGGCGGCGCCGCCCCAGGGGCCAAGGTGATCACCGAACTCCACCGCCTGCCGCGTGACCCCCGCCCTCAGCCCGGGGGTCACGCTTCGGTGTGCCCGCTCACCCTGCGTGCACCCTCTCCGGCGTGCGGGGGCGGGGCGGAGGGCGGAGCATGAACGTGAGAAGGAGCGGCAAGCGGGGGCGTGAGCCAGGAGGGTGACATGCCCGTCCCGGAAGGCGGCGACGCGCTCGTCGTGCTGCGCGGTGTCGACAAGCACTTCGGCGACCTGCACGTCCTGCAGTCCATCGACCTCACGATCCACCGCGGCGAGGTCGTGGTCGTCATCGGGCCGTCGGGATCGGGCAAGTCGACGCTCTGCCGTGCGATCAACCGCCTGGAGACCATCGACAACGGCGAGATCCTCGTCGACGGACGCCCCTTGCCGGCCGAGGGACGCGAACTCGCGGCCCTGCGCGCCGACGTCGGGATGGTCTTCCAGTCCTTCAACCTCTTCGCACACAAGACGGTGCTCGGCAACGTCACCCTGGGCCAGATCAAGGTCCGCAAGAAGGACCGGAAGGCGGCCGAGCAGCGCGCCCGCGCGCTGCTCGACCGGGTCGGAGTCGCCTCCCAGGCGGAGAAGTACCCCGCCCAGCTCTCCGGCGGCCAGCAACAGCGCGTGGCGATCGCCCGCGCCCTCGCCATGGATCCGAAGGTGATGCTCTTCGACGAGCCGACCTCCGCGCTCGACCCCGAGATGATCAACGAGGTCCTGGAGGTCATGCAGCAACTCGCCCGGGACGGCATGACGATGGTGGTCGTCACCCATGAGATGGGCTTCGCCCGCTCCGCCGCCAACCGTGTCGTCTTCATGGCCGACGGCAGGGTCGTCGAGGAGACGACCCCGGACGAGTTCTTCAGCAACCCGCGCAGCGACCGTGCCAAGGACTTCCTCTCCAAGATCCTCCACCACTGACAGCGCACCACGGCACCACCGCACGACACGGCAGGGCCGCAGCCCGACCAGCAGCCCCCAGGGGTGATCCTCATGAACGCGACCAGGACAGGCAGGGCGACCGTCAGGACCGGCAGGGCCACCGTGGCCGTCGCCGCGGCCGTCGTCCTCTCCTTCACCTCCGCAGGATTCGCCAACGGCGCGACCGGCGCCGTGCCACGCGACCACGGCGAGGACGAGATCACCGTCGGCATCAAGTACGACCAGCCCGGCATCGGCCTGAAGACCCCGGACGGCACCTACACCGGCTTCGACGTCGACGTCGCCACGTACATCGCCAAGGAACTCGGCCACGACCCGTCCGACATCGTGTGGAAGGAAGCCAAGAGCGCCGACCGGGAGACGCTGCTCCAGCGCGGCGACGTGGACTTCATCGCAGCCTCGTACTCGATCAACGATGAGCGGGCGAAGAAGGTCGACTTCGCCGGCCCCTACCTCCTCGCCCACCAGGACGTCCTGATCCGGGCCGATGACGACTCCATCAAGCAGCCGTCCGACCTGAACAACAAGAAGCTCTGCTCGGTCACCGGCTCGACGTCCGCGCAGAACGTCAAGGACAAGATCGCCCCGGACGCCCAACTCCAGGAGTACGGCGGTTACTCCGAGTGCCTGACCGGACTGGAGAACGGAGTCATCGACGCGCTGACCACGGACGACTCGATCCTCGCCGGATACGCCGCGCAGAGCCAGTTCAAGGACAAGTTCAAGCTCGCCGGCTTCAAGATGAGCAACGAGAACTACGGCATCGGCGTCCAGAAGGGCAGCGAACTCAAGGCCAAGATCAATACCGCTCTGGAGAAGATGGTCGCCGACGGTTCCTGGGACGCGGCGGTGAAGAAGAACTTCGGCCCCGCGAACTACCAGAACGAACCCGCCCCCGAGATCGGCGTCGTCGTGAAGTGAGCGGGCCGTCGTGTTCGACTTCCTCCAGGGGTACGACCTGCTCGGAGCCTTCTGGGTGACGGTGCAGCTCACCGTCTACTCGGCGATCGGCTCCCTCGTCTGGGGGACGCTGCTGGCGGCGATGCGCGTCAGCCCCGTCCCCCTCATGCGGGGCTTCGGCACCGTCTACGTCAACATCGTCCGCAACATCCCCCTCACCGTCATCATCGTCTTCACCTCGCTCGGCCTCTTCCAGACCCTCGGCGTCAGCATGGGCGCCGACCGGTTCACCACGATCAACTTCCGGCTCGCCGTCCTCGGCCTCACCGCCTACACGAGCGCCTTCGTCTGCGAGGCGGTGCGCTCCGGCATCAACACCGTGCCCCTCGGCCAGGTCGAGGCCGCCCGCGCCATCGGACTCAGCTTCCCCCAGGTCCTGCGGATCATCGTGCTCCCGCAGGCCTTCCGCTCGGTCGTCGGCCCCCTCGCCAACGTCCTCATCGCCCTCACCAAGAACACCACCGTGGCCGCCGCCATCGGCGTGGCCGAAGCCGCCCTGCTGATGCGGGAGATGATCGAGAACGAGGCCCAGCTCATCCTCATCTCCGTGATCTTCGCGGCCGGATTCATCTGCCTGACCCTGCCCACCGGCCTGTTCCTCGGCTGGGTGGCCAAGAAGGTGGCGGTGAAACGGTGAAGGCCAAGCCCACCGTCCTCTACGACGTCCCCGGCCCGCGCGCCCGGCGCCGTAACGTCCTCTGGACGGTGCTGTTCCTGCTCGCGCTCGCCGCCGTCGTGTGGTGGGTCGTGGCGAGCCTCGCCGACAAGGACCAGCTCGAATGGTCCAAGTGGGCCCCCTTCTTCACCGACGCCCGCGTCTGGGAGACGTACATCCTCCCCGCTCTCAAGAACACCGTGATCGCGGCCGGACTCGCCATGGTGATCGCCCTGCCGCTCGGCGCCCTGCTCGGCATCTCCCGCCTCTCCGACCACCGGGCCGTGCGCGGCGCCGCGGGCACGGTCGTCGAGTTCTTCCGCGCGATCCCCGTCCTGATCCTCATGCTCTTCGCCAACGCGGCCTACTCCGAGTTCACCGACATCAGCCCGGAGACCCGCCCGCTGTACGCCGTCGTCACCGGCCTCGTCCTCTACAACGCCTCCGTGCTCGCCGAGGTCGTGCGGGCCGGAATCCTCGCCCTCCCCGCGGGCCAGACCGACGCGGCCAAGGCCGTCGGCATGCGCAAGGGCCAGACCATGACGTCCGTGCTCCTCCCGCAGTCGGTCACGGCGATGCTGCCCGCCCTCGTCAGCCAGCTCGTGGTCATCGTCAAGGACACCGCGCTCGGCGGAGCGATGCTCGGCTTCTCCGAACTCCTCGCCTCCGTCCGCCCGATGAGCGCCAACTACGGAGCGAACACGATCGCCTGCTTCACCGTCGTCGCCGTGCTCTTCGTCATCCTCAACTTCGCGCTCACCACCTTCGCCTCCTGGCTCGAAGGGCGGCTGCGGCGCGGCAAGAGGTCCACCGGCGCGGTCGTCGGAGCGGACGCGGTGGACGAACTGGCCACACCCGGAGAACACATGGGCCCGACCGACGGGACCAAGTGATCCTCCGGTCGCTCGGGGGCACGCGTGCGCGTGCCCCCGAGCCGGCCCGCGGTCAGGCCCGGGGGAGGGCGAGCAGCGCCACCGGTGCGGAGGTCGGCCTCGGGGAACCACCGGCCGGTTCGACGGTGACCCCCACCCCGGACGCCCGGTTCACGGGACCGTCGAGGAGGGTCGCCTCGGCGCCGGCACCCGGGTCCATCAGCCCCGCGGACCGCATGGTGCCCCCATCGTCGTACCAGAGCTGATAGACCTTGCCGGCCGGTGGCGGCGCCATGCCGGAGGCGGCGAACACCGCCCGGTCGAGCGAGGCCGAGACGACGACCGTGCCCACGGCGCCCCCGTCGAGCCGGCCGGTGGAGACCCGGGCGTCCGGGGCCGCGAGGACCGCGGCGACGGCGTCGTTCGCCTCCCGTGCGCGGGCCGTCTCCTGGCGGGCGTCCTCGGCGAGACCGTGCTGCCAGGCCGCGACCCCGCCGAGCCCGACCGCCCCGGCGAGACAGGCCGCCAGTGCCCAGTGAGACCACCGGCGGAGGCCGTACCACCGGCGCGGGGCCCGCGTCGCCCTCGTGGTCGCCGGCGGCTCCTGGCGTACGGTCGCGATCCGCTCCAGGACGTTCGTCCGCAGCGTGGCGGTCGGCGTCACCGCGACGGCGAGACCGAGCCGGACGACGGTCTCGGAGAACTCCGTGACCTCCTGGGCGCACGACGGACACTCCGCCAGATGACGCCGTACGGCCTCATGCTCCTCGGGGTCCAGTGCGTCGAGCGCGTACGCGCCGGTCAGCGTGTGCGGATCCACGGCGCTCACACGCCCACCCCCAGACAGTCCCGGAGCCGGATGAGCCCGTCGCGCATCCGCGCCTTGACGGTGCCCAGCGGCACGGCCAGCAGTTCCGCGACCTCGCGATAGGTGAGGCCCCGGTAGTACGCCAGGTTCACCGACTGGCGCTGCAGCTCGGTGAGGCCCCGCAGACAGCGCCGGACCTGCTCCCGCTCCAGCCGGCCCTCGACCTGCTCCACCACCTCGTCGTAGGCGGCCGTGTGCTCCAGCAGAGCCACCCGCTTCTCCCGGTTCGACGCCGCCTGCTCGGACCGCACCCGGTCGACCGCCCTGCGATGCGCCAGCGTCATGACCCAGGCAAGGACCGACCCCCGGGCGGGCTCGTAGCGGGCCGCGGTCCGCCACACCTCGACCAGCACCTCCTGGGCGACCTCCTCCGACTGGGCGGGGTCCCGCAGCACGGTGCGGACGAGGCCGAGCACCGGCCCCGAGACGGCCTCGAAGACGGCCGTGAAGGCCTGCTGGTCACCCAGCGCCACACGCCCCATCAGCTCGGGAAGGTCCGGAGCCGCTGGTCGGACGTCGCCGATCCACACGTTCTCTCTCACCGGCGGTCTCCTCCAGGAATCACTCGAGTACAGGAGGTGTTCGGAGCCGGCGGCCCGGCGGACGGGTCGCGCCGGAGGCTATTCCGCAGAGCTCCGCCGGCCGAGGCGCGGCGGCCGATCCTCATCACTCATTCGGGTGAGCAGAGCCGTCCGGACGCAGCCGCGCACCGAATGACGCCCGACGGGTCGCCGGCCGGCGGACCCGAAGCCCCAGGAGTGATCATGAACACCCAGACCTTCCGTCGCGCCACCGTCGCCGTGACCGCCGCCGTGCTGCTGCCGCTGGGCCTGACCGCCTGTTCGGCCGAGGCGAGCGGTGACGGAGCGGCGGCCCCCGCGGCGGCGTCCTCGCAGTCGACGGCGACCGCCACGACGGCCGACGGCCCCTTCGGCCCCGGGTGCGCCTCGGTGCCGAAGGACGGCGCCGGCTCCTTCGACGGCATGGCCAAGGACCCGGTCGCCACCGCCGCCTCGAACAACCCCGAGCTGTCGACGCTGGTCACCGCCGTCAAGCAGGCAGGGCTCGTCGACACGCTGAACAACGCCGAGAACATCACGGTGTTCGCGCCGACCGACGCCGCCTTCGCCAAGATCCCGAAGGCCGATCTGGACAAGGTCCTCGCCGACAAGGCGATGCTGACGGACATCCTCACGTACCACGTCGTGGGCCGGAAGCTGACCCCGAAGCAGCTGGAGAACGGCTCCTTCGAGACCCTCCAGAAGGGCAGCCTGACCACCGAAGGCTCCGGCGAGTCCTTCACGGTCGACGACTCCGCGAAGGTGGTCTGCGGCAACGTCCCCACGGCCAACGCCACCGTCTACATCGTCGACACGGTGCTGATGCCTAAGTAGCGGACGCGTTCTTCCGGGAGGCACCGCCCTCCGGCCCCGTCGCCTCCCGGCTGAGCGCGCCGGGCCACCACGCGACGGGGCCGAGGTCCCGTACGAGCGCGGGCACGAGCAGCGAGCGGACGACGAGGGTGTCCAGGAGGACGCCGAACGCGACGATGAAGGCGATCTGCACCAGGAAGGCGAGCGGAATGACGCCCAGCGCCGCGAACGTGGCGGCCAGCACCACACCGGCGGACGTGATGACACCGCCGGTCGCGGTCAGTCCGCGCAGGACGCCCTCGCGGACCCCGTGCCGCAGCGACTCCTCCCGCACCCGGGACATCAGGAAGATGTTGTAGTCCACGCCGAGCGCGACCAGGAACACGAATCCGTAGAGCGGGACCGAGGAGTCCGTGCCGCTGAAGCCGAAGACGTGCCGGAAGACCAGGGCCGAGACCCCGAGGGTGGCGAGGAAGTTCAGCGCCACCGTGGCCACGAGCAGCAACGGCATCAGGACGGAGCGGAGGAGGATTACGAGGATGGCCAGGATGACGGCGAGCACCACCGGCACGATCAGCATCCGGTCGCGCTCGGCGGTCCGCTGGGTGTCGTACCGCTGTGCCGTGTAGCCGCCGACGAGGGCGTCCGCCCCCGGCACCGCGTGCACGGACGCGCGGAGCCGGGCGACCGCCGCCTTGGCGGCGTCGCTGTCGGCGGCGTCGGCCAGGGTGACGTCGATCCGGACGCGTCCGTCGACGACCAGCGGCGCTCCGGCCCCCGGGCGGCCGGAGGCGGTGACGGCGGTGGCCGAGTCCACCCCCTCGACCCGCTCGGCCGCAGCGGTCACCCGGGCCGCCGCGTCCGCGTCGGCGATGACGATCGCCGGGTTGCCGGCGCCGCCGGGGAAGTGGCGTCCGAGCTGCTCCTGAGCGGCGACGGACGGGGCGTCGTTGACGAAGATCTCGTCGAGCGGAACCCCCTTGGACTCCAGGACCGGGGCGAAGGCGGCACAGGCGAGGAGTCCGGCGAGCGTCACCGCCCACACCTTGCGCGGAGCACGGTCCACCAGCGCGGCCACGCGACGCCAGATGCCGTGGCCGCCGCCCCCGGCCTCGGAGGCCTGCGGCCGGGAGGGCCAGTACGCCGCGCGGCCGAGCAGGACCAGGACGGCGGGCAGGAAGGTGAGCGTGCTCAGTACGGCGCAGACGATGCCGATGGCGCCCACCGGGCCGAGCGCCCGGTTGTTCGTCAGATCGCTGAACAGCAGCGCGAGCAGGGCGAGTGCCACGGTGGCCGCGCTGGCCGTGATGGGGCCGGCGGACTGGCGCAGCGCCGCGCGCATGGCCGGGACGCGCTCTCCGTCGCGTCCGGCGAGTTCCTCGCGGTAGCGGGCGGCGAGGAGCAGCGCGTAGTCGGTGGCGGCGCCGATGACCAGGATCGACAGGATGCCCTGGACCTGTCCGTCGACCCGGACGACGTCGTGGTCGGCGAGCACGTACACGACGGCGCAGGCGAGGGCGAGCGAGAGCACCGCGCCGACGATGATGATCAGGGGCAGCAGCACACTGCGGTACACCAGGAGCAGGATGAGCAGCACGGTGACCAGGGCGACCGCGAGCAGCAGCCCGTCGATGCCGGCGAAGGCGTCCGACAGGTCGGCCTGGGTGGCGGCGGGACCCGCGAGCCAGACGGTCGTCCCGGGCACCGATGCGGCCGCCCGGTCGATCGCCTGGAGCGTGGGCGTCAGCTCCTCGCCGAGGTCCGGGCGGAGCTGTACGACCCCGCGCAGGGCCTCCCCGTCGTCGGAGGGGAGGGCCGGGGTCGGGGTGCCGACGACACCGGGCTGCCCGGTGAGCGTGGCCAGCGCGCGGGTGGCGGCGGCCCGGGTCCCGGGGTCGATCGGTCCGCCGCCCGGTGAGGTCCAGACGACGAGTGCGGGAAGCGTCTCGTCCTGACGGAAGGCCCGCTGGGCCTCGATCACCCGGGTGGACTCGGCACTGCGGGGGAGGAAGGCGGCCTGATCGTTCGTGGCCACCTCGCCGAGCTTGCCCGCGTACGGGCCGAGCCCGCCGCCGACGGCGAGCCAGAGGACGAGCAGGACGAGGGGCAGCAGTCGGGCGGCCCATCGTGTGGGGCGGGGCATGCGGACTCCAGGGCAGGGGTCTCTCGACATGGACGAAGTATCTCAAGGAAAAAGAATCTCAATGATTGAGAGAGATTGAACCATGGAGAAGCCGCGCGAGGGGGCAGGGGGCACCCGGACTCGCCGGGGCGCCGAACGCCTCCGCCGGCGGCGCGGGTCAGCGGCGGGGGACGTGCAGGTCGCCGAGCTCCTCGTTCAACGCGTCGAGGAAGCGCACGGCCACAGCCAGCTCCTCCGCGTCGAACCGCAGCCGGGCCCGCTCCGCCGCCTGCGCCAACGGCATGAAGTAGCTGCGCGCGGCGGCCTTCGCCCCCTCCACGTAGTGCACATGGACGACCCTGCGATCGGCGCTCTCCCGGGAGCGGCGGATGTGCCCGGCCCGTTCGAGCCGGTCGAGGCAGGCCGTGACCGCCCCCGAGGTCAGACCCAGGTGCTCCCGCAGCCGACCCGGCGTCAGTGGCTCCGGGCTGTCCAGGACGACCGAGAGCGCCTGCACGTCCGTGGGATGCAGCCCCTGCGCGAGCGCGAAACCATGGACCAGACGGTTGATCTCACCGTTCGTCCGCCGCAGTGCGCGGGCGAAGCTCTGCGCATCACCCGTCACGCGCGCGGGCGCGGTCCCACCGGTCTCGGGTTCCTCTGTACTGGCCACACGATCAGCCTATAGAAACCGGCCGGTGCATCCGCGGCGGCCGCACCTCCGGAAGAGAACCAGGAGGAAGCCGAACCCCCGGCCGGTGGGGGAGCGCGGCGCCCTCCCCCGGACAGCGGAACGGAGCAGATCCATGAGCGACGCGTCAGGGCACGAGACCCCGGGACCGCTGTGCCTGGTCACCGGCGCCAGCGGCTACATCGGCGGCCGCCTCGTCCCCGAACTCCTGGAGGCGGGTTTCCGGGTGCGGTGCCTGGCCCGTACCCCCGCGAAACTGCGCGACCACCCCTGGGCCGGGGAGGTGGAGATCGTCCGGGGCGACGTCACCGACGCCGAGACCCTCGGTCCCGCCTTCCGAGACGTCGACGTCGCCTACTACCTGGTGCACGCCCTGGGCGCCGGACGCGGCTTCGAGCGCACCGACCGCACGGCCGCCCTGAACTTCGCCCGAGCGGCCCGCGCCGCCGGTGTCGGCCGCATCGTCTACCTCGGCGGCCTCACCCCACGCGGGGTGCCCGACCGAGAGCTCTCGCCGCACCTGCGGTCACGCGCCGAGGTGGGCCGCATCCTCCTGGATTCCGGGGTTCCCACCACGGTGCTCCGAGCCGCCGTGATCATCGGCTCCGGCTCGGCCTCGTTCGAGATGCTCCGCTACCTCACCGAGCGCCTGCCCGTGATGGTCACCCCGAGCTGGGTCCGCACCCGGATCCAGCCGATCGCCGTCCGGGACGTCCTGCGCTACCTGGTCGGCAGCGCGCGGATGCCCGCCGAGGTCAGCCGGACCTTCGACATCGGCGGCCCCGACATCCTCACGTACCTCGGCATGATGCGCCGCTACGCCGCCGTCGCCGGACTGCCCCGGCGGCTCATCTTCCCCGTGCCGGTCCTCACCCCCAGGCTCTCCAGCCACTGGATCGGCCTCGTCACGCCGGTGCCCCGGTCCATCGCCCGCCCGCTGGCCGAGTCGCTCCGCTACGAGGTCGTCTGCGACGAGCACGACATCGCCGACTGGGTGCCCGACCCGCCCGACGCCCCGCTCTCCTTCGAGCGGGCGCTCGCCCTCGCCCTCCAGCGGGTCCGCGAGGCGAAGACGACCACCCGCTGGTCCTCCGCCTCGGTGCCCGGCGCGCCGAGCGACCCCCTGCCCACCGACCCCGACTGGGCGGGCGGCAGCCTCTACACCGACGAGCGCGAACTCACCGTCGGCGCGTCACCACAGGCCCTGTGGCGGGTCGTCGAGGGCGTCGGCGGGGAGAACGGCTGGTACTCCTTCCCCCTCGCCTGGGCCGTCCGCGGCTGGCTCGACCGGCTCGTCGGAGGCGTCGGTCTGCGCCGGGGCCGACGCGACGCCCTGCACCTGAGAGCCGGGGACTCGCTGGACTTCTGGCGGGTGGAGGAGATCGAACGGGGCCGGCTGCTGCGGCTGCGCGCCGAGATGAGGCTCCCCGGCCTCGCCTGGCTGGAGATGTACGCCGAGCGTGACGACAGCGGGCACACCCGCTACCGGCAGCGGGCCCTGTTCCACCCCCACGGCCTGGCGGGCCACGCCTACTGGTGGAGCGTCGCGCCGTTCCACGCCGTGGTCTTCGGCGGCATGGCCCGCAACATCGCGCTGACGGCGGAGGCGAGCGAGGCGGCGGAGGCCGCAGGCCCCGCGCCGGATTCCGGCTCGTCACCCGCTTCGCCGTCCGCATCCGCCCCGGCGCCCGCATCCGGCCCGCCCCGGCAGGGCGAATGACCTCAGCACGTCAGTACAGCGACCCACCGGGCAGGCGCTCCGCCGAGCCGGTCGGTGTCCCCATGCCAGGAGCGGTGCCATGAACGTCTCGGTCGTCCTGTTCACCTCGGACCTCCGCGTCCACGACCACCCGCCGCTGCGCGCCGCGCTGGGCCGGGGGCACGAGGTCGTCCCCCTGTTCGTGCGGGATCCGGCCGTGGCCCGCGCGGGCCACGGGGCGCCGAACCGGGACGCGTTCCTCGCGGACTGCCTCGCCGACCTCGACACCGGACTGCGCGAGCGCGGCGGCCGGCTCGTGGTGCGCTCGGGCGACCCCGTCGCGGAGGTGGGCGCGGTCGTGCGCGAGGCCGACGCCGACGACGTCCACATGGCGGCCGGCTGCAGCGGGTTCTCCCGGCGCCGTGAGGACCGGCTCCGTCGGGCCCTGGAGGCGGACGGGCGGCGTCTGTACGTCCACGACGCCGTCGTCACCGCGCTGCCCACGGGCGCCGTGACACCGGACGGCTCGGACCACTACGCGGTCTTCACCCCCTACTTCCGCCGCTGGTCGCGCGAGCGGCTGCGGGAGCCGCTCGCGGCGCCGCGGGTGGTCCGGACGCCCCGCGACATCCGCTCCGAGGACCTTCCCGCCCGCACGGACGTCCCGACCGTCTCCGAAGGGCTCGCCGACGGCGGTGAGCAGGAGGGCCGGAGGCGGCTCGCCGCCTGGCTGGCACGGGGCGTCGACGCGTACGAGGAAGGCCACGACGACCTCGCGGGCGACGCGACGTCCCGCCTCTCGCCGTACCTCCACTTCGGCGCCGTCTCGGCGACCGAGGCGGTCCACCGGGCCCGGTCGCGCGGCGGGGCGGGCGCCGAGGCGTTCGTACGCCAGCTCTGCTGGCGCGACTTCCACCACCAGGTCCTCGCCGCGCGCCCCGATGCCGCAGCGGACGACTACCGCACCCGTCACGACCACTGGCGGCGGGGGAAGGAGGCGGACGCCGACCTCCGGGCGTGGCGTGAGGGCCGCACCGGCTACCCCGTCGTCGACGCCGCGATGCGGCAGCTCGCCCACGAGGGCTGGATGCACAACCGGGGGCGGCTGCTCACCGCCTCGTTCCTGACCAAGACCCTGTACATCGACTGGCGCGAGGGAGCGCGACACTTCCTGGACCTGCTGGTCGACGGCGATGTCGCCAACAACCAGCTCAACTGGCAGTGGATGGCCGGCACGGGCACCGACAGCCGCCCCAACCGGGTGCTCAACCCGGTGATCCAGGGCAAGCGGTACGACCCGGACGGCGCGTACGTACGGAAATGGGTGCCGGAACTCGCCGGGCTCGAGGGCCCCGCGGTCCACGAGCCGTGGAAGCTGCCCGGGCTCGACCGCGCCCGGTACGACTACCCGGACCCCGTGGTCGAACTCTCCGACGGCCTCGCCCGCTTCCGGCAGGCGCGGGGCAAGGACCAGGGGGCCTGAGGCCCGAACCGGGCGCCGGACGCCGGGAGCGGGCCGGACGGCGCCCGCTCAGGAGCCTCTCGAAGCGGTGGCGTCCCCCTCGCCGTCCCGTGCGGCGACGCACAGACCGCGCAACAGCGACAGGGCCTCCCGCAGACCCGTGGGGCGCAGCATCCCCGGTCCGGGTGTCCGGCCCGCCCAGCCGGGTCCCGCGAGAAGGACCGCCGTCCGCGACCGGGCGCCCCTGACGCCCCACGAGGTGTCGGCGACGTGGCGCGCCAGGGGGTGGTCCGCCGTCGAGCGCGCCTGGGCCCACAGCGCGACCGCGGCGGGGCCCGTCCTCCGTACCGCCTGGTCGAGCGCCTCCGGCGGCACCGCCGCCCCGAACATCAGGGTGGGCACCCCGAGTTCGGCCAGACCCGCGGCGAGCGCCTCCAGCGGGAGGGTGTGCTGCTCGTGCGGCACGCAGGCGAGCAGGACCGGGCGGGTGCCCGCCCCCGGGGGCTCGGCACGGCCCGTCGAGCCGACCCGGCGCAGCGCCGTCGAGACGTGCCAGGACAACAGGTGCTCCACCTCGACGTAGCGGTCCTCCGAGGTCTCCCACTTGCGGCCCACGGCATGCAGGGCGGGCGCCAGCACCTCCTCCCACGCGGTGACCAGACCGTGCCGCGCGATCGCGGAGTCCAGCAGCTCGTCCATGGCCGCCGAGTCCAGCCTGACGGCCGCGCGGCCCAGACCCCGCAGCTCCCGTCGGACGTCGCCGAGGGCCGGTCCGTGGTCGGCGGGCCGGGCAGGTGCCTCCCCGGCGGCGGGCGCGGCCGGTACGGCTCCGGCCCGGGCGGCCCGGGCCGCCTCCGCCGGAGGAACTCCGGACGCCGTCAGCCGGCACATCTCCTGGAGGACGGCGATGTCGCCCGGGCTCCACCGGCGGTGCCGGCCGCTCTGATGGGCGGCGGGGCCGATGCCGTAGCGCCGGTCCCAGGAACGCAGGGTGGTGGGTGCGACACCCAGGCGGCGCGCGACCGCGCCGCTGGTGAGACCCGGCGAGGGTTCGGTCATGAGCCCACGATACGACGCACGACCGTTGCGAATGGTGCGGGCGCCGTGCCGGGGCGGAGCCTTGGGGTGCCCCGCGAGGGGACCCCGCCCGCGCCGACCGGTCTCCGCCGGTCCCGG
This sequence comes from Streptomyces flavochromogenes, assembly GCF_000717595.1. GTDB lineage: Bacteria > Actinomycetota > Actinomycetes > Streptomycetales > Streptomycetaceae > Streptomyces > Streptomyces flavochromogenes. The sequence goes on along the minus strand of NZ_JNZO01000001.1, from coordinate 248,248 downwards.
CCAGAGGAGCAGTCGCCATGACCGCACCGAGCGTCGACACCGAAACCCGGCCCCCGCTGGGGAGCGAGCCGCGCGCCCTGTCCGACCGTGAGGTCGCCGACGGGTTCGTGAGCGGCGACGAGCGCTGTCTGGCCGTCGCCCACGCCCGGTGGCACGGCCTCGTGCACGCTCTCGCCGCCCGCACCCTGGGCGATGCCCGGGAGGCGGAGGACGTCGGCCAGCAGGTCTTCCTCGCGGCCTGGCGGGGCCGGGCCGGCTACCGGCCGGAGCGCGGCCCCTTCCCGGGCTGGCTCGTCGGCATCACCCGGCGGAAGATCGCCGACGCCCTCGCGGCGCGCACCCGGCGCCGGGACCTGGTGGTCGCGGTGGGCGAGCGGCTGTCCCCCGACGGCGTGTCCGTCCAGGAACCCGACCGGGTCGTCGAACGGCTCGTGGTCACCGGCGAGCTGGCGAAGCTGCCCGCCGCGCAACGCGAGGTGCTCGCCATGGCCTTCTACGGGGACCTCACCCAGGTCCAGATCGCCGAGCGCACCGGAATGCCGCTCGGCACCGTGAAGAGCCACGCGCGTCGGGGCCTCGACCGGATGCGCCGTTCGCTGAGCGAGACACCGGGCGTACGCACCGCCACCGCCGGCTGACACCGGCCTGCGGCCGCACGAGCCGAGCGGGCCCCCGGTCGATCGCGCCGCGCCCGGCGCTACCCAGATCGGGCCCCGGGCACGTCGCGCCGCGCGGGCGACGCGTATCCCGAGCGGGCCCCCGGTAGGGTCGCGCCGCGCGGGCGACGCGTATCAAGAGCCGCGGCCGGGCGCCGGGACCCCACCGCTGTCCACCTTCCAGGTGAATCGGCCCATCCCGAGCGCCGTCGATGCCGAATGAGGAGCATGACCCTCTCCGAGCCCCCGGGCGAGCCCACCCGCACGGACCGACTTCTCGCGGCCGTCGGCGGCCTGATCGCCGGATACGTCTCCCTCGCCGTCGCGGACCTCGCCGCCTTCTGGGTACGGCCCGAGGCGAGCCCCGTGACCGCCGTCGGCGGCGCCGTCGTCGACCGGACACCGGCGGCCGTCAAGGAGTGGGCGATCCGTGAGTTCGGCGAGAGCGACAAGGCCGTACTCCAGCTCGGCATCCTGGTCGTCCTCGGGCTCCTCGCCGTCGGGATCGGGCTCCTCGCGCTGCGCCACCGGCTGCTCGGCTCGGCGGCGGTCGGCGCCTTCGGCGTCCTCGGTGCCCTGGCGGCCGTCACGCGGCCCGACGCGGACTCCGCGCTCGACGCCGTGCCCTCGCTGGTGGGCGCCGCCGTCGGCGCGGCCCTGCTGTACGCCCTGACCGGGCTGCTCGCCCGGAGAGCCGGGACGGGGTCGCGGGCCGCCCGCGCCGACCGCCGGACCTTCCTGGTGGTCGCCGCGTCCGCCGGCCTCGCCGCGACCGGCGCCGCCGCCCTCGCCAGGGCGGTCGGCAGCCCCGTGGAGGAGAACGCCGCGGCCTCCCGCGCGGCCCTGCGCCTGCCCCGACCGGCGTCCCCCGCGCCGCCCGTACCCGCCGGAGCCCAGCTCCGGGTCCCCGGCATCAGCCCCTTCATCACCCCGAACCGCGACTTCTACCGCGTCGACACCGCGCTCGTCGTCCCGCGTGTCGACGCCGACCAATGGCGGCTGCGCGTCCACGGCGCGGGCGTCCGCGAGGAGCTCACCGTCACACTGCGGGAGCTCATGACCCGGCGGGTCGTGGAGCGGGACATCACCCTCGCCTGCGTCTCGAACGAGGTCGGCGGCCCGTACGTCGGCAACGCCAGCTGGCTCGGCGTGTCCCTCGCCGACCTTCTGAGGGAGGCAGGCGTGCGGCCGCCGTCCGAGGGAGGCCCCGCCGACCAGCTGGTGGCCCGCTCCGTCGACGGCATGACCATCGGCACCCCGGTCGAGCAGGTCATGGACGGCCGTGACGCCCTCCTCGCCTTCGGCATGAACGGCGAACCCCTGCCCTTCACCCACGGCTTCCCCGTCCGCATGGTCGTCCCCGGCCTCTACGGGTACGTCTCCGCCTGCAAGTGGATCGAGTCGATCGAACTCACCACCTTCGCCGCGTACGACGCCTACTGGGTCCCGCGCGGCTGGGCCGCCCAGGCCCCCGTCAAGACCCAGTCCCGCATCGACACCCCCCGCGCCTTCGCCCGCCCCGCCGCCGGCACCGTCATGATCGCCGGGGTCGCCTGGGCCCAGCACCGGGGAATCCGCCGGGTCGAGGTACGGATCGACGACGGCCCCTGGCAGGAGGCCCGGCTCGCCGCCGAGGACAGCAGCGACACCTGGCGCCAGTGGCTGTACCCGTGGACGGCCACCCCCGGCCGCCACACCCTCACCGTCCGCGCCACCGACGGCACCGGCGCCATCCAGCCCGAGGAGCGCACCGGCACCATGCCCGACGGGGCCCAGGGCCGGCATTCGGTCGTCGTGACGGTCGAGGCGGGGTAGCCGTCCGGCCCGAAGTGAAGGAGTCGTGACGGTGGAAGGGGGTAGCCGTGACGGTCGGGGTGCGGCATCGTGACGGTCGGGAGGGTGGCGCCGCTCCGGTCCGGGCAGCGTAACGAACCGGTGCCGACCACCCGTTCGTCGTTCTCATGAGGGAGACTGCTCCCGTGCGTGGACATCTGCCGGACGAGAACCCCGGTTTCGTGGGGCGCCGCACGGAACTGGACCGGATATCCGCCGCGTTGGCGGAGCACCGCCTCGTCACCGTGACCGGCGTCGGGGGAGTCGGGAAGACCCGGCTCGCGCTGCGTGCCGCTCACCGCGCCGCCGACGGGTACTCCGACGGCGCCTGGTGGACCGATCTCACCCCGCTCGACGGCGACCGGCTCCTCGTCGCCCTCGTCGCCGACTCGGTCGACCTCTCCGACCACACCCCCGGCATGGCGACCACCGGACTGTGCCGCCGGCTCGCCGACGACCGGCTGCTGCTCGTCCTCGACTCCTGCGAACACCTCGCCGAACCCTGCGCACGGCTCGTCGCCGAACTCCTCGCCGCCGCCCCCGGACTCACCGTCCTGGCCACCAGCCGGCGTCCCCTCGGCGTCGAGGGGGAGCGGGTCGTCGCCCTCGACCCGCTGCCGCCCGCCGGGGGCGACGCCCTGGAGCTGCTCCGCCGTGCCGCGGGCGAGGACTTCACCGCCGCGGGCCCGGCCGGTGAGATCTGCGTACGCCTCGAAGGCATTCCGCTCGCCCTGGAACTGGCTGCCGCCCAGATCCGCCTCCAGGGCGCCGAAGCCGTCCGGGACCAGCTCGGCACCCGCTTCGACGCCCCGCCCTCCGCCCGCTTCGAGCTGCTCGCGCACACCGAGCGGGTTTGGCCGAGCCGCCACCAGACCCTGCGGGCCGCCATCGGCTGGAGCCATGAGCTGAGCGCTCCGCTCGAACGCCTCCTCTGGGCCCGGCTCAGCGTCTTCCGCGGCCCCTTCGACCTGGCGTCGGCGACCGCCGTGTGCATCGGCGGCCCGCTGAACCGCGCGACCCTGCCGGGAGCCCTCGACGGGCTCGTCCGCGCCTCCGTGGTCCGCCCGCCGGACGCGGGCGGACGACTCAGGATGCTCGACACGATCCGTGCGTACGGGGCGACCTGGCTGGACCGCACCGGCGAGACCGGGACGGTCGCCGACCGGCACGCCGCCCATTTCCGGGGGCTCGCGCGCCGGGGCGAGACCGAATGGCACGGGGCGCGCCAACTGCGCTGGTACCGGACCGTCGACGCCCACCACACCGACCTGCGCACCGCTCTCGACCGGCTGCTGCGGACCGACCCCGACGCCGCCCTCGACCTCATCGGCTCGGTCGCCTTCGCCTGGTCCTGCCGCGGCCGTCTCCGCGAGGCCCGCGACGGTCTCGAACACGCCCTGCTGCTGAGCGGCGCCCGCGGCCGCACCCGGGCCCGCGCCTTGTGGGCGCTCGGCGTGACCCTCGTACTCCAGGGGGAGTTCGGTCCCGCGCAGGAGGTGAGCGAGCGCTGCGCCCGGGAGTCCCGGTACACGGAGTACAAGGACCGCACGGAGGACGCCGACGGTGCCGGGCGCGCGGGCGACCCCGGCCGCCCCGGTGACCTGACCCTCGACGCCGCCGCCCTCGCCGGCCTCCTCGCCCTCACCACGGGCCGTCCGATGGCCGCGTACGTCGTCGTGGACCATGTCCTCGACGCCGCCCGGGGCGGCCCCGCCGACTCCGCCGCCCGGCTCCGCTGCCATCTCGTCCGCGTGTTCGCCCTGACGGGCCTCGGCCGGCTCGGCGAGGCCCGCGACCGGGCGCTGGCCCTGCGGACCCTGTGCGAGGAGCTGGACGAGCACTGGACCCGGACGGCCCTGGAGTACCAGCTCGCCCTCACGGGCCTCCTGGAGGGCGACCCCGCGACGGCGGCCGGGCACGCGCGCGCGATGCTCGAAGGCACGCGAGGGCTCGGCGCGAGCCTGGGAGTGGCGCTCGGGCTCGACGTCCTCGCCACGGCGCTCGCGGCGGCCGGTGACGGCGAGCGGGCGGCCGACGTCTCGGGCACGGGGGAGGCGTACTGGCGCTCCACGGGCCAGCCCCGTCGCGGCCTGCCCGGCCTGCGGGCGCTGCACGAGAAGTACACGGACACCGCCCGCGCGACGATCGGCGAACCGGCCTACGAGGAGATCTTCGTACGCGCCCTCACCGGGCTTCCCCAGGACGGCCTCGACCGAGCCCTGCGAGGCCCCCGCCAGACCTGAGGCCGCACATCCCGGACGGTCCGCCCGAGACGCGTCCGTGCCGAGGTGCCGGGCCCCGGGCCGCGGCGCACCATGAGGGCATGGACGGATCCCTGAGTGGTCTGAGTGACATCAGCACACCGGGGCGCGTGGCCGGGCCGGACGAGGGCGTCTCCGTGCAGGAGTTGGCCCTCGCGGCCCGCAACCACGGGCTGCCCCTGGAAGCGCTGCGGTACGACGTCACTCCGCCGGGGCTGCACTACGTCCTCGTCCACTACGACATCCCCGACACCACCGCAGACGGCTGGCGGCTCACCGTCGGCGGCCGGGTGCTGCGCACCCTCGACCTCGACCTGGACGCGCTCCGCTCCCGGCCCTCCGTCACCCGCCGGGTCACCCTGGAGTGCGCCGGGAACGGCCGCGCCCGGCTGTCGCCCCGGCCGGTCAGCCAGCCCTGGCTCGTCGAGGCCGTCGGAACCGCCGACTGGACCGGTGTCCCCCTCGCCGCGCTCCTGGACGAGGCGGGGGTCGCGGAGGACGCCGTCGAGGCGGTGTTCACGGGCGCCGACCACGGGGTGGAGCGGGGCGTCGAGCAGGACTACCGGCGGAGCCTCCCCCTCACGACGGCCGCCGACCCGGCCCGGGACGTCCTCGTCGCGTATGCCATGAACGGGGCGCCCCTGCCCCCGCAGCACGGCAGCCCGCTCCGGCTCGTCGTCCCCGGCTGGTACGGCATGGCCCATGTGAAGTGGCTCCACGACATCACGCTGACCGACACCCCGTACACCGGCTTCCAGCAGGCCGTGGCCTATCGCGTCCGGCAGGCGCCCGAGGATCCGGGGGCGCCCGTCACCCTCATCGCGCCCCGGGCCCTGATGGTGCCGCCGGGATTCCCCGACTTCATGTCCAGGACCCGCGTGGTCCGTCCCGGCCCCGTCCCGCTCACCGGCCGCGCCTGGTCGGGCCATGGCCCCGTCACCCGCGTCGAGGTGAGCGAGGACGGCGGGGCGGCCTGGACGGGGGCGGAGCTCGTACGGGATCCCGCGCACCCCTGGGCCTGGTCCGCCTGGCGGACCACCTGGACGGCGACCCCGGGCCTGCGGCATCTGACCGTGCGGGCCACCGACGCCGCGGGCAACGTCCAGCCGGTCGTCGAGCCCTGGAACCGCGGCGGATTCGCCAACAACCTCGTCCAGCGGGTCGAGGTCCTCTGCACCCCGGACGCGACGCCGGACACGACCGGGGCCCGAGGCTGACGGCCGGCGCGACGCCGGACACGACCGGGGCCGGAGCCCGACGGCGTCGGGAGCCGTGGCCCGTGGCCCCGTCGCCGTGTGGCCGGTCGAGCCGACCGGGGCGGCGGGGCCGGGGCAGGGCGACGCGCCGCAGGCCCGGTGCGTAAAGTCGACTCCCGCAGCCCCGAACCCGACGAGGAGACCTCCGTGACCGACCCGGCGTCCACCGCCCTCCAGCAGCAGATCGCCCGGGACCTCCAGGTGGCCGAGACCTTCGACCCGCGGGCCGAGATCGAGCGCCGCGTGGCCTTCCTGACCGAGCGGCTCACCTCCACCGGTCTGCGCTCCCTCGTCCTCGGCATCAGCGGCGGCGTCGACTCCACCACCGCCGGACGCCTCTGCCAGCTCGCCGTGGAGCGGGCCCGCGCCGCCGGACACGAGGCCACCTTCTACGCGATGCGCCTGCCGTACGGCGTGCAGGCCGACGAGAAGGACGCGCAGACCGCACTCGGCTTCATCCGCGCCGACGAGGTCCTCACCGTGGACGTGAAGGCCGCGAGTGACGCGGCCCTCGAGGCCGCGCGCGCCGGTGGCGTCGCCTTCCGCGACGCCCACCACCAGGACTTCGTGCAGGGCAACATCAAGGCCCGTCAGCGCATGATCGCCCAGTACGCGGTCGCCGGAGCCTGCGACGGGCTCGTCGTCGGCACCGACCACGCCGCGGAGGCCGTCTCCGGCTTCTTCACCAAGTTCGGCGACGGTGCCGCGGACGTCGTCCCGCTCACCGGGCTGACCAAGCGGCGCGTCCGCGCGGTCGCGGCCGAGCTGGGCGCCCCGGCCGAACTGGTCTGGAAGACCCCCACGGCCGACCTGGAGACGCTGGACCCGGGCAAGCCCGACGAGGACGCCCTCGGTGTCACGTACGACGACATCGACGACTTCCTGGAGGGCAAGCCGGTCACCGAGGCCGCCTTCACCACGATCGTGCGCCGCTACGAGCTCACCGAGCACAAGCGGCAGCTGCCGATCGCGCCCTGAGCGACCCGGCCCCGGGCGGTGACCCGGGGCCGCGCCCCGCACCCCCGCGCCTCACTCTGAGCGGCGGGCGGCGGACACTCGGCGGATCCTGGAAGGGGTGCCCGGAAGGGGCCCCCGGAAAGGAGCACGCCATGTTCGGCGAAACCCCGGCATTCAGCGGTTTCTCGGTCGACGACCTGGACGCCGCCCGGCGCTTCTACGGCGAGACCCTCGGTCTCGCGGTGGGCGAGGAGGGGGAGGGCGACATGCGGATGCTCTTCCTCACCCTGGCGGGCGGGGCACGGGTCTTCGTCTATCCGAAGGACAACCACACCCCGGCCACGTTCACGATCCTCAATTTCGCGGTCGACGACATCGACCGGGCCGTGGACGATCTGACGGGGCGCGGAGTGACCCTGGAGCGCTACGAGGGATTCGAGGCCGACGCGAAGGGGATCGTGCGGGTCGACGGCGGACCGGCCATCGCCTGGTTCACGGACCCGGCGGGCAACGTCCTGTCGGTGCTCCAGGAGAACCGCTGACCGTCGGCGCCGAGCAGGGCGGCGGTGCGATCGCCCGTGTCTCCCGGGTGTCGGCGTAGCCGTCCGGCACCGTCTCCGCCCCCGAACGGACCGGTCCGCGTGCGCCACGGCCCCGTACCGCCTCGAATGGGAGGGTGATCGCGCCGCCCGACGACTGCCTCGCCCGCAACGAGTGGATCTGCGGCGCCTATCTCTCCACCCGGAGGGAGATCCTCACCGACGCCGTCGTCCAGCACCTCCAGCTGGCGGCCGTCTCCGTCGCCCTCGGCCTGGTGCTCGCCCTCCCGCTCGCGGTCGCCGCCCGCCGGTGGCGCTGGGCGGCCGGGCCGGTCCTCGGGGTCACCACACTCCTGTACACGATTCCGGCGCTCGCGATGTTCTCGCTGCTCCTGCCCGTGTACGGGCTGTCCGCCACCCTGGTCGTGGCCGGCCTCGTCCTGTACTCCCTCACACTCCTCGTCCGGAACATCCTGGCCGGGCTCCGCGCCGTTCCCGAGGAGACCCGCCAGGCCGCCCGCGGCCTCGGATACGGTCCGGTCCGGCTGCTGCTCGCCGTCGAGATGCCGCTCGCCGTGCCCGCCGCCATGGCCGGGCTCCGGATCGCCACCGTCTCGGCCGTCTCCCTCGTCACGATCGGCGCGATCGTCGGTCACGGCGGACTCGGCAACCTCATCTACTCGGGCATGAACACCTACTTCAAGGCCCAGGTGCTCACCGCCTCCGTGCTCTGCGTCGTGATCGCCGTCGTCGCCGACCTGCTTCTCCTGGGCGCGCAACGCCTGCTCACCCCCTGGACCAGAGGGCAGGCCGCATGACGCCGCCCCCCGGGCCCGCGGGCGGGCCGCACGGCCGCCGCCCCCAGGGGTCCGAGGGCGGGCCGCATGACCCCACCCCGGACCCGAGGGCGGGCCGCATGACCCCAATCCGGGCCCGAGGGCGGGCCGCGTGACCACCCTCGCCGACGCCTGGTCCTGGCTCACCACCTCCGCGCACTGGTCCGGGGAGAACGGCATCGGGCACCGGCTCGCCGAGCACCTCTTCCTCACCGTCGTCTGCCTCGCCGTCAGCTGCGCGATCGCCCTGCCCGTCGCCCTTGTCCTCGGGCACCTCGGCAAGGGCGGCGCACTCGCCGTGAACCTCTCGAACGTCGGCCGGGCCGTTCCCACCTTCGCCGTCCTCGTCCTGCTCCTCCTCAGCCCGATCGGCTCGTACGGGCAGTGGCCGACGATCATCGCGCTCGTCCTGTTCGCCATGCCCCCGCTGCTGACCAACGCGTACGTGGGGATGCGCGGCGTCGACCCCGACGTCGTACGGGCCGCCCGGGGCATGGGCATGACGGGCCGCCAGACCCTGACCCTGGTCGAAGTGCCGCTGGCGCTGCCCCTGATCCTGACCGGTGTGCGGATCGCCGCGGTCCAGCTCGTCGCCACCGCCACCGTGGCCGCGCTCGCCGGCGGCGGCGGGCTCGGCCGGATCATCACGGCCGGGTTCAACCTCGCCTCCACTCCGCAGGTCGTCGCCGGTGCGTGCCTCGTCGCCGTGCTCGCGCTGCTCGTGGAAGGGGTCTTCGAGGGAGTCCAGCGCCTCGCCCCCGCCGGAGGACGGGGGAGCGGCCCGTGAGCAGACCGCCCCGCCCGTCCCGGGTCGCCGCCCTCGGTCTCCTCCTGGCGGCCTGCGCGGTCCTCGGCGGCTGCGCGACGGGACCCTCCCTGGAGGCCCGGGGCGAGGTCACGGCACCACCGGGCGACAGCCGCCGGCTGACCGTCGGCTCGGCCGGGTTCACCGAGAGCGACCTGCTGGCCCAGATGTACGCCCTGCTCCTGGAGGACGCCGGGTACGGTACGAAGATCCTCTCCGTCACCAACCGCGAGCTGTACGAACCGGCCCTGGAACGCGGTCAGATCGATGTCGTGGCGGAGTACGCGGCGACCTTCGCCGACTGGCTGAACGCCAAGGCCAACGGGGCCGACGCGCCGACCGTCGGTTCGCCCGACCCGGACGCCACGATGAAGGCCCTCCGCGAGCTCGCCGCACCCCGGGGGCTCACCGTCCTCGACGCGGGGCGTGCCGTCGACCAGAACGCCTTCGCCGTCACCGCCGAGTTCGCCGCCGAACACCGGCTGAAGTCCCTGAGCGACCTCGGCGCCACCGGCCTCCCGATCCGCCTCGCGGCCGGTGACGAATGCGTCCGGAGGCCGTACTGCGCCCCCGGCCTGAGGGAGGTCTACGGCATCGACATCACCGCCGTCGACCCCAAGGGCGTCGGTACCACCCCCGCCAAACAGGCCGTCCAGAACGGCCAGGATCAGCTGGTGCTCACCACGACCACCGATGCCACACTCGACGCGTTCGGCCTCGTCCTGCTCGCGGACGACAAGCGCCTGCAGAACGCCGACCACATCGTCCCCGTCGTCAACCGCGCCCGCGCCGGCGGCGAGCGCGTCACCCGGGCGCTGTCCCGTCTCAACACGGTCCTGACCACGGCCGATCTCGCTCGGCTCAACGCACAGGTGGACAGCTGGCGGCGACTCCCGGAGGACGTGGCGCGGAACTATCTCGTGGCGAAGGGGCTCGTCCCGCACTGAGGCCGGGGGACCGTGGCCGTCAGCCCGCTGAACTGCGTCTCTTGTCATGACCCTTGCGAGGCGGTTCGCGACCCTGCTATTCATCCGTTAGGAAAGTTTCCTTCCAGTCCAGCTGTGCCTTCCGGCCTTCCGCAAGGCCTCGTTCGTCGTTCCGTGGAGACCCCCATGACTTCGGCACGATCCGCACGACTCCGCCCCCTCGGCCATCGCCCCGGCATCCGACGCCTCGGCGTCGCCGGAACCGCCCTCGGCGCGCTGCTCCTCGGCCTCGCCGTCACCCCGCCCACAGCGACCGCCGCCCCCGTCACCTACGAGGCGGAGACGGCGACCGTCTCCCAGGGCGCCGTCGAGTCCAACCACACCGGGTTCACCGGAAACGGATTCGTCAACTACGACAACGCCAGCGGCAGTTACGTCCAATGGAACGTCAACGCCGCCCAGGCGGGCCCCGCGACCCTCACCCTGCGCTACGCCAACGGCACCACCACCAACCGCCCCATGGACATCGCCGTCAACGGCGCCGTCGCCGCATCCGGCAAGTCCTTCGCCGGCACCGGCGCCTGGACCAGCTGGGCGACCACCACCGTCACCACCACCCTGAAGGCCGGCGCCAATACGATCCGCGCCACCGCCACCACCGCCAACGGCGGCCCCAACGTCGACCACATCAAGGTCGACGGCACCACCACCCAGCCGCCCACCGGCACCACCCCCGCCGCGGTCAACGGCCAGCTCAAGGTCTGCGGCACCAAGCTCTGCAACACGTACGACAAGCCGATCCAGCTGCGCGGCATGTCCAGCCACGGCACCCAGTGGTACAGCCAGTGTCTGACCGGCGGCTCGCTCGACGCCCTCGCCAAGGACTGGAACGCCGACGTCCTCCGCGTCTCCACGTACGTCCAGGAGGAGGGCTACGAGACCGACCCGCGCAAGTACACCGACCTCGCCCACTCCCTCATCGAGCAGGCCACCGCGCGCGGCATGTACGTGATCGTCGACTGGCACATGCTCGACCCGGGCGACCCCCACTACAACCTCGCCCGCGCCAAGACGTTCTTCACCGAGATCGCCCAGCGCCACGGCGCCAAGACCAACCTGCTGTACGAGATCGCCAACGAGCCCAACGGCGTCGCCTGGTCCCGCATCAAGAGCTACGCCGAGCAGCTGATCCCGGTCATCCGCGCCAAGGACGCCGAGACCCCGATCCTCGTCGGCACCCGCGCGTGGTCCTCGTTCGGCGTCTCCGACGGCGCGAACGAGTCCGAGGTCGTGTCCAACCCCGTCAACGCGACCAACATCATGTACACCTTCCACTTCTACGCGTTCTCGCACCGGGACGAGTACCTGGACACCCTCTCCCGCGCCGCCGACAGGCTGCCCGTCTTCGTCACCGAGTTCGGCACCCAGAACTACGCCGGTGAAGGCAGCAACGACTTCGCGATGTCGCAGCGGTTCCTCGACCTCATGGCCACCAAGAAGATCAGCTGGGTCAACTGGAACTTCTCCGACGACGAGCGCAGCGGCGCCGTCTTCAAGACCGGCACCTGCGACTCCGGCGGCCCCTGGGCGGGCACCGCCTCGCTGAAGCCCGCCGGCGTCTGGATCCGCGACCGCATCAGGACGGCGGACGACTTCCCGACCTCCTGACGCCCCTCCTCCGGTACGCCCCCGCCGTGTGATCCACTGTCCTGGCGGGGGCGTACCGAACAGGAGCAGGAACGCGTGACCACCTACCGGCAGCCAGGACTCGTCCTCACCGACCACCGCTTCCCCGTCCCCCTCGACCACGCCCGCCCCGACGGCGAGCGGATCGAGGTCTTCGGCCGTGAGGTCGTCGCGAGCGGCAACGCCGGGGCGGACCGCGAGCAGCTCCCCTGGCTGGTCTACCTGGAGGGCGGTCCCGGCTTCGGCGCCCGCCGGTTCATCGGTCCGCAGGCCTGGCTCGGCCGGGCCGTCCAGGAGTTCCGCGTGCTCCTCCTCGACCAGCGGGGCACCGGCCGCTCGACCCCCGCCAACCGCCAGACCCTGCCGCTCCGCGGCACCCCCGCCGAACAGGCCGACTACCTCGCCCACTTCCGCGCCGACTCGATCGTCAGGGACTGCGAGCTCATCCGCCGCCGGCTCACCGGCGGCGCCCCCTGGACCGTCCTCGGCCAGAGCTTCGGCGGCTTCTGCGCCACCCACTACCTCTCGACCGCGCCCCAGGGCCTGGAGCGGGTCCTGATCACCGGCGGCCTGCCCTCCCTGCACGCCACCGCCGACGAGGTCTACCGCGCCGCCTACCCCCGTATCCGGCGCAAGAACGAGGCGCACTACACCCGCTACCCGCAGGACGCCGAACGGGCCCGCGCCGTCGTCGCCCACCTCCTCGACCACGAGGTCACCCTGCCCGGCGGCGGCCGGCTCACCCCCGAGGCCTTCCAGTCCCTCGGGACCCTCCTCGGCTCCGGCGAGGGCACCCACCAGCTCCATCTGCTCCTGGAGGGCGCGTTCGTCCCCACCCCCGGCGGGCCCGCGCTCGCCGACGCCTTCCTGGAGCAGGTCCAGGCCCACCTGTCGTACGCCGGACACCCGCTGTACGCCGTGCTCCACGAGGCCATCTACGCCCAGGGGAAGGGCCCCACCGACTGGGCGGCCGAGCGCGTCCGTGCCGAGTACCCGGAGTTCGACGCCGGGGCCGCGCTCGCCGAAGGACGGCCGCCGCTCTTCACCGGCGAGACCGTCCACCCCTGGCACTTCACCACCGACCCCGCCCTGCGCCCGCTCCGCGAGACGGCGGAACTCCTCGCCGCCCGCACCGACTGGACCCCGCTGTACGACCCCGAGCGCCTCGCCGACAACCGGGTCCCGGTCGCCGCGGCCGTCTACCACGACGACATGTACGTGGACACCGGCCACTCCCTGACCACCGCGCGCGCGATCCGCGGCCTGCGCACCTGGCTGACGGACGAGTTCGAGCACGACGGGGTGCGGGCCGGGGGACCGCGCGTCCTGGACCGGCTGCTCGCACTGGCCCGCGACGAGATCTGACCGTCCGGGTGAGGGGCGAGGTGCGGCCCGCGGCGCGCGAAAAGTCCAAGGGGTGGGCCGCCCCTGCTCATGGAGCGCACCGGACGGATGCCGGTAGAACTCGGTCCGGGCCCCGTGCGGGGGCCTTCCGAGGAGAGGACCCGGACATGAGCACCCACGTCAGCGCGGAGATCGCCGGCCAGCCCGACTGCTGGCGCCGCGCCGCCGAGATCGCCGGCCGCGACGCCGACCTGCTGCCGGCCCGCGGCGAGCGGGTGGCGGTGGTCGGCTGCGGAACCTCGTACTTCATCGCCCGCGCCTACGCGGCGTTGCGCGAGTCCCTCGGCGCGGGCGAGACCGACGCGTTCCCCGCCTCCGACTCCACGCCGCTCGGGCGCGGTTACGACCGGATCGTGGCCCTCACCCGCTCCGGCACCACCACGGAGGTCGTCCATCTCCTCGCCGGCGCTGCGGGGCGCATTCCGACCCTCGTCCTCACCGGGGTGCCCGACAGCCCCGCCGGACAGCTCGCCGACCGGGTCCTCGATCTCGGGTTCGCCGACGAACGTTCCGTCGTCCAGACCCGGTTCGCGACCACGGCACTCCAACTCCTGCGCGCGGGACTCGGGGTGGACCTGGGACCCGCCATCGCCGACGCCGAACTCGTCCTCTACGAGCGGCTGCCCGCCGCGTGGGAACGGCGCGGCCAGTTCACCTTCCTCGGCACCGGATGGACCGTCGGACTCGCCGACGAGGCCGCCCTCAAACTGCGCGAGGTGGCCCGCGGCTGGACGGAGTCGTACGCGGCGATGGAGTACCGCCACGGCCCGATCAGCATCAGCGACCGGTCCAGCCTCGTGTGGTGCCTCGGCCCCGCCCCCTCGGGGCTGAAGGACGAAGTGGAGTCCACCGGCGCCCTGTTCGCGGCCGACGCGATCGACCCGGTCGCGGCGCTCGTCCGCGCCCAGCGGCTCGCGGTCGCCCTCGCGGTGCGTCGCGGGCTCAACCCCGACCGGCCCAGGAACGTCTCGCGTTCGGTGATCCTTTCCGGAGCGTTCCGCCCGACCGCTGCGGAGGCGGCCCGTATCCTGCGGTCATGACCGGAACCGATGTCACGGACCTCGCGGAGATGCCCGGCGACTGGCAGCGCGCCCTCGCCGTCGTCGCCCACCCCGACGACCTGGAGTACGGCTGCGCGGCGGCGGTCGCCGCCTGGACGGACGCAGGCAAGGAGGTGGCCTACGTCCTCGCGACCCGCGGTGAGGCCGGCATCGACACGATCGCCCCGGACGACTGCGGTCCGCTGCGGGAGCGGGAGCAGCGGGACAGCGCCGCGGTCGTCGGCGTGGACACGGTGGAGTTCCTCGACCACCGCGACGGGGTGATCGAGTACGGGCTCGGACTGCGCCGGGACATCGCGGCGGCGATCCGCAGGCACCGACCGGAGCTGGTCATCACCCTCAACCACCGCGACACCTGGGGCGGGAGCCCGGGCGCCCCCTGGAACACCCCCGACCACGTGGCCGTGGGCCGTGCCACGCTCGACGCGGCGGGGGACGCGGGCAACCGCTGGATCTTCCCCGAGCTCGCCGACCAGGGACTGGAGCCCTGGAACGGGGTGCGCTGGGTGGCGGTCGCGGCGTCCAGCACCCCGACCCACGCGGTGGACGCGGCCCCGGGCCTGGACCGTGCGATCCGTTCGCTGCTCTGTCACCGCGCCTACATCGAGGTCCTGACGGACGAGGACCCGGAGCAGTACGTCCGGTCCTTCCTCACCTCGGCGACGGGCCAGGCGTCCGCGCGCTTCGGCGGCCGCCCGGCGGTGGCCTTCGAACTCTTCGGGCGCTGACGTACGGGCTCGGGACGCGGGCCCGGGGGTCAGGGACGACGGGTCAGCACGCGGGTGGTGCTGCCGTCGTCCTCGGTGATGTCCCGGACGTGCTCGAATCCGATCCGGCCGAGCAGCTTCAGCGAGGCGGCGTCGGGCTCGGCCGCGGTGGCGTGCACCTCGGCCAGGCCGAGCGTGCCGAACCCGTGAGCCACGAGGGCCTCGGCCCACCTCCGTACCGAGCCCCGAACCCCAGGCCGCCGGTGCGAGCGCGTACACGATCTCGTGCCCGCCGACGTCCTCGGACGGCTTGATCCCGGCGTGCCCGACCAGCACCGCGTCCCGGCGCACGGCCCAGACGGCGAACAGCTCCTGGGCGTAGACCTTCGTGGAGATCCGCCCGAACAGGGCCCGGTCGTCCTCCTCGGACGCCGGGCCGTCACTCATCCACGCCGACACCCTCGGATCCTGGAAGAGGGCGATGAAGGCCTCCTCGTCCGTGGGGACGCAGGGCTCGAGCAGGAGGCGCTCGGTGCGCAGCGTCGGTATCACGAACGGCGACGCTCACCACCGGGCGCCGACCGGGCAATCGACTTTCGCCGCGGGGGAACGGTGGCGGCCGGTCAGCCCATCGGGGCCGGCTTCAGGACCGCGAAGGCCGCGCCGAAGGGGTCGGCGAGCCATGCGATGCGGCCGACGTCCGGGATGTCTGCCGCGGGCATCAGGACCGAACCGCCGTTGCCCTGGGCCGCCGTGACGATCGCGTCCGCGTCCTCGACGTCGAAGTACACGATCCAGCGGGGACCCTCGTTCGTGTCCTGGAGTTCGGCCGCGCCGCCGAAGGACGCGTCCTGCTGGTCGCCGTCGGCGGTCGAGACGACCCGGTACTTCATGCCGGGGGCGTCCATCTCCGCCGACCGCCAGCCGAACAGCGTCCGGTAGAAGGCCAGGGTGCCCTCCGGGTCCGTCGTGTGCAGCTCCACCCAGACGAGGGTGTTCGTCGACGACGTGCGGTCGAGGCCCTTGGTCGTGCCCGGCTGCCAGATCGCGAACTGTGCGCCGCCCGGGTCGGTGAGGGCGGCCATCCGGCCCGCCTCCATGACGTCGAGCGGCGCGAGGCGTACGGCGCCGCCTGCCGACTCGGTGTCCTTCGCCGTGGCGTCCGCGTCCGGGGTCTGGAAGTACACGGTCCAGGCGCTGGACGCGCCCTCCTCGGTGAGCGGACCCAGCGCGGCGACCGTCCTGCCGTCCTGCTGGAAGAAGCCGTATCCGCCGGCCTCGGGACCCGCGGAGCGGAACTCCCAGCCGAAGACGGCGGTGTAGAAGGCGGCCGCCGCCTCCGTGTCCGGGCTGCCGAGGTCGATCCAGCAGGGAGAGCCCTTGGTGAACTGCGTACCGAGCATGGGAGGTGTCCCGTCCTTCCGTGAGCCGTCGTCCGAGTACCGAGTACCGAGTACCGAGTACCGAGTGCCGAGTTTCGTGTGCCGGGTGCCGTCGACCGTCACCCGTGTGCCGTATTCGGCCACCATGACTGATCCTGGTGCCTCGGCCCACGCGGCGCAGCCTCAACCGGCCCGGTTCATCCGACCGGCCGACCGGCCACCTTCTCCTCCAGGTCGCCGAACACCAGCTCGCTGTTGAGCGCGGCCGCGGCGCGGTAGCCCCGGCTCACCGCGTTGACCACCTGTTCCTGTGGACCCGTGACGTTCCCGGCCGCCCATACGCCCGGCACGCTCGTGCGCCCCACCTCGTCCACCACCACGAACTCCCCGAACGGGGTCTCGCGCAGCTCCGCGCCCAGCTGCCGCAGCACCCCGTCGCGGGCCGCCAGACGGGTCGCCGCCGCGAAGACCACCGAGCGGGCCACGGTCCGCCCGTCGGCGAGCCGCACCCCGGTCAGCCGGTCGTCCTCCACCGCGAACCCCGTCACCTCGCCCCGCTCGATCCGGACGCCCGCCGCGTCCAGGAGCGCCGCCTCGTGCTCCGACGGCTCGGCCGAGGTGTGCAGGAACAGGGTCACGTCCTTCGACCAGTGCGCCACCATCAGTGCCTGGTGCGCGGGCATCGTCGGGTGCGCGATCACTCCGAAGGCCTCGTCGCGGACCTCCCAGCCGTGGCAGTACGGGCAGTGCAGCACGTCCCGTCCCCACCGGTCGGCCAGTCCGTCGATCACGGGGAGCTCGTCGACGAGCCCCGTGGTGACGACGAGCCGCCGCGCCCCGACCGTCTCCCCGTCCGCAAGGGTGAGGACGAACCCGCCGTTCCGGTCCGGTGCCGCGCCCGTCACCTCGCCGGACCGCAGCTCGACCCCGTACGCGACGATCTCGGCCCGGCCGGCCGCCAGATAGTCGGCCGGGCTCATACCGTCCCGGGACAGGACGCCCTGCATGTGCGCGGTGGGCGCGTTCCGCGGCTCTCCGGCGTCGACGACCAGGGTCCGGCGCCGCGACCGGCCCAGCACCAGGGCTGCGCTGAGCCCCGCCGCGCCCCCGCCGACCACCACTGCCTCGTATGTGTCGTTCTCCAGGTGTACGTTCATGGGCCGAGCGTCACCCGAGTCCACGAGATGAGCAAGTGAGCTTGCCGATTCTGCAAAACTGGACGTATGACCGAAGACGATCGCATCGACGCCGTGCTCAACGAGGTCGGCCCCCGCCTCCGCCGGGTCCGCCGCGACCGCGGGGTGACCCTGGCCGAGCTCTCCGCGGACACCGGAATCTCCGTGAGCACCCTCTCCCGGCTGGAGTCCGGGCAGCGCAGGCCGAGCCTCGAACTGCTCCTCCCGCTCGCCCGCGCCCATCAGGTCGCGCTCGACGAACTGGTCGGCGCCCCGGCGACGGGCGACCCCCGGATCCGGGCCAGGCCCATCGTGCGGTACGGCCGCACGATGTACCCGCTGACCCGGCAGCCCGGCGGCCTCCAGGCGTACAAGATCGTCCAGGAGAAGCCGCAGCAGGAGGAACCGGAGCCGCGTGTCCACGAGGGCTACGAATGGCTGTACGTGCTCTCCGGGAGGCTGCGGCTCGTCCTCGGGGAGCACGACGTCGTCCTCGGCCCCGGCGAGGCGGCCGAGTTCGACACCCGCGTCCCGCACTGGTTCGGTCCGACGCCCGAAGGCCCGGTGGAGTTCCTCAGCCTCTACGGGCCCCAGGGGGAGCGGATGCACGTCCGCGCCCGCCCGAAGAAGTCCGGATGAGTGGTTTACCTCGGATCAAGCGACCGCTTAGTATGCGACCGACCGCTCGGTACGGAGGAGGCTTCCGGATGCAGGCATGGCGTGTGTACGAGAACGGGGAACCGCGCGCGGTGATGCGCCGCGAGGAGGTGGCACCGCCCACGCCCGGCGACGGCCAGGTCCTCCTCAGGGTCCGCGCCGCGAACGTCAACTTTCCCGACGCGCTGCTCTGCCGCGGCCACTACCAGATCCGCCCCCCGCTCCCCTTCACCCCCGGCGTGGAGGTCTGCGCCGAGACCGAGGACGGCCGCAGGGTCATCACCACCGCCGTCCTCCCGCACGGCGGCTTCGCCGACCACGTCCTCGCCGACGCCGCCGGGCTGCTCCCCGCCCCCGAGTCGCTCGACGACGCCGAGGCCGCCGCGCTGCACATCGGCTACCAGACCGGCTGGTTCGGCCTGCACCGCCGCGCCGCCCTCCAGGAGGGCGAGACCCTCCTGGTCCACGCGGCGGCCGGCGGGGTCGGCAGCGCCGCCGTCCAGCTCGGCAAGGCCGCCGGCGCCACCGTCATCGGAGTCGTCGGCGGACCCGAGAAGGCGGCCGTCGCCCGTGCGCTCGGCTGCGACGTGGTGATCGACCGACGCTCCGAGGACGTCATCGCCGCCGTCAAGGCCGCGACCGGCGGCCGCGGCGCCGACGTGATCTACGACCCCGTCGGCGGCGAGGCCTACCAGCAGTCCGCGAAGTGCGTCGCCTTCGAGGGCCGGATCGTGATCGTCGGCTTCGCGAGCGGCACGGTCCCGGCGCCCGCCCTCAACCACGCCCTGGTGAAGAACTACACGATCCTCGGCCTCCACTGGGGCCTCTACGCGGCGAAGGACCCGGCCTCGATCGGCCGCTGCCACGAGACCCTCACGGCCTACGCCGCCAAGGGCCTCATCAAGCCCCTCATCGGCGAACGCGTCCCCTTCGCGGGCGCGGCGGACGCCGTCCAGCGGGTCGCCGACGGCACCACCACCGGCCGCCTGGTCGTCCTCCCGGAAGGAGCCCACGCATGACCGACGCCGAGGAACTCCGGGTACGCACCGGGAAGTTGCTGGACGAGCACCCGCCCGCCACCACCGACCGCACCGACTTCCTGCGTGCCCGCTTCGACGCCGGCCTCGCCTGGGTGCACTACCCCGTCGGCCTCGGCGGACTCGACGCGCCCCGCGCGCTCCAGACCGTCGTCGACGCCGAACTCGCCGCCGCCGGCGCCCCCGACAACGACCCGCGCAAGATCGGCATCGGCCTCGGCATGGCGGCCCCCACCGTCCTCGCCCACGGCACCGACGAGGTCAGGCGGCGCTTCCTCCGCCCGCTGTGGGTCGGCGAGGAGGTCTGGTGCCAGCTGTTCAGCGAGCCCGGGGCCGGATCCGATCTCGCCGCCCTCGCCACCAGGGCCGTCCGCGACGGCGAGGACTGGGTCGTGGACGGGCAGAAGGTGTGGACCTCCAGCGCCCACACGGCCCGCTGGGCCATCCTCATCGCCCGCACCGACCCGGACGCCCCCAAGCACCGGGGCATCACCTACTTCGTCTGCGACATGACCGCCCCCGGCGTGGAGGTCCGGCCGCTGCGCCAGATCACCGGCGAGGCCGAGTTCAACGAGGTCTTCCTCACCGGCGTCCGCATCCCCGACGCCCACCGCCTCGGCGAGGTCGGCGACGGCTGGCGGGTCGCCCAGACCACCCTCATGAACGAGCGGGTCTCCATCGGCGGAGCCCGTATCCCCCGCGAGGGCGGCATGATCGGCAAGGTCGCCACGACCTGGCGCGAGCGCCCCGAGCTGCGCACCCACGAGCTGCACCGGCGCCTCCTCGACCACTGGGTCGACGCCGAGGTCGCCCGGCTCGCCGGGGAGCGGCTCCGCCAGCAGCTCGTCGCGGGCCGCCCCGGCCCCGAGGGCAGCGCCATGAAGCTCGCGTTCGCCCGTCTGAACCAGGCCATCAGCGGCCTTGAGGTCGAACTGCTCGGCGACGAGGGCCTGTTGTACGGGGAGTGGGAGATGCGCCGCCCCGAACTCGTCGATTTCACCGGCCGCGACGCCGGTTACCGCTATCTGCGGTCCAAGGGCAACTCGATCGAGGGCGGCACCAGCGAGGTGCTGCTCAACATCGTCGCCGAGCGGGTCCTTGGCCTGCCGCCCGAGCCCCGTAACGACAAGGACGTCGCCTGGAAGGACCTCGCCCGATGACGGAATCGTCCGAACCGACGGAACAGCCGCTCGACCTCCTCTACTCCGAGACCGAGGACGACCTGCGGGCCGCCGTCCGCGCCCTGCTCGCCGACCGGGCCGGCCACCAGACCCTCCTCGGCCGGATCGAGACGGACAGCCCCTACGTCCCCGGCCTGTGGAAGTCCCTCGCGGGCGACATCGGTGTCGCCGGACTCCTCGTCCCGGAGAAGCTCGGCGGCCAGGGCGCGAGCCACCGCGAGGCCGCCGTCGTCCTGGAGGAGCTGGGCCGGGCGGTGACCCCGCTGCCCTACCTCACGAGCGCGGTGGTGGCCACCGAGACCCTGCTCGCCCTGGAGGGGGAGGGGGACGCGGCGGCCGGACTGCTCGCGGAGCTGGCGGGCGGCCGCACGGTCGCGGCCCTCGCCGTACCGCTGTCGACGGCGCCCGACGCCGAGCCGGCGCCCGGTGAGCGGGTCGCGGCGGTCGCCGACGCCATCGCCGCCGACGTGTTCCTCGTCCTGCGGGCCGACGGTCTGTACGCCGTACCCGCCGGCGAGGCGACCGTCGAGCCGCAGACCCCGCTCGACCTGACGCGTCCCCTGGCCACGGTCACCACCGGCGCAGGGGTCGGCGCCCGGCTCGCGGGTCCCGACGCGGCCGGCGCGGCGGTCCGGCGGGGGCTGCTCGCCGGGGCCGGACTCCTCGCCTCGGAGCAGCTCGGCCTCGCCGAGTGGTGTCTGGAGGAGACCGTCCGTTACACCCGCGAGCGCCACCAGTTCAACAGGCCGGTCGGCTCGTTCCAGGCCCTCAAGCACCGTATGGCCCAGCTCTGGCTGGACCTTGTCGGGGCCCGGGCGGCGGCCCGCGCCGCCGCCGACGCCCTCGCCACCGGCAGCGCGGACGCCCCGCTGACCGTGGCCGTGGCACAGGCGTACTGCTCCAGGGTCGCCGTACGGGCCGCCGAGGAGTGCGTCCAGCTGCACGGCGGGATCGGGATGACCTGGGAGCACCCGGCGCACCTGGCGCTCAAGCGGGCCAAGTCGGACCAGATCGCGCTCGGCTCCACGGGCCGGCACCAGGACGCGATCGCCGCCCTGGTCGGCCTGGCGCCGCCGGCCTAGCCGACGCGGCGCCGCCCCCCGGCCGGACGCGGCGCCGCCCTCCCGGCTGATGTGAGGCCCCTTGTAAGGGGCCGCCGCGTCCGCACCCCTTTACATACTGTTTAATTGCAAGCTGTTCGCAATAACAGTTGATCTCCAAAAGGGGTGTGGCCACGATGACCGCCCGATTCCTCCGCGGCACGGCCGCCGCGACGCTCGCGGGGGCCACCGCCCTCACCGCGGCGGCCTGCACGAACCCCGGCTCCACCGCCGGGGCCTCCGGCGGACCCAGGGATTCCGCGGTCGTCGGCATCGCCTACGAGCCCGAGACCCTCAGCCCCCTCCTCGGTTACGGCAAGGACGGCAACTCCAAGATCTTCGACGGGCTCCTCGCCTTCGACGCCGACATGAAGCTGAAGCCGGCGCTCGCCACCGCACTGCCGCGCATCGCCGACGGAGGGCTCACCTACACGTACACCCTCCGCGACGGGGTCACCTTCAGCGACGGCGCCCCGTTCACGGCCCAGGACGTCGTCTTCACCTACCGGACGATCCTCGACCCGAAGACGAACAACGCCTCGCGCACCGAACTCGACGCCCTCAAGAGCGTCGAGGCGGTCGGCGACGACACCGTCGTCTTCCACCTCAAGTACCCCTACGCGCCCTTCGCCGAGCGCACCGTCCACGCCATCGCCCCCGAGCACGTCGCGGCGAAGCAGGACGTCAACACGGGCGCCTTCACCACCCGGCCGGTAGGCACCGGCCCGTACGTACTCACCGGCTGGTCCAAGGGCGAGAAGCTCAGTTTCACGGCCAACCCGACCTACTGGAACGGCGCGCCCGCGGTGAAGAAGTTCACCATGGCGATCATCAAGGACGACGACGTCCGTGCCACCCGGCTCCGCGCCGGCGACCTCGACGGCGCCGTCCTGCCGCCGAACCTCGCCGCCGGATTCAAGGGCGACAAGACCAAGAAGACCTGGCAGGCGAAGACCTACGACTACCGCACGGTCACCCTGCCCACCCACGACAAGGTCGCCGGCGACACCGGCATCCGCCGCGCCCTCGACATCGCCGTCGACCGGCAGACCATGGTCGACAAGATCCTCGTAGGAGCCGGGAAGCCCGCCTACGGGCCCGTCCCCACCGACAGCCCCTGGTTCGCGAAGGGCACCGAGCGCCGCCACGACCTCGCCGGCGCGCAGAAGATCCTCGACGAGGCCGGCTGGAAGCCCGGCCCCGACGGCATCCGCGTCAAGAACGGCGTCCGCGCCGCCTTCCCGCTCTGGTACCTCTCCGGCGACAAGCTCCGGCAGGACCACGCCCTCGCGTACGTCTCCGACGCCAAGAAGGCCGGCATCGACATCACCGCCCAGGCCGGCACCTGGGAGGTCATCGAGCCGCGGATGAAGACCGACGCCGTCCTCGCGGGCGGCGGCGCGCCCGGCGACCCCGACTTCGACCAGTACCTGCTCCTGAAGTCGAGCCTCGCCGGCGACGGCTTCAACAACATGGCCCGGTACGACAACAAGACCGTCGACCGCGCCCTCGACGAGGGCCGCCGCACGAACGACCTCGCCAAGCGCCGCGCCGCGTACGACACCGTCCAGCGCGAACTGGTGAAGAACCCCGGCTACACCTTCCTCACCCACATCGACCACCTCTACGTCGTCGACGACGCCTGGGACGGGCCGAGCACCCAGACCGAGCCGCACGACCACGGCCTGGCCTCCGGTCCCTGGTGGAACGTCGAGAACTGGAAGCCGAAGCCCGCCGGAGCGACGAAGAAGTGAAGCGCCGCCTCCCCTGGGGGCCCATGGCACGGATGACGGGACGACGCGCCCTGGCCGCCGTCCCCGTCCTCCTCGCCGTCACCTTCGCGGTGTTCGCCGTCGCCGAAGCCTCCCCGTTCGACCCCGTCAAGGCCTACGCCGGCACCGCCGGGCTCACCGCCTCGCAGGAGAACCTCGACCAGCTCCGCGCCAACCTCGGCGTCGACCGGCCCCTCCTCACCCGCTGGTGGGAGTGGCTCACCTCCGCCCTCACCGGCGACCTCGGCGACTCCGCCGTCATGCGCAGGCCCGTGGCCGAGGTCATCGGCGAGCGCCTCGGCTGGTCCGTCCTCCTCGCCGTCACCGCGTTCCTCGTGGCCATCGCCCTCGGCACCCTCCTCGGCGTCCTCGCCGGGCGCCGCCGCGGCGGCCTGATCGACCGGGCCGTCAGCTCCGTCGCGTACACCCTCGAAGCCGCCCCGGCCTTCTGGCTCGGCCTCCTCGCCATCTGGTTCTTCGCGCTCGAGCTCGGCGCGCTGCCCGCCGGCGGACTCACCGACACCGCGAGCGACACCGTCACCGCCGACCAGGTCGCCCGCCACCTCGTGCTGCCCGCGCTCGTCCTCGGCGTCTCCCAGCTGCCCTGGTTCTTCCTGTACGTCCGCCAGGGCGTCGGCGACGCCCTGGACGAGGACCCCGTACGCGGCGCGCGCGCCCGCGGCCTGCGCGAACGCACCGTCCTCACCGGCCACGCCCTCCGCTCCGGGATGCTGCCCATGCTCACCCTCATCGGCTCCCGCGTGCCCGAGCTGATCACCGGCGCCCTGCTCGTGGAGACCGTCTTCAGCTGGCCCGGCATCGCCGCCGCCACCGTCCAGGCCGCCACCTCCGTGGACTTCCCGCTGCTCGCCGCGCTCACGGTGCTGGCCACGGCCGCCGTACTCCTCGGGAACCTCCTCTCCGACCTCCTCTACGGACTCGCCGACCCGAGGGTGGGCTTCGATGGCTGACCCGCGCACCCACCGCCTGCGGCTCTGGAGCTCCGCCCTCGTCGTCGGCGTCGTCCTCCTCGCGGTCCTGGTCGTGCCGCCGCTCGTCCAGCTCGACGAACAGGCCGTCGACCTCTCGCGCAAGCTCCTCCCGCCGTCCTGGGAGCACCCCTTCGGCACCGACGACCTCGGCCGCGACCTGCTGCTGCGCTGCGTCTACGGCCTGCGGATCTCGCTGCTCGTCGGCCTCGTCGCCGCGCTCGTCGCCACGGTCGTCGGCACCGCCGTCGGCGCGGCCGCCGGGGCGCTCGGCGGCTGGACCGACCGCACCCTCATGCGGCTCGTCGACACCTTCTCCTCCGTGCCGCACCTGCTGCTCGGCATCTTCGTGGTCGCCCTCTTCCGGCCCGGCGTCTGGCCGGTGATCGCCTCCGTGGCCGTCACCCACTGGCTCTCCACCGCCCGGATCGTGCGCTCCGAGGTCCTCTCCCTGCGCACCAGGCCCTTCGTCGAAGCCGCGATCTCCGGCGGCGCCACACGGTGGCGCGTCGCCGTCCGCCACCTGCTCCCCGCCGTCCTGCCGCAAGCGGGCCTCGCGGCCGTCCTGATGGTCCCGCACGCCATGTGGCACGAGTCCGCGCTGTCCTTCCTCGGCCTCGGCCTCCCCAGCCACCAGGCGAGCCTGGGCAACCTCGTCCAGAACGCCCGCTCCTCGCTCCTCGCCGGATACGGCTGGCCCACCCTCTTCCCCGGCCTGCTGCTCATCGTCCCGACCCTCGCCCTCGCCGGCCTCGCCGGCGTCTGGCGCGACCGCCTCAACCCGCGCCGCCGATCGGAGCTCATGCTGTGACCGCCGAGAACGTGCTCCGCGCCCTCGACGCCGTCTCCGCCGGGCGGGCGGAGGACGCGGTCCTCAGCGTCCGTGACCTGAGCGTCCGGTTC
Source organism: Streptomyces flavochromogenes (assembly GCF_000717595.1). Taxonomy (GTDB): domain Bacteria; phylum Actinomycetota; class Actinomycetes; order Streptomycetales; family Streptomycetaceae; genus Streptomyces; species Streptomyces flavochromogenes. The sequence goes on along the minus strand of NZ_JNZO01000001.1, from coordinate 223,125 downwards.
CGGCTGCGTGGCGGGCGGACCGTCGAGGCCGTCAGCGACGCCGACTTCGACCTCGGCGCGGGGGAGTGCCTCGCCCTCGTCGGCGAGAGCGGGTGCGGCAAGTCCGTGCTGGCCTCCGCCCTCCTCGGGCTGCTCCCCGGCAACGCCGAGACGTCCGGTACGGCCCTGCTCGCGGACCCCGACGGGGCCGCCCAGACCGACCTGATCGCGGCCGACGAGAAGACCCTTGCCCGCACCGTGCGGGGCCGCCGCGTCGGGCTCGTACCGCAGAGCCCGGCCGCCCACCTCACCCCCGTCCGCACCGTACGGTCCCAGCTGGAGGAGACCGTCCGCGCGCTCACCGGCACCTCCCGCCGCGCCCGCCGCAAGGCCGCCGAGGACGCCGCCGAGCGGGCCGCCTTCCCGGCCGGGCACCTCGACCGGTACCCGCACGAGCTGTCCGGAGGACTCGCCCAGCGCGCCGCCACCGCCCTCGCCCTCATCGGTGACGCGCGGCTGCTGCTCGCCGACGAGCCGACCACCGGCCTCGACCGGGACCTCGTCGACCGCACCGTGGACGAACTGCGCCGCCACGCCGACGACGGCCGCGCCCTGCTCCTCATCACCCACGATCTGGCCGCCGCCGCGCGCATCGCCGACCGCGTCGCCGTCATGTACGCGGGCCGCATCGTCGAAATCGCCCCCGCCCACCGGTTCTTCGGCCCCGCCGGCCCCCGCCATCCCTACGCCCGGGGTCTGCTCGACGCGCTGCCCGACCGGGCGTTCACCCCGATCCCCGGCATGCCGCCGGAGCTCTCCGCCCTGCCGGAGGGCTGCGCGTTCGCCCCGCGCTGCCCGCTGGCCACCGAACTCTGCTCCAACCGGCCGGAGTTCACGGCCAACCTGGCCTGTCACCACCCGGAGCACCCCCGTGCTTGAACTCGACACCGTCACCGCCGGATACGACCGCCGCGCCCCCGTCTTCCGGGGCGCCTCGCTCACCGTCGCCCCCGGGGAGTCCGTCGGACTCCTCGGCCCGAGCGGCTGCGGCAAGTCCACCCTCGCCCGCGTCGCGGCCCTCCTCCACCGACCGGACGCGGGGCGGTTCGTCCTCGACGGCACCGAGGTCACGGCCTGGCGCCACCGTGCGCCGCGTGAACTCCGCACCGCCGTCGGCGTCGTGTTCCAGCAGCCCCGCACCGCCGCCGACCCCCGGCTCACCCTCGCCGACCTCCTCGTCGAACCGCTCCGGGCCACCGGCCGGCGAGCCGAGGCGGCGGCGCGTCTCGCCGAACTCGCCCCGGCCGTCGGCCTCACCCCCGACCTGCTCGGCCGCCGCGCGCACGAGGTCAGCGACGGCCAGCTCCAACGCGCCTGCCTGGGACGGGCCCTGGCCCTGCGCCCCCGCTGGCTGATCTGCGACGAGATGACCGCGATGCTCGACGCCTCCACCACGGCGGCCCTGGTCGCCGCCGTCGAGACCTACCGGGAGGAGACCGGCGCGGGCCTCCTCGCCGTCGGCCACGACCGGGTCCTGCTGCGGCGCTGGTGCGACCGCACGGTGGAGTGGAAGGACTGCCTGCCCGCCGAGGAGGGCCCGTGACGCGGGCGACCTGAACGGGCTCTGTCCGAGCGGTCGCTCGCCGATCAGGAGCCTGACGCGGTCCGCCGGCCGGGCATCGCCGGTCCTCGGCGGCCGGCACCGGCCGAATCTCACCCGTATGGCCGCCCCGCCATTCGCCCGGACGGACCGCGCATTCCGTCACACTGTCCGCCGAACGCCGCAATTCCGGTGCGGCGACGGAGGGACGTGAACGCGATGGCCGTTTCCATTTCTGTCGTGGTGCTGCTGCTGGTGCTGGCCGTGATCTTCCTGCGCAACGGGGGACTCAAGGTCACCCATGCGCTCGTCTGTGCCCTGCTGGGCTTCTTCCTCGCCGGCACCAGCATGGCGCCGACCATCCACAACGGGGTCGCCGCCACCGCCAATGTGGTCTCCAGCCTCAAACCGTGACCGCTGCCCTATCGTGAACTGCCTGTGAAACACGGGGCAGTTGCATGTACATCTCACGGACTCGGGCCTAGCGTCGGCCGCCGGCGCGACAGTTAGTCAGCAACCCGAGGAGCCGCATTGGCCACGCACCCGCCCCGAAGACGAGCCCGCGCGCTCACGCTGATCGCGCTCGCCGCCGCCGTCATGGCGGGGTCCGCCCCCGTCGCCCAGGCCCAGGAGATCCCGCTCGGCCTCGGCCACCGCCTCGTGGAGCACTACGAGGGCGCCCCCGCCACCGCACGGCCCGTGCCGGGCGAGGGCACCGCCCAGCACCCGTACCTCGCCCCGAACGGGCGCAGCGGCATGCACGCCGACGGCGCGGGCAGCGGCACCCACCCCTATCCGGGGCCGCTCGGCCGTGCCCCGCGCGTGGACAGCGAGAAGATCGCCCCCGTGGGCGGCGAGTGCGCCACCGTCACCTTCGACTCCGAGGGCCGGCTCGTCACCGTGTGCGGCACCTTCAGCGGCTTCCTGCTGAAGCTGCTCGACCCGCGCACGCTCGACACCCTCGCCGAGTACAAGCTGCCGCAGCGCTCGTCCACCGTCGAGGCCATCACCCGCCTCGACTTCGAGAAGATCTTCAAGGACACGTCCGGCGGCGCCTACTTCTACCTCGACGACCAGGACCGCGTCGTCCTCGCCGACCCGCGGCAGCACATCCAGCGCATCTCGCACCGTCAGAAGGCGGACCGGACGTGGGAGTTCGTCGTCGAGAACGACTGGGACCTCACCTCCCTCGTCCCGCACGACTGCGTCAGCTGGACCAACCTCTTCCCCAGCGGCGCCTGCGACCCCGTCACCTCCGTCATGCCGGACTGGGACGGCCGCATCTGGTGGGTCACCCGCCTCGGCCGCGTCGGCACCGTCGACCCGGCGACGGGCGCGCTGCGCGCGATCCGCCTGGACGGCGAGGAGATCCAGAACTCCTTCTCCGTCGCCGAGGACGGCGTGTCCCTCGTCACCGACCACGCCCTGTACAGCTTCGACGCCGACGCGGACGGCGTCCCGCGCGTCCGCTGGCGCGAGCCGTACGACCGGGGGACCGGCACCAAGCCCGGTTCGGTGAACCAGGGTTCGGGCACCACGCCCGACCTCTTCGGTCTCCATGACGAGTACGTCGCCATCACCGACAACGCCGACGACCGGATGAACGTCCTCGTCTACCGCCGGGGCGCCGACGTCCCCGCCGCCGAGCGCCTCGTCTGCAAGGTGCCGGTCTTCGGCCCGGGGGCTTCCACCACCGACAACTCCCTGATCAGCTGGGGCAACAGCCTCGTCGTCGAGAACAACTACGGCTACGAGAACCCGAGTACGCTCCTCCTCGGCCGCAGCGTGGTGGGCGGCGCGACCCGGATCGACGTACGCGCCGACGGCAGCGGCTGCGACACCGTCTGGGAGAGCGACGTCCGCTCGCCCTCGACCGTGCCCAAGCTCTCCACCGTCAACGGACTGCTCTACTTCTACGAGAAGCGCCCCCACGCGTGGGGCATCGACGCCTGGTACCTCACGGCCGTCGACTTCCGCACCGGCGGCCGGGTCTTCAGCCGCTTCACCGGCACCGGCCTCGCGTACGACAACAACTGGGCCCCGATCACCCTCGGCCCCGACGGCACCGCCTACGTCGGTGTCTTCAACGGCATCGTCGCGGTCCGCGACAGCGCCTGACCCGCACAGAGCCGCCCCGGGACCGCGGTCCCGGGGCGGCTCGCGGTCTCCCGTACCGGTCAGACCATCTCGGGCATCTCGCCGACGGTGGTCCGTACGTCGATCACGGCGAACGCGGCACCCTGCGGGTCCAGGATCGCCGCGAAGCGGCCGAACGGACTGTCCATCGGCCCGAACACCTTCCGCCCGTTGAGGCGTTCGGCCGCCTCGACCGCCTTGTCGCAGTTGTCGACGGCGAAGTACACCTGGATGTACGAGGGGATCTCCGGCGGGAAGTCCTCCGCCGTCATCACCATGCGCCCGAGCACCGGGTCGGCGCCGAGGTCGAAGACCCGGTAGTCCATGTCCTCGTCCTGCATCTTCTTCGAGTTGTAGCCGAAGACGGCGGTGTAGAAGGGGTCGGCCTTCGCCGGCTCCCGGGTGAAGACCTCGGCCCAGACGTAGGAGCCGCTCTCACCCTCCAGCTCGAAGCCCTCGTGCTGCCCCGCCTGCCAGATGCCGAACGCGGCGCCCGCCGGGTCCAGCGCGATGCACATCGACCCGAAGTCGCCGACCTGCATCGGCTCCATCAGGATGGTTCCGCCCGCGGCCTTGATCTTCTCCGCCGTGGCGGCGACATCGGGCGAGGCGAAGTACAGACACCAGGACGACTGCTCCTCACCGCCGTCCTGCCCCGGCATCGGCGGGACGACCGCCGCGACCGCCTTCCCGTTCCGGTACGCCTGCGTGTAGTTGCCGAATTCCGTGGAGGACTCGCCGAAGGTCCAGCCGAGCACGTCGCCGTAGAACGTCTTGGCAACCTCGACGTCCTTGAACATCGCGTCGGCCCAGACAGGCGTGCCCTCAGGTCGTACGGCCATGACGGTGACTCCCGTTTTCGATTCGATGAGGTGTTCCTGTGAGCCACGCTAGTCACGCTCGCCCCCGCCCGCTCGGTGACACGACGCGACCGTTCCGATTGCTGCGACCATCGGAGCCATGAGGACGCAGGGGGACCACACGATGCACCACGCGATGATCGAGGTACCGGCGGGCCGGGTCACGCTCTCGGACCGGCGCACGGAACGGAGCTGGGCGGTCGACGTCGGCCCGTTCGCCCTGGGCGCCGTCCCCGTCACCCAGGGACTGTACGAGCAGGTCATGGGCGGGAGGCCGAGCACCGCGCACGGCGACCGGCTGCCGGTCGAAGGGGTGTCCTGGGGAGACGCGGTCCGCTTCTGCGGTGCACTGTCCGTACGCGAGGGGCTCCGCCCCGCCTACCGCGTCCCGGCGGACGACGCGGACGCCGAGGCACCGGAATGGGACCGGACCGCCGACGGCTACCGCCTCCCCACCGAGGCCGAATGGGAACACGCCTGCCGCGCCGGAACCACGGAGCCGCGCTACGGCCCGCTCGACGAGATCGCCTGGCACCGCGGCAACTCCGGCGAACGCCTCCGCGAGGCCGGCGGCCGACGGCCCAACGACTGGGGCCTCCACGACATGCTCGGCAATGTCTGGGAGTGGTGCTGGGACGTGTACGACCCCGAGGTCTACGGCAGCTACCGGGTGCTGCGCGGCGGCGGCTGGTTCGACGAGCACTGGAGCTGCCGCGCCTCGGTCCGCCGCCGCAGCCACCCGACCCTGCGGATCGACGACGTGGGCTTCCGGCTCGCCCGCACCCTTCCCGGCTGAGCGAGCCGGAGCCGGTCAGGCCGGCAGCCGGCCGAGCGTGTAGCGGTGGAAGGGCCCGTCCGGCAGCGGCAGCTCCGGCCGCCACATCCGCAGCACCTGGGCGGACGGCAGGAACAGCGCCTCCGGCAGACGGCCGGGGTCCGTCCACTCCCAGCGCTCGATCGTGTCCGGCTCGGCCACGGCGGGCACGCCCCGGAAGCCACGCACCGCCGTCGCGGCGGTCATCCGGGTCATCCGGGCGGAGGTGATGGAGTCCAGGACCAGCCCGATGACCTCCACGTCCGCGGCGTCCGCGACGAGCGTCGTCTCCTCGGCCAGCTCGCGGACCGCCGCCTCCTCCACGGACTCGCCCGGCTCGACCTTCCCGCCCGGCAGCTCCCACACGCCGGAGCGATGCAAGCCGAGCAGCACCCGGCCCGCCTCGTCGGTCACCACGACCCCCGCGCCGAGCGAGGCCTGTGCGGGCGGCGGCTGGACATTGCGCTGGGCGGCTGCGGCCCCTTCTGCGGTACTCATGACACCCCTTCTACCAGCGGCGTTCCCCGCGCCACAACGGAGTCACGGAGCAGGCGGAGACGTATCCGTCAGGCCTGGGGTACGGGCGGGACCACCGCGACCGGGCAGTGCGCGTGGTGCAGCACGGCATGGGCGACGGAGCCGACCAGCAGTGAGCCGAACCGGTGCCGGTGGTGCCGGCCCACGACCAGCAGACCGGCGTCTCGCGAGCCCTCCACGAGGAGGCCCGCCGCGTCCGCAGGCACCACGGACGGGACCAGCTCGACCTTCGGCCACCGTGCGACGAAGGGCCGCAGCCGTTCCTCCTGCTCCCGCTCCGCCTCCCGTACGAACGTCTCCGCGTCGTCCGCGAGGGTCAGGGGCGGAGGCACCTGGAGCGCCGGGGCGGGGGCCACGACGAGGCTGGACGGCTGAGGCGGCAGCCGGAAGGCCGTCACGGCCTCCAGCGGTACGCCCCGGTGGTGCGCCGCCTCGAACGCGAAGGTCACCACCTCGTCCGGAGTCTCCTCCGGGTGCAGCCCGAGCAGTACCCGGCCCGCCTCCGCACCGCCCTCCAGGGCGGCCGCACGAGCCTCGTGCGGGACGACGACGAGCGGGCAGGGCGCCGTCGCGGCGAGCGTACGGCTGGTGGAGCCGAGCAGCAGACTGGCGAAGCCGCCGTGCCCGCGGGAGCCGGTCACCAGGAGCCGCGCGCCCCGGGCCGCCGCCGGCAGGGCGTCGGTCACGGAGCCGTCGAGCGACTCGTACCGTACGGGCATGTCGTGCCCGCGCTCCTCGACGACCGTCCGTACGGCCGCCATGACCGCGTCGGGCAGCTCGGGGGAGGGACCGAGAGAGGCGATACGGGCGGCGCCGAGCTGGAGGGCGTCGGAGCGCACATGGGCCACGACCAGCGGTGATCCCAGGTGATCGGCGACGCTCAGGGCCCATTCCAGGGCCCGGAGACTGTGCTCGGACCCGTCCACGCCGACGACGACCGGCGGCTCGGACGCGGTGTTCGTGTCACTCATGAGGGAATGACTCCCGCGGCCCGGCGTGCGCCACACCGGTCAGGGCCGGTCACGTCCGAGCCGGTGCGGAAACGGCGCCGGACCGGTCCGACGGCGAAGCCATCGGGACCGGTCCGGCGGTGAGACGATCAGGCGCCCTGCCGGCCTCGCGCGGCACGCTCCGCGTCGCGCTCCTTGATGCGGACGGTCTCCTTGCGGACCTCCGCCTGGGTGGCGCGCTCCTTCTGCAGCCACTCGGGGAGCTCCTGCCGGAGCTCCTCGATCTGCTCGGTGGTGAGCGGGTCGGTGATGCCACCGCGGGCGAGACCGGCGATGGAGATGCCGAGCCGCTGCGCGACCACGGGGCGGGGGTGCGGACCGTTCTTCCGGAGCTCCTGGAGCCAGGCCGGGGGATTGGCCTGGAGCTCGTTCAGCTCGGTGCGCGAGACGACACCCTCCTGGAACTCTGCGGGGGTGGCCTCGAGGTACACACCCAGCTTCTTCGCCGCGGTGGCGGGCTTCATCGTCTGGGTGCTCTGGTGCGACGTCATGGTGTCAAGGGTATCGAGCGTGCGGGCGAGTTCCGACCACGGCAGCTACCGGTAACCTGGCGGAGTGACAGGCTCGGACGCTTCCCCCGCGGATTCCCCCTCTTTCCCCTCCTCCTCCCCTTCCTCCTTCAGGCTCGCCTACGTGCCCGGAGTGACGCCCTCGAAGTGGGTGCGGGTCTGGAACGAGCGCCTGCCCGACGTACCCCTGACGCTGCTCGCCCTGACGCCCGCCGAGGCCTTCGGCGCCCTCCGGGAGGGAACGGCCGACGCCGGTCTGGTCCGGCTCCCCGTCGACCGCGACGACCTGAGCGCCATCCCGCTCTACACGGAGACGACGGTCGTCGTCATCCCCAAGGACCACCTGCTCGCGGCGGCGGAGGAGGTCACGGTCGAGGACCTCGCCGAGGAGCTCGTCCTGCACCCGCTCGACGACACCCTCGGCTGGGAGCAGCCGCCCGGCCTTCCGGCGAACGAGCGCCCCGCGACGACCGCCGACGCGATCGAGCTGGTCGCGGCGGGCGTCGGCGTGCTCGCCGTGCCGCAGTCGCTCGCCCGGCTGCACCACCGCAAGGACCTCACCTACCGGACGCTGACCGATGTCCCGCAGTCGCGGGTGGCTCTGTCGTGGCAGGCCGCGGACGAGGCGCCCGATCTGGTGGAGGAGTTCATCGGCATCGTGCGCGGCCGCACGGTGAACAGCACCCGGGGCCGCCGCGCGGAGGCCCAGAAGGGCCAGAAGCAGCCGAAGGACCAGAAGGAGCGGAAGTCCGGCGCCAAGCCCGGCCGGTCCGGGAAGCCCGGTGCCGGTTCGCGTACGGCGGGCAAGCCCGCGGCCCGCAAGCCCGGCGGCGCCGGGGGTTCGGGCCGGGGCCGCACCGGCGGGAAGCCCCGCAAGCGGTCCTGAGCCCCTCCTGCCCGTGGTCCCGGGCCGCCCCGTCCGTACGGCGGACGGGGCCCGCTCCGACGGGCGGGCGCTCGGCATACTGACCCCTCCTGATCATCGAGATCACACAGGAGGAGCTTTGGCCGCCAGTTTCAGGACCGTCGTCGAGGTGGGACCGGATCATCTCGCGCAGGCCCGGTCCATCGACCGGGTGTTCCAGGAGGCGATCGCGCCGGCGACCGTCAATTTCGACTTCGAGGCGATACGGGAGGCCGCCGCGGCCGTCCCGGACAGCACCGTGGTGAAGATGGTGCGGGGCTGGGGGCTCCAGGAGTACGCCCCCGTCCTGGTCATGGTCCTCTCCCTCAAGGAGGCCGTCCGGCAGGCGCTTCCGCCGGAGTGCGCGGAGGCCGGGTTCTGGGCCACCGTCGAGCGGGAGCTCGTCCAGGCCTTCACCGGCCTCGCCGCGCAGGAGGGGCAGCCCGGTCTCTCCTTCTACGAGGAGTCGGGGGAGCGGACCCGGTTCTACCGGGACCTGTTCTTCGCCCTGCAGGACGAGGAGACCGGGGAGCACATGTATGCCCTGGCCTTCTGCGTCGACGTGACCGTCGAGCTGCCGAAGGCGCGGGCCGTCGCCCTGGAGCTGACGGACATCGTGCCGTTCGCGGTCCGGCTCAACGCGATCGTGGTCCGACAGGCCCTGGACCTCGTGGCCTGACGTCCCACGGCGCGACGGATCGCCGGCCCGCCGTCCCGGGCCGGACCTTCGGACCCCTCAGCCCTTCGGACCTTCAGCCCCTTCGTACCTTCAGACCTTCAGGCGCCGGCGAGCGCCCCGCGCCGCCGCGACGAGCTCCGGCACCGTGGCGAGCTTGACCCGTGGGCGACCCGCGTCCTGCCCCTTCGCCCGCTCGGTCCGGTCGATGGCCGCGAGACCGCGCGCGTCGACGAGATGGCGGGTGCGCCTCCGCGCCAGCCGGCGGAACTCCTGTGCCGTGCCCGTCGGCTTCGGCAGCGCGCCGGCGACCGCGTCCGCGAGCAGCGTCCCGACGGTCTCCTCCGCACAGGCCCGGTTGGCCCCGATGCCGCCGGTGGGCCCGCGCTTGATCCAGCCGACGACGTAGCCGCCGGGCAGTCCGGCCACCCGCCCGGCCTCGTGCGGCACCGTGCCGGTCGCCTCGTCGAAGGGCAGCCCTGCCAGCGGGACCCCCCGGTAGCCGATCGCCCGGACGAGGAGACCCGCCTCGATCTCCGTACCGGACGGCGATCCGTCCTCCGTGACCCGGACCGCGCGGACGGCGTCGGTGCCGACGGCCTCGACCGGCGCGGAGTGGAAGCGCAGCACGATCCGGCGCCGGTCCGGCGCCGGGGGCCGCGACCAGTCCACCGTCTCCCGCGTCACGCCCCGCAGCAGCGCGGCCTTCTCCCCGTCCGCCGCCGCTTCCACGCTCGCGCCGGTGCGCGGGTCCCGGTCGTCGACGACCAGGTCCACGTCCGGGAGGTGCTTCAGGGCGAGCAGTTCGGAGCTCGTGTACGCCGCGTCCGCCGGGCCCCGGCGGCCGAGCAGCACCACCTCGCGCACGCGCGTGCCGCGCAGGGCGGCGAGGGCGTGGTCGGCGATGTCCGTACCGGCGAGGGCGTCGGGGTCCGTGACGAGGACCCGGGCGACGTCGAGCGCCACGTTGCCGTTGCCCACCACGACGACCCGCTCGGCGGTGAGCCGGACGGCGTCCGCGCCGGTCTCGGGGTGGGCGTTGTACCAGGAGACGACGGAGGTCGCCGAGACGCTGCCCGGCAGGTCCTCGCCGGGGATGCCGAGCCGCCGGTCGGAGGGTGCGCCCACCGCGTAGACCACCGCGTCGTGGTGTGCGGCGAGTTCCTCGACGGTGACCTCCTTGCCGATCTCCACACCCAGCCGCATCCGGACCCGGGGGTGGGTGTGGAAGCGGGCGAAGGTCTCTCCGGCCCCCTTGGTCGCCGGGTGGTCGGGCGCCACGCCGTACCGCAGGAGTCCGCCGGCCACCGGCAGCCGGTCGATCAGGGTGACCTCGGCGTTGGTGTGGAGGAGGAGGTCCTCGGCCGCGTACATGCCCGCGGGACCGGTGCCGACGACCGCGATCCGCAGCGGGGCGAAGTCGGAGGGCAGCGAGCGGGGGAACGAGGGCTCGCTCCACGGGTGGAAGTTGGGTGAGGCGAGGACCGGTCCGGGCGTCCGGTCCGCGTAGTACGCGGCGTTGACGGCCTCGTACTCCCGCAGCCGTCCGGTGAGCCGGTCCGCCGGGAAGATCGCGTCGACGGGGCAGGCGTCGGCGCAGGCCCCGCAGTCGATGCAGGCCCTGGGGTCGATGTACAGCATCTCCGTGGTGCCGAAGTCCGGCTCCTCGGGCGTCGGATGGATGCAGTTGACCGGGCAGACGGCGACGCAGGTGGCGTCGTTGCAGCAGGTCTGGGTGATCGCGTAGGTCATGTCGTCGGCTCTGCTCTGCTCGGCTCGGAGGGGTCAGACGAGGTGGGCGCGCTGGTAGAAGAAGAGCGCGGGCCGGGTCAGCATCCCGACGTCGGCCAGGAACTCCATCAGTCCGGAGCAACTGGCGCGCAGCTGTGCCTTGTAGTGCTCGTTGGCCGCCGCCTCGCGGCGGGCCCGCTCGGGGTCGAGTCCGGCCCGCACGTACACCTCGGGGTTCACCAGGCTGGTGATGATGTAGTAGGCGGCGATGGCGACGACGAGGGCCTGGAAGTGCCGGCGGGCCCTGCTCGCGCGGGCGAGGGCGCGGCGCGTCTCGTCCCGGGCGAACTTCATGTGCCGGGACTCCTCGACGACATGGATGTTGCTGATGGTGCGGACGAAGGGGACGACCCGCTCGTCGCGCATCCAGTCGCGCTGCATGACGTCGAGGACCTCCTCGGCGACGAGGATTCCGGCGTACGCGGCCTCGCCGAAGCCGACGGTCTTCATGAAGCGGCCGAGTTCGAGGACGGCCCGCCTGGGCCGGTAGGCGGGCGCGCCGAGCTTCTGGGATCCCCGGGCGAACATGATCGAGTGCCGGCACTCGTCGGCGATCTCGGTGAGGGCCCACTGGAACCTGGGGTCGGTGTGGTCCAGGAGGTAGATGTCGCGGAGCACCATCTGCTGGAGGATCATCTCGAACCAGATGCCGGTGCTGGCGACCGACGCGGTCTCCTGCCGGGTCAGCTCCTTGCGCTGCTCCTCGGTCAGCTCGTTCCAGTAGTCCGTGCCGTAGAGGGAGTTCCACTCGGGGCTCTGGCCGTGGAAGTCCTTGTCGAGGGGTGTGTCCCAGTCGACCTCGACGGCGGGGTCGTACGACAGCTTCGCGGCCGACCGGAGCAGCCGCTCGGCGACGTCCGACTCGGTGACGTCCCGGTCCTCGTGGTCCGGGCGAACGGTGCTGCTGGCCATGGTGCGGCTCCCTGGATCGCGCGATCGGCTGCTCGGGCACTTATTAGACGTAGCGTCTAGCAAGCTTGTTAGACGGAACGTATAGCAAGGCGGCCGGGCAGGCCTACCCCCCGGTACGGACTTTTTCCCGCGGGCATGCGGAACGGGGCCGGAACCCCGTGGGGTTCCGGCCCCGTCAAAGGACCGCGTGACGCCGTGACTTCAGCGTCAGAACGTCAGGTTCCAGGCGTCGATCCTGCCCGTGTCCTGGCTCGCGTTGTCGTTCACGCGGAGCTTCCAGACCCCGTTCGCGACCTCTGCAGAGGCGTTGACCGTGAACGTCTGGACGATGTTGTCCGTGCCGCTGCCGGTCCGGTTGTGGACCGTGTACACGGTGCCGTCCGGAGCCACCAGGTCGACCTTCAGGTCGCCGATGTAGGTGTGCTTGATGTCCACGCCCACCTTGAGCGTGGCCGGGGCGTTGCCCGTCACGCCGCTGACCGTGATCGGGCTCTCGACCGTCGCGTTGTCGGCGATCGTCACGTCGGTGAGGTTCTCGAAGTACGCGCCGGGCGGCGGGGTGGTGCCCCCGACGGCCTTCAGGGCGTCGACCGCGCCCTCACCGAAGAAGCCGTTCTTGGTCGTGGTGCCCTTGCAGCGGGTGTCCGAGGGGCACGCGCGGTCCGTGGCCTGGACGCCCAGCTGGTCCCGGATCTGCGCGGGGGTGAAGGTCGGGTTGGTGCTCGCGATCAGCGCCGCGACACCCGCCACGTGCGGGGAGGCCATCGAGGTGCCGCTCATGTTGCCGTACTTGCCACCCGGCAGCGTCGAGTACACCTGGGTGGAACCGTCGCCGCCCGGGGCGGCGATGTCGACGACGCCGTTGCCGAAGTTCGAGTACGAGGCCTTGGCGCCGCCGCTGGCCTGCGAGGCCACCGTCACGACGCCCGGAAGCTCCGTCGGGATGTCGATGCAGGCGTTGGTGATGGTGCGGGTGACCGGGGTCGAGTCGTTGGGGCTCTCGGAGTCGGTCGTCTTGTTCGCCAGGTCGTAGTTGGAGTTGCCGGCGGCGGCCACCTGGAGCGAACCCTTGCCCTCGGCGTACACCTGCGCCCGGCGGACACCCTCGATGATGGCGGCCTGGTCCAGGTTGTCCGGGCAGTTGAACTGCCACGGGTCCGTGTAGTAGCTGTTGTTGGTGACCTTGAAGCCGTGGTCACCGGCCCACATGAAGCCGCAGATCGTGTTCTCCGCGAAGAACAGGCTGCTGGTCGGCTCCGCGATGCGGACGGAGGAGATCTTCACGCCCGGCGCGACGCCGATGACGCCCTTGCCGTTCTTGGCGGCCGCGATCGTGCCCGCGACATGCGTGCCGTGGGTGCCGACGTCACGCCAGGCACCCGCGCGCGTGTCCGCCTTGCCGTAGGCGCAGGAGGCCGAGTCGGCGGCGTTGAAGTTGGGCGCGATGTCCTGGTGCTGGTCGTCGACGCCGGTGTCGAGGACGCCGACCTTCACCGTCGCCGAACCCGTGGTGACCGCCCAGGCCTGCTCGGCCTTGATCTGCGTCATGTCCCAGCGGTTCGACTCCGTGAGCGTGGTCGTCGACTGCGGCGGGTTGGCCGGGAGCGCCGGGTTGTAGGCGTCGGCGGGGACGTCCGAGGTGCGGGTCGCCCCGACCTGCTGGACACCGCTGACGGTGCGCATCGCCGAGGCGAACGACGCGGACGTCGAGTGCGCCACGATCACGCCGATCGCGTCATAGGCGGCGAAGACCGAACCGCCGTTGCTCGTGACCGCGCCGCTGACCGCCGAGGTGCCGCCGGGGGCCGTGATCACCAGGTACGCGCGGGTGCCCGCGGCCCAGGCGGCCGGAGCCGCTGCCGGTGTCGTCGTGCTCTGCGTCGCCCCCGCCGAACGGGCCGCGACGGGCTCCGTGTCGGTCGGTGCTGCCTGGGCGAATCCCGCGGGAGCGGCGAGCGCCACGGTCGTACCGAGCGCCGCGGCGGCCATGGCCGACGTTCTCAACCGGCTGGATATGAGGGAAAACAATGCGTCCTCCGATGACCCGGTGGCGCGGGTGGCGCCCGCCGGGCCCTGTGATGTGTGGGGTGGACGCAAGATCCCAGAGTCGCGAGGCGGAAGGAAGCGTTCAGTCCGAGAAGCCCGTTCGTGTTACGCACTGTTGACCGATCGGGGCGACTTACGAGACATGTGTCCATGTATAGTGGACAGCTGTCCAGGAAATTCGGGCAGCTGAACGCGGAGGAGACGACGGTGGAGACGACGGCGAACGTGCTGGTGGGCCTGGTGGCCGCCCTGCACGCGTACATCCTGGTTCTGGAGATGTTCCTGTGGGAGAAGAAGCCGGGGCGCGGACTTTCCGGCTTCGACGCGGACATGGCCCGCGCCACCGCGCCGCTCGCCGCGAACCAGGGCCTCTACAACGGCTTCCTCGCTGCCGGACTCGTCTGGGGCCTGATCGCCGACGACCCGACCGGCTTCCGGGTCCAGGTCTTCTTCCTCGGCTGCGTCGTCATCGCCGGTCTGTACGGCGGTCTCACCGCCAACCGCCGCATCCTGGTCGCCCAGGCGCTGCCGGGAGCGCTCGCCCTCGGCGCCGTCCTGCTGAGCCGGTGACCCGGCCGTGACCGCGACACCGGGAGACCCCCGCGCGGCCAGGACCCGGGCCAAGCTGCGCCGGGCCCTCCTCGACGAGTGCGCCGAGCGCCCGCTGGCCGACGTCACCATCGCCACGCTCGTACGCCGGGCCGGCGTCGGCCGCGCCACCTTCTACGTCCACTACAGCGACCTGGAGGCGCTCGCCGTCGACGCCTGCGCCGACGTGGTACGCGACGCGGTGGACGCCCTGCACGCCTGGCGCGGCACCCCCGACCCGGCGTCCCCACCGCCCGCACTGCTCGCCTTCCTCGCCGAACTCGCCCCGCACGCGGGCCTCTACCGCGCCCTGCTGCGGCCGGGCGGCGGCGGGCCGCTCGGCCTCGTGCTCCACGAGGACCTGAGGGCCCGCAGCCTCCACGAGCGCAGCCTGGCCGGGGCCCCCGAGCCGGAACTGATCGCCTCGGCCGTGGCCGCGACCTTCGCCGGTGTGCTCGCCGACTGGCTGCACGGCCTGGTGGTGGGCGATTCCGACCGGATCGCCCACCACGTCTGGCGCCTGCTCGTCACCCTGCATCGCACGCCGCTGGGGTGAACCGGGCTCGTTCACGCGTCCGGCTTTCGGCCCTACTTCAGGTACGGGCCCGCCGTGCCGATCCTGCCGGGGCCGTTCAGGACGTACACCCGCAGGTTGCCCTTGCCCGGCGCGCCGATCGCGAGCGTACCGTTGGAGACGGTCTTCACGTCGCCGGTGACCGCGTCGGTGTACGTGCCGTTCGGGATGCCCGTGTACGTGGCGCCGCCCGAGATCGTGACCAGGGCGAAGCTGTCCGTACTCCCGCTGGTGTAGCGGCGCTTGAACGCCATGCCGCCCGAGACGCCCTCCGTGGAGTACTGGCCCGTCTGGAGCGCGGGGATCGCCCGGCGGATCTGGTTGAGCCGCTGGACGTGCTTGACCAGGGGCTGTGCGAGCGTGGTGGCGACCGCTCCCGAGGCCGAGGAGACCTGGGAGAAGTCGGAGGCCGTGACGGAGCCGGCGACATGGTCGCCGAAGTACGCGCGGCCGGTCGTGGCCAGCGGGCAGGAGGGTCCGCAGTCGATCTTCTGTCCCTTCTGGAACTCGATCTCGGAGCCGTAGTACAGCGTCGGGATGCCGCGGAAGGTCCACATCAGGGACATGTTCTCGGCCCAGGCGTCGGTGCCGCCGGTGTACCGCTCGCTCGACTTGTTGGGGCCGTAGTCGTGGCTGTCGACATAGACGACGTTGTAGGTGGCGTCGTTGTAACTGTCGTCCGAGTCCTTGCCGTTGGAGAAGGCGTTCTGCGCGTCACCGAAGTTCATGTGCATGCGCATGTCGATGACGTTCATGCCCGAGAAGCGGCTGTGGTCGGGGGTGTGGTAGCTGTTCCCGTCGAGGAAGGCGTTGGTGGAGGTGGGCTGGCCGCCCGTGCCCTGCTGCTGCTCGTAGTCGTACATCTCCAGCGCGGCCTTCGTGTCGTCCGCGTCGTACTCCTTGCGCTCCTTCCAGGTGAAGAACTGCGCCGAGTGGTTCACCGAGCCGCGGTTCCACTTGTCGTTCACGAAGGCGGCGACCTCGCCGAAGACGAAGAAGTTCTTCGCGGCCTCGGCGCCGTGGCTCCGCGTCACCCGCTCCTGGATGGCGGGCAGGAAGCGGCGGTTCCAGGTGGTGCGCGGGATGTGCACGGCCGTGTCGACGCGGAAGCCGTCGACCCCCATGTCGATGTACTTGTTGTAGGCGCCGATCAGATGGTTCTGGACGGTCGGGTTCTCGGTGTTGAAGTCGGCCAGGTCCTCGTGCAGCCAGCACGAACGGGAGTCCTCGCCCTCCCAGTTGCCGATCCAGCACTGGTGGAACAACGCCTTCGGGAACATCCCGGACGTCGGGCTCGGCCACTGGCAGTTGTAGACCGTGTAGCCCTCGGCGCTCTTGCCGCCGGTGGGCTTGCCCCAGTTGAGGCAGGTGTTGCCGGCCGGCTCGGCCGTCGACCACAGGTCACCGTTGTAGTACGACTTGCCGGTCTTCGCGTCGATCGTCAGGCCGTCGTACTCGAAACCGGGCTGCTTCTCGTCGTAGTACCAGCTCCACTGGCTGTCCCGGACGCCGTACACGGTGGGTGTGAACAGGCCCTTGGCGCCCCAGCGCGAGGAGTGGTTGTAGACGACGTCCTGGTAGATCTTCATGCCCTTGGCGTGGGCGGCGTCGATCAGGTCCTGGTAGGAGGCGCCGGCCGACTCCAGGCGCGGGTCGACCTTGTAGAAGTCGTAGCCGTGGTACCCGTGGTAGTCGTAGTCGGATCGGTTGAGGACCACCGGGGTGACCCATATCGCCGAGAAGCCGAGGCCCTTGACGTAGTCCAGCTTCTGGACGAGGCCCTTGAAGTCGCCCCGGAACATGGGGTCGTCGTTGGCGGCGTTGCCCGACTTGACGTGCTGGCTGCCGCCGCGGTTGTTGGACGGGTCGCCGTCGTTGAAGCGGGCCGTGAGGACGAAGTAGATCGGGTCCTTGCGCGGGTCGGTGCCGAGCGGCTTCCCGGTGGCAGGGGCGGCCGGCTTGTCTCCGGTGGTGGCCGTCGCGGGCGCCGAGGCGGCGGAGACGTTGCCCGCCGCGTCCACGGCCTTCACCGTGTAGCTGTACGCGGTCCGTCCGGCGAGGCCCGTGTCGGAGAACACGGTCGAGCCGACATCGGTGACGACCGTCCCGCCGCTGCCGCCGACCCGCGTGACCTGGTACTTCGTCACGCCCTTGTTGTCGGTGGCGGGGTCCCAGGTCAGCAGGACCGAGATGCCGTCCGCGGCGGCGGTGACCTTCGTGGGGACGGTCGGGGCCTGGGTGTCGGGCACCTCGGCGGCGCACGGGTCGGCCGCGTTCGCCGTCACCGTGTTGTTCCGTACGGTGCTGACGCCCGTGCCGATCGGGTAGTCGGCGCCGCCGTTGTTGTCCCAGGTGCCGTTGCCGTTGTTGAAGGCGGCCTTGAGCGAGGCGGCCGTGCCGAGGTCGACCTCCCGCTTCCACCAGCCGGCGCAGGCGGACTGCATGCCGACGCCCGGGACCGTGGTCCAGGCGCCACCGGCCGGCTGGTAGTGGAGGTTGACGGTCGACCAGCCCAGCGCCTCGGTCGAGTAGTAGACGGTGGCCTTCGCGCCCGGCGTCGGGGTCGGTTCGGGCTCGGTTCCGGCGCAGGGGTCGGAGTGGGCGATCACCCCGTCCCTGACGGTGATGGCACCGGTGCCGAGGGCGTAGTTCCTGCCGCCGTTGTTGTCCCAGGTGCCGCTGCCGTTGTTGAAGGTCGCCTGGAGGCCGGTGGCCGTACCGAGGGTGACGGTCTTCTTCACCCAGTCCGTACAGGCGGCCTCCATGGCAACGCCGGGGACGGTGGTCCAGGTGCCGCCGTCCGGTGCCCAATGGAGGTTGTACCGCGCCCAGTTCCTGGTCTTCGTCCAGTAGAAGACCGTGGCGGTGTTCCCGGCGGTGGCCGCGACCGGCGCCGTACGCGGGTCGGGCTCCGATGTGGCGCCGCCGGACGGTGCGGTCACCAGGCCGAGGACGCCGGCGGCGACCGCCAGGGCGGCCAACGGCCTTAGGGGTAGCCGTCTGTGAGTGGGGGTCAGTCCGCGGGTGCGTGTCATCCGATTCTCCAGGCAGGGCCGCGCGTCACCGGGCAGAGCTCTGCCCCGGACAGGAGTCGAAGCCCTCTGGAAACGCTGTCGGAAACTTGCAGAAACATCTTGCGTGGCCGGAACGTATCGTCGTGCGACTGCCGCGTAAAGAGGTTCGACAGAAGTGCGGACGTACGGATGTGTGGAAAAGTGGGCGCCTCTGTTGGTCGCGCCCCGGCGAAGGAAGGCATCCGATGAAGCTCCCCACGCCCTTGTACGTGTTCAACGAAGGGCTGGCGTTCCTACTGGAGTTGGCGGCGCTGGCGATGCTCGCGTGGTGGGGCTGGGAGAGCGCGGAGGCCTTGGCCCCGCGCCTCCTGCTCGCCGTCGCCGCGCCCGCGGCGGCGGCCGTCCTGTGGGGGCTCTTCGCCGCCCCGAAGGCGCGGGTCCGTCTACCGGTGGTGGGCGTGCTGGCCGTGAAGGCGCTGGTGTTCGGTGCCGCCGCGGCCGCGCTCTACGCCCTGGGGCGGCACGGCGGGGCGGTGGTGTTCGCTGTCGTGGCCGTGGTCAACACCGCCCTCGCGACCGTGGATCGCCGGGCTCGCGCGGTGGCCTGAACCGGTCGGCGGCGTGCCCTCAGGGGCGCGGCCAGGGGCGCCCCTCCAGCCGCTCGATGTCCCGGTTGAAGCGTTCCAGGAAGGAGGCGAAGCGGGCCACGTCCTCCGGTGACCAGTGCTCCATGACCCGGTCGAGCCCCTCGATGTTCGAGTTCCGGTCCGCCTCCAGGCGCTGCTCGCCCTCCTCTGTGATGCGGAACTTGCGGGCGATCCCGCCGTCCGGGTCGGGGATGCGCTCCACGACCCCGGCGCGCAGCATCGCCGCGGTCTGCCGGTTGAGGGTGGAGGCGTCGAGCCCGAAGGCCTCGCTGAGCTGCCCGATGGACATCGGTCCGTGCATGCGGATGCGGCTCAGCAGGACGTACGCGCTGCGGTCCAGGTGGCCACCGGCGGCCCGGGAGCGGGGCGCGTACAGATGGGCGTGCCGACCGAGCAGCATGGTCTCGAACTCGACCAGGTGAAGGGGTTTGTCCTCGGGCTTGTCCATGGGGCCATTGTCCCTCGCCGTGATCGAATATGCATCATGCATGTCTTGTGTATGACACCATGAATGTGCACTATGCATATAGAGTCACGGTGGACGACCGCCGTGGACGATCGAGGGAGAACACGTGGACGGCACCAAGCCCGACGCCCGACCCGGAGGCGTCGTCGGCGTCCTCGCGCTCGCGGGCATCGTGGCCGCACTCATGCAGACCCTGGTGGTACCGCTCATCGGCGACCTCCCCAAGCTGCTCGACACCAGCGCGTCCAACGCCTCCTGGGTCATCACCGCCACCCTGCTCGCGGGTGCCGTCGCCACCCCGGTGGCGGGCCGGCTCGGCGACACCCTCGGCAAGCGCCGGGTCCTCCTCGTCTCCGTGATCCCGCTGATCGTCGGCTCGGTGGTCTGCGCGCTCGCCTCCTCCGTCGTCCCGATGATCGTCGGACGCGGTCTCCAGGGCCTGGGCATGGGCGTCGTCCCGCTCGGCATCAGCCTGCTGCGCGACATCCTCCCGCCCGAGAAGCTGGGCGGCTCCATCGCCCTGATGAGCGCCTCCATGGGCGTCGGCGGCGCCCTCGGCCTGCCGTTCTCCGCGGCCGTCGCCGAGAACGCCAGCTGGCGCGTCCTCTTCTGGGTCGCCGCCGCGCTCAGCGTCGTGGTCGGCGTCCTGATCTGGCGCGTCGCGCCCGCGGGCCGCCGCGCCGCCGCGCCCGGCCGTTTCGACGTACCGGGAGCGCTCGGCCTCGGCGTCGGGCTCGTCGCCCTGCTGCTCGCCGTCTCCAAGGGCGCGACCTGGGGCTGGGGCAGCGGCACCACCCTCGGCCTCTTCGCCGTCGCCGTGGTCGTCCTGCTCGCCTGGGGCTGGTGGGAACTGCGTACCCGCGACCCCCTCGTCGACCTGCGCGTCACCGCCCGCCCGGTCGTCCTGATGACCAACCTGGCGTCGATCCTGGTCGGCTTTGCCATGTACGCGCAGTCCCTGGTCGTCCCGCAGCTCTTCCAGTTGCCCGAGGCGACCGGTTACGGTCTGGGGCAGTCGATGATGGCCATGGGCCTCTGGATGGCGCCGGCGGGCCTGATGATGATGGTCCTCGCCCCTCTCGGCGCCAAGCTCTCGGCCGCCCGCGGTCCCAAGGTCACGCTCTCCGTCGGCGCCCTCGTCATCGCCGCAGGATACGGATCCTCACTCGCCCTGATGGGCACCACCGGGGGCCTGCTCGTCGTGACCCTCATCTGCAACACCGGTGTGGGACTCGCCTACGGGGCCATGCCGGCGCTCATCATGGGCGCCGTCCCGCAGGAGGAGACCGCGTCCGCCAACAGCTTCAACACCCTGATGCGGTCCATCGGCACCTCCGTCTCCGCCGCCGTGATCGGTGTCGTCCTCGCCCAGATGACCACCACCCTGGGCGGCCACGCGCTGCCGTCCGAGGACGGCTTCCGCGTCGCCATGCTCATCGGCTGCGGCGTCGGCCTGGTGGCCGCGGTCGTCGCCGCGCTCATCCCGGGCAGGCCCGCCGCCGCGCCGGCCGGCGACCCGGCGGGCACGGAACCGGAGGCCGCGCCGCGCACCGCCACCGAGGCCGCCGCCTGAGCCACCCGGCCGAGCACATGGGCGGTGCGGGGCCGGGAGAGCGACCCGGGCCCGCACCGCCCGTCCCGGCGGACCACCGGTCAGACCTTGGCGTCCCCCGCCGCCTCCAGGGCGAACAGCGCGCCCTCCGGGTCCCGGACCACCACGACCCGGCGTCCGTCCGCCTCCTCGGGACCACGCACCCCTCCCCAGTCGCCGCCGGGCACGACGGTCCCGCCGTAGGCCACCACCGCCACCGCGGCCGCCTCCGGATCCGGCACGCGGAACCGCACCAGCCAGCGCGGACGCAGCTGCGGCCGGGGCGAGCCGGACTCGACCGGCCCGCTGTTCAGCCGGGCCACGGCCTCGCCGTCCCGGCGCAGCACCACCTTGTCCTGCTCGTACGACACCTCGAAACCGGCGGGTGCCTCGTCCGCCCAGCGCAGCACCTCCCCGTAGAACACCGCCGCCTCGAACGCGTCCCGGGTGTGCAGTTCCAGCCAGGCCGGCGCCGAGCGCATGCCGATGTGCAGACGGTTCTCCGTCCGCCCCTCCCAGACACCGAACGCCGCACCCTCGCGGTCGGCGGCGAGCGCCGCCCGACCGTGCGGCGGGTAGCCGACCGGCCCCACGCCGACCGTGCCGCCGCGCTCCCGGATCCGCGCCACCGCCTCGTCCACGTCGTCCACCGTGAAGAAGGCCGTCCAGGCCACCCGCACCGACAGCTCGGCCGCCACCGCGGCGATCACGGCCACGGGCTGCTCCTCCAGCCGCCCGACCGCGTACTCCCGGTCCCCGCCGTCGTCCCGCCGGAACGTCCAGCCCAGCACGGCACCGTAGAAGCGCTCCGCCGCGTCGAGATCCCGCGCGGTCAGACTGAGCCAGCACGGCGCTCCCACCACCTCTCCGGTCGTCGGCCCCGACACCGGCACCACCTCCTGTTCCGTCCTGCCTCGCTGCGTGCGTCGTGCGCCCCTTCCCCGGTCCACTGCCCCGCATGCGCGCACTCACCCGAGTGCCGCCGAACACCACACGCCCGGGTGCGCCGACCCCGACAGCGAGGGACGGCGTCCGGTCTCCCGGCCGCGCGCCCGGCACCTCCACACGGCGGCCGTCCCCCCCCAAGACCCCGCCCCGGGCTCAGCGCCCCGCGCGGGCCGCGTAGGCGCGTACGTCCGCGTCGGGGTCGTCCGACGCACCGGCGAGTGCCGTACGGGCCTCGGGGTCGGCCCGGTGGACGAGGAGCGAGAGGACGGCGGCCTTGCGGACGTCCGCGTTCGCGTCGGCGAGCGCCTTCGCGAGCGCGGGGACGGCCGGGCCGGCCGGGGCGGCCCGCAACGCGGTCGCGGCGCCCGAACGGACCTGCCAGGCGGGATCGCCGAGGGCGGCTTCGGCGCGCGTGGCGTAGTCGGCGGGGCATCCGGTTCCCGCCAGGGCGGCGAGCGCGGCCCCCCGGACCAGCGGGTCGGTGTCGTCGAGCAGCGGACCGAGCGGCTCCGGCGACGGATTCCGCACCGCTGCCAGACCCCGGGCCACCGCGACCCGGACCTCACGGGCGGGATCGGCGGCCGCCACCGCCAGCTCCGCGACGGCGTCCACCGAGACCAGGGCCCGGACGGCCTGGACGCGTACCTCGACGGACGTGTCGGCGAGCGCCCCGCCGTACAGGCCGGCGTCCCCGAGTCGCAGGGCCCGGAGGACCTCCAGCGCGGCGGACCGCACGGCCGTGTCGGGCACGGCGAGTGCCTCCCGCAGACCGGCGCCGAGTTCCGGCTCGGCGGGCAGCACCTCGACCAGCTCGCGCAGGGCGGCCGAGGCGGCGGCCCGGACGAGCGGCGCGTCGTCCCGCAGCCGGGCGGCGAGCACGGGGCCGGTACCGGTCGGCGCGGTCTCGCCGAGCGCCGTCACGGCGGCAGCCCGTACGGCGGGATCCCGGTCGTCCAGGTAGGGGCCGAGCGCGTCGAGATCGGGGGAGTCCTCGACGAGGGACAGGAGCCGGAGCAGCCGGGGATGGGGTGGAGCGACCGCCGGAACCTCGACCGGAGCCGGGGCGTCCGTATGCGGACGCGCCGCCGGAGCGGTGTCCCGGGGGCCGGCCGTGGCGACCGGCACGAGATCCACCTCGCCGAGGTGCCGCTCGGGACCACCCGGCGGCGCGAACTCGGGCACCGGCACCAGGTACTGCTCCACCGGACGCGCCGTGAACTCCATCGCCCCCGAGGGGGACTTGCGCAGATCGAGGTGGTGCAGCCACCCGGAATCGTCCCGTTCGGGGTGGTCGAGCCGCTCGTGGTAGAGACCCCAGCGCGACTCGGTGCGGGCGAGCGACGCCCGCGCGGCCATCTCGGCGCAGTCCCGGATGAACGACACCTCGGCGCACCGCATCAGCTCATGGGCCGTACGCGCTCCCATCCCGGCGATCTCCTGCGACATCCGGTCGAACGCCTCGACGGCCAGGGAGAGTTTCGCGCCCGTCTTCGGCGGCGCCACGTAGTCGTTGACGAACCGCCGCAGCTTGTACTCGACCTGGGGCTGCGGCGGACCCTCCGGATGGCGCAGCGGCCGGTAGACCAGCTCATGGGCGGCCGCGAGCTGCTCGCGGTCCAACTCGCCCTCGTACGCCGTGTACCGGGAGGCGTCCTCACCCGCCAGGTCACCGAAGACGAACGCGCCGATCATGTAGTTGTGCGGTACGGAGGCCAGGTCGCCGGCCGCGTACAGGCGCGGCACGGTCGTCCGGGCGTGGGCGTCCACCCGTACCCCCGACGCCGAATGACCGCCGCACAGTCCGATCTCCGAGATGTGCATCTCGATGTCATGCGTCCGGTAGTCGTGCCCGCGGCCCTCGTGGAAGGTCCCGCGGGTGGGCCTCTCGGTGGTGTGCAGGATCGACTCGACCGCGCCGATGGTCTCCTCGGGGAGATGGCTCAGCTTCAGGTACACCGGGGCCCGGTCCGAGGCGAGTTCGGCCGCGAACTCGGCCATCATCTGCCCCGACCAGTAGTCGGACTCCACGAACCGCTCGCCGTGCCGGTTCACCTGGTAGCCGCCGAAGGGATTGGCGACGTAGGCGCAGGCAGGACCGTTGTAGTCCTTGATCAGGGGGTTGATCTGGAAGCACTCGATCCCGGTGAGCGCCGCACCTGCGTGGTACGCCATGGCGTAACCGTCGCCGGCGTTCGTCGGGTTCTCGTACGTGCCGTACAGATAGCCGGAGGCGGGCAGGCCGAGGCGCCCGCAGGGGCCGGTGGCAAGGATGACGGCCCCCGCCCGGACGACGACGAACTCGCCCGTGCGGGTGTGGAACCCGGCCGCGCCGACCGCCCGGCCGTCCTCGGGGTGGGTGAGGACACGGACCGGCATGACCCGGTTCTCGATCCGGATCCGCTCCCGCATCTCGCGTCGCCGCAACTGCCGGTAGAGGACCTTCTTGACGTCCTTGCCCTCGGGCATCGGCAGCACGTACGAACCGGACCGGTGCACCTGCCGGACCGCGTACTCGCCGTGCTCGTCCTTCTCGAACTTCACCCCGTACGACTCCAGGCGCTGGACCATGCCGAAGCCCCGGGTCGCCGTCTGCCGGACCGTCGACTGGTCCACCAGACCGTCGTTGGCTCGGGTGATCTCGGCGACGTAGTCGTCGGGCTCGGCGCGGCCCGGCACGACCGCGTTGTTGACGCCGTCCATACCCATGGCGAGGGCGCCGGAGTGCCGGACGTGGGCCTTCTCCAGGAGCAGGACGTTCGCCCCGCGCTCGGCGGCGGTCAGCGCGGCCATCGTGCCGGCGGTGCCGCCGCCGATGACGAGCACGTCGCAGGACAGCTCGGTCGCGTCGGCCGGATCGGGCACGGTCAGGGGGAGGACGGGGCTGTCCATGGGACGCCTTTCGAAGCTTCGAGGATTCGGGGTGCGCGGGTTCGTGGACGCGCGTCAGAGGGAGTCGAGGACGCGGCGGCGCAGCGCGGCCGTGTCCGGCGCCTGCCGGGCGTCGCGCACACGCGGGTGAGGTACGTCCAGGACGTCGCCGGTGGCGAACAGGGCGACCCGGTCGCCGAGATGGATCGCCTCGTCGACGTCATGCGTGACGAAGACGACGGTCGCGCCCGTGCCGCGCAGGATCTCCACCAGGAGGTCCTGCATCCCGGCGCGGGTATGGGCGTCGAGCGCGCCGAACGGCTCGTCCATCAGGACGGCCCGGGGGCGGGCCGCGAGGGCGCGGGCCAGCTGGACGCGCTGCCGCTGCCCGCCCGACAGCTGGTGCGGGAGCTTGCGCGCGTGCCCGCCGAGACCGACCCGCTCCAGCCACTCCCCGGCCGAGCGGCGCCGCTCGGCGCGGGGCACCCGCCGGATGGCGAGGGGCAGTTCGACATTGGCGCGGACCGAACGCCAGGGCAGCAGCGCGTCGTGCTGGAAGACCAGGGCACGGTCGGCGTCCGGCCGGCGGATCGGCTTCCCGTCCTGGGTGACCCGGCCCTCCAGCGGGGGCAGCAGACCGGCGAGCGTGCGCAGGAGGGTGGTCTTGCCGCAGCCCGACGGGCCGACCACGGTCAGCAGTTCGCCGGGGGCGATCCGCAGGTCCACGGGGCCGGGCACGGCGACCCCGTCGGGGTGGCCGAGACGGACGCCGTGCAGGGCGAGTTCCGCACCGGCGGAGGCCGTGGGCGGTGTCGGTGCGGACGGCTTCGCGGACACGACGGACGGGCTCACGGTGCTCATGGAACCGGCTCCTTCTCGGGGCGGGGGACAGCGGACACGGGCACGGACGCGGAAGCGGACGCGAGGGACGCGGGTGTGCTCGCCGCGCGGGCGGGGCCGACCGCCGTCACCCCGGCGGTCGGTCGCGGCAGCCACGCCGTGACCCGCCGGCCCAGCGTCTCCACCGCGGTGGAGGTGAGCCAGCCCAGGGCGCCGATCGTGGCCATGCCGACGAAGACGCCGGGGTAGTCGACGACCGTGTAGTCCTGCCAGGTGCGATAGCCCACCCCGTACTCCCCGGAGATCATCTCCGCCGAGATCACACAGATCCACGAGACGCCGATGCCCACCGACAGACCGCCGAAGATCCCCGGCAGGGCACCCGGCAGCACCACCGAGAACAGCACCCGAGCCCGGCTCCCGCCGAGGGTGAGCACCGCCTCCTCCCACACCGGGTTCAGTGCGCGGACGGCGTGCCGGGTCGACACGAGGACGGGGAAGAGGGCCGCGGCGCAGGTGATGAAGACGATGCCCTGCTCGTTGGTGGGGAGCAGCAGGATCGCGACCGGCACGAGGGCGATGGCCGGGATCGGCCGCACCACCTCGACCAGCGGGCCCAGGATGTCGGCGGCCCACCGGGAGCGGGCGACGGCCGTCCCGGCCGCCACCCCGAGGACGGCGGCGAGGAGGAAGCCGACCGCGATCCGGCGCAGACTGTGGCCGAGATCCTGCCAGTACGCCTCGGTGCCGATCCGGTCCCCGAGGGCGGAGGCGACCTCGACGACCGTGGGGAACTGTGCGAACCGCAGCCACAGATCGACGTCGTAGGAGGTCAGCAGCTGCCAGATCCCGAGTGCCGCGAGCGGGGAGGCCACCCGGACCAGCCGGCGACCGGCGCTCGTGGCGCCGGTCCGGCGGCTTCCGGCGCTCATGACGCGAGCCTCACGGCGTCCGCGTACGCCACGATGCGCGCGCCGGCGTGCCCCGAGACGTACCGCTCGGCGCCCGAGCGGGTGACGAAGGCGTGCCATGCGGCGCCGTCGCCGACCCATACCGCCCGGTCCGCGAACCACAGCGTCCCCGTCACCGCGTCCGGCACGTAGGCGGCGCGCACGGAGGCACCCCTGACGGCCTTGAGGAGCGCGGCGGGGCTGTCGAAGGTACGGATCGTGCTCTGGCCCTTCAGCCACAGCTCGGACATCGGACCGGAGGCCTTCGCATACGAGAGGTCCGGCACCGCCCGGCGCAGCGGCGCCGGGTCGACGAACGCGTCCACGTCGACGTCCGTCACCAGACCGGCCTCCTTGAGGACCGGCACGTCCTCCTTGAGCGCGGCGATCAGCTCCGGGCGGAGCGCCGGGTCGAAGGTCGCGATGCCCTGGGCGCCGTTGTAGAGGTAGACCACCTCGGCGGGCAGCCCGGTCTCCTTCGCGACCGACTCGGCGGCGGCGACCGGCTGCTTCCGCAGATGATCCGTGGCGCGGTGCTGTGCCCGCAGGAAGGCGTCGAGCACGGCGGGGCGCCGCTGGGCGAACTCCTCGCGGACGGTGACCCCGTGGAAGGTCGGCAGGTTGAGGTCGGCGCCGTCGTACAGCGCCGTCGCCTTGCCCTGGAAGGCGAGCAGACCCGGCCAGGCGACGAACTGGGACAGGGCGTCGACGCTCCCGGACGACAGGGCCGAAGCCCCCACGCTCGGCTGCTGGTTGAGTTTGCGGATGTCCTTCGCGGGGTCGATCCCGGCACGCCGCAGAGCCCGTACGAGCGTGCCGTCGGCGGCCGAACCCACACTGGTGGACACCTTGCGGCCCTTGAGGTCCGCGAGCGAACCGAGCGACGAACCGGGCGCGGTGACCACGGTGTTGAGGCCACCGCGCAGGTTGTAGCCGGTGACCGCCACCAGCCGTGTCGGCTCCTTGAGCTGCTTCCCGCGCGCCGCGTTGATCAGCAGCGGGAAGTCGCCCATCGAGCCGATGTCGATCTTCCCCGCCGCCATCTGCGCCGTGATCGGCGCCCCGGTCGCGTAGTCCTGCCAGACCACCCGATACGTGAGGCCGTCCTCGCGGCCCCGGTCGGCGAGCTCCTCCTCGAAGTAGCCGAGGGAACGCAGCAGCGTGCCGGCGGTGACGGTGTTGATGGTCTTCGACTGGTAGCCGACGGTCACCGTGACCGTCCTCCCGTCGGTCGAGCCGCCCGCGTCGGTCCCGCCGCAGGCGGTCGTGAGGGGCAGGAGAAGCGCGAGGGGCAGGGCGAGCCGGCTGGCTCGCCGGTGGTGGGGCAGCGGAAGTCTTCCTCGGGACACGGGTGTTCGGCCTTTCACCGGAGCAGATAGGGCATGTTGACGGTGACCGCGCCGGTGGGGCAGCGGGCGGCGCAGGGGCCGCAGTACCAGCACTCGTCCACGTGCATGTACGCCTTGCCGTCCTCCTCGCGGATCGCGAGCGAGTCCAGCGGACACATGTCGACGCAGAGCGTGCATCCGTCGATGCACTTCGACTCGTCGATGGTCACGGGCACGTCGGCGCGCTGGGGGACCAGAGGCATGGCTGTCTCCAGGGAAAGGGGTCGGCAGGAAGGGGAGGAGCGGGAGCGGCCGTAACGGCCGGGGGAGGGGAGCCGGTCAGAGGGAGCGGCGCAGGACGCCGCCCATGGTGATGCGGTCGCCGCGGAACCGGATGAACTCCAGGTCCACCGGCCGGCCGTCGGGCAGACACGTCAGCCGCTCCAGCATCAGGACGGCGGCCCCGCGCGGGGCCTGGAGCACGGCGGCGGAGTGCGCGTCGGCGTTGACGGCCTCCAGGGTGATCTCCGCGTGCCCGAGCGGGCCGCCGGTCAGCTGCTCCAGGAGCCGGAACACATCCGTGTTCTCCAGGTCGCAGCCGAGGAGGTCGCCCCCGATGTCCATCGGGAGGTACGACAGGTCGAGGGAGAGCGGCAGCCCGTCGAGCCGGCGCAGCCGCTCGATGCAGAGCACGTCGGAGTGCTCCGGCAGCCCGAGCCGGTGGGCCACCGGCCCCGGCGCGCCGACCGGCCCCATCGTCCGGACCTCGTTGGTGACCTGCCCGTGCTCGCGCAGCGTCTCGGCGAGCCCCTGGAGCCGGTCCAGGCCGTGCGGGTACTTCGCGCACACCACCACCGTGCCGACCCCCGGCTGCCGTTCGACGATCTGCTCGCCGCGCAGCAGGTCGAGGGCCTGCCGGACGGTGTTCCGGCTGGCCCGGTAGTCGGCCGCGAGCACGTCCTCCAGCGGAAGGATCCCGCCGGGGAATCCGCCCGCCAGGATCTGATGGCGCAGCAGGTCGGCGAGCTGCCGAGCCCGGTCCGCACGCAGCCGCAGACGGCGGGCGGCGGCGACGGGGCGGGCGGCGGAAGCGGGTTCGGCGGGCATGGAGAGGAACGTAGCGGCGGGCTGCGCCGGATGGTGTTGCGGCAGTATTGCGCCACCTGACATCCCGTGCGCACCGCTCTGACCTGCGACGATTCCGGACGGGTACGGACATCCGCCACCCCGCCGCCCACCACGTGGACGCACGGCTGCCCACGATGCGGGAAGGGTCAGCAGCCCCGGGCCTCGACCTGGGCGTGCAGGGCGACGGAGAGATGGTGATGGAGCGCGCCCAGCACCGGCTCGCCCGGGGCGAACAAGCCGGTCGCGAGCTTCCAGTACCGGGTGATCACGGGCCCGTCGCTCCGGGCCAGCAGCGGGAGCAGCCCGCGCCGGAAGCCGGGGGAGTCCACCGCCCCCCGCGCGTGGGCGTAGGCGGCCACGAAGCAGTCCAGCGCGCCACCCTCCCGCAGGGCACCCCCGGCCCCCAGTTCCGCCGAGGCCAGTGCGTACGCCTCCGCCAGACCTTCGTACAGCACGGCCGGACGGTACTCCCCGTCCGGCAGCGGCGGCGCCGGCCGCGACTCGGGCAGGGCGGCACGCGGATCGGACACCAGCGCGTGCAGCCGGGCGAAGTCGAGGACCTGCGCGGGGCTCGGCTCCTCCGGCAGGCTCGGCACCACCGAGTCGAGCACGGTGGACACCACCCGCGCCGGCAGCCGTACGGGCAGGATCCGGCGCCAGAACCGGGCCAGCGCCGCCGTGTCGGGCGGCACGGACACCGCGCCGATCAGCCGCAGCCGCTCGGCCCGCGTCTCCGGCGGGCAGTCCTGGATCAGCCGCAACGAGGCCTCGCGCCAGCGCAGCGTGGCCAGTTGGGTCCCCAGCTCCCGCAACTGCCCCGAGACGACCTCCTCCAGGGCCTCGTCCTGCGCGAGGACCCGCTCGACCTCGTGGACGGGCAGGTCGAGGCCGCGCAGGGACCGGATCAGCCGGAGCCGGTCGAGCGCCCCCGCCCCGTACCGGCGATGCCCTCCGGAGCTGCGCTCCGCCGCGGGCAGCAGGCCCCGGTCGGAGTAGTACCGCACGGTCTTCACACTGACACCGGCCCGCCGGGCGAGCTCCCCGATGCTCCACAGTCCTTCGGACACCATGCCCTCAGTGTGGTGGACGGCGCCTCCTCGGAGCCCCTTTCCGCGGCTCCTTGAATCTCCCCCTGGGGGAGTTCCTAGCGTGACGGCGAGGCATCCCCCGAGAAGTCGCGAGGAGACGATCATGACCGCGTACGTGCTGGTGTCGGGCCCCTTCACCGGTGGCTGGGTCTGGGAGGAGACGGCGTCCCGACTCCGGGCGGCGGGTTCGGAGGCGTACCCGGTGACCCTCCCGGGCGTCGGGGACCGACGGACCGGCACCGGAACGGACGTCGATCTGGAGACGCACATCCGGGACCTGGTGCGGCTGATCGACGGCATCCGGACACCTCGGGTCGTGCTCGTCGGGCACGGTTACGGGCTCCACCCCGTTGTCGGCGCGGCCGACCGGCGTCCCGAGCGCGTCGCCCGGATCGTCTCCCTCGACACGGGTCTGCCCGGGGACGGCGAGGCCGCCGTGCGCTCCGTGCCCGACCCCGAGGTACGGGCACGACTGGCGGACGGCGACGGGAGCGACGGGGCAGTGAGCGACGGGTCCGGGACCGGCGGGTCCGGGACCGGCGGGGACGACGGGTGGCTCGCGCCGCCCGAGCCGGGCACCTGGTCCCGCTGGGGCAGCACCGAGGGCGTCCCGGCCGAGGCACTCGCACGGCTCGACCGCCTCGCCACACCGCAGCCGGCCCGCACGCTCACCCGGCCGCTCCGGCTGACCGGCGCGACCGCGGCCCTGCCGGTGACCGGCGTGCTGTGCACCGCCAACGGCTCCAGCACCGACCTGGTGCAGATGCTGGTCGACTCGGGGCCGCCCCAGTTCCCGGCGCTCGCCGACGACAGGTTCCGTTTCATCGATCTCGGCACCGGCCACTGGCCGATGCTCTCCGCACCCGAGGAGCTGGCCGAGGCGCTGGGCCGGGCGGCGGCCGGCGAGGGACACCGTGTGACCACGTCCGACCGGACGCACGCGCAGCCGACGCACCTGCTGCCCTTCCTCCTCGACGTACCCGAGGTGCCGCGCGAGCGGCGGGGACGGGTCGATCTCCACCTGCCGGGCGGACCGGGTTCGCCGACCGAGGGCGCCCCTCGCTTCGCCGACGCCGACGCCGACGCCGACGCCGACGCCGACGCGGATCGGCCCCGGCCGGCCGTCGTCCTCGTCCACGGCGGCCCGGTCGCCCCCGACCAGCGGCCCACCCCCCGGGACACCCCCTTCCTCCTCGGGTACGCCCGCTACGCGGCGAGCCTCGGCGCGATCGGCGTGACCCTGGACCTCCGGCTGCACGGACTCGCCGACTTCCCCCTCGCGGCCGAGGACCTCGCCGAGGCTGTCGCGCTCGTCCGCGCCGACCCGCGCGTCGACGGGGATCGGATCGCGCTCTGGTTCTTCTCCACGGGCGGGCTCCTCGCGGCGGACTGGCTGGCCGCGCCCCCGCCGTGGCTGCGCTGCCTCGCGGCGAGCTACCCCGCCCTGGCACCGCTCCCCGGCTGGGGCGCCGTCGAGTCCCGCTTCCGGCCCGTCGACGTCGTCGGGACGGCGGACGGTCCGCCGATCGTCCTGACGAGGGCCGGACAGGAGCACCCGACCTTCACGGCGACGGTCGAGGAGTTCCTGGCCGCAGCCGGGCGGAACGGGGCGCACATCGAGATCGTCGACGTTCCGCACGGCCACCACGGCTTCGAGCTGGTCGACCCCACCGAGGAGTCCCGCGCGTGCGTGGAGCGGGCGATGCGGTCGGTGCTCGGGCACCTGCGGGAGTGACCTACCGGCGACCGTCCCCGGCGCCGCCCCGCTCAGCGGGCGTGCACGAGACGGCCGGCCACGTACGTGCGCTCCACCCGGGCCTCGGCGATCTCCTCCTGCGGCCCGGTCAGGATGTCGCGGTCCAGGACCACCAGGTCGGCGAGGTTCCCGGCGCGCAGGCTGCCCGCGTCGTCGTGGCCGTTCGCGTGGGCGGAGCCGGCGGTGTACGCGGCGAGGGCCGTGGGCAGATCGAGGCGCTGTTCCGGCAGGAAGACACGGTCGTCGGTGGTGCCGGGCTCCCGCCGGTTGACCGCGACGTGGATCCCCGCGAGCGGGTCGGGGCTGCTCACCGGCCAGTCGCTGCCCGCGACGAGGGTGGCACCGGCCCGCACCAGATCGCCGAACGGGTACTGCCAGGCGCTGCGTTCGGGTCCCAGGAACGGGATGGTGAGTTCGTCCATCTGCGGCTCGTGGGCCGCCCAGAGCGGCTGGACGTTGGCCAGGGCGTCGAGCGAGGCGAACCGGGGGAGGTCGTCCGGGTGGACGACCTGGAGGTGGGCGAGGTGGTGGCGGTTGCCGCGGCGTCCGTTGGCGGCGACCGCGGCCTCCAGCGCGTCCAGGGCCTCGCGGACGGCCCGGTCGCCGAGGGCGTGGAAGTGAACCTGGAAGTCGAGGGCGTCGAGCTCCGTCACGTACCCGCGCAGCGCCCCGGGGTCCACGAAACTGAGGCCGCTGTTGGCGGTGGCGCAGCCGCAGCCGTCGAGATAGGGGGAGGTCATGGCGGCGGTGAAGTTCTCCGCGATGCCGTCCTGCATGATCTTCACCGAGGTCGCACGGAAGCGGCCGTGGCTCAACCTGTCGCGCAGCGCGACCAGTTCGGCGATCTGCTCGGACCCGCGCCGGCGGTCCCACCAGAGCGCGCCGGTCACCCGGGCGGTGAGCGAGCCGTCGCGGGCGGCGGTCGCGTAGGCGTCCGAGGGGTCGGCCCGGCCGCTGAACGCGCCCAGGAGCGCGTCCTGCCAGCCGGTGATGCCGAGGGAGTGCAGCAGTTCCTGGGCGCGCAGGAGCCCCGCGAGGCGGTCCGCCGGCGTGCTCGCCGGCACGAGGCGCGTCACCAGCGCCGTGGCACCCTCCTGGAGCATGCCGCTCGGCGTACCGTCCGGCTCGCGCTCGATGCGCCCGTCGGCGGGGTCCGGGGTGCCGGCGGTGATCCCGGCGAGTTCGAGGGCCTTGGTGTTGGCCCAGGCGCCGTGGTGGTCCCGGTTCGACAGCAGGACCGGCCGGTCCGGGACGACGGAGTCGAGCAGCTGCCGGGTGGGCAGTCCGCCCGTGAAGCTCTCCATCGACCAGCCGCCGCCGGTGATCCACGCGTGCTCCGGGTGCGCGTCGGCGTACGCCCGGACCCGGCCGAGGTACTCCGGGACGCCGACCGTGCCCGTCAGATCGCACTCGGCCAGTTCCGAACCGCCGAACACCGCGTGGACATGGGCGTCCTGGAAACCGGGGAGCAGCAGCCTCCCGGCCAGGTCGACGACCTCGGTCCGGGGGCCGACGAGTTCCCGTACCTCGTCGTGGCCGACGGCGACGATGCGGTCGCCGACGACCGCGAGCGAGCTCGCCCGGGTGCGGGCCGGGTCGACCGTGAAGACGGGTCCGCCGGTGAAGACCAGATCGGCCGAGGTCATGGGGGTGCTCCTGGGGCGTTGCGACGACGGGTGCCGACGCCATGCAATCCGTACCGCCGTATACACGTCAATGGTGTTGACGTAAGGTCCGGGCATGGTCGAACGCGTGGTTCCCGAAGGCGGCCGACAGCGCCGGCGCCCCACCAAGCAGGGCGCCGTCCTCTCGGAACGCCTCATCGTCGAGACCGCCCTGAGGCTGGTCGAGCAGCACGGCGCGGCGGCGCTCTCCGTGCGCAGGCTCGGCGCCGCGCTCGGCGCCGACCCCACCGCCCTCTACCGCTACTTCCGCAACACCGACGCCCTGCTCCTCGCCCTCGCCGACGAGCTCATCGGCCGGGCCCAGGAGGGATGGACGGTCACCGGCGACTGGCGTGCGGACCTCCGCGCGATAGGGCTCCGCCTCCACTCCCGGTACCAGGCCCATCCGCAGGCCGCGCTCCTCGCGGCGCACCGGACCACGGGGCGTACCCATGAGACCCGGGTGGTCGAGAGGATCCTCGGGGTGCTGCGTACGGCCGGCTTCCCGGACGACCTCGCGGTCCGGATCTACCACGCCTTCGTCGACCAGGCCCTCGCCTTCGCCGCCCAGGACGCGGCGGCACTCGCCCTGCCGCCCGCCGCGCGGGAGAAGGAGGGCGAGGTCTGGCACGCGGTGTACGGCAGACTGCCGCCCGGCACCCACCCGCACATCGCGGCCACGTTCCCCCTGCTCGCCGCCGACATGCGCGACAGCGGCTACCCCTTCGCGCTGGAACTCCTCCTCGCCGCGGCGGCGACGCTCCACCCCCGCGCCCAGGCGGTGCCCGTCGGCGAGTAGACCCGCGGGCCCCTGCCGCCCGCCCCGCGGTCCGCTCCGGCGTCGACCCGGCGTTCGACCCGGCGTTTGACCCCGGGAAATAGTAGCCATGTACATAGTAGCCATGTACTGTATTCAGGGTGAGTTCAGCAACCAACGGCGCCTCGGCGGGATTCCTCGTCTGGCGCCTGTCGATGAAGTGGCGCGTGGCCGTCGACCGGGCGGTCGCACCGCTGGGCCTGACCCACGCCCAGTACGTGGTGATGGCGTCGTTGTACGGCATGTCGCGCTCCGGGCTGCGGCCCAGTCAGCGCGCGCTCGCCGACCGGACGGGGATGGAGCCGTTGTACGTCTCCAAGCTCGCCCGGGCCCTGGAGGCCTCCGGACTCCTGGATCGGACCCGCGATCCGAGCGACCCGCGCGCCATGCAGCTGTCGCTCACCGAGCAGGGGCTCGACGTCACACGCCGGGCGATCACGGTCGTCCAGGGCCTCCTGGACCAGTTGCTCGCACCGTTCGGGGGCCGGACCGGGTCGCGTACCCGGGAGTTCACCCGCGAGCTGGCGATCCTGCTCGACGCACCTCTTGATCCGCGCACCGAGAACGACGAGGAGCAGTCATGACCACCACCACCGCACCCCGCGCCAACGGCCGGGTCCTGGCCCTGGCGCACCACGCGGCACGAGTCCTCCTGGAGGGCGTCCTGACCCGTCACGGCATGACGTTCCACCAGAGCGTCACCCTGCGGGCCGTCGTGGCCGCGGGCGAGTCCATCGGCCGCGACGAGCTCGTCGCCGACGTCACCGGTTCACTGAAGATCGACGCGTCGGTCGTGTCCGGCGTGATCGAGGAGCTGACTGCCGCGAAGGCTCTGGAGGCGGACCCGGCGGAGCCCGCCCGGATGCGACTCACGGACACCGGACGGGAGTTGTACGAGGTCACCTCGGCCGAATCCGCCGAGATCTCCGCCCGGCTGTACGCCGGCATCCCGGACGAGGACCTGGTGGTCGTGGGACGGGTGCTGACCCTGATCACGGACCGCGCCAACGCCGAGCTGGCCGCCGGCGCCTGAGGCGCTCAGCACGGCCGCCGACCGTCCGGCCCGGGGCCGCGTCCCGGGCCGCTCTAGAAGGTGTCGGCGAGCCGGTTCGCCTCCGGGGCTTCGACGAGACTCAGGGCGGGGCAACCGAGCAGTCCCGTCAGCGTGCGTCGCTGCAGTTCCGTCAGCGGTGCCACGAACACCGCCGCGTCGGCACGCGCCTCCTCGCACGCCGCGGCCACCTCGCGGACCTTGCCGGAACGCAGCAGGGTCCGCGACGAGAACGGCAGGGACATCTTCGCGACCCCGCCGTCCGAGACGCCGCGCCGCTGGACGAACCGGCCCACGATCCGCGCGCCGCGTGCGGCAAGCTCCGCGGCGGCCGAGTCCATGAGCGCGCCGAAGTCCTTCTCCTTCGCGGAGAAGTAGCCGACGAGCACGACCCGAGCACCGTCGACCGACGGCGGGCTCGACGAGGACGGCCGGGCCGGTGCCGATCCCGTGATGCGGCGGCCCGAACGCCCGTCGCGTCCTCGGGGCCGGTGCCTGTTCTCGTGCTGGCGCATGTGAGGGAGGCTAGGCGAGCGGCCACCGGTGGCGATACGTCTTTCACGTGCCTGACGCGGGCAGGGTGACGTCCGCCATGGCCGGGCGGCGCCCGTTCTGATCAACTCTCCCCATGCGCCGCACTCGCCTCAACCGCCGCACCCGACTCCATGGATCGATCCTCCCCGCCGTCGCCGGGCTCCTCCTGCTCACCGCCTGCGGAACGGAGCGGCGCGGGGCCGAGGCCTCCGGCTCCACCGCACCACCCGCGTGCGGGCCCGGACCGAACCCCTCCGCGAGCGCCGGTCCACCCACGGCAGCGGTCGCACCGGACCAGGACGGCGTCACCGTCATCGGGACCGGCGGCGGAGCCGACTCCGGCAGCTCCGCCCGCCCCTGCGTGGCCTACACCCTCACCAGCCGGGAGACCCAGCCCTTCACCTATGTCGTCACCGTCGGCTTCCGGTCGGAATCGGGCCAGGCGCTCAGCACCGTCGAGGACACCGTCGAGACCGTCGCCCCCGGCCGCACGGTCCGGCGTACCGTCACCGCCTCCGACCTTCCCCCGGACGCCGTCGGCACGGCGAACGCGAAGATCGTGAAGGTGCGGGGCTTCCCGACCGCCGAGGCACCGAACGCGGGCGGGACCTGCCCGCCCACCGGCGTGCGCGTGTACGCCGACGACGGCGACGCCGCCATGGGCCTGCGGGTCGTCGGCCTCCACCTGGAGAACTGCGGCACCCGGCCGTACCGGCTCAACGGCTACCCCCGGATCGAGATCCGCGACGAGGACCACGACCCTGTCGCCGGCGTCTCGATCGTCCAGGGCGGCGAAGCCATCGCGGGAGGCGCCGGCGCGGACGGTCCCCCGCGGCAGATCGAACTGCGGCCGGGCGAGCGGGCCCACGCCGGTCTCGTCTGGCGCAACACCGTCGAGGGGGGAGTCGACGGTCCCGTGAACGCCCCCTACGCGCGCGTGTGGGCGAAGCCCGGCGCCGCACCGGTGACCGTGGTTCCGGAGCTCGACCTCGGCACGACGGGGAAGCTCGGCGTCGGCCCCTGGAAGAAGGACGAGGAGTAGAGCCGGGAACCGGCGGGGGAGGGGAGCCGGTCAAGCCGACCCGCCGAACCCCCTCCGCGCGTCACGGGTGGGAGAACACACCCACCATCCGGGTGTCCGGGTTGCTGCTCATCCCGACGATCGCGCCCCCGTCGGCGCGGTTGACCCGCGCGTGCGTGCCCGCGTACCCCTCGTCGGTGAGGAAGACGCCGAGCGCCGCGATCCAGTCGTCGACCGCGCCGGTCGCCGGGTCGTACACCGGCTCCGGGCGCGGTACGACCCGCTCCTGTGCCACGTAACCGCCCCGCTCGACGGCGACGCGCACCGCCTTGTCCCACTCCGCGTCCGTGCACTCCCAGCCGACGAAGGTGTCGAGGCCGCCGTACCCGGCGCCCGGCTTGAGGATGAGCTGCTCCCGCCGCTCCCGGCAGAGGTCGACGAGCTCGGCGGGAACGGAGGCGTGGAGCGTACGGCTCCATGGCAGGATCCGGTCGACGAGGGCCCGCTCCGCGGCGTCGAACGAGCCGCGCCGGCGCGGGTCGGTGAGCAGCGCGAGGGCGCTCTTGTTCGAGTAGAAGCCGCTCTCCAGCGACGTGAACAGGACGGTCCGGCCGGCCTGGTGGGCGCGGAAGAACGGTTCCGCCACGTCGGGGCCCGCCGGGTCGTCGAGGAGCTGACGCGCAGCGAAGTTCCGCAGGACCAGGTCCAGCGGGGTGCCGTCCAGGGTGAGTTTGCCGTCGGACCGGGTGCGTACGTCGTCGATCTCCCCGATCCGCACATCGATGCCCTGCTCGGCCATCGCCTCGACCGTGGCCCGCATCAGCCTGCCGTACGGGGCGACGCCGCCGCGCCCCTCGATCAGCCCGACCACCGGGTTTCCGCCCCCGGACAGCGCCGGCTTGGCGCGGTCGCGCAGAACGGCGGCCGTCCGCGCGGCGATGTCCACGTGATCGAGCCGGTGCACGCGCGCGAAGTCCGCGAATTCGGGCACCCGCAGCAGCCCTTGGTTGAACACGCCCATGTCCACACCGCCGACCTCGCTGCCGAGGTTGAACTCCAGCAGCTTGTACCCGGTGCCGTCGTGATAGGCGTCGGCCCGCCCGAACTTGGCCGGGACACCGGAGCCGCCCCGGCGGAGCAGCGCGGCGAGCGGGGGGTCGATGCCGACCTCCGCCGCGTACCGGTCGACGTCCCCGTCGAAGAGCCGGAGCGGCAGTGACACGAGCAGCTCGAAGAGCCCCTCCAGGTCCCGCGCGAAGGCGGCCGTCTCCGGGGCCCGTACGAACCAGGGCCGGGGCAGCAGATGCGCGCGCCACGCCTCCTCGAAGGCCGGCGGCAGCCCGGCCCGCGCCACGGCCTCGGCGAGCCCGCGGTTCCCGCCCAGGCACTCGTCCACGTATATCCGGCTCAGATCGGTCATCTGCGTCGCTCGCTTCCCTGAAGGAATCGGGTACGTGATCGGAAAGGCGAGCAGACTACCGCGCCCCAACCGCCTCGCCCGCGTTAGCGGAACGTGAGTGAGACGTGAGTGGCGGGAGAGAGAGTGGTGGCGGATCGGGGCGGGCCGTGGGGGCCCACCCCGATCCGCTCCCCGCTCCGCGTCGAACGAGGCCCCCGCGCGCTCAGCTCGTGACCGTCACCATCGTGGCCGCCGTGATCGCGAGCATCGCGGCCTGCATGTCCCGGATCGCCCGGCGCACGCCCTCCGCGGCCCACTGGCCGGCCGTGAGCTCCTCCAGCCGGGCCGCGACCTCCTTGCGGGGTATGTCGGGGAACGCGAGGCGGTGGAGCCTGGCGCCGTGAATCAGGGCGAGGAGGCCCGTGGTGCGGGCGCTGTGGGCCGGACCGGTGGCGAGGACCGTGCGCAGCCTGGCCCTCAGCTCGCGTTCGACGGAGCCGTCCGCCTCCGGGTAGCGGGAGACGGGGAAGAGGCCCATCACCCGCTGCCGCTCCTCCCGCACCAGGCCGCGCTCGCGGAGGCTCTCGACCGTGGCCTTCACGGCCTTGGTGTGGTCCTTCGTCAGCCACTCGGTGACCTTCGGGGCCCTGCCCTTCTTCGCGCACCACGCGTCGACCTGCCGCAGCCGCTCGTCGAGCAGCGGCACTTCGGTGGGCGTCGCGTCCGTCACCCGGAGGCGCCCGTCGTCGACCGACACACGTCCCGCCAGGACGAGATCGAGCAGGATGCCGCCCGCGACCGCCCATGCGGCGGTCTGCCGCTCCTTCGCGACCCCGGACACATCGTCCAGGGACAGCAGCATGATCTCCTCCGCGAGCGTGACCGCCACCCCGTACCCCCTACCTTCCGCATGCGATCTTCCGCACGCGCGCGTGTGCGGCGCCACGAGGCGGTCGACCGTCCTCCCGGCACCCTTCGCCCCTGAGGACGAGCGGAGCGCCGGTCCGGTTCCCGTCGGCGGGCCGCCGCCCGCTGTGACCTGCGTCGTTTCGTGGGCACGGCGGAATTCGGGGCGCGCTTTGGTCTGGACCGCAGCGGGTCGGCGCGTCAAGCTCTCGCTATGGACTTGGAGCTGAGGCACCTCAAGACGATCCGGGCCGTCGCCGACGCGGGGAGCCTCACACGCGCGGCGACCGCGCTCGGACTCGCCCAGCCGGCGCTGAGTGCTCAGCTCAAGCGGATCGAACGGGCCCTGGGCGGAGCTCTGTTCGAGCGCGGACGGGAGGGCGTACGGGCCACGGCGCTCGGTGACCTGGTGCTCGAACGGGCACGGGTGGTGCTGCCCGCCGTCTGCGAGCTGCAGGAGGAGGCGGTGCGGTTCGCCCGGAGCGGGGCGGAGGGCTACCGGCTCGGCGGCACCCACGGGCCGCTGCTCGGCGGCCTGGTCGACCGGATCGCGCGCGACGACCCCGGCGCCCCTGTCAGCACGTACATCTCGTGGTCGGAGCGCGAGATCGCCGGCGGGGTCGCCGACGGTCGTCTGGACTTCGCCCTCGTCGGGGTCTGCGGCGAGAGCGGTCCGCCCGAGGCGGGACGACTGGCCTGGGCGGAGGTCGCCCGCGACCCGGTGTACGTGATGCTTGCCGCGGACCACCCGCTGGCGTCCCGCGTCGAGATCGATCTGGCCGAACTGGCGGCGGAGGCCTGGACCGACGTGCCGGGCGACGGCTGCTTCGGTGACTGTTTCGCGGCCGCCTGCGTACGGGCCGGATTCACCCCGGCCTGTGTGTACGAGACGGACACCGCCTCCTGTGTCCATCTGGTGCAGGTCGGCCGGGCCGTCGGACTGTGCCGGGCCACCTTCCCCGTGACCCCGGGCCTCGTCACCCGTCCCCTCGCGGGCGCCCCGCTCATGTGGCGGCACCTGCTCGGCTGGCATCCCGAGGGGCGCGCGGCCTCCCTGGCCGCCACCGTCCTCGGCCACACCCGGGCCGCCCACGCCGAGGCGCTGGTGACCAGCGCGGGGCGGGTGCACACGAGGGCGGCGCCCCCGGCATAACGCCATGGCAGGGGCCAACCGGCAGCTGCCGTCTCCTCGTTGTGATCCCTACGGTTCCAGCAGATCCCCCACCGAGATCCCGGGGCCGGGATCCGAGATCCCCGAACCGTGATCCGAGAACCGAGGAGACTCCCCATGCTCCGACGACACGCCCGCGCGGCGTGTACCTCCCTCGTCGCCGCCGGAATGGCGCTGGCCGGACTCCAGGCCGGTTCCGCCGCCGCCGCCCCGGACGGCCGGGACCCGCACCGCGCCCCGACCGTCAGGACCGCCGCCCAGGCGCTCGGCGCCGACTCCGCCCGGCCCGAGCTGCTCGACGCCATGCGACGCGACCTCGGACTGACCCACTCCCAGGCCCGCACCCGCCTCGCCAACGAGGCCGAGGCAGGCGCCACCGCCGCCCGGCTCCGCCAGGGCCTCGGCGGTGCCTTCGCCGGAGCGTGGGTGGACGGCGCCGAGGCCGGCACCCTGACCGTGGCCACCACCCGCGCCGCCGACACCCCCGCGATCCGGGCCACGGGTGCGCGGGCCCGGCTCGTGACGCACAGTCTGACCGCCCTGGAACGCGCCAAGCAGCGTCTCGACCGGACGGCCGGCACCGACGCGCCCGTCCGATACGTCGACGTCCGCGCCAACGTCCTGGTCGTCGAGGAGACCAGGGCGGGCGCCGGGGCGCGGCTCGTGCGGGCCACCGGCGTGCCGCGTGAGCTGGTGCGCGTCGTCCGCACCGGCCAGGCACCCCGCCCCCTGTACGACATCCGGGGCGGCGACGCGTACTACATGGGCGGCGGCGGCCGCTGCTCGGTCGGCTTCGCGGTGACGCGGGGCACCACCCAGGGCTTCGCCACCGCCGGTCACTGCGGCCGGGCGGGCACCACCACCAGCGGCTTCAACCAGGTGGCGCAGGGCAGTTTCCAGGGCTCGGTCTTCCCCGGCAACGACATGGCCTGGGTCGCCGCCAACACCAACTGGACCTCCACCCCTTACGTCAAGGGCTCGGGCGGCGCGAACGTCCAGGTGACCGGCTCGGTGCTGCAGCCCGTCGGCTCCTCCGTGTGCCGCTCCGGCTCGACCACCGGCTGGCACTGCGGCACCGTGCAGCAGCACAACACGAGCGTCACCTACCCCGAGGGCACCATCTCCGGGGTGACCCGTACGACCGTCTGCGCCGAGCCCGGCGACTCCGGAGGCTCGTACATCTCCGGCAGCCAGGCCCAGGGCGTCACGTCCGGCGGTTCCGGGAACTGCTCCAGCGGCGGCACCACCTTCTTCCAGCCACTGAACCCGCTGCTCCAGAACTACGGGCTCACGCTGAAGACCACCGGTACCGACCCCGGGCCCGGCCCGGGCGAGCCGGAGCCGGGCGGCACCTGGGCGGCCGGAAAGGTCTACGCGGCCGGGGACGTGGTCACGTACGGCGGTGCGAGCTACCGCTGCCTCCAGGGCCACCAGGCCCAGGCGGGCTGGCAGCCGCCGAACGTCCCGGCGCTGTGGCAGCGCCTCTGACCCTGGCCGAATAGTGACCGGGGGTGCCGCGTACCCGAGGGGGGTGGCGCGGCACCCCCTCGCGTTCCCCGTAGGATCGCCGCGATCTTGATCGACCATCGTGGTCATCCACAGGGTGCCGTCATCGGAGCGGCACGTGCGCCTCGCGGGGGAGTCGGCACATGAGCAGGTTTCGGGCAGTCGTGGCTTCGGCGGTTCTCGCCTCGTCCGTGGCGGTGACGCTGACGGGCTGCGGCTCCACCGAGCCGACGGACGCCGTGGGATCGACGGAGCGGCCCCCGGCCGGGAAGGTGTCGGCGGGACACTCCTCCGGCGGCCCGGCCACCGGCGGCGGAGAGGCCGGGACCTCCCCGGCCGCCGGGAAGCTCGCCGCCGATCCCGGCATCCGCTACACGGCCATCGCCGTCCCGGAACTGGAAGGCCTCGTCTGCGACGAGGGCGACGGCGGCTTCCACTACGGCAGCGACCTCGACATGAGCGTCACCGGGGACGACGGCCTCAAGGAGATCGAGGGCGACAGCCAGGACATCGCCGGCGAGGTGTCCTGCTTCGGCAGCCCGCGCAACGTCCTCCGCAAGGGCACCATGTCGGCGTCGGCGCCCATGTTCACCGCCAGGACCCACCTGTACGAGAACGTGCCCGACCCCACCGCCGCGCTGAACAGGATCTTCGACGCGTCCGTGGACCTCGCCACGGGCTACGGCCGCAACTTCACCGGCAAGCCCCGGACCGTCACGAGCAGCACCCTCGTCGTGAAGTGCCGGCAGAACGTCACCGACACCTTCCCGATGACCACCTGCTTCTGGGCGAACTACGGCGCGGCGGGCGTCGTGGACTTCTTCCCGGCGGACTCGGAGTACATCCCCGTCGAATCCGCCGTCCCGTGGACCCGGGCCTTCGTGGCCGGCGCGCTGCGGAAGTAGCCGGCCCGGGTCACGCCGGCCCGCCCGTCAGGCCTCGGCCAGGCCCCCGCGCGCGATGACCTCCGCGTACCAGCGGGCGCTGTCCTTCAGCGTCCGCCGCTGCGTCGCGAAGTCCACGTGCACGATGCCGAACCGCTTGCTGTAGCCGTACGCCCACTCGAAGTTGTCCAGGAGCGACCACAGGAAGTACCCCCGGACATCGGCCCCGTCCGCGAGCGCGCGGTGCACGGACGCCAGATGCGCGTGGAGGTACGCCACCCGCTCCGGGTCCTTCACGTTGCCCGAGGGGTCGGCGTAGTCGTCGTACGCCGCACCGTTCTCGGTGATCACCAGCGGTACGTCCGGCAGCTCGTCCCGCAGCCGGATCAGCAGCTCGTGCAGACCGTCCGCGTCCACCGGCCAGTCCATCGCCGTGCGCGGCCCCGGGGCCGGCTCGAACCGGACGTGCCGCTCCGCGCCCGCCCACGGCGAGGGCGACTCCGAGCTGCCCGCCCCGACGACCGAGGGGGAGTAGTAGTTGATGCCGAGCGAGTCGATCGGCGCGGCCGCCGTCGCGAGATCGCCGTCCCGCACGAAGGACCAGTCCGTGACCGACGTCGTGTCGCGGACCAGGTCCTCCGCGAGCCTGCCGTGGAAGACGGGGTCGAGGAAGATGCGGTTGCCGACCGCGTCGATCCGGCGCGCCGCGTCCAGATCCTCCGGCGCCTGCGAGCAGGGCCTCACCGCGTGGAGGTTGAGGGTGAGCGACACCTCGGACGTGCCGGGCAGCGCCCCGCGCAGGGTGCGCGCCGCGAGCCCGTGCGCCAGGTTCAGGTGGTGGGCGGCCCGGAGCGAGGCGAGGGCGCTGGTGCGGCCCGGGGCGTGCACGCCGTTGCCGTAGCCGAGGAAGGCGGCGCACCAGGGCTCGTTGAGCGTGGTCCAGGTCGCCACCCGGTCGCCGAGGGCGTCCGCCATGATGGCCGCGTATTCGGCGAACCGGTACGCGGTGTCCCGCTGCGGCCAGCCGCCGGCGTCCTCCAGCTCCTGCGGGAGGTCCCAGTGGTAGAGCGTCGCCACCGGGCGGATCCCGGCGTCGAGGAGACGGTCGGCGAGCCGCCGGTAGAAGTCCAGCCCCTTGCGCACGGCGGGGCCGCGCCCGGTGGGCTGCACCCGGGGCCAGGCGATCGAGAAGCGGTAGTCGGTCACGCCGAGCCGCCGCATCAACTCGACGTCCTCGTCGACCCGGTGGTAGTGGTCGGCGGCGATGTCACCGGTGTCACCGTTGCGCACCTTGCCGGGCGTACGGCTGAAGGTGTCCCAGATGGAGGGAGTGCGGCCGTCCTCTCCCGCCGCCCCCTCGATCTGGTAGGCGGCCGTGGCGGTGCCCCAGCGGAAGCCCTCGGGGAAGCGGAGGACGGTCGTCGTGTCGGTACGGGCGTCGAGCGCGGTCATGGGATGGGAACTCCCTGGAGTGAGAGGTCTGGGGGATGGGAGGAGCGGTGCCGTCGGGGCCGGGCGGGGCGGCGGGGTCAGCCCTTGACCGCGCCCTGCATGATGCCGCCGACGATCTGCCGGCCCAGCAGGCCGAAGACCAGGAGTACCGGCAGGGTGCCGAGCAGAGTGCCCGCCATGATCACGGACTGGTCGTGG
The DNA here is from genome assembly GCF_000717595.1 of Streptomyces flavochromogenes. Lineage (GTDB taxonomy): Bacteria > Actinomycetota > Actinomycetes > Streptomycetales > Streptomycetaceae > Streptomyces > Streptomyces flavochromogenes. The sequence continues at coordinate 178,962 of NZ_JNZO01000001.1, read as the reverse complement.
ACGTATCCGCCGCCGAGCTGGCGCAGGGCGACCTGGACCGTGGGCTCGGAGGACGTGAGGGCGACGACGGGCCAGAAGAAGTCGTTCCAGGCGGCCATGAAGGTCAGCAGGCCCAGGACGGCCATGCCGGGCCGGGCGATCGGCACCACGATCGACCAGAAGATGCGGGCGGTGGACGCGCCGTCGACCCGCGCCGCCTCGATCAGCTCGTCCGGCAGCGTCTGCACCAGGTACTGGCGCATGAAGAACACCCCGAACGCGGACACCAGGCCCGGCAGGATCACCGCCTGGAGCTGGTTCACCCAGCCCAGCTCGGCGATCAGCATGAACAGCGGGATCACGCCCAGCTGCGGCGGGATCATCATCGTGCCGATCGTGATCGCCAGAAGCGCGCCCCGGCCCCGGAAACGGAGCTTGGCGAAGGCGAAGCCGGCGAGCGTGCAGCACAGCACGGTGCCGAGGGTGATCGAGCCGGACACGATGAGGGAGTTGAGCAGTGCCTTGCCGATGTCCGCCTCTTCGAGGACCGCCTCGAAGTTGCGGATCAGGTTCGGGCCCGGCAGCAGCGTCGGCGGCACCTTCGCCAGGTCGGCGTTGGAGCGGCTCGCCGCGACGATCGTCCAGTAGAAGGGGAACGCGGAGAACAGGACGGCGACGATGAGGATCCCGTACGCGAGCGGGCCCGCGTGCAGGGTGCGGCCGGCCCGGGAGGGGCCTCGTGTCACGGTGGAGCCGGGCGTGCGACCGGCCCGGGAGGGGCTTCGCGTCACGGTGGAACCGGGTGCGGTCATCGGCCGGCCTCCTTGCGGGAACGGCGGCGCGCGATCAGGGCGTTGACCCCGACGAGCACCACGATGAGCAGGAACATCACCCAGGCGATGGCGGCGGCCCGGCCCAGATGGAAGAAGCCCCAGCCCTGCTCGTACATGTACAGGCCGAGCGTCTGGTACTGGTGCGAGATGCCGCCCGAGACGGACCCTTCGAGCAGCAGCGGCTCGCCGAACAGCTGGGTCGCGCCGATCGTCGAGACGATGACGGTGAACAGGATCGTGGGCCGCAGACCCGGCAGCGTGACGTGGAAGAACTGGCGCCACCGCGAGGCCCCGTCCATCGCGGCGGCCTCGTACAGCTCATGGGGGATCGACTGCATGCCGGCCAGGTAGATCAGCGCGTTGTAGCCGGTCCAGCGCCAGATGACGACCGTCGACACGGCGATCTGCGAGGCGAGCGTGCCGTTCTGCCAGTCGACGGGGTCGATGCCGACCAGGCCGAGCGCGTAGTTGATCAGACCGAAGTCCCGCCCGAAGAGCTGGGCGAAGACGAGGGTGGCGGCGGCCACCGACGTCGCGTACGGCAGGAGGACCGCGGTCCGCAGGAAGGTGCGGCCGCGCATCTTGTAGTTCAGCAGATGCGCGAGTCCGAGTGCCATGACGAGCTGCGGCACGGTGGAGAGCACACCGATGGTGAACGTGTTGCGCAGTGAGAGCCAGAAGTACTCGTCTCCGAAGAGCGCGGTGTAGTTGCCGAGGCCGCGCCACTCCATGTCGCCGGGCGTCTGGAGCTCCACCCGGTAGAGCGAGACGAAGGCCGTGTAGAGCAGTGGGAAGAGCCCGAAGGCGACGAACAGGGTGAAGAACGGGGCGAGGTAGGCGTACGGCGAGAACGACTGCCAGGCCCGCCGGGCGGACCCCCGCCGCGCGGGCGGCGGGACCGGCTTCGGCGGGGCCGGCGTCTCGGATGCGGTGAGGGTCACGGCGCGGCCCTTCGGAGGAGTGGAGGAGACGTGGGGAGGAGGGGTGTCGGCGGGGGTCAGCCGATGGTGTTCTCGACGCCCTTCTTCGCGTTCGACCAGGCCTTGTCCGGCGAGGTCCCCTTCCGCTCGACCTCGCTCAGCGCGTTCGTGATCTGCGTCGTGATGTTCTGGTCGTGCACGCCGAGCACCTGGACCGGGGCCGCCTTCGCCGCGTCGCCGAAGATCTGCCCGATGGGGGCGTCGGAGAAGAACGGGTCCTTCGCGCCGGAGACCTTCTCGATCGCGCCCGTGGCGGAGGGGAAGTTGCCCTGCTTCTGGAAGAGCTTCGTCTGCTGCTCGGGAGCGGTGAGCCACTTGACGAGCTCGTATGCCTCCTTCTTGTGCTTCGCGGCCTTCGGCACCGCCAGGTACGAGCCGCCCCAGTTGCCGGCGCCGCCGGGGAGCGTGGCGACGTCCCACTTGCCCTTGCCTGCCTCACCGGCCTGGCCCTTGATGTAGCCGAGCATCCAGGCGGGGCAGGGGATGGTGGCGAAGGAACCGGCGGCGAAGGCCTGGTTCCACTGCGGGGACCACTGGTCGAGCTTGGCGGTCAGCCCGTCCTGGGCCGCCTGGACGGCGTGGTCCCAGGCGTTGCGCAGCGCGGGGTTGCTCTCCCAGATCAGCTTCCCGGAGGCGTCGTAGTACCGCTCCTTCTCCTGCCCGATGATGATCGAGTAGAGGCTGCCGGTGCTGTCGATCCAGGCGCTCTTGCCGGTGGCCTTCGCCTTGTACTGCTTCCCGAGGGCCAGGTAGCCGTCCCAGGTGGACCACTTCTTGGCGAGCTCCGCGCGGTCGGTGGGGAGCCCGGCCTGCTTGAAGAGGTCGGTGCGGTAGCACATCGCCTCGGGCCCGACGTCGGTGCCGAGGCCGAGGACCTCGCCGCCCTTGCCGCCGGCGGCGGCCCACTTCGCCGGGGCGAACTGGTCCTTGAGGGAGTCCGCGCCGTACTTCCTGAGGTCCTCGAACCGGTCGGCCTGCTGCTGGGTGACGGAGGCGATCCGGCCCACCTCGATGCCCTGCACGTCGGCGAGGCCGGCCCCGCCGGCGAGCCGGGTCTGGAGGGACTTCCAGTAGTCGGCCTCGTCCTCGGTGTCCGTCTGCTTGATGGTGACACCGGGGTGGAGCTTCTCGTACTCGGCGTAGAGCCCGGCCTCCTTGTACCCGAAGGAGCCGAACAGGTCGACGGTGAGGGTGACCTCGCCTCCCGCGCCGTCGGTGGACGTGTCGTCCGACGCACCTCCGCAGGCGGCGAGCAGGGCGCCGGTGAGTGCGACCGCCCCCAGGCGGACGACGGCTCTCCTGGCGGCGGTGGTCGTGACGGCGGCTCGGGCGATGGGCATGGGAAGCCTCCCTTGGCTCCGGAACGAGCGAGAGCGACTGAGAGCGCTCTCAAGCGTGCGGGGGGAGCGTGCCTGGGGCGGAGCCCATCCGTCAAGGCTCGAAGGCGTAACGGACGGGAAGAGCCGTCAAGTCCGGCCTGTGTTCAACCTCTTGACACACGTGTTTCGGCGGTTTTACGTTTCCGGCGTCTTGAGAGCGCTCTCTCGCAGCGTTCGCCCAAGCGTCCACCGCGAGATCGCCCCCACTCCCCGCGCATCCCCTCTCCCCGCGCATCCCCTCCGTGCCCCACTCGTCGCGAACGACATGAGGTGCCGTACATGCCAGCCCCCCGCACAAGGCCGGCCGCCGCGCTGGTCCTGGTCTCCGCCCTCGCCGCCCTGGGACTCGGCCCCGCCGCCGCCCCCGCGGCAGCGGCCACCGTGCCCACGGGCGCCGGAAGCTACTCCGACACCCGCCCCGCCGGAACATCCGGCCCCACCACCAACACCGGCGCCCCGGTCACCCCCAAGGTCACCGCCGCCGCCCAGGGCAAGCCGGTCCCCACCAACGACTGGTGGTCCTCCCTCGCCTTCCAGCGCTACGGGGACAACCCGTACTCCACTCCCATGTACGGCCACCCCCTCACCTACCAGGCCGTCGCCGGCGGCCTCGAACTCGGCTACCCGACCACCCCCGCCGTCGTCGGCGACGGGCGCCAGTACGAGTTCGCCCACAAGGCCGACCTCACCCTCGGCCTCACCGGGCTCAACTCGCCCGACACCAAGGCCGACGCCTGGTCCGACTGGACCGTCACCCCCTACTGGTCCGACGGCGCCCGCACGCTGCGCACCACCATCGGCCACGGCATGCCCTTCGTGTACGCCAAGGGCACCGGCGGCGACGCCAGGGTCACCACCGCCGGCACGCCCGCCGTCTTCGCCGACCAGGGCAACGTCCTCGGCATCACCGTCGCGGGCCACCACTACGCCCTCTTCGCTCCCAGCGGCACCGACTGGACCGTCTCCGGCTCCAGCATCACCGCCGGGCTCGGCGGCAAGGACTACTTCTCCGTCGCCGTCCTGCCCTCCACCGACGCGCTCGCCACCTACCGCAAGTACGCCTACAGCTTCGTCACCGGATCCACCGTGAACTGGAGCTACGACACCGGCACCGTCCGCGCCACCTACGCCCTCACCACCGAGGCGAAGGAGGGCACCGAGCGCGGCGCCCTCCAGGCGCTCTACCGTCACCAGTGGCTGAACACCACCGACCCGCTCACCCCGTACACCTACGTGTCCCCCCGCGGCACCATGAAGGTCCGGGAGTCGGCCTCGTTCACCACCAGTCAGAAGGCGGCCGCCACCCTGCCCGGACTTCCGGGCGGCAGCGGCGTCGACACCGCCCGCCTGCGCGGCTATCTGAACGAGGTCGCGAACTCCGCCGACCCCTTCTCCGGGGCCGTCGAAACCTACTGGACCGGCAAGGCCCTCGGCAAGCTCGCCCAACTGGTGCCGCTCGCCGACCAGATCGGCGAGACCGCGCTCCGTGACAAGCTCCTCGGCCAGATCAAGGGCCGGCTCCAGGACTGGTTCACGGCCGGCGGCGCCAGCGAGTTCTCGTACGACACGGCCTGGAAGACCCTCACCGGCTACCCGGCCTCGTACGGCAGCGACACCGAACTCAACGACCACCACTTCCACTACGGCTACTACGTGTACGCCGCCGCGATCGTCGCCCAGTACGACGCGGGATGGGCCGCGGACTCCGCCTGGGGCGCGATGGTGAAGACCCTGGTCCGCGACACCGCCAACCCCAGCCGCACCGACACCGCCTTCCCGTTCCTCCGCGGCTTCGACGTCTACGCCGGACACAGCTGGGCCAGCGGACACCAGGGCTTCGCCGCCGGCAACAACCAGGAGTCCTCCTCCGAGTCGACCAACCTCAGTGCCGCACTCGTCCTCTGGGGGTCGGCCACCGGCAACACCCAGCTCCGCGACCTCGGAACGTACTTGCTCACCACCGAGGGCGAGGCCATCGCCCAGTACTGGTTCGACGCCGACCAGCAGGTCTTCCCCGGCGCCTTCCAGCACGACACCGTCGGCATGGTCTGGGGCAGCGGAGCCGCCTACGCCACCTGGTGGACCGCCAACCCCGAGGAGATCCACGGCATCAACGTCCTCCCGGTGACCGGTGGTTCACTCCACCTCGGCGGACACAAGGACGCCGTCCGCCGCAACATCGCCGAGATGGAACGGGAGAACCCCGGCCCCGCCGTCGAATGGCGCGACATCCTCTGGGAGTTCCAGTCCTTCGCCGACCCGGCAGCGGCCAAGGCCAAGTGGGACGCGGGCAACGCCGGCTACACCCCGGAGGCGGGCGAGTCCAAGGCCCACACCTACCACTGGCTCACCGCACTCGACACGCTCGGAGCCCCCGACGCGACGGTCACCGGATCCATCCCCACCTCCGCCGTCTTCAGCAAGGGAGGCACCCGGACGTACGTCGCCCACAACCACGGCACCAGCGCCCGCACCGTCACCTTCTCCGACGGCAAGTCCCTTTCCGTGCCCGCGCGTTCCACCGCCAGCGGCACGGGTACGGGCGGCACCGATCCCGACCCGGACCCGGGGCCGTCCACCGGCAACACCTTCCAGCTCCGCACGGGCGGCGCGCTCACCACGGCCACCGGCGCCACGGCGGGCAGCGACACCGTCCTCTCCGCCCAGGGCGGCAACCACGACGGCACCCCCAACCGGCCGGTCGTCTACGAGGCCAGGGGAGTCAACGGCACCCTGAAGGCGGGCGGTTCCACCGCCTTCCGCCTCCAGATCGACGCCGGCACGGCCGTCGGCCTCGGCCAGCAGGCCCGGATCAGCTACGACCTCACCGGTGACGGCACCTTCGAACGGACGGAGACGTACCACTACTTCGCCACCGACCCGGTGACCGGCTGGGAGGAGTACGCCCAGTCCCGCGGTCTCAAGTCCGCCACCGGAACACTCGGCAACCTGACCGGCGGCACGGTGCGCCTGGAGGTCTGGAGCGCGATCGGCAACGGCGACTCGCGCGTCCAGACGGGCACGGACCGGTCGGTGGTGGTCATCCCGTACGACTGACCGTCCGAGCTCCCGGAGAGCGGAGCGGCGGGCCGGGTTCCTCCTCACCCGGCCCGCCGTCCCGTATGCTCCCGCCGTCCCCGTCCGCCGGTTCAGGCCGAGTCGCGGAGCACGAGCGACGTCGGAGTGATGACGGACGCGGGGGGCACGGGCCCCGTTCCGTCGAGCAGTCGCATCAGGAGCTTCACCATCAGCCGGCCCATGTCCTCGATGTCCTGGTGCACGGTGGTCAAGGACGGGGACGTCCTGCGCACCACCGAGGCCATGTCGTCGAAGCCCACGACCGCCACGTCCTCCGGCACCCGCACACCGCGCTCGCGCAGCGTCAGCAACGCGCCCGAGGCCATCAGGTCGTTGGCCACGAACACGGCGTCGACATCGGGCCGCCGGTCGAGCAGCTCCGCCATCGCGCGGGCGCCGCTCTCCTCGGTGAAGTCGCCCCGGGACAGCAGTGTGGGATCGGCGTCGACCAGAACGTCGCGGTATCCGTGGAGGCGGTCGAGTGCGGACGTCTGGTCGTCCGGCCCTGAGATGTGGGCGATGTTCCGGCGGCCGAGATCCACCAGATGCCGCACCGCCTCACGGGCGCCCCCGCGGTTGTCGCAGTCGACGAACGGCACGGCCGGACTCGTACCGGGAGCCGGCCGCCCGCCGTACACCACCGGGATGCGGGTCCGGTCGATGACGGCCGGCAGCGCGTCGTCGTTGTGCAGCGAGAAGGCCAGCGCGCCGTCGACGTGCCCGCCCCCGAGATAGCGGGCGATCCGGTCGTGGTCCCCCGGACCCTCCACCCACAGCAGCACCAGCTGGGCGTCGTGCGCGGTCAGCTCCCGGCTGATGCCCCGTACCTGCTGCTCGAAGAACGGGTCCGAGAAGATCCGGAACTCGGGCTCCGCGATGATCACCGCCACCGCGCCGTTGCGCCGGGTGACCAGCGTGCGGGCCGCGTGATTGGGCACGTAACCGAGCTCGTCGACCGCCCTGCGTACCTTCTCGACCAGCGGCGGCCGCACTCCCGCGCCCCCGTTGACGACCCGCGAGGCCGTGGCGCGGGACACGCCGACGCGAGCGGCGACGGCTTCCAGCGTGGGGCGGGGCCCCGTGGTCTGCTCGGGCAAGGCGTGCGCTCCTCGGCTGCGTGGGTGCGTCTGGGGTGTCCGCGTGCGGTGTGCGTTCCCGTGGATCAGGATATCTGTAGCCCCCACCCTCTGAGAGCGCTCCCAGAACGAACGCCTCCCACCCGCTCCTCCGGGAGCCGGTACGACGGTGGGACCGTCCCCGCGGGAGCCGGTGCGACCTGGGGCCCGCCCCGGCACGAGCCGGTGCGGTGGTGCGTCTCTCGGGACGGGGACGTGCGGCGCGCGCCCCCGTCCCACGGTGAACACCCCGCCGTTTCGGGCCTGTCAGTGGTGCGTGCGACGATCCAGCCATGATCGCCTCGCTCGAAGCCCTGGTGCCCGCCAAGGGCCGCACGCACGTCTCGACCACGTACGCCGACTGGGTCGCCGCCCATGACCCGGACGCCGCGGCGGCGGCCCGCGACCTCAACGAGGCCATGGGGGCCGAACTCGGCCGGTCCTGGACGAAGCCCGGCGCGTTCGTCGACGCCATGGCGTGGAGGGCGCGGCAGTTGCCCACCGCGCACCTGCCGTGGTTCTGGGACACCGTCGGGCATCGGCTGATCGGTTACGGGAGCCGCCCCGGCGGCCGGGCGTACGTGGCCGCTCGGGCCGCCGAGGCCGAGCACGGGCTGGCCGTGGATCCGGCCTACCGCCGGGCCAACGGCCTGTTGTTCGCCGGGGGCGGGGCCATGCCCGCCAAGGAGTTCGGGGCCCACCAGAAGTTCCTCGCCGAATCGCTCGAACCGGTCGAGGCGTACGCCGCGCTCGGAGCGTTCCTGACCGCCTGGGCCGGTTCGAAGGCCGATCTCCCGGCCGACCTCGTGCGCCGGGTCCGGGCCTCCGCCAAGGCCGCCGGGCACAAGGACGACGAGGTCGCGCGCGTGGTCGGCACGATCCTGTCGGTCACCCGGAAGAAGTCCGTGCCGGACGCCCTTCTCGCCGGCGCGGAGCCGGTCCTGACGGCACACCCGCCGACGGACGAGACCGCCGCCGGACTCGTCGAGGTCTTCCCCGAGAGCGTCACCGACGGCGGGGCCTGGCTGCGGGTCCTGATCGGGTGCGGCGCCACGGAGGCGATGGAAGCCGGACGGCTCGTGCCGGAGGGCGGACTGCACCAGTGGGTCGGCCACTTCGTCCACATGTACCAGTACACGCGCGCGTCCGGCGGCGGAGTCACGCGCCAGCAGCTGCCGCCCGAGTTCCTCGACCTCGTGGGCAGGCTCGGGCCGCGTCTGCGGGCCGCGAGCGACGCCGTGACCCTGCACACCACCCGCCACCACTACCAGGGCTTCGACGCCGACGTCCTGGACGCCTGCCTGGCCGCCGGCGTCACCGTCGTCGACCCCGGCCCGGCGACCCGGATGCGCTTCTGGGGGGAGCGGTCCCGGCGGGACCTCGGCGCCCTCGCCGCCGACCCGGTGTTCGGCCCGCGCCTCGAAGGCACCGTGCACGCCCGCCTGAAGCCCACCTGGTACGGAGCACCCGCCCGCAAGCCCGGATCGGCCGTGACTCTGCTCCCCGGCAACGAGGGCATCGCCCACGAGGTGGCCGTGCGGGTCGGCAAGCTCGTCGACGCCGTCGGGGGCGGCGGCATGGCGGGCGCCGAGGAGTCCGTCGCCGAGCTGGAGACCCTCCTCGACCGGCCGACGGTGACGGCACTCGGCGGGATCGGCGACGCCCTCGCGGGCGCGTCCGCCGGCGGCGCGCTGCGGCGCTCGCTCGCGGCCGGCCTGCCGGAGGAACTCGCCTGGCCCGCGCTCGAAGCCGTGTACGAGGAGTTCGCGGCCGACGCCACGGACCCGGCCGACGCCGTCGGTGCGGCCGGAAAGCCGAAGACGGAAGGTGCGGCCGATCCGCTCGCCGCGGCCGACCCGCTCAGCGCGGTCGACGCGATCGGTGCCGCCGGACTCCCCGGCGTGGCCGGGGTGACCAGCACCTGGCCCGTGCTCACCGTCTTCGGGCGCGACCGCGCCGTCGCCGTCGCCCCGGACGGAGTGCGCGGCTCCTGCCGGTTCACGGTGCCGGAGAACGCGACGATGTTCGCCGTCCACTACGTCGGCGGTTCGTTCCTCGTCAGCTGGAGCGTCGAGCCGCGCCCGTACTCCTGCGACACCGCCGTCTGGGCAGACCGCCCCGAGGAGCCGTTCACCCCGGAGGAGCGGGGCGGCCTCGTCCCCTTCGGCGGCAGCCTGGACGGGGCGTACGGCTTCCAGTTCGAGACCGCCGACGGAGGCGGGCGGCACGGCGGTCTCCGGGTGACCCGGCCCGGCGGCACCGAGGGCATCGACCGGGAGGAGCTGCAGCTCGGCGACGGCGCCCGGATCTGGACCAACGCCGTCTACGGGCGACGGCCGTGGGAGGTCGTCGACCCGGTCACCGGCGAACGGCAGGGCGCGACACCGCTGCCCGACTTCCCGGGCCGCCCCGCGAGCACCGATCCGGCCCTGGAGCCGTCCGAGGCGGACAAGACCCTGGCCCGTGAGGCGCTGCAGCTCGCGCCGCTGCCCGCCGGCATGACCGACTCCTCGCTGGGCAGCCGGGACGGACTCGTCGGCACCCGGGTGCTGTTCCGCACCCGCTACCGCGACAACGCGCCGGACCACTACCTCCTGGAGAGCATCGACGGGCGCAAGGCCCGCTTCGACATCGACCGGCCCGGACAGGAGCCCTGGGGCCTCTGGGCGGCGCCGGAGGGCGCCGTGGAGGACGTCGTCCTCGCCGAGGCGCAGACCCGTACGGGCGTGCGCGCGTACGCCGCCGACGGCGTCCTGCTGTGGGAGCTGGACGGCCACCACTCGCCCGCCCACCCGCGCGTGACGCCGGCCCGGCGCGCCACCGTCTCCCACGGTGTGGCCCTGCCGCCCGCTTTCTGGTACCTGCTGCGGACCAGGGACACAGGCGGTTCCAAGGCGCTGCGGACCGTGGAACAGACGACGGCCGACACCCTCCTGGCCGCCGCCCTCGACGGCGCGGAGGCACTGCGCGATGCCGTGGCACGGGAGTTGCCCGAGGTCACCGCCCCGGCTCTGGTCGAGGCCGTCGTCGCGGTGGCCGAGCGTGCCGCCCGCGTGGAGGAGCGACGGCGCGCCCTGCACCGGCGCGTCACCCTGCTCGCCGAGGCGCCGCCCGTCCTGCCGAGCCGCGCGGTGCCGGACACCGAGCTGATGCCAGCGCTGTGCGGCCTCGTCGTGGACGGGAAGGGCGACACCTGGCGGCGGAGCCGGGACGTCGCCCAGCCCGCGACCCTGAGCGCGCTCGCCGCCGACGGCGCCTGCCTGGCCGGGACGATCGTGGAGGAGGTCCGGCGGCTCTCGCCGCCCTCCCTGCCGCACGACTGGTCGCAGCTGCTCGGCGCGATCGACGCCGTCGCCTGGCGTGCGGCGGTCGCACCGACCCCCGACCCGGAGCGGGCCGCCCTGCGCGCGCTCCTGGAGACCTGGGCCGACCAGCCGTTCGCCCGCGAGGGCGGCCGGTGGTGGGTCGGCCGTACGCCCGGGTCAGGGCCCCTGGACGGACTCAGGGAGGGCGGGACCGCCGTGGCGTCCGCCGCGCGGTGGGACGCAGGGCAGGCCTGCTGGTTCGTCGCCCCCGCCGCCGAGGCGACGGACGACGACCCCGTGCCGGCGGCGGTCGCCGACGCCCGGCTCGTCAGGGTGGACCGGGACGACGCGGCCCGGCTGCGGGCCCTCCTCGCGGCGATCGACGCCCACGGACCCCTCCCCGTACCGGAGTCGGCCGCGGCGCGGTTCGCCGAACTGACGGGCGTACGACGGCCCGTGGCCCGGCTCGTGGTGGCCGGACTCGTCGGCCGCGCCGACCGGGACGAGGACCGCGCCCTCGCCCGCAAGGCGCCGTACAAGGCAAGTCCGATGACGGCCGAGGCCTACGAGGAGCTCCGCGCGCGCCTCGGCGGCGCCGGCCGGAGGGCCGTCCTCGCGGCCGCGCTGCCCGACGACCCGGCCGAGCTGTGGCGGCCCGGCGGAGTCGGAGCGGCCGTGGAGCGCATGGCGGAGGTGTGGCGGGAGCGGATCGGCGGGCTGGCCGCCGTGCACGACGAGGCGGCCGACACCCTGGAGGCCGACCTCGGCCTCTCCGAGGTGTGGGCACGACGCCTCGCGGGCGGCTACGAGGCCGCCGGGGACACGACCGTACCCGCGGTCGACTGGGACCTCGCGGCACCCCGGTACGGCCTGGGCGTGGAGGTGAGGGCCCTGCCGCCGGCGGGACCCGAGCTGCCCTACGGCACCCCGGTCGGCCTCGCGATCGAGCGGATCGCGAGTGCACTGGTCTGGGCGTGGACCGACCGGCCCGTCGGCGACCCCGCGACGGCCGGCGCGACGGCCCTCCACGAGCGGCTGCGGGCCGAACTGTCCCGTCCGGAGCTCCTCGTCGAGCTGCCCGGCGGGCGCGTCCAGGACACCTCGGCGCGGATCGCCGAGCGGTTCGGGCCCGCGACGCTGCCCGTGTCCCTCGACCGACGGAAGGAGGAGGGCGAGATGCCGGCCATGACGGCGTACGACTCCGGCCCCCTGGTGGTGTGCGCACCCGGCGGCAACGCCTTCCTGCGGCCCGCCGAGGCCGCCGATCCCGAGGTGTGGCGCCGGGTCCGCGAGACCACCGACCTCGCGGAGGAACTGGACCGGGTGGCACCGCTGCTCGCCGGCGGCGGGCTCGACCGGATGATGCTGCGGGCCGGTTCCGGAGCCGTACCGGACGGCGCGTACGAGGCGGACCCCCGGCAGTCCTGCCCGGAGCTGGTCGCGCGCGCGGCCGACGAGCTCGGCGCCGGGACCGACGCCGCCGCCCTGTACCTGCAGCTCGCGACGCTGGCCGCGCCCACCGACCGGAACGTCCGCAGGTGGAACGGCTGGACGACCAAGCGGCACGCGGAGGTCCGGGCGGAACTCCTCGCCACCGGAGCGGTGCTGGAGGCCAAGCGGGCACGGGCGGGCCGGACCCTGTTCCTGCCCGGCGAGTGGACCGAGCTGAAGTCCCCGCACCTTCCCCTGGAGAAGGTGAAGCTGGCGAGCCACCGGGTCCGCCCGATGTGGGGCAACCAACTCCGCTCCCCGTTCGTACGGCTGCTGCCGACGGCCCCGCTGCACGAGATGTTCGCGGAGGCGTGGGAGCGGGAGCGACGGATGTGAGGCGGGTGGTGGGGGTCCCGGCCCGGTCGTCGTCGAGTCCCGACGAGGTGCGCGGCACCTCGATCCCGGCGAGGCCGATGCCGGTGACCCCCGCCGCCGGCGCCCTGGGCTCCGTCTTCTGCCGCTCCCCAACTCTCTTGCACCGTAAGGCGGTCGGCCGTTACGGTGCCGAGCCGTCAGCCATCATGGAGAACGCACGCGCCGTTACCGAGCGCCCACCGAGAGGGTCCCCCGCGATGAGTCTGCGGTTCACGCTTCAGCCCAACCCCGCTCCCACGAGTGCCGAGCGGCGCGCGGAGATCCTCACCGACCCCAAGTTCGGCCAGTACTTCACCGATCACATGGCCCGCGCGGTGTGGACGGCGGACCGCGGGTGGAACGACGCGGTGGTGGTTCCGTTCGCCCCGATCCCCATGCACCCGGGAGCCGCGGTCCTGCACTACGCGCAGGAGATCTTCGAGGGGATGAAGGCCTACCGGCACGCGGACGGATCGGTCTGGACGTTCCGCCCGGAGGCCAACGGCGAGCGGTTCGCCCGCTCCGCGCGGCGCCTGGCCCTTCCCGAGCTCCCGTTGCCCGCCTTCCTCGAATCCGTCACGGCACTCGTCCGCGCCGACGAGGTGTGGGTGCCGACCGGTGAGGAACAGAGCCTCTATCTGCGCCCGTTCATGTTCGCCTCGGAGGCCTTCTTCGGTGTGCGGCCCGCCGCCGAGGTCACGTACATGGTGATCGCCTCGCCCGTCGGCCCGTACTTCTCCGGCGGCGTCAAGCCCGTCTCGATCTGGCTCTCCAGGGAGTACACCCGCGCCGGGCGCGGCGGCACCGGGGCCGCCAAGTGCGGCGGCAACTACGCGGCGAGCCTCGCGCCGATGCTGGAGGCCGGCGAGCACGGCTGCGACCAGGTCTGCTTCCTGGACGGCACCGAGGGCCGGTACGTCGAGGAACTCGGCGGCATGAACCTGTTCTTCGTCACGGACGACGGCCGCCTCGTCACGCCGGAGCTCGGCACCATCCTGGAAGGCGTGACGCGCGCGTCCATCCTCGCCCTCGCCAAGGAGATGGGCCTCGACGTCGAGGAACGGGCCGTCGAGATCACCGAATGGCAGGAGGGCGCGCGGACCGGCGCGATCCGCGAGGTCTTCGCCTGCGGCACCGGTGCGGCGGTCACCCCGGTCGGGCGACTCGTCTGGACCGACGGCGAGGTCGTCGCCCCGGACACGGGCGCCGAGGACTCGGTGACGATGCGCCTGCGCCGCCGTCTGGTGGACCTCCAGTTCGGCCGGGCCGAAGACCCCCACGGGTGGATGCGGCGCCTCGTCTGACCGCGGCGGCCGCGGCGGCCGGCTGCCGTAACGCTCCACGTACGGGTGCCGGCGGCCGTCGGGGCCGTACCGCGGCCCGACGGTGCTCGACCGCCCGCAGTCGTCCGGGAACGCGGAACCGCCCCGTACGCCGGGGCGTACGGGGCGGTCGCTGCGCGGTCCGCGCCGGGTCGTGTGGCCGGTCAGCCCGGGACCGGCGCCCCGACCGGGGCCGGAGCGTCGGCGGTGGACGTCCGGACGGCGAGGACCTTCTGGGCGAGGGCGCCGAAGACCACGCCGAACACCGCCCACAGCACGGCCTGGACGGCCAGCGAGGCCAGCCTGAACTCCCAGAGCAGCGCGGCGGGGAAGCCCGCCTTGACCGCGTCGTCGTTCGCGGGGAGCAGCGCGAAGGCGACACCGGTCACGACGACGAACCCGGCCGCCGCGACCAGGGTCGCGTTCCAGTTGCCCAGTCGCGGTGCGAGGCGCCGCCCCGCGATCACCGCGGCCAGCGCGAGCAGCACACTGAGCAGGATCATCAGGAAGAACAGCGTGGTGCGCTTCCCGATCGTGTCCGGATTGCCGACGGCCGGTGGCGTGGCCGGATACTTCAGGAACGGCACCAGATAGACGGTGGTGAAGGCCGCCGCCGCGGTGAGCGCCGCCGTCGCCCGCGGGCTGAACCGGCCGATGCGGCCGAGCGCGAAGGAGAAGGCGAGCGCGGCGATACCGCCGAGCGCCACCCCGTACACGAGGACACCGGTGGCCAGGCCGAAGGTCGACTGGACGGGGCGGCTGACCGCCTCCTCCTCTTCCTCCGCGGCTTCCGCGGCGGCCGTGCCGCCGTGGCCGGCGTGGGCCCCGGGAGCGGCGTGCGCCTCCTGGGCGGCCTGGGCCTCCTCGACGGCGATCGCGCCGTTCACGGGGGGCTCACCCACCACGTAGGCGACGGCGAAGGCGAGGAGACCGGCGATCAGGCCCGCGAGCATGCCACGGACCAGCAGGGATCTGACAGTTGAGGCGTGCATGTGCGTATCGCCTCTCAGTGGCAGGGGAAGCCGAGCAGATGACGACCGTCGTGCACCCACTCGTGCACGTCGGAGCCCGCGATCAGGGACGTGGCACCCTGCTCGGCGCCCACGAAGTACAACGCGATCAGCGCGAGAAGGCCGACGAAGAACGCCCAGGGCAGAACGGCCCGGACGGGCAGCGGGGCCGGAACGGCCACGGAAGGGGCGGGTACGGTTGCGGAGACGACAGCCTCGGCCATGATGGAACCTCCTGCGGGAACTCGCGTCCCGGACGGTGGTGCAGGACGACGGTCCACGGGTCTGACTCACCGTGTCACCGCCTCCGGATCGGAAGGGCGGGGCCCGGCTCACAGTGGCGCGACCGTGCCGGATTCTCACCGGACTTCCGTCTCGCCGTCGTCACGCTGTTCAAATGTCGCCCGACCGTACCGCGCACCGGGTACGCCGCCAAGGGCGTGAGGCCTGAATCACGTTCGCGCGCCCCCGGGGTGATGACCCCGGCTCTGCGCGGTCGGCCCGGCGGCCCGGCGCTACCCTGGGCGCCGCCCCAGGACCCGACCGAGAAGGAAGCCGATGACCGTCCGGCTGACGCTGATCTCCCCCGCCACGAGCGGATCACCGCGCGACGTCGGGTTCGACGACGACAGTCCCCTCGACCCCGAGGGAATCGCCCGGGCCGAGTCCGCCGCCTCCGCCGTCGACCCGTCCTCGCGCGCGTACACCTCGCCCTCGTCACGCTGCCGCCGGACGGCGGAGGCCCTCGGGCTCTCGGCGGAGCCGGTGACCGCACTCGCAGGCTGCGCCATGGGGCGGTGGCGGGGACGGACCCTCGCGGCCGTCGCCGCCGCGGAGGAAGCTGCGCTCGGCGTCTGGCTGTCCGACCCGACGGCGGCCCCCCACGGCGGGGAGTCCTCGCGCGAGTTGCGGATACGGGTCGGGGCCTGGCTCGACGGACTGCGGGCAGGCTCGGGGCGCGTCACGGTCGTGGCAGAACCGGACGTGATCCGCGCGGCCCTCGTCCACGCCCTCGGGGCACCGGACGAGGCGGCCCGGCGGCTCGACGTACGCGCCCTGACGGCCGTGCACCTGAGCGGGCGCGCCGAGCGCTGGAACCTGCGCGTAGGCGACCCGCTCGGGCCCGCCTAGCGGGTGTCTTGTCGATCAGACCGGGCTCGCGGCCTGATCGACAGGACACCCCCTGGGGCATGTCGGCCCCGGGCCCCGGCGGAGCCCCTCCCGGTCAGGCGGCGGGACGCCTCCACTCGCGCAGCAGCAGATAGCCCAGGTACGCGCCGCCGACGGCCATCGTGTACAGGCCGACGGGCAGGTCGTCGAAGAGCGGCAACTGCTGCGCGGTCAGGTCGGCCAGGACCAGCAGCAGCGCTCCGAGCAGGGTGGACATGACCAGGTGCGGGCCGCCGCTGCGGGTGACCCGCTTGGCGATCTGCGGCGCGGTCAGGGAGATGAAGGCGATCGGCCCCGCCACGCTGACGGCTCCGGCGGAGAGGACGATCGACAGCGCGACCGCCCAGGTCGCGGTCCGGCCCGGGCGGGCCCCCAGGCCGGTGGAGAGGTCGTCTCCCATCTCGCCGATGCTCAGGGGCCGGGCGAGGAGCGCCGCGAACGGCAGGGAGACGAGCAGCACCGTCCAGATGGTCGCCGCGTCCTCCCAGGAGCGGGCGGAGAGGCTGCCGTTGATGTAGGCGGTCAGGGCGCTGGCCTTGTCGCGCTCGACGGCGTACACCACGTACTGGGTCAGCGCGGTCGCCATCGCGGCCACGCCGATGCCGGCCACCACGAGCCGTCCCGGGCTGCGGAACCCGGTGCCGGTGGCGAGGAACACGACCGTCATCGCGAGGATCGCGCCGAGCAGCGCGCCGACGGCCACCGGCATGACGTCGGGCAGGAACAGGGCGGCGGCGGCCGCTCCCGCTCCTGCTCCGGCGCCGAGCCCGATGACGTCGGGACTGCCCAGCGGATTGCGGGTGACGGACTGGAACAGGGCTCCGGACAGGCCGAAGGCCGCGCCGGTGGCGATGGCCACCACGAGCCGCGGGCCGCGCAGCCGGTTCAGGACGAAGGCGTTCTTGCCGGTGGCCTCGCCCGCGAGGGCCGACGGCAGATCGGGCAGGTCGATGCCGAGCCTGCCCATCGACAGCGTGGCCACGGCGCCGGCACAGAGCAGCAGCAGGGAGACGACGGCGGCGATGACGGTGGTACGGCGCACGGGTACGGCGACCCAGGGGCCGATCCGCAGCACACCGCGGCCCGCGGGCCGCACCGCGCGCGGCTTCGTCACCTGCGGGCTGTCCGGAGAGTCGGTCCGGTCGGCGGTCTTCATCCCGCTCCCCTCATACGGCGAACGGCGAAGAGCAGGGCGGGCGCACCGACGAAGGCGGTGACGACCCCGACCATGAGTTCCTGCGGGCGCAGCAGGATCCGGCCGATGACATCGGCGAACAGCAGCAGCGTCGGCCCCGCGAGGGAGGTGAAGAGGATCTGGGCCCGGAAGTCCGCGCCCACGAGCGCCCGGACGACGTGCGGGACGGCGAGGCCGACGAAGGCGATGGGCCCGACGGCCGCCGTCGCGGCCGCGGCGAGCAGCGTCGCCGCGAGCAGGCCGGCGCCCTTGACGCGGGCGGGGCTGATGCCGAGGGAGGCGGCCTTGTCGTCGCCCATGGCCATGGCGTTGAGCCCCGGCGCGAGCAGCAGGGCGAGGAGGCAGCCGACCGCGGCGAACGGCAGGACCGCCCAGAAGGCGTCGAATCCGCGCCCGCCGAGCGCGCCCACCACCCAGTAGCGGTAGGTGTCGAAGACCTGCGGCCTGGACAGGGCGACGGCCTGGATGAAGGCGGCGAGGACGGCGGAGAGCACCGCGCCCGCGAGCACCAGCCGGACCGGCCCACCGCCGCCGCCGGCGGTGCCGACGACATGGACGACGACACCGGTCAGGAGGGCGCCGATGAGGGCCCACCAGATCGTCTCCCGCTGCCCGGAGGCTCCGAGGAAGGCGGTCGCGGCGACGATGCTGGCGGACGCGCCCGCGTTGATGCCGAGAAGTCCCGGTTCGGCGAGCGGATTGCGCGTGATGCCCTGCATGAGGGTGCCGGCGACCGCGAGGCAGAGGCCCGCGAGCACCCCCAGGACGGTGCGGGGGTAGCGGCTCTCGACGACGGTACGGGTGTACTCGTCGCCGCCGCCGGTGACGACCCTCAGGACGTCACCGGCGGACGTCGGCTTGCTGCCGAACATCACGCTGGCGAGCAGTGCCAGGGCCAGCAGGACCAGGCACAGGACGGCGGCCATGACATGCCGGCCAAGGCCCCGCCGTGCGACGGCGGGGCCTTGATCGGTCTGGGAAAGAGTGGTCACGCTGAGGACCTGTGATTACTTCCCGGCCTTGGCGACGGCCTTGTCGATCATCGGGAGGTAGCGCTCGATGCTGTACGGCACCGTCAGCGGGTTGATCATCGAGGAGGCGGTGACGAAGGGCGTGTCGTGGCTGTAGACGAGCGCGTCCTTCTTCACGGCGGGGATGGCCGCGTACAGCGGCTGGGCCTCGACGGTCTTGCGGGACTTCTCGTCCATGTAGAACGTGAAGGCGATGTCGCTCTTCGCCAGCTTGTTGGCGTTCTCCAGGCCGATCAGGGAGGAGTCGGTGCCCTCGGTCTCCGGGAAGGTGTTCACGATCGGGTCGACCTTGAGGCCCAGCTTGGAGACCATGGCCACGCGCTGCTCCTCGGGCTTGAAGATGCCGAGGGTGCCGGGGCCGGTGTTGTAGATGTACGAGAACGTGACGTTCTTGTAGTGGGGGCGGGAGGCGGCCGCGTCGGCGAGCTGCTTCTCGATCTTCGACTCGAGGTCCTTGGCCTTCTCCGGCTGACCGAGCGCCTTGGCGATGATCTCGATCTGCTGGTCCCAGTTCGTGCTCCACGCCTTCTCGGGGTAGGCGACGGTGGGCGCGATGTCCTTCAGGATGTCGTACTGCTTCTGCGTCAGACCGGACCACGGGGCGAGGATGACGTCGGGCTCGAGCTCCGTGATGGCCTCGATGTCGAGCTCCTCGCCGCCCTTGAACTGCTTGGGCAGCGTGGCGCCGGACTTCTTCACCGCGTCGTGGATCCAGGGGAGGTAGCCGCTCTTGTCGCTGCCCCAGGGGTACTCCTCGATACCGACCGGGACGTTGCCGAGGGCGATGGCGGTCTCCGCCGAGCCCTGACCGAGGGTCACCACGCGCTTCGGCTTGTCCTTGATGACGGCCGAACCGAGGGCGCTCTTGATGGTCACGGGGAAGGCGCCCGCCGGAGCCTTGCTCGCCGACCCTGCCGCGTCGTCCTTCTTGTCGTCCGAGCCGCACCCGGTCACCATCAGGCCGAGCGAGACCGCGGCGGCGCCCGCCACGAGAACGCGGCGGCGGAGGGGGGTGAACACAGAAGGCATGGTGGATCCTTGTCTCCGGGCAGGGGGATGTACGAGGCCCCGGCGGACGGCCCCTCAGACGGATGTCTGCGGGGCAGCGGCCAACTCGGTGCTTGTTAGGTGAGCCTAACCTATTCCTGCCTCGGCTTGGGCGCCAGGGGGTTCGCTCTCGATGTGATCAACACGGCACCCGGCCGGAGTCCCTACGGCGCGACGGCCTTCCGCAGGGTCCGCAGACACAGGGAGAGGGCCGTGTGCTTGGGGGTGCCCTGGTCGCGCGCCTGCATCCAGGCGGCGTACAGCAGCGCCCACATGACGTCCTGGAGCCAGCCGGCGTCGACCTCGGGGTCGAGGGTCCCGTCCTTCTGTCCGCGCCGGACGAGGGTGAGCAGGGCCAGGTCCGCCACGGACTCCTCCTCGATGCCGGACCAGGCGATGAACTGCGGAACGTCGTACAACAGCAGCAACCGGTCGCCGAGTTCGAAGTACTCCAGGCAGAGCCGCTCCATCGCGTCGGGCGCCGGCCCGTCGTCGAGCCGCGCCCGGTCGGCCGCCGCGGCGACCCGGTCCCGCACGTCCGCCCCGATCGCGGCGAGCAGGTCGGAGCGCTCGGGGAAGTAGCGGTGGACGGTTGTCCGCCCCACCCCGGCCGCCTCGGCGACGTCGGCGAGCGAGGCGCCGTGGTCGGCGGTGAGCACGGAGACGGCGGCGTCGAGGATCGCACGCCGGGTGCGGGCGCGGGTGGCGCTCTCGCGGGTGGCCGCGCCGGGCGCGGGAGTGTCGTCGGACCCCATGCGCACACGGTAACCCGTCATACCGTTTGGGAAACTCTTTGACCTTTCTGGAACAGAGGTGTTCCATTGTGGGTATGTCGGATTCCATCGCGCCCCGCCTGAGCCTCCTCTGGTCCTTCGCCCGCCCGCACCGGCGCACCCTGGTCAAGGGACTCGCCCTCGCCCTGGTCGCCTCCGCCCTGGGCCTCGCCACGCCCATGGTCACCAAGCACGTGCTCGACGCACTGGGCAGCGCGTCCTCCCTCACCGAACCCGTGGCCACCCTCGTCGTGCTCCTCTTCGTCGGCGCCGCCGTGTCCTACTGGCAATGGACCCTGCTCGGGGCGCTGGGGGAGCGAGTGGTCCTCGACGCCCGCGAGTCGGTGGTGCGGCGCTTCCTGCGCGCCACCGTGCCCGGCGTCACCCGGAGCCCCACCGGCGAACTCGTCACCCGCGTCACCTCCGACACCGTCCTGCTCCGCGAGGCCGCCGCCTCCTCCTTCGTCGGTCTGATCAACGGGGCGGTCATGCTGGTGGGCAGCCTCGTGCTCATGGGCTTCCTCGACCTGGTGCTGCTCGCCACCACGGTGGCCGCCGTCGCCCTCGTCGGCGTGGTCTTCGGACTGCTCATGCCCGGCATCGCCCGGTCGCAGCAGCAGGCCCAGGAGCACGTGGGACGGCTCGGCGGCGTCCTGGAAGGCACGCTGCGGGCGATCCGTACCGTCAAGGTCAACCGCGCCGAGGAGCGCATGACCGAGCGGATCCTCGCCGACGCGCGCGCCTCGGCCGAGTACGGGGTCCGGGCCGTCCGCCGCGAGGCGCTGGCCTGGACGACCGCCTGGTCGGGCGTCAACCTGGCCATCATCGCGATCCTCGCCGTCGGCGCCTGGCGCGTCGGCGAGGGCCGGCTCGAGGTGTCCGGCCTGATCGCCTTCCTCCTCTACACCTTCGCCCTGATGGACCCGATCACCGAACTCAGCCAGAACGTGACCGCGCTCCAGTCCGGCATCGCCGCCGCCGAACGCATCAGGCAGGCCGACGCCCTGCCGTCCGAGGAGCCCTCGCCGTCCGCGGGCGCACCCGCCCGGGAACCCCGGGAGCTCCGGAAACCCCACGAACTCGGCGGACTTCAGGACCTCCGGGACGACGTGCCCGTCCTGGAGCTGCGGAACGTCACCGCGGCCTACGGTCCGGACGCCGAGCCGGCCGTACGGGACGTCGACCTCGTCATCCCCCGGCGCGGCCACACCGCCGTCGTCGGTCCCTCGGGAGCGGGCAAGACCACCCTGCTCTCCCTGGTCCTGCGCTTTCTGGAGCCGACCGGCGGCGAACTCCTCCTCGACGGGCGGCCGTACCGCGACCACACCCATACCGACATCCGGGCCCGCCTCGCCTACGTCGAGCAGGACACCCCCGTCGTCCCCGGCACGATCCGAGACAACCTGCTGCTCGCCCGGCCCGACGCCACCACGGAGGAACTGCGGCGCGTCCTGCACGACGTACGGCTCACGGAGAAGGTCGACGCCCTGGAGGAGGGACTGGACACGCCCCTCGCCACCGCGAACGTGTCGGGCGGGGAGCGGCAGCGCATCGCCCTGGCCCGGGCTCTGCTCGCCACTCCCGACGTGCTGCTCCTGGACGAGGCCACCGCCCAGCTCGACGGTCTGACCGAGGCGGCCGTGCAGGAGTGCGTCCGCTCCCGCGCGGACACCGGCGCCGTGGTGACGATCGCGCACCGCCTGTCGACGGTGGTCGACGCGGACACCATCGTCGTCATGGAGGCGGGCCGGGTCCGGGCGCGGGGCCGGCACGAGGAACTGCTCGTGTCGGACACCCTCTACCGTGACCTGGTCGAGTCCCTGCGCATCGCCGCCGTCACCGGCGCCCCCGTGACCTGAGCGTCCCCGTCCGGCGGAGCGGCCGGCTGCCGCACCTCGTGGGCGACGGCGGCGACGTGCCCCTCGGAGAGGAGCACATCGGTGAGGCGGAGGCCGGAGACAGGGGCGGGGGCGAGGCCGGTCCCCACGTAGGGGTCGACGGCGCCCCGCACCAGGGCCACGCCCGTCGCCTTGAGCGCGGCCTCCTTACGTGCCCAGCAGCGGGCGAAGGCGCCGGCGCGGGCGTTGACGGGAAGGGCCGCGAGCTCCGCCCGCTCACGCGGATGGAGCGCGGACCCCACGTCCCGCACCACGCCGTCGGCCGGCACGGTCTCCACGTCCACCCCCACCGGCACGGAGGCCACCGCCACCGGGACCCGGTCGCCCGCGTGGGAGGGCGAGAAGTGCACGCCGCCGTGGTCCGGGAGGCGGGGCCTGCCGTGCGGGCCGCCGCACCCGGCACAGGGCAGCCGCGCGAAGACCAGCCGGTCGGGCCGTACGCCCACGCGCTCGGCCAGGACCAGGCGCGGCATCACATGGACGACCGGATACCGGTCGGCGTCCGTCGGGTGCCGGAAGGCGCGGGCCCGGGCCGCTCCGCGGAGTCGAGCAGCGGGGCGAGCGCGCGGGCGGCCTTCGCGTGCGGGTGTACGGAGAGGGCCGCCACCCAGGGGTCGCCCGGCAGTTCCTCGTAGCGCACGGGACGGCTCAGAAGACCCGGTCGGTGGTGGTGACGACCGCGCACCGGCCCGCCGCCCGTTCGAGGGCCATGCGGTGCTCGCGCTCGGAGAAGTCGGCCACGGCGTCCGCGACGACGAAGGCCTGGACGTCCTGCACCCACGCGTCGCAGGCGGTCATCAGGACGACGATGTGCGCGTACACGCCGGTGACGACCAGTTGGTCGCGGCCCTGCTCGCGCAGCCGCTCCAGGAGGTCGGTGCGGACGAAGGCGCTGTACTGCCACTTCGTCAGGAGCGTGTCGCCGGGCTCGGGGGCGACGGCGTCGCGATCGCCACGGCGTGCGGGTCGGCCGGCACTCCCGGGCCCCGGAAGTCCTGCTGGAGACCGAGCCGTTCGGGGGACTGGCCGCCGGGCTGGGCCGTGTGGACGACGGGCACACCGAGCCGGGCGGCCTCCTTGCGGAGCCGGCCGAGGTTGGCGGGCAGGGCGGTGATCGAACGGTGCGGGCGAAACGCTGAAGTGAGGGATGCCGCGAAAAGGGCGGCGCATTAGGTAAGCCTTACCTAACTCTCTATGGTGTGGTGGAGTCGAGCGGCGACGGTTCCCGATGGAGCCGTCGCCACCAACTCCATGAGAGTGAGAAGCCGTTGACCACAGCCACGCCCCGCCCGGGCTTCCGGTCGGAGCCCGTCGCCGTCGTCCGCCCCGCCGGGCGGTCCGACGCCGCCGCCGTGCACCGGCTGTCCGTGCCCTTCGTGCGCGAGGGGGCGCTGCGTGACCGTCCCGCGAGCCGATACGCCCGCGACGCGGCGGATTTCCTCGTCGCCGAGACCGCGCGCGGACACCTGGCGGGCTGCGTCGCACTGCGCCGACGGCCCGACGCGCGCGGACGGGCGGCCGCCGTGCTCTACAACTTCTGTGTGGCGGCCGGGAGTCAGGGGTGCGGCATCGGCTCCGCGCTGCTGCGGGCCGTGCTCGCCGAGGCCGCGGCCCAGGGTGTGTCCAGGGTGTTCACCGCGACGGCCGGCAGCGGGCTGCTCTTCCTGCGTCACGGGTTCGTCATGGGCGGCGAGGAGGAGGCGCCCCCGGAGTGGCGGGCCCGCCTCGACCCGGCGCGGGGCTCCCGGGTCCTGCTGCGGGCCCTGACCTGACCGTGGATTGAGGCCGGTACGGACGCGGTCCGTACCGGCGTGGCCCCGGTGCCGAAGTCGGTGTCGGGCGTCTGGTGGTGGGAGTGCTAGGCGGCGCGGGCCGGGAGGCTCGCGGGGCGCATGTCGGTCCAGTGGGCGTCGACGTACCGCGTGCAGCCCTCGCGGGAGTCCTCGCCGTGCGCCACGGACCAGCCGTTCGGGACCTCGGCGAACGCCGGCCACAGCGAGTGCTGGTTCTCGGCGTTGACGAGTGTGATCGGGGCGTGCCCTGACGGACGATCGGCCGCGCCTGATCCCCGGAGCGCCTGTGCCCCTCGCCCGGAAAGGGCGAGGGGCACAGGTCGTCGTGGTGGAGCGGGCGGGTGGTCAGGACTCGTGGCGCGGAGCCGGCGGACCGGCTCCGCGCCCGCGTGCCATACCGGCCAGGGGCCGTTCGAGGTGGCCGTGCACGCGGCGGAGCAGGGAGCCGAGCTGCTCGCGTTCCGCCGCGTCGAGCGGAGCCAGGAGCTCGTCGTCCGCGGAGGCGATCTCCGCGCTGAGGCCGGCGAGATACGTCCGGCCCTCCGGGGTGAGCTGGACGACGACACGCCGCCGGTCCGTCCGGTCGCGGACGCAGTCCACCTGCCCGGTGCGGGCGAGGTCGTTGACGATCTTCACCAGGTCGCTGGCGTTCATGTCGAGCCGCGACGCGAGGGCCGTCTTCATCTGCGGGCCGAGGTCGGCGAGCAGGGTCATCACGGTGAGATGCCACAGCCGCAGCCCGCGGGCCTCCAGCCGCTCCGAGAGCCTGCGGCGCGCGACCTTGCCGAGTGCGTACATGAGGTACGCGTTGAGGTTCAGGACACTGGGGGGAGTCTTGCTCATGGAGGGCGGGGAGACGGCGGCGAGGGTGTCGCCGCGGTCCGCTCCGGTGGCGGTGGCCTCCGTGACGGCCCGCAGCAGCGCCTGTTCGCCGCCGCCGCGCTCCGCGGCCGCGTCGAGGGTCAGGTCGGCGCCGGCGAGGGAGCCGAAGACCTTCGCCCAGTCGGTCGGCATGGTCGATATGCCGATGACGGCGAACGTCGCCCCCGAGGCGTCGCGCGCCAGACCGTTGAAGATCGGCTGTTCCATCGCTGTGCCTCACTGTCCGCGCGGTCGGGGGTCAACCGCCGTGCTTCACCGATAGGTTGGGTCAACCTACCCAGATCTGACACGGGTGCCGCCATGCTCCTCGGGCGGGACCGACGACCCCCGTCGACGTGCTCGGAACCCATGCGCGTCAGGGACGCGCGACGAGGTAGCCGCCCATGGACGTGAAGTACGCGGTCGCGGGCAACTCGCGGCCGTCCTCCGTCCGGACCCGGGTGATGGCCAGGCCGTGGTTGAGGCCCGTGCGCGCGTCGGCCCCGGCGACGATGACGACGCCCTCGCCCTCGCGGTAGAAGATGCGGCCGGGCGTGCCGCCGTACCGTCCCTCGGAGACGACCGCGGAGAGGATCTCGAGCCGCTTGCCCCGGTGGAAGGTGAAGGCGCTCGGGTAGGGCGCGGACTGGGCTCGGACGAGTCGCTCCAGGACATCGGCCGGCCAGTTCCAGTCGATCCGGATGTCCTCCTCGGCCCGCTTGTGGAAGAAGCTGGCCCGGGAGCGGTCCTGCTTCGTGAACTCGGCCTGTCCGGAGGCGATCTGGTCGAGCGCGCCGATCGTGACCGGGGCGATGAGGTCGACCGTCTTGTGGAAGAGGTCGGTCGTCGTGTCCGTCGGCCCGACGGGGACGGCGTGCTGCTGGACGATGTCGCCGGCGTCGAGCACCTCGTCCATCATGTGGGCGGTGACGCCGACTTCGGACTCGCCGTTGATGAGGGCCCAGATGAGCGGCGAGAAGCCGGCGTACTTGGGCAGCAGCGAGTCGTGGATGTTCAGCGTGCCGTGGCGGGGCAGGTTGTAGATGTGCGGCGGGATCCACGTACGCCAGTTGTTGGCGACGATGATGTCCGGGTCCGCCTCCTTGAGGCGGGCGAACAGCTCCTCGTCGTCGGGCCTGTTGCGGATCACGACCGGGACGCCGTGCTCCTCCGCCAGGTCGGCGACCGAGTCGCTCCAGATCTTCTCGTAGGCGTGCTCGCTCTTGGGATGCGTCACGACGAGCACGACGTCGTGTTCGGAGTCCAGGAGCGCTTGGAGGGTGCGGTGGCCCCAGGTCTGATAGCCGAACATGACGACCCGCATATGGGGTTCCTCCTCAGAAGAGCGATTGACCGTCAGCAAGTAAAGCAAGGCTTACCTAACGACGCAACTGGCTTGATTTGCGCGGTTGTTCGGGGCTGACCTCCATCCCATGTCCGTTTCATCCCGTCGACAGTCACGCTTAATCAGGTTAGCTTTACCTAAGTTATGCGGGGCTGCCGGTGACGCCGGTGTGCTCGATGCCCCGTTCCCCCGCTTCTTTCCCGCACGATGGGAGTGACATGTCGCAGGGCTCTCCTGGTGACGCACCTCTGGTCCACGACCTCATCGGTATCGGCTTCGGGCCGTCCAATGTGGCCATGGCGATAGCGCTCAGCGAGCACAACGCACGCGTCGGAAGAGAGGAAGCGGTCACCGCCCACTTCTTCGAGCGTCAGCCGCAGTTCGGCTGGCACCGCGGCATGCTGATCGACGACGCGACCATGCAGGTGTCCTTCCTCAAGGACCTGGTGACGCTGCGCAACCCGACCAGCGAATACAGCTTCCTCTGCTACCTGCAGAGCAAGGGCCGGCTGATCGACTTCGTCAACCACAAGAACCTCTTCCCGCTGCGCGTCGAGTTCCACGACTACTTCGAGTGGGCCGCGTCCAAGGTCGACGACATGGTCTCCTACGGCCACGAGATCGTCTCCGTGGAACCGGTCGAGCGTGACGGCGTCGTCGAGTACCTCGACGTGACCGCCCGCGCCGGTGACGAGCTGGTCGTCCACCGCGCCCGAAACCTCGTACTCGGTACGGGACTTCGGCCGAAGATGCCGGAGGGCGTCGAGCGCAGCGACCGCGTCTGGCACAACTCCGACCTGCTCCGCAAGGTCGAGGGCCTGGAGGGCACGAATCCCGAGCGGATCGTCGTCGTCGGAGCCGGACAGAGCGCCGCCGAGAACGTGGCCTATCTGCACCGCCGCTTCCCCGAGGCCGAGATCTGCGCCGTCTTCTCGCGGTACGGCTACAGCCCCGCCGACGACAGCGCCTTCGCCAACCGGATCTTCGACCCCGAGGCGGTCGACGAGTACTTCACCGCTCCCGACGACATCAAGCGCAAGCTGATGGGCTATCACGGGAACACCAACTACTCCGTGGTGGACATCGATCTCATCGACGACCTGTACCGGCAGGCGTACCAGGAGAAGGTCCTCGGCACCGAGCGACTGCGCTTCATCAACATCTCGCGGCTCACCGGCGTCGAGGACGGCCCGGACAAGGTTCGCGCCTTCGTCACCTCCCTCGTCACCGGCGAGGAGACCGTGCTGGAGGCCGACGTCGTCGTCTACGCCACGGGGTACACCCCCGCCGAGCCCCTCGGGCTCCTCGGCCCGGTCGGCGACCGCTGCCACCGCGACGACCAGGGCCGGGTCCGCGTCGAGCGGGACTACCGGCTGGCCACCGACCCCGAGCTGCGCTGCGGGATCTACCTCCAGGGCGGCACCGAGCACACCCACGGCATCACCTCGTCGCTGCTCTCCAACACCGCGATCAGGGTCGGCGAGATCCTCGGCTCGGTCCTCGACCGGGCTCCCGTTCCGGCCGGCCCCACCGCCTCCGCCTCCGTCCCCGCCCCTCCTTCCGCCGACGAGGTCAGGTCCGTGGTCGACGGCGTGGGCACGGCGCGCTAGCGCCACCCGCCTCCACCCCCCCACGCGCCGATCGCCACTCCCGTCACGCGGTTTCCCGTGCCCCGGCAGGCGTGGCAGCACTGTGAATCCCCGAAAGGAACGTCCGTGTCCGCTGGTGCACGTCCCGCTCTGGCGCGGTTCGCCAGATCCGCTCCCCGCGTAGCCGTTCTCGCCGTGGCGGCCCTCGCCCTCTCCGCCTGCGGCGGCGGGACCGAGAAGTCCGACTCGCCGTCCCCCTCCACCACGTCGGCCGCCGCCGACGGGGGAGCCAAGCCCGCGGCGTTCCCCGTCACGGTCGAGCACAAGTACGGCTCCACGACCATCGACAAGGAGCCGAAGACGATCGTCACCCTCGGCCTCTCCGACCAGGACGCGGTGCTCGCGCTCGGCGTCACGCCGGCCGGCTCGGTCGACTGGTTCAAGGAGAAGCCGTACGGCAAGTGGCCCTGGACCAAGGACAAGTGGGGTGCGAACACCCCGCAGATCGTCGGTGAGCGCGACGAGTACAACATCGAGAAGATCGCGGCCCTGAAGCCCGACCTCGTGATCGCCCAGTACTCGGGGATGAAGAAGGAGCAGTACGACACGCTCTCCAAGTTCACCAAGGTCGTCGCCCAACCCAAGGACCACCCGGACTACGGGGCCCCCTGGCAGCTGATGACCCAGCAGATCGGCAAGTCGCTGGGCAAGGACGCCGAAGCCGCCAAGCTCATCTCGGACATCGACGCCCGCTTCAAGGCGGCCCGCGAGAAGCACCCCGAGTGGGCCACCAAGACGCTCGCCGTCGCCGACAGCTTCGAGGCCGGTAAGTACTCGGCGTTCACGAAGATCGACCCCAAGTCGATCTTCTTCCAGGAGCTCGGCTTCAAGCTCAAGCCGGAGATCGACACGCTGTCCAAGCCGGGCTTCAACGTCGCCGAGCTCAGCGCGGAGAAGCTCAACGTCCTGGACGTCGACCGGCTCGTCTGGGTCACCTCCAGCACCGAGGCCAACGACCGGATCAAGGCCGAGCCGCTCTACAAGAAGCTGAAGGTCAACCAGGAGAAGCGCGACCTGTTCGTGCCGTACCAGGACCCGGACATCGGCGCCGCGTTCTCCTTCAACACCGTTCTGTCGATCCCGTACGCCATCGACCAGATCGAGCCGCTGCTCGCGGCTGTCAAATGACGCGCACCAGCTGAACCACTCCGGCTGACGTGCCACCAGCCGGCAGCCGACCCGACCGACGGCGTGGCGGAACTCTCGCCACGCCGTCGGCGCTTGTGCCGTCACCGTCTGCCACGCACCTCCAGGGAAAGGCCACTTCGTACGATGTTTGACGTCGAGTCGTCGGACCGGAACACCCCCTCCGGCCTCCCCGTCACCGGCGGGCAATCCGGCATCTGGCTGGCCCAGCAGATCGAACCGGACAGCTCCGCCTACAACATCGTCTTCGCGCTGCACCTCCGCGGTGCCACCGACCTCGACCGCCTGGCCGCCGCCGTCCGCCAGGCCGTCGAAGAGGCCGAGTGCCTGCACGTACGGGTCACCCCCGGAGACGACGGGCCGCGCCAGACGCCCCGTACCCTCACCCTTCCCGTCGACGTCGCCGTCGTCGACCTGCGCGACGCCGCCGACCCCGACGAGGCCGCCGCAGCGTGGATGGCCGCCGACCGCGACCGGCCGGTGAACCTCGCGCTCGACCCGCTCTTCGCCCATGCCCTGCTGCGGCTCGCCGACGACCGCGTCCTGTGGTGCCAGCGCTACCACCACATCGTCGTGGACGGGATGGGCGTCGCGCTCGTCACCCGGCGGGCCGGCGAACTGTACAGCTCGGGAGACGAGGCGTCCGAGCCCCGCGACTGGTCGCTCTCCCGGCTCGTCGCCGCCGACCGCGCGTACCGCGCCTCCGACCGGCACGCCGCCGACCGCGCCTGGTGGCTGGAGCGGATGGCGGGCCGGACCGAGCCCGTCCGGCTCGTCGACCGGGCCGCCACCCCCATGACCCGGCGGCTGCGCCGGACCACCGAGCTGTCCCCCGAGACCGTCGAGCGGCTGAACGCCGCCGCCCGGACCGCGGGCGTACGGCCCTCCCGGATCCTGCTCGCGGCCGTCGCCGCCCATCTGCACCGCGCCGCCGGAGAACAGGACCTCGTCCTCGGCCTGCCGGTCGCCGCCCGCGAGGACGAGGTCTCCGCGACCGTCCCCGGCATGGTGTCCAACATCGTCCCGCTGCGCCTCGCCGTCCACCCCGGCACGACCGGCGCCGCCCTCGTCGCCCAGGTGCGCGAGACCGTCGCCGACGCCGTCACCCACGGGCGCTACCGCGCCGAGGACCTCGCAAGGGAACTCGGCCTCGTCGACGGCGTACCGGAGCTCGTCGGCCCGACCGTCAACATCCTGCCCCGCTCGGAGGACCTCCGCTTCGCCGGCCATCGGGCGGAACTCCGCCCGGAATGGCTCGGCCCGGTGAGCGACCTGGCGTTCAGCTTCGCCGAGGGCACGGACGGCCGCGGATACACGGTCCACCTCGACGTGGACGCCGACGCCTGCGACGCCCCCACCCTCGCCGACCACGAGCGCCGCTTCCTCGCCCTCCTCGACGACTTCGCCGCCGACCTGGACCGCCCCCTCGGCCGCATCGAACTCACCACCCATGCCGAACGCGCCCGCCTCCTCGACGAGTTCGGCGCCGCACCCCGCGAGGTCCCCGAACTCTCCTGGCCCGCCGCGTTCGAACGACAGGTCCGCCGGAGCCCCGACGCCGTCGCGCTCGTCTGCGAGGACCGGGAGCTGACGTACGCCGCACTCGACGACGACGCCGACCGGCTCGCCCGGCTCCTCCGCTCCCGGGGCGTCGGTGCCGAGGACGTGGTGGGCGTGGCCCTGCCCCGCTCACCGGAGCTCGTGGTGGCCCTGCTCGCCGTGATGAAGGCGGGCGCCGCCTATCTGCCGCTGGACGCGGACCACCCGCAGGACCGCATCGCCTACATGCTGTCCGACGCCGGGGCCCGCACCGTCGTCACCGTGCGCGACCTCGCCGGCGACCTCCCGGAGACGGCGGGTGTCACGCGCCTGCTGCTCGACGACCCGGCCGTCGAGGCCGCCCTCGCCGCCGCGGCCGACCCCGCGCCCGGACCGGCGGTCGCCCTCGACCAGGCCGCGTACGTCATCTACACCTCCGGCTCCACGGGCCGCCCCAAGGGCGTCGTCGTCTCGCACGACGGCGTCGGCAGCCTCATCGCCACCGCCACCGACCGGATCGGCATCACCGCCGAGAGCCGGGTCGTCCAGTTCGCCTCCGTCGGATTCGACGTGACGGTCTGGGACCTGATCATGTCGCTGTGCGTCGGCGGACGGATCGTCGTGGTCCCCGCCGAGCGCCGCGTCGC
The DNA here is from genome assembly GCF_000717595.1 of Streptomyces flavochromogenes. Lineage (GTDB taxonomy): Bacteria > Actinomycetota > Actinomycetes > Streptomycetales > Streptomycetaceae > Streptomyces > Streptomyces flavochromogenes. The sequence goes on along the minus strand of NZ_JNZO01000001.1, from coordinate 148,022 downwards.
GGGCCCCGCGCTCACCGAGTACATCGCCCGCCACCGCGCCACCCACATGATCCTGCCGCCCTCGCTCGTCTCCGCGCTCCCGCAGGAGTGCGAACTCCCGCAGGGAGCCGTCCTCGTCGTCGGCACCGAGGCCGTCCCCAGCGAGCTGATCGCCCGCTGGGGCGGCAGGCTCCGGGTCGTCGTCGCGTACGGACTCACCGAGGCCACCGTCAACTCCACGCTCTGGCTCGCCGACCCCGACCGCCCGGGACCCGCGCCCATCGGCCGACCGGACCCCAACACGCGCGCGTACGTCCTCGACACGGCGCTCCGGCCCGTCCCCGTCGGCGCGGAGGGAGAGCTGTACGTGTCCGGGCGCGGCCTCGCACGCGGCTACCTCGGCCGCCACGCGCTGACCTCGGAACGGTTCGTCGCCGATCCCTACGGGCCTCCCGGCACCCGCATGTACCGCACGGGCGACCGGGTCCGCTGGGGCGCGGACGGCAACCTGGAGTTCCTCGGCCGTGCCGACGGCCAGATCAAGATCCGCGGCCACCGTGTGGAGCCGGGCGAGATCGAGAGCGCGTTCATGGCCTGCGAGGGCATCGCCCAGGCCGCCGTCATGGCCCGCGAGGACCACCGGGGAGTGAAACGGCTGGTCGCGTACCTGGTTCCGGACGGAGCGGCGGACGAGGGCGGCGAGGCGGCCGTGACCGCCGCACGTGCCCGCGTGACCGACGCCCTGCCCGACTACATGGTGCCGACCGCCGCCGTCGTCCTCGACGGCCCGCTGCCGCTGACCCCCAACGGCAAGCTCGACGCCAAGGCCCTGCCCGAGCCCCGGTGGACCTCCCTGACCGGCACCGACACTCCGACCACCCCCGCCGAGGCCGCGCTGGCCGCGCTGTTCGCCGACGTCCTCGGCCTGCCGACGGTCGGCGTCCACGACAGCTTCTTCGAACTCGGCGGCGACAGCATCGTCGCCATCCAGCTCGTCAACCGTGCCCGTGAGGCCGGTCTCGCCCTCACCCCGCGCGACGTGTTCCGGAGCCGGACCGTCGCGGCCCTGGCCAGGACCGTCGGGGAGGCCCCCGCCGCCCCGGCCCGCCCCCAGGTCGTCCTCGACGCGGACGCCCTGCCCGTCTCCCCGCTCCAGGAAGGTTTCTTCTTCCACGCGGAGTTCGACCGGCAGACCGCCGACCTGTACTTCGTCCAAGAACTCCTCGACCTGAACGGCGCCGTCGAACCCGGCCGCCTCCGCGCCGCCCTCCAGCTCCTCCTGGACCGGCACCCCCTGCTGCGCGCCTCCTTCCGCCAGCTTCCCGGCGGCGAGGTCGTCCAGCGGCTCGCCGACCACGTGACCCTCCCGTGGCGCGAGGCCGACACCGCCGACACCGGTCTCGACGACATCCTCCGCGCCGACCGCGCCGAACCCTTCGACCTCGGCCGACCGCCCCTCCTGCGCGCCACGCTCGTCACGGACGGACCTCGCCGGCGGCTGCTCCTCACCCTGCACCACATCGTCGCCGACGGCTGGTCGGTCGGCATCCTGCTGCGGGAGCTGACCGAGGCCTACCGGGGCGCCGAACTCCCCGCCCCCGCGGCCCCGGAGCCGTACCTCTCCTGGCTGGCCGGCCGTGACCGGGACGCCGCGGGCGAGGCCTGGCGCCTGGCCCTCTCCGGGCTCACGGAACCGACCCGGCTCCCCGCGCTCGCCACCCCCGACGACACCCGAGCGCCCGCCCGCCCCGAGCAGGTCGACACCCGACTGCCGCGCGACCTCACCGACGGGCTGACCGCGTACGCCAGGACCCGGGGCCTCACCCTGAGCAGCGTCCTGCACGGTGTCTGGGGCCTGTTCCTCGGCGGCCTGACCGGCGGACGGGACGTCGTCTTCGGCACCACCGTCTCCGGGCGGACCACCGAGGTCACGGGACTGGACTCCGCCGTCGGCCTGTTCATCAACACCGTCCCCGCCCGGGTGACCCTCCGCCCCGAGGAGACACTGACCGAGCTGCTCCGCCGCGTCCAGGACGAGCACACGGCCCTCCTCGACCACCAGCACCTGGGGCTCGCCGACATCCAGCGGATCGCGGGCGTCGGCGAACTCTTCGACACCCTCGTGGTGTTCGAGAACCACCCCACCGGTGAGCAGCAGTCCGGGCGGGACGCCGACGCGCCGCTCATCACCGGCGCCGAGGTCCTCGACGCCGTCCACTACCCGCTGGCGCTCGTCGTCGAGCCCGCCGACGCCGGTCTGCTGCTCCGCCTCAAGCACGACGCGAACCGTCTCGACCAGGTGGCGGTGGCCGTCCTCGCCAACCGGTTCACCGCCCTGCTCCGGACCGTGGTGGCCGAGCCCGACCGGCTCGTCGCCCAGACCGACCTGCTGTCCGGCCGCGAGCGCGCGCACCTCGCCGAGCTCAACGCCACCGAGCGGCCCGTCCCCGCGGCGACCCTCGCCTCGCTCTTCGCCGACCAGGCCGCCCGTACCCCGGACGCCCCCGCCGTCGTCTTCGAGGACACCACCCTCAGCTACGCCGAACTCGACCGGCGGGCCGAGGCCCTGGCCCGGCGCCTCCGGGCGCGCGGCGCGGGCCCCGAGCAGTACGTGGCCGTCGCCGTCCCGCGCTCTGCCGAACTGATGGTCGCCCTGCTCGGCGTCCACAAGGCCGGCGCCGCCTACCTGCCGGTCGACCTCGACTACCCCGCCGACCGGGTGGCGTTCATGCTCGCCGACTCGGGCGCGCGGCTCGTCGTGACGACCGCCGAGGCCGCCGGACGCCTCCCCGCCGAGGCCACGCCCGAACGGATCGTCGTCGGTGAGGGGGAGCCGGCCGGAACTCCCGCCGACGCCCCCCTACGGGCCGCCGGCCCCGACCACCCCGCCTACCTCATCTACACCTCCGGCTCCACCGGCCGCCCCAAGGGCGTCGCCGTCACCCACCGCGCCGTCGTCAACCGGCTCGCCTGGATGCAGGGCGCCTACGGGCTCACCGCCGACGACCGGGTCCTCCAGAAGACCCCGTCCAGCTTCGACGTGTCGGTGTGGGAGTTCTTCTGGGCGCTGACCGAGGGCGCGACCGTCGTCCTCGCCCGCCCGGACGGACACCGCGACCCCGCGTACCTGGCCCGTCTCATCGCCGAACGGGCCGTCACCACCACGCACTTCGTACCGTCGATGCTGGCCGCGTTCGTCCAGGTCATGGAATCGGCCGCGGACGCCCCGGACTGGGCGGCGAGCCTGCGCCGGGTCTTCTGCAGCGGCGAGGCGCTCACCGGAGCCGACGCCCGCCGCTGGTGGGAGCTGACCTCCCGCGCCGGGCGCACCCCCGTACCCCTGCACAACCTGTACGGCCCCACCGAGGCGGCCGTCGACGTCACCTTCTTCCCCTACGACGGCAGCGCCGAGCCGGCCGTTCCGATCGGCCGGCCCGTCTGGAACACCCGGCTCCACGTCCTCGACCCGTTCCTGCGCCCGGTGCCCGACGGCGTGCCCGGCGAGCTCCACCTCGCCGGCGTCCAGCTGGCCCGCGGCTACCACGACCGCCCCGGCCTCACCGCCGAACGGTTCGTCGCCGACCCGTTCGGAGCGCCGGGGGAGCGGATGTACCGCACCGGGGACCTCGTGCGCCGCCGCGCCGACGGCGCCGTCGAGTACCTCGGCCGCACCGACCGTCAGGTCAAGATCCGCGGCAACCGCGTCGAGCCGGGCGAGATCGAGACCGCCCTGGCGGGGCTGACCGGTGTGGCCCGCGCGGCGGTGATCGTCCGCGAAGGCGCCCTCGTCGGCTACGCCGTCCCCGCCCCCGGCGCCACTCCCGCCTCCGATGCCCTGCACGCGGCCCTCACCGAGGCGCTGCCCGCGCCGATGGTGCCGAGCGCCGTCGTCGTCCTCGACGAACTGCCGCTCACACCCAGTGGCAAGCTCGACCAGAACGCCCTGCCCGCACCCGAGATCGCCCCCCGAGCCGCCGGCCGCGCGCCGCGCGACGACCGCGAGCGCGCCCTGTGCGCGATCTTCGACGCGGTCCTCGGCGTCCCGGGAACCGGCGTCGACGACGACTTCTTCGTCCTCGGCGGCGACAGCCTCAGCTCCATCGCCGTCGCCACGCGGGCGCGTGAGCGGGGTCTGACGCTCAGCCCCCGCGACGTGTTCGAGCACCGCACGCCCGCCGCCCTCGCCGCGGCCGCCGCCACCCACGGGGACGCCGCGGCGCCCCCGACCACCGACTCCACCGAGGTACCCGTGCACTCCGACGGCGTGACCGTCTCCGCCTCCGACGCCGGGCAGGCAGCCGCCGCCCTCCAGGCCGTCCTCGCCCTCCAACAGCAGTCCGGCGCCGCCGTCGACCCCGCACTGCGGGCCCTCCTCGACCAGCTGACCGCCGCAGCGCCGCCCACGGCGCCCCCGGCCCCGGAACCCCCGGCTCCCGCGCCGCTCGGCGGACCCGAACTCACCCCGGAGGAGACCGCCCGCGTCCACGCCGCCGCCGGGCTGCCCGTCGCGGACATCTGGCCGCTCTCCCCGCTCCAGGAGGGCATGTACTTCCATGCCACCTACGACGCGGGCGACGCGCTCGACGTCTACCAGTCCCAGGAGACCCTGGATCTCGACAGCCGGATCGACGCCGACCGGCTGCGCGCCGCCTGCCGTACCCTCCTCGACCGCAACACCGGCCTCCGCGCCGGATTCACCAGCGACGGCCTGCCCCGCCCCGTCCAGTTCATCGTGGACGGCGCCGAGATCCCGCTCGTCGAGGCCGACCTCTCCGGCCTGCCCGCCGACGAGCAGCGGACCCGGACCGAGGAACTCCTCGCCGCCGACCGCAGGCAGCGCTTCGACCTCTCCGCCGCGCCCCTCTGCCGACTTCTCCTCATCCGCCTCGGCGACGGCCGGGACAAGCTCGTCGTCACCCACCACCTCATCCTCTGGGACGGCTGGTCCGCCTGGCTGTTCCTCGAAGAGCTGTTCACCCTGTACGAGCGGGCCGGTGACCCCACGGGCCTCCCGCAGCCCGGCTCGTACCGCGACCACCTCGCCTGGCTGGATGCCCAGGACACCTCGGCCGCCCTCGACGCCTGGCGCGGGGCCCTCGCCGGCTTCGCCGAGCCGACCCTGCTCGCCCCGTCCGGGCGGGATTCCGGCCCGGTCATCCCGGTGGACTTCGACGCCCTCCTCACCCAGGAGGCCGGCGACCGGCTCCGCACCGTCGCCCGCCGGCACGGACTCACCCTGAACACCGTCCTCAACGCGGCCTGGGCCCTGGTGCTCTCGGCCATGACGGGCCGCGCCGACGTCGCCTTCGGCACGGCCGTCGCCGGACGCCCGGCGGATGTCCCCCACGTGGCCGGCATCATCGGCATGTTCCTGAACACGATCCCCGCCCGGGTCGCCTTCAGCCCCGAGGAGCCCCTGCTCACCCTGCTGCGCCGCATGCAGTCCGAGCGAGCCGCCGTCATGCCGTACGAGTACGTGGGCCTGGGCACCCTCCAGCAGGAATCCGGCCACCGCCGCCTCTTCGACACGCTCTTCGTCCTCCGCTCGGCCGACGGCGAGGACCGCGCCGCCGCCCTCCGCGAACGCCACGGCATCACCGACGTGTCGAACGTGGACGGCACCCACTTCCCGCTCACGCTGATCGTCACCCCGGGCGCCCGCCTGAAGATCACCCTGGCCGCCCGCCCCGACCTCTTCGCCGCCGACGCCGCCGGCACGATCCTCGCCCGGTTCACCGCGGTCCTCGACCGCCTCGGCGAGGCCCTCGCCGGACCCACCGCCGCATCCGCGCGCACCGTCGGCGTGGACCTGCTCCTCCCGGAGGAGAGCGCCGCCCTGCGCACCGCCCGGGAGTCGGGCCGCGAGCCGGTGCCGGACGAGACCGTCGCCGACATGCTCACCGCCCAGGTCGCCCGGACCCCGGACGCGGTCGCGCTGGTCTTCGGCGAGCGCGCCCTCACGTACGCCGAACTCGACGCGCAGGTCAACCGGCTCGCCCGGCTGCTGCTCGCCCGGGGCGCCGGGCCCGAGAAGGTCGTGGCGCTCGCGCTGCCCCGGTCCATCGAGATGGTCGCCGCGCTGTTCGCGGTCCTGCGGACCGGCGCCGCGTACCTGCCGCTCGACCTCGACCACCCCGCCGACCGGCTGCGGCTGATGGCCGAGGACACCGGGCCGCTCTGCCTGGTGTCCACCGCCGCCGTGGCGCCGACGCTGCGGGGGGAGGACGGCCCCGTCGCCCTCGAAGTCCTCCTCGACGACGAGGCCGTGCTCGCCGAACTCGCCGCGCTCCCCGGGGACGGGATCACCGACGCCGAGCGCCCCGCCTTCGCCCACGGGGTGCCCGACCGCCTGGAGTTCCCGGCGTACGTCATCTACACCTCCGGCTCCACCGGCCGCCCCAAGGGCGTCGTCACCCCCTACCGGGGCCTGACGAACATGCAGCTGAACCACCAGAAGGAGATCTTCGACCCGGCCATCGCCTCCGCCGGAGGCCGGCGCCTGCGCATCGCGCACACCGTGTCCTTCGCCTTCGACATGTCGTGGGAGGAACTGCTCTGGCTCGTCGAGGGACACGAGGTGCACGTCTGCGACGAGGACCTCCGCCGCGACGCCGAAGCACTGGTCGCCTACTGCGACGAGCACCGCGTCGACGTCGTCAACGTGACGCCCACCTATGCCCAGCTCCTCATCGAGGAGGGACTCCTCGACCAGGACGAGGTCGCGGGCAGGCACCGGCCGGCGCTCGTCCTGCTCGGCGGCGAGGCCGTCTCCGACACCGTGTGGACGCAGCTGCGCCGCACCGAGGGCACGTACGGGTACAACCTCTACGGCCCCACCGAGTACACGATCAACACCCTCGGCGGCTCCACCACCGAGAGCGCCACCCCGACCGTCGGCAGGCCCATCCGCAACACCCGCGCCCATGTCCTCGACACGATGCTGCGGCCCGTCCCGCCGGGCTGCCCCGGCGAGCTCTACATCGCCGGCACCGGCCTCGCCCGCGGCTACCACGACCGGGCCGTGCTGAACGCCGAGCGGTTCGTGGCCGACCCCTTCGGGCAGCCCGGAGAGCGCATGTACCGCACGGGCGACCTCGTCCGCCAGCGCCCCGACGGACTGCTCGACTTCCTCGGCCGCACCGACGACCAGGTCAAGATCCGCGGCTACCGCGTCGAACTCGGCGAGATCTCGACGGCGCTGTCCACCCACCCCGAGGTCGCCCACGCGGCCGTCGTCGTCCACGAGACCGCCGGCACCAAGCGCCTCGTCGGCTACTTCGCGCGGGAGGACGCCACGGCCGTACGGGAGGACGGCGCCGTCGGATCCGCGGACGCCACCCCCGGCGGCGAGGACGACGACGCCCTCGTCAAGCGCCTCCGCGAGCACCTCAAGTCCCGCCTCCCCGACTACATGGTCCCGGCGGCCCTGGTCCCCGTCGCCACCCTGCCGCTGACCGTCAACGGCAAGCTCGACGTCAAAGCCCTGCCCGCCCCGGACCTCACCGGCACGGGCCGGAGCCGCGCCCCGCGCACCCCGCAGGAGGAGACCCTGTGCGGGCTCTTCGCGGAAGTCCTCGGCCTGACCGAGGGCAGCGTCGGCATCGACAGCGACTTCTTCGACCTCGGCGGACACTCGCTCCTCGCCACCCGGCTCGTCAGCCGGGCCCGTACCGCCCTCGACGCCGAGCTGGCGATCCGCGACCTGTTCGAGGCGCCGACCGTCGCCGAACTCGTCGAGCGGGCGGCCGCCTCGCGCGGCGCCGCCCGCCCGGCCCTCGTCGCGGCCGAGCGGCCCGACGAACTGCCGCTCTCGCACGCCCAGCAGCGCCTGTGGGTCATCCAGCAGATCGAGTGCACCTCCGCCGCCTACAACTTCCCCCTGGTCATGCGGCTGCGCGGCACCTTCGACCGCGCCGCGTGGAGTGCCGCCCTCGCCGACGTGACCGACCGTCACGAGGCCCTGCGGACGCTCTTCGCCGAGCGCGAGAGCGACGGTCAGGCGTATCAGCGGATCCTGCCCGCCGGTACGGCCGCCCCGGTCGTCGAGCATCTGCGCGGCACCGAGGACGAGGTGCCCGGCATCGTGGACGCCGCCGTGCGGCGGCCGTTCGACCTCGCCTCCGAACTGCCGATCCGCGCCACGGTCGTGGAGGTGGCGCCCGACGAGCACGTCGTCGTCCTGCTGCTCCACCACATCACCACCGACGAGTGGTCCGACCGCCCCTTCCTCCGGGACCTGACCACCGCCTACACCGCCCGCCTCGCGGCCGCCGCGCCCGACTGGGGGCCGCTGCCCGTCCAGTACGCCGACTACGCCCTCTGGCAGCAGAAGCTCCTTGGCGACCCCACCGACCCCGGCAGCCTCGCCGCCCGGCAGCTGGAGCACTGGCGCACGGCCCTGGCAGGCGCCCCCGAGGAACTGGAACTCCCCACCGACCGGCCGCGGCCCGCCCGCCCGGCCTTCACCGGCGCCGAACTCGACATCACCTTCGACCGCACCGTCCACGAGGGCCTGCGGCGGCTCGCCCGCGACACCGGCGCCAGCATGTTCATGGTCGCGCACGCGGCCGTCGCCGCCCTGCTCCACAGGCTCGGCGCCGGCACCGACATCCCGCTCGGCGCGCCCATCGCGGGCCGCGGCGACGAGGCACTCGACGAGCTCGTCGGCTTCTTCGTCAACACCCTGGTGCTCCGCACCGACCTCGGCGGCGACCCGTCCTTCACCGAACTCCTCGGCCGGGTCCGGGAGACGGACCTCGCCGCGTTCTCCCACGCGGACGTGCCCTTCGAGTCGGTCGTGGAGAAGCTCAACCCGACCCGCTCCCTCTCCCGGAACCCGCTGTTCCAGGTGATGGTCGGCTACCACGCCCGTACGGACGAGACCCTGCGGCTGCCGGGACTCGACGTCGGCTATCTGCCGCACCGGATCGGCACCGCCAAGTTCGACCTCGTGTTCAGCTTCACCGAGCACACCTCGGCCGACGGCGCCGCCGACTCCCTCGGCTGCCGCCTGGAGTTCGCCACCGAACTCTTCGACCAGGAGACCGCCGAGCGCATCGGCGACCGCCTCGCCAGGCTGACCGCGCTCCTGGTGGCGGCCCCCGACCGGCCGCTGTCCGAGGCCGGGATCGTCACCGACGAGGAGCACCACCTCGTCCTCGAAGGCTTCAACGGTCCGCCCCGCGAGGTCGAGGAGGAGACCCTGCCGGCGCTCTTCGCCCGCTGGGTGGCCGAGCGCCCCGACGCCGTCGCCGTCGTCGAGCGCTCCCGTTCGGTGACGTACGCGCAGCTCGACGCCCGCGCCAACCGGCTCGCCCGGCTGCTCGCCGCCCGCGGTGTCGGCGCCGAGAGCGTCGTCGGCGTGGCCGTCCCGCGCTCGGTCGACATGATCGCCACGGTCGTGGCCGCCCTGAAGCTCGGTGCCGCGTTCCTGCCGCTGGACCTCGTCCATCCCGGCGACCGCCTCAGCTACATGATCGAGAACTCCGGCGCCGCCGTCGTGGTCGGCACCGAGCCCGTCGCCGGGAAGATCCCCGGCGTCGACGGCGTCCCGGTGCTGCTGCTCGACGCCCCGGACGTCGCCGCCGAGCTCGACGCCCTGCCCGTGACGCCGCCGGCCGGCGGACCGGCGGGCCTCGACCAGGCCGCGTACGTGATCTACACCTCCGGCTCCACCGGCCGGCCCAAGGGCGTCGTCGTCCCGCACGAGGGGATCGCCAGCCTGGTCGCCACGGCGGTCGACCGGATGGGCCTGGAACACGACAGCCGGGTCCTCCAGTTCGCCTCCATCGGCTTCGACGTCTTCGCGTTCGAACTGGCCATGGCCCTCTGCCACGGCGGACGGCTCGTCCTCATCACCGACGAGGCCCGGGTCGCCGGACCCGCCCTCACCGACTTCCTCGAAGACCAGCGGATCACCCATATGATCCTGCCGCCCTCGCTGGTCTCGGCCCTGCCGCCCGGCTGCCGCCTGCCCGAAGGGTCGACCGTCCTGGTCGGCACCGAGACCGTGCCCCCGGACCTCTTCGAACGCTTCGGCGCCACCGCGAACCTGATCTGCGCGTACGGGCTCACCGAGGCGACCGTCAACTCCACCCTGTGGCCCGCCCGCGAGCACGGCGGCCACGCCACCGGCCGCGTGCCCATCGGCCGCCCGGACCCCAACACCCGCTGCTACGTCCTCGACGAGCACCTCCGGCCCGTCCCGCCGGGTGTGATCGGCGAGCTGTACGTGGCCGGGCGCGGCCTCGCCCGGGGCTACCTCGGGCAGGCCCGGCTCAGCTCGGAACGGTTCGTCGCCGACCCGTACGGCGCCCCCGGCAGCCGCATGTACCGCACCGGCGACCGGGCCCGCTGGCGCGCCGACGGCAACCTGGACTTCCTCGGCCGGGTCGACACCCAGGTCAAGATCCGCGGCTTCCGCATCGAACTGGGCGAGATCGAGGCCGCCCTCGCCGGGCACCCGGCGGTCGCCCAGGCCGCCGTCCTGCCCGACCGCGACGGCGACATCGTCCGCCTCGTCGGCTACGCCGTACCCGAACCGGGCGCCGCCCCCGCGCCCGACCCCCAGGAACTCCGCGCCCATGTCGCCGCGGTCCTGCCCGAGTACATGGTCCCCGCGCTCGTCGTCCCGCTCGACGGCCCGCTGCCGCTCACCCCGAACGGCAAGCTGGACCACAAGGCGCTGCCCGTGCCGGACTGGTCGGCCATGACCGGCGACGCCGCTCCCGCGACCGAGACGCAGGCACGGATCGCGGAGCTGTTCTGCGAGATCCTCAAGCTGGACGCCGTCGGCGTGCACGACAGCTTCTTCGCCCTCGGCGGCCACTCCATGGCCTCCATGCGTCTCCTGGGCCGCATCCGCGCCGAGTTCGGCGTCGAACTGAGCATCCGTGACGTCTTCGACGCACTCACCGTCGCCGGCATCGCGGGCAAGCTGGAGGGCGCGAGCGCGGCACGTCCTGCCCTGCGCCCGGCCGAGCCCGGGGCCGCCGACGGCACCGAGCCGCCGGTGGCGCCCGTACAGCGGTGGCAGTGGCAGGCGTACCGGCGCGACCCCGGCTTCGACCACGCACTCGTCCTGCGCTCGCCCGGCGGCCTGGACGCCGACGCGCTCGCCGCGGCGCTCGCCGACGTGACCGCCCGCCACGAACCGCTCCGCACCGCCTTCACCGACCGCGACGGAACCCTCGTCCGCCGGGCCGTCGAGGCACCGGACCTGACCGTGGAGCAGTGCGCGGACCTCGACGTACGGCTCACCGAACTGGCGGCCGCCACACCGGACCTGGAGCGGGAGGCCCCGCTGCGGGCCCGGCTCCTCACCGGCGCCGACGGCGCCCAGGCGGTGCTGCTCACCCTGCACTACCTGGCCGTCGACGAGTGGTCGGTGGTCCCCCTGTTCCGCGACCTCACCACCGCGTACGGGGCGCGGACGGCCGGGCGGGCGCCCGACTGGCAGCCGCTCCCCGTGAGCTACGGCGACTACGCCCGCTGGGCCGGCGACGTCCTCGGAGACCCGACCGACCCCGACAGCCGGGGCGGCCGCCAACTGGCGTACTGGCGGCGGACGCTCGCCGACGCGCCACGCGAGCTGGCCCTGCCGACGGAGGCCCGGACCTCCGTGCCCGCACAGCGGGGGAGCCGGGCCGCCGGAGTCGTGGAGTTCACGCTCGACGAGCGGCTGCACGCGGACGTGGACCGGCTCGCGCAGGCCACCGGCACCAGCATGTTCATGGTGCTGCACGCGGCCCTCGCCGCCCTGCTCACCAGCCACGGAGCGGGCACCGACCTGCCCATCGGCACGATGGTCGCCGGGCGCGGCGACGACCAGCTCGCCGACCTCGTCGGCTGCTTCTTCAACACGGTCGTGCTGCGCACCGACACGGCGGGCGATCCCTCCTTCGCGGAGCTCCTGACCCGCGTACGGGAGACCACGCTGAGCGCCCTCGACCGCCAGGACGTCCCCTTCGACGAGGTCGTCCGCACCGTCGGCCTGCGGCCGGAGGGCCCCCAGGTGATGGTGATCCACCACGAGCAGGCCGACCTGGAGCGCCTCGAAGGGGGCGTCGGCGACCTGGTCGCCGTGCCGACCGGATCCACCCGCGCGGAGCTGACCCTCAGCTTCTACGAGCCCCGCGGCGAAGGCCCCGTGCACTGCGGCCTGATCCACGCGAAGGAGCGGCTCGGCGCGGAGAAGGCGCGGCGGCTCGCCGAGGAACTCCAGACCCTGCTGCGCACCGTGACGGACGACTCCGAACAGCCCCTGTCCCAGCTGTTCGGTGTGACACACAAGAGGAGTGAGAACGCATGAGCACCAACCCGTTCGAGGACCCGCAGGGCCGCTTCCTGGTTCTGGTCAACGACGAGAACCAGCACTCGCTGTGGCCCTCCTTCGCCGAGGTTCCCGCCGGGTGGCGGACCGTCTTCGGCGAGGACACCCGCGAGGGGTGCCTGGCCTACGTGGAGACCCACTGGACCGATCTGCGCCCGGCGAGCCTCATCGCCCTCCAGGACTGACCCGGCACCACCGGGCCCTGACAGCGACCGCCGCCCGCGGGGGGAACTCCCCTCGCGGGCGGCGGTGTCACGTGGTGGCGGGTGCGGCGTGGTGCGACGACCGCCGAGCCGTCGTGCCGCACCGCAGTCGCCGTGCCCACCGAACGGCGGTTACCTGTCGAGGAGCGGGCAGCACGAAGGGGGCGGTACGACTCTCGTCGTACCGCCCCCTTCGGCGTGCCGCTCGCGGTCTCAGGCGACCGGTGAGGCCTCGGTGTCAGGGTCCTGAGCCGGCCGCGGCACCTGCTCTCCGGGCTCCCGGCGGCTGGCCGACCACGCGGCCCACAGGACGGCGTACCGGCCGCCCGCCGCCACCAGCTCCTCGTGCGTGCCGGTCTCCACGACCCGGCCCTGGTCGAGGACGACCACCCGGTCGGCGGCCGCGGCCTGCGGCAGCCGGTGCGCGACGAGCAGCCCCGTGCGGCCCTCCAGGGCCCTCGCCGCGGCCTCCTCCAGGACGCGCGCTCCGGCGCTGCCCGCGTCGGCGGTGGCCTCGTCGAGGATCGCGATCGGCGGGTCCGCCAGGACCAGCCGGGCCAGGGCCAGGTGCTGCGCCTGCGTCACCGTCAGCCGGTGGCCCCCCTCCCCGACGACCGTGGCGAGGCCCTCGGGCAGCGCCTCGGCCCACTCCAGCGCGTCGACGCGGTCGAGCGCCGCGCGAAGCTGCTCGTCGTCGGCCTCGGGCCGGGCGAGGCGCAGGTCGTCGGCGAGAGTTCCGGCGAAGACGTGCACCTCCTGGCTGATGAGCGCCACCGAGCGGCGGACCCCGGCCGGGCCCAGCTCCCCGGTGTCGATGCCGCCGAGGGCGATCGAGCCCCCGGTGGGGCTGTGGACGCCGGCGATGAGCTTGGCCAGGGTGGTCTTGCCGGCGCCGCTCGCGCCCACCAGGGCCACCCGCTCCCCGCTCCGCACCCGCAGGTCGACCTCGTGCAGGACCGGCGCGCCGGATCCGTACGCGTGGCTGAGCCCGGACACCTCGACCGAGCCGTCGGCGAGGGCGTGCGCCTCGCTCTCGGCCTGCTCCGCCGGAAGGTTCGACACGCCGACGAGGCGGGCGAAGCTCGCCCCCGCCGACTGCGCGTCGTCCAGGAGGTACAGGGTCGCGTTGATCGGGTTGAAGAGGCTGTGGAAGTACAGCGCGGCGGCCGTGGCCGTACCGATGCTGACGGAGTCGTCGTCGACCAGCACGAAGCCGGTCGCGAGCATCGCGGCGAGACCGATGAACTCGGCCAGGTTGAGCCGGGAGAAGAACCCGGTGACGATGTGGATGCCCCGCAGGCCCAGGTCGCGGGCGGCCGCGGACCGCTGCTCCAGCAGGTCGGTGTGGGTGTCGTCGAGGCGGAACGCCCGTACGGTCCGGACGCCGCCGACGCTGTCGAGCAGCTGGTGCTGCAGGGCGCCGGTGGCGACGCGGTGCTCGCCGTACACGGGCGCGGCCCGGCGCATGTACCAGCGTACCGAGATCACCTGGACCGGGGACGCGAGGAGCGCCGCGATCAGGAAGCGCCAGTCGAGGACGGCGAGTCCGACGAAGGTGAGCAGGATCGTCAGGGCGGAGCGGCTGAACTCCGGCAGGGCCTGACGCACCGACTTGCCGATCATCGACACGTCGCTGGTGACCCGGGACACCAGGTCGCCCGAGCCGGCCGCCTCGACCCGGTCGAGCGGCAGCCGCAGCGCCCGCTCGATGAACTGCTCCCGCAGGGCGGCCAGGACGGTCTCGCCCAGCCGGGCCACGAGGGTGCTGCCGACGGCCGCGGCCGCGCCCCGCGCGACGGCGACGACCACGAGCAGGACCAGGGGGAGGGTGAGTGCGGCCGCGCCCTTCCTGTCGACCACGAGGTCCACGATGTGTCCGAGCAGGGGAGCGGTGAGCAGTCCGACGGCGGTGCCGGCGACGAGGACGGCGAGCGCCGCCACGGCGAGGAGCCGATGGCCGTGCAGCATGGCGCGGAGCGCAGCGACGGACTCGGCGCCGGTGGCGGTCGGCAGGAGCACGCGGTCCGTGCTGGTTCCGCTCATGGTCTGTTCCGTCTCCCTCGTCCGTCCTTCGTCCTGCCGCGGCGGGCTGTCGGTCCGTGTCTCGTCGGCGAGCGTCATGCGAGCACCGCCGCGCGGTACGTCGCGTCGGCCGCGAGGAGTTCGCTGTGGCGACCGGTCGCCCGCACCGCGCCGTCCTCCAGGACGATCACGCGGTCGGTCACGGCGAGGAGGGCGGGGCTGGTGGTGACCAGGATCGTGGTGCGGTCGCGGCGGACCTCGCGCAGCCGGGCGGCGATGTGGGACTCGGTGACGGTGTCCACCGCCGTCGTCGGGTCGTGCAGCACGAGGACGGTCCGGTCGGCGGCGAGCGCGCGGGCGAGGGCGACGCGCTGGCGCTGACCGCCGGAGAGCGAGCGGCCGCGTTCGGCGAGGAGGGTGTCCCCGCCGTCCGGGAGGAGCCGGGCGACGTCGTCGGCGGCCGAGGCCTTCAGGGCCCGCTCGACGGCGGAGGTGTCGCCGGCGGCCCCGGCCCGGACGTTGTCGAGCAGCGTGCTCTCGAACAGGTCGGCGTCGTGGTGGGCGACCAGGACGACCCGGCGCAGCGCGTCGGGGTCGAGCGAGGTCAGCGGCGCGCCGTCGAGCTCGACGGCGCCCTCGGAGGGGTCCGCCTCACGGGCCAGGCAGACGAGGAGGTCGTTGGCGGCGGCGGCGTCACGGGCGACGATCCCGGTCAGGCTGCCGGCCGGGAGTTCGAGGTCGACGCCGCGGAGCGCGCCCAGCGTCACCCCGCGCAGGGCGACATGTCCGGCGGCTCCGTCGGCGGGTACGTCGTGTCCGGTCCCGACGGCCTCGGGCGAGGCGAGTACCTCGGCGATCCGTTTGGCCGAGGCGCGGCCCTGGGCGAGTTCGGCGTTCACGTAGCCGAGGAGCTGGAACGGACCGAGGAGGAACTGCGCGAGACCGACGGCGGCGACCAGGTCGCCGACGCTGATGCTGCCGTCCATGGCGAGGTACGCGCCGACCACGCCGATGACGGCGATGAAGACGCCGGTCAGGGCGAGGACGGCGCCCTCGTGTCCGGCCCGGCTGCGCGCGGCGCGCAGGGCGGCGGACAACGAGTCCTGGCTCGTGGTGCGGTAGCGGGCCACGGCCGCCGACTCGGCGCCCATGCCCTTGAGGACGCGGAGTCCGGAGACGAGGTCGGCGGCGACGCCCGAGGCGTGGGCGGCCCGCTCCTGCTCGGCCTCGCTGCGCTGTTCGAGCGGCCGGCTGATGCGGTGCCCGAGCCACAGCAGTGGCGGGATGCCGAGGAGGACGAGCAGACCGAGGGGGACGGAGATCCTGAGGAGCGCGACGGCACTGATCACGAGGGCGGCGACCACCGACACCCCGTACGCGATGACGGTGGCCACCGAGCCCACGCGGCGGGCGTCGTTGGTGGCGATGCTGGTCAGCGCGCCGGGGAGGCGGTTCGCGTCGGCGCCGCCCCGGGGGTCGAGCACCCGGGCGGCCAGGTCGAGCCGGAGCCGGTGCGCGGCGAGTTCGCCGCTGCCCTCGGTGATCCGGGCGCTGATGCGGTAGCAGGTCGACAGGACCAGGAAGAGCACGGCGAGGACGATGAGCAGGCGGAGCAGCGCCGAAGCGGAGCCGGTGGCGACTGCCGTGTCGATGGTGGCGCCGATGACCACCGGCACCAGGGCCTCGCAGCCCTGGTGGGTCATACCGAGCAGAGACGCCGTGATCACTCGCCGGCGTTGTCCTCTGATCGCCTGGCGGAGGACAAGTCCCCCCGTCGGTCCGCCCGTTGGCATGAGACTCCTTCACGGAGGTAGATGGTTGGTTAGGTAAGCCTACTCTGAGTTCGGCCGGGGTCGGGGTGGGTCGTGGGGAGGTCCGGAGGGCCCCGGGAGAGGTGTCCGGCGGGCCTGTTCGGCGCGTTGACCTCAAGACGCGGTTCGGTTAGCCTCACCTAAGTCGTGATCCTTCGGTCTCGCGCCGCCGGGTTCCCGCCGTACATCTGTACCGCCGCCAGGGGGAGTTGTCGTTGTCCGTCGAATCCCGGGTGGTGCGGGGACAGCGGCCCCAGGAGCGAACCGCGGAGAAGACCACGGCTCCCGACGCGCCCGGGTCGGGCCGCACCGGGGCCGCGTTACGGGGACTGGGACTGGTCGTCGGGCTCGCCGCCCTCGTCCTCGTCGGACTCCTCAGCGTCTGGGTGGGCACCCGGGGCATCCCTTTCACCGCCACCTGGGACGCCCTGTGGAACCCCGACGGGTCCGAGACGTCGGTCATCATCCACGACTACCGCATCCCCCGGACCCTCCTCGGCATCCTCGTCGGCCTCGCCCTCGGTCTGGCCGGCGCCCTGATGCAGGCCCTGACACGCAATCCGCTCGCCGACCCCGGCATGCTCGGCGTCAACCTCGGCGCCTCCGCCGGCGTCGTCGTGGCCATCGCCTTCTTCGGCGTCGCGGCCCCGCTCGGCTACGTGTGGTTCGCCCTCGCCGGCGCCGCCGCCGCCTCCGTCGGCGTCCATCTGCTCGGCTCCTCCGGCCGGAAACTCGCCTCGCCCGAGCGGCTCGTCGTCGCCGGCGCCGCCGTGACCGCCGTCCTGTACGCCTTCAACTGGGCCGTCCTGCTGCTCAACCCGCGGGCCTTCGACCAGTTCCGCTTCTGGACCGTCGGCTCCCTCGCGGGCCGCTACCACGACATCGTCGTGATGGCCCTGCCCTTCATCGGCACCGGCCTCGTCGTGGCCCTCGTCCTCGCCCCCTCGCTCAACGCCCTGGCCATGGGCGACCAGATGGGCCGGGCCCTCGGCGTCAACGTCGGCCGGACCCGTGCCCTGGGCGCCGTCGCCGTGATGCTCCTGTGCGGGGCCGCCACCGCCGCCGCCGGACCGATCGGCTTCGTGGGTCTCGCCGTACCGCACATCGCCCGGTTCGTCGTCGGGCCCGACCAGCGGTGGGTGTTCGCGTACTCGATGCTGATCGCCCCCGTCCTGCTCCTGGGCTCGGACGTGCTCGGCCGGGTGCTCGGAGCCCCCGGCGAGCTCCAGGTCGGCATCGTCACCGCGTTCATCGGCGCCCCCCTGTTCATCGCCCTGTGCCGCCGCCGAAAGCTGGTCATGCTGTGACTGCCGTACGGGAGGCGAAGGCCTCCGCGCCCGACCCGACGCCCCGCGGGAGGCCCGGCGGGGCGACCGTGCCGGACCTGCCCCGTGTCATCACCGGCCGGGTCGTCCGTACCCGCTCCGGGACCGTCTCCCTGCGCGTCCAGGGCCGCACCGTCGCCGCCACCGCGGCCCTCCTCGTCGCCCTCCTCGTCGTCGCCGGCATCACCCTGACCACCGGCGACTTCGACCTCTCCGTCGGCGAGGTCGTCCAGGCGCTGACCGGAAACGGCACCGGGATCGCCGACTTCGTCGTCAACACCCTCCGCATGCCACGCCTCGTGACCGCGCTGTGCGTCGGCGCGGCCCTCGCCGTCAGCGGCGCCATCCTGCAGAGCATCACGGGCAACCCCCTGGGCAGCCCCGACATCATCGGCTTCACCAACGGCTCCGCCGTCGGCGCGCTCGTCGTCATCGTCATGCTGCACGGCAGCATGACCGAGATCGCGCTCGGCGCCCTCGTCGGCGGCCTCGGCACGGCCCTCGCCGTCCATCTCCTCATGATCGGCCGGGGCATCCAGGGCTTCCGCCTCGTCGTCGTCGGCATCGGCGTCAGTGCGCTGCTCCTCGCCGTCAACTCGTACCTGATCACCCGTGCCACCTTCCAGGAAGCCCTCGAAGCGCAGTCCTGGCTGATCGGCAGCCTGGGCAACCGGCTCTGGATCCACGCCCAGGCCATCGGCATCGCGGTCGCCGTACTCCTGCCCCTCGCCTTCTTCCTCTCCCGCCGCCTCTCCATGGTCGAGATGGGCGACACCACCGCCATGGCCCTCGGCGTCGACGTCTCACGCACCCGCACCGTCCTGCTCGTGATCAGCGTCGCCCTGGCCGCGTTCGCCACCGCCGTGACCGGACCCATCTGGTTCGTCGCCCTGGCCGCGCCCCAGGTGGCCCGCAAGATCACCGGCTCGTCCGGGCCCGCCCTGCTGCCGTCCGCCCTCATGGGCGCCGTCATGCTCGCCCTGAGCGACCTCGCCGTGCAGCGGATCTTCGCCCCCGCGCTCCTCCCGGTGGGCACGGCGACCGGCTGCGTCGGCGGGCTCTACCTCATCTGGCTACTGGTCACCGAGTCGCGAAAGAGCCGCGCATGACAGCAACGAACCGTCCGGCCTCCCGCCTGCGCGCCGAGAACCTGACCCTCTCCTACGACCAGCGGACGGTGGCGAGCGACCTCGACGTCGAGATCCCCGACCGCTCCTTCACGGTCGTCGTCGGACCCAACGCCTGCGGCAAGTCCACCCTGCTCACCGCCCTCGCCCGGATGCTCAAGCCGCGCGCCGGACAGGTCTACCTGGACGGCGCCGCCATCGCCTCGTACCGCTCCCGCGAGGTCGCCCGCCGGCTCGGACTGCTCCCGCAGTCCTCCACCGCGCCCGGCGGCATCACGGTGGGCGACCTCGTGGCCCGGGGCCGCTACCCCCACCAGGGCCTCCTGAAGCAGTGGTCCGCCGACGACGAGGCGGCCGTGGTCGAGGCGATGCGACAGACCGGCGTGCTCGAACTCGCCGACCGACCCGTCGACGACCTGTCCGGCGGCCAGCGCCAGCGCGTCTGGCTCTCGATGGTCCTGGCCCAGCAGACCGAGATCCTGCTCCTCGACGAGCCGACCACCTTCCTCGACATCGCCCACCAGGTCGAGGTCCTCGACCTGTGCGCCGAACTCCACGCCCGCCGCGGCCACACGATCGTGGCCGTCCTGCACGACCTCAACCAGGCCTGCCGGTACGCCACCCACCTCATCGTGATGCGCCCGGGCGGCATCGTCGCGGCCGAGGGCGACCCGTCGACCGTCATGACCGCCGAGCTGGTCGAGGACGTCTTCGGCCTGCCCTGCCGGATCATCCCCGACCCCGAGACCGGCACCCCGCTCATGGTGCCCGCCGCACCCAAGGGGTACGCCCCGGCCCGGGTGACGGGCACGACCGACGCCGACGCCGACGCGGACACGGACGTCGACGGGACGGCGAGCGGGAACGGGCCGGCCGCGTCCGACACCGCGATGGCCAAGACCTCCTGACGACAGCGACAGCGACCGGGAACGGGAACGGACTGCCCATGCTCTGTACGAGGCTGACGAACGCGCGCATTCTCACCATGGACCCGGACCACCCCGTCGCCCACGACCTCGGCATCTGGCGGGGGCGGATCGTGGGCCTCGACGAGGCCGTGACCTCACTCCCCGCCCGTGAGGTCGTCGACCTCCAGGGCGCCACCGTGCTGCCCGGATTCATCGACAGCCACGTCCACCTGGCATGGGCCGGACTGAAGGCCGACACCCCGAGCATCGCCCCCTGCGAGCGGATCGAGGACGTCCTCGCCGTCATCGGGGAGGCCGCCTCCCGGAAGGCCGAGCCCGGCGCCTGGGTCGACATCGCCGGCTACGACCAGCGGGCCCTGGGACGCCATCTCACCGCCGCCGAGATCGACCGGGTCAGCCAGGGCCGCAAGATCTTCCTCATGCACGACTCCGGGCACGCCTGCGTCGTCAACAGCGCCGTCCTCGACCTCCTTCCGGCCGACGTGCCGCACCAGGACGGCTTCCTCGCCGAGAGCGCCATGACCGCCGTGCGACGACTCCGGCTGCCGTACTCCCAGGAGGAACTCGCCGACGCCATCGAGCGGGCCGGCCGCACCTGCCTCGCCGAGGGAATCACCGCCTGCGCCGAGGCCGGCATCGGAGGCGGCCTCCTCGGACACAGCCCCGTCGAACTCGGCGCGTACCAACTCCTCAGGGACCAGGGCCGACTGCCCCTCCGTGTCCAGCTCATGGCCGCCGGCGACACCCTCCGCCCGCGCGCCGCCCACCGGAACGACGGCATCCCGCGCGCCCTCGACCTCGGCCTGCGCACCGGCTTCGGCGACGACTGGCTCTCCCTCGGAGCCCTCAAGATCTACACCGACGGCGGCATGATGGCGCGTACGGCGGCCCTCACCGAGCCGTACGAGGGCATGTCCCACACCGGGCAGTTCCAGGACGAGCCCGAGCGGATCGCGGACCTCATCGTCGACGGCCACCTCGCCGGCTGGCAGCTCGCCGTCCACGCCATCGGCGACCGCGCCGCCGACCTCGCCCTGGACGCCCTGGACCGCGCGCAGAGGCTCCGGCCCCGCCCGGCCGCCCGGCACCGCGTGGAACACGCCGGCCTGATCCGCCCGGACCAGCTGCCGCGCCTCGCCCGGCTCGGCGTCAGCGCCGTGGTCCAGCCCAACTTCCTCCGCTACTTCGGCGACGACTACGCGGACGTCATGGGGGAGCGGCGGGCGCCCTGGATGTACCGGGGCCGCGGCTTCCTCGATCACGGTGTCACCCTCGTCGGCAGCTCCGACCGGCCGGTCACGGACGGCTCGCCGCTCCGCGCCGTCCAGTTCATGGTCGAACGCGCCTCCACCTCCGGCCGGCCGATCGGACCGGACGAGGCCGTCACCGTCGACGAGGCCCTGCACGCCTACACGGTGGCCGGCGCGTACGCCTGCCACTGGGACGACAGCGCGGGCAGCCTCACACCCGGCAAACGCGCCGACCTGGTGGTCCTCGGGGACGACCCCCGGGCCGTCGAGACCTCGCGGATCGGGGACATCGAGGTCGTGGCGACGTACGTCGACGGGCGGACCGAGCCGGCGAAGGAGTGACCCCCGAACGGGCCGGCCGGTGAGGCGGACTCGTCGGCCGGCCGGCGGGGATGGGACGCCGCTCCCGCGCTAGCGCGGGGCCAGGATCCCCGGCAACGACTCCACCAGCTCCTCGACCTGACGCGCCGACACGGTCAGCGCAGGGGCCAGGCGTACGGTCACGGGACCGGCGGCGTTGACGAGGAACCCGGCCTCCTGCGCCGCCTCCTGGACCCGGACGGCGGCCGGCTCGGTCAGGACGACGCCCAGCAGGAGCCCCGCGCCCCGGACCTCGGCCACCAGGGGGTGCTCCAGCGCCTCGACTCCCGTCCGCAGCAGCTCACCCATCCGTACGGTGTGCTCCAGGAGGCCCTCCGCCGCGATGGTCTCCAGGACGGCCGAACCCGCCGCGCAGGCCACCGGATTGCCGCCGAAGGTCGACCCGTGCTGGCCGGGGCCCAAGAGCTCCCCTGCGTCCCCGAACGCCACCGTGGCGCCGATCGGAAGACCGCCGCCCAGCCCCTTGGCCAGCGTCACCACATCCGGGTCCACCCCCGGTCCGGCCTGGTGCGCGAACCAGTGTCCGGTCCTGCCGATCCCGGTCTGCACCTCGTCGAGGACGAGCAGACTGCCCGCGGCGCGGGTGATCGCCCGGGCGGCCCGCAGATACCCGCCGGGCGCGGGGATCACGCCCGCCTCGCCCTGCACGGGTTCGACGAAGACCGCCGCCGTGTCCTCCGAGACCGCCGCGCGCAGGGCGTCGACGTCGCCGAACGGCACGTGCGTCACGTCCCCGGGCAGGGGCAGGAACGGCTCGCGCTTCGCCCGCTGGCCCGTGACCGCCAGGGCGCCCATGGTGCGGCCGTGGAAGCCGCCCTCCATCGCGACGACCCGCGGGCGCCCAGTCCGCCGGGCGGCCTTGAAGGCCGCCTCGACGGCCTCCGCGCCGGAGTTGGAGAAGAAGACCCGGCCGCCCGGCCTGCCGAACAGCCCGAGAAGCCGTTCCGCGAGCGCCACCGGGGGCTCGGCGACGAACAGGTTCGAGACATGCCCGAGCCGTGCGACCTGGTCTGTCACGGCCGCCACCACGGCGGGGTGGGCGTGCCCGAGGGTGTTGACCGCGATCCCGCCGGTGAAGTCCGTGTACGCACGGCCGGCCTCGTCCCAGACGGTGCAGCCCTCGCCACGGACCAGGGCCAGTGGGGGAGTGCCGTAGGTGTTCATCATCACGGCACGCCAGCGGTTCCTGAGGGGAACGGTGACGGTCATGCGGGGGCCTCCTCCTCGTGCGGCGCGACGGCCGGGGCGGCGCCCCGCGTGATGCCCGGCGCCTCGTCGGGCAGGACCGTGGTGCCGGGGTTCTCCTCCGTGAGGACACCCCGGAGGACGGCGTGCGGTGTACGTCCGTCGAGGACGTGCACCCGCCCGACACCCGACCGCACCGCCCGCAGACAGCCCTCCATCTTCGGCAGCATCCCGCCGGCGAGCCCGGGGAGCAGTGTCTCCAGCGCTTCGGCCGTCAGCCGGGGGATCACCTCGGTGCTCCGCGGCCAGTCCGCGTACAGGCCGGGGACGTCGGTGAGCATCACGAGCCGGTCGGCGCCGAGTGCGACGGCCAGGGCCGAGGCCGCGAGGTCGGCGTTCACGTTGTAGATCTGCCCGTCCGCACCGCGCGCGACGGGGGAGACGACCGGGATACGGCCGCCGGCGAGGAGGTTCCGTACGGTGTCCGGGGCGACGTCCACGATGTCGCCGACGAGACCGATGTCGACGGGCCGCCCGTCCACCCAGGCCGGGCGGCGTACGGCGGTCAGGGTGTGGGCGTCCTCGCCCGACATGCCGACGGCGAAGGGCCCGTGGGCGTTGATGGCGCCGACCAGGTCCCGCTGGACCTGCCCGGTCAGCACCATGCGGACGACGTCCATGGCCTCCGGCGTGGTCACCCGCATGCCCGCCTCGAACCGGACCTCCAGGGCGAGGCGGTCGAGCATCGAGCTGATCTGGGGGCCGCCGCCGTGCACCACGACCGGGTGCAGGCCCGCCTGCCACAGCTCGACGACGTCCTGGGCGAAGGACCGCCGGAGCGCCGGGTCCTCCAGTGTGCTGCCACCGCACTTGACGACGACGGTCCGGCCCTGGAGGTCCTCGGACCAGGGGACGTCCGTGGCCGGGAGGCCGACGGCGCCCACACTCCCCGCGGCGGCGCACACGCGCCGCACGGCGTCCATGTCGCGCACGGCAGGCTGCTCGCCGAGCGTCCTCATCCTCGTACTCCCTCGGCTCATGAGCTGTAGGCGCTGTTCTCGTGCACGTACGCGGCCGTCAGGTCGTTGGTCCAGATCTCCGCGGACGCCTCTCCGGAGCGCAGGTCGACCGTGATCGTGATCCGGCGGCCGGACAGGTCGGCCTTCTCCCTGGGTTCCCCGGCCGCGCCGTCCCGGCAGACCCACACGCCGTTGACGGCCACGTCCAGGCGGTCGGGGTCGAACTCCGCGTCGGTGGTGCCGATCGCAGAGAGCACCCGGCCCCAGTTCGGGTCTTCGCCGTGCAGGGCGCATTTGAGGAGGTTGCTCCGGGCGATCGACCGGCCCACGGTCACGGCGTCGTCCTCGGACGCGGCGCCGACGACCGCCACCTCGATCTCCTTCGACGCGCCCTCGGAGTCCGCGACGAGCTGGCGGGCGAGGTCGAGACACACGGCGTGCACCGCCTCGGCGAGGTCCCCGTCCTCCGGGGTCACGCCGGAGGCGCCCGAGGCGAGCAGCAGCACGGTGTCGTTGGTGGACATGCAGCCGTCGGAGTCGACCCGGTCGAAGGTGGTCCGTACGGCCGCCCGCAGTGCGGAGTCGAGCGACGGACCGGCCGCCACGGCGTCGGTGGTGAGGACCACGAGCATGGTCGCGAGACCGGGTGCGAGCATGCCCGCGCCCTTCGCCATGCCGCCGACCGTCCAGCCGGAGCGGGTGACGACCGCGGTCTTGTGCACCGAGTCCGTCGTCTTGATCGCGACGGCCGCGTCCTCGCCGCCGTCGGAGGCGAGCCGTTCCGCCGCGAGGGCGATCCCGGCCGTTGTCCGGTCCATGGGCAGGGGGACACCGATGAGCCCGGTGGAGCAGACGGCCACGTCGTCCGGGGTGACGCCGACGGCGAGGGCCGTGTGCTCGGCCATGGTCCGGGCGGCGTCGGCGCCGGCCGTGCCGGTGCACGCGTTGGCGCCGCCGGAGTTCAGGACGACCGCGGAGACCCGGCCGTCGGCGAGGGCGCGCCGTGACCAGCGGACCGGTGCCGCCTGGATCCGGTTGGAGGTGAAGACTCCCGCGGCGGCCGGTGCGGGGCCCTGGTTCACCACCAGGGCGAGATCGGGATCGCCGGACGCCTTGATGCCGGCGGCCACTCCGCTGGCGAGGAATCCTCGGGCGGCGGTCACGGTCACGGAGCCACTCCATTCATGGGCAGGCCGAGCCCTTCGGGCAGGCCGAGGGCGACGTTCATGCTCTGCACCGCGCCACCGGCGGTGCCCTTCGTCAGGTTGTCGATCGCGCTCACGCAGATGAGGCGGCGGGCGGCCGGATCGAGCGCCACCTGCACCTGCACCGTGTTGGATCCGAGCACCGAGGCCGTGGACGGCCACTGGCCCTGCGGTAGCAGCCGGACGAACGGTTCGGTCGCGTACGCGGCCGCGAAGACCTCACGGACCTCGGCGAGCCCTCCGTCGGCGGCCACGCCGGGGCGCAGCCGGGCGGAGCAGGTGGCGAGGATGCCGCGGGGCATCGGGGCGAGGGTGGGGGTGAAGGACACGGTCACCGGCTCGCCCGCCACGAGGGACAGATTCTGGGTGAGTTCGGGGGTGTGCCGGTGACCGCCGCCGACGCCGTACGGGGTCATGGACCCCATCACCTCGGAGCCGAGCAGATGCGGCTTGGCCGCGCGGCCGGCTCCCGAGGTCCCGCCGGCCGCCACGACGACGACCTCGGGTTCCACGAGGCGGGCGGCGTGGGCCGGGTAGAGCGCGAGGGTGACGGCGGTCGGGTAGCACCCCGGGACGGCGATCCGCGTGGTCCCCTTCAGGTCGTCCCGGGCGCCGGGCATCTCGGGGAGCCCGTACGGCCAGGTGCCCGCGTGCTCGGAGCCGTAGAAGCGTGTCCACTCGTCCGGGTCGCGCAGGCGGAAGTCCGCCCCGCAGTCGACGACCAGGGTGTCACTCCCCAACTCCGCGGCGAGCGCGCCCGACTGCCCGTGCGGCAGAGCGAGGAACACGACGTCGTGTCCGCCGAGTGCCTCCGCCGACGTCTCCGTCAGCACCCGGTCGGAGAGCGAGGTCAGCTGGGGTTGCACCTGGCCGAGAGTGAGGCCGGCGCTGCTGTGCGCGGCGAGGACGCCGACGTCGAGACCGGGATGTGAGGCGATCAGGCGGAGGATCTCCCCACCGGCATAGCCACTGGCTCCGGCCACCGCGACCCGCAAGGTCATGTTCTTCCGTCTCTCCTGATGAATGGGGACGTGGCGCACACCGGGGGTGGGCACCCCAAGTCGACGCACAGGAACTTAACTTAGCCTAACCTAAGTTGTCCCGGTGGCGGAATCGCCGATGTGTGACGCCGGATCAGGTGAGAGGTTTCCAACGGCTCTGCGACAGAGCTCAGTTGGTGGCGATGTGGGGCGAGAGTGGGAGTGGGGGCGGGGAAGGGGGGAGGGGCTTCGAGGAGTCCCGTGGGCGGCGACCCCTCAGGCCCGCGACCCCCACGCCGTCGTCAGGCCGTCCAGCCAGGCCGGCGGGAGTTCGGCCGCGTCCCATTCCTCGTGCAGCGCCGACGGTGTCTCGGCCAGGCGTTCGAGCACGGCCACGCTGGTGGGGGAGTGGACGAGGGAGTAGCGGCCGTGGATCGCGATCGGGCTGCCCGGGCCGTACTCCGCGTACAACCGCTCCAGGTGCGCGCGGTGAGCGGACGCGAACCGCGTCAGCCGCCCCGGGTACCCGGCCCGTTGCCGTGGGTTCATCGTGCGCAGCACCGCTCCGAGCACCTGCTCGGTGACCTCCGGGTCGAGGTCGGAGGCATCGGCGAACGAGAGATAGAGCGGCGTGACGGCCACCTTGGCCCGTTCCATCTCCGCCCGCCTGACGGGGGAACGCTCGTCTGCGGAGTCGGCCGACGGACCGGCGGTGACGGCGCGGATCAGCGCCCGCTCGGCGACGGTGCCGAGTTCGTCGGCGACGGCCAGGGCGCCGTCGGACCAGCCCGACGCGTAGGCCTCACCCTTCTCCTGCGGAGCACTCCGCCGGGCTTCGGCGATCTCCGTGTGGGCGCCGGCGAGCGCGCCCGCCTCGACGAGCCCGATGAGTTCCTCCGCGTCGCCGGTGTAGACCCCCGCCCGCGCGAGGAGCTGGAGGAGGGTGGTCTTCGCGTTGAGCACACTGGCCACGTCCAGCTGCTGCTGCCGTCCCTCGTCGGCGGTGTTCATGGGAGGGTCCTCCTCGTCGTACGGGCGGCGCGGTGCGGGTGCGCGGAACGCTCTGTTCGAGCCTACGCAACGCCCGTTCCTCCGGGGCCCGCATCCCCCTCCTCCCGCGCGCGTCGCCGACGACCCCGCGGGTCACGGACCGTCACGACCCGCCTCACCGACCCCGTGCGACGGGGTCAGTCCCGGTACACGCGCAATTGCGCCACCTCGTACGACATCTCCGACACCCCG
This sequence comes from Streptomyces flavochromogenes, assembly GCF_000717595.1. GTDB lineage: Bacteria > Actinomycetota > Actinomycetes > Streptomycetales > Streptomycetaceae > Streptomyces > Streptomyces flavochromogenes. Next base: position 121,033 of record NZ_JNZO01000001.1, on the reverse strand, counting down.
GGGTCCGGCGCGGGGTGGTAGCGGCCCGCACAGACCGACAGGTTCACGATGAGGTGCGCCCGCCAGGAACGCCCCACCCCGCGGCGGTCGTCGAAGACCCGTGCGCCGTTCACCCACCACACCACGCTGCGGGCGCCGAACTCGACTCGTAGGTCGACCCAGGCCCCCGGCCGGATCGCCGCGTTCCGGTAGTACAGGTGGCGTCCCCTGATCCGGTTCGACAGTTCGAGGAGGTCCGGATTGTCGGGGTGGTACTCGAAGACGTCGATCTCCTGCCCGCCGTCGAGCCAGGTCCAGATGGCCGGCCACGCGCCCGTCTCCACCGGCAGACGCACCCGCGCCTCCAGGACGTCGTCGGCCCGCACCAGGAAGGCCTCCGTGCTGCCCTCCGTCGTGAGCAGTCCCGCGTCCCACTTGCCATCGGGGCGACGGGTCGCCCGGAAGACCCCGGTCCTGCTGTACGCGGGGTCCTCCACGAGGTGGTCGAGCTTGTTGTCGCCCGGATTGGTCGGCCCGCCGCCGGGATAGGCCCAGGAGTGGCCGGCGATCCACTGCTCGGCGGAGGAGAAGTCCGCGTCGAGCACGACCCTTCCCGGTGATCGCGCGGGTCCGCGGGGGCCCGTCCCCGGGCGGCTGTCGGAGCCGCGGCGTCTGAACAGCCGGTCGAAGAGGTCGGACAGCACGGCACACTCCCCTCGCACGGGCACGGTCGGCCCACGAACGATCTGCCCAGCCCGGCTCCGTTCATGCGGGGAATAAGGCCTATTGGCGACAAGTCGTCAGAAGACCCGCTGTGTCATGTGACGCCGGACCCGGCCCGCCGGCCCGGTCGCCCCGGCCGGGCGTCGACGCGAGGGAATGGGCGAGTCCTCCGCCTCGCCGAGAGCCGAGCCCCTCCGCGCGCCGTACTGCGGCGGCCCCCGCCGTCCGCGGACTGACGGGCGGGTGGGGAACCAGGGCCGAGCCGATCGAGGTGCTCGATCCGGCCCGTGCCGGCGCGGTCGACGTCCACACCGAGACGTACGGCCTGGACGGCGCTCCGAAGGTCTGCGAGCGGCTGCGCGCGGGGTGCGTCGACGGGCGAGCGGTCATCCCCCACGGCTGAGGCGAGCGACCGGCGGGTCGAGCCGAGGCGACCGGCCGAACCGCAACCGAAAGGCGTGCGGGACCGCACGGGCGCCCCCCGGGGATCGTTTCGGATACGCTGTATCCGAAATAGTCGATCGAGGTGTGCGTACCCCTTCGCGCACCCGGGGCGGCGAGGAGCATCGGGCATGCCGGAATCGCACGACACGAGCAGGGCGGCGGCGGGAGCGCTCGACGCCGACGTCACCGTCATCGGCGCGGGGCCCGTGGGCCTCGCGCTCACACTCGACCTGGCCCGCCGAGGGATCCCGGTACGCGTGGTCGAGCGCGAAGAGAAGCGCTTCCAGGGCTCACGGGCCAAGGGCATCCAGCCCCGCACCCTGGAGGTCCTCGACGACCTCGGCCTGGCCGACGCCGCCCGCGCGGCAGGCGGCGCCTACCCGCCGTTGGGCCTCCATGTCGGCCCCTTCACCAAGGCCTGGCAGATGCACGCCACCGCCCCGGACAGTGCCGGCACCCCCTACCCCGACGTCCTCCTGCTCCCTCAGTACGCCACCACCGCGCTCCTCCAAGACGCCGTCGAACGCCTCGGAGTGCGCGTCGACTTCGGCGCCCGCGCCGTGGAGATCACCCAGGACGAGGAGACGTGCACGGTGCGCCTGGAGGACGGCCGCGTCCTCGGAAGCAGGTACGTGGTCGGGGCCGACGGCGGTTCCAGCATCGTCCGCAAGGCCGCCGGCATCGCCTTCGAGGGCACCACGGACGAGACCGACCGGATGATCCTCGTCGACGCGACCGTCGACGGACTCTCGCGCGGCCACTGGCACATCTGGCCCCGACTGCGCGGACGCGGCATCGCGGCATGTCCCCTGCCGGGCGACGCAGGCCGCTTCCAGATCATGATCAAGATCCGTCCCGACGACCCCGTCGACCTCACCGGGACGGCCCTCGCCGCCCTCCTGCGCCGCCGCGCGGGGACCTCCCTCACCCTGCGCGACATCACCTGGTCCTCGGTCTTCCGTCCCAACATCCGGCTCGCCGAGCGCTACCGCGACGGCCGGCTCCTGCTCTGCGGCGACGCCGCCCACGTCCACACACCCGCCGGCGCGCAGGGTCTCAACACCGGTGTCCAGGACGCACACAACCTCGGCTGGAAGCTCCAGCAGGTCCTCGCGGGCGCCGACGACGCGCTCCTGGACAGTTACGAGCGGGAGCGTCGCCCCGTCGCCGCGCAGGTCCTCGGCCGCTCCACCGAGCTGTACGAGGGCCTGCGCCGCACCCGTCCGTCCGGGCTCACCCGGGGCCCGGACGAACATCAGCTCGGCATCTCGTACTTCGGCGGCCCTCTTGCCCCGTCCGACACACCCCGCACGGCGAACCTGCGCTGCGGCGACCGGGCCCCGGACGCGGTTCTGCCGAGGGCGACGGAGAGGACCCGGGTGACGGGGGCGACGGGGGCGATGGGCGAGACGGCGACGACCGGGTCCGCAAGCCGACTCTTCGACCTCTTCCGAGGCCCGCACTTCACCGCCCTCGCGTTCGGCGCCGGCGCCGCCACCGCGCTGGCCCGCCTCCCCTGGCCGCCCGGCGGCGTCCCGCTGCGCCGCCACACCGTGCTGCCGCACACCACACCGCGTACGCCGGACGAAGCGGCCCTGCTCACGGCGTACGGCATCACCGAGGACACGGTCGTGCTCGTCCGCCCGGACGGCTACATCGGCGACATCCGTCACAAGGGCGAAGAGACCGGATACGGCAACGGCAACCGGCCGGCACAGGCATTTCATCCGTGTTCCCGGCGATCGGCCGGCTGACGGCCGGCTGACGTCGGTCCTCCGGCAGGGTCGGCGGGGCGGGCACCCGGTGGCCCCGCCCGGCCCGTACACGCACGACCGGTACCGTGTCCCCGCATCACCGATGGCCGCCGGGAGCCGTGACGCGCAGGGCGGCGACGACCCGGCACAGGAAAGAGGGCCCAGCGCATGGCCGCCACCCCGCCACCCCCCGGCAGTCCGGCCTGGTGGGCCGTGCGCCCGAACCCCGAGGCGCTCGCCGCCGCTGCCGCCGAACCGCGACGCGGCCGCCCGTCGCTCGACACCGGCCACATCGTGGGCACGGCGCTGCGGCTGGTCGACGAGCACGGCACGCAGGCCTTCTCCCTGCGCATGCTCGCCGACGGCCTGAACTCCGGTACGGCCACGCTCTACCGTCACTTCGACGGCAAGGACGAGATCCTGGCGTACGTCGTGGACCGCGTCCTCGGCGAGGTGGACCTGGACGCGCTGAGCAGGTCCACCGACTGGCGCGAAGCCCTCACGGTGACGGCCCACGGGTTCCACGACACCTTGCGCCGCCACCCGAACACCCTGCCGCTGCTCATGGCGTACGTCCCCGTCGGGCCCCACGGACTCGCCCAGCGCGAACGCGTCCTGGCGGCGCTCCTGCAGCACGGCCTGCCGGCCGACCTGGCAGCCCGTGCCTTCACGGCCGTCACGCACTACGTCATCGGCTTCACCGCCCAGCAGTACGGTCCCGCCGCCGCCCCCGACCACAGCGCCGAACTCGCGGCCTTCTACGGCGGACTCGACCCGGCGTCCTACCCCGCCCTTCTCGAGGCCGCCCGGTCCCTCACGTCCGTGGCGGTCGACGAGGAGTTCGAGTTCGGCCTCACCCTCCTCGTCCGAGGCCTCGCGCACCTGGCTCCGTGAGGCCTCCCGCGAGGCTCACGAGACCATGATCGCCCAGGCGCCGGCCAGCGAGGCCAGGTACAGAAGGACGCCGATCGGCAGGTAGACCCACGGAGTACGGCCCCGTCGCCAGGCCGCCAGTCCGAGCCCGGCCGACACCGCCGCCGCGGCACCGAGCCCGATCCAGGGCAGCGCCCACGTCGAGAGCATGCCGAACGTCGTACAGACGGGTGCCGGGCTGACCGACCCGCAGCTGTCGGTCGCGAAGACGGAGATGTAGAGGGCGAACATGTCGATCATCAGTCCGCCGCCGACCAGTACCGCGAGCGTCACCAGATACCCGGTGGGCCGTGTGCGCCGGGCCGTTCCCGGGTCGCCCTGCAGGGGGAGGCTCATGTCTCCTCGTTCCGCCGCGCGTCGTCGTGTGCCGTGACAACACGGTAGGAGCGGCGGCGAGCGCAGGGAATGAGCACGCGTACTCATCTCGACCGGGGGTGGCGCGACGGTCACCTGCCCGACTCGTTGGTCACACCATGAATGACGTCACCCGCCGTACGAGGCGCCTACTCCGCGTCCCGGTCACCGGCATCGCCGCCCTCGCCCTCCTCCTCGGGATCACGGGTGCGCAGCACACCCACGCGAGCACCATGGGCCAGGACTGTCCGGCGGCGGAGATCTTCGCGACCGACAACACCGCGGTCGTCACGGACCCGGACGACCCCAGGCTCCGGACGCGCCTGACCCGCTTCGACCACGAGGTGCGCGCGATCATCCGCGCCCACGGTGCCCGCCGGGCGGCCTCGACACTCCTGGACGGCGTCTTCTGGTCCGAGGCCGGGCAGCGGGCCGCGTACGAGCGGTCCCGCGAGTTCGACGTGAACAGGATCGGCCGGGACGGGCTCCACCACCTCGCGGGCGTCATCGCCGAGGAGTACGACCAGGAGGCCGTGCTCACCTTCCGGTGCCTGCCCAGGACGTCGCCGGAGACCGACGCGGTCGAGATCGAGGTGCCCGGAGTCGGCGCGAGCCGGCTGAGCGAGGCGCTCGTCGCGGACCCCGGGGCCCGCGAGAAGCTCGGCGGCGGCTCGGTCACCCTCGACGGGCGGCTCGTCCTGGTCGCCGAGGTCGCCGATCTGGACCTCGCGCGCACGTTCGCGGTCTCGCTCGGCGCCGACTGGAACGAGGCTCGACTGCACTACGGGGACCGGGAGTTCGTGAGCTGATCGGGCGCCACGCGCCGGCGGCGCCCGGCCGGTCCGGGTCCGGGGCTGTGCTCACCCCGAACCCGGACCGGTACCGCTACCGGTACCGACGACGACGAGGTCGGCGCACCGGGCCGTCACCCCTCCCCGCTGCCTACCCGGCGTAGGTCTCGAACTCGGCGACGCGGGGGGTGCCGGTCGAGCCGACGATCTCGAAGGTGATCTTCTTGAGCGCGGTGCGGGGGACGGCGATGGCCCCGGCCCCGCTGCCGGAGGCGAGGACGGCTCCGGTGTCACCGTTGAGGACGCGCCAGGACCCGATGGAACCGGCCGAACCGGCCGCCTCGCGGATGGTGATCGCGGACACGGTGGTGGCGGAGCCCCACTTGACGGACACCGAGCCGGTGGAGCCGGCGGGCGACCAGTAGGTGCCGAGGTCGCCGTCACGGACGTTGCCGTAGCTCGTACCGTCGGCCTTGCTGGAACCGTCGGCGCCGGCCCCGATGCTGAGGTTGGTCCCACTGGGCGCGGTCGGTCCGGGAGTGGGGGTGGTGGGCGCCGGGGTGGGCGACGTGGAGGTCGCCGTCGGAGTGGGCGAGGGGCTCGGACTCTGCGGCGAGCAGCTGCCGTTCGACACGAGAAGTCCCTTGCCGGCACCGGCCGTTCGGCCGACGACGTCCGGTACGCAGGCGGCGGAGTCGAGGGTGTGGGCGTACGGGATCGTGACGGTGGTGTTGGACTGAGGGTTCGGGCCCGCCGGGTTGTTCTCGGTGCTGCGCGCGGACCACGTCACGTTGTCGAAGATGTTGCCGCCGACCTGCCAGTACCCGGCCGCGTCGGTGTAGAAGGTGCCCAGGACGTCCTTGGAGTCCTCGAAGTAGTTGTTGTCGACCCTGGCATGGGCGCCGGCGCGGGAGTTGATGCCTGACTCGTTGATCCGCAGGTAGTGGTTGTTGTACATGTGGGCGGTGCCGCCGCGCAGCAGGGGGGCGCGGGAGTCGATGTTCTCGTACAGGTTGTGGTGGTACGTGATGAAGCTGTTCGACAGCTCGGTCTCGCTGGAGCCGACGAGGCCGCCGCGGCCGGAGTTGCGCAGGATGCTGTAGGACAGCGTGACGTACTGGGTGTTGTCCTTCATGTCGAAGAGCCCGTCGTAGCCCTCCGCCTCGCCGCCCGACGCCTCCAGGGTGGTGTGGTCGACCCAGACGTTGCGGACGTCGCTCTCCATGCCGATGGCGTCGCCGCCGTTGGAGAGGGGCGAGCCTGACTTCTTGACGTTCCGGACGGTCACGTTCTGGATGATGATGTTGCTGGACTCGCGTATGTGGATGCCGAGTTGATCGAAGACGGCGCCGGATCCGACCCCGACGAGGGTGACGTTGCTGATCTGCTTGAGCTCGATCACGCCGGCGGCGGTGTTGCAACTGCTGCCCGACACCTTGGTGGTGTTGGCGTGGTTGATCGTCCCCTCGACCTCGATGGTGATCGGGGTGCTGCTGCTGGCCCGTGCGCACAGGGCCGCGTGGATCGCGGTCCCCGTGGTGGCCCGTACGGTCTGTCCACCGGCACCGCCGGTGGTCCCGCCGTTCTGGCTCGCGTAACCGGTGGCGCCACCGGTCGCCGCCGATGCCTGAGGTATCGCCAACACCACACCGGTCGCGGCCGCGAGGGCCAGGGTGGCCAGTGCCGCGTGGAGCCGAAGTGCGACTGGTCGTCTCATGTTCGCCGTCCTTCTCGTCTTCGAACGCTGGGGATGGTTCCTGAATGCCGTGCCGTGCCGTGCCGTGCGGTGCCGTGCCGTGCCCTGCCGTGCTCGCGGAACATCGTTCGGTCCGAGGACACCCCCCACGGGCAGGCCTCGGAGAGGCGCTCAGGATAGAAAGAAAGCGCTTTCCCGCCGGGAGAATAGGGTGAGCCCAGGGCAGTGGCAAGGCTCCGCGCACGACCTCCCCGCCCGCCACGACGCGCCGGCGCGGCCCGTCGTGGTCCGACGGAAGGGTCGGTACCGGGACGTTCTATCCGCTTGTCAGTGCGGGATTGATCAAGTAGCGTCCTTCGACGTGAACACCGGACCGGCGATTCGACGCCATACACAGACGGGCCATCCGGTGGACGACTGATCGCTCCGTGGGTGCGTCGAAAGCACCCCCACGGTTCGGCACGCGGACCCCCAGTGCTCCGGCACTGCGATGAGTCCTTTTCGTGTCGAATCAACAGCGAGGTCATCCACATGGCAGTCACGTTCAACCACACCATCATCGCCGCCAAGGACCGCCACGAGTCGGCGCGGTTCTTCCGGGAGTTGCTGGAACTCCCCGAAGCGCCGTCCTGGGGTCCCTTCGTCAACGTTCAGCTGGCCGACGGCGTGCTCATCCAGTTCGCCGAACCCCCGGTGGACATCCAGATGCAGCACTACGCCTTCCTCGTCGACGACGAGCTCTTCGAGCGGGCGTACCGGCGACTCCGCGACCAGGGCGTCGAGCACTGGGCCGACCCCCAGATGAAGCGTCCCGGCGAGACGAACGACGAGCACGGCGGCCGCGGGGTCTACTTCAAGGACCCGGGCGGCCACGCGTTCGAACTGATCACCCGGCCGTACCTGTAGGAGGGGTCGGCCGCTCGGTCAAGCCGAGTGCGGCCGGCCGGGCACCTGTGTGGTGCCCGGCCGGCCCTCGGGGGGTGTCTCGCCGATCAGGCCAGGAACTCGCCGTCCCGGGCCACCACGACACCGCCGTGCACCACCATGTCGCGGCGAGGCATGTCCACGACGACCTGCGGCAGGCACTCGCCGCGGACCAGAACGAAGTCGGCCGGGGCGCCGGCCGCGAAGTCCGCGTGCGTCAGGCCCATCACGTCCGCGCCCCCGTGCGCCGCGACGTCGTAACAGTCCCTCAACTCGTCGTCCAGACGTACATCCGTCACCCAGCCGAGGATGTGCGCCCGGTGCATCATGTCGGCGTTCCCGAACGGGCTCCACGAGTCACGCACACCGTCCGACCCGAGCCCGACCCGCACCCCGTGCTCCCGCAGGCGCGCGATCGGCAGGACCAGCGAATCGGACGGCGCGACCGTGGTCAGGGCGATGTCCTGGTCGCCCAAGTCGGCAGCGATGGAACCGAGTTCACGGTCCGTCAGGCCCGGAAGGCAGAACACGTGACTTACCGTCACCTTCCCTGCGAGGGAAAGCGCCCGCGTGCGGTCCACGATGCCGCGCATCGCCTTCATGCCCTTCTCCCCGCGATCGTGCAGGTGGATGTCCACGCCCACGCCATGGCGGTCCGCCATGGCGAACACGACATCCAGCTGCTCGTCGAGGGCGTTGTCGAAGCCGATCGGGTCGATGCCGCCGATCATGTCGATGAGACCCTCGCGCGCCGCCTTCTCCAGGAGCGCGGCCGTCCCCGGCGTCCGGATCACCCCGTGCTGCGGGAAGGCCACGATCTGGACGTCGAGGGCGTGACGCAACCGCTCACGCGCCTCCGCCACGCCCTCCACCCCCGCCAGGCCGTAGGCCGGCGCCACGTCCGCGTGGGCGCGCATGCCGCGCGTGCCCCGGGACACGGCGTGCGACATCAGCCCGTACGCCCGCTCGACCACCGGGCGCCGCTGGCTGCGGAACAGTTCCACGTCCTGAGCCACGTAGTCGGCGATCGCGCTCGCCGGCCGCCGCGACACCCACGAGCCGCCCCAGGTCGTCTTGTCGGGGTGGATGTGCGCGTCCACCAGCGACGGCAGCGCGATCCGGCCGCCTCCCTCGACGACCTTCGCGCCGTGCGGCGCCGGACGGTCCGAAACGCGGCCGTCGACGACCACGAGGTCCCTGGCCTTCGCCGCACCGAACGGGCGGACATCGCGGAAGACGACCGTCCTCGCCTTGCGCCCCGAGGCGGCGCGGGAATCCGGCGTTTCGACGGAGACCGGGGCCGCTGCCGTCGCGGGCCCGGCCGTGGCCGCAGCGGTGGCCGTGGCGCCGGCCAGCGCCGCGGCTCCCGCCAGCATCGTGCGACGGGACAGCGCGCCGGGGGAGGCGGGAGAGGACGAGTTCGAGGACGAGGGCGACTGCATGGGGACTCCTTGTCGGGGGCGGGGCGGCGAGGTTGTCGTGGTGAGGGCAGGCGGCACGGATCGCGCCGCGTGTCCGATGAGCGGCGATGCCGGTTGAGCGGGAGGCGGGGGATCCGCAGGGTCGGGGCGTCTCAGGCCGCCACGACTCCCGCCCGTACCACCCCTGCCGGGCGCTTCAGCACGGACAGGTCCGCCAGCGGGTCGCCCGACAGCAGGAGGGCGTCGCCCGCGTAGCCGTGGGACAGGCGGCCGACCGTGCGGGTGAGGCCCAGGAGACGGGCCGCGCCCGTGGTCGCCGTGCGGATCGCGTCCAGGGGTGACAGGCCCGCGGAGCGCATCAGTTCGACCTCACCGCCGATCGGGTCCACCACCCCGCCCGACGAGTCGGTGCCCGCGGCCAGCGGGACCCCGATTTCGTGCGCGGCGAGGACCGCGCGCTTCAGGATCGGGAGGTACGTGCGTCCGCGCTCGGCGAGGATCGGGTCCGAGGACTCCGCCAGTCCGGCGATCGCGGTGAGGGTGGGCGTGAAGTACGTTCCGCGGCGCCGCATTTCGCGCAGTGTGCGCTCACCGACGAACGCACCGTGCTCCAGGGAGCGGATGCCCGCCATGACGGCGTCGTGGCAGCCCTGCTCGCTGTAGCTGTGGCAGAGGACGCCCTTGCCGCGCCGACGGGCCGCCGACACGATCTCGGCGAGCTGCTCGCGCGAGTAGACCTGGGCCAGCGGGTCCTGCTCCGGGAGCCCGGCGCGCTCGTTGACCCGGGTCTTGATCACATCCGCGCCGCGGGCGAGGTTCACCTCCACCACACGCCGCAGTGCCTCCGCCGAGCGCACTCCGTCCTTGAGGCGGGCGAGCGGGGTCAGATCGGGGTCGGCGAGCACGGTGTCGCCCAGGGTCGGGGTGACGAACACACCGGCGGCCTGCAGTCGCGGGGCGAGCGAGGGGCTGTGCCGGGCGAGTTCGCGGACGGCGATGTCCTGGTAGAAGGAGGTCGATCCGCTGCGTGCGCTCGTCGCGCCCTTGCGGACGGCGTCGCGTGCCTCGGCGGCGGTGCTGAGGTGGATGTGCGCGTCGACCAGGCCCGGCAGGATCCAGCGGCCGTGTGCGTCGAGCACCTCGACGCCCTGCGGCACGGTGACGCCGCCCCGGCGGCCGGCGGCCCGGACGGTGCCGTCCTCGATGACGACGAGGGCGTCCTCGGTGACCTCGCCGGTGGCCGGGTCCAGAAGAGTGCCGCCCTGGATCACGAGGTGTCCCACGCGCGCGGTGGTGGCGGGGGCGCGGCGACCGGAAGCGGCTCCGCCGCCGGTGCCGGCGGCGGTCGCCTGTCCCGCCGCGGCCACGGTCCCGGCGAGGGCGGCCGCTCCGGCGAGGACGCCGCGGCGGGTCAGCTTGCTGGAGGGCGGCGGGGTGGCTTCGACGCACATGGGTGCTCCTTGGGGAGTGGGCCGAGGGCTTCCCCGTTTTGTATACCAAGCAGGAGTCGACGGACAAGGGTGGTGATCCAGGGAATCGGAAACACCCATTCCGGGGCGTTTTTGGCCGGGTTCATCCCTATCTCGACGCATGGAGGGTGCGCGATCGGGCGACTTGGTATACGAATGGTGTACGGCGCTCGGCCGCCCTCGCCCCCGCCCCCGCCCTCGCCCTCGCCCTCGCCCTCGCCCTCGCCCTCAGGCCTCGCCGAAGAGGGACCGCAGTGCCACCGCCCTGCTGTCCCGCACGTGCAGCAGCGTGCTCGCCGCGGCCGCCTCCGCGTCCCCCGCGGCGATGTGCCGGTACATCTCGGCGTGCTGGGCCCGCATGTGCGCGGGCTCCTCGCGCAGACCGAACACGAGCCGCAGCTGCCAGCTCAACTGCTCCATCGTGCGGGCCAGCAGCGGGTTGCCCGACATGGCCACCATGCTCTCGTGGAACGCCGTGTGGGCGGCCACCTCGCGTGTCGCCTCGTCCGCGGCGGCCGCCGACTCGGCCTGGTGCAGGGCCGCTTCGAGGGTGGCGAGCCCCTCGGTGTCGCCGGCCGCGCCCGCCCGCGCGGCCAGCCGTGCCGCCTGGATCGTGAGCGGCTCCCACACCTCGTACAGATGCTCCACGTCGGCGCGCTCCAGGCGTCGGACGCGTACGCCGCTGTGCGGGAGCAGCTCCAGGAGGCCCTCGGATACCAGGGCGCGCAGCGCCTCGCGCACCGGCACGCGCGACATGCCGAGCTCCTCCGCGACCTCGCGCTCGACGAGGCGGGAGCCCTGGGCGTACCGCCGGTCCACGATGCGCTGAAGGACCGCTTCACGCGCACGCGTGCTCAGCGGGATCGACGAGGGGGCCGCAGTGGCGGAGGGGGCCGAGCCCGTTCCCGGTTCGGGGCTCGCGCTCGCGGTCCCGTCGTCCGTGGCCGCCGACCCGGTCCGTCGTCCGTCCGCCACTCGCCCCGACCTCTTCCCTGCTCCGCGCTGCTGTCCGTCCCCCGTTCGGGGTGCCCGGGGCGAGGATACGTCGGCCCGCGGACGGCCACCGGTCAAGCCGCCGGGGTCTGTTGGTCCGCGCGGTTCGGCCCCGACTGTGGTACTGCCTTACAGAGACTTCGTCAGTTTTGTGATGGAATACCGCTTTGCGCGTGAAAGGTGCCATCTGTGTCGCAGGAAGATCAGGGGCCGGACGGTCGCCGAACAGGCGCCGAACGGGGCGGGCGGGAAGGGCTGCCGGTGACGGCGGACCTCCCGGGCCGCCCCGACCACCACCATCGCGCCCGTACCGACCGGATCGTGTTCGGTGTCACCGCCGTCCTCACGGTGGCGTTCGTCGTCTGGGGCGCCACGGCCACGGACAGCCTGGAGAGCGTGTCGAGCGACCTCCTCGACGGGCTCATCCGCAACGGCGGCTGGGCGTTCATGCTGGCCGCGTCCGGCTTCGTCGTCTTCGCGCTCTGGCTGGCCATCAGCCGCTACGGCCGGATCACGCTCGGCCAGGAGAGCGAGGGCCCGGAGTTCCGGACGGTGTCATGGATCGCCATGATGTTCAGTGCCGGCATGGGGATCGGCCTGATGTTCTACGGGGTGAGCGAGCCCCTCGCCCACTACGGCACTCCGCCGCCCGGTACCCATCCCGCGGACTCGGCCGAACGCATGCAGACCTCCATGGCCACCACGCTCTTCCACTGGACGCTGCATCCGTGGGCGATCTACGCGGTCGTCGGCCTCGCCATCGCGTACTCCACGTTCCGGCGGCGGCGGCGCCAGACCATCAGCGCCGTGTTCGTCCCGCTGATGGGCGAGAAGGCGGCGTACGGCTGGCCCGGGCGGGTCATCGACATCCTGGCCATCTTCGCCACGCTGTTCGGCTCCGCGGCCTCGCTCGGTCTGGGCGCGCTCCAGATCGGCAGCGGCTTCGAGGAGCTGGGCTGGATGGAGAAGACCGGCACAGGGCTGCTCGTCGCCATCATCGCCGTACTGACCGTGGCGTTCGTCTTCTCGGCCGTGTCCGGTGTGGAGAAGGGCATCCAGTGGCTCTCCAACATCAACATGGTGCTCGCCGGGGTCCTCGCCCTGTTCGTGTTCATCGCGGGCCCCACCATCATCGTGCTCGACCTGCTGCCCACGTCGATCGCCGCCTACATCGACGACCTGCCGCAGCTCGCCGGCCGCACGGAGGCGACCAGCGGCGCGGAGATCCATGACTGGCTGGGCAGCTGGACCGTCTTCTACTGGGCCTGGTGGATCTCCTGGACGCCGTTCGTCGGCATGTTCATCGCCCGGATCAGCCGGGGCCGCACGATCCGCCAGTTCGTCGGCGGGGTCATCCTGGTGCCCAGCACCGTCAGCCTGGTGTGGTTCGCCATCTTCGGCGGTACGGCGATGAAGCTCAGCGAACAGGGCGATCTGGCGGGCGAGACGACCCCTGAGGGGCAACTCTTCGGTGTGCTGCAGGAGTTCCCGATCACCGGCACGATGAGCCTGCTCGTGATGGTCCTCGTCGGTATCTTCTTCGTGTCGGGCGCGGACGCCGCCTCGATCGTCATGGGCACGCTCTCCCAGCGCGGCGCCTTCGACCCCACCCGCCCCGTGGTGGTGTTCTGGGGCGTCGTGACCGGCGCGGTCGCCGCGATCATGCTCCTCATCGGTGACGGCCAGGGCGACGCCCTCGCGGGCCTCCAGAACCTCACGATCCTGGTGGCGGCACCGTTCGTCCTGGTGATGATCGGCATGTGCGTGGCCCTGATGCGGGACCTCCGCAAGGACCCGCTGATCGTCCGGGGCGAGGTGGGTGTGGAGGTCGTCGAACTCGCCGTGATCGCCGGCCACGAGCAGTACGACGGCGACTTCGAGCTGAGGATCGGCCCCGGCACCCAGGACACCGACGGGCCCTGAACCCCACGCCGACCGGCCACGGCCGGCCGGTCACGCCCTGCCCGCCGCCTTCTGGGTGCGGCGGGACAGGGAGTCCACGACCACCGCGGCCAGCAGGACCGAGCCCGTGATCATGAACTGGACGGCGTTGCTCACGCCCATGATGTTCATGCCCGACTGGATGGAGCCGATCACCAGCGCACCGAGCAGCGCCGACCAGACGGTGCCGCGGCCGCCGAAGAGGCTCGTGCCGCCGATGACGGCCGCGGCGATCACGTTCATCAGGAGGTTGCCGCCGCCGGAGGTCTGGCTCGCGGACTGGATCTGGCCGGCGAGGAAGATGCCGCCGACCGCCGCCATGGTCCCGGCGATCGAGAAGACCGACATCCGGATGAACGGCACGCTGATGCCGGCCCTGCGCGCGCCCTCGATGTTGCCGCCGACCGCGAAGATCCGGCGGCCGTACGTGGTGCGCCGGAGCACGAAGTCCAGCAGCACCAGCACGATCAGGAAGATCAGCAGGGCCAGCGGCAGCCCCTGGTACTGGTTGAGGATGTACGCCGTGGCGAAGGCGAGGGCCGCGATCACGACGGTCCGCAGGACGATCTCGGCGATCGGACGGAACGGCACCCGGGCCTTCCGGCGACGCCCGGCGTCCAGGAGCGAGGCCGTCAGGAACAGCCCGACTCCGACGGCCGCCGTCACATAGGCGGCCGCCGGGCTGTGGTAGATCGTCGAGTACAGCTTGGACACGATGCTCTCGCTCGGGATGTTCACCGTGCCGCTGGTGCCGAGCACCTGGAGCATGAGTCCGTTCCAGGCGAGGTTGCCCGCCAGGGTCACCACGAACGCCGGTACGCCGACTTTCGCGAAGAAGAACCCCTGGATGAGCCCGACGGCGGCGCCGCCGGCGATGGCGACGAGCAGCGCGAGCCACTCGTTCATGCCGTTCAGGACGTTGAGGACGGCGAAGATCGCGGCGCACAGACCGCTGACGGAGCCGACGGAGAGGTCGATCTCGCCGAGCAGCAGGACGAAGACGATCCCGACCGCGATCATGCCCGTGCCGACGATCTGCTGGCTGAGGTCGGACAGGTTCTGGGCCGACAGGAACGTGCTGTTCAGGCTGCCGAAGACCGTCCAGATGATGATCACGGCGAGCACGACGGGCAGCGAACCCAGTTCGCCGCTGCGCAGCTTGCGCCGGAACTCGTCGACGTACCCCTTCACGCCCTCCTCGCGGACGAGGAGACGGGTGTCGACGGCGGGTACGGCACCGGGTGCCGGCTCCTGGCCGGTGTCGTCGGCGCCGGAGGGGCCGCGGCCTCGGTCGCGTCTCATCGGTCCTCCTCCTGCTCCCGCTTACGGGCCTGGCGACGGGTGACGGCACTGTCGGTGGCTCCCGTGATCGCGGAGATGATCTCCTCGGTAGTCGTCGAGCGCTTGTCGAAGAAGCCGTTGTTCCGGCCGAGGCGCATCACCGCGATCCGGTCGGCGACCGCCATCACGTCCACCATGTTGTGGCTGATCAGGATGGTGCCGAGGCCCTGCTCGCGGAGCCGCTCGACCAGGTCGAGGACCTCCGCGGTCTGCTCCACCCCGAGCGCGGCGGTCGGCTCGTCGAGGATGACGACCTTCGGCGAGCCGATGAGCGAGCGGGCTATCGCCACGGTCTGGCGCTGGCCGCCGGAGAGCGAGGCCACGGGGATGCGGACGCTCGGGATGCGGATGGAGAGGGTCTCCAGGAGCTCGCGCGCCCGCTGGTCCATGCGGACCTCGTCGAGCACGCCGAAGCGGCGCAACTCCCGCCCCAGGAACAGGTTGGCGACCACGTCGAGGTTGTCGCACAGCGCCAGATCCTGGTAGACGGTGGCGATGCCGAGGTTCTGGGCGTCGTGCGGCCGGCTGATCGTGACCGGCTTGCCCTCCCAGGTGATGACGCCCTCGTCGGGCGGGTTCACCCCGGCGATCGACTTGACGGCGGTGGACTTGCCGGCGCCGTTGTCGCCGACCAGCGCGACCACCTCGCCGGGGTGGACGTCCAGATCGAAGTCCTTGAGCGCCTGGACCGCGCCGAACCGTTTGGAGATGCCCCGGAGTGTGAGCACGGGTGACTCCGGCAAAGGAACCGCCTCCTCCGCTCGCCCGCTCGCACGGGTCCGAGCCCCGCCGGGACGGCAGTCGCCCGGGCGGGACGTCCCGGGCCGAAGCGCCCGGGACGGAAACGTCGCGCCGCTACTGGAGGCCGGCCTCCTTGCAGGCCGCGGCATACGTCGGGGTGCAGATCTCCTGGACCGTGTAGAGGCCGTCCTTCACGACGGTGTCCTTGATGTTGGTCTTGTCGACCACGACCGGCGTGAGCAGGTTGGCCGGGACCTTCTGGCCGCTGCCGCTGGTGACGGTGGTGGGTACCAGATCGGACGGCAGCGGCTTGCCCTCGGCGAAGTCGACCGCCATCTGGGCCGCGATGTCCGCCTCCGGCTTGTACGGCTTCATGATGGTGATCGTCTGGGTGCCGAGCAGGATCCGCTGGATCGCGTCGAGCTGGGCGTCCTGGCCGGTCAGCGGCACGTTGATGCCCGCCGCCTTCAGGGCGGTGGCGATACCGGCGGCCAGTCCGTCGTTGGCCGAGTACACGCCGACGATGTTGTCCTTGCCCAGGGCGCTGATCGCGCCGGACATCTGCTGGTTGGCGTTGTTCGGGTCCCAGTTCGGCGTGTCGTACTCCTTGCCGATCTTCACCTTGCCGTCCAGGACCGAGTGCGCGCCGGCCTTGAACTCCGCCGCGTTCGGGTCCGTCGGCGACCCGTTGTGCATCACGATCTGCCCGCTGTCGGCCTTGTCGCCGAGCGCGTCGAGGAGCGCCTGGCCCTGCAGCTCACCCACCTTGCGGTTGTCGTACGAGACGTACGAGTCGACCGGACCCTGCGCGAGGCGGTCGTAAGCGACGACCTTCACGCCGGCGTCATGGGCCTTCTGCACGGAGGACTGGATCGACTTGGCGTCCACGGCGTCCAGGATGAGGACCTTGTCGCCCTTGGCGAGCGCCGTGTTCACCTGCTGTTGCTGGGTCGTCGCACTCTCGGCGGCGTTGTAGTAGTCGATCTGGGCGTCGGGCGCCAGTTCCTTGATCTTGGCCTCGATGTACGGCCGGTCGAACTTCTCGTACCGCGTGGTCTTGCTCTCCGGCAGCAGCAGGCCGATCTTCACGTCCTGCCGAGCCGACGCCGCTCCCGGCTGGGCGGCCCCGCTGGTCGCCACAGCGCCCAGGCAGAGTGCGGTGGCTCCGGCGAGGGCTATCGCGCCCCGCAATGTACGGGTCATGGGAGGCTCCTTCCGTACTCCGCCTTCCCGACGCCTCGTGAGTGCGGGATGGAGGATGCACATGTGGCCTATATATCGACATTAGCGGCAAGCTGGGGACCGGCAAGCGGGTGAACCGGCGCGGCAAGGCCGCCGTACCACCCCGGCCCCGGGACCGCAGGTCGGGCCGGTGCGCACCGCACCCGGACGCAGCCGCGCAGGTCGGGGCCCTGGCGCGCGGCCGCGTCGCCCCCGGTCCCGTGCGCGGTCACCGGACCCGTTCCGCGGGCCGGTGTGCAGGACCCGGTCCGTGCACCGCCCGCCCCGGTGCGGCACCCTGGCGGCATGCCGAATCCGCGTACGCTCAGCTCCCGGGATCCGGTGGCCGTCGCCGTCACCGAGGCCGTCGTCACCGGCGACCTCGACGCCCTGCGCGGGCTGCTCGCCGGGCATCCCGGCCTGGCCGGCGCCCGGGTCGTCGAGGACCGGGAGGGCTGCGGCCCCGGCGGCCGCAGCCTCCTGCACCTCGCCACCGACTGGCCCGGTCATCGGCCGCGAGGCCCGGAGACCGTCGCCGTCCTGGTCCAGGCCGGGGCCGACCCGGACGCCCGCTTCGCCGGAGCACATCGGGAGACGCCCCTGCACTGGGCGGCGAGCAACGACGACGTCCCGATGATCGACGCGCTCGTCGCCGCCGGAGCCGACATCGAGGCCGACGGAGGGGTCATCGCCGGCGGTACGCCGCTGGCCGACGCCCGCGCCTTCGGGCAGTGGCGGGCGGCTCGCCGACTGCTCGAACTCGGCGCCCGCCCCACCTTCCAGGACGCCGCGACCCTCGGCCTCCTCGACCGTGTCGAGGCCCGTCTCGCCTCCGGCCCCGCCCCCTCGACGGAGGAGATCACCCAGGCGTTCTGGGGCGCCTGCCAGGGCGGCCGGCTCGCCGTCGCAGCACGGCTCCTGGAATCCGGCGCGGACATCGACCGGATCGGCTGGGACGACCTCACCCCGCTCGACATCGCCCGCGCCGAGAAGGCGGACGAGGTCGTCGGCTGGCTGACGGAACGGGGGGGCGCGGACGGCCGCGGAGCGCCGGGCGGCCGACGGCGGGTGAGCGCGGTCACCGCCCCGGTCGAGGGCCTCAGTACACGTCGCGCACGTACCGCTTGTCGGCGGCCAGCTGCTTGACGTACACCCCCGCCGCCTCCTCGTCGAGCCCGCCGTGCGTCACGGCGATGTCGCGCAGGGCGCGGTCCACGTCCTTCGCCATCCGGGCCGCGTCGCCGCAGACGTAGAAGTGCGCGCCGGACTGGAGCCATGACCACAGCTGCGGCCCGTGCTCGCGCATCCGGTCCTGGACGTAGACCTTGGCGCGCTGGTCGCGGGAGAAGGCGGTGTCGAGTCGGTCGAGAGTGCCGTCGGCGAGAAGCGCGGTGAGCTCCTCCTCGTAGTAGAAGTCCGTGCCGCGGTGCTGCTCGCCGAAGAAGAGCCAGTTCGGGGCCCGGTGGCCGAGCGCCCGGCGCTCGTCGAGGAAGCCGAGGAACGGCGCCACACCCGTGCCCGGCCCCACCATCACCATCGGGGTCGACGGGTCGGCGGGAGGCCGGAAGTGCGGGGCGCGCTGGACGAACACGGGGACGGGGGCGCCGGGTTCGGCATCGGCGAGGAACGGCGAGCAGACGCCCTTGCGGGGCAGGCCGCGACGGTTCTCGTAGCGGACCACGGAGACCGTCAGGGACACCTGATGGGGGTCGGTGAGGGGACTTGAGGAGATCGAGTACAGGCGCGGCCTGAGGCGGCCCAGGATCTCGGCCCACTCCTGCGCGGCGGCGCGCACGGGGTGCTCGCCCAGGACGTCCACGGCCTGTCGGCCCCATGCCCACTGGGCGAGTCCGTCCTTGTTGTCGGGCCGGAGGAGTCGCTTGAGGTCGCGGTCGCCGGTCCGCTCGCTGACGAAGCCGAGGAGCGCGGGCGTGGCCCGGGTGATGTCGAGGTGACGGCGGAGGGCCTCGCCGAAGGGCACCCTGCCCTGGCCGGGCAGGTCCACGGAGGCGTCCGCGTCGAGACCGGTGACGGCCAGCCATTCGGCCACGAGCTCCGGGCAGTTGACGGGGTGCACGCCGAGCGCGTCGCCGCTCTCATAGCCGAGCGGCGCCCCGTTCTCACTGGTGTCGAAGGTGAACCGCCGGACCTCCTTGCCCGCGCCCGGCAGGCTGAGCAGCCGGTTGCCGACGAGCCGGGCGGGGGTGGTGGCCGGGCCGGAGCGACGGGCCGGGGAGGGGGCGGGAGCGGATGCGGGGACGGCGGCGGGGGCGTGAGCGGGTGCCGCGGACAAGGCCTTCGGCCCGTCGGACAGTCCGGCCAGGACCTGGTCGAGCCAGGCGAGGGCGGAGGTCTCGTAGTCCGGTTCGCAGTCGGTACGGGGTGCCAGGCGGACGCCCCCGAGCTCGTCCAGGCGATGGTCCAGGCGCCGCCCGTGCCCGCAGAAGTCGCCGTACGAGGAGTCCCCGAGGGCGAGCACGGCATAGCGGCGACCGTCGAGGCGCGGGGTGTCGGGCGCGGCCAGCGCGTCCCAGAAGCCGGAACCGTTGTCCGGCGCGTCCCCCTCCCCGAAGGTGCTGGTGATCAGCAGCAGGTCGGCGGCGGGCGGCAGCGTCGTGAGGTCGGTCTGGTCCATGCCCGCGAGCGCGGCCCGGTGGCCCGCGGACAGGAGGCGCTCTGCGGTGGCGGCCGCGAAGTCCTCGGCGTTCCCGGTCTGCGAGGCCCACAGCACGACGACCTCGCGGCCGGCCGCGCTCGCGTCGTCGGCGGGGACGGTCTGCGGCGCGCGGGAGTACAGGCCGGCCAGCACCCCGTTCACCCACTGCGCGTGATCCTCCCGGAAGGGGGCGCCGGGCGGCAGGACGGGCACTCCGGGCACGCCCGACTCCAGACCGGCCAGGAAGCCGACGAGATACTGCCGCTCCTCGGCGGAGAGGACGGGCGGTGGGGTGGGTGCGAGGCCGAAGGCGGCCGCGGGACCGGGCTGCGGGCCGCCGCTCGGGATGACCACGTTCGGGACCACAGGGGCCACGGGGACCACCGGGGCCTGCGCGGCCGGCACCGCGACCGCCGCGATCGTCGGCGCCGGGACCGCCGCCTTCGTCAGTGCCACCGCGCACAGCTTCAGCTCGGGCTGGAAGGAGAGCGGATCGACGGCGTCGTTGGTGACGGCGTTGACACACAGGTCGTCGCCGAAGAGGTCGTTCCAGTGGAACGGCGCGAAGGAACTCCCCGGCGCCACCCGGTCGGTGACCACGGCGGGCAGCACGGCCCTGCCGCGCCGCGAGGCGATCTCCACGGGGTCGCCCTCCGCGATGCCGAGCCGCGCGGCGTCCTCGGGGTGCAGTTCGACGAACGGCGCCGGGTCGAGCTTGTTGAGCTTGGGAACCTTCCCGGTCTTGGTGAGGGTGTGCCACTGGTGCTGCAGACGCCCGGTGTTGAGCACGAACGGAAAGGCGTCGTCGGGCATTTCGGCGGGGTCGATGTGCGGCCGGGCGTGGAAGACGGCCCGGCCGCTCGCCGTCGGGAAGACGGGGCCCGCCCCTCGCCCTTCGCCGTTCCCCGCCACGTACCGGATCGGGTTCCGTGCCGGGCCTCCGCTCGCGGCCGGCCACTGGACGGGGGTGTCGCGCAGCCGCTCGTACGACACTCCGCTCAGGTCGTAGCCGGTCCTGGGGTTCCCGGCGCGCCGGATCTCCTCGAAGACCTCCTCGGCGCTGTCGTAGG
Organism: Streptomyces flavochromogenes; assembly: GCF_000717595.1. Lineage (GTDB taxonomy): Bacteria > Actinomycetota > Actinomycetes > Streptomycetales > Streptomycetaceae > Streptomyces > Streptomyces flavochromogenes. The sequence continues at coordinate 100,582 of NZ_JNZO01000001.1, read as the reverse complement.
AGAACGCCTTCTCGTATCCCATCGCGCACGCGACACGGGCGATGATCCGCCAGTCGGCGAGCGCCTCCCCGGGCGGGTCGACGGCCGGCCGGGTGAGGGTGAGGCTGCGCTCGCTGTTGATCAGTACGCCCTCGGTCTCGGTCCACAGGGCGGCCGGCAGGACGACGTCCGCGTACGCGTTGGTCTCGGTGTCCGCGAACGCGTCCTGGGCGATGACCAGTTCGGCGGCCCGCAGGCCCTCGACGACGGTGGCGCGATTGCCGACGGAGGCGACCGGGTTGGTGCAGATGATCCAGCAGGCCTTGATCTCGCCGTCCGCCATGCGCCGGAAGAGGTCGACGGTGCCCTGCCCGGAGCCGTCCTCGCGGATCGTGCCGGGCGGGAGGTCCCAGAGTTCCTCGGTGAAGGCCCGGTCCTCGGCGACCAGGACCGAGCGCTGGCCCGGGAGGCCGGGGCCCATGTAACCCATCTCGCGGCCACCCATCGCGTTGGGCTGGCCGGTCAGGGAGAAGGGGCCCGAGCCGGGGCGGCAGATCGCTCCGGTGGCCAGGTGCAGGTTGACCAGGGCGTTGGTGTTCCAGGTGCCGTGGGTGGACTGGTTGAGGCCCATCGTCCAGCAGCTGGTCCATTCGCCCGCGGTGCCGATCCACTCGGCGGCGGTACGGATGTCGGCCTCGGGTATCCCGGTGATACGGGCGACCGCGGCGGGCGGATAGTCGGCGAGGAACGGAGGCATCGCCTCCCAGCCCTCGGTGTGCGCGGCGACGAAACCGGGGTCGGTGTGGCCGTTCTCGTGCAGCAGGTGCAGGAGCCCGTTGAGCAGCGCGAGGTCGGTGCCCGGCGTGATCCGCAGGAAGAGGTCGGCCTTGTCGGCGGTGGCGGTGCGGCGGGGATCGACGACGATCAGCTTCGCCCCGGCCTTGACCCGCTCCATCATGCGGAGGAACAGGATGGGGTGGCAGTCGGCCATGTTGGAGCCGATGACGAGGAAGACATCGGCCCGGTCGAGGTCGTCGTACGAGCCGGGCGGGCCGTCGGCTCCGAGGGACAGCTTGTAGCCGGTGCCGGCGCTCGCCATGCAGAGCCGCGAGTTGGACTCGATCTGGTTCGTGCCGATGAAGCCCTTGGCGAGCTTGTTCGCGAGGTACTGGGCCTCCAGGCTCATCTGGCCGGAGACGTAGAGCGCGAAGGCGTCGGGCCCGTGCTCGTCGACGATCGCGCGCAGCTTGCGCGCGGTCTCGGTGAGGGCCCGGTCGGTGTCGGCAGGAACGGGATCGCCCCCGCGCTCCTCCCGTACGAGCGCGGTGGTCAGGCGTCCGGGGGCGGCGAGCAGGTCGGCGGTGGTGGCGCCCTTGGTGCACAGGCGCCCCCGGTTGGCGGGGTGGTCCTTGTCGCCCGTCGCCTTGAGGACGGTGCGGCGCCCGTGCGGCCCGGTGCCGATGTCGAGGAGCATGCCGCATCCCACACCGCAGTACGAGCAGACGGTCCGCACCCGGTCGGGCGTACCGGCCGTACCGGCCCGGGGGGTCGGCGTGTCCTGTCGGGTCACCGGGGCGCCTCTCTGTGGAACCGTTCGAGCCCCGACCGTACGAAATGCCCGTTACACCTGTGTCAACCCGGCGGATCTTGGTCCGTAACACCGGTCACACAGCGGTCCCGGGCGCGGTGTGAGAACCAGGGGTAAGCCCGCGTGGTGCCGGTGCCGAGCCGGACCCACGCGCGAGACCCGACGTCACGAAGCGGCGGAGCCGCCGGCGGCGTCGGTGGCGCGCAGCAGCCGAAGGAAGGCCTTCAGGCCGGTGATGATCTCCTCGTTGTCGGTGAGGCGGTTCACCGTCGACTCGAACTCCCGCGCCAGCGCCGCGATCCTCCGGTCGGTCTCGTCGGCCCGCTGATGCGAGGAGAGCGCGACGGCGTCCACCGTACGGCGCAGCTCGGCGAGGGCCCGGTACTGCTCCTCCGCCTTGCCGTCGAGCACCGAGGCACCGTTCTCCAGGGCGGCGACCCGCCCGGTCAGCGCCACCACGTCGTCACGCGGGAACGCGACGTCCCTGAGCAGGACGCCGAGCCTCCGTCGCAGTTGGCCGAAGTACGCCCCGGCCGGTCTGAAGAACGTGCTGAGGAGGAAGAACCCGGCGAACCAGTAGCCCGCCTCGCGGCCGGTCGCCGCGGCCACGGCGAGCGCCGCGCCGGCCGTCACCACGTGCCCGGCGACGGCGGCCCGCAGCATCACGCGCGCGATGCGCCGTGCCTCGGTGTCCCGCTCGGCGGAGACGGCGATGCCCTTCTCCCGGCTGAGCGCGATCTCGGCGAGGACCGCGTGCGCGCGGAAGTACAGGTTCCACGGAGCGGTGAGGAGCAGCAGGAGCCAGAGCAGCCCGAGGACACCCCCTCCCACGGCGAGCACCGTCGCGGGGGGCGCCCCCACCGCGTACGCCAGAATCAGCGCGCCGACCGCGAGCCCTGCGGCCACGAACACACCCACGACCTTGTTCACGCCGCCCCCTCCGCGCCCGTTCACACCCTGGCGCCATGGTCCCGCCGGTCCCCGCTCCGGGCCATGAGTACCGCTACTCAGATCGGTGCGGCGGGCCGTTCCTCGACAGTGGCGGCGGGTCCGCGCCCATGGGACGATTCGTATGAAGCACCAAGCCCACGTGGGGGATGAAGAGGGCACCATGCCTGCCATCAAGGAATCCATCGACATCTCCCGCACGCCCGCGGATGTCTTCTCCTACGTGACCGACCCGACGCATCTGCCCCAGTGGCAGGAGAGCGCGGTCTCGGTCCGCAAGCTGGGGAGCGAGCCCATCGCGGTCGGCTCGAAGGTCGCCGTCACGCGGCGGCTGGGGCGGCGGGAGGTCACCTCCACCATGCAGGTCGTCGAGCTCGACCCGCCGCGCCACTGGCACGTGCACGGCATCGACGGGTCCGTGCGCGGCGACATCCAGGGCACGATCGAGCCACTGGACAACGGCGAGCGCTCCCGTGTGACGCTCTCCCTCGACTTCGAGGGGCACGGCATCGGCAAGGCACTCGTCCCGCTCGTCGTCCGTCCGCATGTGCGCAAGGAGATGCCCAAGGACGAGCGGACCCTCAAGGGCATCCTGGAGAGCGGCGCGGTCTCCTGAACCGCCGGAGCCGTCGCCGTGCCGGAGGGCCCGCGGCCGTGAGGCTCCGCCGATGGGCGGCGGAGCCTCGGTCCGGACCGCGAGGCCCGGGGATCAGTCGATCGCGAGCGGGTCCCCCGGGGCCAGCGCGGCCGCGATCCGCTCGGCGACCACCTCGGCCTGGTTGCCGTCGGGCGTGGTCGCCGTCTTCGTCGCCGAGACCGCGATGGCGAGACGCTTGGACGGAAGGTACGCCTGGATGGCGGCGTACCCCGAGAACGACGGGTTCTGCAGGATCCAGCCGTTGACCACGATGACGCCGAGACCGAAGTGCGCCGCCTCGGTCTGCTTCAGACAGATCGTCGCGGGACAGGTCGCCGTCCCGCCGCCGAGTCCGACCGTGCCCGGGTCGAGCAGGGTGCGGTACGAGCGGGGCGAGAGGAGTTCGCCGCTGCCGATGGCATGCGCCGAGCGCGCCAGGTCACAGATGTCGGTGGTGATCACCGCGCCGGGCGCGGTGGTCCACGACGGGTTCCAGAACGTGGACTCCTCGTAGAGGCCGCGGTCCGAGGTGAAGGCGTGCAGGACGGGGCGCGGGATGTCGGGCGTGAAGTTGTTCTGCGTGTTCCGCAGCTCCAGCGGCCCCGTGACCTTCTCCCTCACCAGGCGGTCGATCCGTACTCCGGTGATCTTCTCCAGTGCCTCGACCAGGTAGACGTAGTTGGCGTGGGAGTAGCTCCAGCTCGTGCCCGGCTCGTACCAGAAGGAGTGGCGGAGGGGATACGCGACCAGCTGCTCGGGGGTCCACGCCCGGAAGGGGTGGGCCACCAGCTCCTTCAGGAACTCCGGGTCGGTGACGTAGTCGTGGAGGCCCGTGGTGTTGGACGCCAGCATGCGCAGGGTGATCCGGTTCGCCTTGGGCAGGTCGGGCAGCCAGCGCTCCACGGTGTCGTCGAGCCGGACCCGCCGCTCCTCGACCAGCTTGAGGAGGGTCGTCGAGATATGGGCGAAGGCCACGGAGCCGGCGCGGAAGTGCATGCCGGGCTCGGCCGGGACGCCGGTCATGGACTCGCCGAGCGCGTCCGTGAGGACCTCGCGCCCGTCGACCGTGACCCGCACCTGCACGGCGTTCAGCCGGAGGTCGTTCTTGGCCTTGCGGGTGATGTCCAGGACCTTGCGGGCCTTCCCGTCGAGGTGGCCCTCGGTCCGCACGCAGTCGGATCGGCCGCGGCCGCCGGGGCCCTCGGCGAGCGCGGGCGCGACGGCCGTCGTCTGGACGGTGAGGGCGAGGAGGGCGGCGCAGAGCAGGGCTCTGCGGGACCGCGCACGCGTGCGCGTGCGCGGCGAGAGGGGGGTGTGCGTCATGCCCCGCACTATGTCCGGGCGGGTGGGCGACCCGGGGCGAACACTCCGCAGACGGCGCGAGACCCGCCCGTGTGGGGCAGACGACAGCGCCGTCCGGCCGCGTCTCGGAACGGTCGGCGCCGGCGGCTCACGCACGGCTTCGCCTCAGGGGACGGGCGCGCCGCGCGGTGGCGGCGGGTCCTCCGCCCGTACGGCCCGGACGACCACCACGATCACGCAGAACGCGATGAGCGTCTCGGCCCAGAAGAACGCGAGGTAGTCGAGGAGACTGCCGATCGGCGGCGCCCCCGGGGCGGTGTTCCGGAAGGCGGCCAGGGCGAACAGCGTGGCCGCCATCCAGCCGAGCGCCGGCCAGGTCAGCCCCATGCGCCGCCGCACGAGGTGCAACTCCATGTCCGTCTCGTACGCGTCGAACGGATGGTCCGTGATCGGGCCGCCGGTCAGCGTGACGGGCACGTCGACGGTCGCGATCCGGCTGTGGGCGGGGAACGTGAGGTCCCCGCGTACGGACGAGGAGGTCTGGAGCGTCAGGTTCTCGGCGGGAGAGATGCCCCCCGCCTCCGCGAGCGCGCCGCGGGGAGTGACGAGGACCCGCAGGACCAGCTCCCGGCCGGCGGCGTCGACGCGCTGCACGGAGGCGTCGATGTCGATCCGGTCCGGAGCCCGGCCTCCGGCGGCGTGGGCGTGTCCAGGTCCTGGCGCTCGCCGAACTGGAGCCACAGCCCGCAGAGAGCGGCCGTCGCGACGCCCAGGAGTACGAGTCCCATGCTCAGCGGTCCGCCGGGGGACCGTGGTTGACGTCGCTTGACGGACACGAACGTGCTCCAGGGGAAGAGAGAACCGAAGACGTGGCGAAGGGGGCGGGCGGGTCAGGCGGCGGGCTTGCCCGGCTGGTCGTGGGTCGCGCAGTGGATGCCGCCGCCACCGGACGCGATGGTGTCGATCTGCACCTGCACGACCTCCCGCTCGGGGAACTGCTCCTGGAGGATGCCCCTGGCGCGGTCGTCGGCCGTCCGGTCACCGAACCTGGGCATGAAGACCGAGCCGTTGGCGACGTAGAAGTTGGCGTAGGTGGACACGAAGTCGTCGCCCTCGCCGGTGATCCGGTCGAGGTCGGGCTGTGGCAGGTCGATGATCTCGAAGCGCCGGCCCCGCGCGTCGGTCGCCTTCTCCAGGACCGAACGGGCCTGGTCGGCCGAGCGGGACCAGGAGTCCGGCGGAGAGCCGGGGGACGCGTGGTCCAGGAGGACCACGCCGGGGGCGGTGAACCGGACGAGGCTGTCCACGTGGGCGTCGGTGATGTCCTCGCCGCGGACGCCCGCCAGCCAGACCACCTTCTCGACGCCGAGGGTCTCGATGAGCTCGTCCTCGATCCGGTCCCGGGTCTTTCCGCGGTTGCGGTTGTCGTTGACGATCGAGCTCTCGGTCACGAGCAGGGTGCCCTCGCCGTCGGTCTCGAAGGAACCTCCCTCGGCGACGAGGGGTGCCACCTCGCGGGGGATGCCGTACCGGCGGAGCAGCAGACGGCCCACCTGGGAGTCGTTGGTGTGCTCCTGCTTGTCGCCCCAGCCGTTGAAGTTGAAGTCACCCCGACGAGCTCGCCGCCGTCCTCGACGAAGACGGGCACGGTGTCACGGGCCCACAGGTCGTCGACCGGCATCGCGATCACCTCGACCTGCGAGCCGCAGGCGCGCTGGGCCGCGGCGACCTGGGCCGGCCGGGCCATCATGACGACGGCCTCGTACTCGGCGACGGCTCGGGCGATACGGGCGATGTCCTCGCGTACGGAGGGCAGGTCCTCCCCCCAGACGGAGTCGAGCGCGGGCCACGACATGAACGTACGGGTGTGGCTGTCCCATTCGGCGCCGAAGCGGCGCTCGCCCCCCTCGGACGCGGGGCCGGCCGAGCCGGGGGCCGGGCGGGTGGAGGCGTCGGTGCCGCCGGACGGCGTGGAGTCACCGGGGCCGCAGGCCGCGGCGCCGAAGGCGAGGGCACCGCCGATGCCGGCGAAGGCGCGCAGGGCCGTGCGGCGGGCGGGGGAGGCGTGGGACACGCTGTGCTCCGATCATGGGCAGGCGAACTATCCAGCGGCGGCGGGCGGATCGAGACGAGACGCGCGCGGCGCGGCGGATTCGCGGGCCGGGCCTCACACGGGTGACCGGCGTGCGGAGACGGTCGGGGTACCCGGATGCGCGTGGGGGTGGGCCGTGGCGTCACTCTGACACTGACTGGATTTTCAGTCAAGCGAGTGGAGGGCTTGGTGGGCCTGGCTCCCCCCTGTCGGATTTCGCTTCCGGGGCTGCCGATCGGGCCACTCCGAGTCCTGCGGGGCCATGGATTCCGAAAGAATGATCAAGAGTGCGATCGGGCAGCCGCGACGGTGCCCCCTGACCCGCTGACCTGCTGACCTCCTCCGGACGTCCGGAGGAAGGGAGCGGATAGGGTTCGGGGCATGTCGTCTCGCAGTACTCAGATCCTGGAAGCGGCCGCCCGGGTGATCGCCCGGCGCGGGGTGCGCGGCCTGCGTGTGGAGGAACTCGCCGCGGAGGCCGGGGTCTCCACCGGCCTGATCTACTACCACTTCAAGGACCGGACCGGGATCCTGCGGCACACGCTGGAGTTCATCAACGACCGCGCCGAGCGGTACACCACGCAGCGCGACCCCGACGAGGAGCCCCTCGGTGCCCGCGAGGAGCTCGACGAGGTCCTCCTCCTGGAACTCCAGGACACGCCGGAGGTGCGGGAGAACAGCTCGGCCTGGGGCGAGCTGCGGGCGAGTGCCGTCTTCGACCCGGTCCTGCGCGAGGACCTCGCGCGGGCGACCCTGGTCTGGGTGCAGGAAGTGGCCGCGCTCCTGGGGCAGGTGCAGCCGATGGCGCCGGCGGCCGCGCTCGCCGCCGCCGCGGAACGCCTCACCGCCCTCCTGGAAGGCCTGAGCATGCGCTGGCTGAGCGGCGGCATCGCGATCGACCACGCGCGCACGCTCCTGCGCGAAGCCGTCGACGTGGAGCTGGCCTCGCTGAACCGGGTCTAGTCCCGACGATCCGGACCGCTGCCGGCCACCGGTGGCCGAGCGACCCGACAGCCGCCGACCATCGGGTCGCGCGGCGGCGTGCCCGGGTGAACCCCGTACGCCCGTTGAGGGGAACACCGAGTCGCGAGGGTGGACATATCGGGACACGATGACACTTCATGGCCCCTTCTCCCAGGAGGCGGGAATGGCTGAGCTCATCGTCATCGGATACGACGACCCCCAGGTGGCCGAGCAGGCGTACGGCACGGTGCAGGAGCTGCAGCGCGACTACGTCGTGCATCTCAACGGTCTCGCCGTCGTCTCCGTCGACGCGGACGGCAGCACCCACGTCGACACCGACAGCCGTGTCATCGGTGTCTCCGCCGCCTCCGGCGCCGTCTGGGGAGCCATCTTCGGTCTTCTCTTCCTGCTCCCCGGCGTGGGACTCCTGACCGGAGCCGCCCTCGGCGGCCTCGTCGGGAAGATCAGCAAGTCCGGCGTCGACGACGGGTTCCGCCGGCAGGTGGCGGACCTCCTCAAGCCCGGTTCGGCCGCCGTCGTGATCATGGCCTCGAAGGTCACCGACGACAAGTTCACCGTGGCCATGCGGCCCCACGGCGGCACCGTCCTCAAGACCTCGCTCAGCGACGAGGACGAGAAGGAACTGGCCGAGCAGCTCGCCGGCCCCCAGTAGCCGGCCCGCCCCACGGCAGAACCGCCGGAATTCGTCAGGAAGGCTCCCTCATGGTCCCCGCGCTCGGCAGCGACGTACTCGCGAAGCTGCGACAGCCCCGCCCGTACCCCGCGGTGTCCCTCGTGATGCCCACCCACCGCCGCGAGCCGGACAGCACCCAGGACCCCGTACGCCTCCGCAACCTCGTGGCCGCGGCGGAGAAGGCGATCCAGGACGACCCGGCGGTGACCCGCGAACGGCGCGCCGACGTCATGGACCAGCTGAGCCGTGCGGTCGCCGAGACCGACCTCGCGCACGCCGAGGACGGACTGGTCATCTTCGTGGCCCCGGGGGAGCACTACGTGTGGACGGTGGCCCGGTCGGTCCCCGAGCGCGTCGTCATCGCCGACACCTTCCTCACCCGGAACCTCGTCGCCGCCCAGGCCGCCGAGCAGCCCTCCTGGGCGCTCGCGGTCTCGGCCGACCGTGTCTCGCTGTGGAGCGGCAGCCCCGAGCGGGTCACGGAGCACACGGGGGACGGCTTCCCGCTCACCCGCAGCCTCGAAGACCCGGACGCGGAGCGCAAGGAGCGCATCGGCGACCTGCCCAGCACCTTCCAGGACGAGGCCACCCGCCAGTTCCTCCGCGAGGCGCACACGGCCCTGCGCGCCGTCCTCGCCTCCGCTCCGCGCCCGCTGTACGTGCTGGGTGAACCCGCCGCCCTCGCGCTCCTGGAGGACACCGGGCCCCTCCAGCCGGGCGCGACACCCGTCCACCACGGAGGGCTCGCGAAGGGACCGGCCACCGCCGTCCAGGAGGCCGTCGAACCCGCCCGCGTCGCTCGCGAGAACGCCGCCGCGACCACCGTCCTGGCCGAACTCGACGCCGCCCGGGGGCGCCGCGAGTTCGCCGGCGGAATCGACGAGGTGTGGCAGGCCGTGAAGGAGGGCCGGATCCGGCTGCTCGCCGTCGAGGACCACTACCGGACCGTCGTACGCGACGAGGGCGGCCATCTGGAACCCGCCGAGCCCTCCGAGCCCGAGTCACGGGACGACATGGTCGACGAGATCGTCGAGCGGGCCCTCGACACCGGTGCCGAGGTCCAGTTCGTCCGCGACGACACCCTGCTCGACATGGGCCGCATCGCCGGCGTCCTGCGCTACTGACGACGACCGCGCCCAGACCGCACACCGACCTGACGACGAACGCTCACGAGAAGAGGACTCATCCTGTGAACCCCACATCGGCGCGCGCGAGGCGGGCGGTCCGCGCACGGGCGGTGAGCGCGGCCGCGGCCGTCGTCGTCACGGCCCTCGGCGCGGTCGGCCTCGTGTCCTGCGACACCGGGAACGACGACACCGGCGGCCCCGCCGTCAGCGAACGCCCCACGGCCCCCGACACAGCGGGCTTCTCGGGCGAACTCCCCTCCTCCGTAGCCTCGTCGGGGGCGGCCGCGGTCGAATCCGCCCGCGCCTCCGCCTCCTCCGCGGCGGCCTCGGCCTCCGCGCGGGAGGCCGAGCGCAAGGCGTCCATCGGCGCGGAGGTCGAGCGCACGCGCCGGCAGGCCGAGGACGAGCTGGAGGACGTGAAGGCCCCGGGCAACGCGCTGAGCGATGTCGCGATGACCGGCAAGCCCCGCGCGGACAGCGGCGGTGTGCTGACGGTCGTCCTGAACATCACCAACAACACGGACGAGGAAGCCTCGTACGCCGTGCAGGTCGACTTCCTCAACCCCTCGGGCGAGGTCGTCGAGACGCAGTTCGTCGGCGTCGAGGACCTCGAACCGGGCGAACGCCAGCAGCCGTTGGTCATCAGCCGGCAGCCCCCCGAGCCGGTGCTCACCCCGAGGCTCACCAAGGCACAGCGGTACTGACGCCAGGACTGACACAGGAGGAGAGCCGTATGTCCGAACTCATCGTCCTCGGCTATGACGATCGCGCCGTGGCGAACAGGGTCTTCGCCGAGGTGCAGAAGCTCGGGGACAGCCATGCGATCGAGCTGACCGGACTCGCCGTCGTCTCCGTGGACGCGGAGGGCAAGACCCATGTGGACACCCCGGCGAGGCGGAAGGGGGAGGCCGCCCTCTCGGCCACCGCCGGCGCCCTCTGGGGCATGGTCTTCGGGATGATCATCCTCACGCCGGGGATCGGTGTGGTGGGCGCCGCCGTCGGCGGACTCATCGGTAAGCTGAACCAGATGGGCGTCGACAACAAGTTCCGCGACAAGGTCCAGTCACTGCTGTCACCCGGTTCGTCCGCCGTCGTGGTCATGGCGTCGCAGGTCAGCGAGGACAGGTTCGCCGCGGCCGTGGAGCAGTTCGGCGGAACCGTGCTCAAGACCTCGTTGTCGGAGGAGAGCGAGCGGGAGCTCGCCGAGCAGCTGGCGGGCCCCGACTCGACCGGCTGACCCGCCCCGCCACGCGAACGGACCGGCCACTCCACGGGGTGGCCGGTCCGTTCGCGCGTGTCAGAACTCGACCGCGTCCCGGATCAGCGGGCACGTCATGCAGTGGCCGCCGCCGCGCCCACGGCCGAGTTCGGCGCCCACGATGGTGATGACCTCGACGCCCGCCTTGCGCAGCAGCGTGTTGGTCTGGGTGTTGCGGTCGTACGTGAAGACGACGCCGGGTTCGAGGGCGACGGCGTTGTTGCCGCTGTCCCACTGCTGCCGCTCGGAGGCGTACACGTCGCCGCCGGTCTCGATGACCCGGAGCCGCGGCAGACCGAGGCCCTTGGCGACCACGTCCACGAACGGGGTGCCGCCCTCGTCGGTGATGTCCACGCCGGGGGCCTTGTCGCCGGGCCGCAGGGTGAACGTGTGGACCGAGTCCATGATCTTCGGGTAGAGCGTGACGATGTCCCGGTCGGCGAAGGTGAAGACGGTGTCCAGGTGCATCGCGGCACGCAGCTTCGGCATGCCCGCGACGATGACCTGGTCGGCCGCGCCGTTCTCGAACAGAGAGGCGGCGACCTGGGTGATGGCCTGCCGGGAGGTGCGTTCGCTCATGCCCATCAGGACCACGCCGTTGCCGACGGGCATGATGTCGCCGCCCTCGAAGGTGGCCTGGCCCCAGTCCTGCTCGGGGTCGCCCCACCAGACGGCGGCGTCCCTGTAGTCGGGGTGGAAGGCGTAGATCGCCTTCATGAGCAGCGTCTCGCCGTGCCGCGCCGGCCAGTACAGCGGGTTGAGCGTCACGCCGCCGTACAGCCAGCAGGTGGTGTCGCGGGTGTAGAGCGTGTTCGGCAGCGGCGGCATCAGGTACTCGCGTACCCCGGTGGCCTCGCGTGCCAGGGAGACGTACCCCGAACGGAACGCGTCGGGCAGGTCGGTCGTCGACAGGCCGCCGATCAGGTACTCGGCCAGATCGCGGGCCGCGACGGAGTCGAGGAAGGCGCGGGTGTCGTCGATCAGGCCCAGGCCCACCTCATTGGCGATGATCTTCCGGTCGAGGAGCCAGGCCCGCGCCTCGGGGATCGCCATCGTCTCGGTGAGCAGGTCGTGCAGCTCCACGACCTCGACGCCCCGCTGGGTCAGCTTGTTGACGAAATCGGCGTGGTCGCGCTGGGCGTTCTCCACCCACATCACGTCGTCGAACAGCAGGTCGTCCGAGTTGGTCGGGGTCAGCCGGCGGTGGGCGAGCCCCGGGGAGCAGACAAGGACCTTGCGGAGTCGTCCGACCTCGGAGTACACGCCGAGCGCGGGCTTGGCGGAAGCGTCGTTGCTGGTCATGCGGGGCCTTTCGGATACGGGTGACGAGGGGACGGTGCGGAGGACGACGAGGGCCGGCTCAGAGGCTGATCCAGCCGGTCGCCAGGGCCACGACGCCCATGACGGCGCCGGCGATCGAGACGACGAGGATCACCAGCTCGCGCGGGGAGAAGAGCCGTCTGCCCTGCTCGCGCCGGGCCTTGACGAACAGGAAGGTCGCGGGGGCGTAGATGATGAAGGAGACCAGAACGAACTTGAGCCCGGCCGCGAACAGCAGGAACGCCGTGTACACCGTGGCGAGGACGGCCACGACCAACTCGCCCCGGGTGCCCCGGCCCGCCACCTTCTCCCGCTCGGGTCTCACCGCGATCTTCACCGCGAACGCGGCGGCGAGCAGGAACGGGATCAGGCTGAGCGCGCTGGTCAGGTCGAGGGCGAAGTTGAAGGCGTCGTCGGAGAACGCCGTGACGACGAGGACGACCTGGCTGAGGGCCGTGGACATCAGCAGGGCCGGCACGGGGACGTCGTCGCCGCTGGAGCGTCCCAGGAAGCGCGGCATGTCCTTGTCCTTGGCCGCCACGAAGAGCACCTCGGCGGCCATGAGGGTCCAGGCGAGATAGGCGCCGAGGACGGAGATGATGAGGCCGACGCTGACGAAGACCTGGCCCCAGGTGCCGACGGCCGCTTCCAGGACGCCGGCCATGGAGGGCTGCCGCAGCTCGGCGATCTCGGCCATCGGCAGGATGCCGTACGACACGATGGTCACCGAGGCGAAGACGGCGAAGACGCTGAGGAAGCCCAGGATCGTCGCCCGGCCCACGTCCTCGCGGCGCTTGGCGTGGCGGGAGTAGACGCTGGCGCCCTCGACCCCGAGGAAGACGAACACGGTGGCGAGCATGGTGCCGCGGACCTGGCTGAACAGCGAGCCGGCGTAGTCGGCGCCACCCCAGTTGTCCGCGAAGACGGACGTGTCGAGGTAGAAGAGGGCCAGGATGACGAAGACGATGATGGGCACGACCTTGGCCACCGTCACGATCCGGTTGATCGCGGCGGCCTCCTTCACCCCGCGCCGGATGAGCAGGAAGAACGCCCACAGCCCCACCGAGGACAGGATGATCGCGAGGGCCGTGTCGCCGTCGCCGAGGGCCGGCCAGATCGCGCCGATCGTCGACATGATGAGGACCCAGTACGTCACATTGCCGACGCAGGCGCTCGCCCAGTAGCCGAACGCCGAGAAGAAGCCCGGGTACTCGCCGAAACCGGCCTTCGCGTACGCGTACACACCGGCGTCCAGGTCCGGGCGGCGCACCGCGAGCGCCTGGAAGACGAAGGCGAGCATCAGCATGCCGAAGCCGGCGATCGCCCAGGCGATCAGCGCGCCCGCGACACCCGTCTCCTGCGCGAACCGGCGGGGGAGCGAGAAGACGCCGGCGCCGACCATGGAGCCGACGACCATCGCGGTGAGCGTGATGAGCGTCAGTTTGGCCGTAGGCGGGGACCCGGCTGTGGTGGCGTCTGTTCCGGTATCAGCGTTCGACATGTCCTACCTCGAGGGCGACTCGGTGGGGTCCCCGGGCGGCTCGGTCCTCGCGATCTTCTCGATCTTGAAGCCGGTGACGCCGTAGAGGACGCTGAGCGTGGGACTGGCGTAGTTGAAGATCGCGTAGGGGGCGTACGACAGGGTGGGGACGCCGAGGACGGCGCCCATGAACGCCCCGCAGGAGTTCCACGGCACCAGGGCCGAGGTGACGGTGCCGCTGTCCGCGGCGAGCCGGGAGAGGTTGGTCGGGGCGAGCCCCCGCTTCTCGAACTCCAGCCGGAACACGCGGGAGGGGAGGACGAGCGCGATGTACTGGTCGCCCGCGACGACGTTGAGCCCGAAGGCGCAGGTGAAGACGGTGAGGAGCAGCTGGCCCGTGCTCTTCGCCGAGCGGATCATCGGCTCGACGAGCCGGGCGATGAGCCCGAACTCCTCCAGGAGCGCACCGAAGGTGACGGCGCCGATGATCAGCCAGCGGGTGAGCAGCATGCTGTCCATGCCGCCCCGGGAGAGCAGCTGGTCGATCAGCGGGATGCCGGAGTCGGAGAAGCCGTTGGCCATAGCCCGCCGGATGCCCTTCAGCGACTCCACGACGATGTTCCCGGTCCCGGCGACGAACGCCCCGCATCACGTCCGGCTGGAGGAAGGCCCCCAGGACACCCGGGAACAGGGCGGAGGAGATCAGGGCGAGGGAGGCGGGCACCTTCCGGATCGACAGGAACGCGAGCAGGACCAGGGGCAGCAGGTTGAGCGGGGTGATGCGGTAGATCGCGCCGAGGCTCTTGAGCTCGATGTCCTCGCCGACGGGGTCGACCACGTCCGGGCCCTCGACCAGGCCGATCACCAGGATCACGACGAAGGCGATCGCGAACGCCGGCAGTGACGTCCAGGCCTGACGCCTGATGTGCTCGTAGACGTCCACCTTCACCATCTGGGCGGTGAGCACGGTGGTCTCGGAGAGCGGCGAGAGCTTGTCGCCGAGATAGGCGCCGGAGATGACCGCGCCGCCGGTGATCGCAGTGGAGACGCCCAGCACGTCCGCGACGCCGACCAGGCCGACGCCGATGGTGCCGGCCGTCGTCCAGGAACTGCCGATGCTCATGGCGATACCGCCGCAGATCAGCGCCGTCGCCGCGTAGTACCAGCTGGGGGAGAGGACCTGGATGCCGTAGTACACGAGGGTCGGGATCGTCCCGGAGAGGTTCCAGACACCGATCAGCGCGCCTACCGTCAGAAGGATGAACACGGCGCTGGTGAGGGACGACATCGCTCCCTGACCGGCCCGCTGGACGTCCGACCACCGGTGTCCGTTCTTGAGCGCGACCAGCGCGGCGGTCATGGCGCAGAGGACCAGGGCGACCTGCATCGGGCCGTCGAGGGCGTCGAGACCGAACAGGGCGAGGGATCCGGCGAGGAGCACCGCGAGGACGCCCATCGGGAGGAGGGCGCCCGCGAGCGACGGTTCCCGAGGGGTTCGTTCGTCTTCGGCGGGTTCGCCGGCCTGCATGCCCACCCCTTGAAGCGACGAGAGATGACTGAAAGCCGAATCTAGCCGGAGTGGACCGTTTTGTCCTAATAAGGAAGTATCTGCGCCCCTGGTTGGGTGGGTGGGCGCGGGTGCCGTCGGAAACGGGCCGAACGTCGACGCGGTTCTCGAACCTGAAAGGGGCTCATGGAGGGCTCGACCCATGGGCTCTCGGCCACGTGGCCCGAATGTCGCAGATCACCGGGTTAAACCTCGAACAGAGCAAGATCGCCGCTTCGAGGTAATGCCCTCGAATCGATGGGGTGTACCGGGGTCACCGGCCGTTACTGTTCCCCGGGATCTGGACGGATTCCCAGAGCTTCATCATCCTTTCTCCCCTTTCCCCGCTTTTCCCTGCCTTCATTGCCTTCTCGTTTCCTCCTCTTTCACTGACCGGGGCACCCGTGCGCCGGTCACCACCCCCTGCGAAGGAGAGCCCGCCCCATGACCGTAGACACGAGCCCGGACGTACAGCTGGACCAGTCGGCGGACCAGCGGAAGCAGTCCAGCCTCAGCACCGCGGCTGCCCGGAACCTCGCCACCACCACCAAGTCCGCCCCGCAGATGCAGGAGATCAGCTCCCGCTGGCTGCTGCGGATGCTCCCCTGGGTGGAGACCAAGGGCGGTGCCTACCGGGTGAACCGACGGCTGAGCTACACCGTCGGCGACGGGCGCATCGAGTTCGTCCAGGACGGTGCCCACGTCCGGGTGATCCCCCGTGAGCTCGGCGAACTCGCGCTGCTGCGCGGTTACGAGGACGAGGAGGTGCTGAACGCGCTGGCCGGCCGGTGCGTCCAGCGCGACTTCAGCGCCGGCGAGGTGCTCGTGGAGCGCGGCACCCCCGCCGAGGACATCCATCTCGTCGCCCACGGCCGGATCAACCAGATCTCCCTCGGCAAGTACGGCGACGACGTGGCCGTCGCGGTGCTCGCCGACGGCGACCGGTTCGGTGAGAACGCCCTTCTGGACGCCGACGCCCGATGGGACTACACCGCCACCGCCGAGACCGCCGGCACGCTGCTCACCCTCTCCCGCGCCGAGTTCGCCGCGGTCCTCGCCTCGGCACCGTCCCTCCAGGCCCACATCGAGACGTTCAGCTCGCTCCCGCTGCAGCGCCAGAACAAGCACGGCGAGGCCGAGATCGCGATGTCGGCCGGCCACACCGGCGAGGTCGCCCTGCCGGGCGCCTTCGTCGACTACGAGCTCAAGCCGCGCGAGTACGAACTCTCCGTCGCCCAGACCGTCCTGCGGGTCCACACCAGGGTCGCCGACCTCTACAACGGGCCGATGAACCAGACGGAGGAGCAGCTCAGGCTCACCATCGAGGCGCTGCGCGAGCGCCAGGAGCACGAGCTGATCAACAACCGGGAGTTCGGCCTGCTCCACAACGCCGACTTCAAGCAGCGGATCCAGACCCACTCCGGCCCGCCCACCCCGGACGACCTCGACGAGCTCCTCTGCCGCCGCCGCGGCACCAAGCTCTTCCTCGCCCACCCCCGGACGATCGCCGCGATCGGCCGCGAGTGGAACGCCCGCGGCCTCAACCCGGGCACCGTCGACCTCGACGGCCAGCAGGTCCTGAGCTGGCGGGGCGTCCCGCTGCTGCCCTGCAACAAGATCCCGATCACCAAGGAGAACACCAGCTCGATCCTCGCCATGCGCCTCGGCGAGGACAACCAGGGCGTCATCGGCCTCCGCCAGACCGGACTTCCGGAGGAGTACGAGCCCGGCCTCTCGGTGCGCTTCATGGGCATCAGCGAACAGGCGATCATGTCGTACCTCGTCACCACGTACTACTCCGCCGCCATCCTCGTGCCGAACGCGCTGGGCGTGCTGGAGAACGTGGAGATCGCCCGCAGGCACTAGAGGAGCTGTCCCGCGGCCGCCACGACGGCCGCGACGGTCCGGAGCGTCCCGGGCCGGCCGACCGTGCCCGGGACCCCGGACAGCCCACCACCCTCACCAAGGAGTCACGGATGCCCGAACCCGGGCCTTCCCCTCTGCAGTCGAGCCTGCCCACCGCCGCCGCCCACTTCGGGCTCCATGTCCTCGGACGGGCGGCCGTTCCCACCGAGACGGCCGGGGCGGCCGCTCTCACGGCCGCGGCCGCCGCCGCGACCGGAGCCGGTACTGCGCCCGTGGTCGCCACGGCATCAGTGGTCGCTCCCACCTCCGTGGTCGCTTCCACCCCTGTGATCGCCACGGCACCCGTGGTCGCTCCCGCCGTCGGGGCCGCTTCCGCGTCGCCGGACGGCGCCGTCGTGACCGCGCCGCCGGTTCCCGGGCCGGGATTCGTCCTGCCCGGCCCCAGTGGCCTCGGTACGGCAGCGCTGTCCCTGGCCCGGCGCGAGGCCGCCCCCGAACTGCCGGAGCCCCCGGCGCCGGTGGAGGGCCGGCCGATCCCGGGCCTCTACTTCCACCCCGTGCCCGAACCCGATCCCGTACGGGTGGACGAGGTCAGCCGCAGGATCAAGGCCTGGGCGCTCGACGAGGTGCAGCTCTACCCCGAGGACTGGGAAGGCGAGTTCGACGGTTTCTCCGTCGGGCGCTACATGGTCGCCTGCCACCCCGACGCCCCGACCGTCGAGCACCTGATGCTCGCCACGCGTCTGATGGTCGCCGAGAACGCTGTCGACGACTGCTACTGCGAGGACCACGGCGGCTCGCCCATCGGCCTCGGCGGACGGCTCCTCCTCGCGCACACCGCCCTGGACCCGCTCCACACGACGACGGAGTACCAGCCGCTCTGGGCGGAGTCGCTCTACGCGGACGCCCCGCGGCGCGCCTACCGCTCCGCCATGGAGTACTTCGTCAACCAGTCGACCCCCTCGCAGGCCGACCGGTTCCGGCACGACATGGCCCGGCTGCACATGGGCTACCTCGCCGAGGCCGCCTGGGCCGAGACGGACCACATGCCGGAGGTGTGGGAGTACCTGGCGATGCGGCAGTTCAACAACTTCCGCCCCTGCCCCACCATCACCGACACCGTCGGCGGCTACGAACTCCCCGCGGACCTGCACGCCCAGCCGGCCATGCAGCGCGTCCTCGCGCTCGCCGGGAACGCGACCACCATCGTGAACGACCTCTACTCCTACATGAAGGAACTCGACAGCCCCGGCACCCACCTGAACCTGCCGGTGGTCATCGCCGAACGCGAAGGCGTCTCCGACCGCGAGGGCTATCTGAAGGCCGTCGAGGTCCACAACGACCTCATGCGGGACTTCGAGGCCGAGGCCGCAGCCCTCGCCGCCGCCTGCCCCGTCCCGACCGTCCAGCGCTTCCTGCGGGGCGTGGCGGTGTGGGTCGACGGCAACCACTACTGGCACCAGACCAACACCTATCGCTACAGCCTGCCCGATTTCTGGTAAGAAATGGATTATCTGTGACCAGCACCGAGTTCACCACTGTCAACGGCACCTCCGCGTTCGTCCCGTCCCCGGCGACGCCGTACCAGGGTGACATCGCCCGTTACTGGAACGACGAGGCCAGGCCCGTCAACCTGCGTCTGGGCGACGTCGACGGGCTCTACCACCACCACTACGGCATCGGCGCCGTCGACCACGCCGCCCTCGGGGACAGCGAGGACAGCGCGTACGAGAAGAAGCTGATCAGCGAACTGCACCGGCTGGAGTCCGCGCAGACCGAGGTCCTCCTGGACAACCTCGGAGTCATCGGGCGGGACGACACGCTCGTGGACGCCGGCTGCGGCCGCGGCGGTTCGAGTGTCATGGCCCACCAGCGCTTCGGCTGCAAGGTCGAGGGCGTCACCCTTTCCTCCACGCAGGCCGACTTCGGCAACAAGCGCGCGAAGGAGCTGGGCATCGACGACCACGTCCATGCCCAGGTCTGCAACATGCTGGACACCCCGTTCGAGAAGGGCAGCATCGCCGCCTCGTGGAACAACGAGTCGAGCATGTACGTCGACCTCGACGACCTCTTCGCCGAGCACTCCCGCTTCCTCAAGGTGGGCGGGCGTTACGTGACCATCACCGGCTGCTGGAACCCGCGGTACGGCCAGCCCTCGAAGTGGGTCTCCCAGATCAACGCGCACTTCGAGTGCAACATCCACTCCCGCCGTGAGTACCTGCGCGCGATGGCCGACAACCGCCTCGTCCCGCAGGCCGTCATCGACCTGACGCCCGACACCCTGCCGTACTGGGAGCTGCGCGCCACGTCGTCCCTCGTCACCGGCATCGAGGAGGCGTTCATCAACTCCTACAAGGACGGCTCGTTCCAGTACGTCCTGATCGCGGCCGACCGGGTCTGATCCGCCTGATCCCGTGTGGGCCGAAGGGCCCGGTCCGTCGCGCTGCGGACCGGGCCCTTCCGGGCGTTCCCGCTCAGCCCCGCGCCGCGGCGACCTCGTCGAGCAGCCGCGCGCGGTCGATGGCGTCGCTCCCGGTGGCCGGCACGGTGCACGCGTAGGCGCCCGCCACCGCACCGTAGAGCGCGCACCGGTCGAGGTCCTCGCCGGTCAGTCGGCCGAAGAGGAAGCCGGCGGCGAAGGCGTCGCCCGCGCCGTTGGAGTCGACCACCGGATCGCGGGGTGTGACGGCGGGCACGTGGACGAGCCCGTCGGCGGTCAGCAGGGAGGCGCCCTCGGCCCCCGCGGTGGCGATCACGACCTCTGCCCGGCCCCGCTCCAGGATGCGGCGCATGGTCCGCTCCTTGTCCGTGAGGGCCGTGGCCGAGACGAAGACGATGTCCGCGCCGTAGGCGAAGGGCTCGTGATACGGGTTCTCGCCGTCCCAGTCGTGCAGATCCGTGGAGAGGGTGAGGCCCGCCTCGCGCAGCAGCGGAAGGGCGAAGGCGCAGGGGTGCGTGATCGAGACATGGGCGTGCCTGCTCGCCGAGGCCAGGGGCCGGAGCAGCTCCGCGGGCAGCCGGTCGGACTCCCGCGAGCGGCTGTCGTCGTAGAGCGAGAGCCGGCGGCCGTCGGGTCCGACGAGGTTGACGGCCCGCTTCGTCCCGCCGGGCAGGGGCACTTCGGTGAACCCGATGCCCCGGTCGCGGTGGAACGCCCGGACGAGGTCGCCCGAGGGGTCGTCGCCGATCATGTCGATGTGGTGCGTCCGCAGGCCCAGTGAGCTCAGGCCGAGGGCGACGAAGTCGCCGGTCTGCCCGGCGCGGGTCTCGATGCCCGGCCGGATCATGTAACTGTCGGCGTACGGGAGGGGGAGCTCGGGCACGTACACGATCGTGTCGACGCCCGAACCGCCCAGGACGAGGACGTCGTACCGACTGCTCATCAGAATTCCTCTCGTGCGCGCGGGGCGGCTCAACTGCCCCTGATCGCTGGTGAGTCAAGCAGTCCGCGGCACCCGTCGGCAAGATCTTGCAGGGCTTTGCGGAAAGGGATTGCGGAGATTCGGTCCCGTCGCCCTCCGGGTTCGAATGTCCGGTCGTGGTCTGGACCTGACAAGTGGACTGTCGCTACGGTGGCTTCCGCGCTCGCACTGAGAGCGCTCTCAGTGCCTGCTCCCCCCACTAGGAGGCTCCTGTGAAACGTACGTCCGCCCTGCGTGCCGCCGCCGCGGCCCTGCTGCTCACCGTCGGACTCGGCGCCGCCCAGGCGATGCCCGCGAGCGCCGTCCCCACCGCGCCCGCCACCTCGCCGGGACTTCTCGACGCCATGCGCCAGGACCTCGGGCTCACCGCACAGCAGGCCGAGGAACGGCTGGCGGCCGAACGCGCGGCGGCCCGCGTCGAGTCCGAGGCCAAGAAGGCCGCCGGTGGTTCGTACGGCGGCTCCTGGTTCGACGCCGGCACCGGACGGCTCGTCGTGGCCCTCACCGACCGCGACGAGGAGGCCGAGGTCAAGGCGCTCGGCGCCGACACCCGGCTCGTCCGGCACAGCGCCGGCGCGCTCGACCGGGCCAAGGCGCGGCTCGACGCCCGGCCCGCTCCGAGCGGTGTCGCCGGCTGGCACGTCGACCCCCGCTCCAACAGCGTCGTCGTCACCGTCGTCCGCGCCGAACGGAACGCCCCCGCCGTACGGGCCTTCGTCGAGCGGGCCCGTGACGCCGGACCCGTCACCGTCGCCGAAACCGCGAATGTGCCTCGTACGTACGCCGCCGGAACCGTCGGCGGCGACCCCTACTACACCGGCAACGTCCGCTGTTCCATCGGCTTCTCCGTGCACGGCGGCTTCGTCACCGCCGGGCACTGCGGCGGGGCCGGAGCGGCGGTGCGGGGCTGGGACGGATCCGCGATGGGCACCTTCCAGGGCTCCTCGTTCCCCGGGAACGACTACGCGTACGTGAGCATTCACAGCGGCTGGTGGACGGTGCCCGTGGTGCTCGGCTGGGGTGCGATACCGGACCGGCTCGTCAAGGGCTCCGCCGAGGCGCCGGTCGGCGCGTCGATCTGCCGCTCCGGTTCCACGACCAAGTGGCACTGTGGCAGCGTCCTGGCCAAGAACGAGACCGTGAACTACAGCCAGGGCGCGGTGTACCAGATGACGAAGACCAGTGTGTGCGCGGAGGGCGGTGACTCCGGCGGCGCGTTCATCAGCGGCGACCAGGCGCAGGGTGTCACGTCCGGCGGCTGGGGCAACTGCTCGACCGGCGGAGAGACCTGGTTCCAGCCCGTGAACGAGATCCTCAGTCGGTACGGCC
This sequence comes from Streptomyces flavochromogenes, assembly GCF_000717595.1. Taxonomy (GTDB): domain Bacteria; phylum Actinomycetota; class Actinomycetes; order Streptomycetales; family Streptomycetaceae; genus Streptomyces; species Streptomyces flavochromogenes. The sequence goes on along the minus strand of NZ_JNZO01000001.1, from coordinate 79,031 downwards.
TCACGCTGCACACGGCGTGACGGGCTGACGGGGGACCATCGACGCAGACAACAGCCTTACCCGCGAGGGTGGTTGACGAATGGTCTGGACCAACTTACGGTCTGCTGGAGCGCGCGCCACACCTAGGACCATCCCCCACGTCCCCAGGAGCACGCATGCCAGCGCCCCGGATCGCTCGTCTCCTCGGAGCAGGTCTCGCCACCCTGCTCGCAGCCGCCACCCTCGCGGCCCCCGTCGCCGTCGCCGCCCCCTCCGCCCCGGCGGCCGACACCTGCGCCCTCAAGCAGAAGCCCGCCGGCAAGGTGCTCCAGGGCTACTGGGAGAACTGGGACGGCGCGGCCAACGGCGTCCACCCGCCCTTCGGTTGGGCACCCATCGACGACCCGCGCTTCGCCGCACACGGTTACAACGTCATCAACGCCGCCTTCCCCGTGATCCGTTCGGACGGAACGGTGCTGTGGGAGGACGGCATGGACAGCACCGTCCGGGTCTCCACCCCGGCGCAGATGTGCAACGCCAAGGCGGCGGGGGCGACGCTCCTCATGTCCATCGGCGGAGCCGCCGCGGGCATCGACCTCAACTCCCGTGCCGTCGCCGACCGGTTCATCGCGACCATCGTGCCCATCCTGAAGACGTACAACTTCGACGGGATCGACATCGACATCGAGACCGGCCTGGTCGGCAGCGGCAGCATCGGCACCCTTTCCGCGTCGCAGGCCAACCTGGTGCACATCATCGACGGCGTCCTCGCCCGCATGCCCGCCGGGTTCGGACTGACGATGGCGCCGGAGACCGCGTACGTCACCGGTGGCAGCGTCGCCTACGGCTCGATCTGGGGCGCCTACCTGCCGATCGTCAAGAAGTACGCCGACAACGGGCGCCTGTGGTGGCTCAACATGCAGTACTACAACGGCAGCATGTACGGGTGCTCCGGCGACTCCTACTCGGCGGGCACCGTCGCCGGGTTCGTCGCGCAGACCGACTGTCTGAACCGAGGCCTCGTGATCCAGGGCACCACCATCCGGGTGCCGTACGACAAGCAGGTACCCGGCCTCCCCGCGCAGCCGGGCGCGGGCGGTGGTCACATGGCGCCGTCGCTCGTCGCGCAGGCGTGGAACCACTACGGCGGGGCGCTCAAGGGCCTCATGACGTGGTCGGCGAACTGGGACGGGTCCAAAGGCTGGACGTTCGGCGACAACGTGAAGGCCCTCCAGCGCCGCTAGGGAGTGTCCTGCCGATCAGGCCGGGCTCGCGGTGTGATCGACGAGACACCCCCAGGCCCTGTCCGGCAGTTCCTGTCGGGACCGGCCCGACCGGCGCGTGCCGTGCGCCGGACCGGTGATCCACAACCTCGGATCACTGGTCCGGAGCACGGCAGTTGTGCTTTGCTGGCCGTATGACCCTGCTCGTGACGCGCCGACACGTGGACTACGTGCGCGTCACGACCACGTCCTGTTCCGGCTGACCCCGAGGCCCTCGTCCCGGCAGCCGGCCGTCGCCCGCGCGACCACCGTGCCCCCGTCACACCACCGAGCGTCCCCTCCGACGTGCCCTTCGGGCCCGTCGGCGCGGGCCGGCGCGAGCGGCCTCCCGGTGCAAGCCCCGCATCCGATGCGCAGACGACATCAGGAGGACCCATGACCACCCACGACGTCCCCGGTTCCGTTCCCGTTCCCGTTCCCGTTCCCGTTCCCGAGACCGAGGCCGCGACCTGGGCCGACTCCGACTTCGACGCGGACTCCGACTCCGGAGTGAAGGCCTTCACCGCCGAGTGGGAGGAGTGGCACCGGGACAAGGACGCCCGGCTCGCCTCCGAGCACGGCTTCCTCGCCATCACCGGCCTGCACTGGCTCACCGACGAGCCGCAGCGCGTTCCCGACGCTCCCGGGCTCTGGTCGACCGGACCCGAAGGCGTCACCGTCGCACTCGACGAGGGGACCGAACTCGTCGTCGACGGCGCGGTCGTCCGCGGACGGCACGACTTCGGCGTCATCCCGGAGCGCGGCGGCGTCGACGCCGTCTGGGGAGACACCGTGATCGAGGTCGCCAAGCGCGGCGGCCACCACATCGTCCGGCCCAGGCGCCCCGGACACCCGCTGCGGGTCGCGTTCGCCGGGACACCCGCGTACGCGCCCGATCCGCGCTGGGTCGTCACCGGCCGCTACGTCCCCTTCGCCGAGCCGCGGCCGACCACCGTCGGCGCCTCCGTCGAGGGGCTCCGGCACGTCTACGACGCACCCGGCCGGATCACCTTCCGCCTCGACGGCCGGGAACTGAGCCTGACCGCCTTCAACGGATACACTCCCGGTGGCTTCACGGTGCTCTTCACCGACGCGACCTCGGGCGTCACCACGTACGCGGCCAATCGCAACCTGCGGATCGACGCGCCGGGCCCCGACGGAGAGGTCGTGCTCGACTTCAATCGCGCCACCAACCTCCCCTGCGCGTACACCGACTTCGCGACCTGCCCGCTGCCGCCGGCCGAGAACCGGCTGCCCGTCGCGGTCGAGGCCGGGGAGAAGATCCCGCACGAGCGCCGCCCGGTCGCCCCGTAGGAACTCGGCCCGGGAATCCAGGCCCTGCCGGTCCGGCGTCGTCACCCCGGCCGGGTCCCGCCCGCTGCCGACCGGGTACCGGCGCCCGGGGGAGCTCGTGGGCCGCCTCCTGCGCCGGACGGGGACTGACTGACGTCCGGACGGGGGGCGGCACCGGAAGGCGACGGTCCGGGAAGTGACGGCTCGCCAGGTGGGCGACGTGCGGGGCGCGGGATGCCGGAGACGCGGACCGACGCCGCGCCGACCGGCCGTTCTTCCCGACCGTGTGTGATCAGCGTCACGCGCGCCCTCCGTGATGTTTCCCGGCCGGCTTCCGCTTGATCATCCGGCGAATCACGCCGCTTCGAAGGGAAGGGTGATCACGTATGGACCGCGAAAACCTGACGCTGTCCGCGGCCGACATGCGGCGTCACGCAGCCGAGTTCGTGGGGCGTGCCACCGCGAGGGCACGGCTTCCGCTCGACTACACCGCGGCGAGTCTGCGCGTCGTCGACCGGCTCATCGACGGACTGCGGCAGGGCGGCGCCGGACGGGAGGACATGGCCGGGCCCCTGATCGGCATAGGCGCCTACGTCGGCGAGGTGCTGGTGCGCGAGGCGGGCGCGGTCTGGGTCGACATCCCTGCGGACCACCTGCTCCGGTCCGTCTTCGCCCACCCAGTGGGGTCGCGGATGCCGGACGGCCGGGTGTGGAATCCCCTCGGACGGACCGTGAACCGCTTCGAGATCGGACCGCAGGAATCCCTTCAGACCTACTTCCTCACCCTGCACGGGCGGCGGCCGCCACGCACCCGCAGACGGCCGGTCCGGTCGCCGGACGGCCTGGCGGCGGGCCTGTGCTGACGGTCTGACAGGATGACTGCCTTCCGGTACACGGTGGCAACCGGAGGTTCGTGAACGTACCGGTTGTGAAGAGGATCGTGTGGACGAGGGGACGGGGCGTACGCCCACCACGGCGCGCGATTCCGAACTCGGCTCGGCCGTCGCACGGGCGCAGGAGGGCGACGAGGAGGCCTTCGCGTACGCGTACCGGACCGTCTATCCGGGGCTCCTCGGCTACCTGAGGGGCATGGTCGGCGAGGACGCCGAGGACGTGGCCTCCGAGGCCTGGCTGGAGATCGCCCGCGACCTCGGCCGGTTCCGCGGCGACGGCGTGGGCTTCCGCGGCTGGACCGCGACCATAGCCCGGCACCGGGCACTCGACCATCTGCGGAGAGTACGGTCCCGTCCCCGGCCGGCCCTGCTCGAACAAGACGTGCTCGAACTGCCCGCCGCCGCCGACACGGCGGGGGACGCCCTGGAGGCCCTCTCCACGGAGCAGGCCCTCGCGCTGGTCATGGGCCTGCCGCACGAGCAGGCCGAAGCCGTGCTGCTCCGGGTCGTCGTCGGCCTCGACGGGCCGACGGCCGCCCGGGTTCTGGGCAAACGCCCCGGTGCGGTACGGTCCGCCGCACACCGCGGATTGAATCGACTGGCGCGGGAACTCAGGGGAACCGGGAGGTGATGGGATGCCCGAGGAGCATCGGTACGAGGGTCTGGAGCGGTCTCTGCGGTCCGCGCTGCGCGACGACCGGGAGGCGGCGGACACGGCCGCCGCGAGCGGGGTCGTGACGGGCGGCGTCGCTGCGGGCGGGTCGGCCGGGCAAGCGGTCGGGGAGGCGGAAGCGAGCGCCCGAGCCGCCTTCCGGGCCGCGCGGGACGCCGGCCTGCACGTCCCCGGGCGTGCGCGCCGGACACGCCGCCGCGACGACTGGACTCCCGGCGCCGCGCGGCGGCTTCGCCGGCGCTCCCTGAGAACGGCCCTCGCCGCGGCCCTCGCCAGCGTGACGCTGGGCGGAGTGGCCATCGCCGCCGTGGACCTGCCCAGTCCGTTCGCGGACGAACCGACGCCCGTCCCGACGACCCCCGTGCCCACGCTCGGCGGGACCACCGTGCCGGCGGCCGGTGCGACGACCCTGCCGGGCGTGACGTCCGCACCCCTGTCCCTGAGCCCGGCCACGCGCCCGGCCTCGCACCCGGACCAGAGAACGGCCGGGGAGCGCGGAGAGGGGAAGGGGTCGGACAACGGCCTGAGGAAGGGACTCGGGAACGGACTGAGGAAGGGGCAGGGGAACGGGTACGGCCCCGTGAACGGACACGGGAACGATCGGGAGAAGGGCCCGAAGCCTCCGTGGGACGACGCGCGGACCGACGCACCGAAGAAGGGGCCGAGGAACGACCCCGGCCGGGACAGGCCCTGACGCTCCGGCGCCCCCTTGACATGGCTCCCCCCTCGTAAGGCAGATGCGCCGCGGAATCATTGGCGATGGCCGACCCGCTCCGCCGTGCGGGGGAGGCGCCGGTCCACCCGCACGCGCCGTCGCGCGCGGACCTCGTCGACCGGGTGACGTCCATGCGATTGCCGCAGTTCGCGCCCCCGGGTCGGCGGTCGACGGGGATACGGTCCGCTGCATGGAAGGTGACCCGGGCGTGGAGCACGATCGCGATGTGAGAGGCGATCGTGGCATGGAGGGCGACCCTGGGGCGCGGGGCGAGCGCCAGGGCTGGCTGCGGTGTCTGCTCGCCGGAGCCGTGTTCGTCGTGTGCATGGCCGGCACGACACTGCCGACCCCGCTCTATCCCCTCTACCAGGAGAAGTTCGGGTTCTCCGAGCTGACGGTGACCGTCGTCTACGCCGTGTACGCCTTCGGGGTCATCGGCGTACTCCTCCTGGCGGGCAACGCGTCGGACACCGTCGGCAGACGCCCGACCCTTCTCTGCGGCCTGGGATTCGCGGCGGCGAGCGCCGTCTGTTTCCTGCTCGCCGACGCCCTGGGCTGGCTGTACGCGGGCCGGCTCCTCTCCGGTCTCTCGGCCGGTCTCTTCACCGGCGCCGCCACCGCGTACGTCATGGAGCTCGCCCCGCGCGGCGGTGGGTCACGGGCGACGCTCGTGGCCACGGCCGCCAACATGGGAGGGCTCGGGTGCGGGCCGCTGCTCGCCGGACTCCTCGCGGAGTACGCCCCCGACCCCCTGGTCCTGCCGTTCGCCGTGCACCTCGGTCTGGTGGCGGTCTCGGTCGGCGTCCTGCTGTGGCTCCCCGAGACCGTACGGGAACGGCGCGGACCGGCCTCCGTACGGCCGCAGCGTCCCGCGCTGCCGCCGCAGGTACGGGCCGTGTTCGTGCCGGCGGCGATCGCCTCGTTCGTGGGGTTCGCCCTCTTCGGGGTGTTCACCTCGGTGAGCCCCGCGTTCCTCGCCCGGTACCTGCACGTCGACAACCACGCCGTGAGCGGCCTGATCGTGGCCCTCGCCTTCTTCGCCTCCACCGCCGGGCAACTGGCCGTCGACCGCGTCGGGGTGGCGCGCTCGCTGCCGCTGGGCTGCGCGGTGCTCTTCGGCGGCCTTCTCCTCCTCGGTGCGGCGCTGTACACGGACCTTCTGGCGCTGGTCGTCCTGTCCGCCGTGGTCGGCGGTGTGGGCCAGGGCCTCGCGTTCCGTGCGGCCCTGGCATCCGTCGCCGCCGCGGCGCCGCCGGACCGGCGCGCGGCGGTGATCTCGACGCTGTTCGTGGTCGCGTACACCGGCATCTCGATCCCCGTGATCGGCGTGGGACTGCTGGCCGATCCGCTGGGCCTGGAGGGGGCCGGGCTGGTCTTCATCGCCTGCATGCTGGTGCTCGTCGCCTCCGCCGCCGCGTATCTGATCCGGCGGCCGGTGCCGGCGAAGGGACCGTGACCGGCGCTGTCAGACGGCGACGAAGACGTCCCCCGCCGTGTCGCGGAGGACGAATCCGTTGTCGAGCCGGACGCGCACCCGCACCGGGATCTCCGCCTCCTGGTACGCGATCCACGCCGGTTCCAGGGCGGCGACCTGCTCCTCCAGCTGCGCCCTGCTCCCCGGCGGCATCTGGTGGCCGAAGTCGTCGAGGAGCGACTTGAGCCGCGCGTACTCGCGGACCTCCTTGCTCTCCCGGCGGTCGTCGTCCACCTCTTCGACGGTGCCCTCGGTACCCGCCGCCAGGGCCAGGAGGCCCACGACGGCGGCCGGCTCCGTCGTGGATTCCCCGGCCCGGGCCACCTGGCCCGTCAGGGTGAGTTCCACCGCCAGCTGTACGCGCCGGCCCACTTTCAGCGTCATCGGTCCTTCGTCTCTCCGCTCGGCCGGGCCACGCCCGCGTTCGTCCGCGGAACGGCCCGGGGACGCCATTGTCCCGGGCCGTTCCGGTGCGGACGGACAGGGGCTCGCCGCCGACCGCGACTGCGCGGGATCAGCAGGCGGGAGGTGTCGTGCCGCCCACCGCGATGCGCAGGTCCGCGCCCTCGGCGCCCACCGAGCACACCGTGACGGCCGTGCCGGCGTCCTCGTCCACCAGCGTCCTGCCCGCCGCCAGCGGGGCGTCGTCGGTGGTCGAGGTGCCCGGGGTGGCGTCCACGAGCCGGTTCCTCACCGTGCCGCCCAGGGTCACGATACGGACGATCACGCCGTTGACCAGGGGATCGGTCGCGGTGTAGTCGTCGTAGGGCGGTGTGGCCCGCCGGTATTCGAGCGACAGGAAGCCGCCGTCGGGGCGGGCCACTCGGAACTCCTGCGTGCCGCTCACTCCCAGCACGCCCAGCTGGTAGCTCCCGGTGGCGGTCACGCGCGGCACCTGCGATTCCGGCACCCAGCCGGCGAACTGCCGGTAGTCGGCCGGGTAGAGGTGCATGCCACCGCCGCCCATGGTGTCGGTCGGGTCGTCACCGCCGGAGACCGTGCACGCCCCGCTCACGGTCGTGACGCTGCCCGCGGCCGGGCAGGCCTTGAGCGTGTCGGAGTGCTGGAAGCCCGAGGAGTGGCCGAACTCATGGGTCCACATCCACGTCTTGTGCCCCACGCCGTTGGAGAGGATCCAGTTGCCGGGCAGGGCGGCGAGCCCCTCCCAGGCACACGCGGAGTGGCGGGAGATGTCGACGAAGAGGTAGTCGTACGTGTCCGGCTCGACGCCCCGTGCCCGCGCTGCGGCCCGCGCGGCGCTCAGGATCGCCGCCGACTCGCAGCCCGCCGGCCGCGCTCCCAGGTCCACGCCGGTCAGCATGTCGCCCGTGAGGGAGAGCGATCCGCCGGACACCTCCTGGAGATACGTCCGGAGGGACGGAGCACCGGCCCCGAGGGTCGCCTGCTCGACGGGCGCGGGATCGACCGGCGTCGCGTCGTTCCAGTGGGTGGCCATCACCAGCGCACGCTTCTGACCGGTCACCGGGCGGGTCGGCCAGCCCGTCGCGAAGAGTGTACTCGCCCGCTGCGGGGGTGCAGGAGCCGGCCTGGACGGTGTCGTTCCCGCTGAAGGTGCGGAGGCAGTCGCCGAGGGCGGCGTCCGTGCGGTACTTGTTCGTGAGGAGCACGTATCCGGTGTACTCGCCCGCTGCGGGGGTGCAGGAGCCGGCCTGGACGGTGTCGTTCCCGCTGAAGGTGCGGAGGCAGTCGCCGAGGGCGGCGTCCGTGCGGTACCTGTTCTTGACCAGGACGTATCCGTTGCCCTGGTCGACGGCCTCCCACTGACGCATGGAGGTGTACTCGCCCGCTGCGGGGGTGCAGGAGCCGACCTGGACCGTGTCGTTGCCGGCGAAGGTGCGAAGACAGTCGCCCAGTCCGGCGTCCGCACGGTACTTGCTCTTGAGCGGTTGTGCCTGCTGCGCCTGTACCGACGGTCGTGCCGCTTGGGTCGCTTGCGCATGTCGAGTCGGCGCCGCGGTCGCCGGCGTGTACGAGAACACGGAGACCAGCGCCAGAAGGGCGGCCGGCGCGGCCCAGGCTCTCACCGAGGACAGGGGGGCGAACCGTCGTTTCATCTCTCCTCCAGAGGCGTGCTGTCGAAGTCGTGCCACACACGTGCTGTCGGATGCGCGGCGCCCTCAGGCCGTCAGGACCTCGCCGTCCGGGAACGTGATCCGGATCCGGTCGTCGTCCCCCCGCTCGCAGTGGATCGCCGCGCGCAGGGCCTCGGGGTGCACGGCGTCCCGGGTCAGGACCACCAGCGTCACCTGCACGCGCGCGCGTACGGGGTGCCCGGGGGCGAATGGACCGGAGGCCAGGAGGTACGGAGTCGCCGAGTGCGGTCCGAACGCGTTGGCCGCGACCTCCCGGGCGATCTCGCCCTCCTCGTCCCAGCCGTGGAGTCCCACCACCGCGCTCGTGAGCCCCGCCTCCGTGCGCGCGAGCGCCCAGCCCGGGCCCCTGCGGACCTGCGGCGGGGCGACGTCCGCGACCGCGTAGCCGCCCTCGCGCACCCGTACCCCCTCGGGGGGACGCACCCGGTGCACGCGGATCTCCCAGGGGCCGTGCAGGAGACTCGTCGACTCAACGGGGAACTCCTCCTCGTACCCGGGGAGTCGTGCCGTGTGGCGGGACGAGGCCCGGCGACCCGCGCAGGACACCGGAACGATGCGGCTCCGCCGGGACGGCGTGCCGTCCGTCGCGAGCAGCGCCAGATGGCCGTCCACCGTGCGCGCCCACGCGGAGGCGGCCGACTCCGGTGCCGTGGCCGTCGAGTAGGCGAACTTCGTGTAGTGCGGGTCGTCCTCGCCGGGACCGTCGGGCGGATTGTGGTCGCTGCCGTGGTTGACGAGCCGGACGACGCCGTCGTGCGGGGTGCCGTGGAGCAGCCAGCCGGGGGCGGGCAGCGCCGTGTACCGCGTGCCCTCCTCCACCGGAAGGGGCTGCTCGCGCTCCGTCCACACGGGATGGTCCGCGGGCAGCAGGAGACCGAGGAAGGCCTTGCTCGCCCAGTACGGGGACGCCGGTCCCGAGTACGGCTGGGTCGTCGGCAGATGGGTGCCGTACCACCCCAGCGGCAGCAGCCCCCGCTCGTCCGGCACACCGCGCTCCACGAAGTGCCGCGCCGTCCCCGACGCGAGGCGCCGGGTGAGACCGGGGGCCAGCGGAGTGCAGTCGGCGAGGGCGCCGAGCCAGACCGGGCTCGTCGCGGCGAACCGGTACGTCAGGGAACGCCCCTGGTGGACGGGCGCCCCGTCGGCGCCGAAGAACTCCGGGTACGTGGAGAGGAACAGGGCCAGCCGCTCCCGGTAGACCGCGCCCCGGCCGCCGTCCCCGTCCGGCCCGGCCATCCGGGCCCACAGCAGCGGGTACAGGTGCATGGCCCAGCCGATGTAGTAGTCGAAGTTGCGGCCGTCCCCGTCGCTGTACCAGCCGTCGCCGATGTACCAGTCCTCGATCCTCTCCAGGCCGCCTTCGATGTCCTGCCGGCTGTGCGGCGCGCCGACGGAGGCGAGGAACTGCTCCGACACCACCTGGAAGAGACGCCAGTTGTTGTCCCAGGTGCGGGCCCCCACGAAGCCCGAGAGCCACTCGACCACCCGTTCCTGGACCGCGGTGTCGAGCGTGTCCCAGATCCACGGGCGCGTCTCGTGCAGACCGATGGCGACGGAGGCCGCCTCCACCATCTGCTGCGAGCAGTCGGTGAGCACCGGCCAGGCTTCGGGCCCGTCACGCAGGGTGCCCGTTGTCAGACCCTGCGTATACCTTTCGATGAGGTGCGGGTCGACCTTTCCGTCCGCGCCGGCGATCCGGAAGGAGGCGAGCAGGAATGAGCGTGCGTACCCTTCGAGGCCGTCCGAGACGACGCCCGACCAGCTGGTGCGCCCCGGCAGGCGGTACTGCGCGAACCCGGGGGTGGCGTACGGGACGAGGGCCTCCAGCTGCCGGTCGGCGAGTGCCTCCCAGTGGGCCCGCGTCCAGCCGGTACGGGGGGACAGGACGCGGTCGGTCGGCGGCAGGCGCAGATGGGGGGCGGGCGGGGAGCCGGGCGGGGGCGCGGGCCGGGACGGGGACACGAGGGCTCCTTGCGGGGGTCGGACGGTCACTGGACCAGGTCGGCCGTGTGGCTGTGGCCCCGCGATCCGCCGACCCGGACCGTGAGCACGGTGCGGCCGCCCGGTGCGACGGTCACCGTGTCGTCGGCGCGGACCACGCGGCGGACGCGGAAGGGGAGTTCGACGGTGAGCTCCGTTCCCGTGCGCCCGGGGTCGGCGACCGCCACCGACACATGACGCCCGGTGCGGCGCACCAGCACGGTGCCGGGGCCCGACGAGTACAGGCCGCCCGCGTGTCCGGCCTGCCAGAAGTGCGCGGCGAGCAGACCGTGCCGACGGGCCTCGACGGCCTGCGCGGTGGCGTTGTTGGCGACCACGACGACAGGGCGGGAGAGCGACTGCACACCGGTCGCGACGGCGCTCGCGCCGGGGAGCAGGACGTAGGAGTAGGACCCGGACGAGGGGGAGGGGCCGTGGTCGAACCAGAGGGTGAGGTAGCGACGGGTGACGGGAGTGCTGCCGCCGCCGGTGTCCGCGCCGGTGTTGAGCGCACGCCAGGTGCCGGTGCGTTCCTCGCGGAGCGCGTTCAGCGAACCCGTCGGGGCGGCTTCACCACGGGGCGGTCCGGGGAACACGAAGCCGCCGAAGCCCTCCAGATGCGCCCAGCGGGCGCCCGAGAGGTCGGCCCGCCAGCCCTGTTCGTCGGGCTGCCTGCGCCCGTCGACGGTGAAGCGCTGCCGTCCGTCGGCGTGCAGGTTCCGGTTCTCGACGACGGTCTCGACGGTCCGGCCGTCGCTCGCCGTGATGTCCGCGCCCAGCGCCACGACGGCGTTGTCGAGGAAGAACCACGCCTTCCGGGCCCGCAGTGTGCTGCCCTGGGCCGCCAGTTCCATGGCCGACGCGCCGAACCGGCCGTCGAGCGCGGCACCGCCCGCCACGGCGTTCGTGGGCCGGTAGGTGCTCGTGCCGGGGCTCGTCCCGAGATCCGCGCGGACGCGGGTGTCCACGGTCGTACCGGGGAGGCGGTACGGGTCGACGGTCGGCCAGAAACCGTCACCGAAGGCCGAAGGGTCGTCGCCGTCGTACAGATAGGTCATGCCGTCACCGGTGTACCAGCCGTGCAGGTTCTCGCCGTTGCCCGCCTCGTACGCGGCGATGCGCCGCGACGACAGGGACAGCGCGCAGGCCCAGCCCGGCCTCCGGTGCACGACCCGGTCCATGTCGGCGAGGACCACGTGCCCCGTCGGCCGCTCGGCCGGTCGCACCGAAGGATCGTCGAGGACGGCCTTGGCGCGCGCGAGCGCCGGAATGCCCACGAGTCCCTTGTAGGGCGTCGCCTCGTTGCGGAGGATCCAGCCCTTCGCGAGAGAGCGCCATCGCTCGGCGTGGCCGGCCGGCGCCCCCGCGGCGAGCTGGAGGACGCGGCCGACGGTGGCCGCCCCGTCGTGGTGGTCCCGGGACCGCTCGCGCGACACCGCCCGGCCACGGACGGCGTCCATCATCACCCCGTCGAAGACCACCGGGGCGAACGACCGCTCCACCGCCTCGTACAGCACGGTCACCGCGGGATCCGACACCGCCCACTCCGAACCGGCGAGGAGCGCGATGAGCTGGCCCGCACCGCCGAGGAGGACACTGCCGTACGTCCCCGTGTAGGCGACGCTGCCGTGCTGGACGAACGACCCGTCCTCGTAGAACCCGTCCCCGGACGTGACGTACCGGAAGAGACTGTTGCGCCCGCCGTCCCGTACGTCGGAGAGACCGTCGCGGGCGAGGGCCGGCGCGGCGGGGTCCCGGGCGAGGAGGCCCCGCAGCGCCACGATGACGGCCTTGTCGGCGCGGTTGGCGCCGGTCTCGGCCAGGGAGGGGCTGTTCGTACGGCGATCGGGGCTCGGGCAGAACCGTGCCACGGCGGCGACGTACGCGGCGAGGTCGGCCGGCGGCAGGTGGGCGCGCAGCAGCACACAGGTGTCCATCAGCGCGCGGGGCGCACCGATCTCCCAGAACCACCAGTTGCCGGTCTCGGCACGCCCCGGGTGGTAGCCGACCGTACCCAGGAACCGCAACCCCTCCAGGAGGGTGTCGAGCACGTCCCCGCGGCCGGTAAGCGTGGTGCCGGGGGTCGCCCAGGCGGTCGCGATCGTGCGCAGCCGCGGATAGCTCTGGCCGAACATGCCGGGGTCGGAGGCCGGGGAGAGGTCGGCCCAGAGCGCCTTCCGGCCCTGCGTGGTGTCGAGCCGCTCCCACCAGGTGGTGGCCTCGGCCTCCAGGGCGGCGAGCGCGGCGGCGAAGTCCGGGTCCGCCGGGTCGAAGGCGCCGCCGGTGAGCTCCTGTTCGGCCCGGGCGAGGAGGGAGTCGTACGGATCGGCGGCGTCCCCGGCCGAGGCGGGTCCGGGTCCGGCGCCCTCGGCGGGCGGCGTCGCCGCCGCGGCGGTGCCGGGAAGGAAGGAGAGAACCGGCGTGGCACCGGCGAGTGCGAGCATCTGTCGTCTGGGGAGAGCCATGACCGGTGCGCCTCCTGCTGATCGGCCGATGAGTGCGGGGGAGGGGAGGGGAGGGGAGCGTCAGTCGGTGAGGGCCGACGGATCGACGGCCGGCTGCGGCAGGCCGAGCGCCGCGAGTTCCGTGAGGCCCTGCGCGTCGATGGGGAAGGCCCACCGGTTCACGAAGAAGTCGGTGAGGTCGCGGCCTGCCGTCCGGCTGGCGTAGAGGGCGAGGTGGCGGTACCGCTTCGCGGTCTCCGTGTAGTCCGACGCGGGGTTCTCCTCGCGGACCAGCCGGTGCATCCGGGGCCAGAAGTCGGCGCCGAACGCGAGTTCCAGCTGGCGCAGCGGGACCAGCTTCTCGTACGCCCCGAAGGACTTCTCGTAGACGAGGCCGGCTCCGCCGAGCTTGGGGAGGGCCGACTGGAAGGGGGCGAGACCGGTCTTGGCGTCCGGGAGGAGGAGGTTGGACGTCTGCCCGAGCGCGCGCTGGACCGCGAGGGAGTAGATGTTCACGGTGACCTCGGTGAGGCCGGTCGGCTTGTAGGCCATCTGCTGGTGGGTGTGGCCGAGTTCGTGGTACAGGCCCCATCCGCGGGTGCGCAGGCCCTGGACGGTGGTGGCCCGGTCCAGGTAGGCGCGCGGGAAGCCGTTGTAGCCGTGGGTGGCGAAGGCGCCGACCCCGGCGGGGACCACCGACACCTCGGTGAAGTGGAAGCGGCCGGACTTCGGGCGGTGCAGCGGCGAGGAACCGTCGAGGCCGCTGATGTCCTGTTCGGCCTGGACGATCTCTTCGAGGAGCGACAGCAGGGCCGCGTGGTCCTCGCCCCGGTGGAGGAGGGCGCCGTCGCGGGTCAGCGTGACGAGGGTGCGCGGACCGTGGAGTTCGACCACCGGCACGTCGGTGAGGGTGTCGAGCCGGTGCTGGAACGCCGTCTCCGTTGTGCGACCGAGGGTGAATACGGGGATCGGTCGGGAGCCCTCCCCGAACCGCACGCCGGCCCGTTCGCCGTCTCCCTCCAGAGTGAAGTACATCGGTCCGCCGTGCGGATCGGTCACGGTGTTGCTGCCGGGCTTGAGCGGGTACGGGCGGGGCTCCTTGACCGTGCCGTAGTAGTCCCACCGGCCGATCCACAGCGTCGGCACCAGACCGTCGAAGGGGAGGACCGTGCACCGCAGCGGGGTGTTCGCGGGGGCGTACCGGCCGGTGGGCTGGAACTCGCTCGCCCGGAGGGCGGACGCGAGGCGCAGTCGCTCGGCCTCGGCGGAGGGGCGTGCCGTGAGCGCGACCGTCGGGCCGCTGTGCGCGTCGGCCCGGGCCGTCCCCGAACCGACGGCGAGCGCGGCACCGGCCGCGGTCATCGTGGCGAGGACCGCACGACGGGACGGGGCGGACACGCGTGAGGAGGAGGGGGAGGAGGGGAGCGGGGACAGCGGGGGGATCTGCATCGGTGTCATCTCCTGGGGGCGAGGAGGTGCAGAAGGCGGGGTGCGCATCCCGGAGGCAGCCCTGAGCTCGGCTCGGAACGAGGCGCGAGCTGCACGGTGCGAGGCTCGGGGAGCTGCGCGTCAGCATGTAAGCGTTTGCTGTCGGTCCGCAAGGGGTCAGGGCGTGTTTCTGTCCGTTACTGCGTCAACAGGCCCTCGTGCACGCGAAATCGTTCAGGATCGGCGGCGTTTCGCTGCGCGCGGCGGTGCGACCGAGTCGCGCACGACGATATGGGTCCCGAGGCGCAGGGTGCCGGTCGTCGGCGCCCGCCAGTCGTCCTCGTCGCCCCCGTCGACGGCGACGCGCACGGCCTGCCGCCCCAGTTCCTCCAGCGGCACGTGCACGGTCGTGAGACGCGGTCGCAGTTCCTGCGCCACGGGCACGTCGTCGTACCCGACGAGCGAGACGTCCTGCGGCACTCCGATCCCGGCCTCTTCGAGCGCCTGGGCGGCGCCTGCGGCGACGATGTCGTTCGCGGCGAAGACTGCCGTGAACCGCAGCCCCTCCCGCAGGAGTTCGTTCATCCGGCGGTAGCCGAAGGCCCGGCTGAACGCGCCCGGCTGCACCAGGTCCGGGTCGTGGGCGACCCCGCGGAGCTCCAGGGCGCGACGGTGCCCGGCGATGCGGTCCCGGGTGGTGGACAGGCCGGGAGGGCCGCCGAGGTAGAGGATCCTCTCGTGCCCCTGGGTGAGCAGATGGTCGGTGATCGCGAAGGCGCCGCCCTCGTTGTCGTACTCCACGCCGACCGTGGGCACGTCCTCACCGAGGGAGGGCCGGCCGCACAGGACCAGCTTGGAGCCTCCGGCGTCCAGGTCGTGGGCGCGGCGGGCGAGTTCCGCCCGGTAGGTGCGATCGGCGACGCTGCCGCCGACGAGGATCACGGCGTCGGCGCGCCGCTCGTGCATGAGCTCGATGAAGGCGAGTTCGCGCTGCGGGTCGCCCTGGGTCGTGCAGACCAGGCAGAGCCGGTCGCCCGCCGCCGCCTCGCGTTCCACGCCGCGCGCGATGTAGGCGTAGAAGGGGTCCACGACATCGCTGATGATGATGCCCACCGTGCGGCCCGAGACGCCGGCGAGGGCGCGCGCGTGCGCGTTGACCACATAGCCGAGGCCCCGCATGGCGGCCTCCACGCGCTCGCGTGTGGCGGCCGCGACGGGGTAGTTGCGGTTCATCACCCGGGACACGGTCGCCGTGGACACCCCCGCGAGGCGGGCCACGTCCACGACCGTCGCGCGGCGCTGTCCGGCCGCCGTCGATTCCTGCCGGGACATCCGGTCCTCCCCCTGGAGTGTCTGGTCGTCACTGCGCGGGCCGCTCTCCGGCCCCCGCCGGGAGGCGCGGGCCCGTGGCTCCCGGGTCCCGCTCCGCCCGGAGCCTCCGGGCGGACGGCTCCGCCCCGCGTCCGGCCCCCAGCCTAGGCCCTGTCCGGCGGCACGGAGAGAGGCCCGGCCGGCGGCGCTGTCCGGACGCCCGGAGTCCTGGTCGGCGGCGCTGTCCGGACGCCCGAAGTCCCGGCCGGCGGCGCTGTCCGGACGCCTCAGGGCCCGGCCGGCGGCGCGGTCGGGGCGCCTGGAGAGGCGGTCGGAGGCGTCGTCGTGCTGTCCGGTCACGCGATCCGCTCCAGGTCCGACAGAAGCACGGCGTGCTGGAGGGGTACACCGCGCGCGTAGCGGTCGAGCTCGTCGACGGCGAGCGCCCCGAGCCGCCCCGCCTCGTTGCCCTGGGCGCCTGCCAGATGCGGGGTGATGAACACGTTGGGCAGCTCCCAGAGCGGATGGTGGTGGGGCAGCGGCTCCGGGTCGGTCACGTCGAGTACGGCGTCGATCCGGCCGCTGACCAGGTGCGGGACGAGCGCCTCGGTGTCCACGAGCGGTCCGCGCGCGGTGTTCACGAGCAGGGCTCCGGGCCTCAGGAGCGCCAGGCGTCGCGCGTCGAGGAGGTGATGGGTGGCGGGGGTGGCCGGCGCGTGCAGGGTCACCACGTCGCTGGTGGCGACGAGGGTGTCCAGGTCGGTGCCGGTCGCCCCCAGCTCCCGTGCCTCGGCGGCGCTCACGTACGGGTCGTACAGGAGCACCTCGGCGTCGAGGGTGCGCAGCAGCTGGACGACGCGGCGTCCGATCCGGGAGGCGCCGACCACGCCGACGGTGATGCCGTGGGTGCCGAGCCAGTGCAGCCGCTCCAGGTCGGCCGTGGTCCGGTGCGACCTGCGGGTGCGGAAGAGCTCGGCGAGCGGGAAGGCCCGCTTGGTACCGAGGATGATCGCCGCGAGGGTGAACTCGGCGACCGGGACGGCGTTGGCGGCCGCCGCCGAGGAGACGGCGATGCCGCGTGCGTAGGCGGTGCTGCTCAGAAAGGTCTTCACGGTGCCCGCCGAGTGGATCACCGCGCCGAGCCGTGGGGCGCGGTCCAGCACGCCCGCGTCGACGGGCGGGCAGCCCCAACCGGTCAGGAGCACCTCGCAGTCGGCGAGCGCGGTCGCCGCCCCGGGGCTGTCGAACTCCTGCACGGGGACGGGAAGTCGCAGGTCGGCGGCCTCTTCGAGGCGCGCTCTGACGGCGGGTGGGAAGACGTCGTCGAGCAGGGCGGGGTCCATGGCGAGGAGTGTCCGCGGGCGGCGGGGGAGTGTGGGCGCCCGGCCGTTCACGCCGGTCCGCGCCGACGGTTCGTCAGAGGTTCGCACCATGCCTCCGGATAGTAAGCGTGTACTACGAATGACTGCGCACGCTAGGGACAGATGTCGTCGACCGTCAAGCAATCGCCCCTTGCCGGGCGGGATTTGGTCTTCGAGCAGCCGGAATGGGCAGGAACCAGGGCTGGTTGACCCGGTTCCGCACTCGCTGAATCGCGAACGGTTCCCCTTTCGCTCTTGACGTCTGGGTTAACCGCTTACTACGTTGCCGCCGCAGAACGTCACATCGACTTCCCTGCGTCACCAGCCGAACAGGACTCCTCCATGGCTGACACAGCACCCCCGCTGCCCCTGAAGGGCCGGCGGCAGGACGCCGGGGCGACGGCAACGCCCGTCGCCCTCCGCGCAAAAGCGACCCTCTGGCAGCGGATCAAGCGCGACAAGGTGATGCTGCTGCTCTGCCTGCCGGGTCTGCTCTACTTCCTCGTCTTCCACTACGTGCCGCTGCTCGGCTACATCACCGCGTTCCAGGACTACCAGCCGTACCTCGGGTACGCGGACAGCGCCTGGGTGGGACTGGGCAACTTCGCGACGGCCTTCGCCGAACCGGCCTTCTGGTCCGCGCTCCGCAACACCCTGACCATCGCCCTCGTCGAACTGGTCTTCTTCTTCCCGCTGCCGATCGCCCTCGCCCTGCTGCTCAACAGCGTCGTCAGCGACAAGCTCCGCCGCTTCGTGCAGAGCGTGGTCTATCTGCCGCACTTCATCGGCTGGGTCATCATCGTCTCGATCTTCCAGCAGGTCCTCGGCGGCGCCGGCGTCCTGCCCGAACTGCTCGACTCGGCCGGCCTGCCCCGCTACGACATGATGAGCGACCCGGACGCCTTCCCGTGGCTGCTCACCCTCCAGCTGGTCTGGAAGGACGCGGGCTGGGGCACGATCATCATCCTCGCCGCGCTGCTCACCATCGACCGCCAGCAGTACGAGGCGGCCGCCATCGACGGCGCCGGCCGGCTCCGGCGCCTGTGGCACGTCACCCTGCCGGGCATCGCCCCCGTCGTCATCCTGCTGCTCATCCTCAACCTCGGCCAGATCCTCTCGGTCGGCTTCGAGCAGATCCTGCTGCAGCGGGACGCCGTCGGCCCGGAAGCGGGCGAAGTCCTCGACACCTACGTCTACTTCCACGGAATCAAGGACGGCGACTGGGGAGTCTCGGCGGCCGTCGGCCTCGTCAAGGCGGTGGTCGGCACCGTGCTCGTCCTCGGCGCCAACAAGCTCGCCCATCACTTCGGCCATGAAGGGATCTACCGTGGCGCCGATCGCTGAGACCTCCCGCGTCACCGAGACCCCCCGCCCCACCGAGGCCCCTCACGTCACCGGGGGCGCCCCGCGAGCCACCACCAGGAAGACCCGTGCCGCCGCCTCCGGCCGGCCCCCCTGGATGGAGCGCCCCACCCGGATGGGCCTGGCCGCCAAGGGCCTCGCGCTCACCCTCGTGGTCGCCGCCGTCGCGTACCCCCTCCTGGGCGTGATCGGCACCAGCTTCGCCTCCCAGAGCGACATCATCAGGTCCGCGGGCCTCGTGCTCCGGCCCGACCACCCCACCCTGGACGCGTACCGCACGATCTTCACCGGCGGTGTCGTCACCCGCGCCCTGCTCGTCAGCATCGGCGTCACGCTCGTCGGCACCGGCTGCGCCCTGCTGCTCACCATCGGCATGGCGTACGGACTCTCCCGGCGCGACGTCGTCGGCTCACGGGTCATCCTGATGACCGCGCTCTTCACGATGCTCTTCAACCCGGGCGTCATCCCGAACTTCCTGCTCGTCAACGAACTCGGCCTCTACGACACCTTCGCCGCCCTCGTCATGCCGACCATGGTCAGCGCCTTCAACCTGGTCGTCCTGCGCTCCTTCTTCATGAACCTCCCCGAGGAGCTGTACGACGCGGCGAGGGTGGACGGCGCCGGCGATCTGAGGATCCTCCTCCAGGTCGTGCTGCCGCTGTCGAAGGCCGTCATCGCCGTCGTCAGCCTCTTCTACGCGGTGACGTACTGGAACGCCTTCTTCAACGCCATGCTCTACCTCGGCGACAGCGAGAAGTGGCCCCTGCCGATGGTGCTCCGCACCTTCGTGCTCCAGGGCCAGAGCCTCGACAGCGCCGTCGCCGGCGAGGCCGTCGCCCCCCAGCAGTCGGTCCAGATGGCCGTGCTCGTCGTGGCCGTCCTCCCCATCCTCTGCGTCTACCCCTTCCTCCAGCGCTACTTCACCAAGGGCGTGCTCACCGGCGCCATCAAGGGCTGACCCACCGCGACGCCCCTCGGCGCGGCCTTCCCACCTCGCCCGCCGCCCCTCGCTCCCCCGCCCTTCCTCCCAGGAGTCCCCATGTCCAGGTCCTCCAGGTCCACCCCCTCCACCCCACTCGACCGCAGAACACTCCTCCGCCTCGGGGCCGGCGTCGGCCTGGGCGTCGCCGCCGCACCCCTGATCACCGCATGCGGCGGCAGTGGCGCCGCGGCCGAGAAGGCATCGGTCAAGAGCGGCTCCCTCCTGCCGAACACCGTCCTGCGCGACCTCGGCATCACGCCCGACCACCCCGGCACGGCCCAGGGCGTCCCCCAGGGATTCACCCGCTACCCGGCGAAGCCCGTCCGCTCCGTCCCCGGCACTCCGCTCAAGGGGGCCGAGACCATCACCGTCTCCCTGGAGACGTTCAAGCCGCCGGCTCCCGGGCGCGAGCGGAACGCGGCCTGGCAGGAGATAGAGAAGCGGCTCGGCACCCAGGTCGACATCCAGGCCGTCGCCGCCGACGACTGGCCCACCAAGTTCTCCACCATGGTCGCGAGCGACACCCTCACCGACCTCTTCATGTACCCGGAGACGGGCGGCGTCGACCACAAGGCCGCGTTTCTCGCCGCCAAGTGCGCCGACCTCACCCCGTACCTCTCCGGCGACCGGATCAAGGACTACCCGAACCTGGCGGCCATCCCGAAGGGTGCCTGGCAGGGCTCCATCTACGGCGGCAAGCTGTACGGCATCCCGATCGCGCGCGCCGGCACCGGCGGTGCCGGGTACTACCGCCACGACCTGTTCGCCGCGGCCGGGGTCACCAGCCTCGACCAGATCACCGACATGGACCGCTTCTTCGAGCTGTGCAAGGAGCTGACCCGCCCCAAGGAGAAGCAGTACGCCCTCTCCGCCGGCGTCACCACCCTGATCGCCATGTCGTACGGAGCCCCCTACTACTGGCGCATGGACGCCACGACCGGGAAGTTCACCCTCGACCTGGAGACGGAGGAGTACCGGGCGGCGATCGAGATGGCGGCCAGGCTGTACAAGGCCGGCTGCTACTACCCGGGCACCGTGCAGATGTCGGGCGCCCAGAAGGCCCAGTACACCGACCTGTTCAAGAACGGCCGCGCCGCCTACGTCTTCGACGGCTGGCCCGCCTACCTCACGCCCAGCACCGGATACCTCGACGCGATGGCCGCCATCGACCCCACGTACGACGTCCGCCCGATGACGCCCATCGGCAAGGACGCCGTCACCTGGAACAACAACGCACGGCTCAGCGAGTCCTTCGTCAGGAAGGCCGAGGCGAACCGCGTCAAGGAGATCCTCCAGCTCGCCAACTGGGTCGCCGCACCCTTCGGCACCGAGGAGTACACCCTCCTCGCCTACGGGGTCGAGGGCACCGACCACCGACGCGACGGCAAGGGCGCCCCCATCCTCACCGAGCAGGGCAGCCAGGACGTCGCCGTCCCCTGGCAGCTGATGGCCTCCGCCACGCCCGCCCTCTACTCCGCGACCCATGCGCGGGGCGTCGAGCATCTGCACGGCGCCTACGCACGGGTCATCCCCAGGATGACCCCCGACCCCACGGCCAGCTACTCCTCACCGACCTGGGACTCCAAGTCCTCCGGCACCCTCAACACCCTCAAGGGCGACTGGATCAAGGACATCGTCACCGGCCGCAAGCCCATGAGCAGCTACGACGGCCTCGTCAAGGAATACCTCGCCAAGGGCGGCGGGCAGGCACGCCGCGAGTTCGAGGAAGCAGCCCAGAAGGGAGCGAAGCAGTGATCCGCACCGGCATCCTGCGCGCAGCCGTGGCCACCGTGGCCGCGACCGCCGCGCTCGCGACCGCCGTCCCCGCCCAGGCCCTCTCCCCGCACGCCCGCCCCTTCGACCCGAAGCCCGGCGCGCCCGGGGCCGGGGACCCGCTGTTCCCGACACTCGGCAACGGCGGCTACGACGTACGGCACTACGACCTCTCCTTCGACTTCACCCCGGTCACGTACGACTTCACGGGCACCATGAAGATCAGCGCGAGGGCCACCCAGGACCTGTCCTCGTTCAACCTCGACATCGACTCGCTCGCCATCGACGCCGTCACGGTCGACGGCAAGGACGCGGCCTGGTCCGTCGCGCCCGGCAGCAGCGGCCAGGAGCTCACCGTCACCCCCGACGGAGGCCTGCGCGACCACCGCCCCTTCGACGTCACCGTCACGTACCACGGGAACGGCAGGACCAAGCCGGCCGGCGCCCCCGGCTGGCGCCACATCAGCGACGGCGGCTTCGTCTCCGCCGCCCAGGCCTCCCGCGCCGACACGTTCGCCCCCGTCAACGACACCACTATGGACAAGGCCACCTGGACCTTCCACCTCACCGCCCCCGACGGCTACACGGCCGGTGCCAACGGCACCGCCACCGGCACCCGCCCGGCCGCCCCCGGAAGGACCACCCGGGACTTCCGGCTCGACGCCCCCATGGCCCCCGAACTCCTCGGCATCTCCGTCGCCCGGCAGACCGTCCTCACCGGCCGGGGCCCGCACGGCATCACGCTGCGCCACCTGGTCCCCGAGGACCAGGCCGACACCTACCGGCCGATCGTCGAACGCACCGCCGGGCAGATCGCCTGGCTGGAGAACACCCTCGGCGTCCGCTACCCCTTCGACACCTACGGGATGCAGATCGTCCGCGACGGCTACGGCGACGCCCTCGAGAACCAGACCCTGTCCCTCTTCGGCCCGAACTGGTTCAAGAACGCCGCCACCTCCACGACGTACACCAACGTCATGATCCACGAACTGACCCACCAGTGGTTCGGGGACTCGGTCACCCCCACCACCTGGCAGAGCGCCTGGCTCAACGAGGGCCCCGCCGTCTACTACGCGGCCCTCTGGGCCGACCGGCAGGGAACCGCCTCCCTGCAGGACAAGATGAAGGCCGCGTACAGCAGGCTCGACGCGGTCCGGAAGACCGACGGCCCGCCCGGACTCCCCACCGCGCTCGGCGGGTTCAACATCTACGACGGTGCCGCCGTCGTCCTGTACGCCCTCCACCAGCGGGTCGGCCAGAAGGAGTTCGACGCGGTCATCGCGTCCTGGCTGAGGAAGCACCGCGGCGGCAACGCCGACTCGCAGGACTTCGTCGACAACGCCGTCCGCGTCACCCACGACGCGTCCCTGCGCCCCTTCCTGGAGGACTGGCTCTTCAGCACGGAGAACCCGCCCATGCCCGGACACCCGGACTGGGTGTGAGCCCGATGCGACGCATCCGCGCCCTGACCGCGCTCACCGCCCTCGCCGCCGGACTCCTCACGACCGCGCCCGCGCCCGCCGCGGCGCAGCCCGCGCCCAAGGTCCTGCACGCCGCCCCTGACGGCTCGGGAACGGCGTGCAGCACCGGCCGCCCCTGCTCCCTCACCGGCGCGCGTGACGCGGCGCGCGACGTCACCGGTCGTGACGTGCGCGTCGAACTCGCCGACGGAACCTACGCGTTGACCGAGCCGCTGGCCCTGGGGGAAAAGGACTCCGGCCGCGACGGCCACACCGTCACCTGGACCGCCGCAGCCGGCGCCGGCCCCGTCCTCTCGGGCGGCCGCACCCTGACCGGCTGGGCCGCCCACGCCGACGGCACCTGGACCGCGCGCGTCCCCGACGGCGTCACTCCGCGCCAGCTCTTCGTCGACGGCGTCCGGGCCGTCCGGGCGCGTGGCGGCCCCTGCCCGGCCGCCGTCTGCGACGCGACGAGGACGGGCATGACGGGCGCCGTCGCCACCGGCATCGCGGGCTGGGCCCGTCCCGCGGACGCCGAGGCGGTCATCCGCGTCCGCTGGCGCACGTACCACTGCCGCATCACCGGGGTCGACGGCGACCTGCTCACGTTCACCCAGCCGTGCTGGTCGAACTCCGCCTCCGGTACGGACCGCACAGGGCCCGCCTGGGACACGACGACCGTCGACTCCACCCGCTACACGAAGGTCGCCTACTTCGAGAACGCGGCCGAACTCCTCGACGAGCCAGGTGAGTTCGTCTGGAACTCGGAGCTGCGCACCATCACCTACCTCCCGCGCCACGGCGAGGACATGCGACGCGCGCGGGCCGTCACCCCTGCCACCGAGCGGCTCCTCGTCCTCGACGGCGCCCACGACGTGCGCGTCGAGCGCCTCGCCCTGCGGTACGCGGCCTGGGACCAGCCGAACACCGACGAGGGGTACGCCGGGACCCAGGCCGGGCTCACCCTCACCGGAGCCACCGGACCCGTCGACCACGCGGGCCGTCACTACACCAAGCCGGTGGCGGCCCTGACCGTGCGAGGCGGCCGTGGCGTCGTCGTCGACCGCGTCGACTTCAGCCGCCTCGGCGGCGCGGGCCTCGTCCTCGAGGACGGCACCAAGGACACCACCGTCACCCGCTCCCGCTTCACCGACCTGTCCTCCGGCGCCGCGTACATCGGCGACACGGAACCCCTGCCGGACCCCGAGCGGGCGGGGGAGCGGAACACCTTCTCGTACAACACGATCCGGCGCACAGGCGTCGAGTACACCGACTCCGTCGGCATCTGGGCGGGGTACGAAGCCGGTCTCACCGTCGACCACAACACCCTGGCGGACCTTCCGTACTCCGGCATCTCGGTCGGCTGGGGCTGGAACCAGCCTGAGGCCCGCACCTCCGTGCTGCGCGACAACCGGATCACCGCCAACCGCCTCACCGACGTGATGCGGGTGGCGGACGACCAGCACGACGGCGGCGCCGTCTACACCCAGGGAGCCCAGCCCGGCACGATCGTCTCCGGCAACTACATCAACCGCAGCGCCTACGGCAACACCGAGCGCGACGGCAACGGCGTCTACCTCGACGAACAGTCCAGCCACATCCGGGTGGAGGGGAATGTGATCACCCGCGTCGGCTACAAGTGGGTCTCCAACTGGGCCGACTACGGCATCGACAACCACGCCACCGGCAACTGGACCGACACCGCGGCCCCCGCGCTCACCGGCACCGGTTCGACGTCGACCGGCAACCACACCTCGCTCGACCGGCTTCCCGCCGAGGCGCTCGCGGTGGCCCGCGCGGCCGGCGCGAACGGCCGGGGCCACGTCGAACAGCTCCGGCCCGACCTCGCGCGCACGGCCACGGTGACCCAGTCCTCGACCGACGGCGCGGCCACCGCCGGGTACGCCGTCGACGGCGACACCACCACGGACACCCGCACCCTCCCCGAGCCGGGCGCCTGGTGGCAGGCCGACCTCGGCGCCGTACGCCCTGTCGGCCAGGTCGAACTGTGGAACAACACCTCCATGACGACCGTCGACGTCGACGTCCAGCTCGCCGCCTCGCCCGATTTCAGCGACGCGACGACGATCCCCCTCGCCGGGAAGGCGCTGCGGCCCACCCTGGTGAACACCGACACGGAAGCCCGTTATGTGAGGATCGTGCACCGTGGCACGGGCCGCGTGGCGCTCGCCCACGTCCTCATCCATCCGTGACGCCTCACCCGTGTCCCCCGGGAAGGAACGACCGACCATGACCGACCTCCGCCTCGGTGTCCTCGGCTACGGACTGCGCGGCTCACTCGCCCGTACGGCCCACCGGCCCGGCGCCGGCTCACGGGTCACCGCCCTCGCGGACCACGACGCCCGGGCCCGGGCGGAGGCGGCCACGGCCTTCCCGGGCGCCCGGCTCCACAGCGACCACCGAGAGATCGTCGAGGACCCCGGCATCGACGCCGTCCTCGTCCTCACTCCCGACCACACCCACGCCGACCTGGCCCGTGAGGTCCTGAAGGCGGGCAAGCCCGTCTTCGTCGAGAAGCCACTCGCCACCGACATCGAGAGCTGCGACGCGATCCTGCACACCGCGTACCAGACCGGCACCCGCCTCTACATCGGGCACAACATGCGCCACATGCCGGTGGTCCGGCTGATGCGGGACATCGTCGAACGCGGCGAGATCGGCGCCGTGAAGACGATCTGGGTCCGCCACTTCGTCGGCTACGGCGGCGACTGGTACTTCAAGGACTGGCACGCCGAACAGCGCTACACGAACGGGCTGTTGCTCCAGAAGGCGGCCCATGACATCGACGTCCTGCACTGGCTCGCCGGCGGGTACGCCGAGCAGGTGCAGGCCCTGGGCGACCTGATGGTCTACGGCTCCAACCCGCACCGCCGCGCCCCCGGCGAACCCAAGCCCGACGACTGGTACACCAAGGACGGCCACTGGCCGCCGCACACCCAGCGCGGGCTCAATCCGGTGATCGACGTCGAGGACGTCTCCCTGGTCAACATGCGTCTGGACAACGGCGTCCTCGCCGCCTACCAGCAATGCCACTTCACCCCCGACTACTGGCGCAACTACACCGTCATCGGCGACGCCGGCCGACTGGAGAACTTCGGCGACGGCCCCGGCGGAACGGTCCGGGTGTGGAACTCCCGCCGCTCGGGCTACCGCGCGGAACCGGACGCCGAGTACCCCGTACCCGCGGCGGAGGACAACGCGGGACACGGCGGCGCGGACCCCCTGCTCGTCGACGAGTTCGTCCGCTTCGCCCGCGAGGGCGGCCGCACGGACACGTCGCCGGTGGCGGCGCGCATGTCCGTGGCGGCGGGCGTGCGTGCGACGGAATCGCTGCGCACCGGCGGTACGCCCCGAGCGGTGCCGCCTCTCGATCCGGAGCTCGTCGCGTACTTCGCCCGCGGCCAGATCCGATGAGGCCGGCCCGGCTCAGCCGTCCTTCGTCAGAGGGCCCGCAGGCGGACGTGGCGGCGGCGCGTGCCTCCGTGTCGTCTGCGGTGTCGAGTCCCGCGTACGCGCGGATGGGCTCGGTCGCCGGGCGACCGGTGAACCCCGCCACCGCGGTTATCGCCGACCTCTCCGCTGTCTACTTCGCCCTCCGGGGACACAAGGTCGGCTGCTCGGTCAAAAAGGGCTTCGTGCCGGCAAGCGGATGGTGGGAACGCATCTGACACGCGGCGGACGGGAAAAGGGGCGCACCATTCGGCGCCCCGTTCGCCCGGCGCGAGGCGATCGTTCCGTACGCCCGTTCAGCCGGATCGCCCCGACCTCTCCGGTGCGCACCGGAGGGCTGGATTTTTCTCGAACACGATTCGAGATCGTATCAGGTGTCCTGCCCCGCGGTGCTCGGTACGGGACGGCCGAAGGCCAGGTCGAAGAGCCGTCGCCAGTCCACGCGCGGGGTGGGGTCGACGACGCCGGGACGGTCGCGGGGAACCAGGACCCGCAGGGCGCCCGGCCGCAGCGTGCAGACGACCGGCGTGGTCATGCGCAGGGCCTCACCGTCGACCGCGACGGGGATCTCGTCCGTACGGGAGCCGCCCGTGCCCGAGGCGGCTGTACCCGAGACGTCCGCTCCGGAGCCGCTCGTACCCGAGTCGTCCGTACCCGAGTCGCTCGTACCGGCGTCGTCCGTCACGGAAGAGATCACGGAAGAGGTCACCTCGACCCGGCGGGCGGTCGTGACGGTCAGCCCGGTGGACTGCGAACCGCGAACCGCGAGGTCCGCGGCCTCCGCAGCGCTCTCCACCCGGATCCCCAGCACGCCCAGCTCGCCGTCGTCGAGGCTGGGCCGGCGGCCGCCGCCGCTCAGGACATCGGGCGAGGTGTACGCGTTGTTGCTGACCAGGAGCGCCTGCTGGGACGTGAGTGTCGTGTCGTCGATCCGCGCGTCGAGCCTGCGCACCCCTTCGCCGACCAGGAGGTCCGGCATGAGGGTCAGGGCCGTGCCCGCCTTGTCGTCGCGGTATTCGGGGCGCTGCACGACATCGGCGTAGACGCCGAAGGAGACCGTGTTGACGAAGGGCCGCCCGCCGACGTCGCCGAGGTCGATCCGCAGCTCCTCGCCGTCCGTGAGAGCGTCGAGGCACCGGGTTGGGTCGGAACGGTCGAGGCCGAGGTCCATGGCGAAGTGGTTGCGGGTGCCGGCCGAGATGACGAGGAACGGCAGATCGTGTGCGGCGGCGACCGCCGCGACCAGGGCCTGGGTGCCGTCGCCGCCGGCGACGCCGAGCAGGTCCGCGCCTTCGGCCACCGCCTCGCGGGCCAGTGCGGCCACGTCGGCCGGCGCGTCGGGATCGAGCACGGTCACCCGGGCGCCCAGCGCCTCGGCCCGGTCGACCAGCCCGAAGCGGCCGACCTTCCCGCCCCCCGACTTCGGATTCATGATGAGGAACGCCCGCCGGGGCCGGGGAGCCTGGAACGAGCGGGTCTTCCGCCGGGGGCGGGCCCTGCGCAGCGCGGCCCGCGCGCAGGCCAGCGCGAGGGCCCAGCACAGCACGAGCACCAGGGCCGTGAGCCACAGCCCGTCGTGGGCGAAGAGCACCAGGACGCCGACCGGCGCGGCGACGGCGACAAGCGCCCCGATCAGGCGCACCGCGCCGCGGTGCGCCAGGAACCACCACATGCCCGCGGCGCAGACGACCAGCCCCAGCAGGCCGGCCAGCACGACCACGAGGCCGCCG
Organism: Streptomyces flavochromogenes; assembly: GCF_000717595.1. GTDB lineage: Bacteria > Actinomycetota > Actinomycetes > Streptomycetales > Streptomycetaceae > Streptomyces > Streptomyces flavochromogenes. The sequence continues at coordinate 51,326 of NZ_JNZO01000001.1, read as the reverse complement.
TCGCCGATGGTGAGTACCAGCACGACCAGGGAGCCGACCGCCGCGAGCACGGCGATCCGGGCCAGGAGCCGCGCCGCGGTACCCGCACCGGATCCCCTCGTCCGCGTCCCGCCCCTGCCGTCCTGGCTCATCCCGTGTCCCACCTCTCGGCCCGGTCCGTGCCTCCAGCGTTCACGCTCCGGGACGGACGGGCATCCCTGCCGGGCCGTGCGGGTGAGACGTGCCGCCGGTCAGGACTCCTCGGGGCGCGGGACGCGCCGCCGTTCGGCGACGAGGTATCCGATGCCCGGCAGGGTCAGCAGGGCGCTGACCCACAGGGGCAGCAGGAACAGCGTCTCCTCGCCGAAGAGCCTCTCCGTCACGAACAGCACCGGCAGCCCGACGACCAGCGCCACGATCCACCCCTTGCCGAAGCCGATGGTGCCCCGGCGCAGCTCGAGGACCACGGTGACGACCCCGATGCTCAGCCAGAAGGCCAGCCGCCCGGCGTCGATGTCCACGACCGTCGTCCGGTGGAGGAGGTGCGAGACCAGCAGCAGCCCGCCCACGACGAACGGAACCATCGCCGCCATCCTCAGCGCGCGCCGGTGCAGCGGCATCCGCGCCCTGGCCCAGGACGCGGCGAACGCCCTGACGTCCGGGCCCACGACGTCCTGCGGAGTGCGGCCGGCGGCCGCGGCGTCCTCCAGATGGGCCGTGAGCTCGGCGAGCATCTCGCGTACGGACGCGTCGTCGATGCCCCGATACTCCCAGTTGCTGCGGCAGACCGCGCGTACGTGCTCGATGGTCATGGTGTCGTTCCCCCGTGGATCGTTCGAGTGAGAATCCGGTCGGCCTGGGCGGTGAACCCCTGCCACACGGCCCGGCCGCGCTCCAGCTCGGCCCGGCCGGCCTCGGACAGCCGGTAGTACTTGCGCGGTGCCCCGCCACTGGACGACGGGGCGCGGAACGGCTCGACGAGCCCGGCGCGCTCCATCCTGGCCAGCAGCGGGTAGATGCTGCCCTCGCCGACGAGTTCGAGTCCGCTCTCCGTGAGCGCCTCGATGAACTCGTAGCCGTACCTCGGACGTTCGGCGATCAGTGCGAGCAGGCACAGGTCGAGCACGCCGCGCAGAAGCTGACTGCGCCGCTGGTCACCGGCTGTCGGCAGCTCCTTTGTCATGCGGTGCATGATAGTCGGCCACTATCTTGCGCCACAAGATAGTGACGGGACGCGCCGCCCTGATCGGCCAGGAGGGGGAGGCAGGTGCATGATGTGCACCAACAGCGGACGAGTTTCTGTCTGGAGGCCGAAAGAGTGAACGATGGCAACGGGAGGCGGCGCGTCGTCCGCCGTGCCTCGGCCGGAAAGGGCGCCTCGGTCCTCCGCTCGGCCGGTGCCCGCAGACGGCTCGGCCGGAGCGACGGCGACGTCCCCCTCGACCGCGTCACCACGCGCGAACGGCTCGCCTGGCTGAATTCCGCGGGATCCAGGATCGGCACCACCCTCGACCTGGAGCGCACCGCTCAGGAACTGGCCGAGTTCACCGTGCCCACCCTGGCCGACGGGGCCGCCGTCGACATCCTGGAGAGCGTCCTGCGGGGCGAGGAGGGCTCACGCTGGACGGGGACGGGCATCCCGCTCCTGCGGGCCACGGCGATCTCCGCCGTCGAGTCGCTCTCGTCCCTGGAACCCACCCCGGTGGGCGAAACCTTCGTCCGGACCGAGGAGGCCCACGAGACGCTCCTCCACCGATACTGCCTGCGCCAAGGCAGGCCGGTGCTCGTGAGCCGCATGCGGGACACCGACTTCGACAGGGTCGCGCCGACGGCGAGCGCTGCGGCGAAGATGCGCGCCGCGGGAGTCCACAGCTATCTGGCGGTGCCGCTCATCGCCCGCGGTCTGCTGCTCGGCAGCGCCGACTTCGTCCGCGGTCCCGGAACGCCCCCGTTCTCCGACACGGACCTCGCGCTGGCCGAGCAGCTGGCCTCCCAGGCCGCCGTCTACATCGACAACGCCCGGCTGTACGGACGCGAGCGCGAGCACGTCGTCTCCCTGCAGCGCAGCCTGCTGCCCCGAGCGACCCCGGTGACGCCGGGGCTGCGCGTCCACGCCGAGTACACTCCCTCGACGGCCCACCACGGTGTGGGAGGCGACTGGTACGACGTGATGGCCCTGCCCGGCGGACGGACGGCCCTGATGGTGGGCGACGTCATGGGCCACGGACTGCCCGCCGCCGCCACCATGGGCCGCCTGCGGGCGGTCGCCCGCACCCTGATGACCCTCGACATGGCGCCGGAGCGGGTCCTCGCCCGGCTCGACCTCGCCACCCGTGACCTGGAGGACGAGCAGGTCGCCACCTTCCTCTGCGCGGTCCACGACCCGGCCGACTCCACCTACACCCTGGCCAGCGCCGGTCACCTGCCCCCGCTGCTCGTCGACGGCGACGGCTCCGCCGCGTTCGTGGACGTACCGATCGGCGCGCCGCTGGGCGCGGGAGTGATCCCGTACGACCCGATCCGTCTGGAGGTCCCGGCGGGCGGCCATCTGGTCATGTACACGGACGGCCTCGTCAAGTCCCGGCACGCGGATCTCGACGACCAGCTGGAGCGGCTGCGGTCGGCGGCCCGCGGCCTCACGCCCGAGGCGCTCGAACGCGGCGGACTCACCGACTGCGCCCCCACCGACGCCAGCCGCTTCGACGAGGCCGTGCTCCTCGTCGCGACGACCGTGCCGGGCACTCCGGAAGAGCTGTGCGAGTGGCAGCTGCCGCAGGAGGGACGGGCCGCGTCCGTGGCCCGGAGCCTGGTCACCGACCAGCTCGCCGCGTGGGATCTGGAGGAGCTCGCCGACGTCTTCGAGCTCGTCGTCTCGGAGCTCGTGGGCAACGCCCTGCGCTATGGGAACGGCCCCGGCCGGCTCCGGCTGCTGCGTGGCGAGCGCCTCGTCGTGGAGGTCTCGGACACGGGCCCCGACCTGCCCCAGATCCAGCACGCGGACCTCAGCGACGAGGGCGGCCGGGGCCTCCAGCTCATCAACATGCTGTGCCGCCGATGGGGTTCGTGCCGCACCGTCTCCGGAAAGGTGGTGTGGGCGGAGCAGAACCTGCCCACGTGAGACGAGCGGCCGCGAGCCGACGCGCACGCACGACAGGGGCCCCTCTCCCGTCACGGGAGAGGGGCCCCTTCCCCGGTCTACAGCTCCTTCACCCGGATGTTGCGGTAGGAGATCACGTCCGTCGTGCCGTGGACCTGGAGCCCGATGTAGCCGGAGGCGTAGCGCCGGCCGTCCGTGCCCGGGTCGTCGCCACGCGGCGGCTGGAAGACCTGGCCACCGGTGTTGTCGAACTCGTTGATCAGTCTGCCGTTGCGGAAGACCGAGTAGTGCTGGCCCTCCACCCGGATCTCGTAGTCGTTCCAGGTGCCCTTCGGCGTCACCCCGGCACCGGCGAGGCCGACACGGTCGAAGCCGTAGAGCGAGCCCGTCTTGTACATGTCGCCGTCGGGCCGGTCCAGGACCTGGATCTCATGGCCGTACTTGATGGCGACCCACTCGGGACGGCTCTCCTCGGGGTTGTCGTGGACGTACGGGAAGCGCACGAAGACCCCGCCGTTGGCGTTGCCGGCGCCGGGGGCGTCGTCGCGCCACTGGAGCTTGAGCGAGAAGTCGCCGTACTGCCGCTGCGGGAACCACAGCATGCCCATGCCGGGCACCGTGGTGCTGCTGGTCATGGCCCCGTCCGCGCTCAGCCCGAACTTCCCGCCTCCGACGTGCTGCCACTTCGAGAAGCTCGCCGCGGTGCCGTCGAACAGGTCGCGGTACCCCTCGGTCTGGCCCGGCCTGCCGATGCCCGACTGCTTGGCCGCGCGGTAGATCTTCCTGTGCTCGCGCGTGTCGATGACGCCGTCGGCGAGCAGCCGGTCGATCACCGTGTCGACGTGCTTGAGGAACAGCGCGTGCGAGGACCAGTCCTTCTCGTCCTCGATGAGTTCGTTGACCGTGCAGCGGCTGTTCGTCATCCGGTTGGGAACACCGGTGTCGACGGTCCCGACGATCACCGTCAGCCGCTCGTCGAACTCGGGACAGCCGGGCGCGGGCACCCCGCCGCCCTCGGCGACGGTGAAGGCCGTGCTCCGGGCCGCGGAGGTGTTGCCGGCCTTGTCCGTCGCCCGGTACAGCACCGTGTGGCGGCCGACGCGGTCGACGATCACCGGGGTGGTGTACGCGAGGTACGGGCCGCCGTCGAGCGAGTACTCGATCCGCTCGACGCCCGAGTCCGCGTCGAACGCGGACAGCGTGACCGTGGCGCTGGTGATGTACGCGCCGTCGGAGTCGCGCGTCCCCGCGACCGAGGCGGCGGCCTCGGGGGCGGTGGTGTCGGGATCGGGCTGGTTGACGACCGTGAAGGCGACCGACTTCACCGCCGCGGTGTTCCCCGCCTTGTCGCTCGCCCGGTAGCGGACGGTGTGCTCGCCCGCCTGGTGCACCATCACGGGAGCGGTGTACGGCTGCCAGGCGCCGTCACCGATCGCGTACTCGATGGTGTTGACGCCCGACCCGGTGTCGGACGCGGTCACCGTCACCGTGGCCATGTCGAGATAGCGGCCCTGGTCGTCCCGCTCGCCCGACACGGTCGCCGAGGTCTCCGGCGCCGTCGTGTCGTCGGTGGGCCGGGCGACGACCGAGAACGCGGCGGTCTTCTCGGCGGCGGTGTTGCCCGCCTTGTCGCTCGCCCGGTAGCGGATCGCGTGCGCGCCGACCTGGTCGACGACGACCGGGACCGTGTACGGCTGCCACGGGCCGTCGGCGCCGACCGCGTACTCGACCTTGTCGACGCCCGAACCGGCGTCCGTCGCGCCGAGCGTGACTGTCGCCTGGCCGACGTAGGCGCCGTCGGCGTTGCGGTCGCCCTCGACCTTCGCGGTCGTCTCCGGCGCGGCGGTGTCCTCGCCGCCGCCCTCGGTGACCGTGAGGATGCCCTGCATCTGGCCGTGCCCGGGGATCGTGCACTTGAAGAGGTACCGGCCCGGGGTCAGCGTCACCTCGGCCGTGTGCCGGCCGCCGTTCGCGTCGCTCGGGTTGGCCAGGATGTTGAGCGGGACGTCGTTGTTGTACTCCGGGTCGGAGACGTCGAACGTCAGGGTGTGCGGCATGCCGGTCGTGTTGCCGGTGGCCGCGCTGTTCTCGAAGACGATCGTCGTCGGGCCGGCCACCGCCGTGGTCGGGAACTCCAGATAGCGGTCGATAGGATCGCCCGCCTTCCAGGTCAGCACCTGCGCGGCGGCGGTCCGGCGTCCGTCGTCGCCGCGTCGCGCGTCGTCCGCCCTGCCGTAGGCGGCCGCCGAGGTCAGACCGACGACCATCGCCACGGCGGCCAGCAGGGCCGCCCACAGGCGCGCGCCTCTGTGTCTCGCGATCACTGCGCCGTCCTCCTTGCCAGCTGGTCCGCGGCCGGGGTGGGCCCGCCGCCCTTGTACGTCACGCGCCACAGCGCGGAGTCGGGGTGCGAGGTGAAGAAGCCGCGCCCGTAGTCGAGGACGTACAGCGAACCGTCCGGGGCGAACTTCCAGTCCATCAGGTTGCGGATGCCGCCCTGCCCGACCGGGACGATCTTCTTCAGGGACTCGGCGTGCACGGGCAGTCCGCCCTTGCCGACGGTCTTCGGATCGGTGAGCACGGCGTGCCGTGGCTGGTCCCCGTCGTAGAAGTCACCGACGAACCACTTGCCGTCCCAGTACGACGGCCACTTGACCGCCGAGTCGCTCGCCGCGTCGTAGCGGTAGAGCGGGCCGTTCATGGTCGCCTGCCCGCCGCCCTTGAGCCATGGCAGCAGCAGCTTCTGCTCCTCCTGCCTGTAGCTCGGGACGCCGTCGGCGTTCCTGGGGTAGTCCACGCCGCCGCCCTGGGGCGAGTACCAGATCGTGTTCCCCGTCACCGGCGGCAGGTTCACCAGGCCGTCGTTGTTCGGAGACTCGTTCTTCGGCGCGTCGCAGTCGTACCAGCCGAGCGGCTTGGCCGGGTCGAGCGGATCGCGGTCCCGGTAGGGCTGCCTGTTGCCCATGCAGTACGGCCAGCCGTGGTTGCCCGCCGTGGTGATCGCGGCGAACGTGTCGTACTTGGCCGGGCCCCATGTCGTCGACGGCGCGCCCGCGTCGGGCCCGACCCAGCCCGCGTAGAGGATGTCGGTCGTCCTGTCGACGGAGATGCGCGCGGGGTTGCGGACGCCCATCACGTAGATCTCGCCGCGGGTCTTGCCGCCGCCCTCGTCGCTCTCCTGGCCGGTGAAGAGATTGCCCGCCGGGAGGGTGTACGTGCCGTCGGGCTCGGGATGGATCCGCAGGATCTTCCCGTTGAGGTTGTTGGTGTTGCCGGCAGTCCGGCGCGCGTCCGCGAAGGAGACGCCCCTGAAGTTCGGGGCGGGGTTGTTGCCCGAGTAACCTCCGCTGGATCCCGACGAGTTGGTGTCTCCGGTGGCGATGTACAGATTGCCCTTGGAGTCCCAGGCCATTCCGCCGCCCGCGTGGCAGCAGCTGTGGATCTGCACCGGCCAGCTCAGCAGCACCTTCTCGCTCGCCAGGTCGAGCCGGTTCGTCGAGAGATCCAGGGTGAAGCGGGAGACCCGCCGCTCGCCCATGTGCTCCACGCGGTCGATCCGGGAGTGCGGTGTGTAGTGGAGGTAGACCCAGCCGTTGGTCATGAAGCCGGGGTCGAGCTCGATGCCGAGCAGCCCCTCCTCGTTCTTGATCAGCTCGTCACCGCCGCCCTTGTTGCCGAAGACGGCGAGCGCGCCGGCCTTGGTGACCTGCCCGGTCCTCGGGTCGTAGACGTGGATCTCGCCGCTGCCCTTGCCGATGTCCGGGTTGTTCCAGTCGGTGACCACCGGCACGCTGGAGTCGGCGCCGCCGCGCCCGATGTAGAGGATGCGGCCGTCGGGGGCGGCGACGAGACCGTGCGGCTCGCCTATGTGGTCGTTCTGGCCGGGCTGGTTGGGCCTGGTGACGCGCTCGGCGGTGTAGTTGGCGTCGATGGTCGCCTTGCAGTCCGCCCGGGAGATCCGCGCGGTCCAGGCGATCGCGCCGCGCAGATGGTCGCGGAAGTCCGTCTCGGCGTAGCTGTCGACGGTGCCGCCCATGGCGGTGTAGAAGGACCGGCCGCCGTCGTAGTCGCGGCACCAGGACACCGGGTGGTCCCAGCCGTTGGGTGTGGCGGCGGGCTGGTACGAGGACTCGCGGACCCGCGCCACGGTGTGCACGGTGCCGGACGGGTTGCGGTCCCAGTTGAACCACTTGTCGGGCCGCTTCCACTCCAGCGGAAGGGACTTCGTGGCCGGGTGCTGCCGGTCGCCGACCTCCACCACCGCGCGCTGTGTGCCGCTCGGGGCGCCGGTGGGCCGGGCTCCGATCAGGCCGGTGAACCAGCCGGAGTAGGGCTCGGTGCGGGCGGCCTCGTGGACGCCGACGAAACCGCCGCCCGCCTCCATGTAGGCCTCGAGGCCCGCTTCCTGCGCGGGGTCGAGCACATCGCCGCCCCCGGTCAGGAAGACCACCGCGTTGTACGTGCCGAGCCGCTTGGCGTCGGTGAAGACGGCCGGGTCGGCGGTGGCCTCCGTACGGTAGCGGCCGGCGGCCGGGCCGGTGAGGCCGATGCTCTCGACGGCCGCGATGCCCGCGTCGACCGTCGGCGACTCGGCCGTCGCGGACCCGTGGAAGACGAGGACCCGTACCTTCGCGCCGCCCGGTGGCGACGGCAGGGATAACGTTGTCGCCGCCCTGGCCGACGGCGGGTCCGGATCCGGCTTGGCGGCGGCGGGGTTGCCGCCGAGCAGGGAGGCGGTCAGGACGCCTGCCCCAAATGCCGCCACGGCGAAGCCTGTTCTCGATCTCGACCGGTGATGTGGTGTGCGCTTCATGGGTCACCCATCCCTCTGAGGTCACAACGACAGCCGTTGAAGCTAGACCTCTTTGCGTGGTTCGCCAAGGGCTATGGCCGCAACCGGACGAACTTTGTCCTGGGTGTGGATAAACCATTACCGTCCCGCTACGGTGTGGGCCGTCCCCAGGAGCCCCCGTTGGCCCCACAGCCCGTCAATCTCCTCTGAAGACCGGAGAGTTCGACATGGACAGACGCAGCTTCAACCGTCGCCTGCTCGCGGGCGGGGCGGTCGCCGCGACCGGCGTGACATCGTTGTCCCTCGCCTCCGCCTCCAGTGCCGCACCCGACGCGGCCGCCGCAGCCGCCCCGCTGAGGACTGCCCCGGCCGGCGGCGCGATACGCCATCTCAACCTGTACGCCGAGAAGTTGGCCGACGGACGCATGGGCTACGGCCTGGAGAAGGGCAAGGCCACCGTGCCCGGCCCGCTCATCGAGCTCAACGAGGGCGACACCCTCCACATCGCGTTCGAGAACCTGATGGACGTCCCGGTGAGCCTCCACCCGCACGGCGTGGACTACGACATCGACAACGACGGTACGAGGATGAGCGGGAGCCATGTCGAGGCGGGTGCCACCCGCACGTACACCTGGCGCACCCACGCCCCCGGCCGCCGCCCCGACGGCACCTGGCGGCCCGGCAGTGCCGGTTACTGGCACTACCACGACCACGTGGTGGGCACGGACCACGGAACCGGCGGCATCCGCAAGGGCCTCTACGGCGGGCTGGTGGTGCGCCGCAAGGGCGACATCCTGCCGGACAAGCAGTTCACCATCGTCTTCAACGACATGACGATCAACAACCGGCCGGCCGCCGATCCGCCGGACTTCCTCGCCACCGTGGGCGACCGGGTGGAGATCGTCATGATCACGCACGGCGAGTACTACCACACGTTCCATATGCACGGTCATCGATGGGCCGACAACCGCACGGGCCTCCTCGCGGGTCCCGAGGACGTGAGCCGGGTCGTCGACAACAAGATCACCGGACCCGCGGACTCGTTCGGATTCCAGATCATCGCGGGGGAGCACGTCGGAGCCGGCGCCTGGATGTACCACTGCCACGTCCAGAGCCACTCCGACATGGGCATGGCCGGCCTGTTCCTGGTGGCCAAGCCGGACGGCACCGTACCGGGCCACGGAGACCACGGAACGCACGGTGCGGCGACGGCGAAGGAGGAACCGGCACCCCAGCCCCCGGGCGACACCCACCACCACTGAGTACCGCGGCGCGGGCCCGGCCCGGCGCCCTCGCGGCCGGGCACGACGGGCGGATCGCCCGCGTGACCCACATCACTTTCACCGTCCGGGCCTTTTCGTTATCCGCGCCCCGCTCCAGGCTCTCCCATGCGCAATCATCTCCAACGAACGGGACGGTCGGCGTGCGGCAGAGCACAGGAATCGAGCGGGACACGGAGCTGGTCCTCGCGGCGCGGAACGGTGACCCGTGGGCGCGGGACCAGCTGATCACCGCCCACCTGCCCCTGATCCACACCACCGTGGCACTCGCCATGAACGGCCGCCACGGTGCCGAACACGTCGAGCACGTCGTGCGCGAGACGATGCTCCGCGCCCTGGACGGGCTCCCCACCCTGACCGACGCCGGGGTCTTCCGGCCGTGGCTGGTCGCCATCGCCGTGGACGGGATCCGGCGGCACCGGCACCAGCAGCCGGCCGGGTACGACTACCGGGCGGCCGAGCAGCAGCCCGCGCACGGGCAGGCGTACGAGATCACCGAGGCGGCCCGCTGGCTGGACCCGGACGACGGCGAACAGCTGGCCCTGTGGTGGCTGGAGTGCGCGGGCGAGCTGACCAGGTACGAGACGGCGGCCGCCCTGCGGTGGCCGGCCGAGGAGGCACCGGCCCGGATCGAGGCCGTACGGGCCCGGCTCGACGCCGCACGCGTCGTCGTCGGCGCCCTGGCCGGGAACCCCGCCTGCCCCTTCCTGGGCCGAGAGGCGGCCGACTGGGACGGCCGGCCCTCCGCCCCGTGGCGCGACCACCTGGCCCACCACACGATCGGCTGCGGGCACTGTGCCCCCCGCTGGCAGGCGCTGGTGCCGGCGGAGCTCCTCCTCGCGGCCACCTCGCCCGTCCTGACGGCCCGGACGGACGAAGCCCTGCGGGCACCGGCGACGCCGGCCTCCGCGTTCGCCTCCGCATCCGGTGGGTTCGGCACCGCCCCGGCCCCGCACGCGGCCGCCGACGGGGACCCGTACCGTACGTCCGAGGACACCGCCCCGTCCGGCACGGCCCACCTCGGCGGGTACGGACACGACCACGCGGCGGACCTGACGGAGCCGTACGTCCTGGCCGGCACCGCGGGCCACACCCGCCCCCACATAGCCCGGTCCGCACCCCTCTCCTCCCCCTCCTCGGCGCCCGGCCGGCACGGTACGCGCGCGGCCCTTCGGCGTCGTCGCCAGACGCAGGAGCGGAGCCGGCGCCGCGCCGTCATCGCGGCCGGCGTCGTGGTCATGGCGGTCACGGGCGGGGCGTTCTCGCTGTCCGGCGGCCGCGGCGGGGACGACGAGATCCTCGGGGCGAACCGCGTGACGGCCCCGGAGCTCGACCTGCCGCTCGACCAGGACCCGTCCACCCACTCCGGGTCCCCGTCCGCGGCGACGACCCCCAGCACCTCGCCGTCCGCCTCCAAGACCGCCACCGGACGTCCCTCCGCCTCGGCGTCGCCCAGCGCGCGGCCCACCACCGCGTCGCCCCGCCCGGTCCGCACGGCCAAGCCCGCCCCGGTGAAGACGACCCCGCCGCGCACCGCGGCACCGACCCCGGACGCGCCGCCGACCAGGCCGGGCTCGGGCTCGGGTGACGAGGCCGGGAACGGCACGGGCACGGGCCCGCAGAACGACCACGGGAACGGCTCGGAGGCCGACCAGGTCATCGCCCTGGTCAACGCGGAGCGGGCCAAGGCGGGCTGCGGCCCGCTGAGCGCGAACGCGACCCTGACCAGGGCGGCGCAGGGCCACTCCGACGACATGGCGGCCCGCGACTTCTTCGACCACACCAACCCCGACGGCGCCGGTCCGGGGGAGCGGGTGACGGCCGCCGGATACCCGTGGTCGACCTACGGCGAGAACATCGCCATGGGCCAGAGCTCCCCGGAGCAGGTCATGGAGTCGTGGATGAACAGCCCGGGCCACCGCGCGAACATCCTCAACTGCGACTTCAAGGAGATAGGCGTCGGCATCCACTCCCAGGGCGGGCCGTACTGGACCCAGGTCTTCGGCGCCCGCTGACAGAAGGGGGTGCGGCCCGCGTCGACGCGAGCCGCACCCCCTGCCGTTCCTGCCCGTCAGGGCGTGACGGGGACGTTCGTCAGGCCGCTGCCGGCGTGCGTCACCGTGTTGGAGGCGTGCACGACGTTCGGGTCGGCGGTGCACTTCGACGGCGAGGTGATCTTGATGGCGTACGCACCCACGCCACCGAGGTCGGACCGGTTGCCGCGCCACACGTTGCCGCAGCCGTTCGGGAACGACGGCGTCGTCGACGGGTTGTGGGTCTCATAGCCGTTCGCGAACGTGCCGGGTGAGGAGAACGTCCCGGTGTTGTTCTCGATCAGATAGCCGACGCCCTTGGCGTCCACCCACGAGTCGGCCGAGTTGGAGCCGCTGATCCCCGACCCGTCGAAGGTGTTCCCCCGGATCACGCCGTCGGACGTGCCCTCCTTGATGTCGACGTGCTCGGCGGCGACCGACGGGCCGATCCTGTTGTCCAGCACCTGGACGCGGTCCGACCGGTCCACGCCGCCCTGGTTGCCGTGGCAGGCCCAGTTGGAGCCGGCCGAGCCGATGTAGACCGCCTCGCCGTACCCGGCCTGGACCAGACCCGTGTGGGTGATCGTCGAGTTCTTGATGACGCCGTCGGCCGAGGAGCGCCGGAAGTGCACCGCCTCCTCGTCGACGTGGTGCACGGAGAGACCGTCGAGCGTCACATGGGGGGAGTCGTCGAGGACGACGCCCTTCTTCGACTCCTTCACCGTGAAGCCGGTCAGCTGCCAGTACGGCGCGCCGTACAGCCAGAGTCCGTAGCCGGAGTCCCAGCCGGCGGTCGGAACGGGGCAGGACGGGGCCGTACCCGACGGGCCGTCGTTGACGAGGACGGCGCTCGACGGACCGGTGAGCGTGATCGGCGCGGCGGCCGTCCCCGCCTGCTGCGTCACGAACGAGCCCCGGTACTCACCGGCGGCCAGCCTGATCGTCTGCCCGGGCCGCGCGTTCGCCAGCGCGCTCTGCAACTGCCCTGCGGTGGACACGTCGACGACCGGACCGCCACCGCCGTCCGGCCCGGTGGTCACCTCGACGGAGCCGCTCGCGGCGGACATGTTCCCCGCCGCGTCCCGCGCCCTGACCGTGTAGCCGTACGAGGTCGAGGCCGCGAGCCCGGTGTCCGTGTACGAGGCCGACGCGGTGCTCCCGACCCTCGTACCGCCCCGGAAGACGTCGTAACCGGTGACGCCGACGTCGTCCGTTGCGGCGTCCCAGGCCAGCGAGACACTGCTCGCGCTCGTGCCCGTGGCGCGGAGCCCGGCCGGGACGCTCGGCGCCGTGGTGTCCGCGCCGCCCCCGGGGGCGGGGGAGCCGTACACCTCGAACTCCCACAGGGAGTAGCCGTACGCCGTGCCGCGCGCGGTCCCGAGCATCCGGACGTACCGCCCGGCGCCGGTCACCGCGAGGTCGTCCACGCCGCCGTCGCCGGTGCCGGTGGAGTGGACGTCGGTCCAGTTCGTGCCGTCGTTCGAGGTCTGGATCCGGTACGCCTTCCCGTACGCGGCCTCCCAGGTGAGCCTCACCCGGGAGAGGGCGTGCGAGGCGCCGAGGTCGACGCGGATCCACTGCGGGTCCACGCCCTCCGCGCTGGCCCACCGGGTCCCGGTGTCGCCGTCCACCGCGAGGGAGGCCTCGAAGCCGGCCGCCTCGGCGGAGGATGCCGTCGCCGGCCGGCCCCGCGAGAGCAGGGCGGGAGTGGGCGTGCCCCCGCCGCTCCGCGTGGTGGCGGAGACCGCGCCGCTCGCGCCGGAGCCGTTCCCGGCGGCGTCACGGGCCTTGACGGTGTAGCCGTACGTGGTGGAGGCCGTGAGGCCGGTGTCGGTGTACGTGGTCGAGGCCGTCGTCCCCACGAGCGAGCCGCCCCGGTACACGTCGTAGCCGGTCACACCCACGTTGTCGGTGGACGCCTGCCAGGCGAGGGAGACGCTGTCCGCCGTCGTGCCGGTGGCGCGCGGCGCGCCCGGGACGCTCGGTGCCTCGCTGTCGCCGCCGGGGCCCGAGCCCGTCGACTTGAGGAAGAGTGAGCCGGACGTGTCCGTCCTCGTGGCGTTCACACCGGCGTGCGGGGCCCTGCTGTAGTCCAGGTTCTCCCTGCCCGCCCAGTCCGGGACGGGAGTGCCGTTCTCCGCCAGGTGCCGGTACGCCGAGGCGTCGGCGGCCGCGCTGCCCAGTTGGTACAGACGCCGGCGGTCGGCGTAGTAAGGCTGATAGGGGCCGCCGGCCGTGGTCTGCTTGCTGAGGTCGTTGCCGTAGAAGACGTTCTGCGGGCCGGTGGCACCGGACCACTTCACGGCCTTGGGGCCCGCGCCCCACCAGATCGGCCACCAGGTCGAGTCGTCGGGGCCGCCGCCGCCCTCCTCGCCGCAGTTCGCGCGGCAGTTCTTCGAGGAGTTCTCGAAGGGGACCGCCGCCTTGTTGTTCTCGAAGAGGTTGCGCCGCTCCCAGCCGCCGTGCAGGTTCAGGTCGCTGTCGAAGTCGTTGCCGACGACGACGTTGTCCGATGCGGACCACTGGAAGGTGAAGTGACGCAGGTTCCGGCTGGTGTTGTACGCGTACAGCGAGTCCCAGACGCGGGAGCCGCGGAAGTAGCCGTTGCCGCCCTTGCCCTTGTTCCAGGAGCCGTCGAAGGAGGACTCCTGCACCTGGATGTTCTTGGCGCTCTCGGTGACGACGGCGTGGGAGCCGGTCATCCGGGTGCCGACGCGCCGGATCCAGACGTTGGCCGCCCATTTCAGGACGATGCCGTGCTGGGCGTACTCCGGGGCGATGTTGCCGAAGTCGGTCCGGGCGTCGTCCGGGTCGACGTCGTACGTGCCGCCGCCGAGCCTGGGCATCCCGTCGAGCTCCTGGGTGATGCTCAGGTCCTCGATCCCGACGCCCTGGACGACCTTGAGCGGTGTGACACGGCTCGGGTAGACGGTTCCGCCGATCGCGGCCGAGCCGTCGGAGGTCGAGTCGAGCGGCAGCTCGTACTCGAGCGGCTTGTCGAGGGTGAGGTTCCTGCCCGCGCTGTCCACCGCGGCGATCTGGAAGATCTGCTGCCGCATATGCTGGTTCACGTACGTGGACGAGTCGGTGATCGTCTGCTGCTGGTAGAACTTCGCCGTGTTGGCCGCGCCGACCCAGAGATGGGCGCCGACCGTGAAGCGCGACATGTCCGCGTCGGCGGCGAGTCTGATCTGCGTGGTGCCGATCGCCGAACCCTCGCGCAGCGGGATTCCGCTCGCCCAGTGCTGGTTGACGCTGCCCTCGAAGATGTCCTTGCGGTCGGCCGGGGCGGAGGCGTGGTCGCTCGTGTACTTCGGCGAGACCTCTCGGGTCTGCACCCGGAGCAGGCCGCGGCCGGGCCAGGTCCAGCCGCCCTTCCCCGCCCCGTGGGTCATGCCGTCCTCGTCCCAGTCGCCGCCGTCCGGGGTGAGGGTGTCGTAGCGGGTGTTCGCGTCCGGCCGGAACGCGAGCGTGGTCTGCCCCATGCCCGCGCCGCGGAGCACCATGTAGTCCGCGTCCAGGGAGAGTTGGCGCGTCACGACGATCCGGCCGGCCGGCAGGGTGATCGAGGACAGCCTGGTGTAGCCGGCCGACGGGGTGCAGTCGGTCCTGATGGCGTCGACGGCCTGCTGGAGGCCGGTCGTGGCGTCGCCGCCGTCGGCGCGCACGCCGTACCGGGAGGCGAGTTCCTCCGCCGTGATGTGACAGGCGGCGTCGGGGTGGGCCTCGGCGGGGCCGGGGAGCGCGGCGCCGCCCCGGTATCCCGCCCTGCTCCAGTCCGGCAGGCCCGCGACGGGTGCCCGTCGGTTCGCGCTGCTCAGGTCGGGTACGGCGAGGGCCGCCGTGCCGGTGGCGGCCGTGGTGGCGGCCCGGTCGCCGGGGACCGCGACAGCGGTGCCGCCGCCCAGGCCGGTGACGCCCGTCAGCGCGGTGGCGACGGCCATGGCGAGCACCATGGCGCGGTGCCGTCGAGGGGTGCGGTCTCTGCGTGCGGGGCGTGCCTGATGTGCGTGTGACATCCGACGTCCTCCGGGGGAGTGCTGCGCGAAGGCAGCGGTGGGGGCTCACATCGATGATCGGCCAATGGTTAGGAAGTGTTCCTAACCATTGCGCGGAGACTAGAGACGGCCGGGGGGTGACGCAATACCTTGCGCGGTATCCGCAGACATGACTGCAATTCAGATATGTGGTCAGCGTGGGTGTTTGAGGCCCGTCCGGACGGTAGCGGGCCGTTCTCGTGACGTCCGGCAGGCCGCTACGGGCCGATCGGAAAGCGCCCGTACCGTAGGGGGCGGCCGCGCGCCGCCCCGAGGAATCGACGACCAGGAGCCCCGCACCGTGATCGCCCGCGAACCCCGTCCCCTCCGCAGCGTGCGCCGGCGACGCCACCGTCTGCCGGCCCTCACCCTGGCCGGCCTCCTCGCCGTCGCGGTGGCCGGATGCACCTCGCCCGGAGACGGGGGCGACGGCGACTCGGTCCCCTCCTCCCCGCCGCCCTCCTCCCCCCGCGCGGCCGTCCCGCCCGAGCCCCACGTCGGATTCGACTACCAGATCGGCGGAGCCTACGCACCGCCCCCCGGGGTGGGCGCCGTCTCGCGCGACCGCACGGCGAAGCCGGCGAAAGGGCTGTACAACATCTGCTACGTCAACGCCTTCCAGGCCCAGCCGGACGCCACCGACTGGTGGGAGGAGAACCACCCCGACCTCCTCCTGCGGAGCGCGACGGGAGAACCGGTCGTCGACCAGGACTGGGACGAGGTCCTCTTCGACGTCTCCACACCGGCCAAGCGCGAGCGGCTCGCCGCGATCGTCGGTGAGTGGATCGACGGCTGCGCCGACGCCGGCTACCAGGCAGTCGAGGCGGACAACCTCGATTCGTACGAACGGTCCCGGGGCCTCCTCACGCCCGAACACGACCTCGCCTTCGCCCGGCTGCTCGTCGCCCGGGCCCACGCCGCCGGACTCGCGATGGGGCAGAAGAACGCCCCCGATCTCGCGCAGCGGGGCCGGAAGCTCGGTTTCGATTTCGCGGTCGCCGAGGAGTGCGGTCAGTACGACGAATGCGGCCCCTACGCGACCGCCTTCGACAACCGGGTGCTCGTCATCGAGTACGAGAGGAAGGGCCTGGCCCGAGCCTGTGCGCGCTGGGGCGGGACGCTCTCCGTCGTCCTGCGCGACACCGACGTCCGCCCCGCGGGAGAAGCCGGGTACGTCCGCGAGACCTGCTGACGGGGGCGGCCGGCGACGTGGACCGGACCGCGCCACCGACCCACCCCCGAGCGGTCAGGGACGAGGCGCGACCGGCACGTAGTACGGGCGGTTGTGGGCGGCCACCGGGGGAGACTGGTACGTCCAGGCGCCGGTGGCCGGTTCCCCGTCGCCGACGAGGGCGAGGGCGTCACGGCCGAGGTCGCTCTCCGGGGCGTGCACCGTCAGCCGTGCGCGTCCCGCGTGCGCCGGCGCGGCCAGGTCGTACCAGCGGTACGGCTGAGAGACGTTCATCGGGCCGGCGAGCAGACGCCCTTCGAGGTCGGTGCCGTAGCCGGTGATCGGCGCGGAGTTGGCGACGGCGGGGGCGAGGCCGTCGAGTTCCGCCGTGAGGTCGACCAGGGGACCCAGGTCCTCGTCCAGGGTGCCGTCCACGCCGATCGTGGCCGCCTTGCACCGCACGTTCCAGGTCTCGCCCGCAGGCCCGTTGAGCGACGGCAGATCCACCTCGAACCGGCCCGGGTACTTGGGTTCGGCATAGAGCTCGCGCCCCGCCCTGATCGCGAACGGGTTGTCGCAGACGACGTGGACGCGCGCGATGCCGAGCAGCTTGGTCTGGTCCCAGCCCTGCGCGTACTGGGCGTAGCTCAGCCGCGGCAGTCGCCCCTCCGCGCCGGTCGGGAACGCGACGACGTTGAACTCGATCTCCTGCGTGACACCGCCGCCGAAGGCGTACTGCGCGAAGTACAGCTGGTAGTCGAGGGAGACCAGGGCGCGCCCGTCCTCGAACTCGGCAGCGGTCAGATCCGGGTGGTGCTTCGCGAGCAGTTCCCGGACCGGCCCGGGGGCGACCAGCCAGTCGAGGCCGATCTGGTGCAACGCCCCGTAGTGGAAGGGGAGCCGGAAGGGCTCGGACACGGGCGGCAGGGGCAGCGGTGCGGTCATTCCGGGACTCCTCGGGTCGGTGAGGTCTCGCTGGCGGTGGGGGAGGTCGGGGGCGGGGCGAGGGGCACCGGACGGTCGCGGGACGCCAGGTCCGCCTCGACGCGCTCCGCGCTGCGCAGGGCGAGCGCGGCCATGGTCAGCGTCGGGTTGGAGGTGGCCACCGAGGGCATGCTGCCGCAGCCGACCGCGTACAGGCCGGGGTGGTCCCAGCAGCGCTGCCAGGAGTCGACCACCGACGTGTCCGGGGAGTCGCCCATGATGTGGGTGCCGGCGGCGTGGCCCGCCCCGCGATAGCCGTACGTACGGCCGCCGTACTCGAAGCGGCCGGGCCAGGCCGCCGCCGGCGTGTAGTCGGTGTGGTCCTCGGCGCCGAGGAGTCCGAAGATCTGGTCGGACACCGCCCTGGCCGCCGCCATCCCCTCCTTCACGTGCGTGTCGAGGTCGTAGGTGACCAGGGGGCGGGGCAGCCCCAGCGGATCGCGCTCGGTCGGGTGGAGCGTGACCCGGTTCGCGGGGTCGGCGCTCTGCTCCATCTCGAACTGGAGGGTGAACTGGCGGCGGATGCGGTCACCGACCGCCTTCCGCAAGTCGGCCCCGATCAGGCTGCGTTCGGCGAGGAAGTGCCGCACGTCGGTGTCGACGGGGCCCTTCGCCCAGACCCAGCCCCAGGTCCCGAACTCGACGCGGAACGGCGCCCGGACCCGGCGCGCCGGGCCCGCCCTGAAGCCCTCGAAACCGGAGACCGAACCGGGACCCCGATACGGCCCGGCGTCCTCGGGCAGCAGGCCCCAGGTCAGCAGAACGGGGTGGTCCATCAGATGGCGACCGACCTGGCCGCTGCGGCCGGCGAGCCCGGAGAGCAGCAGCAGTCGGGCGTTCTCCACCGCGTGCGCGGCGAGCACCACGACATCGGCGTGCGCGACGGAAGCCCTCCCGTCGTACGAGCGGTACTCCACGCCCGTGGCCCGCCCGCTCGCGTCGACGAGGACGCGGCTGACCACGGACCGGTCCTTGAGGATGACGCCGGTGCTCCAGCGGCCCTGGGTCTTGAGCGGGGTGTACTTCGCGTACGAAGGGCAGTGGGGGATGCAGCTCGCGTTGCCCACGCAGCGGCTCTCCGGCTCCGGCCGCCCGTGGCGGCCGCGCGGAACGTACCCGCGGCCGGCGTCGTACCGGGGGTCCGGGACACCGTTGCGCGCGTGCGGGGTGCCGACCACCCGCAGTTCGACCTCGCGCCGGGCCACCGGATCCGTCACGCGCCGCCCGTCGAGGCGGGCCGCGAGGACGCCGTCCAGGCGCGCGGCCGGCAGCGGCCGCATGGGAAACACATAGCCGTCGGGGAGGGGCAGCCCGACGTGCTCGCGCTGCTCGTCGGCGTCGCCGGCCACCCCCAGCTCCTCCTCGGCCGCCCGATAGGAGGGCTCGAGCTCCTCGTAGCCGAGCGGCCACCGCCGCCCGTACCCGAAGGCCTCGGTGTCGAAGTCCTCCGGGAGCATGCGGGGGGCGAGTCCGGTCCAGACATTGCCGGTGCCGCCGTTGGCACGGACGTATCCGCTGGCGTACGGCAGCGGCCCGTCCTGGTGGAGATGTCCGGCCGTCCGGTACCCGGGGGTCCCGTCCGCGCCGACGATGTCCGTCACCTCGGGCGAGGGCGCTTCCGGGCGGGCCCCGAGGGCCGAACCGGGAACCAGGCCCGAGGCCGCGAGGTACGTGGTCAGCGGATCGTCGACGGCTCCGTCTCCGGGATCCGCGGCGCCCGCCTCCAGGACCAGGACCCGCCGGCCGTACCGCCCGAGCCGGTGGGCGACGAGCGAGCCCGCGACACCGGAGCCCACCACGATCACGTCGTAGCGCGTCACGGCCCGCTCCCCTCGGCCGCCTCATCCCGGCCGCGGCTCTGCGGACGGTCGGGGGCCGCGGCCCAACTGCCGTACCCACCGGGGCCGGTGGCGGGTGGCTTGAGTCCGGCCGCCTTCCACACCAGGCCCTCGGCATAGGCGCGCGGGGACACCAGGAACGGCGGCGGTCCCGGCCAGCTGCCCGTGTACCAGAGGTAGGCGACCGCCTCCGCCGCCTTCCGCAGCTCACGGTCCCCGGCGTCGTCCGGTTCCCCCGGCAGCTCGCGCAGCAGCCGCGCGTACCGCTGCGCGCCGAGCTGCTCCGAGGCGACCGCGCGGTACGCCTCGGTCATCCCTGTGGCCTCCAGGTCCGCTCCGTCGAAACCGGTCAGCCGTGCGGACAGGGAGGTGAAGCGCTGTGACTCGTCTGAAGTGTGCACGCGGGCATGGGTGCCCCACCCCTTCCCGGGCCATGCGCCACGCCCCGGGAAGGGCTTGATCACGACCCCTGGGCGTACGGGTCACTCCTCGTCGTCACCGCTGCCGGCGCCGGGCTCGTAGTCGTCCAGTTCGGCGCGCAGCGAGGCCGGGCCGCTCGTGGGGCCCTCCCGGAGAAGGGTGAGGAAGCTGCTGAGGGGGTGGTGCTGGGGTCGGGCGTCGTAGTCGATGCCCTCGGGGTCCCGGTACTCGTCCAGCCGGGCGAACGGCACGATGACGTAGGGACGCCGGGACCAGGGGTGGCTGTCCGCGGGGTCGGGGTCCAGCCGCCAGCGGGTGCCGCGGGTGCGGTTGTGGACCTCGCCGACGTACCAGCAGGCGACCTGGACCAACGGGGTGTGCTCGCGGGCGAACAGGTCGTCGACGGAGGTGACGTGCTCACGGATGAGGGCCTCCACGCGGTCGAGGGAGCGTTCGCCGAAGTCCCAGCCGCCGCCGTGCCGGCGGCTCCAGTCGGCGAAGCCCTCCCGCTGCTCGTCGAGCCACGCGCTCAGACGGGGGTTGTCGGCGTGCGCCGTGTCGATGCGCTCGGCGACGGCGTGCTCGTCCTCCTCCCTTTCGTCCCCGCCGGCTCCCTCGTTCTCGTACTCCCAGATTTCGTCGCTCACAACAGCTAAGCCTAGTCCTCCATGTGACGGCAAGAATCCGGAATCTGCACGGAGTTAACACATGCCGCGCCGCCGAATCCGCATTGCGGCGGCAAAGCGAGCCCCTAGTATCGGACCGCTTGTGCGGCGCCCACGTGAGCATCGGGGGCCCTGGCGCCACACAACCCCGAACCGACCCGTGGGGCTCCCGGGGGAAGCACTGTGAAGCCAGCACGAATAGCGCGCCGCTGGCGTGCGCTCAGGAACAGCCTGCTAGCACTCGCCTGTGCCACCGTCATCACGATCACCGGCCAGCCCGTCGGCGGCGTCGCCGAGGCCGCGCCGGCGCCGCCGAAGCTGAAGCCGGGCAAGCGCTGCGACGAGATGTACGGGGTGAAGAACGTGCCCACGGGCGGCCTGCCCCAGGGCGACGCCTCTCGTGCGGTGGACCGTTGGGACACGTACGACTACACGAATCCCGGTCTCCAGTTCGACGGCCTCAACCCCACCCGGGCCGAGCTCGACGCGGCGGGCACCGACTACAAGAAGTACGACCACAGCGACCCGAGGCGCATCTACGCCCGGTTCAACGCCCAGCGGCGGTGGACGTCCTTCCGTGACTACCTCTCGAAGGTCTACATCCCGAACCAGGGCTACGACGCCCGAGGGAAGGCCTTCATGGCCAAGGTCGTGCGCGAGATGGGCCTGACGGGCCCGGACTGGATCTGCGAGAAGGAGTTCAACTTCGTCGACCCCGACACCGGTGAGCGTCATGTGCGCCGGCTCGACGCCTACAACAAGCGCAGCCGGGAGATCGTGGAGGTCAAGTCCAACGGCAGCCCCGACGGCCGCGAGAAGCCCGCGGACCGGGCCTGGGCCAAGCACCAGGGCTGGCGCTCGTACAAGTACACCTACGTCTTCGCCGAGAACCAGACCCGCGACGCCAAGAACTTCATGAAGGAGCTCAAGGACACCGCGGGCAAGGACGCGCTCGGCCGCGACCGGGTCCGTACCTACGACTACCAGTCCCACCACAAGGGCGTGCCGCCCAAGGGCACCGAGAACGGCCCGTACCGCGCGAACAGTACGACCATGTCGCCGGGCAACGGCGCCTCCACCGGGTCCCGCGGCTCCGGCAACCAGGTGATCAACCAGTCCCCGCCGAACCCGCGGACCCTCAAGGAGCAGCTCGACCGGCTCGGCAGGACCGGCGAGCGCGCGCTGATGAACCGCGGTCTCGGGGGCATCGACTTCACCACCCTCGACCTGCGCTACATCGGCAAGGGCAAGGGCGGCAAGGGCCTGGACTACGCGTTCTCCGCCAAGTCGGTCGAGGACGAGTACGCGGCCGGGTGGGGCGGCCAGGAGAAGGGCGACCTGATCTCCGACGCGTTCTTCACCTGGCTCGCCCTCGACCCGTCCACGTTCTGGGTGAACCTCAACCCGGACGAGCCGAACCGCATCATCGACGCGGGCTTCGGCAGGACCGACGCGGGCCGGGTCCTCCTGGAGGCCGACCTGGAGCTGAAGCACGACATCTTCAAGGCCATGGACCCGGAGACGGAGGCGGGCCGCGCCTTCATGAACGCCCTGCCCCAGCGCAACGGCTTCCCCTGCTGGGCGGGCTTCCGCTACTGGATCGAGCCGGAGACCGCGGTCGTGCGCGAGCAGGACGGCGGCATCCACATCCTCGACACCCCGCTCAAGCTGTCCACGGTGCCGCAGGAGACGACCACGCAGCCGCCCGGCGGGAAGGGCTGCGACCTCACCGAGGCGGAGACGCAGCAGTCCGACCGGGTACTCGACCGCTACATCACCCCCCTCGTCGCGGAGAAGGTCAACAACGGCGACTACTACGCCGATCTGCGCCGCGTCTACACGGCCCGGGTGGCCGCCGAGTGGGTGCGCCAGAACGCCGCGGACATGCCCGCCGAGTACCGCGGGATCATCAACAGCAACGACGTGAGCCGCTGGCCGCTGCGCGACCCGCACCGGAACTGGACCGGCAAGCAGGTCTGGGACCGCTACTACAAGGCCTTCACCGAGGGCACGTTCAAGTACAAGTGGTCCAACGGTGAGGAGGTCTACGTCTACACCGTGGGCGGGGTCGACTTCTCCAGGCAGCCCAAGAGCAACATGAACCCGGTCCGCTTCCGCACCGAGCAGCGCTACAAGCCCCGCACGGTCGGCTACGCGGTCGACACGATCGCCGACGACCCGAACAAGGAGGGCTACCTCATGTTCGGCGGCAACAGCGCCGGACAGTCCGAGAACGGCACGCCCGGTCCCACCCCGACCGGTACGGCGAGCCCGACCGCGACCCCGTCCCCGACCGCTACGGGCAAGCCGACGCCGACTCCGTCGGACCCGGGACCGACGGCCAGTCAGTCGCCGGCGGCCACCACCCCGCCCGGTCCGAAGGACCCTGACGGCGGTCTCGCCGACACCGGCAGCAGCACTCCCGTCGGCCTGATCGTCGGCATCGCGGCCGTCGCGATCGGCGCGGGCGGCGCCCTCGTCTGGTGGCGCCGCCGCCGGACGCACACCGGAGGCTGACCGCTACCGCACCGGTACGGAGGACGGGCCCTTCCCCATGGGGAAGGGCCCGTCCGCGTCATGCGTCGGGCAAAACCTGAGAATTGTTCACTTTCCATTGACAGGGTGGACCCGGGGACCCGAAAGTGCCGTGAACAACCCGCACCCGCCGATCGAAGCGAGTCCTCATGACAGCGCCCGCACCCGATTTCCCGGCCGGCTTCCTCTGGGGAGTCTCCGCCTCCGCCTTCCAGATCGAAGGCTCGCTCACGGCCGACGGCCGAGGCCCCTCCAGCTGGGACGCCTTCACCGGAGAAGAAGGGCGCGTCAAGGACGGCTCGCGCGCGGACGTGGCCACCGACCACTACCGGCGCTACCGCGAGGACGTCGCGCTGATGGCCGAACTCGGCGTCGGCGCCTACCGGTTCTCGGTCTCCTGGTCCCGCGTCCTGCCCGACGGCCACGGCCGCGTCAACGACAAGGGGCTGGACTTCTACGACCGGCTCGTCGACGAACTGTGCGCCGCGGGGATCGCCCCGGTGCCCACGCTCTTCCACTGGGACACACCGCTCGCCCTGGAGAAGAACGGCGGCTGGCTCGACCGCGACACCGCCGAGCGGTTCGCCGCCTACGCCTCGGTGGTCGCGGAGCGGCTCGCCGACCGCGTACCCAGGTGGATCACCATCAACGAACCCGCCGAGGTCACCCTCCTCGGCTACGGCCTCGGCGAGCACGCCCCCGGCAGGCAGCTGGTCTTCGACGCCCTGCCCGCGGCCCACCACCAGCTCCTCGCCCACGGCCTCGGCGTGCAGGCCCTGCGCGCCGCGGGCGCCCGCGAGATCGGCATCGCCGCCTCCCACAGCCCCATCTGGACCGCCGGCGACAGCGACGACGACCGGGCGGCCGCCGAGCTCTACGACACCCTCACGAACCGCCTCTTCGCCGACCCCGTCCTGACCGGCACCTACCCGGCGGGCCTGGCCTCGCTCCTCCCGGGCCCGGTCGCGGAGGACCTCAGGACGATCTCGACACCCCTCGACTGGTACGGGATCAACTACTACAACCCGATGCTCGTCGGCGCCCCGCAGCCGACCGCCGCCGCCGCCGCGGACGCCGGCTCCTCCTTCGGCGGCATCGAGATTCCACCGGACCTCCCCTTCTCCATCCGGCAGATCGAAGGACGCGAACTCACCGACTTCGGCTGGCCGGTGGTCCCCGACGGACTGCGCGAGCTCCTCGCCACCATGCGCGAGCGCTACGGCGACCGGCTGCCTCCCCTGTACATCACCGAGAACGGCTGCTCGTACGCTGACGGGCCGGACCCCGAGACGGGGCGCATCGACGACGCCCGCCGGGTCGCGTACCACGACGGCCATGTGCGCGCGCTGCACGAGGCGATGGCCGAGGGCGCCGACGTCCGCGGTTACTTCGTCTGGTCGATCCTCGACAACTTCGAATGGGCGGAGGGGTACCGGCAGCGCTTCGGGCTCGTCCACGTCGACTACGAGACGCTGGCACGGACGCCCAAGGAGTCGTTCGCCTGGTACCGCGACCTGATCAAGAGTGGCAGATGACCGCCGAGGGGACGGCGGCGGAGGGAACCGCCGCCGCACCGGCCCCCGGGACCGGTCCTCCGGCCGGCGGGCGGTGGGTGGGTGCGCTCTCCCTCGCCAACCTCGGGGTCTGGGTCGGCTGGTTCGGCCCGCTCCAACTGCTCCTGGCCCGCCAGGCCGAGCACCTGACCCCCGACCACAAGGCGTCCACCCTCGCCCTCGTGACAGGCGTCGGAGCGGCGGTGTCGATGGTCGCCAACCCCGTCTTCGGCGCGCTCTCCGACCGGACGACGGCGTCCGTGGGACGGCGGATCCCCTGGGTGGTCGGCGGGGTGGCGGGAGGCGCGGCCGGACTGCTCGTCCTCGCCGCCGCGCAGAGCGTCGCGACCGTGATCGCCGGCTGGTGCCTGGTCCAGCTCGCCCTCAACGCGGCCTTCGCCGCGCTCACCGCGGCCGTCCCCGACCAGGTGCCGCCGCGGCAGCGTGGTCTCGTGGGCGGCTGGCTCGGCGTCTCCCAGGTCGTCGGCATCCTGGTGGGTACGGCCCTTGCCACGGTCGCGGGCGGGGTGGTCGGCGGATATCTGGCCTGCGCGGTCTTCACCGTGCTCGCGGCCGTTCCCTACGTCGTGATGCGGCGCGACGCTCCGCTCGCCCCGGCAGCCAGGCCGGCCTTCCGGTGGCGGACGTTCCTCGGCGGCTTCTGGATCGACCCGCGCCGCCATCCGGACTTCGGATGGGCCTGGCTCACCCGGTTCCTGATGAACCTGTCGTACTCCATCAGCACGATGTACCTGCTCTACTACCTGACCGACGCCGTGCGCTACGACGGCGACGCGGACAACGGCGTACTGATCCTCACGGCGCTGAACGCGCTCACCCTGCTCTCCACGGTGGTGATCAGCGGGATCCGGTCGGACCGCAGCGGCCGGCGCAAGTCCTACGTGATCCGGTCCGGCCTCGTCATCGCCGCGGCCACGCTGCTGCTCGCCGTCTGGCAGACCTGGACGGGCGCCGTCGTCGCCTCGCTCGTGCTCGGCCTCGGGTTCGGCGTGTACACGGCCGTGGACTTCGCCCTGCTCACCGACGTGCTGCCGACGGCGGAGGACCGGGGCAAGGACCTGGGCGTCATCAACATCGCCAACGCGCTGCCGCAGGTCCTCGCGCCCGTGATCGCGGCTCCGGTCGTCACCCACTTCGGCGGCTACACGGCCCTGTACGCCCTCGCGGGCGCCCTGGCCCTCGCGGGTTCGGTCCTGGTACGCCGCATCCGGTCGGTCTCCTGAGGCGACGGCACGCCGTCGGCGCTGGATCCTGCCGCCGGTGCCGTCGCCCCGTATCGCACCTCGCGGTCGGAGCACGAGCAGCGCGTCGAGCGGTGCCGCGTACGTCCGTTCCGGCTCCCGCCGGCGCCGCCCCCGCGCGCCGGCGTCCGCACGTCCCGGGCCCTCCCCGGCCTCTGTGCCGTTCACCGGCTCACGGGGGCGGAAGGACGGAAGGACCATGCCGGACGGCCCGGTCGTGGACCTCGGACTCCCGGACTCAGACCTCGGGAAGGGACGGATCGGGTGTCCAGGGGGTCGGCGCGGTGACGGCCCAGCGTTCGTGGTCCCGCCAGCCTCCGTCGATGTAGAGGTAGTCGGGGGAGAGCCCCTCGTAGCGGAAGCCCAGCCGCTGGACCACGGCCAGGGAGGCCTTGTTCCCGGGCTGGATGTTGGCCTCGAGACGGTGGAGCCGCAGCTCCGTGAACGCGTACTCCAGGACGGCCGTGAGCCCCTCGGTCATGTAGCCGCGCCCCGCGGACGGGGCGAACGCCGCATAGCCGAGGGACGCGCCCTGGTAGCGGCCCCGGATGACCGAGTTGATGTTGACCATGCCGGCGGCCGCGCCGGTCTCCCGGACGCGGATCAGCAGGCCCCGGTTGGTGCCGTCGTCGAAACGACGCATCCAGGTCCGGAACTCCTCCGCGGTGGTGGGCAGTTGCATCCAGGGCCCGTGCAGCTCGGAGCTGGCGCGGACCAGCGAGCAGAACTCTTCCTGGTCGGAGAGGGTGAGCGGGTGCAGTTCGACCCGTGACGGATTGGTGAGCATGGGCCAACGGTATCCGCCGCACCCGGGCGGTCAGTGGATCCTGTGCTCCGTCCAGAACGGGCCGAGGTCCTTCGGGGTCGCCGCCTGGGCCGCGCGCTTGAAGTCCGCGGTGGTGGCGACGCCCAGCCAGTGGTCCCGTACGTAGCCGCGCAGCATGCTCGCCGTCTCCGGGCCGCCGAGGACGCGCTCCAGGTCGTGCAGGGCGCAGGAACCGCGCCGGTAGACGACCCGGACGTACTCCGAGCGGCGACCGTCCGCGTAATAGGCCATGGACCGGGTGAGGGCGGCCGTGTCGCTGGGCCACATGCCCTGGTCGTCCCAGCAGGTGGTGGTGTCGAGGCGGTAGTAGAGCTCGTTCGCGTACTGGGCGAAGGACTCGTCGAGCCAGGGCGAGGCGAACTGGTCGTTGCCGACGATGCCGTAGAACCACTGGTGGGCGATCTCGTGGACGACGGCCGACCCCTCCGGTTCGGTCCACAGCAGGACCAGGCCGGGGAACTCCATGCTGCCGAAGTCGTCGAGGCTGTCACTCATGACGAGGTCCAGTTCGCCGTAGGGGTAGTGTCCGAAGCGCCTGCCGAACTCGTCGACCGAGCCGACGGCGTCCCGCAGATCGGTGGCGACGCCCTCGGGGGACGTGGTGGCGGTCCAGTACGCGTTCAGCCGGACCCCACCGGGCGTGGTCACCGTCTTCGACGCGAAGGGACCCGCCGCCCACGCGAAGTCCCGTACCCCGTGCGCGACGCTGGTGCTGATTGTGCGGCCGGGCGCGCCCGCGCGCCGGGTGGTGGTGCCCGTCGCGGGGACGACGAGCGCGCTCGGGTGGTCGAGGGTGACCCGGAAGTCACCGGCGAGCGTGTGGAAGCTCTCGCCGAAACCGACGTCCGGGTCGAGGTGCAGGCCCTGCGCGTCGCGCACGGACAGCAGCGGCAGCGCGTTGCCGAGATAGCGGTACGCGCCGTCCTTGCCGAAGCGGTGGACGCGGTCCGGGACGGTGATGGAGACGTCGAAGGAGACGCTCCCACGCGCGCCGTACGGCAGGGGCGTCGGCAGGTCGATCCGCAGCGCGGTACAGCCCACGGCGAGCGGCCGCGGTGTGCCGCCGGCGACCCCGCTCACCCGGACCGGGGACGGACCGGCCGGGGTCCCGCAGCCGTCGGTGCCGTTGCCCCACAGCCGCACGTCGACCGAACGCAGCGGTGTGCGGGCGGCGTTGCGGAAGGACACCGTCTGGCGGCCGGTCCAGCGCGAGCCGTCGTCGTCGGCGCGCAGTGTCACGTCGTACGAGGGGCGGTCCGGTGTCGCCGCCGGCGCGGCGGCCGTGGAGTCCGGGGGCTCCGCCGGGGTCTGTGCCACGGCCGGCCGAGGGGCGAGCAACAGGACGGCTGCGAGGGCGAGCGCCGGCGCCCGCCACAACCTGAGCGAGGTCATGACAAGCACGCTAGAGCGTGGGCCTGCCCGGACGGGCGTGTTCCGGGGTGCTGCCGGGAAGGCGGCGCACCGCCGTGTCCGGACCCGCGCGACCGTGGGCCGCCGTCGGATCCGTGACCACGCGGTCGCCCGCGCGTACCTGCCGTCGCCGCCGCCCCCGTTTGACGCAACCTTTAACGTCACCTGCTGTGCGGACGCGCCGCGCCGAGGTGACCTTCCGCTGTCGCGCTTCCCGTCGCGGTCGATGTTTCGCAATGGAATGGCCAAGTCCCTTTGATGGCTGGGTAAACGCCGCACGTGACCGGCGTCGATTCGCGACCGCAACGGCTTGACACGACTTGTGGTCTATGGCTGGCTGGGGACCGGTCGTGCTCGGGAATCGTTCGGAAGAGCGGTCTTCGAGCGTGACGTTCAGCCCGGCGTCTCGTGTGCCGGGTCAACGGGGAGTGCCACCATGTGGCACACACAGGGGATATCGGGGGATATCTATGTTCACGCGCAGCCGGTCCGGTTCGGCGCCATTCGCACGCCGCCGGACGTAGCGGCTCTCACCGGGCTCTCGCGGCTCGCCGAGGCGGCCCGCGCCGCCACAGTCTCCACAGGCTGCAAGCACTGAGTGCGCAGCGCTCCTGCCCTGCTTCCGCCACGCCCCGCCCACGTCGTCGTGCGGCGGGGCGGCAGGTGGCGTGCGCCTTCTCGGAACCGAATGACGGAGTGACTCGTGAACAGTTTTGCCGGGCGCTTACCCGTGTCCACCGCGCAGCACGAAGTGTGGACAGCCCACCAGATGGACGCCGGCGGCGCCCTCCACAACTGCGGGGGATACGTCGAGATCCGGGGGCGGCTGGACGAGGGCAACCTGGCCGAAGCGGTCAGGCGGGCCGTCGGCGAAGCCGATGCCTTACGCGTTCGGTTCGTTGCTGATGAGAAGGGCCACCCGTGGCAGTGGCCGACCGATGTCGACGCACCGCTCCATCTCCGGGACTTCAGCGGGGAGAACGATCCGGCAGGCGCCGCGGAGGAGTGGGCGCGGTCGGACCTGGCCACTCCGGTCGACCTCGCGAAGGACGCGTTGTTCACCCACACGCTGCTTCGACTGGCCCCGGACCATTTCCTCTTCCATCTCCGTTACCACCACATCGTGCTGGACGGATACGGCCAGGTCCTCCACTGGCGCAGGCTCGCGCAGATCTACACCGCGCTTGAGCAGGGCACGCCGGTCCGCGAGAGGACCGCGGGCACACTCCGCGATCTCCTCGACGAGGAAGCCGAGTACCGGGCGTCGGCGGCCCAGGACAGCGACCGCGCCTACTGGCTGGGCGGTGCGGCCGAGTGGCCCGAGCGCATCAGCCTGAGTGACCGGGGGACCGGGGCGTCCCGGCCGGCCGAGCGGTTCCAGCCCTCCGTGCGGGTCGAGCGGATCGACGAGACGGCCGCCACGCACGGGACACCGTGGGCGGTCGTCGTACTGGCGGCTACGGCCGCGTACCTGCACCGGATCACCCGACAGGACGAGATCGTCGTCGGACTCCCGGTGCGGGCCCGGACCACGCGCACCGCGCTGACCACGCCCGGCATGCTGGCCAACGTCCTTCCGCTGCGGATGTCCGTACGCTCCGACATGCCGTTCCGTGAGCTCGTCCAGCACGTCGCGGCACAGGCCGGTGAGGTGCTCGCACACCAGCGGTTCCGTGGCGAGGCGCTGCAGCGCGAGCTCCGGCGCACCGGTGCGGCCGAGGAGCCCCCGGGTGTCGTCGTGAACGTGGTGTCGTTCGACGGACGGTTGCGCTTCGCCGAACTTCAGGGCACCGTCCGTCAGTTGTCCTCGGGGCCCGTGCGCGACCTCTCGATCGAGTTCTTCGGAGGCTCCGACGGCGCGGACCTCCGCATGGCGTTCGACCCCCACCCGGAACTGCACGACGCCGCGACCCTGACCGCGCACCGCGACCGGTTCGCCGCCTTCCTGGCGACCCTCGTACGGGCGGACGCGGAGGTGCCCGTGGGGGAGATCGAGGTGCTGACGCCCTCCGAGCGCGCCCTGGTCGAGAAGGAAGCCGACGCCCACGCACGGGACTTCGATCTCACCCGGCCCCTCCACGAACTGATCGAGGAGCAGGCCGACCGGACGCCGGACGCCGTCGCAGCGGAGACCGGGGACGGCTCGCTGACCTACCGCGAGCTCGTGTGCCGGGCCCGGAGCCTCGCCGCCCGTCTCCGCTCCGACGGGGTGGCGGCGGGCCAGGTGGTGGGCGTGTACGACGAGCGTTCGCTGGACCTGGTGGTCGAGCTGCTCGCGGTACTGATGTCCGGGGCGGCCTATCTGCCGCTGGACCCCGAACTCCCGGTTTCCCGGGTGGCGTTCCAGGTCGAGGACTCCGGAGCGCGGACCGTCCTGACGCGATCGGACCTCGCCGAGAGGCTCGCCGGCGCCGGGACCGGCGCGGGGGCTCCGGCCGGTGTCGCGGTCATCGCGGTCGACACGCTGCCGGCCACGCTCTCCGAGCCCGGTCCGCTCCCGCGCACCGCCGCACCCGAGGACACCGCGTACGTCATCTACACCTCGGGGTCGACCGGCCGGCCCAAGGGCGTCGCCGTACCGCACCGCGGTGTGGTCAACCGGCTCCTGTGGATGCAGGAGGAGTACGGCCTCGGCGCGGACGACCGCGTCCTGCAGAAGACGCCCTTCACCTTCGACGTCTCGGTCTGGGAGTTCTTCTGGCCCCTGCTCGCCGGCGCCGTGCTCCATCTGGCCGCCCCCGGAGCCCAGCGCGACCCGCGGGCGCTCGCCGACGTCATCCGCAGGCACCGGGTCACCACGGTGCACTTCGTCCCCTCGATGCTCGACCTCTTCCTCGCGGAGCCCACGAGCCGGGACATGCCGGCCCTGCGCCGTGTCGTCTGCAGCGGAGAGGCCCTGCGCTCCGAGACCGTGGGCCGGTTCTTCGAGCGGTACGGCGCCGGACCCGAACTGCACAACCTGTACGGGCCGACCGAGGCGTCCATCGACGTCACCCACTGGCGGTGCGCCCCGGAGGACGCCCACGGGCCGGTGCCCATCGGGCGGCCGGTCGCCAACACCAGCCTGTACGTCCTGGACCGGGAGGGGCGCCCGCTGCCCCACGGCATCGCCGGCGAGCTGTACATCGGCGGCGTCCAGGTCGCCTCGGGATACCTCAACCGCCCGGAGCTCACCGCCGCGAGCTTCGTCGACAACCCCTTCGGCCCCGGCAGGCTGTACCGCACCGGAGACCTCGCCGTGCTCCGCGAGGACGGGGTCGTCCTCTACCGCGGGCGCCTCGACCATCAGGTGAAGGTCCACGGATTCCGCATCGAGCCCGGAGAGATCGAGTCCGCGCTGCTCGGCCACCCGGCCGTCGGGCAGGCGGTGGTCACGGCGCCCCTCGGCGACGACGGCCGGCGCCGGCTCATCGCCCACGTCGTGCCCGACGGCGCCGCGCCCGAACCGGCCGAGCTCCTGGAGTGGCTGCGGGAGCGCCTGCCCGCCTACATGGCCCCTGCGCACTTCGTCACCCTCGACGCCCTGCCCCTGCTGTCCAACGGCAAATTGGACCGCAAGGCGCTGCCGATGCCGGACACGCGGCCGGTCCGCACCGTGACGCCGCCGCGGACCGCCGAGGAGAGCCTGCTCCACCAGGCGTGGCGCACGGTCCTGGGCATCGACGAGATCGGCGTGGACGACTCGTTCTTCGTGCTCGGCGGCGACTCCATGCACGCCATCCGGGTCCGGGCGGAGGTCGAGCGGGAAGGCCGTACGTTCGAGGTCGCCGATCTGCTCCAGGGCCCTTCCATACGCGAACTCGCGCGCATCGTCAGGCCGTTGGAGGACCGGGAGCCCTCCGCCGACCGCGTACCGTTCGGGCTGCTCTCCGCGGCGGACCGGCTGCTGCTGCCGGACGGGCTCGACGACGCCTACCCGCTCAGTGCCATGCAGGCCGGCATGCTCTACCACGCGGCCTACGCCGAGGACTCCTCGGTGTACCGGGTGGTGACCAGCGCACGCGTGGCGACCCGCCTCGACCAGGACGCCCTGCGGGCCGCGATCGACGACACCGCCGCCCGGCACCCGTCCCTGCGCTGCTCCTTCGACCTGGCCCGCTTCTCCGAACCCCTGCAACTGGTCCACGGCCACGTCGAGATCCCGCTGGAGACCGGCCTGGACCTCGGAGGCCTGGACGACGAGGCCCGGTTGCGGGCCGTGACGGACTGGGTCGAGGCGGCCAAGTTCACCCGCTTCGACCCGGAGATCGCGCCCCTGCTGAAGTTCGTGGCGCATCCCTGCGGCTCCGAGGCGTTCGAGCTGTCGGTGATCGAGCACCACGTCGTCCTCGACGGGTGGAGCGACATGCGCATGCTCGAAGAGGTGGTCGACCACTACCGGGCGCGCCTCGCCGGCGAGGAACTCCGCCTGCCACCGGTCCGCTCGGCCTACCGGGACTTCGTGGCCGCGGAGCGCCGCGCCCTGGCGGACGAGCGGGCACGCGACTACTGGACGGGGCTGCTGCGCGGCGCCGAGCCCACCCGGCTGGTCTCCCGCACCGCCGGACAGGAGCACCCCGACGGCGCGCGGCCGGCCGCGAACCACCGCTACGACGTACCGGTCGACGACGACGTGGCCGCGACGCTGCGGGCCCTCGCCGGACGCGAGGGACTGCCCCTCAAGTCGCTCCTCGCCACCGCGCACCTCGCCGTGCTGCGGCTGGTCGGCGGCGGCGACGAGGTGCTCACCGGCGTCGTGGCCAACGCCCGGCTGGAGGAGGAGGGCGGCGACGAGACGATCGGCGTCTTCCTCAACACACTCCCGCTGCGCCTCGACGTGTCCTCCGCCACCCTCCTGGACACCGCGCGACGGGTCTTCGACCACGAGCGCCGGTCCGCGGCCCACCGCCGCTACCCCTTCGCGCAGATGCAGCACGACGTGGGCGAGGGCCTCCAGCTCGACAGCTACGTCAACTTCATGGACTTCCACCGCGACCGGCACCGGTCGGCGGACGGTCTCATGGCCGTCACCGTGGGCGTCGCGGAGACGAACTACCCCCTGGCCGTGAACTTCCTGATCGACCCCGAGCTGGGCCGGCTGCAGCTCTGGCTCGACTGCGACCTCGCCGTCCTGCCCGAGGAGTTCTGCGCACGCCTCACCGGCTACTACGAGCGTGCCCTGGCGGCCGTGGCACGGCAGCCGTCGGAACGGCTCACCGCCGTCGACCTCATGGATCCGGCCGAGCACGCCCAGCTGGCCGCGTGGAACGACACCGCCGTCCCGTACGACCCCGACGACACCGTGCACGGACAGTTCGAGCGCCAGGTGTCGGCGCACCCGGACGCGATCGCCGTCGCCCATCGCTTCGACGAGCTGAGCTACGCCGAGCTGGACTCCCGTGCGAACCGCCTCGCACACCATCTGCGCGGCCGGGGTGTCGGACGGGGAGACCTCGTCGGCGTGAGCCTGCGCCGCGGCGCCGACCTCGTCGTCGCCCTCCTCGCGGTGCTCAAGAGCGGCGCCGCGTACGTGCCGATGGACCCGTCGTTCCCCGGCGGACGGCTCGCGGACATCGCCGCCGATTCCGGCATCGGCTGTCTGGTCAAGGGACCGGGCACACCCGACGGGATCACCGCACCGCGCGTGGTGGACATCGCCGTGGACGCGAAGATCATCGAGCGGGCGCCGGCCACACCGCCGGCCGTCGAGGTCTCCGGCGACGACACGGCGTACGTGATCTACACATCCGGCTCGACCGGCAAGCCCAAGGGCACCGCCCTCCGGCATCGCAACGCCGTCAACTTCTTCGCCGGCATGGACGAACGTGTCGGCTGCGACCGTCGGGACGTCGTCCTCGCCGTCACCAGCGTCTCCTTCGACATCTCCGTCCTCGAACTGCTCTGGCCGCTCACCCACGGCGCCAAGGTGGTCGTCGCGGGAGAGCGCGTCATCACCCGTCTCGTACCGCAGTCGGAGACGAGGGAGCGGCCCCTCGGATTCAGCCTCTTCTTCTTCGCCGCGTCCGCGGGAGCGTCCCACCGCGAGGGCTACCAGCTGGTCCTCGACGCCGCCAGGTACGCCGACACCCACGGGTTCGAGGCGGTGTGGACGCCCGAACGGCACTTCCACGAGTTCGGCGGCCTCTACCCCAACCCCTCGGTGATGTCCGCCGCGCTGGCCACCATCACCGACCGCATCGCCCTGCGCTGCGGCAGCGTCGTCTCTCCGCTGCACGACGCGGTACGCATCGCGGAGGAGTGGGCGCTCGTCGACAACCTCTCGGACGGCAGGGTCGGCCTCGCGTTCGCCGCGGGCTGGAACTCCAACGACTTCGTCCTGCGGCCCGAGAACTTCTCGGTGCGCAAGGAGCTGATGTCCGAACAGCTGGCGGAGTTCCGCAGGCTGTGGCGCGGCGAACCGGTGCGGCGGATCGGAGGCAGCGGCGAACCCGTCGACGTACGGATCTTCCCCGCCCCCGTCCAGGCGGAGCCGCCGGTCTGGCTCACCTCGGTCGGCACCGTGGGGACCTTCGAGAAGGCCGGAGCGTCCGGCGCGAACCTGCTCACCCATCTGTTCGGCCAGAGCCCCGACGACCTGGCGGAGAAGATCAAGGCGTACCGGCAGGCCCGTGTGGCCGCCGGGCACACCGGGCCCGGCCAGGTCACCGTCATGGTGCACACCTTCATGTCGGACGACACCGAGCGGGCCAGGGAGCAGGCGCGCGAGCCCTTCCGCGACTACCTCCGCAGCTCCACCGAGCTGTGGCGCACGCTCTTCGCCTCCACCGGCAAGGACCTCCCGGAGATGGGCGCCGAGGAGCAGATCGACGCGGTGATCGACATGGCGATCAACCGGTACTTCGAGACCTCCGGCCTGTTCGGGTCCCCGGACACCTGCGTCGAACTCGTCCGCGCGCTGGCCGCCGCCGGTGTCGACGAGATCGCGTGCCTGGTCGACTTCGGTGTCGAGGCCGAGGCCGTCATGGAGAGCCTCACCTGGGTCGACCGCCTCCGTGACAGCCATGACACCGAGGTCGCCGAGGGCGCCCACTCCTTCGCCGAACTCTGCGAACGCCACGGGGTCACCCTCGTCCAGGGCACCCCCTCGCTCCTCACCGCGGTGGCCGCGGAACCCGGCGCACTGGAGGCGCTGCGAGGCCTGCGTGCCCTGCTGATCGGCGGGGAGGCCTTCCCGCCGGGCCTCGCGCGGCGACTGCTCGAAGCCCTGCCCGAGGTACGGATCCACAACATGTACGGCCCCACCGAGACGACTATCTGGTCGACGGTGCACGAACTGGACGCGCTCCGGGACGCGACGGCCGACAGCATCTCCATCGGCCGGCCGATCGCCAACACCGAGGTACGCGTGGTCGACGACCGCGGCCGGCCCCTCCCCGTCGGCGTCTCCGGCGAACTGTGGATCGGCGGGGACGGCGTCGCGACGGGATACATCGGACGGCCGGAGC
The DNA here is from genome assembly GCF_000717595.1 of Streptomyces flavochromogenes. Lineage (GTDB taxonomy): Bacteria > Actinomycetota > Actinomycetes > Streptomycetales > Streptomycetaceae > Streptomyces > Streptomyces flavochromogenes. Next base: position 15,999 of record NZ_JNZO01000001.1, on the reverse strand, counting down.
TGACCGCCGAGCGGTTCGTCACCGGTGTGGAGGGCACCGGCCGGTTCTACCGGACCGGTGACCGGGTGCGCCGTCGCGCCGACGGCAGCCTGGAGTTCCTGGGCCGGGTCGACCGGCAGGTCAAGATCCTCGGTCACCGGGTCGAGCCCGACGAGGTGGAGAGCGTCCTCTCACGCCATCCGAGGCTCGACGCGGTCGCCGTCACCGCCGTCGACGGAGCCAACGGCACGGAACTCGTGGCCTACGTGTCTCCCGCGGACTCCCTGTCCGACGCCTCGGTGCAGGACGCGCACGTCCGCAGCTGGGGCGAGGTCTGGGAGAGCGCCTACACAGCGTCCGGCGAATCCCCCGAGGAGGGAGGCGAGTTCGCGGGCTGGCTCAGCAGCTACACCGGCGACCCCATCCCCGTCCCCGAGATGCGGGAATGGCTGGGGCACACCGTCGACCGGATCCGCGCGCTGCGCCCCACCGCGCTCGCCGACATCGGCGTCGGCGTCGGGCTCGTCCTTCGGAACCTGGCCGACCAGGTCGGCGAGTACCACGGCGTGGACCTCTCGCCCGCCGCGCTCACCGCCGCGGCCGCCTCCCTCGGACGACCGCTCCCCGCGCACGTACACCTGGAGCAGTCCGGTCCCGAGTACCTGGCGCGCCTCGCGCCGGGAAGCCTGGACACGGTGGTGATCAACTCGGTGGCGCAGTACTTCCCCGGAACCGACTACCTGCGCACCGTGCTCACCGACGCGGTACGCGCCGTACGGCCCGGAGGCGCGGTCTTCGTCGGCGACGTCCGCTCGGTCGAGATGCTGCCCGAGTTCCACACCGCCGTGGCGCTGCACCGGGCCGGACCGCTCCAGACGGTCGAGGAGATCCGGTCCGCGGTCTCCCGCCGGCTCCAGGAGGAACGGGAACTCTGCCTGTCCCCGGCCTTCTTCCACCGGCTCGCCGCGGACCTCGACGGTGTCGGCGAGGTCCGGGTCGAGCTGAAGCGCGGCCACGCGGACAACGAGCTCTCCCTCTTCCGCTACGACGTGACCCTGCTGATCGGCGACCGGCCGGCGGCCGCCGCGACCGACCGCCGTGTCTCCTGGGACGCGCTCGACAACGGTCTCGACGGCCTACGGCGGCGACTGGCCGACAGCACCGATGACCTGGTGGTGACGGGCATCCCCAACCGGAGGCTGCTGCGGACCGCGGCCGCGGTCCGCGCCCTGGAGGAGGCCGACGGAACGGCCACCGGCTGGGACCTGGAGCGGCTCCTGTGGGACCTGGACGACGAGGCCGGAGCCCGTCCGGAGGAGCTGTTCGACCTGGCCGCCGAGCAAGGACGCCAGGTCGGGGTCCTGGTGCCACCGGGCGGCCGGCTGGACACGTTCGACGCGGTGTTCGGCGCACCGACCCCCGCCCACGACGACGCTGAGGACACGGAATGAGCGCGACCCGACCACTCGCCAACGACCCGCTGACGTCGGCCTGGGCGGCGGGACTGCGCTCCTCCCTGCGTGCCTACGCGAGGACGCACCTCCCCGACGCCATGGTCCCGGCGCACTTCGTGGTGCTGCCGGAGCTGCCGAAGCTGCCCAACGGCAAGGTGGACCGGGGGAGCCTGCCCCCGCTGACGGCCGAGGAGACCCCCGAGACCGCCTTCGTCGCCCCCCGTACACCGGTCGAGACCCAGCTCGCCCGGATCTGGCAGGACCTCCTCGGTCTGCCGAAGGTCGGGGTGGAGACCAGCTTCTTCGACCTGGGCGGCGACTCCCTGACGGTCCTGCAGATGACCGCCCAGGTACGGGAGATCTACGACGTACGCCTCGACCTCCGCAGGATGTTCGAGGACCCCACCGTCGCCCAGCTGGCGCGGATGGTCAGCTCCCAGGCCGACCCCACGGTGACCGGGGCAGGCAACCCCCGGGGCGTCACGAGCGAGGCCATGGCGGCCGACGCCGTGCTGCCCGCCGACATCGTCCCCGAGGAAGGGGCCGCACCGGCGTCGACGGGCCCGTACCGCACGGTCCTGCTCACCGGCGGCACCGGATACACCGGGGCCTTCCTGCTCCGCGAACTGCTCGACCGCTCGGCCGTCACGGTGCACGTCCTCGTCCGCGCCGACGGGCCGGACCAGGCGGGCGAGCGGGTGCTCGGGAACCTGGCCGAGTACGGGCTGCTGCGGGACGGGGACGAGGAGCGCATCGTCGGAGTCCCGGGCGACACCGGGCGTCCCTACCTCGGGCTGGACAAGGCGACCTACCACGAGCTGGCCGCCGAGGTGGAACTGATCATCCACAACGCGGCGATCTCCAGCTGGATCGTCCCCTACGCCAAGATCAAGCCGGTCAACGTCTTCGGCGCCCTCGAAGTGCTGCGACTCGCCTGCCGCACGCGGATCAAGGCCGTGCACTTCGTCTCCACGATCGGCGTGTACCCGGGCCACGAGGGGGAGCGCAGCTGGGCGGAGACCCGGCTCACCGAGGCCGACCACGTCGTCGGCGGCTACCGCCAGTCGAAGTGGGTCGCGGACAGCCTGATGCTCCAGGCCCGCGACCGCGGGGTGCCGGCCCAGGTGTACCGCCTCGGCGCCATCACGGGATCGCAGACGACCGGGGCCTGCTCGTCCGACACCTTCATCAACCACCTGATCAAGGGCTGCGTCCAGCTGGGCGCCTATCTGGACTACGACCTGCTCCTCGACCTCGTGCCGGTGGACTTCTGCGCGGCCACGGTGGTGCACACCGCGCTCTCCGGAGGCCGCGCGGAAGCAGTCCTCAACGTCCCCAGTGCCGGGTCCGTCAGCATGAACGCGATCTTCGATCTGATCGTCGCCTACGGCTATCCGCTGCGCCGCCTCGACTACCGGAGCTGGTACCGCGAACTCGCCGCCGCGGTGGAACGTGGCGAGGAGAACGAACTCGCCCTGTACCTGCCGCTGTTCGGCGCCGACCAGCCGGCCGAGGAGGTCGGCTACCGCGGCAGCAGGCCGGAGTTCCGCACCGACAACCTGCGCGCCGCGCTCGACGGCTCGGACATCGCGTGCAAGCCGGTCGACCGCGAACTGTTCGACCTCTACCTCGACTACTTCGTCTCGTCGGGCTTCCTGCCCGCCCCTCCCGGTGGCGCCGCCCGCCCCCAGACCCCGTGGAGTCCGTGATGACCGCTCCTGCCGTGCCCGCCTTCCCGATGCCCCGCCGGCATCCGCTCGACCCTCCGCCCCAGTACGGCGAACTCAGCGCCGAGCAGCCGGTCTTCCAGGTGCGTACCCCGCGCGGCGAGGACGTCTGGGTGGTGACCCGCCACGCGGACGCCCGCGCCGTGCTCACCGACACCCGGTTCAGCTCCGACCCGAAGACACCCGGCTACCCCTCCTACATCTCGGGCGACACCCCGCTGCCGCCCGGCTTCTTCCTCAACCAGGACGCACCGGACCACACCCGGCTGCGCCGTCTGGTCACCCGCGAGTTCCTGATCACCCAGATGGAGGCGAAGCGGCCGAGGATGCAGGCCATCCTCGACAAGCTGCTCGACGACCTGGTGCGGCAGGGGAACTCCGCCGACCTCGTCACGCAACTGGCCCTCCCGATGGCCGCCACCGTGATGTGCGAGCTCCTCGACGTCCCGTACGAGGACCACCGGATCTTCGTGACCCTCACGGACACCATCCTCGACCGCAGCAGCACCCCCGAGCAGGCCGAGGGCGCCGCCCGCGAGCTCATGGCGTACTTCGACGAGGTGGTCACCGCACGGGAGCAGAAGCCGACCGACGACATGCTCGGCCGTCTCGTGGCCCAGGAGGAGGCGGGGCGGATCAGCCACGACGAGTTCGTCGGACTGGCCGCCCTCCTCATGCTCTCGGGCTACGACACCATGGCCCAGATGATCGGCCTGGGCACGGCCACCCTCCTGGAGCACCCCGACCAGCTGGACGACCTCAAGGCCGACCCGTCGCTGTACCCGCAGGCCATCGAGGAACTGCTCCGCTACCTCTCCATCAACCACGCGGGCCTGCCTCGCGCCGCCACCGAGGACCTCACCGTCGGCGGACAGGAGGTCCGCGCGGGTGAGGGCGTCCTGGTGATGATCAACGCGGCCAATCGCGACGCGGCGGTCTTCGACGAACCCGACACCTTCGACATCCACCGCAAGGACCCGCAGGCGCACGTCGCGTTCGGCCACGGCTTCCACAAGTGCATCGGCCTGACGCTCGCCCGCGTCGAGCTGAGCACCGTGTTCGCCGGCCTCTTCGGCCGCCTGCCCACGCTCACGCTCGGCCGACCGCTCGAGGACCTGCCGTTCCGGCACGACATGGTGCTGTACGGGGTCCGCGGACTGCCCGTCACCTGGTGACGCCTCCCGGTGCACCCGGTCCATGCCACTCACCTCACGAAGGACGCAAAGGACGCATGATGGCGGTTGAAACGGTCTTCCTCCTGCCCGGTCAAGGGGGCTACACCCCGGGGCTGTTCGCCGGCGACGACTCGCCCGAGGTCGCGGAGGTCCTCGGCACGGTCGACCGGATAGCGGCCGAGTTCGGACGCGGCGGAGTCTCCCACCTGCTCAGGCAGCCCGACGCGCCCTCCGCGGCGGACCTGGTGCGCGCGGACTCCTTCGCGCTGCAACTCGCCGTGTTCGCCGCGGCCGTCGGCAGCTTCCGCATCGCGGAACGGCAGGAGACGCCGGACGTCGTGGTCGGCCACAGCATGGGCGAGATCGCCGCGCTGACGGTCACCGGAGCCTTCACCCCGGCCGACGGGGCACGCCTGGTCTGCCATCGCTCGGAGGCCCTCCTGGCGCACTGCCCGTCGGACGGCGGCATGGTGGCCCTGGAACTGCCCGCCGCCCGTGCGGCCCACCTGGTGGGCGCCGTCGCCGATCGGGGACTGGCCGTCGCCGTCTCCAACGCGCCCCGCCAGACGGTGGTGTCGGGGCCCGACGAGGCGGTCAAGGTCGTCGCGCGGCTCGCCGAAGCACTGGGCGTCCAGGCCACCCGGCTGAACGCTCCCTTCCCCTTCCACAGCCCGATGCTCGCGGTCGCCGCGCACGCCTTCGGCGAGGCCATCACCGGCATCAGGCAGCACCCCCTGCGCGCCGCGGTGTACTCGCCGGTGGCCGGCGGCTACGTCCAGGACGACACCGACCTCAAGGCCCTGCTCGTCCGGCAGCTCACCACCTCGGTGGGGTTCATGGCCGCCGTGCGGGAGCTGCACGCCGACGGCGCGCGGCGTTTCGTCGAATGCGGCCGGGCGGGCCTCTCCGGACTCGTCCGGCGCACCGTCCCGGAGGTGGACACCACCGGCACGGCCCGGGCCGCGCGAAGCGCCGGCGGCGCCGCCCCGGTGGGCACGCCCACCGAGTCCGCGCCGCCCGCGTCCGCTCCGGTGGCCGATTCGCTGAAGAGGGCGGAGATGCTGGGGAAGGTGTCGGCGCGTTTCGGTCTGGGGGAGTCGGCCGTGGACGGCCGTTTCGTCGCCCAGCCCACCCTGGCCGACCTGGCCGACCTGCGATTCGCTGAAGAGGGCGGAGATGCTGGGGAAGGTGTCGGCGCGTTTCGGTCTGGGGGAGTCGGCCGTGGACGGCCGTTTCGTCGCCCAGCCCACCCTCGCCGACCTGGCCGACCTCATCACCGCCGTACGGCCGTCCGCGCGCTGATCTACGAATCGGGAGCCAGCATGTCCCACGATCTCTCCGGCCGCACCGTCCTGGTCGTCGGCGCCGGCCGGCCGCTCGGCACGTCCGTGACGCGGCGACTCACCCGGCTCGGCGCGCACGTCGTGACCTGCGACGGGTACGACGAGCCCCGGATACGGGCCGCGCTCGGCCCGGCCGACGGCCGCTCCGGCCGTATCGACGCGCTCGTGAACGTCGTGACCGGGGAGGCAGGACCGCAGCATGCCCGGACGGCGACGGCCGCGGCCGTCGGCCTCGTCGCCCCGCACGGGCTCGGCGCGATCGTGCACGCGGTCACGGCGCCGCCCGCGCCGGAGACGGTGACCGACCTCGTGCGCGATCCCGGCGCCGGGAGGCGGGACGGGATCCGCGTCAACGCCGTGGTCGTGCGGGAGGACGCGGAGACGCAGGCGGCGGAGGGCGTCGCGCAACTCGTCGGGTTCCTGCTGTCCGACGACGCCTCGTCCGTCGAGGGCAGGACGCTGGTCGTCAGCGGGCCACCGGTCGGGGCCGCGCCCGCCGACGACGCGGTCGTCGTCGTGGGCATGGGACTCGCCCTGCCCGGAGCGAGCTCGCCCGAGCAGTTCTGGGAGCTGCTGAAGAGCGGCGAGCCGGTGTTCGGCGAACCCGGGGACCGGCTGGACATGGACTCCGTCTGGTCGGCGGACACCACCGCCGAGGACAAGACCTACGCGCGCGTGTCCGGTTTCATGACCGGATTCGAACCGCACCCGCGTCTGCGGGACGAACTGGAGTCAGGAGCCTTCGACAGCGAGGAGTACACGGCGCTGTGGCTCCGGCACTCGCTCCTCGGCGCCACCGAGAAGGTCACCGTCCGGCCCGGCGACCGGCAGCTGTTCGCGGTCGGCCTCACCCCCGACGGCAGTCACCACCTGGAGCACAGCCTGGTCTCGGCCGGGGTGCGGGGGATCCTCGCCGACGCGGGGCAGGAGGTGCCCGACGGCCTCGACACGCTCTACCCGCTGGCCTCCGCGTCTCCGGAGGACGTGCTGCCGTACCGGATCGCCCGCATGGCCGCGCCCGATCTCCCCGAATCCGCCGAGATCGTCGTGGTGGACACCGCGTGCTCCTCCTCCCTCTACACCGTCGACCTGGGGGTCCGGGCGCTGCGCGCGGGCGAGACCGACGTGGCCCTGTGCGGCGGGGCCTTCGCGCTGAGCGCCCAGAACCTGGTGCTGTTCTCCAAACTCCGCGGACTGTCCCGTTCCGGCCGGGTGCGCTCCCTGGACCGGGACGCCGACGGCGTGCTGTTCAGCGACGGCGCCGCGATGCTCGTCCTGAAGACGTACGCCAGGGCGATCGCCGACGGCGACCCCGTCCTCGGCTTCGTCGCCGGGTTCGGCGGATCGTCCGACGGGCGGGGCAAGGCGATCTACGCCCCCAACCCCGCCGGTCAGAAGATCGCCCTCGACCGGGCCTGGCGGTCCGCCGGCGTCACGTCCGATGACGTGGACTGGATCGTCGCGCACGCCACCGGAACGCCGACCGGCGACCGTACCGAGATGAGCGCGCTCACCCAGAGCGCGGGGCCGGCCAAGACGTGGACCATGACCTCCAACAAGTCGCTGGTCGGGCATGCCGGCTGGGCGGCGGGAGCGGTATCGGCGATCCACGCACTCCTTGCCATGCGGCACGAAGTCATCCCGGCGCAGCGGCAGTTCGACGAGCTGCCCGAGGGCGTGTCGACGGCCGTGCACGTGCCGGTCGACGACGTGCCGTGGGTCGCCGCCGCCGGGCGCCCGCGCACCGTCGGCGTGTCGGCCATGGGCTTCGGCGGGACGAACGGCCATCTCGTCCTCACGGACCGGCCCCCGGCCGCCCCGGTCGCCGCAGCGCCGCCGACATCCGCCGAGGACGACCCGATCGTCGTGGTCGCCGAGGGCGCGCATCTCCCCGGTGACCCGGACGAGCGGCGCATCGCGAGCTGGGTCTCGGGAGGAGCCGCCGACTGGCCGGCGTCCTTCGGCGAGGCCTATCCGCTGCCCTCCCCCGTGGAACTCCGCCTGGCGCCCTCGGCGATCGCGGCCATGGACCGCAGCCAGCTGATGGCCGTGCGCTGCGCCGACCTCCTCGCCGGGGACTGGGCGAAGAACGAAGCGCTCGCCGCGCGTACGGGCGTACTCGTCGGCCACACCGGGCCGACCCGGGCCGCACTCGGCGCGGACCTGCGCTGCTACCGCGACGACCTGCTCGACAGGCTGGCCGGGCCCGGCCTCCCGCCCCGGACGCTGGACGACGCGATCCGCGCCCTGTCCCGTCCCGTCAACGAGGACGCCTATCCGGGACTGATGCCCAACGTCATCGCCGCCCGGGTGGTGCAACGACTGGACCTGCACGGTCCGAACATGACGCTCGACGCGGGCCGCGACTCCACCAACTCGGCCGTGGCCACCGCCATCCGCTATCTGCGCGACGGAGAGATGGACCTGGCCGTGGTCATCGGGGTCAACGCCACGACGGACCATGTACCCACCCACGGAAGCAAGGAGAACGCGGAGGCCGCCGTCGGTTTCGTCCTGACCCGGCTGAGCGTCGCCCGGGAGCACGGCATGGCCGTCCTCGGGCGGGTGGAGCTCGTGACGGGGAGCACCCCCGGATCCGTCGAGGCCCAGGACGCCGAGCGGGTACGGGAACGCAACTACCGTGGCGCCGAGGGGGCCGTGGCGATCCTGCACGCCCTGCACGGTTCGCCGAAGCGGACGGTCGTCCGGCCGCGGGAGGACGACCACACGCCCGTGATCGTGGTGACACCGCAGGGGTGGGCCGAGACTCCCGAGAGGGAGGCCGACGCGCCCGGCAGGGACACCGGCGTTCCCGCGAGGGACACCCCGGCCCCCGCCCGTGCGGCCGATGCCACCGCGCCGGACCGGGCCGAGGCGGCCGACTCCCTGAGCGGCCATCTCGCGCGGCACGCGCTCGCGCTGCGTCCCGTGCCCGCCCGCGACGTCCGCCCCGGCATCGCGGCGATTCCCGCCGGAAGTCTCGTACTGACCGACGAGCCGGGCGCGCTGCGGAACGCCGGCATACCGGCGGACTGCCTCGTCGTCGCTCCCCGGACCGCACCGGGCGACGCCACCCTGCCGTTTCCCGTGACCCGCCTCGACCGGCCGGAGGAACTGGAGAGCCTGCTCGCCACGGACGGCCGGTCGTTCGGCCAGATCCGCGTCGTGGTCGCAGGCGCGCGTGACGCCGCCTCCGGCTGGGACGTGCCGCAGCGGGTCCTCGACCTCCACGACCTGGCCTTCATGGCGGCCAAGCACCACGCCGCCCCACTCGACGACGGCGGCTGCCTCGCGGTCCTCGCACTCGACGCCGTCGACGGAACGACGCCCCTCCCGGCCGTGGGACTCTTCGGCGGGCTCGTCCGCAGCCTGTCCCAGGAGCTCTCCGGCTGCCTGGTGTTCGCGCTGGTCGTCGACGGCGCGGACGCGCGGGCCGCCCTGGCGCGGCTGGCCGAGGAGACGGCCGCGCACCGCTTCATCCCGGTCGCGTACGACTCCGGTGGCGTGCGGCACGAGCTGATGCTGCTGCCCGTCGACGCGCCGCCCGCCGCCACGGGGCTCGGGCTGCCGGAGGACCCGGTGATCGTGGCCACCGGCGGCGCCCGTGGACTCACCGCCCACCTGGTCCACGAGATGGTGGCCGACCGTACGCCGCGCAGCGTCTGGCTGCTCGGCACGGGACCCGCGCCCGACCCGTCCGCGTCGGCCCTGGCCCGTCTGCCGCGCGCCGACGCCCTGCGGGAGCTGATGGCGCTCCACCCGTCCGAGACCCCCGCGGCCCTCAGCCGCCGCTACGACCGTGCCCTTCAGGAGCGCGAACGCGCGGCCACGATCCGGGAGCTGGAACGCTCCTGCGGCGCCGCTCGGGTCCACTACCGGCAGTGCGACGTCCTGGACCGGGACGCCGTGCGCACGGTGATCGACGAGATCCTGGCCGTGGAGGGCCGGGTGGACGTGCTCGTGCACGGCGCCGGACTGGCCCGCTCCGCGGGCATCAGCCGCAAGAAGCTCGCCGACTTCCGGACCGTGCGGGATGTGAAGGTCCGCGGCTACGCGCATCTGCGCGCGGCTCTCGGGGACCGGCGACCCGCCCTGTGGTGCAGCGTCGGCTCCGTGTCCGCGTTCGCCGGACTGCGCGGTGAGCCCGACTACGGCGCCGCCAACGAGTTCCTGCTGCTCGCCGCCGCGCACGCGCGGGCGACCGAGGGCGCGGACGAGGTGGCTCCGGCCTCCGGGCTGTGGGTCGAATCGGGCATGGCGTCCGCGGACACCCCGGGCGGCGCCTTCCTGGCCCGGCAGGGAGAGATCGGCCAGATGACCGACGCCCAGGGCCGGGAGTTCTTCCGCGCCGAACTCCGCGGCCGCGGCAGCCACGGACTGGCGACCACCTGGATCGGCGACGCCGACTGGGCGACCCTGCAGCGCCGGGCACCCGGCTTCCGCGAGGCCTGCGAGAAGGCGGCCAGGACCGTGCCGGAGCGGCGCCGCACCCCGGCACCGACCGTGCGGCGGGCGTTCCTGACCGGCCCCCGCCGGTACGACGGCACGTCGGCGCTGTGGACGTTCGAGGTCGGCCTCGACGCGCACCCGTACCTCCTGGAGCACCGGGTCGACGGCCGGCCGACCGTGCCCGGGACCTTCATCCTGGAGATGGCGGCCGAGGCGGCGGCCGAGCTGGCCCCGGGCATGTTCCCGACGAGGATCACCGAGGTCGTCCTGTCCCAGTTCATCCGGGCCGCCGAGCACCGCTGGCCGCGGACGCTGTGCGTGTCGGCCGTCCGCGACGGCGACCGGGTGCGCGTACGGATCACCTCTCCCGCGGCCGGCCCCGTGCCGGAGCGCGAGCACTCCCGCATGATGGTGCACCTGGGCCGGGCGCTCCCCGACGGTCCGTGGTGCCCACCCGCCCCGGCCGGCGGCCGCGACGCCCCCAACACCTATGAACTCTCCGGCACACCGGTCGAGTTGAGCGGAGTGTTCGGTGCGCTGCGCCGACCGCGCCTGACGGCCGACGGCGGTTCCGCGGAACTGCGCCTCACCCTTCCGCCGGGCGACGGCGTCCTCTCCCGCTTCCTCCTGCCGAGCGTCGCCCTCGACTGCCTGCTGCGTACGTCCGTACTCGACGGCAGGCGGCCCGAAGACGTACCGGTGATCGTCCCCACGGGGCTCGACTCGGTGGACCTGTACACCCCGGCCAACGACCACGAGCTGGCCGCCGACTGGCCGGACGGGCTCGACCTGCGCCACTGGTACGACCCCGCTTCCGGCGAGGAGCACCTGGCCGTGGTCGGACCGGACGGCCGCGCACTCGTCCGGGTGACCGGCGTACGGGGAGCGGAGAAGGGGGCGTACGACCCGGGCAGCCGGACGTGGCGCCCCGGGCCCGCGCCGAGCCACACGCGAGAGCCCCTGTGAACGCGAAGAGTTCGCGCGCACAAGAGACCGACAACAGCGGCACCGAGGTGCCGCGGAGCAATGAGGAGAACGTGATGTCAGCCGAAGCAGCCGTCGACAGTCAGGCGGAGAACGGGCCGGCGGCCGGTCGCGCCCGATCATGGACCTTGGCGCTGGCATCCGTCGCGATGTTCATGCTGATGCTCGACGTGACCGTCGTCAACGTCGCCCTGCAGGACCTGCGGACCTCCCTCGGGGCGGACTTCTCCGACCTGCAGTGGGTGATCGACTCCTACACCCTGACCCTCGCCGCCTTCCTCCTCACCGGCGGCTCGCTCGCCGACCGGCTGGGCCGCAAGCGGGTCTTCAACGCGGGCCTGGTCCTCTTCACCCTCTCCTCGCTCGCCGCCGGTCTGGCGCAGGACGTCCTCGCGCTCAACATCGCCCGCGGCGTCCAGGGCATCGGTGCCGCGGTCCTGTTCTCCGTCGGTCCGGCCCTGATCGGGTACGAGTTCCGGGGCGCCGACCGGGGCAAGGCCTTCGGGGTCTTCGGCGGTGTCGCGGGTCTCGCCCTGGCCTTCGGGCCGCTGGTCGGCGGATTCCTCACCGACGCGCTCAGCTGGCGCTGGATCTTCCTGATCAACGTGCCCATCGGTGTCGCGGCCCTGGCCGTCGGCGCCCTGCGCCTGCGGGAGTCGCGGGAACCGGCCGCGCACGGCGTCGACTGGCCGGGGATCCTGACCTTCGGTCTCGGTCTCACCCTGCTCGTGCTCGGATTCCTGCGCGCGGAGTCCTCCGGCTGGACCAGCGCTCCCATCGTCGGGGCGTTCGCGGGCGGCCTCGCCCTGCTCGTCGCCTTCGTGCTCATCGAGCGGGCGCGCGGCGAACGCGCCATGTTCGACCTCTCCCTGATGCGCACGCCCACCTTCACCGGAGTCTGCCTGGCCACCCTGCTGTCCAACGCGACCAGCCTCGCCGCCGTCTTCCTGCAGATCTCCTACGTGCAGAACGTCCTGGGGTACTCGCCCTGGCAGACCGGGCTGCGCTTCATGCCGATGATGATCACTCTCTTCATCGTCGCCGCGGTCACCGGCGGCCTGCTGGCCAAGGTGGCACCCGGCGTGCTGATCGGTCTGTCCATCGGCCTCATCGCGGTCGGCATGGGCCTCATGGTGCTCGTCGGCCCCGGCGACGGATGGACGGCGATGCTGCCCAGCATGATCGTCACGGGCATCGGCATGGGCCTCTTCAACCCGCCGCGCGCCGCGGTCACCATCGGCGTGGTCAGGCCCGAGAAGGCCGGCATGGCCTCGGGCATGGGGGAGACCTTCCAGCAGGTCGGCGTCGCCGTCGGGGTCGCCGCCTTCGGCGCGCTCTTCCACCAGAAGGTGGTCGACGCCTTCGTCGACTCGGCCGCGGGCACGGCACTCGCCGGACAGGCCGAGGCCGTCGGACAGCACGTCGCCACCGGCGGCACCTTCGGTCTCGCGGACGCCGTGGCCCCGTCCGTGCTGGACCAGGTGACGACCACGGCCCGCTCCGTCTTCGTCGACTCCCTGGCCGACGTCATGGTCGTCTGCGCCGTGATCGCCGCCGTGGGCGCGGCCATCGCCTTCGTCCTCATCCGCCGCCGCGATCTGCACGAGAGCGCGCAGAGCGAGTCCCCGGCGCCGACGCCGAAGCCGGCGACCGCCTGACCGGGGCGTTTCCGGCACATGCCCATTTCAAGGAGCGAGAAAGTGGGGCGAATCCCTGTGCAGCGGACCGTGAGGGTGGTCGGAATAGGGGGTTCGCCCCGGCCGGACTCGACGGCCGAGCGGGCACTCCGCGTCGTCCTGGCCGAAGCGGAACGCCAAGGGGCGGAGGTGACGTGCATCGGCGGCGCCGAGCTGGTGATGCCGCTCTACGACCCACGGGAGGGGATCCGCTCGGCGCGGGCGCTCCGCCTGGTGTCCGAGATAGCCGCCGCGGACGGCCTCGTCCTCGCGAGCCCGGCCTACCACGGGAGCATCTCGGGACTCGTGAAGAACGCCCTCGACCACGTCGAGGAGCTGCGCGACGACGCCCGCCCGTACTTCAGCGGGCGGGCCGTCGCGGGCCTCTCCGTCGCCCAGGGCTGGCAGGGCGGGGTGTCCACACTGGCAGCGCTCCGCGACGTGACCCATGCCCTGCGCGGCTGGCCCACGCCCCTCGGTGTCGTGGTGAACACCGCGACGGCCGGCTTCGGGCCGGACGGCGCGTGCACCGATCCGCATGTCCAGCGCCAGCTGGAGACCATGGCGACGCAGGTGGTGGACTTCGCCCGCATGAACGTCCTCGCGTCGGCGGCGCGGGACGCCGCCGACGCGGAGTCGCCCTCGACGGCGCGTGATGCCGGCGCCGAGGCCATGTCGTCGGTGGGGAAGTGAGGACACCCGTGGCGCCCCACCCGGCCAGCCGGTCGAGCCGGCGCCCGCTGGCACACGGAGCCGTGACCTGCCCCCGGCCCGTGCCGGGGGCCGCGCTGCGGCTGTTCCTCTTCCACCACGCCGGCGGATCGCATCTTCTCTACCGGGGCTGGGAGCACGAGTTCCCGGCCGACTGGGAGGTGTGCGTGCTGGACGCTCCCGGCCGGGGGCGTCTCGCCGACACCCCCTTCATCGACGACTGCGAGGAGTTGGTGGCCTTCTTCGGCACGGAGCTCCGGCCGTGGACGGACCGCCCCTTCGCCTTCTTCGGACACAGCATGGGATCCCTCGTCGCGTACGAACTGACCAGGCGTCTGGAGGCCGAGGGGTACCCCCTTCCCGTCTGGCTCGGCGTGTCCTCCTGCGGCGCGCCGCAGCCCGACCGCGACCGGGGGACACCCAGGGCGCGCCACCTGTTCACCGACGGCGAGCTGCGGGACTGGCTCCGTTCGGTGGGGGGCACACCCGAGGCGGTGCTGAACGACGAGGCGGCATGGCGCGTCTTCGGCCCCCGATTCCGCAACGACTTCGCCCTCGTCGACACCTGGCGGCCGGCGGCGCGTACGGAACCGCTGCGCACCCCCGTCTCCGCGTTCGGCGGTGACGGCGACCCCGTGGTCGGGCGGGAGCGGCTTTCCGCCTGGGCGGGCCGGACGGAACGCTTCCTGGGGCTGAACATGTTCGACGGCGGGCACTTCTATCTCGCGGATCACCGACGGGCGGTCGCCCGGCGCATCACTGCGGCGGTGGCTGCCGCGCGTCGTGCTGCCGGACACGCGGGGACAACCCCCGATCCATGCGCGATGCTTGGGACGTCTTGAAAGCAGGAAAGGAACCAGATGAAATTCGTCGCCTTATCCGGGAGCCTGAGGGCCGAGTCGATCAACACCGCGGTGGTGCGCACGGCGGCCGAACTGTGCCTGCCACCGGTGTCGATGACGGTCTACGAGGGTCTCGGGGAGCTGCCGTTCTTCAACCACGACGTGGAGACCGAGGGCCCGCCGCCGGAGGTCATGGCCTTCCGCGCGCTCCTCGAATCCGCCGACGCGGTGCTCATCTCCAGCCCCGAGTACGCGCACGGCACATCGGGTGTGCTGAAGAACGGCCTCGAATGGGTGGTCGGCGGCGGAGAGCTGGTGGACAAGCCCGTCGCGGTGGTCACCGCGTCGCCTTCGATGACCGGGGGCGACCGGGCCCAGGCCTGGGTCAAGGAGACCCTGGAGGTGATGGGCGCGCACATCCTCCCGGAATCGCTCCCCATCCCGCTCGCGACGGCCAAGGTCGCGGCCGGCAGGGTCAACGACGAGGAGACCCTGGGCGCCCTGAGGGACGTGCTCGCGGCGATGGCCCGGGCGGCGAAGGAGCGAGGAACCGAGGAGTGACCGGCGCCGGCGGGCGCCGGCGGGACGTCGCCGCGCCCGGCCGGGTGACTCCTCGCCCGGCGGGATGACGCCGGTCCCGGTCGGACGCCGCCGCGTCCGGCCGGGCTCGCAGTCCTTCCCGGAGCCCTCAGCGCTTGCCGATGTCCCTGAGCGGCAGCCCGCCGCCTGCGAGGACCACCTTGGAGAAGGCGCCGGCCAGTTCGGTGAGCCGTCGGGTGCCCTCCGCCCCCAGCCACTCGTAGGGCGCGACGTCGAGGCGGTCGGTGTCGGCCTCGACGGCGCGGCGCAACTCGGCACCCTCGACAGTCAGTTCACCGTCGCCACCGAGAACCCCGCGCTCCACCAGCCGTTCCCGGGCCGCCGCCCACTCCTCCGGCGACCAGCCCCGCGCGGACTGCAGATACCCGGGCCGCCAGTTCGTTCCGGTGGCGGTGTGGGACACCAGGGCCTCCAGACCGTCGAGACCGGCCTGGGAGAGCGCGACGACATGACCGTCCCCGCGGTGCTCACGCAGCAGGGTCGTGGCGTGCCACAGCGCGAGATGCGGCGCCTCGGGCGCCGGCAGGTCGGCATTGGCCGAGTACAGCGGCCGACCGGGCCGGCGGCACCCCTCGGCCGCCCGGAGCGCCAGCTCGGCTGCCTCCGCCATCTCGGGAGAGCGCAGCGCCTCGCGCCCCAGCAGCCGGGTGAGATACGCGTCCGTGATCCGCAGCCTGGCCTCCAGGACGGCGGCGGGGGAGGCGACCTCCCAGGCACGGGGAAGGTGCCGTGCGACGAGGTCCGGGTGGAAGTTGTAGAAGACCGCCGTGACCACACCGGAGCCGACCGCCCCGAGCGGCGCGGCCCGCCCGGCGAGGTACGCCATGGGACCGCCCTCCAGACCGAGCTCCGCGTAGGCGTCGTCGTGCTCGGACACGAAGTAGTACGCCGCATGGACGGGATGGTGGGCGTTGTGGCAACGCCGGGCCTCGCGCGGGGATATGGCGGTCATGAAAGCCACGCTACGGGGCGGACGCCCCCCGCGTGAGCTTGTCGGCCGCGCGGACCCGATGGAGGTGGATGAGCACGTCGTAGGCCCGGCCGAGGGCGAGGGCGGGC